>NZ_JABJUQ010000008.1 GCF_013155385.1 Bacillus sp. WMMC1349 | reverse complement strand
AAACACCGCTTTTCAAAGTTCCCGAAAAATACAAAATACCCTCTCGGCGATTTGCCAAGAGGGCTTGATATAAACGATTTGATTGTTAGTTTCATCATAGCATGTTTGACGGAAAAAACAAGCGAAAAAAGAAGATTTTTTTAACGAAATGAGGTGAAAAACATGCCGAGACCCGCAAAATCTGCAGCTCTTCAACTAATACAGGGTAATCCGAATAAAAAGAATACTGAGGAATTAGCCACCAGAGCTAAATATGAAAAACAAATGAAAATGCGTACTGAAAATATTAAGCCTCCTTCATGGTTGGATGATAAGGTAGCTAAAAAAGAATTTAAACGGGTTGCTGCTTTATTGTCTGAAGTGGATCTCATCACAGAGGCGGATATCAACATGTTGGCCACCTATTGTAAGATTTACTCTCGATATATTTCTATTACAAAAAAAATTGATGAAGATGGCATCATGATAAACACAGAAGGGTGTAATGAAAATGGTCAGCCCATCAAGTCGGTTGGTGAAGAACATCCCCTTCTTAAACGCGAGAAAAATTATTATGATCAGATGATATCTGCGGCCAACCATTTTGGCCTTACACCGTCTGCACGTGCAAAACTAGCCATCACAAAACTCAGGAAGAACGAGAAAAGACGGCAGCGGAAAAGGAGTTTGGTAATGTATGAATACAATTAAACAGTTTATGATTGACTACTCGCGCGATGTGATATCGGGTGAGATTGTGGCGTGTCAAAAACATATTTGGGCTTGTCATCGCTTTTTAAATGACATTAAGAGAGAAGGAACAAGGGAGTTCCCTTATATATTTGATGACGAGAAAGCTAGACGGTTTCTTTATTGGATGACTCAGTTTAAGCATACAAAAGGACCTCTCGCAGGAGAAAATATTGTCCCCGAACCAATCCAAATTTTTATTTTTGGCAATGTGTATGGGTGGGTTCACAAAGAAACAAGGTATCGCAGATTCACAAAAGTATATTGGCAAGTTGGACGTAAGAACGCGAAAACACAAAGTTTAGCTTGTGTTGCTTCTTATGAAGCTATGGCAAATGATGAAAATATGTCAGAGGTCTACATTGGGGCAACGAAAACTGAGCAAGCAAAAATATGTTGGAATGAGATCAAAGCACAGATTCTTCAGTGTGAGCTATTAAATAAACCTGAGCAAAAATATAGGATTGCCTACGGGAAAATTGAACATCCAAAAACACAATCTAAAATTGAGGCACTCTCTAAAGATGCAGGGAAAACAGGAGATGGGTTCAATCCTCAGTGCGGAATTATAGACGAATATCACGCACATAAACATCTGAAATATATGATGTACTTGTTTCTGGTATGGCTGCACGAAATCAGCCGTTAATGGTCATTATTACGACTGCCGGTTTTGAATTAAATAACCCTGCCTACCGCGTTGAATATGATTACGTGTCACGCATTTTAGATCCAAATAAAGTAGAAACAAATGAGCAGTATTTTGTGATGGTTAATGAATTAGACAAAGGTGATGACATTAAGGATGAGCAGAACTGGATCAAAGCCAATCCTATTGTTGCTAAAAATGAACATGGACTTAATTATCTGCGTGGAGAGTTGGAAGTTGCCTTGGCTGTACCAGAGAAAATGAGGAACTTTCTGACTAAGAATATGAATATCTGGGTTAACATGCGTGAAAATGGCTACATGGACATGCAAGCTTGGAAAGATTGTGGATCTGATCATTTTCCTGATCTATCCGGCCGGGAGTGCTATGTTGGAATTGACTTATCAAACGAATTGACCTGACAGCCGTATCTTTTATTTTTCCGTTAGATGATGGGAGCTTTGCTGTAGAAAGTCATGGTTTTATGCCTGAAGATACATTCTATGAACGTATGAAGACAGATCATGTCCCTTATGACTTGTGGAGGGAGAGGAACTGGTTAACCGTTACTGATGGTGCTGTAGTTGATTATGACTATATCAGAGCTTATATCAAGAAAATGGAGAAAGAGAAAGGATGGAAAATTAAAGAAATCGGTTACGATCCATATAATGCGACACAGTTTGCTCAACAGATGGAGGCTGACGGATATGTGATGATTGAAATTAGGCAGGGAGTTGCCACACTTTCAGAGCCTACAAAAGACTTTCGCGAAAAAGTAAAGGCGAAAAACATCATCCATAATAAAAACGATCTACTGACATGGGCGATGGGTAATGCTGTTACAAAAGTAGATGCTCAAGAAAATATCATGCTGGACAAATCAAAGTCAACACAACGGATTGACCCTGCTGCAGCCCTTATTAATGCACATGTGAGAGCATCTCAAATTGATATGACGATTGACTTAAATGCTTATATCAAGTCAGGATCTTTCAGCCTGTAGGAGGTGGGAATATGAAATTTATAAAAAGTATGCAGCCGTTTATAGATGATATCTTACTTATTATAGGGATGATATTCATTTCTACTGCCATATATCGAATAAATATCAACGCGGGTTTGATTGCGACCGTGTTTTTTTTTTTTTTCTCTTGCTGGCTTGTTAGGTGTAGATAGGCAGCGTAAGGAGGAAGGAGGGGATTAGATGCTATTAAGCCGTTTAAAGGGCGGGGTCAAGAATGAAATCGCAGAAGAGGATAGCGGCTCCCTTCTTCATCCAGCCAATTGGTTTAGAAATATTTTTGCTGGCACTGAAACCTCATCAGGTGAAAGAGTATCATCAAAAACAGCTGTTCTTCATCCCGATGTTTATGCATGTGTCATAGTTTTGGCGGATGATATCGCGAAACTGCCAATCAAACTTTTTCAGAATAAAAACGGCAATATCAAACAAGTCCAAAATGATATTAGTGAGATGATTCTGAACAAAGTCAATGATTATATGACAAGTTTTATTTGGAAAAGGCTTTTGGTCACAAGGCTTTGTACTTGGGGGAACAGTTACAATCTTTTGCTTTTTGATAAAGACGGAAATGTGACTGGAATCAGACCTTTAAACCCTGAGGCAACAAATACAAATATTGACCCTAATAACGGTCGGGTTTGGTATTCAACCACGATTGACAGCAAATATCGTGAGTTTTTTTATGAAGAAGTTCTGCATTTTAAAAACCTTTCTCTTGATGGAATTGTGGGACAAACTCCGATTTCAGTTATTCGTGACAATATCGGATCAAATCGAGCTGCCACAAAATTCAATGCAAAATTTTATAAAAATGGTGGCGCTCCGTTTGGCGTTGTCAAAGCACCAACTCTATTAGATAGAGAAAGTAAAAAAATTGTGAGAGAAGACTGGGAGCGTGTAAATGCGGGTCAGTCTATTGCAGTCCTAGACGCTGGTCTCGACTATTCACAAGTAACCATGCCGATGAAGGATGCTCAATTTATTGAGTCCATGAAATGGAACCGTCAGCAGATCGCATCTATTTATAAGGTACCACCACATAAAATAGGTGAACTTGATCGAGCCACTTTCTCTAATATCGAACAACAATCATTGGATTATGTCAAAACGACGTTACAACCTTTAGTGACAAATATAGAACAAGAATTGAACGATAAAATATTGACAGAAAACCAGTTAAAAAGTGGTTATTACTTTAAATTTAACCTAGAATCAGAACTTCGTGGAGATAGTAAATCTCGTGCTGAGTTTTATAAAACGATGCAAAGTGTTGGCGCTTTTAGCGTAAACACAATCCTTCAAAAAGAGGACATGACCGGAATTGGAGATATTGGGGATGAGCATTATGGGAATTTAAATCTTGTTCCTCTTTCAATTATGAAAGAATATCAATTGAACAAAGTAAAAGGGACATCTGATGAACAGAAGGGGGGTGATGGCAACGAAGAAGAAAAACAAGTATTGGAACATGAAGATTCTGAATGATTCTACTGCTGAAATCACACTTTATGGCTCAATAACGGGTGAAGGATGGTTTAGTGAGAGTTCTTCTAAAGTTTTTCAGTCAGAATTGAAAAGTTTAGGTGATGTAAGCTCTATTGATTTGTACATTAATTCACCTGGAGGAGATGTCTTTGAGGGCCAAGCGATTCATTCAATGCTTAAACGTCATAAAGCTAAAATTAATGTTTATGTGGATGCACTGGCTGGAAGTATTGCCTCAGTTATTGCAATGGCGGGGATAACATTACAATGCCAAGTAACGCCATGATGATGATTCATAATCCTTACATGGGAATGGTCGGGAATGCAACAGAATTTCGAAAGGCTGCCGATGATCTTGACAAGATCACAGAAAGTATTGTTTCGACATACCTTGATAAAGCTGGTGACAAGCTGGATGATGTTACTTTACATCAATTACTTGATGAAGAAACGTGGCTGACAGCTGATGAAGCATTACATTATGGTTTGATTGATGAGGTCTCAGAATCAAAGGATGTAGCAGCCTGTATTGATCATCAAATTTTGGCACACTTTAAACATGTGCCAGGAAAGATAGTTGCTAAAACAGTTGCTGAAAATTCGGCTGAAGAAGCAGGATTGGATGAATTACAAAAAAAAAAAATTGATATGAAACTTGAACTCTTAAATCTTTAAGGGTTCTTTTTTAATGCCACTTTTAAGGAGGACAAGAATTTGAAACCGAAACTATTAAAACAAAAAAATTTTTTATTGAAACTAGATATTCAATTTTTTGCTGGAGGTGGAATGTCTAAAAAAGAACGGGAGTTACGCCAAACGCTAGCAGAAAAGCGTACAGAAATTGAAGCATTGACAGACAAAGGGAAAATTGATGAAGCTAAAAAACTACTTTCTGAAGCTCAACAAATAAAAGAGCAGATCCAGACATATGAAGAAGTCCGAAATATGCAAGTCCCTTATGAACAGGAGCAGACATCACAAGATTCAGTAGCAACTGGTCAACAGCCAACAGATGATATCGCCAAAACGGAAGTAAAGAACCATGTTCAGCTTTTTGCGTCAGCTCTTAAATCTGGAACAATACCGAAACCTCTTTCCGCAATGAAAGAAGGTGTGGATGAAGATGGCGGTCTTGTTGTTCCGCAAGATATTTCAACGAAGATCAACGAAAAACGTAGACAATTTGATACACTGGCTAATCTCGTTGATGTCATTCCGGTATCTACAAATAAAGGTTCACGAGTGCTTGAAAAACTAGCAGATATCACTCCATTAGCAAACCTTGAAGAATTAGCGGATATTACGGAACTAGAGAATCCTAAATTTGAAAACATTAAATATAACATTAAAGATTATGCAGGAATTTTGGTTCTTTCTAATGATTTGCTTTCAGATACACAAGAAGCGCTTCTTCAATATTTGACCAATTGGCTCGCTAAGAAATCAGCTGTTACGCGTAATACGTTGATTATTAAGCAATTAGGAACACTCGTAAAAACAGCAGTTTCAAAGCAAGACGATATTAAAGATATTTTGAACGTCAAGCTTGATCCAGCTATCAACGCCACAACCTCTTTTATTACAAATCAATCAGGATTTAATGTTTTGGATAAATTGAAGGATGCTTTTGGCCGGTACTTACTACAGCCTAATCCAACAGATCCGACTAAAAAACTTTTATTCGGAAAGCCTGTGTCCGTTATATCTGATAAATATTTGCCAAACGGTGGTACAAAAGCAGCGCCAAAATATCCGTTGATTGTCGGTGATCTTAAAGAAGCTGTTAAACTATTTGACCGTCAGCAATATTCCATTTTAACGACAAATGTTGGCGGTAAAGCATTCTATCGTAATTCTACAGATATGCGAATCATTGAACGTGAAGATGTTGTTCTTTGGGATACTGATGCTGTTGTGTTTGCAGAGTTTTCATCAATCAAAGATGCAACTCCAGACAATGGGGTTCCAAATCCCGGTTCTGGTGAGAACAAATAATAGGTGAATGAAAGCTAGGTGATGCCCAATGACAGAAATTGAGCAAAAAGAACTTAAAGAAGCGAAAAAATTTCTCAGGGTTGATGGTGATTTGGAAGATGATTTAATCCTGGGATTTATCGCTTCGGCGAAGGAATATATTACAGCTGCAACTGGTTTAAAGTTCCCAAATCATTCAGCACGAGCTGATATGTGTGTAAAAGCATTTGTAACGCATTGGTATGAAAACAGGGAAGTAGCTGGCACAACTTCAAACCTTGATGGGGTGCTAACGATGATGATCAATCAATTAAAATATACGGTTTCGGAGACTGGTTCCAATGTTGAATGACATGCGGTATCGGATTGAATTTCAACAGAAAAAAGAGGGGCGGGCGCCTCCCTGTGGAAGGTAAGTATGAAACTGTTGTGGAATGCTGGGCCAAAGCTGAGGGATTAAAAGGCCGAGAGTATTATGCAGCGGCAGCTGTTCAGAAAGAAAAAAACTATAAAATTTACAATTCGTCACCGTGAAGATCTTAACGAACATATGCGAATTCTTTTTCAAGATCAACCATACGAGATTGAATCAATTTTGCCGAACTATTCTCGGAAACATTTCACCACAATAAGGGCAAAGGCGGTGGAATAATGGAATTTGAAATGGAGATGCAGGGCTTTAAAGAATTAGATTCATATTTAACTGACCTTGCAAGGAAAGATGAGTCAATCAATAAAGCAGCCGTAAAAGCCGGGGGTGCTATTCTTGCCAAAGAAATAGATAAAAATGCACCTCGATCTGATATTGGGGGCAGTCATCCCCATATTGATGAGGATATTATTGTTGGAAACCGTACTCGAAAGGATTTGGATGGTGAAATCTATGCTGTTGTTGGACCTACTAAAGACACAAAATTCCGTGTTCACTTACCGGAATTCGGAACCATTCATCAGCCAGCTAATCCATTTATTCAGCGAAGTATGAGAAGCGCAAATGAAAGAATGTTACAAGCGATGGCAAGCGTAATTAAAAGAGGGTACAAGCTATGAATGTAGTAGAAAGGTCTTTACTACTCCGTTATGGTCAGAAAATCACGATTAATTTAACTTATATTCAGTAATGATAATCTCTGCTGGTTGAGAATATCGAGATGGTTTAGAGAAAGTTTTTACATCAACTTTTACGTAATCAAATACTGCGTTGATAGCTGATTTCTTTTCAATGTCATCTAAATTAACCCATTCACTTTGAATATTTTCAATGAAAAGGGCAAGCTCTTCAAGTGTTACAGATTCAGAATCAGTTTTGATTTTTTGTAAAAGTTTTGATTGCATATTTGAATAATTCTCTAACATTTCTCGATATTCTTTCTTTGTTAAGTCACCTTCAATATAAAGTTCTTTTGCACGCTTTTTCTTTGCATCTAATTCATTTACTTTTTTCTTTATATTACCCATATCATCTTTTGTCTCATCTGTTTCTAATTTGTCTTTAAAACCAGTTAGTTTTAACAAGTTTAAGAATGTTTTTTCCAGTGAATCTTGTCCAAATTGCGGGAGATCGCATATTCCTAATGAGTAATGTCCCTTGCATTTATAACCGTATCTAACGCTACCATCTTTTCGGTATTTAGGAGAACCCATAAGTGGATTACCACAACGAGCACATTTAAAAACACCACTAAATAAATATGTGTATTTCCGGTATGATTTAGTATTGTTCTTTTTTCTTATATCCATCGATTTATGGACTTGTTCCCATAATTCTAAAGAAATGATTTGTTCAAAGCTTTTTTGCGCGATATCAGTATAAACCTCTTCTCCCCAGCGTATTTTTCCAATATAGATCGGGTTGTTTATTATGCTTAATATTCCTGCACGTTGAAATAATGAACCACTTCTTGTTCTAAATCCATTTTTATTTAGGTATCGCGATAATGCACCGGCTCCTAGAGATATGGAGCGTTCAAATATTAACTTTACAAGTTTAGCTTCTTCTTTATGTGTAACTAATTCTCCATTTTTTAATCTATAACCATAAGGAACTTTCCCACCATTAAATTTTCCTTCTTCAGCACGCTTTTTCATAGCATCTTTGACACGTTCTGAAATTGTTTCTCTTTCCCATTGTGCTAAAGTGGCTACTAATGTTATAAACATTCGCCCAGTAGCGGTGGTTGTGTCAAATATCTCCATAGATGATTTGAATTTCACATTATACCTATCCATCTGTTTTAGTATTTCGTATAAATCTACAACTGAACGAGTGAAGCGGTCTAAGCGATAAACCAAAATTATGTCAAAAGTTTTCGATTTCATGTCATTAAGCATTTTTTGAAAAGCTGGTCGCTCTGTATTTTTAGCAGAAAATCCTTCATCAGTATATACTTCTTTTATTTCCCACCCTTGAGAAAGAGCATATTGCTCCAATCTTTCTTTTTGCAGATCTAATGATATTCCTTCTTCTGCTTGTAGATCAGTAGAGACCCTTGTATATATCACACATTTCATCCTTATTCTCCTTTATCAGAATGTATGTTCTTTTGGTTGTAAAAGAAGAGCGGGTAGTCTCCCGCGTTGGTAAATTATGAATTAATCAATCGGCGCACAACTCCATACGTATTTTCCCGTTATTGTAATTTCAGGACATTCAAAAGGATTGGTGCAATCAAAAATAAAAGGTTTTTGTTCAGGATTGTATGAGTCTGGCTCAAGAATAATGCTGTTGTTTGTTTGGTAAAATCTTTTCAGTGTTGTTTCATAACCATTGATACGGACAGCTACAATATCACCGTTTGCAACTTCTTTAGTTTTAGTATCTATAACAGCATAAAAACCATTAGGCACTATTTTGTTCATGCTATCTCCTTCGATTTTCAAAGATACGAGGTTTTCCAAACCATACATTTTAATTAATTTATCAGGGATTGGAAGGCTACCTATGATATTGTCATCTGCCCATTTAGGGCAACCTGCAGGAATAGATCCATATATAGGAACTGTCTCTGTCATCGGAACAATACTACTATGCGTATTTTGTTCGCCCACATTGTCAAAAATCAATTCGGCTGTGCTAACTCCTAGTTTTCTTGCTAGCGTTTCAATTGTACCTGTCTTGGGAGTTCGTTCCCCTCGCTCCCAATACCCTATTGTGACATCAGAAAAGCCAAGTCGCTTTCCGAATTCAGCTTTAGAAAGTCCTAACTCTGTTCTAATCCTTGCTATGTTTTTGGCGAAGTTTATTTTTTTCCCCATTTTTTCACCTCCTTGTTATTTATGTTGTTATTATAAAACAAAATGTTAGCTATAGCAAACATACAGTTAGAAAAAACAACGCAAATATATAAAAATGGTGTAAAAATCGTTGACATCTAATAAAATGTTAGATATTATTAACGTGTGAGGAGGTGAGGTAAATTGGAATATAAAATTGCAAGAACTCCAAAAGAATGGAGGGCGCGTTTAAATTTAACTCAAGACGATGTAGCTAAAGCCTTAGGTATTCATAGAACTACTTACTCTTCGTGGGAGAGAAATCCGCAAAAGATGGAGATAGAAGAAGGTGTGGCACTAGCTGATGTATTTGGGTGTGACTTTTCAGAAATCATTTTTTTTAAACTAAAACCTAACAAAATGTTAGATATAGAGAGGGATGTTTCTTAATGAAAAAAAACAAATCAGTTGAATCAATTGTTCTTAGCGGAAAGTATGCTATTACATTTGTTCAAGAGATAAGACCGAGCATGCATTCAATTATTAAAGAACGAAAGGCAAAACAAAAAAAGGAGATTTCATAAATGAATGAATTACAAACGTTTAATCATAAAATTTTTGGAGATTTACCTGTAATGATAGTGGATGGAGTTGAGTGGTTTGGAGCAAAGGAAATTGCTAAAGCATTAAGCTTTTCGAAACCACATAATGCAATTCAAAACCATGTTGAGGAAGATGACTCCGCGGTCCACGGAGTCATCGACAGAATAGGAAGAAAACAAAAGAAAAAGTTCGTAAATGAATCAGGTTTATACGATTTAATATTTGGAGCTGCAAAACAAGGGAACAATCGAGAAATTAAAGAGAAGGCAAAAAAATTTAAACGATGGGTAACCTCTGAAGTGCTACCTATAATTAGAAAAACGGGCGGATACGTTAATAAAGGTAACGAAGAACAATTCATTAAAAACTATTTTCCTAGTTTCAGTGATGAAGTAAAGCAAGCAATGGTGCTAGATTTGCGAAATCAGAACAATCAACTAAAAAAGCAAATTGAGCAAAACAAACCTAAAGTTCTGTTTGCGGATAGTGTGTCAGCATCCAGTACATCTATTTTGGTGGGGGAGCTTGCAAAACTATTAAAACAGAATGGAATTGAAACGGGACAGAAACGATTTTTCGCATGGTTAAGAGACAACGGATATTTAATAAAGCGAAAAGGGACAGATTACAACATGCCAACTCAAAAGAGCATGGAAAGTGGATTGTTCGAAATTAAGGAAACATCTATAACACATTCAGATGGTCATATCAGTATCAGTAAGACACCTAAAGTCACTGGCAAGGGTCAAGTATATTTCATCAATAAGTTTCTAACGAAAGAAGAGGCGGTTTCATAATGTCAAATCAATTGCAGGTTATAGATGGTATTCAAAAGGAAAAGGTGGATTATTATTCGATCTATCGAAAAATATTTTTAAATGAGCTATACGAAGGATTGGCACAATGCGAAAGCCAGGGATCTATTGAAAGAGAGACCCTCAAAAGAGTTGTCTTTAGTGGTTTAAAAATGATTAATAGTGAGGACATGCCTGAAACATATGAAGACGTACTAACGAGATTTCACATTATTGGCTCTATCAATACAATGATAGGTTGGTTAACGCCAAGGGAATTGATGCAGATGTTCCCGGTCGAAAAGCATTATGACGGTGATAAATATGAAATGAAAGACTATTTTTACACAATGCGAGTTATTGAAGAAAAGGGACTAGACAATTGCATTGGAACAGAACGAGAAGTATTTGACTTTATTTCAGATTATCAAAACTCGGATATTACATCATTTATGATCGAATCGCTATCAACAGTCAGTGCCTTACGAAGAGCAGAAGGACAAAAAGGTTTGTTAGAAGAGTTTGCTGAGGAAAAGGGGATTGATACTTACACAATGGGGACTGATCACAGAGGAAAGCAAGTATTGGTTAACAATACAACTGGTGAAGTGCAGAGAGTGATAAAGAAGCGTCCGAGATATATACAGCCAGTAGATTAGGTCATTACTGACCAACTAAAAGGAGGTGGGTAAAGTGAAGATCAAAACAAAAGAATGGCTTGCTCTAAGCGAGGCAGAACGTTTTATGAAGATTTATCAGGCTTTTGTGAAGAAGCATATCTAAAAGTTAAAGGAGAGAGAATAAATGGCTAATATGAAATATCAAATGCCAGTTACATTAGAAAAAGGTAAGGCCTGGGCAGCTGTCTGGATTAAAGGGTTTGAAATAAAAAATAGAAATGCTTTTTCCATGGGTGATGCTAAAGAAAGCCAGCTCAATCTTGAACTGACTTTTAACAGTAATGATTATTCTACAGAAAAATATACACAGTTTATAAATGATCTTATTAGATTTCTTAATGAGCATGGTTGGACTGAAGGAAAACAATATTAATTTAAACCGAGCCTTTGTTTTAAATAATCTTGTGCAATTCCAGCCATTAACGACACTGAAATACTTGCAAGACCTTTTGTTTTTTCTTTAGTAGCTTCCCATATTGATGTCTCTCTTATGTTATCAAGAAATACATGGCCATCCCAGGTCAAATGACCTAGGATTAAGCCACTTAGTGAATCATCAGATCGTATTGCTTTACCTTCGATAAAATTGGCATCAATTAGCTTTAAAATAGCGTAAAACGAGGTTTCTTCTCCAAACTTTTGAACGGTTTGAAGTTCTCTTACCTCGCTAGTATTTAGCTGGTCGTTCAATGTAAGTTTTTCTTCTAATTCAAGAAGGATTTCTCTTACACAATCGTGATCAAGTTTCATAGTTTCACCCCCTATCTTACAGGAACATTATACCAAAGAGGAGGATAAGCATGAATTTAAATCGATTTCTAAAGTCTGATCAGGAAAGAGCTGAAAGGCTAATCAAATCAATGGATTTTCTAATCACTGAACTGTTACCAGATGCTATTGAGGACGGAGATTATGAAGGGTGTATTGAAATAGCAGGGTCGATGATTGCCCATTGTAAGGATCTTAAACGGATGGAGCATCCAGAACAAGTTGTTCAGCTGCATGAAATAGCGTCCCAACTCTTAAGTAAAGGGATAGACGTTTCAACTGTAAGGAGGGCGTATCAATGAATATCGAGCATCCAATCATTACAGAAATCAACCGTTACGGTTATCCGTTGGAATATTTGAAGTATGAAAAAGAGAAAGACAACGAAGAGGAAGACAATTAAAAAAGTTCACTCTGCCAAGTGAACTTTAGGGAAGTGATTTTTTAAGAAAGAATATTTAAAGCATATCGAATATTTTTTGAAAAATCAAGGGAGGAAACAAATTAATGAGTAGTCTTCCAGAAACAGAACAAGTGTTAATCGATCAGGTCGAAGAAGAGGAAAAGGATTATGAAGTGTTTGAGGTGACTGACCTAGAATCAGCAGCCGAAGCACAACGGCGCATCACTTACTTTAAAGGGAAACAATCAGAAATAGATGCAGTGGCTGAAAAGCAGCTTGAACGCCTCAGAACTCAAATTGAACGGGTTGAGTTTTGGCGTGATGAGTCTAAAAAACCATATGTCGAGCGTGAAAACTTCTATATCCATAGACTAGAGCGATACATGCGGGAAGAAGTCAGAAGGCAGATTGAAAGTGGCAAAAAGCCATATAAGTCAATCAATCTACCGTATGGAAAAATTAAGCTTACCAAGCAGCAGCCGGAATATCAACGTAATGAAACCGACTTGTTGAAATACGCGGAAACAAAAGGGTTAGTCAAAATTAAAAAAGACGTTGATTGGGCATCCATTAAAAAGAAATCTTCAGTTTTCGGGGACAAGCTAATAGACGCAGATGGCGAGATTATTTCAGGTGTGACAGTGGTTGATAGGGAAGATAAATTCACAGTCGAGGTGAACGAATAATGAATATTTATCAAAAGCTGATCGAGGTCAGAAAGGCGATCCCGTATCTCCAAAAAGAAAACAAAGGAAACCAGTACGAATATGTCGGATCAAGTCAGGTTTTAGGCGCTATCAGAGATGAATTAGACAAACAAACGCTTTTACTGATTCCGAAAATTGTAGACAAACGCATCTTAACAGAAACAGTTGAAAGTAAAGATAAGTACGGCAATCAGAAAAAGAAAACGACATATTTCACAGAATTAGACCTTGAATTTATTTGGGTGAATGCAGAAAATCCCGAAGAAACGTTGACTGTCCCTTTTTATGCACAGGGTGTTGATATAGCAGGAGAAAAGGGAGTCGGTAAGGCTTTGACATACGCTGAAAAATATTTTCTTTTGAAACAATTCAACATTCCGACAGATAAAGACGATCCAGACGCATTTCAACAAAAAGTAGAAGCGACAAAACCACCTGAAATGATCACACAGGAGCAAAAGGATGAAATTCAATCCCTTGCTCAACATTATATTGAATTGCGTGGACAAGGCGATGTGAAGACCGTTATAACAGCTCTTGACATCAAAGATATTAACAAAATCAATAAAGGGCAAGCTGACCATTGTATCTATCTACTTAAAAGATGGGTGGCTAAAGCAGAGAAAGAATTAGCATAACAAGAGGGTGATTTTATGGGCGGAGCGTTCCAAACAAGTAGAGACATTTTTACAAGCGATATATGGCAAAACCCAGTCGAATTCCGTCTATTCTTCTTTATTTATGGAAATGCAGTTTTTTCGGAAGAGGGGCAACGAAAAGGCGATGTTTTGGTGAAGCGCGGTCAATTTTTAAGATCATATCGAAATTTACAAAAAGACTTGCAGTATATCGAAAATAGATCGGTCAAACAGTATTCACTTTCGAGGATCAAAAGGGCGGTTGATCGACTGATTAAAGAAAATCGTTTGAAAATCGAGGACACCGAACTTGGAACGCTCTTCACTGTCGTAAATTATGAGGTATATCAGGGGTTAGAGAACTACAAAAAAGGCAACTTGGAACGGAGAGAGAACGCAGATGGAACGGAGACGGAACGCAGATGGAACAATAATAAGAATGTAAAGAAGGTAAAGAAGGAAAATAATAATAATAATAAACGTTTGGTTTTTGATGAAAAACAAATGCAGCTGGCTGAATTGCTTTGGAAACATGTCCATATAAACGCCCCTGACATGAAACAACCAAACCTTGATAAATGGGCTAATACAATTCGACTGATGATGGAACGTGACGGACGCACAGGAAAAGATATTCAAGAAGTGATCTTGTGGTCTACTAAACACGAATTCTGGTACAAAAATATTTTAAGTGCTGATAAATTGCGAAAACAATATGCCAGATTAGTAGTTCAGAAGAATGAAGAAGAAAGAAGGGGAACGAGAAATGGCAACCAACAACCGTACGGACAAAGCTATGGAGAAAATACTGAAGAAGCTTCAGGAAAGGTCAGCTCAATCTTTGGTGGAAGAGTCGGACGCCTTAGAAAAAAGGGTGAATATGACTGTCCCACTTGTAAGGA
Source organism: Bacillus sp. WMMC1349 (assembly GCF_013155385.1). GTDB lineage: Bacteria > Bacillota > Bacilli > Bacillales > Bacillaceae > Bacillus. The sequence goes on along the minus strand of NZ_JABJUQ010000008.1, from coordinate 73,956 downwards.
TGAATTGGGTTATCTAGAAAACAGGGACGGCATTGAGGTGTGGGTACGCTGTAAATGTGTTGAGTGGCGTCGAATTAGGAAATTAATGAATTCTAGTGACATAACTGCAGAGTTTGAGAAATTACAATTCAAGAATTTTGTTACGGAAGGGAAACACGGTCTGATCGTTGATGCTTACGATTGCGCTGTTGATTACTATAAGAATTTCGACAGTATCAAGGATAAACGTAAAAACAGCATTGCCCTTTTGGGACAGCCAGGATCAGGAAAGACACATTTACTTACAGCCATATCAAATAAATTAATCAAATCGAAAAACGTGCCAGTTCAATACTTTCCATATGTCGAGGGCTTCAATGATCTGAAAGATGATTTTGAAAAATTGGAAGAGAAGCTACGGCGAATGAAAGAGGTTGATGTCCTTTTTATAGACGATCTATTTAAGCCTCTGAAGGGTAAACCTAGGGCAACTGATTGGCAGGTGGAACAGACATATTCAGTCATCAATTATCGTTATCTCAATCATAAGCCGATTCTCATTTCAAGTGAATTGGATATTGAGCAGCTTGTACAAATAGACGAAGCACTCGGCACACGGATTTATGAAATGTGTGAGAACTATATAGTCATCATCAAGGGTGACCGGATGAAATTAAATCATAGATTAGGAGCTTGGAAATGAAAAACTATCAAATCATTCCATTGATGCCGGGAGTTTACGAATTGTCGCCAAGGAAGACAGGGAAAGGCAAAGACCTGACACCAGTTATCAAAATGCTAGAAGAGAAAATGCGCGAAATGGAAAAAGCGATAAAGGAGAGCGCCTAATGGGTGTTTATATCATGCTTGATCATTGTAATTTTGATTGGAAGCCGGACGAAGTGGATGAAGTTGAATCTTACTGGCAGGGCGGTTTACCCATTGAAAGAATTGCAAAAATCGTTAAACGACCAGTGAAAGAAGTCTTTCTCTTACTCTATGACCGTGCGGAGTTGGGGCATATCAGGGAAAGAGAAGGCGGGATATTCGGTGCTTGAGCAAATAAAAGCTGCATTTGAGATCTTATTTCTGGCCGGATACAGAGAAAAACAGATTAAGCAATGGATACATGATGACGGGAGGTAAGGAGATTGAGAGAGATCAAGTTTCGAGGTAAACCGATTGAGGATTATGGCGATATTAAATGGTTTTATGGCGGTATCGACTTATACCATGATAAAAAATTAGCCTATATCAGTGCTCCTTATAACGGTCATATACAGGTAGAGTGGGCATCAATTGGACAATACACCGGATTGAAGGACAAAAACGGTCAGGAGATCTACGAGGGGGATGTCTACCATCAAGGCGACCTAAATATCTTGTACGTTGTTGTATATAAAGACACTAGTTTTATAGGTAAGCAAATAAGGGCCAGTAGTTATGCGGGTTTGGAATATTGGAAAGACAGAATCGAAGTTATCGGCGACATATATCGAAATCCTGATCTATTGGAGGTGGCGGAATGATTAAATTACCTGAAAATCCTTGCGCTATCTGTCGGAAAAATGAGGTAACTCAGTTATGTGATTTTGTAACAGCTTATGTGTGGACATCAGTTCATGGTGGTATTCATAGAACTTGTGATTTGCCAATGTGTAAGGAGTGTGCAAAATCACACGGCCCATTTGACTTTTGCCCATACCATGATGGATTAAGCAAAAAGCTTAAAGTTCCAGATAAAAAATTAATAAGACGGAAAAATCAGTATAAATCAAAAGAGTTAAAAGAATTGAGGGGCAACCAATGATCACCCTTAACATACCCGTTACACCAATGGGAGCCGTTCGAATGACTGGGCGTGGCAAATTCGTAAATAAAAACGCTCAACGATACTTAGCCTATAAAGATTTCATCAAGTGGGAAGCGCAGAAACAGATGAAAAGCGATCCTTTTGAATCGGGAGCACTCCATGTAGATATCACTTTCGTTATGCCGATTCCTAAAAGTTGGTCAAAGAAAAAACAGCAACAATCCATCAATACGCTGCATACCAAAAAGCCAGACATCGACAATCTTATAAAAGGCGTGTTCGATGCTCTAAACAAAATTGCTTGGAAAGATGATAACCAAGTTTCAAAAGTAACTGCTTGTAAAAAGTACGGTGAAAAGCCAGGAATCGAGTTCAGATTACAAGGGCGACAGAAGAATGGGAACAGCTAAGCGTCTGATTATACGCTATAAAAACGATTATAGGCGCACTGTGGGGCATAACACCCTATGGAGGAACATTGATAGTCTAATAGAGTTAAAACGTCGCTATGGCTTTTTAAACGACGATTTAGAGTATATCGAAATTGATGGTATTGAATACGATCTCGACAAGGTAAGGGCAGCGCTCGAAAAGCATGGTTATTCATGAGATTGAAACAACTTTCCGTATAAATGGGATTTCACACCGGAGAGTAAAATAAATAACGGCTTCATTTGTCGAATTTTGTCGAAAAAATGAGAGGGAGAATTTAAACATGTTAAATAGATCAATTATTGTTGGACGCTTAACTAAAGATCCAGAGTTAAGATATACCGGCTCAGGTGTTGCTGTTGCAGGATTCACACTTGCGGTTAATCGACCGTTCAAAAATCAAAATGGAGAGTCAGAAGCAGACTTTATAAACTGTGTGGCTTGGAGAAAGCAGGCTGAAAACGTCGCGAACTTTCTTAAAAAGGGATCATTAGCAGGCGTAGACGGACGATTGCAGACACGCAACTATGAAAACCAGCATGGTGGTCGGGTGTTCATTACAGAATTAGTCGCTGAATCAGTTCAATTTCTGGATACAAAAAACAGCAACCAGAATCAAGGACAGAACCAGAGACAACAGCAAGGAAATAGATTCCTAGATGACCCGTTTGCCAATAATGGAAAGCCGATTGATATAAAAGATTCAGATTTGCCGTTTTAAGGGGGATAAACATGATAAGGCGTGTTGTTCAGTGGGTGGCAACAAACTATGATTCTGAGAATCTACAGGTCATTACTGTTTTTGAAGAAGGCATAAATAAACAAGCTGCTAAAAATCAAACACCGTTCTGCAGGCGTCACAGGGTACTTTACAAAAGTAAAGGGGGGAATAAATATGAGTTCAAATAAAAATTGGAGATTGCCAGGGGAAGTGAAAGTTTGGAAGATGACAGAGAAAGAACGGTTGGCTTATATCAAAAAGTACCCAATTGTCTACCGAGAGTATTTAAAACCTTCACGTAATTTTATATTTGAAAAACAGAATTATTGGGAGGCATGGAAATGACACTCTTACAAGGGGAATTCCTAAATCTATACAAGGCAAAATTGAATACCAGTAAAAAAACATCAGAACAAATTAAAAACGAATTAACTGGGCTAGAACCAAATGAAGAAGAAATTCAAAATTGGCTTAAAATATATGGCTTAATTGCCGGAGTAGAGGTTATTGTCGCAAAAAGTTGGAGTGGAGACGGGTATTGTCTCGTTAACTGGCTAGAAAAAGATAGTGGAACAATAAAAGAGTTTTTCTACCACTTAGAACAAGATCCAATGTTCGGCTCCTATTTTGATGAACGAGAAGAGTTTGAGGAAGATTGGCAATCGGGAGAGTATTGTCCGGCCTGTTCAATTGTATTCAGTGATAAAGATGTTGAAATTATTGAGATAATTGTTCGTTAAAGGAGTTACGAAAATGAAAGAATGCTCAAATTGTGGTGATGAGTTTCAAACAGATGAAGGTTATCCAACTAATCAAGAAAATAGGTTTGAATGTTGTTGTTCATTAAATTGTTGGCTTGAGCTTATAGATGAAGCGCCTTGGAAAGAAGAAATTGACTAATTCACAGTTTAAGAAATTAACGGCATAGTGTTCAGTCGTAGTTGACTAAAAAATAACATAAGACGGGAAGGGAGAATCATGATCTATCTAATTATAGGAATCATTATTATTGCAGCACCGTTGATTTGGATAGAGTTTACCGAAAGACGTATTGAAAAATGGGAAAAAGAAAAGTAGAAGAATAGGAGGGATAGGATGTCTAAACAATTATCTTTTCTTCCAGCTGTGGATGAAAAAGCCGTCCGCAAAGTTGTCATCAAAGAATTGAAAAATTACCGTGCGCTTAAAGTCCAATTGGAGAACAAAAAGGAATGTTCATCTGCTGGCATAAATACTTTCCCTTCCCTCCGAGATTCATTAAATCTCAATGAACTCAAGGTCAAGCAGATGGAACGCGCCTTACAAAACAGCTTGGATGAAGAAGAACGGTTAATCATTGAAAAGAAATATCTAACTGCTGCAAGGGTAAAAGATATTCATATCTATATAGAACTCGGAATGAAAAAGGATACTTATTATGAAATCAAGCAACGCGCTATAAACCGTATAGCTACAGCACTCGGAATTATCTGAGTGCTTTTTTTATCGACAAAATCCCGACATTTTTCCGATAAAATGGGGGACAAAAAGGGGGACTATTTATGTCTGCATTAGCGATAACATTTACTTATCAAGAATATATGGGAGACGCGCCTTTCCCTTATCAATGGCGTATCCGGATACGGAACAAAGGTGTTGAGGAATGAAGCCGAACGGGAGGAACATTCTGAGCCTGGATAGCGCTAGTCTTGCGGCAGCCGTATCGGGGAATAGTATTTTCATTGTACCCATGATCTTACTATGCTTGGCTTCCTCCCGGGGTATGTGTAAGTTCAATTTTATTAAATATAAGCGTGTTAATGGACTTGGTTGATGTTCTCTGTAAACCGTGTCCAGTGAATCTCAGATAAGACGATTGATGGCAAAGGGAGCCTCTGAGTGTGGGCATGGTTTAGAAAGAATATAGCCAAGCGCTTTTCCGAAAGGGAGGGTGTTTTTTTATTTGAGGGAGGTATAAAAAGTGGATTTTAAAAAGGATTTAGCCAATATGAGTATATCTGACCTATTGGAAAGGGTAGTAAATGGTCCATATCAACCGTATCAATCAATCACAACTAAAGAGAAAATGGCACCACCTTTACTTCAAATTGAACTTGATGATATTGATTCTCCGCCACGTATTTTTTATAACGGTAAAAAAATTGACAAGATTATAAATGCAGATTTTTCATACTTAACTAGGGATGATTCAACGCTTAATCCAACGCATATTGACATTGAATTTGTCGATAAAGATAGCAAGTATGGAACAAAAGCAATCGTTTACAATCGATCTCTTTACAACCGAAGGAAGGATAACAATGCCACCTAAGCCGTTAAGGGAGTGTAAGGCCTATGGGTGTAAGGCACTAACTAGAGAAGCCTATTGCCATGATCATAAGCACATCAAGCAAGAGGAAACAAAACAATACAACAAACATTCAAGAGACAAAACAATTACAAGTTTTTATAAATCAACTGATTGGAAGCAAACAAGACAACTTGCTTTGTTAAGAGACAACTATCTTTGTCAGAGATGTTTGAGGGAACATCGCTTCATACCTGCTGACATGGTTCACCACATTGTGGAAGTAAAAGAGGACTGGTCCAAGCGTTTAGACCTTTCAAACCTTGAAAGTCTCTGTAATGCTTGCCATAACAAGGTTCATGGTGATCGAAGTAAGCTAGGGCAGTAGGATACCCCCCTACTAAAATCTTTGGAAAACAACCGTCTGGGGAACGGCGCGCCCTCTTCTGCAAACAAACACCGCTTTTCAAAGTTCCCGAAAAATACAAAATACCCTCTCGGCGATTTGCCAAGAGGGCTTGATATAAACGATTTGATTGTTAGTTTCATCATAGCATGTTTGACGGAAAAAACAAGCGAAAAAAGAAGATTTTTTTAACGAAATGAGGTGAAAAACATGCCGAGACCCGCAAAATCTGCAGCTCTTCAACTAATACAGGGTAATCCGAATAAAAAGAATACTGAGGAATTAGCCACCAGAGCTAAATATGAAAAACAAATGAAAATGCGTACTGAAAATATTAAGCCTCCTTCATGGTTGGATGATAAGGTAGCTAAAAAAGAATTTAAACGGGTTGCTGCTTTATTGTCTGAAGTGGATCTCATCACAGAGGCGGATATCAACATGTTGGCCACCTATTGTAAGATTTACTCTCGATATATTTCTATTACAAAAAAAATTGATGAAGATGGCATCATGATAAACACAGAAGGGTGTAATGAAAATGGTCAGCCCATCAAGTCGGTTGGTGAAGAACATCCCCTTCTTAAACGCGAGAAAAATTATTATGATCAGATGATATCTGCGGCCAACCATTTTGGCCTTACACCGTCTGCACGTGCAAAACTAGCCATCACCAAAACTCAGGAAGAACGAGAAAAGACGGCAGCGGAAAAGGAGTTTGGTAATGTATGAATACAATTAAACAGTTTATGATTGACTACTCGCGCGATGTGATATCGGGTGAGATTGTGGCGTGTCAAAAACATATTTGGGCTTGTCATCGCTTTTTAAATGACATTAAGAGAGAAGGAACAAGGGAGTTCCCTTATATATTTGATGACGAGAAAGCTAGACGGTTTCTTTATTGGATGACTCAGTTTAAGCATACAAAAGGACCTCTCGCAGGAGAAAATATTGTCCCCGAACCAATCCAAATTTTTATTTTTGGCAATGTGTATGGGTGGGTTCACAAAGAAACAAGGTATCGCAGATTCACAAAAGTATATTGGCAAGTTGGACGTAAGAACGCGAAAACACAAAGTTTAGCTTGTGTTGCTTCTTATGAAGCTATGGCAAATGATGAAAATATGTCAGAGGTCTACATTGGGGCAACGAAAACTGAGCAAGCAAAAATATGTTGGAATGAGATCAAAGCACAGATTCTTCAGTGTGAGCTATTAAATAAACCTGAGCAAAAATATAGGATTGCCTACGGGAAAATTGAACATCCAAAAACACAATCTAAAATTGAGGCACTCTCTAAAGATGCAGGGAAAACAGGAGATGGGTTCAATCCTCAGTGCGGAATTATAGACGAATATCACGCACATAAAACATCTGAAATATATGATGTACTTGTTTCTGGTATGGCTGCACGAAATCAGCCGTTAATGGTCATTATTACGACTGCCGGTTTTGAATTAAATAACCCTGCCTACCGCGTTGAATATGATTACGTGTCACGCATTTTAGATCCAAATAAAGTAGAAACAAATGAGCAGTATTTTGTGATGGTTAATGAATTAGACAAAGGTGATGACATTAAGGATGAGCAGAACTGGATCAAAGCCAATCCTATTGTTGCTAAAAATGAACATGGACTTAATTATCTGCGTGGAGAGTTGGAAGTTGCCTTGGCTGTACCAGAGAAAATGAGGAACTTTCTGACTAAGAATATGAATATCTGGGTTAACATGCGTGAAAATGGCTACATGGACATGCAAGCTTGGAAAGATTGTGGATCTGATCATTTTCCTGATCTATCCGGCCGGGAGTGCTATGTTGGAATTGACTTATCAAAACGAATTGACCTGACAGCCGTATCTTTTATTTTTCCGTTAGATGATGGGAGCTTTGCTGTAGAAAGTCATGGTTTTATGCCTGAAGATACATTCTATGAACGTATGAAGACAGATCATGTCCCTTATGACTTGTGGAGGGAGAGGAACTGGTTAACCGTTACTGATGGTGCTGTAGTTGATTATGACTATATCAGAGCTTATATCAAGAAAATGGAGAAAGAGAAAGGATGGAAAATTAAAGAAATCGGTTACGATCCATATAATGCGACACAGTTTGCTCAACAGATGGAGGCTGACGGATATGTGATGATTGAAATTAGGCAGGGAGTTGCCACACTTTCAGAGCCTACAAAAGACTTTCGCGAAAAAGTAAAGGCGAAAAACATCATCCATAATAAAAACGATCTACTGACATGGGCGATGGGTAATGCTGTTACAAAAGTAGATGCTCAAGAAAATATCATGCTGGACAAATCAAAGTCAACACAACGGATTGACCCTGCTGCAGCCCTTATTAATGCACATGTGAGAGCATCTCAAATTGATATGACGATTGACTTAAATGCTTATATCAAGTCAGGATCTTTCAGCCTGTAGGAGGTGGGAATATGAAATTTATAAAAAGTATGCAGCCGTTTATAGATGATATCTTACTTATTATAGGGATGATATTCATTTCTACTGCCATATATCGAATAAATATCAACGCGGGTTTGATTGCGACCGGTGTTTTTTTATTTTCTCTTGCTGGCTTGTTAGGTGTAGATAGGCAGCGTAAGGAGGAAGGAGGGGATTAGATGCTATTAAGCCGTTTAAAGGGCGGGGTCAAGAATGAAATCGCAGAAGAGGATAGCGGCTCCCTTCTTCATCCAGCCAATTGGTTTAGAAATATTTTTGCTGGCACTGAAACCTCATCAGGTGAAAGAGTATCATCAAAAACAGCTGTTCTTCATCCCGATGTTTATGCATGTGTCATAGTTTTGGCGGATGATATCGCGAAACTGCCAATCAAACTTTTTCAGAATAAAAACGGCAATATCAAACAAGTCCAAAATGATATTAGTGAGATGATTCTGAACAAAGTCAATGATTATATGACAAGTTTTATTTGGAAAAGGCTTTTGGTCACAAGGCTTTGTACTTGGGGGAACAGTTACAATCTTTTGCTTTTTGATAAAGACGGAAATGTGACTGGAATCAGACCTTTAAACCCTGAGGCAACAAATACAAATATTGACCCTAATAACGGTCGGGTTTGGTATTCAACCACGATTGACAGCAAATATCGTGAGTTTTTTTATGAAGAAGTTCTGCATTTTAAAAACCTTTCTCTTGATGGAATTGTGGGACAAACTCCGATTTCAGTTATTCGTGACAATATCGGATCAAATCGAGCTGCCACAAAATTCAATGCAAAATTTTATAAAAATGGTGGCGCTCCGTTTGGCGTTGTCAAAGCACCAACTCTATTAGATAGAGAAAGTAAAAAAATTGTGAGAGAAGACTGGGAGCGTGTAAATGCGGGTCAGTCTATTGCAGTCCTAGACGCTGGTCTCGACTATTCACAAGTAACCATGCCGATGAAGGATGCTCAATTTATTGAGTCCATGAAATGGAACCGTCAGCAGATCGCATCTATTTATAAGGTACCACCACATAAAATAGGTGAACTTGATCGAGCCACTTTCTCTAATATCGAACAACAATCATTGGATTATGTCAAAACGACGTTACAACCTTTAGTGACAAATATAGAACAAGAATTGAACGATAAAATATTGACAGAAAACCAGTTAAAAAGTGGTTATTACTTTAAATTTAACCTAGAATCAGAACTTCGTGGAGATAGTAAATCTCGTGCTGAGTTTTATAAAACGATGCAAAGTGTTGGCGCTTTTAGCGTAAACACAATCCTTCAAAAAGAGGACATGACCGGAATTGGAGATATTGGGGATGAGCATTATGGGAATTTAAATCTTGTTCCTCTTTCAATTATGAAAGAATATCAATTGAACAAAGTAAAAGGGACATCTGATGAACAGAAGGGGGGTGATGGCAACGAAGAAGAAAAACAAGTATTGGAACATGAAGATTCTGAATGATTCTACTGCTGAAATCACACTTTATGGCTCAATAACGGGTGAAGGATGGTTTAGTGAGAGTTCTTCTAAAGTTTTTCAGTCAGAATTGAAAAGTTTAGGTGATGTAAGCTCTATTGATTTGTACATTAATTCACCTGGAGGAGATGTCTTTGAGGGCCAAGCGATTCATTCAATGCTTAAACGTCATAAAGCTAAAATTAATGTTTATGTGGATGCACTGGCTGGAAGTATTGCCTCAGTTATTGCAATGGCGGGGGATAACATTACAATGCCAAGTAACGCCATGATGATGATTCATAATCCTTACATGGGAATGGTCGGGAATGCAACAGAATTTCGAAAGGCTGCCGATGATCTTGACAAGATCACAGAAAGTATTGTTTCGACATACCTTGATAAAGCTGGTGACAAGCTGGATGATGTTACTTTACATCAATTACTTGATGAAGAAACGTGGCTGACAGCTGATGAAGCATTACATTATGGTTTGATTGATGAGGTCTCAGAATCAAAGGATGTAGCAGCCTGTATTGATCATCAAATTTTGGCACACTTTAAACATGTGCCAGGAAAGATAGTTGCTAAAACAGTTGCTGAAAATTCGGCTGAAGAAGCAGGATTGGATGAATTACAAAAACAAAAAATTGATATGAAACTTGAACTCTTAAATCTTTAAGGGTTCTTTTTTAATGCCACTTTTAAGGAGGACAAGAATTTGAAACCGAAACTATTAAAACAAAAAAATTTTTTATTGAAACTAGATATTCAATTTTTTGCTGGAGGTGGAATGTCTAAAAAAGAACGGGAGTTACGCCAAACGCTAGCAGAAAAGCGTACAGAAATTGAAGCATTGACAGACAAAGGGAAAATTGATGAAGCTAAAAAACTACTTTCTGAAGCTCAACAAATAAAAGAGCAGATCCAGACATATGAAGAAGTCCGAAATATGCAAGTCCCTTATGAACAGGAGCAGACATCACAAGATTCAGTAGCAACTGGTCAACAGCCAACAGATGATATCGCCAAAACGGAAGTAAAGAACCATGTTCAGCTTTTTGCGTCAGCTCTTAAATCTGGAACAATACCGAAACCTCTTTCCGCAATGAAAGAAGGTGTGGATGAAGATGGCGGTCTTGTTGTTCCGCAAGATATTTCAACGAAGATCAACGAAAAACGTAGACAATTTGATACACTGGCTAATCTCGTTGATGTCATTCCGGTATCTACAAATAAAGGTTCACGAGTGCTTGAAAAACTAGCAGATATCACTCCATTAGCAAACCTTGAAGAATTAGCGGATATTACGGAACTAGAGAATCCTAAATTTGAAAACATTAAATATAACATTAAAGATTATGCAGGAATTTTGGTTCTTTCTAATGATTTGCTTTCAGATACACAAGAAGCGCTTCTTCAATATTTGACCAATTGGCTCGCTAAGAAATCAGCTGTTACGCGTAATACGTTGATTATTAAGCAATTAGGAACACTCGTAAAAACAGCAGTTTCAAAGCAAGACGATATTAAAGATATTTTGAACGTCAAGCTTGATCCAGCTATCAACGCCACAACCTCTTTTATTACAAATCAATCAGGATTTAATGTTTTGGATAAATTGAAGGATGCTTTTGGCCGGTACTTACTACAGCCTAATCCAACAGATCCGACTAAAAAACTTTTATTCGGAAAGCCTGTGTCCGTTATATCTGATAAATATTTGCCAAACGGTGGTACAAAAGCAGCGCCAAAATATCCGTTGATTGTCGGTGATCTTAAAGAAGCTGTTAAACTATTTGACCGTCAGCAATATTCCATTTTAACGACAAATGTTGGCGGTAAAGCATTCTATCGTAATTCTACAGATATGCGAATCATTGAACGTGAAGATGTTGTTCTTTGGGATACTGATGCTGTTGTGTTTGCAGAGTTTTCATCAATCAAAGATGCAACTCCAGACAATGGGGTTCCAAATCCCGGTTCTGGTGAGAACAAATAATAGGTGAATGAAAGCTAGGTGATGCCCAATGACAGAAATTGAGCAAAAAGAACTTAAAGAAGCGAAAAAATTTCTCAGGGTTGATGGTGATTTGGAAGATGATTTAATCCTGGGATTTATCGCTTCGGCGAAGGAATATATTACAGCTGCAACTGGTTTAAAGTTCCCAAATCATTCAGCACGAGCTGATATGTGTGTAAAAGCATTTGTAACGCATTGGTATGAAAACAGGGAAGTAGCTGGCACAACTTCAAACCTTGATGGGGTGCTAACGATGATGATCAATCAATTAAAATATACGGTTTCGGAGACTGGTTCCAATGTTGAATGACATGCGGTATCGGATTGAATTTCAACAGAAAAAAGAGGGCGGGCGCCTCCCTGTGGAAGGTAAGTATGAAACTGTTGTGGAATGCTGGGCCAAAGCTGAGGGATTAAAAGGCCGAGAGTATTATGCAGCGGCAGCTGTTCAGAAAGAAAAAACTATAAAATTTACAATTCGTCACCGTGAAGATCTTAACGAACATATGCGAATTCTTTTTCAAGATCAACCATACGAGATTGAATCAATTTTGCCGAACTATTCTCGGAAACATTTCACCACAATAAGGGCAAGGCGGTGGAATAATGGAATTTGAAATGGAGATGCAGGGCTTTAAAGAATTAGATTCATATTTAACTGACCTTGCAAGGAAAGATGAGTCAATCAATAAAGCAGCCGTAAAAGCCGGGGGTGCTATTCTTGCCAAAGAAATAGATAAAAATGCACCTCGATCTGATATTGGGGGCAGTCATCCCCATATTGATGAGGATATTATTGTTGGAAACCGTACTCGAAAGGATTTGGATGGTGAAATCTATGCTGTTGTTGGACCTACTAAAGACACAAAATTCCGTGTTCACTTACCGGAATTCGGAACCATTCATCAGCCAGCTAATCCATTTATTCAGCGAAGTATGAGAAGCGCAAATGAAAGAATGTTACAAGCGATGGCAAGCGTAATTAAAAGAGGGTACAAGCTAGTGAATGTAGTAGAATAGGTCTTTACTACTCCGTTATGGTCAGAAAATCACGATTAATTTAACTTATATTCAGTAATGATAATCTCTGCTGGTTGAGAATATCGAGATGGTTTAGAGAAAGTTTTTACATCAACTTTTACGTAATCAAATACTGCGTTGATAGCTGATTTCTTTTCAATGTCATCTAAATTAACCCATTCACTTTGAATATTTTCAATGAAAAGGGCAAGCTCTTCAAGTGTTACAGATTCAGAATCAGTTTTGATTTTTTGTAAAAGTTTTGATTGCATATTTGAATAATTCTCTAACATTTCTCGATATTCTTTCTTTGTTAAGTCACCTTCAATATAAAGTTCTTTTGCACGCTTTTTCTTTGCATCTAATTCATTTACTTTTTTCTTTATATTACCCATATCATCTTTTGTCTCATCTGTTTCTAATTTGTCTTTAAAACCAGTTAGTTTTAACAAGTTTAAGAATGTTTTTTCCAGTGAATCTTGTCCAAATTGCGGGAGATCGCATATTCCTAATGAGTAATGTCCCTTGCATTTATAACCGTATCTAACGCTACCATCTTTTCGGTATTTAGGAGAACCCATAAGTGGATTACCACAACGAGCACATTTAAAAACACCACTAAATAAATATGTGTATTTCCGGTATGATTTAGTATTGTTCTTTTTTCTTATATCCATCGATTTATGGACTTGTTCCCATAATTCTAAAGAAATGATTTGTTCAAAGCTTTTTTGCGCGATATCAGTATAAACCTCTTCTCCCCAGCGTATTTTTCCAATATAGATCGGGTTGTTTATTATGCTTAATATTCCTGCACGTTGAAATAATGAACCACTTCTTGTTCTAAATCCATTTTTATTTAGGTATCGCGATAATGCACCGGCTCCTAGAGATATGGAGCGTTCAAATATTAACTTTACAAGTTTAGCTTCTTCTTTATGTGTAACTAATTCTCCATTTTTTAATCTATAACCATAAGGAACTTTCCCACCATTAAATTTTCCTTCTTCAGCACGCTTTTTCATAGCATCTTTGACACGTTCTGAAATTGTTTCTCTTTCCCATTGTGCTAAAGTGGCTACTAATGTTATAAACATTCGCCCAGTAGCGGTGGTTGTGTCAAATATCTCCATAGATGATTTGAATTTCACATTATACCTATCCATCTGTTTTAGTATTTCGTATAAATCTACAACTGAACGAGTGAAGCGGTCTAAGCGATAAACCAAAATTATGTCAAAAGTTTTCGATTTCATGTCATTAAGCATTTTTTGAAAAGCTGGTCGCTCTGTATTTTTAGCAGAAAATCCTTCATCAGTATATACTTCTTTTATTTCCCACCCTTGAGAAAGAGCATATTGCTCCAATCTTTCTTTTTGCAGATCTAATGATATTCCTTCTTCTGCTTGTAGATCAGTAGAGACCCTTGTATATATCACACATTTCATCCTTATTCTCCTTTATCAGAATGTATGTTCTTTTGGTTGTAAAAGAAGAGCGGGTAGTCTCCCGCGTTGGTAAATTATGAATTAATCAATCGGCGCACAACTCCATACGTATTTTCCCGTTATTGTAATTTCAGGACATTCAAAAGGATTGGTGCAATCAAAAATAAAAGGTTTTTGTTCAGGATTGTATGAGTCTGGCTCAAGAATAATGCTGTTGTTTGTTTGGTAAAATCTTTTCAGTGTTGTTTCATAACCATTGATACGGACAGCTACAATATCACCGTTTGCAACTTCTTTAGTTTTAGTATCTATAACAGCATAAAAACCATTAGGCACTATTTTGTTCATGCTATCTCCTTCGATTTTCAAAGATACGAGGTTTTCCAAACCATACATTTTAATTAATTTATCAGGGATTGGAAGGCTACCTATGATATTGTCATCTGCCCATTTAGGGCAACCTGCAGGAATAGATCCATATATAGGAACTGTCTCTGTCATCGGAACAATACTACTATGCGTATTTTGTTCGCCCACATTGTCAAAAATCAATTCGGCTGTGCTAACTCCTAGTTTTCTTGCTAGCGTTTCAATTGTACCTGTCTTGGGAGTTCGTTCCCCTCGCTCCCAATACCCTATTGTGACATCAGAAAAGCCAAGTCGCTTTCCGAATTCAGCTTTAGAAAGTCCTAACTCTGTTCTAATCCTTGCTATGTTTTTGGCGAAGTTTATTTTTTTCCCCATTTTTTCACCTCCTTGTTATTTATGTTGTTATTATAAAACAAAATGTTAGCTATAGCAAACATACAGTTAGAAAAAACAACGCAAATATATAAAAATGGTGTAAAAATCGTTGACATCTAATAAAATGTTAGATATTATTAACGTGTGAGGAGGTGAGGTAAATTGGAATATAAAATTGCAAGAACTCCAAAAGAATGGAGGGCGCGTTTAAATTTAACTCAAGACGATGTAGCTAAAGCCTTAGGTATTCATAGAACTACTTACTCTTCGTGGGAGAGAAATCCGCAAAAGATGGAGATAGAAGAAGGTGTGGCACTAGCTGATGTATTTGGGTGTGACTTTTCAGAAATCATTTTTTTTAAACTAAAACCTAACAAAATGTTAGATATAGAGAGGGATGTTTCTTAATGAAAAAAAACAAATCAGTTGAATCAATTGTTCTTAGCGGAAAGTATGCTATTACATTTGTTCAAGAGATAAGACCGAGCATGCATTCAATTATTAAAGAACGAAAGGCAAAACAAAAAAAGGAGATTTCATAAATGAATGAATTACAAACGTTTAATCATAAAATTTTTGGAGATTTACCTGTAATGATAGTGGATGGAGTTGAGTGGTTTGGAGCAAAGGAAATTGCTAAAGCATTAAGCTTTTCGAAACCACATAATGCAATTCAAAACCATGTTGAGGAAGATGACTCCGCGGTCCACGGAGTCATCGACAGAATAGGAAGAAAACAAAAGAAAAAGTTCGTAAATGAATCAGGTTTATACGATTTAATATTTGGAGCTGCAAAACAAGGGAACAATCGAGAAATTAAAGAGAAGGCAAAAAAATTTAAACGATGGGTAACCTCTGAAGTGCTACCTATAATTAGAAAAACGGGCGGATACGTTAATAAAGGTAACGAAGAACAATTCATTAAAAACTATTTTCCTAGTTTCAGTGATGAAGTAAAGCAAGCAATGGTGCTAGATTTGCGAAATCAGAACAATCAACTAAAAAAGCAAATTGAGCAAAACAAACCTAAAGTTCTGTTTGCGGATAGTGTGTCAGCATCCAGTACATCTATTTTGGTGGGGGAGCTTGCAAAACTATTAAAACAGAATGGAATTGAAACGGGACAGAAACGATTTTTCGCATGGTTAAGAGACAACGGATATTTAATAAAGCGAAAAGGGACAGATTACAACATGCCAACTCAAAAGAGCATGGAAAGTGGATTGTTCGAAATTAAGGAAACATCTATAACACATTCAGATGGTCATATCAGTATCAGTAAGACACCTAAAGTCACTGGCAAGGGTCAAGTATATTTCATCAATAAGTTTCTAACGAAAGAAGAGGCGGTTTCATAATGTCAAATCAATTGCAGGTTATAGATGGTATTCAAAAGGAAAAGGTGGATTATTATTCGATCTATCGAAAAATATTTTTAAATGAGCTATACGAAGGATTGGCACAATGCGAAAGCCAGGGATCTATTGAAAGAGAGACCCTCAAAAGAGTTGTCTTTAGTGGTTTAAAAATGATTAATAGTGAGGACATGCCTGAAACATATGAAGACGTACTAACGAGATTTCACATTATTGGCTCTATCAATACAATGATAGGTTGGTTAACGCCAAGGGAATTGATGCAGATGTTCCCGGTCGAAAAGCATTATGACGGTGATAAATATGAAATGAAAGACTATTTTTACACAATGCGAGTTATTGAAGAAAAGGGACTAGACAATTGCATTGGAACAGAACGAGAAGTATTTGACTTTATTTCAGATTATCAAAACTCGGATATTACATCATTTATGATCGAATCGCTATCAACAGTCAGTGCCTTACGAAGAGCAGAAGGACAAAAAGGTTTGTTAGAAGAGTTTGCTGAGGAAAAGGGGATTGATACTTACACAATGGGGACTGATCACAGAGGAAAGCAAGTATTGGTTAACAATACAACTGGTGAAGTGCAGAGAGTGATAAAGAAGCGTCCGAGATATATACAGCCAGTAGATTAGGTCATTACTGACCAACTAAAAGGAGGTGGGTAAAGTGAAGATCAAAACAAAAGAATGGCTTGCTCTAAGCGAGGCAGAACGTTTTATGAAGATTTATCAGGCTTTTGTGAAGAAGCATATCTAAAAGTTAAAGGAGAGAGAATAAATGGCTAATATGAAATATCAAATGCCAGTTACATTAGAAAAAGGTAAGGCCTGGGCAGCTGTCTGGATTAAAGGGTTTGAAATAAAAAATAGAAATGCTTTTTCCATGGGTGATGCTAAAGAAAGCCAGCTCAATCTTGAACTGACTTTTAACAGTAATGATTATTCTACAGAAAAATATACACAGTTTATAAATGATCTTATTAGATTTCTTAATGAGCA
This sequence comes from Bacillus sp. WMMC1349, assembly GCF_013155385.1. Taxonomy (GTDB): domain Bacteria; phylum Bacillota; class Bacilli; order Bacillales; family Bacillaceae; genus Bacillus. Next base: position 56,769 of record NZ_JABJUQ010000008.1, on the reverse strand, counting down.
TGGTTGGACTGAAGGAAAACAATATTAATTTAAACCGAGCCTTTGTTTTAAATAATCTTGTGCAATTCCAGCCATTAACGACACTGAAATACTTGCAAGACCTTTTGTTTTTTCTTTAGTAGCTTCCCATATTGATGTCTCTCTTATGTTATCAAGAAATACATGGCCATCCCAGGTCAAATGACCTAGGATTAAGCCACTTAGTGAATCATCAGATCGTATTGCTTTACCTTCGATAAAATTGGCATCAATTAGCTTTAAAATAGCGTAAAACGAGGTTTCTTCTCCAAACTTTTGAACGGTTTGAAGTTCTCTTACCTCGCTAGTATTTAGCTGGTCGTTCAATGTAAGTTTTTCTTCTAATTCAAGAAGGATTTCTCTTACACAATCGTGATCAAGTTTCATAGTTTCACCCCCTATCTTACAGGAACATTATACCAAAGAGGAGGATAAGCATGAATTTAAATCGATTTCTAAAGTCTGATCAGGAAAGAGCTGAAAGGCTAATCAAATCAATGGATTTTCTAATCACTGAACTGTTACCAGATGCTATTGAGGACGGAGATTATGAAGGGTGTATTGAAATAGCAGGGTCGATGATTGCCCATTGTAAGGATCTTAAACGGATGGAGCATCCAGAACAAGTTGTTCAGCTGCATGAAATAGCGTCCCAACTCTTAAGTAAAGGGATAGACGTTTCAACTGTAAGGAGGGCGTATCAATGAATATCGAGCATCCAATCATTACAGAAATCAACCGTTACGGTTATCCGTTGGAATATTTGAAGTATGAAAAAGAGAAAGACAACGAAGAGGAAGACAATTAAAAAAGTTCACTCTGCCAAGTGAACTTTAGGGAAGTGATTTTTTAAGAAAGAATATTTAAAGCATATCGAATATTTTTTGAAAAATCAAGGGAGGAAACAAATTAATGAGTAGTCTTCCAGAAACAGAACAAGTGTTAATCGATCAGGTCGAAGAAGAGGAAAAGGATTATGAAGTGTTTGAGGTGACTGACCTAGAATCAGCAGCCGAAGCACAACGGCGCATCACTTACTTTAAAGGGAAACAATCAGAAATAGATGCAGTGGCTGAAAAGCAGCTTGAACGCCTCAGAACTCAAATTGAACGGGTTGAGTTTTGGCGTGATGAGTCTAAAAAACCATATGTCGAGCGTGAAAACTTCTATATCCATAGACTAGAGCGATACATGCGGGAAGAAGTCAGAAGGCAGATTGAAAGTGGCAAAAAGCCATATAAGTCAATCAATCTACCGTATGGAAAAATTAAGCTTACCAAGCAGCAGCCGGAATATCAACGTAATGAAACCGACTTGTTGAAATACGCGGAAACAAAAGGGTTAGTCAAAATTAAAAAAGACGTTGATTGGGCATCCATTAAAAAGAAATCTTCAGTTTTCGGGGACAAGCTAATAGACGCAGATGGCGAGATTATTTCAGGTGTGACAGTGGTTGATAGGGAAGATAAATTCACAGTCGAGGTGAACGAATAATGAATATTTATCAAAAGCTGATCGAGGTCAGAAAGGCGATCCCGTATCTCCAAAAAGAAAACAAAGGAAACCAGTACGAATATGTCGGATCAAGTCAGGTTTTAGGCGCTATCAGAGATGAATTAGACAAACAAACGCTTTTACTGATTCCGAAAATTGTAGACAAACGCATCTTAACAGAAACAGTTGAAAGTAAAGATAAGTACGGCAATCAGAAAAAGAAAACGACATATTTCACAGAATTAGACCTTGAATTTATTTGGGTGAATGCAGAAAATCCCGAAGAAACGTTGACTGTCCCTTTTTATGCACAGGGTGTTGATATAGCAGGAGAAAAGGGAGTCGGTAAGGCTTTGACATACGCTGAAAAATATTTTCTTTTGAAACAATTCAACATTCCGACAGATAAAGACGATCCAGACGCATTTCAACAAAAAGTAGAAGCGACAAAACCACCTGAAATGATCACACAGGAGCAAAAGGATGAAATTCAATCCCTTGCTCAACATTATATTGAATTGCGTGGACAAGGCGATGTGAAGACCGTTATAACAGCTCTTGACATCAAAGATATTAACAAAATCAATAAAGGGCAAGCTGACCATTGTATCTATCTACTTAAAAGATGGGTGGCTAAAGCAGAGAAAGAATTAGCATAACAAGAGGGTGATTTTATGGGCGGAGCGTTCCAAACAAGTAGAGACATTTTTACAAGCGATATATGGCAAAACCCAGTCGAATTCCGTCTATTCTTCTTTATTTATGGAAATGCAGTTTTTTCGGAAGAGGGGCAACGAAAAGGCGATGTTTTGGTGAAGCGCGGTCAATTTTTAAGATCATATCGAAATTTACAAAAAGACTTGCAGTATATCGAAAATAGATCGGTCAAACAGTATTCACTTTCGAGGATCAAAAGGGCGGTTGATCGACTGATTAAAGAAAATCGTTTGAAAATCGAGGACACCGAACTTGGAACGCTCTTCACTGTCGTAAATTATGAGGTATATCAGGGGTTAGAGAACTACAAAAAAGGCAACTTGGAACGGAGAGAGAACGCAGATGGAACGGAGACGGAACGCAGATGGAACAATAATAAGAATGTAAAGAAGGTAAAGAAGGAAAATAATAATAATAATAAACGTTTGGTTTTTGATGAAAAACAAATGCAGCTGGCTGAATTGCTTTGGAAACATGTCCATATAAACGCCCCTGACATGAAACAACCAAACCTTGATAAATGGGCTAATACAATTCGACTGATGATGGAACGTGACGGACGCACAGGAAAAGATATTCAAGAAGTGATCTTGTGGTCTACTAAACACGAATTCTGGTACAAAAATATTTTAAGTGCTGATAAATTGCGAAAACAATATGCCAGATTAGTAGTTCAGAAGAATGAAGAAGAAAGAAGGGGAACGAGAAATGGCAACCAACAACCGTACGGACAAAGCTATGGAGAAAATACTGAAGAAGCTTCAGGAAAGGTCAGCTCAATCTTTGGTGGAAGAGTCGGACGCCTTAGAAAAAAAGGGTGAATATGACTGTCCCACTTGTAAGGATGAATTGGGTTATCTAGAAAACAGGGACGGCATTGAGGTGTGGGTACGCTGTAAATGTGTTGAGTGGCGTCGAATTAGGAAATTAATGAATTCTAGTGACATAACTGCAGAGTTTGAGAAATTACAATTCAAGAATTTTGTTACGGAAGGGAAACACGGTCTGATCGTTGATGCTTACGATTGCGCTGTTGATTACTATAAGAATTTCGACAGTATCAAGGATAAACGTAAAAACAGCATTGCCCTTTTGGGACAGCCAGGATCAGGAAAGACACATTTACTTACAGCCATATCAAATAAATTAATCAAATCGAAAAACGTGCCAGTTCAATACTTTCCATATGTCGAGGGCTTCAATGATCTGAAAGATGATTTTGAAAAATTGGAAGAGAAGCTACGGCGAATGAAAGAGGTTGATGTCCTTTTTATAGACGATCTATTTAAGCCTCTGAAGGGTAAACCTAGGGCAACTGATTGGCAGGTGGAACAGACATATTCAGTCATCAATTATCGTTATCTCAATCATAAGCCGATTCTCATTTCAAGTGAATTGGATATTGAGCAGCTTGTACAAATAGACGAAGCACTCGGCACACGGATTTATGAAATGTGTGAGAACTATATAGTCATCATCAAGGGTGACCGGATGAAATTAAATCATAGATTAGGAGCTTGGAAATGAAAAACTATCAAATCATTCCATTGATGCCGGGAGTTTACGAATTGTCGCCAAGGAAGACAGGGAAAGGCAAAGACCTGACACCAGTTATCAAAATGCTAGAAGAGAAAATGCGCGAAATGGAAAAAGCGATAAAGGAGAGCGCCTAATGGGTGTTTATATCATGCTTGATCATTGTAATTTTGATTGGAAGCCGGACGAAGTGGATGAAGTTGAATCTTACTGGCAGGGCGGTTTACCCATTGAAAGAATTGCAAAAATCGTTAAACGACCAGTGAAAGAAGTCTTTCTCTTACTCTATGACCGTGCGGAGTTGGGGCATATCAGGGAAAGAGAAGGCGGGATATTCGGTGCTTGAGCAAATAAAAGCTGCATTTGAGATCTTATTTCTGGCCGGATACAGAGAAAAACAGATTAAGCAATGGATACATGATGACGGGAGGTAAGGAGATTGAGAGAGATCAAGTTTCGAGGTAAACCGATTGAGGATTATGGCGATATTAAATGGTTTTATGGCGGTATCGACTTATACCATGATAAAAAATTAGCCTATATCAGTGCTCCTTATAACGGTCATATACAGGTAGAGTGGGCATCAATTGGACAATACACCGGATTGAAGGACAAAAACGGTCAGGAGATCTACGAGGGGGATGTCTACCATCAAGGCGACCTAAATATCTTGTACGTTGTTGTATATAAAGACACTAGTTTTATAGGTAAGCAAATAAGGGCCAGTAGTTATGCGGGTTTGGAATATTGGAAAGACAGAATCGAAGTTATCGGCGACATATATCGAAATCCTGATCTATTGGAGGTGGCGGAATGATTAAATTACCTGAAAATCCTTGCGCTATCTGTCGGAAAAATGAGGTAACTCAGTTATGTGATTTTGTAACAGCTTATGTGTGGACATCAGTTCATGGTGGTATTCATAGAACTTGTGATTTGCCAATGTGTAAGGAGTGTGCAAAATCACACGGCCCATTTGACTTTTGCCCATACCATGATGGATTAAGCAAAAAGCTTAAAGTTCCAGATAAAAAATTAATAAGACGGAAAAATCAGTATAAATCAAAAGAGTTAAAAGAATTGAGGGGCAACCAATGATCACCCTTAACATACCCGTTACACCAATGGGAGCCGTTCGAATGACTGGGCGTGGCAAATTCGTAAATAAAAACGCTCAACGATACTTAGCCTATAAAGATTTCATCAAGTGGGAAGCGCAGAAACAGATGAAAAGCGATCCTTTTGAATCGGGAGCACTCCATGTAGATATCACTTTCGTTATGCCGATTCCTAAAAGTTGGTCAAAGAAAAAACAGCAACAATCCATCAATACGCTGCATACCAAAAAGCCAGACATCGACAATCTTATAAAAGGCGTGTTCGATGCTCTAAACAAAATTGCTTGGAAAGATGATAACCAAGTTTCAAAAGTAACTGCTTGTAAAAAGTACGGTGAAAAGCCAGGAATCGAGTTCAGATTACAAGGGCGACAGAAGAATGGGAACAGCTAAGCGTCTGATTATACGCTATAAAAACGATTATAGGCGCACTGTGGGGCATAACACCCTATGGAGGAACATTGATAGTCTAATAGAGTTAAAACGTCGCTATGGCTTTTTAAACGACGATTTAGAGTATATCGAAATTGATGGTATTGAATACGATCTCGACAAGGTAAGGGCAGCGCTCGAAAAGCATGGTTATTCATGAGATTGAAACAACTTTCCGTATAAATGGGATTTCACACCGGAGAGTAAAATAAATAACGGCTTCATTTGTCGAATTTTGTCGAAAAAATGAGAGGGAGAATTTAAACATGTTAAATAGATCAATTATTGTTGGACGCTTAACTAAAGATCCAGAGTTAAGATATACCGGCTCAGGTGTTGCTGTTGCAGGATTCACACTTGCGGTTAATCGACCGTTCAAAAATCAAAATGGAGAGTCAGAAGCAGACTTTATAAACTGTGTGGCTTGGAGAAAGCAGGCTGAAAACGTCGCGAACTTTCTTAAAAAGGGATCATTAGCAGGCGTAGACGGACGATTGCAGACACGCAACTATGAAAACCAGCATGGTGGTCGGGTGTTCATTACAGAATTAGTCGCTGAATCAGTTCAATTTCTGGATACAAAAAACAGCAACCAGAATCAAGGACAGAACCAGAGACAACAGCAAGGAAATAGATTCCTAGATGACCCGTTTGCCAATAATGGAAAGCCGATTGATATAAAAGATTCAGATTTGCCGTTTTAAGGGGGATAAACATGATAAGGCGTGTTGTTCAGTGGGTGGCAACAAACTATGATTCTGAGAATCTACAGGTCATTACTGTTTTTGAAGAAGGCATAAATAAACAAGCTGCTAAAAATCAAACACCGTTCTGCAGGCGTCACAGGGTACTTTACAAAAGTAAAGGGGGGAATAAATATGAGTTCAAATAAAAATTGGAGATTGCCAGGGGAAGTGAAAGTTTGGAAGATGACAGAGAAAGAACGGTTGGCTTATATCAAAAAGTACCCAATTGTCTACCGAGAGTATTTAAAACCTTCACGTAATTTTATATTTGAAAAACAGAATTATTGGGAGGCATGGAAATGACACTCTTACAAGGGGAATTCCTAAATCTATACAAGGCAAAATTGAATACCAGTAAAAAAACATCAGAACAAATTAAAAACGAATTAACTGGGCTAGAACCAAATGAAGAAGAAATTCAAAATTGGCTTAAAATATATGGCTTAATTGCCGGAGTAGAGGTTATTGTCGCAAAAAGTTGGAGTGGAGACGGGTATTGTCTCGTTAACTGGCTAGAAAAAGATAGTGGAACAATAAAAGAGTTTTTCTACCACTTAGAACAAGATCCAATGTTCGGCTCCTATTTTGATGAACGAGAAGAGTTTGAGGAAGATTGGCAATCGGGAGAGTATTGTCCGGCCTGTTCAATTGTATTCAGTGATAAAGATGTTGAAATTATTGAGATAATTGTTCGTTAAAGGAGTTACGAAAATGAAAGAATGCTCAAATTGTGGTGATGAGTTTCAAACAGATGAAGGTTATCCAACTAATCAAGAAAATAGGTTTGAATGTTGTTGTTCATTAAATTGTTGGCTTGAGCTTATAGATGAAGCGCCTTGGAAAGAAGAAATTGACTAATTCACAGTTTAAGAAATTAACGGCATAGTGTTCAGTCGTAGTTGACTAAAAAATAACATAAGACGGGAAGGGAGAATCATGATCTATCTAATTATAGGAATCATTATTATTGCAGCACCGTTGATTTGGATAGAGTTTACCGAAAGACGTATTGAAAAATGGGAAAAAGAAAAGTAGAAGAATAGGAGGGATAGGATGTCTAAACAATTATCTTTTCTTCCAGCTGTGGATGAAAAAGCCGTCCGCAAAGTTGTCATCAAAGAATTGAAAAATTACCGTGCGCTTAAAGTCCAATTGGAGAACAAAAAGGAATGTTCATCTGCTGGCATAAATACTTTCCCTTCCCTCCGAGATTCATTAAATCTCAATGAACTCAAGGTCAAGCAGATGGAACGCGCCTTACAAAACAGCTTGGATGAAGAAGAACGGTTAATCATTGAAAAGAAATATCTAACTGCTGCAAGGGTAAAAGATATTCATATCTATATAGAACTCGGAATGAAAAAGGATACTTATTATGAAATCAAGCAACGCGCTATAAACCGTATAGCTACAGCACTCGGAATTATCTGAGTGCTTTTTTTATCGACAAAATCCCGACATTTTTCCGATAAAATGGGGGACAAAAAGGGGGACTATTTATGTCTGCATTAGCGATAACATTTACTTATCAAGAATATATGGGAGACGCGCCTTTCCCTTATCAATGGCGTATCCGGATACGGAACAAAGGTGTTGAGGAATGAAGCCGAACGGGAGGAACATTCTGAGCCTGGATAGCGCTAGTCTTGCGGCAGCCGTATCGGGGAATAGTATTTTCATTGTACCCATGATCTTACTATGCTTGGCTTCCTCCCGGGGTATGTGTAAGTTCAATTTTATTAAATATAAGCGTGTTAATGGACTTGGTTGATGTTCTCTGTAAACCGTGTCCAGTGAATCTCAGATAAGACGATTGATGGCAAAGGGAGCCTCTGAGTGTGGGCATGGTTTAGAAAGAATATAGCCAAGCGCTTTTCCGAAAGGGAGGGTGTTTTTTTATTTGAGGGAGGTATAAAAAGTGGATTTTAAAAAGGATTTAGCCAATATGAGTATATCTGACCTATTGGAAAGGGTAGTAAATGGTCCATATCAACCGTATCAATCAATCACAACTAAAGAGAAAATGGCACCACCTTTACTTCAAATTGAACTTGATGATATTGATTCTCCGCCACGTATTTTTTATAACGGTAAAAAAATTGACAAGATTATAAATGCAGATTTTTCATACTTAACTAGGGATGATTCAACGCTTAATCCAACGCATATTGACATTGAATTTGTCGATAAAGATAGCAAGTATGGAACAAAAGCAATCGTTTACAATCGATCTCTTTACAACCGAAGGAAGGATAACAATGCCACCTAAGCCGTTAAGGGAGTGTAAGGCCTATGGGTGTAAGGCACTAACTAGAGAAGCCTATTGCCATGATCATAAGCACATCAAGCAAGAGGAAACAAAACAATACAACAAACATTCAAGAGACAAAACAATTACAAGTTTTTATAAATCAACTGATTGGAAGCAAACAAGACAACTTGCTTTGTTAAGAGACAACTATCTTTGTCAGAGATGTTTGAGGGAACATCGCTTCATACCTGCTGACATGGTTCACCACATTGTGGAAGTAAAAGAGGACTGGTCCAAGCGTTTAGACCTTTCAAACCTTGAAAGTCTCTGTAATGCTTGCCATAACAAGGTTCATGGTGATCGAAGTAAGCTAGGGCAGTAGGATACCCCCCTACTAAAATCTTTGGAAAACAACCGTCTGGGGAACGGCGCGCCCTCTTCTGCAAACAAACACCGCTTTTCAAAGTTCCCGAAAAATACAAAATACCCTCTCGGCGATTTGCCAAGAGGGCTTGATATAAACGATTTGATTGTTAGTTTCATCATAGCATGTTTGACGGAAAAAACAAGCGAAAAAAGAAGATTTTTTTAACGAAATGAGGTGAAAAACATGCCGAGACCCGCAAAATCTGCAGCTCTTCAACTAATACAGGGTAATCCGAATAAAAAGAATACTGAGGAATTAGCCACCAGAGCTAAATATGAAAAACAAATGAAAATGCGTACTGAAAATATTAAGCCTCCTTCATGGTTGGATGATAAGGTAGCTAAAAAAGAATTTAAACGGGTTGCTGCTTTATTGTCTGAAGTGGATCTCATCACAGAGGCGGATATCAACATGTTGGCCACCTATTGTAAGATTTACTCTCGATATATTTCTATTACAAAAAAAATTGATGAAGATGGCATCATGATAAACACAGAAGGGTGTAATGAAAATGGTCAGCCCATCAAGTCGGTTGGTGAAGAACATCCCCTTCTTAAACGCGAGAAAAATTATTATGATCAGATGATATCTGCGGCCAACCATTTTGGCCTTACACCGTCTGCACGTGCAAAACTAGCCATCACCAAAACTCAGGAAGAACGAGAAAAGACGGCAGCGGAAAAGGAGTTTGGTAATGTATGAATACAATTAAACAGTTTATGATTGACTACTCGCGCGATGTGATATCGGGTGAGATTGTGGCGTGTCAAAAACATATTTGGGCTTGTCATCGCTTTTTAAATGACATTAAGAGAGAAGGAACAAGGGAGTTCCCTTATATATTTGATGACGAGAAAGCTAGACGGTTTCTTTATTGGATGACTCAGTTTAAGCATACAAAAGGACCTCTCGCAGGAGAAAATATTGTCCCCGAACCAATCCAAATTTTTATTTTTGGCAATGTGTATGGGTGGGTTCACAAAGAAACAAGGTATCGCAGATTCACAAAAGTATATTGGCAAGTTGGACGTAAGAACGCGAAAACACAAAGTTTAGCTTGTGTTGCTTCTTATGAAGCTATGGCAAATGATGAAAATATGTCAGAGGTCTACATTGGGGCAACGAAAACTGAGCAAGCAAAAATATGTTGGAATGAGATCAAAGCACAGATTCTTCAGTGTGAGCTATTAAATAAACCTGAGCAAAAATATAGGATTGCCTACGGGAAAATTGAACATCCAAAAACACAATCTAAAATTGAGGCACTCTCTAAAGATGCAGGGAAAACAGGAGATGGGTTCAATCCTCAGTGCGGAATTATAGACGAATATCACGCACATAAAACATCTGAAATATATGATGTACTTGTTTCTGGTATGGCTGCACGAAATCAGCCGTTAATGGTCATTATTACGACTGCCGGTTTTGAATTAAATAACCCTGCCTACCGCGTTGAATATGATTACGTGTCACGCATTTTAGATCCAAATAAAGTAGAAACAAATGAGCAGTATTTTGTGATGGTTAATGAATTAGACAAAGGTGATGACATTAAGGATGAGCAGAACTGGATCAAAGCCAATCCTATTGTTGCTAAAAATGAACATGGACTTAATTATCTGCGTGGAGAGTTGGAAGTTGCCTTGGCTGTACCAGAGAAAATGAGGAACTTTCTGACTAAGAATATGAATATCTGGGTTAACATGCGTGAAAATGGCTACATGGACATGCAAGCTTGGAAAGATTGTGGATCTGATCATTTTCCTGATCTATCCGGCCGGGAGTGCTATGTTGGAATTGACTTATCAAAACGAATTGACCTGACAGCCGTATCTTTTATTTTTCCGTTAGATGATGGGAGCTTTGCTGTAGAAAGTCATGGTTTTATGCCTGAAGATACATTCTATGAACGTATGAAGACAGATCATGTCCCTTATGACTTGTGGAGGGAGAGGAACTGGTTAACCGTTACTGATGGTGCTGTAGTTGATTATGACTATATCAGAGCTTATATCAAGAAAATGGAGAAAGAGAAAGGATGGAAAATTAAAGAAATCGGTTACGATCCATATAATGCGACACAGTTTGCTCAACAGATGGAGGCTGACGGATATGTGATGATTGAAATTAGGCAGGGAGTTGCCACACTTTCAGAGCCTACAAAAGACTTTCGCGAAAAAGTAAAGGCGAAAAACATCATCCATAATAAAAACGATCTACTGACATGGGCGATGGGTAATGCTGTTACAAAAGTAGATGCTCAAGAAAATATCATGCTGGACAAATCAAAGTCAACACAACGGATTGACCCTGCTGCAGCCCTTATTAATGCACATGTGAGAGCATCTCAAATTGATATGACGATTGACTTAAATGCTTATATCAAGTCAGGATCTTTCAGCCTGTAGGAGGTGGGAATATGAAATTTATAAAAAGTATGCAGCCGTTTATAGATGATATCTTACTTATTATAGGGATGATATTCATTTCTACTGCCATATATCGAATAAATATCAACGCGGGTTTGATTGCGACCGGTGTTTTTTTATTTTCTCTTGCTGGCTTGTTAGGTGTAGATAGGCAGCGTAAGGAGGAAGGAGGGGATTAGATGCTATTAAGCCGTTTAAAGGGCGGGGTCAAGAATGAAATCGCAGAAGAGGATAGCGGCTCCCTTCTTCATCCAGCCAATTGGTTTAGAAATATTTTTGCTGGCACTGAAACCTCATCAGGTGAAAGAGTATCATCAAAAACAGCTGTTCTTCATCCCGATGTTTATGCATGTGTCATAGTTTTGGCGGATGATATCGCGAAACTGCCAATCAAACTTTTTCAGAATAAAAACGGCAATATCAAACAAGTCCAAAATGATATTAGTGAGATGATTCTGAACAAAGTCAATGATTATATGACAAGTTTTATTTGGAAAAGGCTTTTGGTCACAAGGCTTTGTACTTGGGGGAACAGTTACAATCTTTTGCTTTTTGATAAAGACGGAAATGTGACTGGAATCAGACCTTTAAACCCTGAGGCAACAAATACAAATATTGACCCTAATAACGGTCGGGTTTGGTATTCAACCACGATTGACAGCAAATATCGTGAGTTTTTTTATGAAGAAGTTCTGCATTTTAAAAACCTTTCTCTTGATGGAATTGTGGGACAAACTCCGATTTCAGTTATTCGTGACAATATCGGATCAAATCGAGCTGCCACAAAATTCAATGCAAAATTTTATAAAAATGGTGGCGCTCCGTTTGGCGTTGTCAAAGCACCAACTCTATTAGATAGAGAAAGTAAAAAAATTGTGAGAGAAGACTGGGAGCGTGTAAATGCGGGTCAGTCTATTGCAGTCCTAGACGCTGGTCTCGACTATTCACAAGTAACCATGCCGATGAAGGATGCTCAATTTATTGAGTCCATGAAATGGAACCGTCAGCAGATCGCATCTATTTATAAGGTACCACCACATAAAATAGGTGAACTTGATCGAGCCACTTTCTCTAATATCGAACAACAATCATTGGATTATGTCAAAACGACGTTACAACCTTTAGTGACAAATATAGAACAAGAATTGAACGATAAAATATTGACAGAAAACCAGTTAAAAAGTGGTTATTACTTTAAATTTAACCTAGAATCAGAACTTCGTGGAGATAGTAAATCTCGTGCTGAGTTTTATAAAACGATGCAAAGTGTTGGCGCTTTTAGCGTAAACACAATCCTTCAAAAAGAGGACATGACCGGAATTGGAGATATTGGGGATGAGCATTATGGGAATTTAAATCTTGTTCCTCTTTCAATTATGAAAGAATATCAATTGAACAAAGTAAAAGGGACATCTGATGAACAGAAGGGGGGTGATGGCAACGAAGAAGAAAAACAAGTATTGGAACATGAAGATTCTGAATGATTCTACTGCTGAAATCACACTTTATGGCTCAATAACGGGTGAAGGATGGTTTAGTGAGAGTTCTTCTAAAGTTTTTCAGTCAGAATTGAAAAGTTTAGGTGATGTAAGCTCTATTGATTTGTACATTAATTCACCTGGAGGAGATGTCTTTGAGGGCCAAGCGATTCATTCAATGCTTAAACGTCATAAAGCTAAAATTAATGTTTATGTGGATGCACTGGCTGGAAGTATTGCCTCAGTTATTGCAATGGCGGGGGATAACATTACAATGCCAAGTAACGCCATGATGATGATTCATAATCCTTACATGGGAATGGTCGGGAATGCAACAGAATTTCGAAAGGCTGCCGATGATCTTGACAAGATCACAGAAAGTATTGTTTCGACATACCTTGATAAAGCTGGTGACAAGCTGGATGATGTTACTTTACATCAATTACTTGATGAAGAAACGTGGCTGACAGCTGATGAAGCATTACATTATGGTTTGATTGATGAGGTCTCAGAATCAAAGGATGTAGCAGCCTGTATTGATCATCAAATTTTGGCACACTTTAAACATGTGCCAGGAAAGATAGTTGCTAAAACAGTTGCTGAAAATTCGGCTGAAGAAGCAGGATTGGATGAATTACAAAAACAAAAAATTGATATGAAACTTGAACTCTTAAATCTTTAAGGGTTCTTTTTTAATGCCACTTTTAAGGAGGACAAGAATTTGAAACCGAAACTATTAAAACAAAAAAATTTTTTATTGAAACTAGATATTCAATTTTTTGCTGGAGGTGGAATGTCTAAAAAAGAACGGGAGTTACGCCAAACGCTAGCAGAAAAGCGTACAGAAATTGAAGCATTGACAGACAAAGGGAAAATTGATGAAGCTAAAAAACTACTTTCTGAAGCTCAACAAATAAAAGAGCAGATCCAGACATATGAAGAAGTCCGAAATATGCAAGTCCCTTATGAACAGGAGCAGACATCACAAGATTCAGTAGCAACTGGTCAACAGCCAACAGATGATATCGCCAAAACGGAAGTAAAGAACCATGTTCAGCTTTTTGCGTCAGCTCTTAAATCTGGAACAATACCGAAACCTCTTTCCGCAATGAAAGAAGGTGTGGATGAAGATGGCGGTCTTGTTGTTCCGCAAGATATTTCAACGAAGATCAACGAAAAACGTAGACAATTTGATACACTGGCTAATCTCGTTGATGTCATTCCGGTATCTACAAATAAAGGTTCACGAGTGCTTGAAAAACTAGCAGATATCACTCCATTAGCAAACCTTGAAGAATTAGCGGATATTACGGAACTAGAGAATCCTAAATTTGAAAACATTAAATATAACATTAAAGATTATGCAGGAATTTTGGTTCTTTCTAATGATTTGCTTTCAGATACACAAGAAGCGCTTCTTCAATATTTGACCAATTGGCTCGCTAAGAAATCAGCTGTTACGCGTAATACGTTGATTATTAAGCAATTAGGAACACTCGTAAAAACAGCAGTTTCAAAGCAAGACGATATTAAAGATATTTTGAACGTCAAGCTTGATCCAGCTATCAACGCCACAACCTCTTTTATTACAAATCAATCAGGATTTAATGTTTTGGATAAATTGAAGGATGCTTTTGGCCGGTACTTACTACAGCCTAATCCAACAGATCCGACTAAAAAACTTTTATTCGGAAAGCCTGTGTCCGTTATATCTGATAAATATTTGCCAAACGGTGGTACAAAAGCAGCGCCAAAATATCCGTTGATTGTCGGTGATCTTAAAGAAGCTGTTAAACTATTTGACCGTCAGCAATATTCCATTTTAACGACAAATGTTGGCGGTAAAGCATTCTATCGTAATTCTACAGATATGCGAATCATTGAACGTGAAGATGTTGTTCTTTGGGATACTGATGCTGTTGTGTTTGCAGAGTTTTCATCAATCAAAGATGCAACTCCAGACAATGGGGTTCCAAATCCCGGTTCTGGTGAGAACAAATAATAGGTGAATGAAAGCTAGGTGATGCCCAATGACAGAAATTGAGCAAAAAGAACTTAAAGAAGCGAAAAAATTTCTCAGGGTTGATGGTGATTTGGAAGATGATTTAATCCTGGGATTTATCGCTTCGGCGAAGGAATATATTACAGCTGCAACTGGTTTAAAGTTCCCAAATCATTCAGCACGAGCTGATATGTGTGTAAAAGCATTTGTAACGCATTGGTATGAAAACAGGGAAGTAGCTGGCACAACTTCAAACCTTGATGGGGTGCTAACGATGATGATCAATCAATTAAAATATACGGTTTCGGAGACTGGTTCCAATGTTGAATGACATGCGGTATCGGATTGAATTTCAACAGAAAAAAGAGGGCGGGCGCCTCCCTGTGGAAGGTAAGTATGAAACTGTTGTGGAATGCTGGGCCAAAGCTGAGGGATTAAAAGGCCGAGAGTATTATGCAGCGGCAGCTGTTCAGAAAGAAAAAACTATAAAATTTACAATTCGTCACCGTGAAGATCTTAACGAACATATGCGAATTCTTTTTCAAGATCAACCATACGAGATTGAATCAATTTTGCCGAACTATTCTCGGAAACATTTCACCACAATAAGGGCAAAGGCGGTGGAATAATGGAATTTGAAATGGAGATGCAGGGCTTTAAAGAATTAGATTCATATTTAACTGACCTTGCAAGGAAAGATGAGTCAATCAATAAAGCAGCCGTAAAAGCCGGGGGTGCTATTCTTGCCAAAGAAATAGATAAAAATGCACCTCGATCTGATATTGGGGGCAGTCATCCCCATATTGATGAGGATATTATTGTTGGAAACCGTACTCGAAAGGATTTGGATGGTGAAATCTATGCTGTTGTTGGACCTACTAAAGACACAAAATTCCGTGTTCACTTACCGGAATTCGGAACCATTCATCAGCCAGCTAATCCATTTATTCAGCGAAGTATGAGAAGCGCAAATGAAAGAATGTTACAAGCGATGGCAAGCGTAATTAAAAGAGGGTACAAGCTATGAATGTAGTAGAAAGGTCTTTACTACTGAAAAACAAGTATTTGAAGCGTTGGAGAATGATCCAGCGCTTTTATTATTGGTGAAACCATCAAATATTTTTGAACTAGCTGTACCAATTGGGATCAAAAGTAAGCCAGCCTATATTGTTGTACAGGAACTAGAGTATAGAGCTACTCAGTGGGCTGATGGCAAGCCAATAAAGGATACTCCGTTATGGTCAGAAAATCACGATTAATTTAACTTATATTCAGTAATGATAATCTCTGCTGGTTGAGAATATCGAGATGGTTTAGAGAAAGTTTTTACATCAACTTTTACGTAATCAAATACTGCGTTGATAGCTGATTTCTTTTCAATGTCATCTAAATTAACCCATTCACTTTGAATATTTTCAATGAAAAGGGCAAGCTCTTCAAGTGTTACAGATTCAGAATCAGTTTTGATTTTTTGTAAAAGTTTTGATTGCATATTTGAATAATTCTCTAACATTTCTCGATATTCTTTCTTTGTTAAGTCACCTTCAATATAAAGTTCTTTTGCACGCTTTTTCTTTGCATCTAATTCATTTACTTTTTTCTTTATATTACCCATATCATCTTTTGTCTCATCTGTTTCTAATTTGTCTTTAAAACCAGTTAGTTTTAACAAGTTTAAGAATGTTTTTTCCAGTGAATCTTGTCCAAATTGCGGGAGATCGCATATTCCTAATGAGTAATGTCCCTTGCATTTATAACCGTATCTAACGCTACCATCTTTTCGGTATTTAGGAGAACCCATAAGTGGATTACCACAACGAGCACATTTAAAAACACCACTAAATAAATATGTGTATTTCCGGTATGATTTAGTATTGTTCTTTTTTCTTATATCCATCGATTTATGGACTTGTTCCCATAATTCTAAAGAAATGATTTGTTCAAAGCTTTTTTGCGCGATATCAGTATAAACCTCTTCTCCCCAGCGTATTTTTCCAATATAGATCGGGTTGTTTATTATGCTTAATATTCCTGCACGTTGAAATAATGAACCACTTCTTGTTCTAAATCCATTTTTATTTAGGTATCGCGATAATGCACCGGCTCCTAGAGATATGGAGCGTTCAAATATTAACTTTACAAGTTTAGCTTCTTCTTTATGTGTAACTAATTCTCCATTTTTTAATCTATAACCATAAGGAACTTTCCCACCATTAAATTTTCCTTCTTCAGCACGCTTTTTCATAGCATCTTTGACACGTTCTGAAATTGTTTCTCTTTCCCATTGTGCTAAAGTGGCTACTAATGTTATAAACATTCGCCCAGTAGCGGTGGTTGTGTCAAATATCTCCATAGATGATTTGAATTTCACATTATACCTATCCATCTGTTTTAGTATTTCGTATAAATCTACAACTGAACGAGTGAAGCGGTCTAAGCGATAAACCAAAATTATGTCAAAAGTTTTCGATTTCATGTCATTAAGCATTTTTTGAAAAGCTGGTCGCTCTGTATTTTTAGCAGAAAATCCTTCATCAGTATATACTTCTTTTATTTCCCACCCTTGAGAAAGAGCATATTGCTCCAATCTTTCTTTTTGCAGATCTAATGATATTCCTTCTTCTGCTTGTAGATCAGTAGAGACCCTTGTATATATCACACATTTCATCCTTATTCTCCTTTATCAGAATGTATGTTCTTTTGGTTGTAAAAGAAGAGCGGGTAGTCTCCCGCGTTGGTAAATTATGAATTAATCAATCGGCGCACAACTCCATACGTATTTTCCCGTTATTGTAATTTCAGGACATTCAAAAGGATTGGTGCAATCAAAAATAAAAGGTTTTTGTTCAGGATTGTATGAGTCTGGCTCAAGAATAATGCTGTTGTTTGTTTGGTAAAATCTTTTCAGTGTTGTTTCATAACCATTGATACGGACAGCTACAATATCACCGTTTGCAACTTCTTTAGTTTTAGTATCTATAACAGCATAAAAACCATTAGGCACTATTTTGTTCATGCTATCTCCTTCGATTTTCAAAGATACGAGGTTTTCCAAACCATACATTTTAATTAATTTATCAGGGATTGGAAGGCTACCTATGATATTGTCATCTGCCCATTTAGGGCAACCTGCAGGAATAGATCCATATATAGGAACTGTCTCTGTCATCGGAACAATACTACTATGCGTATTTTGTTCGCCCACATTGTCAAAAATCAATTCGGCTGTGCTAACTCCTAGTTTTCTTGCTAGCGTTTCAATTGTACCTGTCTTGGGAGTTCGTTCCCCTCGCTCCCAATACCCTATTGTGACATCAGAAAAGCCAAGTCGCTTTCCGAATTCAGCTTTAGAAAGTCCTAACTCTGTTCTAATCCTTGCTATGTTTTTGGCGAAGTTTATTTTTTTCCCCATTTTTTCACCTCCTTGTTATTTATGTTGTTATTATAAAACAAAATGTTAGCTATAGCAAACATACAGTTAGAAAAAACAACGCAAATATATAAAAATGGTGTAAAAATCGTTGACATCTAATAAAATGTTAGATATTATTAACGTGTGAGGAGGTGAGGTAAATTGGAATATAAAATTGCAAGAACTCCAAAAGAATGGAGGGCGCGTTTAAATTTAACTCAAGACGATGTAGCTAAAGCCTTAGGTATTCATAGAACTACTTACTCTTCGTGGGAGAGAAATCCGCAAAAGATGGAGATAGAAGAAGGTGTGGCACTAGCTGATGTATTTGGGTGTGACTTTTCAGAAATCATTTTTTTTAAACTAAAACCTAACAAAATGTTAGATATAGAGAGGGATGTTTCTTAATGAAAAAAAACAAATCAGTTGAATCAATTGTTCTTAGCGGAAAGTATGCTATTACATTTGTTCAAGAGATAAGACCGAGCATGCATTCAATTATTAAAGAACGAAAGGCAAAACAAAAAAAGGAGATTTCATAAATGAATGAATTACAAACGTTTAATCATAAAATTTTTGGAGATTTACCTGTAATGATAGTGGATGGAGTTGAGTGGTTTGGAGCAAAGGAAATTGCTAAAGCATTAAGCTTTTCGAAACCACATAATGCAATTCAAAACCATGTTGAGGAAGATGACTCCGCGGTCCACGGAGTCATCGACAGAATAGGAAGAAAACAAAAGAAAAAGTTCGTAAATGAATCAGGTTTATACGATTTAATATTTGGAGCTGCAAAACAAGGGAACAATCGAGAAATTAAAGAGAAGGCAAAAAAATTTAAACGATGGGTAACCTCTGAAGTGCTACCTATAATTAGAAAAACGGGCGGATACGTTAATAAAGGTAACGAAGAACAATTCATTAAAAACTATTTTCCTAGTTTCAGTGATGAAGTAAAGCAAGCAATGGTGCTAGATTTGCGAAATCAGAACAATCAACTAAAAAAGCAAATTGAGCAAAACAAACCTAAAGTTCTGTTTGCGGATAGTGTGTCAGCATCCAGTACATCTATTTTGGTGGGGGAGCTTGCAAAACTATTAAAACAGAATGGAATTGAAACGGGACAGAAACGATTTTTCGCATGGTTAAGAGACAACGGATATTTAATAAAGCGAAAAGGGACAGATTACAACATGCCAACTCAAAAGAGCATGGAAAGTGGATTGTTCGAAATTAAGGAAACATCTATAACACATTCAGATGGTCATATCAGTATCAGTAAGACACCTAAAGTCACTGGCAAGGGTCAAGTATATTTCATCAATAAGTTTCTAACGAAAGAAGAGGCGGTTTCATAATGTCAAATCAATTGCAGGTTATAGATGGTATTCAAAAGGAAAAGGTGGATTATTATTCGATCTATCGAAAAATATTTTTAAATGAGCTATACGAAGGATTGGCACAATGCGAAAGCCAGGGATCTATTGAAAGAGAGACCCTCAAAAGAGTTGTCTTTAGTGGTTTAAAAATGATTAATAGTGAGGACATGCCTGAAACATATGAAGACGTACTAACGAGATTTCACATTATTGGCTCTATCAATACAATGATAGGTTGGTTAACGCCAAGGGAATTGATGCAGATGTTCCCGGTCGAAAAGCATTATGACGGTGATAAATATGAAATGAAAGACTATTTTTACACAATGCGAGTTATTGAAGAAAAGGGACTAGACAATTGCATTGGAACAGAACGAGAAGTATTTGACTTTATTTCAGATTATCAAAACTCGGATATTACATCATTTATGATCGAATCGCTATCAACAGTCAGTGCCTTACGAAGAGCAGAAGGACAAAAAGGTTTGTTAGAAGAGTTTGCTGAGGAAAAGGGGATTGATACTTACACAATGGGGACTGATCACAGAGGAAAGCAAGTATTGGTTAACAATACAACTGGTGAAGTGCAGAGAGTGATAAAGAAGCGTCCGAGATATATACAGCCAGTAGATTAGGTCATTACTGACCAACTAAAAGGAGGTGGGTAAAGTGAAGATCAAAACAAAAGAATGGCTTGCTCTAAGCGAGGCAGAACGTTTTATGAAGATTTATCAGGCTTTTGTGAAGAAGCATATCTAAAAGTTAAAGGAGAGAGAATAAATGGCTAATATGAAATATCAAATGCCAGTTACATTAGAAAAAGGTAAGGCCTGGGCAGCTGTCTGGATTAAAGGGTTTGAAATAAAAAATAGAAATGCTTTTTCCATGGGTGATGCTAAAGAAAGCCAGCTCAATCTTGAACTGACTTTTAACAGTAATGATTATTCTACAGAAAAATATACACAGTTTATAAATGATCTTATTAGATTTCTTAATGAGCATGGTTGGACTGAAGGAAAACAATATTAATTTAAACCGAGCCTTTGTTTTAAATAATCTTGTGCAATTCCAGCCATTAACGACACTGAAATACTTGCAAGACCTTTTGTTTTTTCTTTAGTAGCTTCCCATATTGATGTCTCTCTTATGTTATCAAGAAATACATGGCCATCCCAGGTCAAATGACCTAGGATTAAGCCACTTAGTGAATCATCAGATCGTATTGCTTTACCTTCGATAAAATTGGCATCAATTAGCTTTAAAATAGCGTAAAACGAGGTTTCTTCTCCAAACTTTTGAACGGTTTGAAGTTCTCTTACCTCGCTAGTATTTAGCTGGTCGTTCAATGTAAGTTTTTCTTCTAATTCAAGAAGGATTTCTCTTACACAATCGTGATCAAGTTTCATAGTTTCACCCCCTATCTTACAGGAACATTATACCAAAGAGGAGGATAAGCATGAATTTAAATCGATTTCTAAAGTCTGATCAGGAAAGAGCTGAAAGGCTAATCAAATCAATGGATTTTCTAATCACTGAACTGTTACCAGATGCTATTGAGGACGGAGATTATGAAGGGTGTATTGAAATAGCAGGGTCGATGATTGCCCATTGTAAGGATCTTAAACGGATGGAGCATCCAGAACAAGTTGTTCAGCTGCATGAAATAGCGTCCCAACTCTTAAGTAAAGGGATAGACGTTTCAACTGTAAGGAGGGCGTATCAATGAATATCGAGCATCCAATCATTACAGAAATCAACCGTTACGGTTATCCGTTGGAATATTTGAAGTATGAAAAAGAGAAAGACAACGAAGAGGAAGACAATTAAAAAAGTTCACTCTGCCAAGTGAACTTTAGGGAAGTGATTTTTTAAGAAAGAATATTTAAAGCATATCGAATATTTTTTGAAAAATCAAGGGAGGAAACAAATTAATGAGTAGTCTTCCAGAAACAGAACAAGTGTTAATCGATCAGGTCGAAGAAGAGGAAAAGGATTATGAAGTGTTTGAGGTGACTGACCTAGAATCAGCAGCCGAAGCACAACGGCGCATCACTTACTTTAAAGGGAAACAATCAGAAATAGATGCAGTGGCTGAAAAGCAGCTTGAACGCCTCAGAACTCAAATTGAACGGGTTGAGTTTTGGCGTGATGAGTCTAAAAAACCATATGTCGAGCGTGAAAACTTCTATATCCATAGACTAGAGCGATACATGCGGGAAGAAGTCAGAAGGCAGATTGAAAGTGGCAAAAAGCCATATAAGTCAATCAATCTACCGTATGGAAAAATTAAGCTTACCAAGCAGCAGCCGGAATATCAACGTAATGAAACCGACTTGTTGAAATACGCGGAAACAAAAGGGTTAGTCAAAATTAAAAAAGACGTTGATTGGGCATCCATTAAAAAGAAATCTTCAGTTTTCGGGGACAAGCTAATAGACGCAGATGGCGAGATTATTTCAGGTGTGACAGTGGTTGATAGGGAAGATAAATTCACAGTCGAGGTGAACGAATAATGAATATTTATCAAAAGCTGATCGAGGTCAGAAAGGCGATCCCGTATCTCCAAAAAGAAAACAAAGGAAACCAGTACGAATATGTCGGATCAAGTCAGGTTTTAGGCGCTATCAGAGATGAATTAGACAAACAAACGCTTTTACTGATTCCGAAAATTGTAGACAAACGCATCTTAACAGAAACAGTTGAAAGTAAAGATAAGTACGGCAATCAGAAAAAGAAAACGACATATTTCACAGAATTAGACCTTGAATTTATTTGGGTGAATGCAGAAAATCCCGAAGAAACGTTGACTGTCCCTTTTTATGCACAGGGTGTTGATATAGCAGGAGAAAAGGGAGTCGGTAAGGCTTTGACATACGCTGAAAAATATTTTCTTTTGAAACAATTCAACATTCCGACAGATAAAGACGATCCAGACGCATTTCAACAAAAAGTAGAAGCGACAAAACCACCTGAAATGATCACACAGGAGCAAAAGGATGAAATTCAATCCCTTGCTCAACATTATATTGAATTGCGTGGACAAGGCGATGTGAAGACCGTTATAACAGCTCTTGACATCAAAGATATTAACAAAATCAATAAAGGGCAAGCTGACCATTGTATCTATCTACTTAAAAGATGGGTGGCTAAAGCAGAGAAAGAATTAGCATAACAAGAGGGTGATTTTATGGGCGGAGCGTTCCAAACAAGTAGAGACATTTTTACAAGCGATATATGGCAAAACCCAGTCGAATTCCGTCTATTCTTCTTTATTTATGGAAATGCAGTTTTTTCGGAAGAGGGGCAACGAAAAGGCGATGTTTTGGTGAAGCGCGGTCAATTTTTAAGATCATATCGAAATTTACAAAAAGACTTGCAGTATATCGAAAATAGATCGGTCAAACAGTATTCACTTTCGAGGATCAAAAGGGCGGTTGATCGACTGATTAAAGAAAATCGTTTGAAAATCGAGGACACCGAACTTGGAACGCTCTTCACTGTCGTAAATTATGAGGTATATCAGGGGTTAGAGAACTACAAAAAAGGCAACTTGGAACGGAGAGAGAACGCAGATGGAACGGAGACGGAACGCAGATGGAACAATAATAAGAATGTAAAGAAGGTAAAGAAGGAAAATAATAATAATAATAAACGTTTGGTTTTTGATGAAAAACAAATGCAGCTGGCTGAATTGCTTTGGAAACATGTCCATATAAACGCCCCTGACATGAAACAACCAAACCTTGATAAATGGGCTAATACAATTCGACTGATGATGGAACGTGACGGACGCACAGGAAAAGATATTCAAGAAGTGATCTTGTGGTCTACTAAACACGAATTCTGGTACAAAAATATTTTAAGTGCTGATAAATTGCGAAAACAATATGCCAGATTAGTAGTTCAGAAGAATGAAGAAGAAAGAAGGGGAACGAGAAATGGCAACCAACAACCGTACGGACAAAGCTATGGAGAAAATACTGAAGAAGCTTCAGGAAAGGTCAGCTCAATCTTTGGTGGAAGAGTCGGACGCCTTAGAAAAAAAGGGTGAATATGACTGTCCCACTTGTAAGGATGAATTGGGTTATCTAGAAAACAGGGACGGCATTGAGGTGTGGGTACGCTGTAAATGTGTTGAGTGGCGTCGAATTAGGAAATTAATGAATTCTAGTGACATAACTGCAGAGTTTGAGAAATTACAATTCAAGAATTTTGTTACGGAAGGGAAACACGGTCTGATCGTTGATGCTTACGATTGCGCTGTTGATTACTATAAGAATTTCGACAGTATCAAGGATAAACGTAAAAACAGCATTGCCCTTTTGGGACAGCCAGGATCAGGAAAGACACATTTACTTACAGCCATATCAAATAAATTAATCAAATCGAAAAACGTGCCAGTTCAATACTTTCCATATGTCGAGGGCTTCAATGATCTGAAAGATGATTTTGAAAAATTGGAAGAGAAGCTACGGCGAATGAAAGAGGTTGATGTCCTTTTTATAGACGATCTATTTAAGCCTCTGAAGGGTAAACCTAGGGCAACTGATTGGCAGGTGGAACAGACATATTCAGTCATCAATTATCGTTATCTCAATCATAAGCCGATTCTCATTTCAAGTGAATTGGATATTGAGCAGCTTGTACAAATAGACGAAGCACTCGGCACACGGATTTATGAAATGTGTGAGAACTATATAGTCATCATCAAGGGTGACCGGATGAAATTAAATCATAGATTAGGAGCTTGGAAATGAAAAACTATCAAATCATTCCATTGATGCCGGGAGTTTACGAATTGTCGCCAAGGAAGACAGGGAAAGGCAAAGACCTGACACCAGTTATCAAAATGCTAGAAGAGAAAATGCGCGAAATGGAAAAAGCGATAAAGGAGAGCGCCTAATGGGTGTTTATATCATGCTTGATCATTGTAATTTTGATTGGAAGCCGGACGAAGTGGATGAAGTTGAATCTTACTGGCAGGGCGGTTTACCCATTGAAAGAATTGCAAAAATCGTTAAACGACCAGTGAAAGAAGTCTTTCTCTTACTCTATGACCGTGCGGAGTTGGGGCATATCAGGGAAAGAGAAGGCGGGATATTCGGTGCTTGAGCAAATAAAAGCTGCATTTGAGATCTTATTTCTGGCCGGATACAGAGAAAAACAGATTAAGCAATGGATACATGATGACGGGAGGTAAGGAGATTGAGAGAGATCAAGTTTCGAGGTAAACCGATTGAGGATTATGGCGATATTAAATGGTTTTATGGCGGTATCGACTTATACCATGATAAAAAATTAGCCTATATCAGTGCTCCTTATAACGGTCATATACAGGTAGAGTGGGCATCAATTGGACAATACACCGGATTGAAGGACAAAAACGGTCAGGAGATCTACGAGGGGGATGTCTACCATCAAGGCGACCTAAATATCTTGTACGTTGTTGTATATAAAGACACTAGTTTTATAGGTAAGCAAATAAGGGCCAGTAGTTATGCGGGTTTGGAATATTGGAAAGACAGAATCGAAGTTATCGGCGACATATATCGAAATCCTGATCTATTGGAGGTGGCGGAATGATTAAATTACCTGAAAATCCTTGCGCTATCTGTCGGAAAAATGAGGTAACTCAGTTATGTGATTTTGTAACAGCTTATGTGTGGACATCAGTTCATGGTGGTATTCATAGAACTTGTGATTTGCCAATGTGTAAGGAGTGTGCAAAATCACACGGCCCATTTGACTTTTGCCCATACCATGATGGATTAAGCAAAAAGCTTAAAGTTCCAGATAAAAAATTAATAAGACGGAAAAATCAGTATAAATCAAAAGAGTTAAAAGAATTGAGGGGCAACCAATGATCACCCTTAACATACCCGTTACACCAATGGGAGCCGTTCGAATGACTGGGCGTGGCAAATTCGTAAATAAAAACGCTCAACGATACTTAGCCTATAAAGATTTCATCAAGTGGGAAGCGCAGAAACAGATGAAAAGCGATCCTTTTGAATCGGGAGCACTCCATGTAGATATCACTTTCGTTATGCCGATTCCTAAAAGTTGGTCAAAGAAAAAACAGCAACAATCCATCAATACGCTGCATACCAAAAAGCCAGACATCGACAATCTTATAAAAGGCGTGTTCGATGCTCTAAACAAAATTGCTTGGAAAGATGATAACCAAGTTTCAAAAGTAACTGCTTGTAAAAAGTACGGTGAAAAGCCAGGAATCGAGTTCAGATTACAAGGGCGACAGAAGAATGGGAACAGCTAAGCGTCTGATTATACGCTATAAAAACGATTATAGGCGCACTGTGGGGCATAACACCCTATGGAGGAACATTGATAGTCTAATAGAGTTAAAACGTCGCTATGGCTTTTTAAACGACGATTTAGAGTATATCGAAATTGATGGTATTGAATACGATCTCGACAAGGTAAGGGCAGCGCTCGAAAAGCATGGTTATTCATGAGATTGAAACAACTTTCCGTATAAATGGGATTTCACACCGGAGAGTAAAATAAATAACGGCTTCATTTGTCGAATTTTGTCGAAAAAATGAGAGGGAGAATTTAAACATGTTAAATAGATCAATTATTGTTGGACGCTTAACTAAAGATCCAGAGTTAAGATATACCGGCTCAGGTGTTGCTGTTGCAGGATTCACACTTGCGGTTAATCGACCGTTCAAAAATCAAAATGGAGAGTCAGAAGCAGACTTTATAAACTGTGTGGCTTGGAGAAAGCAGGCTGAAAACGTCGCGAACTTTCTTAAAAAGGGATCATTAGCAGGCGTAGACGGACGATTGCAGACACGCAACTATGAAAACCAGCATGGTGGTCGGGTGTTCATTACAGAATTAGTCGCTGAATCAGTTCAATTTCTGGATACAAAAAACAGCAACCAGAATCAAGGACAGAACCAGAGACAACAGCAAGGAAATAGATTCCTAGATGACCCGTTTGCCAATAATGGAAAGCCGATTGATATAAAAGATTCAGATTTGCCGTTTTAAGGGGGATAAACATGATAAGGCGTGTTGTTCAGTGGGTGGCAACAAACTATGATTCTGAGAATCTACAGGTCATTACTGTTTTTGAAGAAGGCATAAATAAACAAGCTGCTAAAAATCAAACACCGTTCTGCAGGCGTCACAGGGTACTTTACAAAAGTAAAGGGGGGAATAAATATGAGTTCAAATAAAAATTGGAGATTGCCAGGGGAAGTGAAAGTTTGGAAGATGACAGAGAAAGAACGGTTGGCTTATATCAAAAAGTACCCAATTGTCTACCGAGAGTATTTAAAACCTTCACGTAATTTTATATTTGAAAAACAGAATTATTGGGAGGCATGGAAATGACACTCTTACAAGGGGAATTCCTAAATCTATACAAGGCAAAATTGAATACCAGTAAAAAAACATCAGAACAAATTAAAAACGAATTAACTGGGCTAGAACCAAATGAAGAAGAAATTCAAAATTGGCTTAAAATATATGGCTTAATTGCCGGAGTAGAGGTTATTGTCGCAAAAAGTTGGAGTGGAGACGGGTATTGTCTCGTTAACTGGCTAGAAAAAGATAGTGGAACAATAAAAGAGTTTTTCTACCACTTAGAACAAGATCCAATGTTCGGCTCCTATTTTGATGAACGAGAAGAGTTTGAGGAAGATTGGCAATCGGGAGAGTATTGTCCGGCCTGTTCAATTGTATTCAGTGATAAAGATGTTGAAATTATTGAGATAATTGTTCGTTAAAGGAGTTACGAAAATGAAAGAATGCTCAAATTGTGGTGATGAGTTTCAAACAGATGAAGGTTATCCAACTAATCAAGAAAATAGGTTTGAATGTTGTTGTTCATTAAATTGTTGGCTTGAGCTTATAGATGAAGCGCCTTGGAAAGAAGAAATTGACTAATTCACAGTTTAAGAAATTAACGGCATAGTGTTCAGTCGTAGTTGACTAAAAAATAACATAAGACGGGAAGGGAGAATCATGATCTATCTAATTATAGGAATCATTATTATTGCAGCACCGTTGATTTG
Organism: Bacillus sp. WMMC1349; assembly: GCF_013155385.1. Classification (GTDB taxonomy): domain Bacteria; phylum Bacillota; class Bacilli; order Bacillales; family Bacillaceae; genus Bacillus. Next base: position 29,282 of record NZ_JABJUQ010000008.1, on the reverse strand, counting down.
GATAGAGTTTACCGAAAGACGTATTGAAAAATGGGAAAAAGAAAAGTAGAAGAATAGGAGGGATAGGATGTCTAAACAATTATCTTTTCTTCCAGCTGTGGATGAAAAAGCCGTCCGCAAAGTTGTCATCAAAGAATTGAAAAATTACCGTGCGCTTAAAGTCCAATTGGAGAACAAAAAGGAATGTTCATCTGCTGGCATAAATACTTTCCCTTCCCTCCGAGATTCATTAAATCTCAATGAACTCAAGGTCAAGCAGATGGAACGCGCCTTACAAAACAGCTTGGATGAAGAAGAACGGTTAATCATTGAAAAGAAATATCTAACTGCTGCAAGGGTAAAAGATATTCATATCTATATAGAACTCGGAATGAAAAAGGATACTTATTATGAAATCAAGCAACGCGCTATAAACCGTATAGCTACAGCACTCGGAATTATCTGAGTGCTTTTTTTATCGACAAAATCCCGACATTTTTCCGATAAAATGGGGGACAAAAAGGGGGACTATTTATGTCTGCATTAGCGATAACATTTACTTATCAAGAATATATGGGAGACGCGCCTTTCCCTTATCAATGGCGTATCCGGATACGGAACAAAGGTGTTGAGGAATGAAGCCGAACGGGAGGAACATTCTGAGCCTGGATAGCGCTAGTCTTGCGGCAGCCGTATCGGGGAATAGTATTTTCATTGTACCCATGATCTTACTATGCTTGGCTTCCTCCCGGGGTATGTGTAAGTTCAATTTTATTAAATATAAGCGTGTTAATGGACTTGGTTGATGTTCTCTGTAAACCGTGTCCAGTGAATCTCAGATAAGACGATTGATGGCAAAGGGAGCCTCTGAGTGTGGGCATGGTTTAGAAAGAATATAGCCAAGCGCTTTTCCGAAAGGGAGGGTGTTTTTTTATTTGAGGGAGGTATAAAAAGTGGATTTTAAAAAGGATTTAGCCAATATGAGTATATCTGACCTATTGGAAAGGGTAGTAAATGGTCCATATCAACCGTATCAATCAATCACAACTAAAGAGAAAATGGCACCACCTTTACTTCAAATTGAACTTGATGATATTGATTCTCCGCCACGTATTTTTTATAACGGTAAAAAAATTGACAAGATTATAAATGCAGATTTTTCATACTTAACTAGGGATGATTCAACGCTTAATCCAACGCATATTGACATTGAATTTGTCGATAAAGATAGCAAGTATGGAACAAAAGCAATCGTTTACAATCGATCTCTTTACAACCGAAGGAAGGATAACAATGCCACCTAAGCCGTTAAGGGAGTGTAAGGCCTATGGGTGTAAGGCACTAACTAGAGAAGCCTATTGCCATGATCATAAGCACATCAAGCAAGAGGAAACAAAACAATACAACAAACATTCAAGAGACAAAACAATTACAAGTTTTTATAAATCAACTGATTGGAAGCAAACAAGACAACTTGCTTTGTTAAGAGACAACTATCTTTGTCAGAGATGTTTGAGGGAACATCGCTTCATACCTGCTGACATGGTTCACCACATTGTGGAAGTAAAAGAGGACTGGTCCAAGCGTTTAGACCTTTCAAACCTTGAAAGTCTCTGTAATGCTTGCCATAACAAGGTTCATGGTGATCGAAGTAAGCTAGGGCAGTAGGATACCCCCCTACTAAAATCTTTGGAAAACAACCGTCTGGGGAACGGCGCGCCCTCTTCTGCAAACAAACACCGCTTTTCAAAGTTCCCGAAAAATACAAAATACCCTCTCGGCGATTTGCCAAGAGGGCTTGATATAAACGATTTGATTGTTAGTTTCATCATAGCATGTTTGACGGAAAAAACAAGCGAAAAAAGAAGATTTTTTTAACGAAATGAGGTGAAAAACATGCCGAGACCCGCAAAATCTGCAGCTCTTCAACTAATACAGGGTAATCCGAATAAAAAGAATACTGAGGAATTAGCCACCAGAGCTAAATATGAAAAACAAATGAAAATGCGTACTGAAAATATTAAGCCTCCTTCATGGTTGGATGATAAGGTAGCTAAAAAAGAATTTAAACGGGTTGCTGCTTTATTGTCTGAAGTGGATCTCATCACAGAGGCGGATATCAACATGTTGGCCACCTATTGTAAGATTTACTCTCGATATATTTCTATTACAAAAAAAATTGATGAAGATGGCATCATGATAAACACAGAAGGGTGTAATGAAAATGGTCAGCCCATCAAGTCGGTTGGTGAAGAACATCCCCTTCTTAAACGCGAGAAAAATTATTATGATCAGATGATATCTGCGGCCAACCATTTTGGCCTTACACCGTCTGCACGTGCAAAACTAGCCATCACCAAAACTCAGGAAGAACGAGAAAAGACGGCAGCGGAAAAGGAGTTTGGTAATGTATGAATACAATTAAACAGTTTATGATTGACTACTCGCGCGATGTGATATCGGGTGAGATTGTGGCGTGTCAAAAACATATTTGGGCTTGTCATCGCTTTTTAAATGACATTAAGAGAGAAGGAACAAGGGAGTTCCCTTATATATTTGATGACGAGAAAGCTAGACGGTTTCTTTATTGGATGACTCAGTTTAAGCATACAAAAGGACCTCTCGCAGGAGAAAATATTGTCCCCGAACCAATCCAAATTTTTATTTTTGGCAATGTGTATGGGTGGGTTCACAAAGAAACAAGGTATCGCAGATTCACAAAAGTATATTGGCAAGTTGGACGTAAGAACGCGAAAACACAAAGTTTAGCTTGTGTTGCTTCTTATGAAGCTATGGCAAATGATGAAAATATGTCAGAGGTCTACATTGGGGCAACGAAAACTGAGCAAGCAAAAATATGTTGGAATGAGATCAAAGCACAGATTCTTCAGTGTGAGCTATTAAATAAACCTGAGCAAAAATATAGGATTGCCTACGGGAAAATTGAACATCCAAAAACACAATCTAAAATTGAGGCACTCTCTAAAGATGCAGGGAAAACAGGAGATGGGTTCAATCCTCAGTGCGGAATTATAGACGAATATCACGCACATAAAACATCTGAAATATATGATGTACTTGTTTCTGGTATGGCTGCACGAAATCAGCCGTTAATGGTCATTATTACGACTGCCGGTTTTGAATTAAATAACCCTGCCTACCGCGTTGAATATGATTACGTGTCACGCATTTTAGATCCAAATAAAGTAGAAACAAATGAGCAGTATTTTGTGATGGTTAATGAATTAGACAAAGGTGATGACATTAAGGATGAGCAGAACTGGATCAAAGCCAATCCTATTGTTGCTAAAAATGAACATGGACTTAATTATCTGCGTGGAGAGTTGGAAGTTGCCTTGGCTGTACCAGAGAAAATGAGGAACTTTCTGACTAAGAATATGAATATCTGGGTTAACATGCGTGAAAATGGCTACATGGACATGCAAGCTTGGAAAGATTGTGGATCTGATCATTTTCCTGATCTATCCGGCCGGGAGTGCTATGTTGGAATTGACTTATCAAAACGAATTGACCTGACAGCCGTATCTTTTATTTTTCCGTTAGATGATGGGAGCTTTGCTGTAGAAAGTCATGGTTTTATGCCTGAAGATACATTCTATGAACGTATGAAGACAGATCATGTCCCTTATGACTTGTGGAGGGAGAGGAACTGGTTAACCGTTACTGATGGTGCTGTAGTTGATTATGACTATATCAGAGCTTATATCAAGAAAATGGAGAAAGAGAAAGGATGGAAAATTAAAGAAATCGGTTACGATCCATATAATGCGACACAGTTTGCTCAACAGATGGAGGCTGACGGATATGTGATGATTGAAATTAGGCAGGGAGTTGCCACACTTTCAGAGCCTACAAAAGACTTTCGCGAAAAAGTAAAGGCGAAAAACATCATCCATAATAAAAACGATCTACTGACATGGGCGATGGGTAATGCTGTTACAAAAGTAGATGCTCAAGAAAATATCATGCTGGACAAATCAAAGTCAACACAACGGATTGACCCTGCTGCAGCCCTTATTAATGCACATGTGAGAGCATCTCAAATTGATATGACGATTGACTTAAATGCTTATATCAAGTCAGGATCTTTCAGCCTGTAGGAGGTGGGAATATGAAATTTATAAAAAGTATGCAGCCGTTTATAGATGATATCTTACTTATTATAGGGATGATATTCATTTCTACTGCCATATATCGAATAAATATCAACGCGGGTTTGATTGCGACCGGTGTTTTTTTATTTTCTCTTGCTGGCTTGTTAGGTGTAGATAGGCAGCGTAAGGAGGAAGGAGGGGATTAGATGCTATTAAGCCGTTTAAAGGGCGGGGTCAAGAATGAAATCGCAGAAGAGGATAGCGGCTCCCTTCTTCATCCAGCCAATTGGTTTAGAAATATTTTTGCTGGCACTGAAACCTCATCAGGTGAAAGAGTATCATCAAAAACAGCTGTTCTTCATCCCGATGTTTATGCATGTGTCATAGTTTTGGCGGATGATATCGCGAAACTGCCAATCAAACTTTTTCAGAATAAAAACGGCAATATCAAACAAGTCCAAAATGATATTAGTGAGATGATTCTGAACAAAGTCAATGATTATATGACAAGTTTTATTTGGAAAAGGCTTTTGGTCACAAGGCTTTGTACTTGGGGGAACAGTTACAATCTTTTGCTTTTTGATAAAGACGGAAATGTGACTGGAATCAGACCTTTAAACCCTGAGGCAACAAATACAAATATTGACCCTAATAACGGTCGGGTTTGGTATTCAACCACGATTGACAGCAAATATCGTGAGTTTTTTTATGAAGAAGTTCTGCATTTTAAAAACCTTTCTCTTGATGGAATTGTGGGACAAACTCCGATTTCAGTTATTCGTGACAATATCGGATCAAATCGAGCTGCCACAAAATTCAATGCAAAATTTTATAAAAATGGTGGCGCTCCGTTTGGCGTTGTCAAAGCACCAACTCTATTAGATAGAGAAAGTAAAAAAATTGTGAGAGAAGACTGGGAGCGTGTAAATGCGGGTCAGTCTATTGCAGTCCTAGACGCTGGTCTCGACTATTCACAAGTAACCATGCCGATGAAGGATGCTCAATTTATTGAGTCCATGAAATGGAACCGTCAGCAGATCGCATCTATTTATAAGGTACCACCACATAAAATAGGTGAACTTGATCGAGCCACTTTCTCTAATATCGAACAACAATCATTGGATTATGTCAAAACGACGTTACAACCTTTAGTGACAAATATAGAACAAGAATTGAACGATAAAATATTGACAGAAAACCAGTTAAAAAGTGGTTATTACTTTAAATTTAACCTAGAATCAGAACTTCGTGGAGATAGTAAATCTCGTGCTGAGTTTTATAAAACGATGCAAAGTGTTGGCGCTTTTAGCGTAAACACAATCCTTCAAAAAGAGGACATGACCGGAATTGGAGATATTGGGGATGAGCATTATGGGAATTTAAATCTTGTTCCTCTTTCAATTATGAAAGAATATCAATTGAACAAAGTAAAAGGGACATCTGATGAACAGAAGGGGGGTGATGGCAACGAAGAAGAAAAACAAGTATTGGAACATGAAGATTCTGAATGATTCTACTGCTGAAATCACACTTTATGGCTCAATAACGGGTGAAGGATGGTTTAGTGAGAGTTCTTCTAAAGTTTTTCAGTCAGAATTGAAAAGTTTAGGTGATGTAAGCTCTATTGATTTGTACATTAATTCACCTGGAGGAGATGTCTTTGAGGGCCAAGCGATTCATTCAATGCTTAAACGTCATAAAGCTAAAATTAATGTTTATGTGGATGCACTGGCTGGAAGTATTGCCTCAGTTATTGCAATGGCGGGGGATAACATTACAATGCCAAGTAACGCCATGATGATGATTCATAATCCTTACATGGGAATGGTCGGGAATGCAACAGAATTTCGAAAGGCTGCCGATGATCTTGACAAGATCACAGAAAGTATTGTTTCGACATACCTTGATAAAGCTGGTGACAAGCTGGATGATGTTACTTTACATCAATTACTTGATGAAGAAACGTGGCTGACAGCTGATGAAGCATTACATTATGGTTTGATTGATGAGGTCTCAGAATCAAAGGATGTAGCAGCCTGTATTGATCATCAAATTTTGGCACACTTTAAACATGTGCCAGGAAAGATAGTTGCTAAAACAGTTGCTGAAAATTCGGCTGAAGAAGCAGGATTGGATGAATTACAAAAACAAAAAATTGATATGAAACTTGAACTCTTAAATCTTTAAGGGTTCTTTTTTAATGCCACTTTTAAGGAGGACAAGAATTTGAAACCGAAACTATTAAAACAAAAAAATTTTTTATTGAAACTAGATATTCAATTTTTTGCTGGAGGTGGAATGTCTAAAAAAGAACGGGAGTTACGCCAAACGCTAGCAGAAAAGCGTACAGAAATTGAAGCATTGACAGACAAAGGGAAAATTGATGAAGCTAAAAAACTACTTTCTGAAGCTCAACAAATAAAAGAGCAGATCCAGACATATGAAGAAGTCCGAAATATGCAAGTCCCTTATGAACAGGAGCAGACATCACAAGATTCAGTAGCAACTGGTCAACAGCCAACAGATGATATCGCCAAAACGGAAGTAAAGAACCATGTTCAGCTTTTTGCGTCAGCTCTTAAATCTGGAACAATACCGAAACCTCTTTCCGCAATGAAAGAAGGTGTGGATGAAGATGGCGGTCTTGTTGTTCCGCAAGATATTTCAACGAAGATCAACGAAAAACGTAGACAATTTGATACACTGGCTAATCTCGTTGATGTCATTCCGGTATCTACAAATAAAGGTTCACGAGTGCTTGAAAAACTAGCAGATATCACTCCATTAGCAAACCTTGAAGAATTAGCGGATATTACGGAACTAGAGAATCCTAAATTTGAAAACATTAAATATAACATTAAAGATTATGCAGGAATTTTGGTTCTTTCTAATGATTTGCTTTCAGATACACAAGAAGCGCTTCTTCAATATTTGACCAATTGGCTCGCTAAGAAATCAGCTGTTACGCGTAATACGTTGATTATTAAGCAATTAGGAACACTCGTAAAAACAGCAGTTTCAAAGCAAGACGATATTAAAGATATTTTGAACGTCAAGCTTGATCCAGCTATCAACGCCACAACCTCTTTTATTACAAATCAATCAGGATTTAATGTTTTGGATAAATTGAAGGATGCTTTTGGCCGGTACTTACTACAGCCTAATCCAACAGATCCGACTAAAAAACTTTTATTCGGAAAGCCTGTGTCCGTTATATCTGATAAATATTTGCCAAACGGTGGTACAAAAGCAGCGCCAAAATATCCGTTGATTGTCGGTGATCTTAAAGAAGCTGTTAAACTATTTGACCGTCAGCAATATTCCATTTTAACGACAAATGTTGGCGGTAAAGCATTCTATCGTAATTCTACAGATATGCGAATCATTGAACGTGAAGATGTTGTTCTTTGGGATACTGATGCTGTTGTGTTTGCAGAGTTTTCATCAATCAAAGATGCAACTCCAGACAATGGGGTTCCAAATCCCGGTTCTGGTGAGAACAAATAATAGGTGAATGAAAGCTAGGTGATGCCCAATGACAGAAATTGAGCAAAAAGAACTTAAAGAAGCGAAAAAATTTCTCAGGGTTGATGGTGATTTGGAAGATGATTTAATCCTGGGATTTATCGCTTCGGCGAAGGAATATATTACAGCTGCAACTGGTTTAAAGTTCCCAAATCATTCAGCACGAGCTGATATGTGTGTAAAAGCATTTGTAACGCATTGGTATGAAAACAGGGAAGTAGCTGGCACAACTTCAAACCTTGATGGGGTGCTAACGATGATGATCAATCAATTAAAATATACGGTTTCGGAGACTGGTTCCAATGTTGAATGACATGCGGTATCGGATTGAATTTCAACAGAAAAAAGAGGGCGGGCGCCTCCCTGTGGAAGGTAAGTATGAAACTGTTGTGGAATGCTGGGCCAAAGCTGAGGGATTAAAAGGCCGAGAGTATTATGCAGCGGCAGCTGTTCAGAAAGAAAAAACTATAAAATTTACAATTCGTCACCGTGAAGATCTTAACGAACATATGCGAATTCTTTTTCAAGATCAACCATACGAGATTGAATCAATTTTGCCGAACTATTCTCGGAAACATTTCACCACAATAAGGGCAAAGGCGGTGGAATAATGGAATTTGAAATGGAGATGCAGGGCTTTAAAGAATTAGATTCATATTTAACTGACCTTGCAAGGAAAGATGAGTCAATCAATAAAGCAGCCGTAAAAGCCGGGGGTGCTATTCTTGCCAAAGAAATAGATAAAAATGCACCTCGATCTGATATTGGGGGCAGTCATCCCCATATTGATGAGGATATTATTGTTGGAAACCGTACTCGAAAGGATTTGGATGGTGAAATCTATGCTGTTGTTGGACCTACTAAAGACACAAAATTCCGTGTTCACTTACCGGAATTCGGAACCATTCATCAGCCAGCTAATCCATTTATTCAGCGAAGTATGAGAAGCGCAAATGAAAGAATGTTACAAGCGATGGCAAGCGTAATTAAAAGAGGGTACAAGCTATGAATGTAGTAGAAAGGTCTTTACTACTGAAAAACAAAGTATTTGAAGCGTTGGAGAATGATCCAGCGCTTTTATTATTGGTGAAACCATCAAATATTTTTGAACTAGCTGTACCAATTGGGATCAAAAGTAAGCCAGCCTATATTGTTGTACAGGAACTAGAGTATAGAGCTACTCAGTGGGCTGATGGCAAGCCAATAAAGGATACTCCGTTATGGTCAGAAAATCACGATTAATTTAACTTATATTCAGTAATGATAATCTCTGCTGGTTGAGAATATCGAGATGGTTTAGAGAAAGTTTTTACATCAACTTTTACGTAATCAAATACTGCGTTGATAGCTGATTTCTTTTCAATGTCATCTAAATTAACCCATTCACTTTGAATATTTTCAATGAAAAGGGCAAGCTCTTCAAGTGTTACAGATTCAGAATCAGTTTTGATTTTTTGTAAAAGTTTTGATTGCATATTTGAATAATTCTCTAACATTTCTCGATATTCTTTCTTTGTTAAGTCACCTTCAATATAAAGTTCTTTTGCACGCTTTTTCTTTGCATCTAATTCATTTACTTTTTTCTTTATATTACCCATATCATCTTTTGTCTCATCTGTTTCTAATTTGTCTTTAAAACCAGTTAGTTTTAACAAGTTTAAGAATGTTTTTTCCAGTGAATCTTGTCCAAATTGCGGGAGATCGCATATTCCTAATGAGTAATGTCCCTTGCATTTATAACCGTATCTAACGCTACCATCTTTTCGGTATTTAGGAGAACCCATAAGTGGATTACCACAACGAGCACATTTAAAAACACCACTAAATAAATATGTGTATTTCCGGTATGATTTAGTATTGTTCTTTTTTCTTATATCCATCGATTTATGGACTTGTTCCCATAATTCTAAAGAAATGATTTGTTCAAAGCTTTTTTGCGCGATATCAGTATAAACCTCTTCTCCCCAGCGTATTTTTCCAATATAGATCGGGTTGTTTATTATGCTTAATATTCCTGCACGTTGAAATAATGAACCACTTCTTGTTCTAAATCCATTTTTATTTAGGTATCGCGATAATGCACCGGCTCCTAGAGATATGGAGCGTTCAAATATTAACTTTACAAGTTTAGCTTCTTCTTTATGTGTAACTAATTCTCCATTTTTTAATCTATAACCATAAGGAACTTTCCCACCATTAAATTTTCCTTCTTCAGCACGCTTTTTCATAGCATCTTTGACACGTTCTGAAATTGTTTCTCTTTCCCATTGTGCTAAAGTGGCTACTAATGTTATAAACATTCGCCCAGTAGCGGTGGTTGTGTCAAATATCTCCATAGATGATTTGAATTTCACATTATACCTATCCATCTGTTTTAGTATTTCGTATAAATCTACAACTGAACGAGTGAAGCGGTCTAAGCGATAAACCAAAATTATGTCAAAAGTTTTCGATTTCATGTCATTAAGCATTTTTTGAAAAGCTGGTCGCTCTGTATTTTTAGCAGAAAATCCTTCATCAGTATATACTTCTTTTATTTCCCACCCTTGAGAAAGAGCATATTGCTCCAATCTTTCTTTTTGCAGATCTAATGATATTCCTTCTTCTGCTTGTAGATCAGTAGAGACCCTTGTATATATCACACATTTCATCCTTATTCTCCTTTATCAGAATGTATGTTCTTTTGGTTGTAAAAGAAGAGCGGGTAGTCTCCCGCGTTGGTAAATTATGAATTAATCAATCGGCGCACAACTCCATACGTATTTTCCCGTTATTGTAATTTCAGGACATTCAAAAGGATTGGTGCAATCAAAAATAAAAGGTTTTTGTTCAGGATTGTATGAGTCTGGCTCAAGAATAATGCTGTTGTTTGTTTGGTAAAATCTTTTCAGTGTTGTTTCATAACCATTGATACGGACAGCTACAATATCACCGTTTGCAACTTCTTTAGTTTTAGTATCTATAACAGCATAAAAACCATTAGGCACTATTTTGTTCATGCTATCTCCTTCGATTTTCAAAGATACGAGGTTTTCCAAACCATACATTTTAATTAATTTATCAGGGATTGGAAGGCTACCTATGATATTGTCATCTGCCCATTTAGGGCAACCTGCAGGAATAGATCCATATATAGGAACTGTCTCTGTCATCGGAACAATACTACTATGCGTATTTTGTTCGCCCACATTGTCAAAAATCAATTCGGCTGTGCTAACTCCTAGTTTTCTTGCTAGCGTTTCAATTGTACCTGTCTTGGGAGTTCGTTCCCCTCGCTCCCAATACCCTATTGTGACATCAGAAAAGCCAAGTCGCTTTCCGAATTCAGCTTTAGAAAGTCCTAACTCTGTTCTAATCCTTGCTATGTTTTTGGCGAAGTTTATTTTTTTCCCCATTTTTTCACCTCCTTGTTATTTATGTTGTTATTATAAAACAAAATGTTAGCTATAGCAAACATACAGTTAGAAAAAACAACGCAAATATATAAAAATGGTGTAAAAATCGTTGACATCTAATAAAATGTTAGATATTATTAACGTGTGAGGAGGTGAGGTAAATTGGAATATAAAATTGCAAGAACTCCAAAAGAATGGAGGGCGCGTTTAAATTTAACTCAAGACGATGTAGCTAAAGCCTTAGGTATTCATAGAACTACTTACTCTTCGTGGGAGAGAAATCCGCAAAAGATGGAGATAGAAGAAGGTGTGGCACTAGCTGATGTATTTGGGTGTGACTTTTCAGAAATCATTTTTTTTAAACTAAAACCTAACAAAATGTTAGATATAGAGAGGGATGTTTCTTAATGAAAAAAAACAAATCAGTTGAATCAATTGTTCTTAGCGGAAAGTATGCTATTACATTTGTTCAAGAGATAAGACCGAGCATGCATTCAATTATTAAAGAACGAAAGGCAAAACAAAAAAAGGAGATTTCATAAATGAATGAATTACAAACGTTTAATCATAAAATTTTTGGAGATTTACCTGTAATGATAGTGGATGGAGTTGAGTGGTTTGGAGCAAAGGAAATTGCTAAAGCATTAAGCTTTTCGAAACCACATAATGCAATTCAAAACCATGTTGAGGAAGATGACTCCGCGGTCCACGGAGTCATCGACAGAATAGGAAGAAAACAAAAGAAAAAGTTCGTAAATGAATCAGGTTTATACGATTTAATATTTGGAGCTGCAAAACAAGGGAACAATCGAGAAATTAAAGAGAAGGCAAAAAAATTTAAACGATGGGTAACCTCTGAAGTGCTACCTATAATTAGAAAAACGGGCGGATACGTTAATAAAGGTAACGAAGAACAATTCATTAAAAACTATTTTCCTAGTTTCAGTGATGAAGTAAAGCAAGCAATGGTGCTAGATTTGCGAAATCAGAACAATCAACTAAAAAAGCAAATTGAGCAAAACAAACCTAAAGTTCTGTTTGCGGATAGTGTGTCAGCATCCAGTACATCTATTTTGGTGGGGGAGCTTGCAAAACTATTAAAACAGAATGGAATTGAAACGGGACAGAAACGATTTTTCGCATGGTTAAGAGACAACGGATATTTAATAAAGCGAAAAGGGACAGATTACAACATGCCAACTCAAAAGAGCATGGAAAGTGGATTGTTCGAAATTAAGGAAACATCTATAACACATTCAGATGGTCATATCAGTATCAGTAAGACACCTAAAGTCACTGGCAAGGGTCAAGTATATTTCATCAATAAGTTTCTAACGAAAGAAGAGGCGGTTTCATAATGTCAAATCAATTGCAGGTTATAGATGGTATTCAAAAGGAAAAGGTGGATTATTATTCGATCTATCGAAAAATATTTTTAAATGAGCTATACGAAGGATTGGCACAATGCGAAAGCCAGGGATCTATTGAAAGAGAGACCCTCAAAAGAGTTGTCTTTAGTGGTTTAAAAATGATTAATAGTGAGGACATGCCTGAAACATATGAAGACGTACTAACGAGATTTCACATTATTGGCTCTATCAATACAATGATAGGTTGGTTAACGCCAAGGGAATTGATGCAGATGTTCCCGGTCGAAAAGCATTATGACGGTGATAAATATGAAATGAAAGACTATTTTTACACAATGCGAGTTATTGAAGAAAAGGGACTAGACAATTGCATTGGAACAGAACGAGAAGTATTTGACTTTATTTCAGATTATCAAAACTCGGATATTACATCATTTATGATCGAATCGCTATCAACAGTCAGTGCCTTACGAAGAGCAGAAGGACAAAAAGGTTTGTTAGAAGAGTTTGCTGAGGAAAAGGGGATTGATACTTACACAATGGGGACTGATCACAGAGGAAAGCAAGTATTGGTTAACAATACAACTGGTGAAGTGCAGAGAGTGATAAAGAAGCGTCCGAGATATATACAGCCAGTAGATTAGGTCATTACTGACCAACTAAAAGGAGGTGGGTAAAGTGAAGATCAAAACAAAAGAATGGCTTGCTCTAAGCGAGGCAGAACGTTTTATGAAGATTTATCAGGCTTTTGTGAAGAAGCATATCTAAAAGTTAAAGGAGAGAGAATAAATGGCTAATATGAAATATCAAATGCCAGTTACATTAGAAAAAGGTAAGGCCTGGGCAGCTGTCTGGATTAAAGGGTTTGAAATAAAAAATAGAAATGCTTTTTCCATGGGTGATGCTAAAGAAAGCCAGCTCAATCTTGAACTGACTTTTAACAGTAATGATTATTCTACAGAAAAATATACACAGTTTATAAATGATCTTATTAGATTTCTTAATGAGCATGGTTGGACTGAAGGAAAACAATATTAATTTAAACCGAGCCTTTGTTTTAAATAATCTTGTGCAATTCCAGCCATTAACGACACTGAAATACTTGCAAGACCTTTTGTTTTTTCTTTAGTAGCTTCCCATATTGATGTCTCTCTTATGTTATCAAGAAATACATGGCCATCCCAGGTCAAATGACCTAGGATTAAGCCACTTAGTGAATCATCAGATCGTATTGCTTTACCTTCGATAAAATTGGCATCAATTAGCTTTAAAATAGCGTAAAACGAGGTTTCTTCTCCAAACTTTTGAACGGTTTGAAGTTCTCTTACCTCGCTAGTATTTAGCTGGTCGTTCAATGTAAGTTTTTCTTCTAATTCAAGAAGGATTTCTCTTACACAATCGTGATCAAGTTTCATAGTTTCACCCCCTATCTTACAGGAACATTATACCAAAGAGGAGGATAAGCATGAATTTAAATCGATTTCTAAAGTCTGATCAGGAAAGAGCTGAAAGGCTAATCAAATCAATGGATTTTCTAATCACTGAACTGTTACCAGATGCTATTGAGGACGGAGATTATGAAGGGTGTATTGAAATAGCAGGGTCGATGATTGCCCATTGTAAGGATCTTAAACGGATGGAGCATCCAGAACAAGTTGTTCAGCTGCATGAAATAGCGTCCCAACTCTTAAGTAAAGGGATAGACGTTTCAACTGTAAGGAGGGCGTATCAATGAATATCGAGCATCCAATCATTACAGAAATCAACCGTTACGGTTATCCGTTGGAATATTTGAAGTATGAAAAAGAGAAAGACAACGAAGAGGAAGACAATTAAAAAAGTTCACTCTGCCAAGTGAACTTTAGGGAAGTGATTTTTTAAGAAAGAATATTTAAAGCATATCGAATATTTTTTGAAAAATCAAGGGAGGAAACAAATTAATGAGTAGTCTTCCAGAAACAGAACAAGTGTTAATCGATCAGGTCGAAGAAGAGGAAAAGGATTATGAAGTGTTTGAGGTGACTGACCTAGAATCAGCAGCCGAAGCACAACGGCGCATCACTTACTTTAAAGGGAAACAATCAGAAATAGATGCAGTGGCTGAAAAGCAGCTTGAACGCCTCAGAACTCAAATTGAACGGGTTGAGTTTTGGCGTGATGAGTCTAAAAAACCATATGTCGAGCGTGAAAACTTCTATATCCATAGACTAGAGCGATACATGCGGGAAGAAGTCAGAAGGCAGATTGAAAGTGGCAAAAAGCCATATAAGTCAATCAATCTACCGTATGGAAAAATTAAGCTTACCAAGCAGCAGCCGGAATATCAACGTAATGAAACCGACTTGTTGAAATACGCGGAAACAAAAGGGTTAGTCAAAATTAAAAAAGACGTTGATTGGGCATCCATTAAAAAGAAATCTTCAGTTTTCGGGGACAAGCTAATAGACGCAGATGGCGAGATTATTTCAGGTGTGACAGTGGTTGATAGGGAAGATAAATTCACAGTCGAGGTGAACGAATAATGAATATTTATCAAAAGCTGATCGAGGTCAGAAAGGCGATCCCGTATCTCCAAAAAGAAAACAAAGGAAACCAGTACGAATATGTCGGATCAAGTCAGGTTTTAGGCGCTATCAGAGATGAATTAGACAAACAAACGCTTTTACTGATTCCGAAAATTGTAGACAAACGCATCTTAACAGAAACAGTTGAAAGTAAAGATAAGTACGGCAATCAGAAAAAGAAAACGACATATTTCACAGAATTAGACCTTGAATTTATTTGGGTGAATGCAGAAAATCCCGAAGAAACGTTGACTGTCCCTTTTTATGCACAGGGTGTTGATATAGCAGGAGAAAAGGGAGTCGGTAAGGCTTTGACATACGCTGAAAAATATTTTCTTTTGAAACAATTCAACATTCCGACAGATAAAGACGATCCAGACGCATTTCAACAAAAAGTAGAAGCGACAAAACCACCTGAAATGATCACACAGGAGCAAAAGGATGAAATTCAATCCCTTGCTCAACATTATATTGAATTGCGTGGACAAGGCGATGTGAAGACCGTTATAACAGCTCTTGACATCAAAGATATTAACAAAATCAATAAAGGGCAAGCTGACCATTGTATCTATCTACTTAAAAGATGGGTGGCTAAAGCAGAGAAAGAATTAGCATAACAAGAGGGTGATTTTATGGGCGGAGCGTTCCAAACAAGTAGAGACATTTTTACAAGCGATATATGGCAAAACCCAGTCGAATTCCGTCTATTCTTCTTTATTTATGGAAATGCAGTTTTTTCGGAAGAGGGGCAACGAAAAGGCGATGTTTTGGTGAAGCGCGGTCAATTTTTAAGATCATATCGAAATTTACAAAAAGACTTGCAGTATATCGAAAATAGATCGGTCAAACAGTATTCACTTTCGAGGATCAAAAGGGCGGTTGATCGACTGATTAAAGAAAATCGTTTGAAAATCGAGGACACCGAACTTGGAACGCTCTTCACTGTCGTAAATTATGAGGTATATCAGGGGTTAGAGAACTACAAAAAAGGCAACTTGGAACGGAGAGAGAACGCAGATGGAACGGAGACGGAACGCAGATGGAACAATAATAAGAATGTAAAGAAGGTAAAGAAGGAAAATAATAATAATAATAAACGTTTGGTTTTTGATGAAAAACAAATGCAGCTGGCTGAATTGCTTTGGAAACATGTCCATATAAACGCCCCTGACATGAAACAACCAAACCTTGATAAATGGGCTAATACAATTCGACTGATGATGGAACGTGACGGACGCACAGGAAAAGATATTCAAGAAGTGATCTTGTGGTCTACTAAACACGAATTCTGGTACAAAAATATTTTAAGTGCTGATAAATTGCGAAAACAATATGCCAGATTAGTAGTTCAGAAGAATGAAGAAGAAAGAAGGGGAACGAGAAATGGCAACCAACAACCGTACGGACAAAGCTATGGAGAAAATACTGAAGAAGCTTCAGGAAAGGTCAGCTCAATCTTTGGTGGAAGAGTCGGACGCCTTAGAAAAAAAGGGTGAATATGACTGTCCCACTTGTAAGGATGAATTGGGTTATCTAGAAAACAGGGACGGCATTGAGGTGTGGGTACGCTGTAAATGTGTTGAGTGGCGTCGAATTAGGAAATTAATGAATTCTAGTGACATAACTGCAGAGTTTGAGAAATTACAATTCAAGAATTTTGTTACGGAAGGGAAACACGGTCTGATCGTTGATGCTTACGATTGCGCTGTTGATTACTATAAGAATTTCGACAGTATCAAGGATAAACGTAAAAACAGCATTGCCCTTTTGGGACAGCCAGGATCAGGAAAGACACATTTACTTACAGCCATATCAAATAAATTAATCAAATCGAAAAACGTGCCAGTTCAATACTTTCCATATGTCGAGGGCTTCAATGATCTGAAAGATGATTTTGAAAAATTGGAAGAGAAGCTACGGCGAATGAAAGAGGTTGATGTCCTTTTTATAGACGATCTATTTAAGCCTCTGAAGGGTAAACCTAGGGCAACTGATTGGCAGGTGGAACAGACATATTCAGTCATCAATTATCGTTATCTCAATCATAAGCCGATTCTCATTTCAAGTGAATTGGATATTGAGCAGCTTGTACAAATAGACGAAGCACTCGGCACACGGATTTATGAAATGTGTGAGAACTATATAGTCATCATCAAGGGTGACCGGATGAAATTAAATCATAGATTAGGAGCTTGGAAATGAAAAACTATCAAATCATTCCATTGATGCCGGGAGTTTACGAATTGTCGCCAAGGAAGACAGGGAAAGGCAAAGACCTGACACCAGTTATCAAAATGCTAGAAGAGAAAATGCGCGAAATGGAAAAAGCGATAAAGGAGAGCGCCTAATGGGTGTTTATATCATGCTTGATCATTGTAATTTTGATTGGAAGCCGGACGAAGTGGATGAAGTTGAATCTTACTGGCAGGGCGGTTTACCCATTGAAAGAATTGCAAAAATCGTTAAACGACCAGTGAAAGAAGTCTTTCTCTTACTCTATGACCGTGCGGAGTTGGGGCATATCAGGGAAAGAGAAGGCGGGATATTCGGTGCTTGAGCAAATAAAAGCTGCATTTGAGATCTTATTTCTGGCCGGATACAGAGAAAAACAGATTAAGCAATGGATACATGATGACGGGAGGTAAGGAGATTGAGAGAGATCAAGTTTCGAGGTAAACCGATTGAGGATTATGGCGATATTAAATGGTTTTATGGCGGTATCGACTTATACCATGATAAAAAATTAGCCTATATCAGTGCTCCTTATAACGGTCATATACAGGTAGAGTGGGCATCAATTGGACAATACACCGGATTGAAGGACAAAAACGGTCAGGAGATCTACGAGGGGGATGTCTACCATCAAGGCGACCTAAATATCTTGTACGTTGTTGTATATAAAGACACTAGTTTTATAGGTAAGCAAATAAGGGCCAGTAGTTATGCGGGTTTGGAATATTGGAAAGACAGAATCGAAGTTATCGGCGACATATATCGAAATCCTGATCTATTGGAGGTGGCGGAATGATTAAATTACCTGAAAATCCTTGCGCTATCTGTCGGAAAAATGAGGTAACTCAGTTATGTGATTTTGTAACAGCTTATGTGTGGACATCAGTTCATGGTGGTATTCATAGAACTTGTGATTTGCCAATGTGTAAGGAGTGTGCAAAATCACACGGCCCATTTGACTTTTGCCCATACCATGATGGATTAAGCAAAAAGCTTAAAGTTCCAGATAAAAAATTAATAAGACGGAAAAATCAGTATAAATCAAAAGAGTTAAAAGAATTGAGGGGCAACCAATGATCACCCTTAACATACCCGTTACACCAATGGGAGCCGTTCGAATGACTGGGCGTGGCAAATTCGTAAATAAAAACGCTCAACGATACTTAGCCTATAAAGATTTCATCAAGTGGGAAGCGCAGAAACAGATGAAAAGCGATCCTTTTGAATCGGGAGCACTCCATGTAGATATCACTTTCGTTATGCCGATTCCTAAAAGTTGGTCAAAGAAAAAACAGCAACAATCCATCAATACGCTGCATACCAAAAAGCCAGACATCGACAATCTTATAAAAGGCGTGTTCGATGCTCTAAACAAAATTGCTTGGAAAGATGATAACCAAGTTTCAAAAGTAACTGCTTGTAAAAAGTACGGTGAAAAGCCAGGAATCGAGTTCAGATTACAAGGGCGACAGAAGAATGGGAACAGCTAAGCGTCTGATTATACGCTATAAAAACGATTATAGGCGCACTGTGGGGCATAACACCCTATGGAGGAACATTGATAGTCTAATAGAGTTAAAACGTCGCTATGGCTTTTTAAACGACGATTTAGAGTATATCGAAATTGATGGTATTGAATACGATCTCGACAAGGTAAGGGCAGCGCTCGAAAAGCATGGTTATTCATGAGATTGAAACAACTTTCCGTATAAATGGGATTTCACACCGGAGAGTAAAATAAATAACGGCTTCATTTGTCGAATTTTGTCGAAAAAATGAGAGGGAGAATTTAAACATGTTAAATAGATCAATTATTGTTGGACGCTTAACTAAAGATCCAGAGTTAAGATATACCGGCTCAGGTGTTGCTGTTGCAGGATTCACACTTGCGGTTAATCGACCGTTCAAAAATCAAAATGGAGAGTCAGAAGCAGACTTTATAAACTGTGTGGCTTGGAGAAAGCAGGCTGAAAACGTCGCGAACTTTCTTAAAAAGGGATCATTAGCAGGCGTAGACGGACGATTGCAGACACGCAACTATGAAAACCAGCATGGTGGTCGGGTGTTCATTACAGAATTAGTCGCTGAATCAGTTCAATTTCTGGATACAAAAAACAGCAACCAGAATCAAGGACAGAACCAGAGACAACAGCAAGGAAATAGATTCCTAGATGACCCGTTTGCCAATAATGGAAAGCCGATTGATATAAAAGATTCAGATTTGCCGTTTTAAGGGGGATAAACATGATAAGGCGTGTTGTTCAGTGGGTGGCAACAAACTATGATTCTGAGAATCTACAGGTCATTACTGTTTTTGAAGAAGGCATAAATAAACAAGCTGCTAAAAATCAAACACCGTTCTGCAGGCGTCACAGGGTACTTTACAAAAGTAAAGGGGGGAATAAATATGAGTTCAAATAAAAATTGGAGATTGCCAGGGGAAGTGAAAGTTTGGAAGATGACAGAGAAAGAACGGTTGGCTTATATCAAAAAGTACCCAATTGTCTACCGAGAGTATTTAAAACCTTCACGTAATTTTATATTTGAAAAACAGAATTATTGGGAGGCATGGAAATGACACTCTTACAAGGGGAATTCCTAAATCTATACAAGGCAAAATTGAATACCAGTAAAAAAACATCAGAACAAATTAAAAACGAATTAACTGGGCTAGAACCAAATGAAGAAGAAATTCAAAATTGGCTTAAAATATATGGCTTAATTGCCGGAGTAGAGGTTATTGTCGCAAAAAGTTGGAGTGGAGACGGGTATTGTCTCGTTAACTGGCTAGAAAAAGATAGTGGAACAATAAAAGAGTTTTTCTACCACTTAGAACAAGATCCAATGTTCGGCTCCTATTTTGATGAACGAGAAGAGTTTGAGGAAGATTGGCAATCGGGAGAGTATTGTCCGGCCTGTTCAATTGTATTCAGTGATAAAGATGTTGAAATTATTGAGATAATTGTTCGTTAAAGGAGTTACGAAAATGAAAGAATGCTCAAATTGTGGTGATGAGTTTCAAACAGATGAAGGTTATCCAACTAATCAAGAAAATAGGTTTGAATGTTGTTGTTCATTAAATTGTTGGCTTGAGCTTATAGATGAAGCGCCTTGGAAAGAAGAAATTGACTAATTCACAGTTTAAGAAATTAACGGCATAGTGTTCAGTCGTAGTTGACTAAAAAATAACATAAGACGGGAAGGGAGAATCATGATCTATCTAATTATAGGAATCATTATTATTGCAGCACCGTTGATTTGGATAGAGTTTACCGAAAGACGTATTGAAAAATGGGAAAAAGAAAAGTAGAAGAATAGGAGGGATAGGATGTCTAAACAATTATCTTTTCTTCCAGCTGTGGATGAAAAAGCCGTCCGCAAAGTTGTCATCAAAGAATTGAAAAATTACCGTGCGCTTAAAGTCCAATTGGAGAACAAAAAGGAATGTTCATCTGCTGGCATAAATACTTTCCCTTCCCTCCGAGATTCATTAAATCTCAATGAACTCAAGGTCAAGCAGATGGAACGCGCCTTACAAAACAGCTTGGATGAAGAAGAACGGTTAATCATTGAAAAGAAATATCTAACTGCTGCAAGGGTAAAAGATATTCATATCTATATAGAACTCGGAATGAAAAAGGATACTTATTATGAAATCAAGCAACGCGCTATAAACCGTATAGCTACAGCACTCGGAATTATCTGAGTGCTTTTTTTATCGACAAAATCCCGACATTTTTCCGATAAAATGGGGGACAAAAAGGGGGACTATTTATGTCTGCATTAGCGATAACATTTACTTATCAAGAATATATGGGAGACGCGCCTTTCCCTTATCAATGGCGTATCCGGATACGGAACAAAGGTGTTGAGGAATGAAGCCGAACGGGAGGAACATTCTGAGCCTGGATAGCGCTAGTCTTGCGGCAGCCGTATCGGGGAATAGTATTTTCATTGTACCCATGATCTTACTATGCTTGGCTTCCTCCCGGGGTATGTGTAAGTTCAATTTTATTAAATATAAGCGTGTTAATGGACTTGGTTGATGTTCTCTGTAAACCGTGTCCAGTGAATCTCAGATAAGACGATTGATGGCAAAGGGAGCCTCTGAGTGTGGGCATGGTTTAGAAAGAATATAGCCAAGCGCTTTTCCGAAAGGGAGGGTGTTTTTTTATTTGAGGGAGGTATAAAAAGTGGATTTTAAAAAGGATTTAGCCAATATGAGTATATCTGACCTATTGGAAAGGGTAGTAAATGGTCCATATCAACCGTATCAATCAATCACAACTAAAGAGAAAATGGCACCACCTTTACTTCAAATTGAACTTGATGATATTGATTCTCCGCCACGTATTTTTTATAACGGTAAAAAAATTGACAAGATTATAAATGCAGATTTTTCATACTTAACTAGGGATGATTCAACGCTTAATCCAACGCATATTGACATTGAATTTGTCGATAAAGATAGCAAGTATGGAACAAAAGCAATCGTTTACAATCGATCTCTTTACAACCGAAGGAAGGATAACAATGCCACCTAAGCCGTTAAGGGAGTGTAAGGCCTATGGGTGTAAGGCACTAACTAGAGAAGCCTATTGCCATGATCATAAGCACATCAAGCAAGAGGAAACAAAACAATACAACAAACATTCAAGAGACAAAACAATTACAAGTTTTTATAAATCAACTGATTGGAAGCAAACAAGACAACTTGCTTTGTTAAGAGACAACTATCTTTGTCAGAGATGTTTGAGGGAACATCGCTTCATACCTGCTGACATGGTTCACCACATTGTGGAAGTAAAAGAGGACTGGTCCAAGCGTTTAGACCTTTCAAACCTTGAAAGTCTCTGTAATGCTTGCCATAACAAGGTTCATGGTGATCGAAGTAAGCTAGGGCAGTAGGATACCCCCCTACTAAAATCTTTGGAAAACAACCGTCTGGGGAACGGCGCGCCCTCTTCTGCAAACAAACACCGCTTTTCAAAGTTCCCGAAAAATACAAAATACCCTCTCGGCGATTTGCCAAGAGGGCTTGATATAAACGATTTGATTGTTAGTTTCATCATAGCATGTTTGACGGAAAAAACAAGCGAAAAAAGAAGATTTTTTTAACGAAATGAGGTGAAAAACATGCCGAGACCCGCAAAATCTGCAGCTCTTCAACTAATACAGGGTAATCCGAATAAAAAGAATACTGAGGAATTAGCCACCAGAGCTAAATATGAAAAACAAATGAAAATGCGTACTGAAAATATTAAGCCTCCTTCATGGTTGGATGATAAGGTAGCTAAAAAAAATTTAAACGGGTTGCTGCTTTATTGTCTGAAGTGGATCTCATCACAGAGGCGGATATCAACATGTTGGCCACCTATTGTAAGATTTACTCTCGATATATTTCTATTACAAAAAAAATTGATGAAGATGGCATCATGATAAACACAGAAGGGTGTAATGAAAATGGTCAGCCCATCAAGTCGGTTGGTGAAGAACATCCCCTTCTTAAACGCGAGAAAAATTATTATGATCAGATGATATCTGCGGCCAACCATTTTGGCCTTACACCGTCTGCACGTGCAAAACTAGCCATCACCAAAACTCAGGAAGAACGAGAAAAGACGGCAGCGGAAAAGGAGTTTGGTAATGTATGAATACAATTAAACAGTTTATGATTGACTACTCGCGCGATGTGATATCGGGTGAGATTGTGGCGTGTCAAAAACATATTTGGGCTTGTCATCGCTTTTTAAATGACATTAAGAGAGAAGGAACAAGGGAGTTCCCTTATATATTTGATGACGAGAAAGCTAGACGGTTTCTTTATTGGATGACTCAGTTTAAGCATACAAAAGGACCTCTCGCAGGAGAAAATATTGTCCCCGAACCAATCCAAATTTTTATTTTTGGCAATGTGTATGGGTGGGTTCACAAAGAAACAAGGTATCGCAGATTCACAAAAGTATATTGGCAAGTTGGACGTAAGAACGCGAAAACACAAAGTTTAGCTTGTGTTGCTTCTTATGAAGCTATGGCAAATGATGAAAATATGTCAGAGGTCTACATTGGGGCAACGAAAACTGAGCAAGCAAAAATATGTTGGAATGAGATCAAAGCACAGATTCTTCAGTGTGAGCTATTAAAAAAACCTGAGCAAAAATATAGGATTGCCTACGGGAAAATTGAACATCCAAAAACACAATCTAAAATTGAGGCACTCTCTAAAGATGCAGGGAAAACAGGAGATGGGTTCAATCCTCAGTGCGGAATTATAGACGAATATCACGCACATAAAACATCTGAAATATATGATGTACTTGTTTCTGGTATGGCTGCACGAAATCAGCCGTTAATGGTCATTATTACGACTGCCGGTTTTGAATTAAATAACCCTGCCTACCGCGTTGAATATGATTACGTGTCACGCATTTTAGATCCAAATAAAGTAGAAACAAATGAGCAGTATTTTGTGATGGTTAATGAATTAGACAAAGGTGATGACATTAAGGATGAGCAGAACTGGATCAAAGCCAATCCTATTGTTGCTAAAAATGAACATGGACTTAATTATCTGCGTGGAGAGTTGGAAGTTGCCTTGGCTGTACCAGAGAAAATGAGGAACTTTCTGACTAAGAATATGAATATCTGGGTTAACATGCGTGAAAATGGCTACATGGACATGCAAGCTTGGAAAGATTGTGGATCTGATCATTTTCCTGATCTATCCGGCCGGGAGTGCTATGTTGGAATTGACTTATCAAAACGAATTGACCTGACAGCCGTATCTTTTATTTTTCCGTTAGATGATGGGAGCTTTGCTGTAGAAAGTCATGGTTTTATGCCTGAAGATACATTCTATGAACGTATGAAGACAGATCATGTCCCTTATGACTTGTGGAGGGAGAGGAACTGGTTAACCGTTACTGATGGTGCTGTAGTTGATTATGACTATATCAGAGCTTATATCAAGAAAATGGAGAAAGAGAAAGGATGGAAAATTAAAGAAATCGGTTACGATCCATATAATGCGACACAGTTTGCTCAACAGATGGAGGCTGACGGATATGTGATGATTGAAATTAGGCAGGGAGTTGCCACACTTTCAGAGCCTACAAAAGACTTTCGCGAAAAAGTAAAGGCGAAAAACATCATCCATAATAAAAACGATCTACTGACATGGGCGATGGGTAATGCTGTTACAAAAGTAGATGCTCAAGAAAATATCATGCTGGACAAATCAAAGTCAACACAACGGATTGACCCTGCTGCAGCCCTTATTAATGCACATGTGAGAGCATCTCAAATTGATATGACGATTGACTTAAATGCTTATATCAAGTCAGGATCTTTCAGCCTGTAGGAGGTGGGAATATGAAATTTATAAAAAGTATGCAGCCGTTTATAGATGATATCTTACTTATTATAGGGATGATATTCATTTCTACTGCCATATATCGAATAAATATCAACGCGGGTTTGATTGCGACCGGTGTTTTTTTATTTTCTCTTGCTGGCTTGTTAGGTGTAGATAGGCAGCGTAAGGAGGAAGGAGGGGATTAGATGCTATTAAGCCGTTTAAAGGGCGGGGTCAAGAATGAAATCGCAGAAGAGATAGCGCTCCCTTCCCTTCTTCATCCAGCCAATTGGTTTAGAAATATTTTTGCTGGCACTGAAACCTCATCAGGTGAAAGAGTATCATCAAAAACAGCTGTTCTTCATCCCGATGTTTATGCATGTGTCATAGTTTTGGCGGATGATATCGCGAAACTGCCAATCAAACTTTTTCAGAATAAAAACGGCAATATCAAACAAGTCCAAAATGATATTAGTGAGATGATTCTGAACAAAGTCAATGATTATATGACAAGTTTTATTTGGAAAAGGCTTTTGGTCACAAGGCTTTGTACTTGGGGGAACAGTTACAATCTTTTGCTTTTTGATAAAGACGGAAATGTGACTGGAATCAGACCTTTAAACCCTGAGGCAACAAATACAAATATTGACCCTAATAACGGTCGGGTTGGTATTCAACCACGATTGACAGCAAATATCGTGAGTTTTTTTATGAAGAAGTTCTGCATTTTAAAAACCTTTCTCTTGATGGAATTGTGGGACAAACTCCGATTTCAGTTATTCGTGACAATATCGGATCAAATCGAGCTGCCACAAAATTCAATGCAAATTTTATAAAAATGGTGGCGCTCCGTTTGGCGTTGTCAAAGCACCAACTCTATTAGATAGAGAAAGTAAAAAAATTGTGAGAGAAGACTGGGAGCGTGTAAATGCGGGTCAGTCTATTGCAGTCCTAGACGCTGGTCTCGACTATTCACAAGTAACCATGCCGATGAAGGATGCTCAATTTATTGAGTCCATGAAATGGAACCGTCAGCAGATCGCATCTATTTATAAGGTACCACCACATAAAATAGGTGAACTTGATCGAGCCACTTTCTCTAATATCGAACAACAATCATTGGATTATGTCAAAACGACGTTACAACCTTTAGTGACAAATATAGAACAAGAATTGAACGATAAAATATTGACAGAAAACCAGTTAAAAAGTGGTTATTACTTTAAATTTAACCTAGAATCAGAACTTCGTGGAGATAGTAAATCTCGTGCTGAGTTTTATAAAACGATGCAAAGTGTTGGCGCTTTTAGCGTAAACACAATCCTTCAAAAAGAGGACATGACCGGAATTGGAGATATTGGGGATGAGCATTATGGGAATTTAAATCTTGTTCCTCTTTCAATTATGAAAGAATATCAATTGAACAAAGTAAAAGGGACATCTGATGAACAGAAGGGGGGTGATGGCAACGAAGAAGAAAAACAAGTATTGGAACATGAAGATTCTGAATGATTCTACTGCTGAAATCACACTTTATGGCTCAATAACGGGTGAAGGATGGTTTAGTGAGAGTTCTTCTAAAGTTTTTCAGTCAGAATTGAAAAGTTTAGGTGATGTAAGCTCTATTGATTTGTACATTAATTCACCTGGAGGAGATGTCTTTGAGGGCCAAGCGATTCATTCAATGCTTAAACGTCATAAAGCTAAAATTAATGTTTATGTGGATGCACTGGCTGGAAGTATTGCCTCAGTTATTGCAATGGCGGGGATAACATTACAATGCCAAGTAACGCCATGATGATGATTCATAATCCTTACATGGGAATGGTCGGGAATGCAACAGAATTTCGAAAGGCTGCCGATGATCTTGACAAGATCACAGAAAGTATTGTTTCGACATACCTTGATAAAGCTGGTGACAAGCTGGATGATGTTACTTTACATCAATTACTTGATGAAGAAACGTGGCTGACAGCTGATGAAGCATTACATTATGGTTTGATTGATGAGGTCTCAGAATCAAAGGATGTAGCAGCCTGTATTGATCATCAAATTTTGGCACACTTTAAACATGTGCCAGGAAAGATAGTTGCTAAAACAGTTGCTGAAAATTCGGCTGAAGAAGCAGGATTGGATGAATTACAAAAACAAAAATTGATATGAAACTTGAACTCTTAAATCTTTAAGGGTTCTTTTTTAATGCCACTTTTAAGGAGGACAAGAATTTGAAACCGAAACTATTAAAACAAAAAATTTTTTATTGAAACTAGATATTCAATTTTTTGCTGGAGGTGGAATGTCTAAAAAAGAACGGGAGTTACGCCAAACGCTAGCAGAAAAGCGTACAGAAATTGAAGCATTGACAGACAAAGGGAAAATTGATGAAGCTAAAAAACTACTTTCTGAAGCTCAACAAATAAAAGAGCAGATCCAGACATATGAAGAAGTCCGAAATATGCAAGTCCCTTATGAACAGGAGCAGACATCACAAGATTCAGTAGCAACTGGTCAACAGCCAACAGATGATATCGCCAAAACGGAAGTAAAGAACCATGTTCAGCTTTTTGCGTCAGCTCTTAAATCTGGAACAATACCGAAACCTCTTTCCGCAATGAAAGAAGGTGTGGATGAAGATGGCGGTCTTGTTGTTCCGCAAGATATTTCAACGAAGATCAACGAAAAACGTAGACAATTTGATACACTGGCTAATCTCGTTGATGTCATTCCGGTATCTACAAATAAAGGTTCACGAGTGCTTGAAAAACTAGCAGATATCACTCCATTAGCAAACCTTGAAGAATTAGCGGATATTACGGAACTAGAGAATCCTAAATTTGAAAACATTAAATATAACATTAAAGATTATGCAGGAATTTTGGTTCTTTCTAATGATTTGCTTTCAGATACACAAGAATTCACTTAACTCTTCAATATTTGACCAATTGGCTCGCTAAGAAATCAGCTGTTACGCGTAATACGTTGATTATTAAGCAATTAGGAACACTCGTAAAAACAGCAGTTTCAAAGCAAGACGATATTAAAGATATTTTGAACGTCAAGCTTGATCCAGCTATCAACGCCACAACCTCTTTTATTACAAATCAATCAGGATTTAATGTTTTGGATAAATTGAAGGATGCTTTTGGCCGGTACTTACTACAGCCTAATCCAACAGATCCGACTAAAAAACTTTTATTCGGAAAGCCTGTGTCCGTTATATCTGATAAATATTTGCCAAACGGTGGTACAAAAGCAGCGCCAAAATATCCGTTGATTGTCGGTGATCTTAAAGAAGCTGTTAAACTATTTGACCGTCAGCAATATTCCATTTTAACGACAAATGTTGGCGGTAAAGCATTCTATCGTAATTCTACAGATATGCGAATCATTGAACGTGAAGATGTTGTTCTTTGGGATACTGATGCTGTTGTGTTTGCAGAGTTTTCATCAATCAAAGATGCAACTCCAGACAATGGGGTTCCAAATCCCGGTTCTGGTGAGAACAAATAATAGGTGAATGAAAGCTAGGTGATGCCCAATGACAGAAATTGAGCAAAAAGAACTTAAAGAAGCGAAAAAATTTCTCAGGGTTGATGGTGATTTGGAAGATGATTTAATCCTGGGATTTATCGCTTCGGCGAAGGAATATATTACAGCTGCAACTGGTTTAAAGTTCCCAAATCATTCAGCACGAGCTGATATGTGTGTAAAAGCATTTGTAACGCATTGGTATGAAAACAGGGAAGTAGCTGGCACAACTTCAAACCTTGATGGGGTGCTAACGATGATGATCAATCAATTAAAATATACGGTTTCGGAGACTGGTTCCAATGTTGAATGACATGCGGTATCGGATTGAATTTCAACAGAAAAAAGAGGGCGGGCGCCTCCCTGTGGAAGGTAAGTATGAAACTGTTGTGGAATGCTGGGCCAAAGCTGAGGGATTAAAAGGCCGAGAGTATTATGCAGCGGCAGCTGTTCAGAAAGAAAAAACTATAAAATTTACAATTCGTCACCGTGAAGATCTTAACGAACATATGCGAATTCTTTTTCAAGATCAACCATACGAGATTGAATCAATTTTGCCGAACTATTCTCGGAAACATTTCACCACAATAAGGGCAAAGGCGGTGGAATAATGGAATTTGAAATGGAGATGCAGGGCTTTAAAGAATTAGATTCATATTTAACTGACCTTGCAAGGAAAGATGAGTCAATCAATAAAGCAGCCGTAAAAGCCGGGGTGCTATTCTTGCCAAAGAAATAGATAAAAATGCACCTCGATCTGATATTGGGGGCAGTCATCCCCATATTGATGAGGATATTATTGTTGGAAACCGTACTCGAAAGGATTTGGATGGTGAAATCTATGCTGTTGTTGGACCTACTAAAGACACAAAATTCCGTGTTCACTTACCGGAATTCGGAACCATTCATCAGCCAGCTAATCCATTTATTCAGCGAAGTATGAGAAGCGCAAATGAAAGAATGTTACAAGCGATGGCAAGCGTAATTAAAAGAGGGTACAAGCTATGAATGTAGTAGAAAGGTCTTTACTACTGAAAAACAAAGTATTTGAAGCGTTGGAGAATGATCCAGCGCTTTTATTTATTGGTGAAACCATCAAATATTTTTGAACTAGCTGTACCAATTGGGATCAAAAGTAAGCCAGCCTATATTGTTGTACAGGAACTAGAGTATAGAGCTACTCAGTGGGCTGATGGCAAGCCAATAAAGGATACTCCGTT
>NZ_JABJUQ010000007.1:3945000-4031169 GCF_013155385.1 Bacillus sp. WMMC1349 | reverse complement strand
GACTCTCTCAAGAGTAGCATGGATCGGATCATAGACCGAGTGAGCGACATCGTTGATCTGGATAAGGGGACTGACCACAATTACACAGTAGAGATGTCAA
The DNA here is from genome assembly GCF_013155385.1 of Bacillus sp. WMMC1349. Classification (GTDB taxonomy): domain Bacteria; phylum Bacillota; class Bacilli; order Bacillales; family Bacillaceae; genus Bacillus. The sequence continues at coordinate 4,031,069 of NZ_JABJUQ010000007.1, read as the reverse complement.
AAGCACAAACAACTCGGGAAAATGCAATTGATGCAGTAGACGATTTGGATAAATTTATGACAGGTGAATACACACAAGCATTGGCTGAAGCCGAAAGTGTCTCCAAAAAATTATCAGCATTGATGGAAGCCACAAGTAATGGCAAAAGCGCTTCTCCTATGTATTTTGATAAAAAGGCTTTTCACTCGAATAAGTTATATAAAGAAGCAATCAAAACCGACAAACAAGCGACTACATATATTAATGCGAAAAAAGAGCAAGCAGAAGCCCGCAGAATTGCAGAGTTGCAAGAGAAGCTTGCAAACGTATCTGACCCTGATGAATATGTTAAAATGGCTAAAGAAATTGGTTATAACAACCTTTCACCAGAACAACAGGAGTATGTTAAATCCCTTGAAGAAGAAGATGTTAGTTTCTGGGAACATCCTATTGATTATGTATCAGAGAAGTTAGACGATTTTGATGATGGTGTTATAAATCTTATAGAAACAGGAGAGGAGAAACTAAAAGAAGTTTTAGCACCTGTAGATGAGGCAGGTAAAAAAATATCTAGGCTCTGCATACGACTATGCAAAAGGAATAACAGTGGCTAGATATGATTTTGTTAAGGAAACTCTTGAAGGTGTTGTAACACTAAATAAATTTGTAAGAAATTCTGCATTACATCCAGTTAGAACTGCAAACTCAATTATAGAATTCGACTATAAAAAAGCTTGGAATTCTGCTTGGGATGAAGTAAAAGAAAAATGGGATAAAAACTTTGTACATGGAGATTTGTATTCAAGGACACATTATGCTGAATATCTTAAATTAAATATCGTCACTACATTTATATCAGGTGGTGCCGGTGCAGCATCAAAGGGTGCATCAATTGCTTCGAAAGCTGGAAGATTTGCAAGCGCTGCGGGTAAATCAATAGTCAAACAAGGAATCAAAGGCGCTGGAAAAACGGCAATCAAACAAGGAATCAAAGGTGCTGGACACGTTGGAATAGTCGTAGGAAACAGAGTCGTTAAAGATCTCAAGGAAGTTGGAGAACTAATCAAAAAAGGACTCATAAAAATAGGAGACTTACCTAACCCAGTTGCACGGGAGATCCTCGTAACAGAAGGAATTCCTATACATGCGCTTACTTTACGGCAGTCTGGACATGAGATGATTCAGTTCATCAAGAAGTCGTTTGATCATTTTACAAGTCCTAAAGGTGGAAAAGCTCATGGTGGGGACGGCATTAAGAAGACTCCGAAAGGTGACCATGGTGGAGAACCTAAAGTTCCACATAAATCAAAACCGAAGTCACACGAATCAATTCAGAAGGTTGAGAAGAATAAAGAAGCAACCAAAAGCACTGGAAAAGTGACCGAAAAACACGAAGGCAAAAATGTTCAAAAAGGCAAGCATGGTGACGGAGATCCCAAAACTCCGCATCAACCAAAATCAAAATCACACGAGCCAGTTCACAAGGTTGATAAGCATCACGAGTCTACTAAAGGTGCTGAAAACGTTTCTGGTAAGCATCCTCATGAGTCTTCTAAGCCGAGGAAGCATGAATCTGGGAAAGATGTTGACAATGGGACTAAGGGTACTCGTAATCTTATTGGAAAAACTTTAAAAGATAGGGCTAACGTCGTAAGAACAAAATTATCTGATTCAATAACAGCATTCAAAAGTTCAGATGAATATTTAAATCTATCTAACACACAGAGGAAAAAAATAGATAGAAAAATAAAGTCACTTACTAAAGGTAATGTTGCTACAGCAGATGTTAATATACCAGGTATAAGAAATGAATTTACTGCTCATAGTCAAATTCATTCTGTGGATAATTTAGGAACGGATGTTATGGATTTTTCATATACACCGACAGATAGTGAGCGTATCTTCAAAAATTATGTAGTAGATCAGTTTCCGAGATATAATGATACAGAAGCGAAGATTCTTGAAGACATTGCATCTAAAATAAAAGACCCAAATATTAAAGGAGAAATTAATCTTTTCTCAGAGTTAGATACTTGTCAAAGTTGTACAAATATTATATTAGAATTCAGAGCAAAGTATCCTAATATAAAGTTAAATGTATTTTCAAATAATACAGTAACTCCATAGGAGTACAGAATTTAAGGGGAGGTTTGTGATATGAATAATAATGTTGATTATGAAAGCATCAAAGATTCCGTTGTATTTAGTTTTGAAGAATATGTAGAGGATGATGGTTTTACAGCACCTCAATCTGCAGCAAAAGTATTTGAAGAAGATTGGAGAGAGCTAAACTATAATATTTTCACAAAGACTGCATATTATATTTGTGTTGCAATAGAGTGTTTTAAATTAAAAGAAATACCTGATTTTATATATGAAAAATTAGATTATTATATTAAAAGTAACGAATTTAAAGTTGAAGCTAATACAGAAGATATAGATCAATTACTGCAAGATATAAATAAATGTAAACAATTAATGGGAAGTAAAGATTATAAGGTTATAGAATCAAGCTTTGGTGCAAAATCACGAATTGAATATATTCTTAGTTTGAAGCCATAAAAATGGGGGTAAAAGGTGATGTTGTGACAATTTTGTAAATTCATCACCTTTTACCTTATTAGTAATTAAAAACTCAACACCCAGCCTAAAATATGTTCATACAAACAACCTTGTCCAAGTAGCTCTCCCAACAATCCCATCCACAGCCAGACCATTCACCTTTTGAAAAGCTCTCACAGCCTTCTCAAGTCCATGACCAAAGATAGAATCCAGACCATTCACATCATATCCCTTACAGATCAACAACACTTGAAGAATCCAAGTGATATTTCCTTTTGCTCCCTTACGGACATTTACGACAGCCGCACGAGTTTTCGGTCCCCACTCCCCATCTACGACAAGACCGGCATGAAATTGCTTATTTAATTCGGTCTGGAAGTAATAAGAGTAGTATTACGACTTTGATAACCTTATACGTAATTAATATTAACTTATAGCGTTTATTAACGTACTCTGAATCGTTCTAACAATCGCACGACCACCACTGGAAGATGATTTCTTTGACGACTGCTTTTTAGTTGGTTTAGGAACCGCAGGTGTTGCGTTGTTTACTTTTGATACGAGGACTGGACGTTTACCAGCTTGTAATTGGCTCAAAGTTAAACCGCCCATCATTTCTAAATGTGGGTAATCTTTAAAGCTTTTCCAGTCCCCTCCCCACGCAAATCCTAAAGCCTTTGCAATTTGAGCGACTCTTTTCCACTTAGAATTGACCGTCCAGATCGCTGTTTTGCCATCTGAAGATATAGAACATAATCGACTGCTAAACCGTAATTGTGGTTAGACTGTCCGGCTTTAGCATTAGTCACAATCTTCCCTGATGCAGTACGTCCTTTCGCATACAGCTTATTTTGTTCCGCAAAAGAACGATAGCCAGATGTCATCTGCACATAAATGTTCTCTTTATATGCCCTTTTGACGACTTCGATTGCTGTTTCTTTCACTACGGGGTGAATACCAGACCCATATTTCGAATAGAACGATCGATCAATGTTTGTAAAGAAACTGCCATTGTAAAACACCTCTATTTTTTATTTTTGACAATTAAAAGAGACTGCCAACCGGTAGCCCTCTCATTTTGTTAATCCATTTTGTTTTAACACTTCTTTTTGTTTCTTCCCTTTCTCTGTGACATAGTTGTTTTTATACCATGCGACGATTGAAGTAATGATCGTAAACACTGTGGAACCCACCAAATACAAAGTATCTGCCAGTGTGTTTACTTGGTCCTCACTAATCGGCAATGCACCCTTTCCGAACATCATCAAAGTCTGGTTAATAAGTGCAATAAAAAGAAGCACCGTCCGAACGACTGTACCTTTATCAAAATTTTTCATTTTTCTTCACTCCTATTTTAGATTTTTTTCAATTTGATCCAACTTATCAATCACAACATCATATTTCTCACTGAATTTGGCTAGCACTTCATTTTGTGCATCAATCTGTGAATTAAGCTTGTTTTCCCTTTCTTTTGTTGTATTTAATACATAAAACAATATCCAACAAAAAAGAACCGCAAAGGGTCCTTGTGTCATTAAATATTGAGTTAAATCCATCTCCAAAGGCTTCACCTCCTTTAAGGCAAAATAAAAAAGCCCAATCGGCTCTTTTATAGTTCTGTTATTCTGTCTTGTTGCTAGGAGGCTTATTGGAATCGTAAGGTTCTCCAGTGATTTCTTCATATTGTTTCGGTGTAATCCTTCTGGCACCTACTCCATCATGAATTTGTTTCTTCGTCCACAGACCGTCTTTATAAAAGCCTTTCATATATGTGAACCAATCTGCCGTCTTTTCTGATCCTTCTATCGAGATCATATAGTATAGATGAGCAACCTGTTTCCTCAAAATCTCGGTTGCACTAGGTTCAGGCGGAGAAGGCTTCACGCTATCAATATACTCTTGTGTAGCCGATTCAACCCACACCACACCCTTCTCTAGCTGGTATTTAGGATCGTATAGCCCTTCAGGGATTAGCACTGTCGTACTATTAGGCGGTAATGTATCACCATTTATCTCAACATCATCTTCACCAGCATATTTAAAGTTTGCATCATAATAAAGAACGTGCATATTTTTCCCTCCCCTTACCATAACGGAATTCCGACATTAAAAGAGACTCTCGTAACACTTGCATTATCATTCGCCATGATGCCGTCATATCTCAGCTCCCCATCAGTGGTTAAAGAAAAACGAGCGATTCCGTAAGATCCAATTGTAGGTACAACAAAATCAACAAGCCTAGAGAGCTTAATTGTGAACTTTGCGACAATGGTTCCGATAGCCGGTAAGGAACTGAAAGAGCCACGTAACCATAAAACGTTATTATTGACGGAGAATTGTAACGGGAACGCTGAATCTTGCTTTGCCCCATTGATCAGTGTAGCCGCATTCCATTCCGGCGATAAGTCTGACGATGATAAAGACCGTTGCCACCCCTGCCAGCCTTCCGTTTGATCAATATAATTCGTATAAAGGTTGTTTTTCCAATCAAGCGCTATGACATACCCGTACGTACCTAGTCCCTTTTCATCCGTTCCGGTCATATGAAAAAGCCCTCTTGACGAGTGAGGACTCGGCGAGTTTTTGGCTTTCCCAGAACAATAAAAAGTTCCGAATCGTTTGCCGGACTGAACTATTTTCAAATAGAGATCATCCGTATCTCCTATGGATACCAACACGCCCCCAGTGTCATTAGATATTTTAGTTAATTGACCATCATTCCACTTCATTCGTTCCTCAGGCGTAATATGCCGAGTAGAATCTTCATTGTGTGTATCAAAATCAATCTTCGATGCTTGCTTCATATTTTCGACATTAGATAATCCAATCTGTTCTTTTGTAACTGCGTGTGGATTTTCCTTATTCGCTACATGCTGATCCGTATAATGTTTTGCGTTTGCTTCTGCCTTGTTTGCTTTTGCTTGCGCTCCGTCTTTTGTTTCAACGTTATTCAGTTCTGCAAACTTCTTTTGAAGTTCGTCTAATATGTTGTCTGCATGTGCTGCCTTTTCTTGAACAAGGGTTTTGAGCGTCTCAAAATCTTCGATATAATATTCTGCCATCGGGACAATATCCGCATCCACAAGAGCTTGATCAATCTTAAAAGAAAACTTGTGAATACTCATTTTCTGACCGTTATCATAATTGACATAAAGTTCAGCCTGCACTGTCCCAAAATGCTTCATTTGTTCCGAAGTCAAGACATAAAAAATAACGCCTGTAAGAGCGTCTCCGACTTCCGTATGAACATAAAAGTGACTACCGTCCGCGAACTTCATAAACAGTTTTCCGTGAGTCGCGTTTGATATGGGCAATGGTACACCGTCTTTCAATAGTTTAAAGGTTATTTTTGCCGTCCCAGTGTCTTGTGTACTGTATTGAATACTAGTTGATATATTGCGTTTGACTTGTGCGTTTACATCGAACTGAATGCCGGAGTCTTTATATATCATTTAACCACCTCCGTTATATTCCTGGATGAATAAAGACTTTTGCCACACCGTAACCCTGATCTTTATTAAAGTCTTTGCGGATTCGCATGACATAAAGACCTTTACCTTTATCCGATTTTGTACCTATTCCATCGTTAGGTACAATGAAATCACCGGTTTTTACTGTTTCATCAATTCTAACAAACACCTGACCGATTAAACCGACTACATGCCATTCATCGCGATCTTCTCTTGGTGTGTATTCAATCTTAGGATCATAATCTGGGTTTTCTTTCGGGATCTTATATTCACAGCCATCTTTAATCATTGTTTCATAGATCAAACCACCGAACTCGTTTCTAAGATATCGGTCATTCCAGTAAAACGCTGCACCACCCATGATAACGCCGGCAGTTTCAGAAATAACACCGAGAACTTTTTCACCTGTTTGCGCTTTTCGAATTTTATCGCCATCCAATGTCACCAGATAGCCAGATTCAATTTTGTTTCCGTCTTTAGATTCGAAGTATTCCGCAAGGTCCTTTAGGTCTGAAACGCTCTGGACGGCTCCCGTACCTCGTACCGATCCAGCCTCTGCATTCACTTCGACTCGTTTATTAGCCGTTGATGGCTCACTTCCGAACCCCCACACTGTGGTATAACTCTTGTCGTTTATGACATTGACAGAACCGAGAACCATAGCCGAAACTAAATCTTTGCCTTTCACATGGGAATTATTTGAACCCATGACAACAGACCGAGAGCCTTCTGTTGTGGAACCTCCCCGTGTTCCGATCAATACATTAGCGTCACCTTTAGCTTTGCCACCACCAGTAGAGCCGATAATTGCGCTAGTATCTGACAAAGGAGAACCAGAACTTGATGCAGCTCTAAAACCGCCCTTGATATTGTTTGGAACAAAGGGGTAACGTTCACCTGCGATCACAGCCGCATCAGTATATCCAACAGCACGCACCGAAACAATATTTGCTTGGTTGTTTGGCGCTGTTACACCGGCTATCCCACCTTTTGTATGTGTGATACCATTCATTAAATTAACGTAATATACCCCACCGCCTAAGCTAATACCGACTTTTGCCGAATCATGGATTGCAAAGTTTGAGATATGAACATCATCCGTTCGTTGATCGCCTCCGATCACATGAATATCTGTACCAGCTTTTGCGAAACCATGCATTTGTAATCCGTTAACATTAATCTTTCGACTCTTATATTGAAAAGCGATGATTGTTGTCCCTTTATAGTTATACGTAGGATCGCCAATCGCACGGAAGTTTGAAATCATGACATGTTGATAAGCTGAAACGACAAGCGCTCGTGGATCTAGTCCCACACATAGATCATTAAATACTGGTTCACGCGCTGTACAATTGACTAACGTAACATCTCGAGCTGTTTCGCTCCATGGTTCGTTTGCTAAGTGATGTCCAATGTGACGAAGATCAAACGCGCGAACATCTCGAAATGATTCACAACCTGTAATGTGGACGTTAGAAGGCGCCGGCCATTCCGGATGTGCTTTCACTTCAACACCACGAACATTCCCTGACGTATAACAATCAATAACCCAAACGTTTTTAGACCCGTCATCTACCTCGACACCGTTCGAATTTGCCTCTCCAACTGGATGGGCCTTTCCACTAGGATTGGTCATCACACATTGTGTGATAAAAACATACTCACTATAGTGCGTTGTTACTCCGTCATCTCCATACCCCGAACCGACGCATCGATCAAACCAGATATACCGGCATCCACTTTTTGTATAATCAACATCCGCAATATTATAGCTTGGTGCAGAGGCATCAAAACAATGTAACCCCGGATTAATGCCTTCTACTTCTCGCGCAATCCCGAATGTAACATTGGCAAAGGTAAGACAGCTCGAATGTATTCCACCGGTTGCACTTACACCGCCCTGGCGCTCCGAATTCCAATCAAGCGACATTCCTTCTACAACGATATTTCGGTTTCCCTTTACATGATCCGCGTTCGTGACCACCCACTCACTAGCTGGCGTATCTTCGTGCAGTTTCAGCGTAGTAACACCGATGCCTTGACCGACCATGTACGTCCAAGACGGAAGTTTGACGCCTTTTACAATATAGGTACCGGCTGATAGGTTCAGACGTACTTTACCGGTACCAATCGCTTTTTGAAATGCTTCTGTACTATCTTTTATACCGGTCGGATCAGCACCGAAATCGTCAACATTTACATTACGTTTGATTTTTTGTAGTAGCTTACCATACTCCGTATCTAATCGCTCTTTAAGCAAGGGAAATACCTCGCCATCAGCTGTAACTCTCGAATCGACTACCTCTTTAACGTTCGTCCCATCGGTATTTAATATTAAATTTCGTATTCTGTTCTTTAATCCTTCTAAAACCGAAGACACAGAAAAACCGCCGTGATCGACTTGTTTTGATGTATGGGCTGTTTTAGATAATTCATGACTTTTCAAATGATACTCGTGATCATTTAAGGTATTTTCAATACTTTGCATATCTGATTTTAATTGTGCTTGATGACGGGAGTTTCGCGTTTGATCATAATTTTTTATCAGCTGCACCATCTGCCTCACTCCTTTTTAAACAAAAATAAAAAAACGCTATCTGAGCGTTTGAAAAAGTTGGTTGATATATCGTTTTTGATCTCTTAACTGCTTAGCCTGACTAACGGCGATATCTTGAATATCTTTTCTGAAATTGGCGAATATCAATTTTGGACTACTGTAAGGATCTAAAGGATTGTACTGAATGGAGATCAGCCGTACATCATCTTCAAACGTGATACCATCTGCCGTATCAGCTAAGACATGAATCGTATCACCTTTCCAGAAGTCCTGTTCAATTTCTAATAGTTTTGGTTCATAGATATATTGAAAGTCTGCCTCGATTGTCATTTCAGGATATGGATTCACATGTTTTTTAAGCGCTGAAACCATGATACTCGCCTTTTTATATCTTTCATCCCTGATCGGTTCTGCCCAACGTGGTTTTCCTTCGAGTAAAAACTTTTTTTCATCTGGATGAATGTACAAAATCGGCTCAAATTCATATTTTGGTTTTTTGCTATCTGCGCTACTGCCTTTTTTCAAAGCACCATAGCCCCAAGCTCTAGTTGTGCTGTTTTGTGAGTTAATTTTAATGGAGATACCAGGCATATTATAGCGTGAATCTAAGGTGAAATTAATCCGTTTTCCCATCTTTTGATAAACATACATTTTATAGTTATCGACATCGATCTCAAGCTTGTAATCTTGGATAATTTCATCCATCAACTCTGTGGAATTCTTATCCCCAAAATTTTCTTGTTCTGCTGCATCAAATTCTCTTTCAGGCGTTTTAAAAATATATTTGAAATTCGTATCCTTTAACGCAATATCTAACGCCTCTCTTAACTTTAGCTTTTTTGAGACCGTTTCATGAATGCGATTGTTAATCAGAAGCACAGTGAAAATGTGGCTCGCTGATACAGTTTTCCTTAGAACATTTTTCTCTTGACGGATGTTAACATCTGTAATGTAATACTTTTGATGATTGAATTTCTTCTCATCCAAATACAGAATATTATCATTTACCAATAAATCGAATTCTATGGCGTTCTCCTGCGTTTTTGTGATCGTAAAGGTAAAACTCTTCTTCCCTGTCTTATCGTCCATCAGATCGACTGAAACGCCCGTTATTTCGACAACACTTTTTCCATCCTTTGTTGAAACATGTAGTTGTGGAAAGGTAACGTCAGAAGGTAAATTCTGATTGAGTGTGATGTCTTTCCCGTCATACTCTTTACTAGGAAATTCGGGATCAGGTGTCGGTGTATCTGGATCATCTGGTCCGTCAGGGACACCTTCCACAGTGTCATATTGTGTTAGTTTGTAAGTAAAGATTAAACTATTTAATTTAATGGCGTAATTCGGATCAGTCGCATAACCGGCTTCAACAAGTGCGGCTGTTGCTTTCTTGTAATCTTTTTCCCCTACGACAGCTTGATAGTGATTAGGATCCCAGCTTGTCCCGTTGACATATAACTTGGCTAAGTCTTGAATCGATTCAGACCAAGATGGGTATTTGCAAAACCTGGCTTGCACGGGAGTAGGTTTTCCGTTCTTGTCATATTCAGTCGTCCACATGAGGACATATTGTCCTTTATACGTACCTTTCATTCCGAATAAATTCTTTCCCTGCTGGGCTAGCTCACTTGTACCCCATCCACTTTCTAAACAGGCTTGAGCAATAATCAGGGAAGCAAGAATATCATGCTTTTTATAAACTCTCTGTGCGTCTGGTGCAATCTGTTTAATAAAATCTAAATTTGCCATATCACTTGCCCCTTACGCGTAGTAGAAACGTGTATCAAACGTGATGTCAAAATCATTGGTATTCTGCACTTCAAAATCATTCACTCCGATATCAAGCCCCGGAAGCCTCCCAGATGTTTTGACAGGCTTTTTATTGATCACCGTATATTGTTTAACAAAAGTCACAGACTCAGATTTTTTCAACTCGCGTTCTATTTTTAACTTTTCACCATTTGTATGATTGATGATCGTGACATTTTTTCCTTTTGCTCGTAAGGTTACATGATAATCATGCTGCATAGGGTTAATATAGGCGTCACCAGTGTTATAGACCTGAAACCTTTTTTGATTTTTGAACATGTATTTTAGATCATCACGCATTTGAATATTCATCCCCGGGCTCCAGTGTTCACCATTAAAATTTTGTTTTGTCAGAGAAGTAGATTTTGATTCAGCTAATCCTGTAAAGTTATTAAAGTCCACAGTGAAAACTACGTGATTTTTTTCTTTCTGTTTTGGAATGCTGAAATTCCCATCACAAGTTACTTTAAAACGGAGATTTGGCAATAAATCCGTTGAAATATAATATGGGAAAGGTTTAACCAGTAACGCATAAAGTTCATGTCTATACTGATAAAAATTTTCTGCAATAATTGAATTCATATAAATTTCGACTGTTATTTTTCTCTCCGTATACGTGATTTCACGTGGGTGCTGCGGCAAAATAACTCCATTTATTCTCGGAATATTGATTGTTTCACGACTTATCCCTGGAGCCTCAGGTGTAAAGCTTAGAACCTCGAAAAAAGGGAGCAAGCTATTTAAACTTTGCTCCCCCAGCCCATTATCATAATCAATAAACAATTTCATCATCTCACCCCGTTCATAAATGACGTTCGGGTAAACCGATCACCGGTAGATTGATCAATCTTTCTTCCATCAAGATAAGTGTCACTCTCTTTTAATAGAATCTGTTGTAACAGCTGCATGTTTTTATTCAGAAAATCAATTTGTTTTGCCATCATATTGATTTGTTTTTCTTGGTTCTGCACGATACTACTAATGTCCACAGATGGAATATTAGAAGAACCTCGTTCTTTTTCGGGTTGCATCGATACTTTTTGCAACAACACAAGAGCTTTTGAAATCATCCCTTCTTGTAAAGACGGGAGAACTCCAAGCTTGCTACCAATACGCGCCCATAATCCTATATTGCGTTCGCGGTATGAAGGATCTTCTGTAATTGTAGTTTCATCAAAGCCTCTTTCGTTTAAAATTGCCCATTTTGAACCACCACGACCGGGAGAAATCCCACCCTTTGCATACCCAACATATCCACCACCGAGAGCCATCGATCTTAAACCTGGATGGTTGCGTATATCTCCGTATCTGCGCTTAATATAGTTAATAGCCGCCAAAGTATTATCTACAGGATTCAATATGTTATTATGCCCAGGAAACTTGTTAGCGTTAAATGTAGATGGAATAGTTTGCATTAACCCTTGTGAAGGGTGTCCAGCCTTTGCATTAGAATCCCACAAGTTGATGGCATTTGGATTTCCACCGCTTTCTTTCATGGCAATTGTAACAAGACCAGGTATCCATGTAGGAGGAACACCAGCTATGTTTGCTGCCTCACTAACCCACTGGTTAACAGCTTTTGTCCCACCTGTTCCTTTAAATGAACTCGAATCCGTGGCCGTATTTTCTGGTATAATCCCTTTTAAAAACTGAAATGCTCCATCTTTTATGGTCTTCATTATGCCAGTTCCTATGGAATCAATGCCTTTTCCAGATTTGAAAGGTATTAATCCCTTAAACAGTTTTTTAATGAATTCACCTGGTCCTTTCTTAATCAACTCTACTGCCTTTGAACCCACATCAATCGTTTTATCTACAACATTTTTCCCTGCTGAAATCATTCCTTTGAAAAAACTTCCGACTCCACCCGCATATCCAGGTAAACCTGATCCTGTTAACACTTTAGACTCAGCATGTGGAAGTACAGAAGTCCCTCGTGGTAGATCCAAGATTTGTGGACCGCCTACCCCTATCATATAGGTTCCAATTCCTGGTGAATGAGCCAGTTCCCAACCTTCTTCACCAACAAGTGCTTGACCACCTGGGTGGAAATTTGTTCCTTTCGCATATGCAGCACCAGGAGCAACCTGCATCTTTTTATCATTGTCACTATATCCTTTAGGTTTCCACTCAGGAATAGTTGGGGCATGAAAAAATTCAAGAACCTTGTTTATACCACCAGTAATTTTATTAATGATACGGGCTAAATCAACAATGAAAAGATTCCATTTCCCGAGAACTTCACCCGTTTCCCAATCAACTTGGCTAACATGTCCGGTTGCCTGTTTTTTGGCTTCTTTTACAACACCTTGATGAGTTTCTTTAGCCTTTGATATCGTGTTTTTTTTCTGATCTCTTGCCTTTTTAACAGTATCATCATGTTCTTTTTTAGTAATCGTGCCTTTGACATAATATTGATCGTCCGCTGCCTTTACAACAGCATTAAATTGATCATTTGCTGCTTTTATTGTTTTGTTTTTAGCTTTATTACTGTTTCTTACAACTGCGGCTGCTTGTTTTGCAGAAAGATTGGAAGATTCCTCTTTTAATTTTCTTGAAATTTTTATTTGTTCATCTTTACTTTTAGAAAGAGCTGTCTTCATTTTGGCATACATTTTTCTTTGTATTTTAGCTATTTCTTTATTCTCTTTGTCTGTTGTTTTGCGATGTTCTTTTGCAGCTTTTCGATAGATTTGGTTAACTCGATTAACATACCCTTGAATTTCTTTTTGTTGCTTGCTATTTCCGTTTTTAATTTTATTTAGTATTTTAGCAGCTTCCTTGTCTGATGTTTTGTTATTAGAAGCATAAAAATCTGTTAATACCTTAGTAGCCGTATCTGCACTTGTCTGAAAACCTTTTTTCAGCGAATTTCCCATATCTGTGAATTGTTTAGATACATCTTCAGCAATACTTTTAGTGATTTTTTTATTCGTCACACGTAGTGTATTAAGCTTAGCTGTGATTTTTATGTTCATATCTTCATAAGCGTTTATAGCTTTTGAAGTAGATTTTGATACACCATTACCAAAATCAATTGTTGCTGGAAGAACTCTTTTCTTTAGATTGTCATAGTATTTGAAACCAGCTTCAGTTAAAAGTGTAGTTCCTGTTATAGCAAGACCAACAGGACCACCCAACAGGCTCAATCCACCACGTAATAAGCCGACTATCCCTACACCTTTTTTGATAATGTTAAACAGTCCGAAACCGCTTTTTGCTAGTCTCATAAAACCGCCAGCGCCTTTAACAGCATTGACCCCAACTTTTAAAATACCTGAGCCAAATTTTAATAGTTCCGGGGCAAAAGAAAGCAAAAGTCCTCCGATTACACCAACTGGACCACCAAACATACCAAGACCTAAACCAGCTACACGAGAGGCTCCACCCAACCCTCTCATGACCTTAGTACTTCTACTAGCTGACTGTTCAAGTCTACCAACTCTTGTTGTTGCTAAGTTGGTCGTTTGGTGAAATCTATTCATTCTTGTGGATGCTAAGTTTGCCGCTGTTGATGTTGTGCTCATCCCTGTGGCTGCTGTTCTGGAGGCTCTACCCGCGGCAATCGCTTCTGTAGAGTAAACTCCAAGACTAGTTGAAGCACGGTTTACATTACGAGTTAAATATCCACCGGCAGTACGAAGCATATTCCATCCTGCTGCCATCTTTGGCAAAGAGCCAAGCAACAACAAAGCTGCACCACCTAAAAGTGAAAACACAGTGACGGCTCCACCTGTAATAGCAATTGTACGAGACACAGAAGGAGGTAACGAATCAAACCAAGTTACCATCTTAGTCAATCCATCAGCTGTAGCTCTAATAACAGGTAAGAACTGATTTCCCAAAGTGATAACTGCGTTATTTGTAGCTGACTTTAGATATTCAAGTGATCCAGATAAATTATCCATTTGTTTCTTAGCTACTTTTTCAGCAGTTCCACCACTGTTTTCTACTTCTTTCGTGAAATCTTGAAGCTTGTCTTTTCCAGCGTGCATTAAGGTAATAAATCCTGAAAGTGCATGTTGCCCTGCTATTTGTTTGGCAATACGAATTTTCTCGGTTTCCGTATAGTTTTTAGTTTTCTCATTGATTTGTCCAATGATATCTGCCAGTGGTCGTAATTTTCCGGTTGAATCTGTGACCTTTAATCCCAATTCATCTATTGCATTGCCTGCTTGCTTTGGCGGTGCTGCTAAACGAGTAAGTGTTGATCGTAAGGCTGTTCCTGCCATATCCGCCTTAATCCCACTGTTTGCCATGATTCCGGTGGCTGCTGCTAACTCTTCCATACTGAGTCCGGCTGTTTTTGCGGCAGGTGCCGCATATTTCATTGTCTGTCCGATTTCTTGCAGTGTGGCATTTGAATTGGTAAACGTGTAGGTCATCGCATCTGCAACACGGTTTGTATCTTCAGCTTTAATATGAAATTCAGTCAAAATATCTGAAACAATATCTGCTGTAACACCAAGTTCAGTTTGACCAGCTGCGGCAGTCGCTAGAAGTCCCGGCATGGCTCCAACAATTTGATTCGTTTTATACCCCGCCATCGCTAGATATTGCATCCCTTCAGCAACTTGCCCATCTGTGAATTGAGTTGTCGCACCTAAATGACGGGCTGTTTCTGTTAACTCTCCCATTTGTTCATTCGTTGCGTTTGCCAAAGCACCTACACGACTCATTGCTTTCTCAAAGTCTGCTGCTGCTTTTACAGTGAGTCCAATTCCAACAGTTCCAGCTGCACCAATGGCAGAAAGTGCTTTCCCTGCTGTAGTAGCAGACTGATAAACTGCATTTAATTCTTTAGATACTTCACCTGAGTTACGTTTGAATACAGAAAAAACACCCGCTGCTCTTCGGGTGCTGTTTGTCGTATTATCAAATTCTCTGGTTACTCGTTTCAGTTCATTTCCAAGACCTTGGTGGACAGCAATCGCGTCATTTAACCGCCGGGCTTGTATCTGTGTTTCACGGTTATCTAATCCTTTTTCCCTTACTAATTTATTGTATTTAGTGCGATGTTCATCAACTAAACGTCCTTGAATCTGATATTTATTATTAAGGCCTTCTATTTGAGATTGGAGGAACTTAGACTGATTGCCCGCTGCTTTATAAATTGCTCCGGAGGCTTTCATTTCTGAATTTGCCAAACGCATTTGTCGTTTCAAACCTTCAATACCACGATTAAAGCCAGTATCGTCAAGCCCTACTTTAACAATCATGTTTCCGATAGGTTGCGCCATATGTAACCACCCCGCTTCCCTGGCTTAAACTCAACAAAAAAATCATTTTTAGAAAAATACTTGATCTATAGGTACTATTTTAGGTTTGTTTTCATGTGCCAAAACTTCTAAATAGTGATAAATATCCATCTGATCTATTTCTGTCATTGTCCATCCTTGCTTTAAAAGAGCCGAATAAATATCATTGAGTTGCTCTATTCCACTTTTGGCTGTAAGGTTTCTGTTTCCGCTGTCTGCAAAAAATCATCGTCCTCTTTAACCTCTTCGTATCCCATGATTTCGCCCATGATTCGTCTTACTTGATCAGATACCTCAAAGGATTGTAGGCCTTCTTGGAATTCCTCTAAGCTAAACTGGTTGTGAAATACTCGGACAATAAATTTCATGCGTTCATCTAGACTTTTAAGGACTTCTTTAATGTTTTTTGTTTTTTTTGCTGCATCTTCATCTAATTCCAAGGCTTCATACAAGATTTTTGTATTCGTACGAGGGGCAATAAACGTTTTATATTTTTGATCTTTTTCAAACCATAATTTAATTGCAATTTGCTTTTGAGCCATGCTGACTCCTCCTTTAAAAGTATTGAGTACGAAAAAAGAGAAGCACTAAGGCTTCCCTTTATGTTTATTTTCCTGGATTGACGTTAGGGTTATCTCCTGCACTAGGAGACTTGTAAGCATCGCCAAATACCTTCGTATAGAACTTATCCAAACTGAAGCTTGGTGCATCTTCATCAGCTAATACTTTAAAGACATTATCCTGCTCACGCTCCATAAACTCAGCTGAAAGTTTGATTGTTTGGAAATTCGTTTTTTCTTCTTTTGTTTTCCATTCATCATCTGGTAACGAGAAACGACCTTTCACTAATCCCACATGACGATGATTACCGTTTGCTTTCGGCCCAAAAAACGACATAGCAACCCATGGCGGGATAATATTCTTTTTAAACATATACAGTCCATCTGTTGCTTCAATTCCTAACAACTCAGCTAATATTTCCATTGGTAAATCACGCATTTCGAGTTCCAGTTTTGTGGAACCTGTTGTAACAGCCATATCAACCAGTTTATTATCCGCATACTGCTTTTCTGTTGAAGTTTCAGTATTTACTTTTGCATTAATTGCATAAGGGTAATCTATAATTTTTGAGGCTATATAAACCCCGTTTTCCTTTTTTAGTGGTGCGAATTTCACACCTTCCAACCCGGTAACTGAACTAAATTCAGGCATTTTTAAACCTCCAATTATATTAAAATATTGGCCTCAAATCGATATCCTTTCCGGATGAGGACTTCATCTTTTAAAAAACCATTGATTAAAACAGTCGTTTGAAAATCTAATTGATTCATCACATGAACGATGGCAACAAGAATCTCATCACAGGAAGAACTGTGATAGACATCAATTTGATAGACAGCACTATCCTTTATTGGCTTGCCATCAGCCCACTGAGTAGCTCTATACTCTAGTTCCTGTACAACAATATAGGCTGGCTTACTTTTGATCCCAATTGGTACAGCTAGTTCAAAAATATTTGATGGTTTCACCAATAATAAAAGCGCTGGATCATTCTCCAACGCTTCAAATACTTTGTTTTTCAGTAGTAAAGACCTTTCTACTACATTCATAGCTTGTACCCTCTTTTAATTACGCTTGCCATCGCTTGTAACATTCTTTCATTTGCGCTTCTCATACTTCGCTGAATAAATGGATTAGCTGGCTGATGAATGGTTCCGAATTCCGGTAAGTGAACACGGAATTTTGTGTCTTTAGTAGGTCCAACAACAGCATAGATTTCACCATCCAAATCCTTTCGAGTACGGTTTCCAACAATAATATCCTCATCAATATGGGGATGACTGCCCCCAATATCAGATCGAGGTGCATTTTTATCTATTTCTTTGGCAAGAATAGCACCCCCGGCTTTTACGGCTGCTTTATTGATTGACTCATCTTTCCTTGCAAGGTCAGTTAAATATGAATCTAATTCTTTAAAGCCCTGCATCTCCATTTCAAATTCCATTATTCCACCGCCTTTGCCCTTATTGTGGTGAAATGTTTCCGAGAATAGTTCGGCAAAATTGATTCAATCTCGTATGGTTGATCTTGAAAAAGAATTCGCATATGTTCGTTAAGATCTTCACGGTGACGAATTGTAAATTTTATAGTTTTTTCTTTCTGAACAGCTGCCGCTGCATAATACTCTCGGCCTTTTAATCCCTCAGCTTTGGCCCAGCATTCCACAACAGTTTCATACTTACCTTCCACAGGGAGGCGCCCGCCCTCTTTTTTCTGTTGAAATTCAATCCGATACCGCATGTCATTCAACATTGGAACCAGTCTCCGAAACCGTATATTTTAATTGATTGATCATCATCGTTAGCACCCCATCAAGGTTTGAAGTTGTGCCAGCTACTTCCCTGTTTTCATACCAATGCGTTACAAATGCTTTTACACACATATCAGCTCGTGCTGAATGATTTGGGAACTTTAAACCAGTTGCAGCTGTAATATATTCCTTCGCCGAAGCGATAAATCCCAGGATTAAATCATCTTCCAAATCACCATCAACCCTGAGAAATTTTTTCGCTTCTTTAAGTTCTTTTTGCTCAATTTCTGTCATTGGGCATCACCTAGCTTTCATTCACCTATTATTTGTTCTCACCAGAACCGGGATTTGGAACCCCATTGTCTGGAGTTGCATCTTTGATTGATGAAAACTCTGCAAACACAACAGCATCAGTATCCCAAAGAACAACATCTTCACGTTCAATGATTCGCATATCTGTAGAATTACGATAGAATGCTTTACCGCCAACATTTGTCGTTAAAATGGAATATTGCTGACGGTCAAATAGTTTAACAGCTTCTTTAAGATCACCGACAATCAACGGATATTTTGGCGCTGCTTTTGTACCACCGTTTGGCAAATATTTATCAGATATAACGGACACAGGCTTTCCGAATAAAAGTTTTTTAGTCGGATCTGTTGGATTAGGCTGTAGTAAGTACCGGCCAAAAGCATCCTTCAATTTATCCAAAACATTAAATCCTGATTGATTTGTAATAAAAGAGGTTGTGGCGTTGATAGCTGGATCAAGCTTGACGTTCAAAATATCTTTAATATCGTCTTGCTTTGAAACTGCTGTTTTTACGAGTGTTCCTAATTGCTTAATAATCAACGTATTACGCGTAACAGCTGATTTCTTAGCGAGCCAATTGGTCAAATATTGAAGAAGCGCTTCTTGTGTATCTGAAAGCAAATCATTAGAAAGAACCAAAATTCCTGCATAATCTTTAATGTTATATTTAATGTTTTCAAATTTAGGATTCTCTAGTTCCGTAATATCCGCTAATTCTTCAAGGTTTGCTAATGGAGTGATATCTGCTAGTTTTTCAAGCACTCGTGAACCTTTATTTGTAGATACCGGAATGACATCAACGAGATTAGCCAGTGTATCAAATTGTCTACGTTTTTCGTTGATCTTCGTTGAAATATCTTGCGGAACAACAAGACCGCCATCTTCATCCACACCTTCTTTCATTGCGGAAAGAGGTTTCGGTATTGTTCCAGATTTAAGAGCTGACGCAAAAAGCTGAACATGGTTCTTTACTTCCGTTTTGGCGATATCATCTGTTGGCTGTTGACCAGTTGCTACTGAATCTTGTGATGTCTGCTCCTGTTCATAAGGGACTTGCATATTTCGGACTTCTTCATATGTCTGGATCTGCTCTTTTATTTGTTGAGCTTCAGAAAGTAGTTTTTTAGCTTCATCAATTTTCCCTTTGTCTGTCAATGCTTCAATTTCTGTACGCTTTTCTGCTAGCGTTTGGCGTAACTCCCGTTCTTTTTTAGACATTCCACCTCCAGCAAAAAATTGAATATCTAGTTTCAATAAAAAATTTTTTTGTTTTAATAGTTTCGGTTTCAAATTCTTGTCCTCCTTAAAAGTGGCATTAAAAAAGAACCCTTAAAGATTTAAGAGTTCAAGTTTCATATCAATTTTTTGTTTTTGTAATTCATCCAATCCTGCTTCTTCAGCCGAATTTTCAGCAACTGTTTTAGCAACTATCTTTCCTGGCACATGTTTAAAGTGTGCCAAAATTTGATGATCAATACAGGCTGCTACATCCTTTGATTCTGAGACCTCATCAATCAAACCATAATGTAATGCTTCATCAGCTGTCAGCCACGTTTCTTCATCAAGTAATTGATGTAAAGTAACATCATCCAGCTTGTCACCAGCTTTATCAAGGTATGTCGAAACAATACTTTCTGTGATCTTGTCAAGATCATCGGCAGCCTTTCGAAATTCTGTTGCATTCCCGACCATTCCCATGTAAGGATTATGAATCATCATCATGGCGTTACTTGGCATTGTAATGTTATCCCCCGCCATTGCAATAACTGAGGCAATACTTCCAGCCAGTGCATCCACATAAACATTAATTTTAGCTTTATGACGTTTAAGCATTGAATGAATCGCTTGGCCCTCAAAGACATCTCCTCCAGGTGAATTAATGTACAAATCAATAGAGCTTACATCACCTAAACTTTTCAATTCTGACTGAAAAACTTTAGAAGAACTCTCACTAAACCATCCTTCACCCGTTATTGAGCCATAAAGTGTGATTTCAGCAGTAGAATCATTCAGAATCTTCATGTTCCAATACTTGTTTTTCTTCTTCGTTGCCATCACCCCCCTTCTGTTCATCAGATGTCCCTTTTACTTTGTTCAATTGATATTCTTTCATAATTGAAAGAGGAACAAGATTTAAATTCCCATAATGCTCATCCCCAATATCTCCAATTCCGGTCATGTCCTCTTTTTGAAGGATTGTGTTTACGCTAAAAGCGCCAACACTTTGCATCGTTTTATAAAACTCAGCACGAGATTTACTATCTCCACGAAGTTCTGATTCTAGGTTAAATTTAAAGTAATAACCACTTTTTAACTGGTTTTCTGTCAATATTTTATCGTTCAATTCTTGTTCTATATTTGTCACTAAAGGTTGTAACGTCGTTTTGACATAATCCAATGATTGTTGTTCGATATTAGAGAAAGTGGCTCGATCAAGTTCACCTATTTTATGTGGTGGTACCTTATAAATAGATGCGATCTGCTGACGGTTCCATTTCATGGACTCAATAAATTGAGCATCCTTCATCGGCATGGTTACTTGTGAATAGTCGAGACCAGCGTCTAGGACTGCAATAGACTGACCCGCATTTACACGCTCCCAGTCTTCTCTCACAATTTTTTTACTTTCTCTATCTAATAGAGTTGGTGCTTTGACAACGCCAAACGGAGCGCCACCATTTTTATAAAATTTTGCATTGAATTTTGTGGCAGCTCGATTTGATCCGATATTGTCACGAATAACTGAAATCGGAGTTTGTCCCACAATTCCATCAAGAGAAAGGTTTTTAAAATGCAGAACTTCTTCATAAAAAAACTCACGATATTTGCTGTCAATCGTGGTTGAATACCAAACCCGACCGTTATTAGGGTCAATATTTGTATTTGTTGCCTCAGGGTTTAAAGGTCTGATTCCAGTCACATTTCCGTCTTTATCAAAAAGCAAAAGATTGTAACTGTTCCCCCAAGTACAAAGCCTTGTGACCAAAAGCCTTTTCCAAATAAAACTTGTCATATAATCATTGACTTTGTTCAGAATCATCTCACTAATATCATTTTGGACTTGTTTGATATTGCCGTTTTTATTCTGAAAAAGTTTGATTGGCAGTTTCGCGATATCATCCGCCAAAACTATGACACATGCATAAACATCGGGATGAAGAACAGCTGTTTTTGATGATACTCTTTCACCTGATGAGGTTTCAGTGCCAGCAAAAATATTTCTAAACCAATTGGCTGGATGAAGAAGGGAGCCGCTATCCTCTTCTGCGATTTCATTCTTGACCCCGCCCTTTAAACGGCTTAATAGCATCTAATCCCCTCCTTCCTCCTTACGCTGCCTATCTACACCTAACAAGCCAGCAAGAGAAAATAAAAAAACACCGGTCGCAATCAAACCCGCGTTGATATTTATTCGATATATGGCAGTAGAAATGAATATCATCCCTATAATAAGTAAGATATCATCTATAAACGGCTGCATACTTTTTATAAATTTCATATTCCCACCTCCTACAGGCTGAAAGATCCTGACTTGATATAAGCATTTAAGTCAATCGTCATATCAATTTGAGATGCTCTCACATGTGCATTAATAAGGGCTGCAGCAGGGTCAATCCGTTGTGTTGACTTTGATTTGTCCAGCATGATATTTTCTTGAGCATCTACTTTTGTAACAGCATTACCCATCGCCCATGTCAGTAGATCGTTTTTATTATGGATGATGTTTTTCGCCTTTACTTTTTCGCGAAAGTCTTTTGTAGGCTCTGAAAGTGTGGCAACTCCCTGCCTAATTTCAATCATCACATATCCGTCAGCCTCCATCTGTTGAGCAAACTGTGTCGCATTATATGGATCGTAACCGATTTCTTTAATTTTCCATCCTTTCTCTTTCTCCATTTTCTTGATATAAGCTCTGATATAGTCATAATCAACTACAGCACCATCAGTAACGGTTAACCAGTTCCTCTCCCTCCACAAGTCATAAGGGACATGATCTGTCTTCATACGTTCATAGAATGTATCTTCAGGCATAAAACCATGACTTTCTACAGCAAAGCTCCCATCATCTAACGGAAAAATAAAAGATACGGCTGTCAGGTCAATTCGTTTTGATAAGTCAATTCCAACATAGCACTCCCGGCCGGATAGATCAGGAAAATGATCAGATCCACAATCTTTCCAAGCTTGCATGTCCATGTAGCCATTTTCACGCATGTTAACCCAGATATTCATATTCTTAGTCAGAAAGTTCCTCATTTTCTCTGGTACAGCCAAGGCAACTTCCAACTCTCCACGCAGATAATTAAGTCCATGTTCATTTTTAGCAACAATAGGATTGGCTTTGATCCAGTTCTGCTCATCCTTAATGTCATCACCTTTGTCTAATTCATTAACCATCACAAAATACTGCTCATTTGTTTCTACTTTATTTGGATCTAAAATGCGTGACACGTAATCATATTCAACGCGGTAGGCAGGGTTATTTAATTCAAAACCGGCAGTCGTAATAATGACCATTAACGGCTGATTTCGTGCAGCCATACCAGAAACAAGTACATCATATATTTCAGATGTTTTATGTGCGTGATATTCGTCTATAATTCCGCACTGAGGATTGAACCCATCTCCTGTTTTCCCTGCATCTTTAGAGAGTGCCTCAATTTTAGATTGTGTTTTTGGATGTTCAATTTTCCCGTAGGCAATCCTATATTTTTGCTCAGGTTTATTTAATAGCTCACACTGAAGAATCTGTGCTTTGATCTCATTCCAACATATTTTTGCTTGCTCAGTTTTCGTTGCCCCAATGTAGACCTCTGACATATTTTCATCATTTGCCATAGCTTCATAAGAAGCAACACAAGCTAAACTTTGTGTTTTCGCGTTCTTACGTCCAACTTGCCAATATACTTTTGTGAATCTGCGATACCTTGTTTCTTTGTGAACCCACCCATACACATTGCCAAAAATAAAAATTTGGATTGGTTCGGGGACAATATTTTCTCCTGCGAGAGGTCCTTTTGTATGCTTAAACTGAGTCATCCAATAAAGAAACCGTCTAGCTTTCTCGTCATCAAATATATAAGGGAACTCCCTTGTTCCTTCTCTCTTAATGTCATTTAAAAAGCGATGACAAGCCCAAATATGTTTTTGACACGCCACAATCTCACCCGATATCACATCGCGCGAGTAGTCAATCATAAACTGTTTAATTGTATTCATACATTACCAAACTCCTTTTCCGCTGCCGTCTTTTCTCGTTCTTCCTGAGTTTTGGTGATGGCTAGTTTTGCACGTGCAGACGGTGTAAGGCCAAAATGGTTGGCCGCAGATATCATCTGATCATAATAATTTTTCTCGCGTTTAAGAAGGGGATGTTCTTCACCAACCGACTTGATGGGCTGACCATTTTCATTACACCCTTCTGTGTTTATCATGATGCCATCTTCATCAATTTTTTTTGTAATAGAAATATATCGAGAGTAAATCTTACAATAGGTGGCCAACATGTTGATATCCGCCTCTGTGATGAGATCCACTTCAGACAATAAAGCAGCAACCCGTTTAAATTCTTTTTTAGCTACCTTATCATCCAACCATGAAGGAGGCTTAATATTTTCAGTACGCATTTTCATTTGTTTTTCATATTTAGCTCTGGTGGCTAATTCCTCAGTATTCTTTTTATTCGGATTACCCTGTATTAGTTGAAGAGCTGCAGATTTTGCGGGTCTCGGCATGTTTTTCACCTCATTTCGTTAAAAAAATCTTCTTTTTTCGCTTGTTTTTTCCGTCAAACATGCTATGATGAAACTAACAATCAAATCGTTTATATCAAGCCCTCTTGGCAAATCGCCGAGAGGGTATTTTGTATTTTTCGGGAACTTTGAAAAGCGGTGTTTGTTTGCAGAAGAGGGCGCGCCGTTCCCCAGACGGTTGTTTTCCAAAGATTTTAGTAGGGGGGTATCCTACTGCCCTAGCTTACTTCGATCACCATGAACCTTGTTATGGCAAGCATTACAGAGACTTTCAAGGTTTGAAAGGTCTAAACGCTTGGACCAGTCCTCTTTTACTTCCACAATGTGGTGAACCATGTCAGCAGGTATGAAGCGATGTTCCCTCAAACATCTCTGACAAAGATAGTTGTCTCTTAACAAAGCAAGTTGTCTTGTTTGCTTCCAATCAGTTGATTTATAAAAACTTGTAATTGTTTTGTCTCTTGAATGTTTGTTGTATTGTTTTGTTTCCTCTTGCTTGATGTGCTTATGATCATGGCAATAGGCTTCTCTAGTTAGTGCCTTACACCCATAGGCCTTACACTCCCTTAACGGCTTAGGTGGCATTGTTATCCTTCCTTCGGTTGTAAAGAGATCGATTGTAAACGATTGCTTTTGTTCCATACTTGCTATCTTTATCGACAAATTCAATGTCAATATGCGTTGGATTAAGCGTTGAATCATCCCTAGTTAAGTATGAAAAATCTGCATTTATAATCTTGTCAATTTTTTTACCGTTATAAAAAATACGTGGCGGAGAATCAATATCATCAAGTTCAATTTGAAGTAAAGGTGGTGCCATTTTCTCTTTAGTTGTGATTGATTGATACGGTTGATATGGACCATTTACTACCCTTTCCAATAGGTCAGATATACTCATATTGGCTAAATCCTTTTTAAAATCCACTTTTTATACCTCCCTCAAATAAAAAAACACCCTCCCTTTCGGAAAAGCGCTTGGCTATATTCTTTCTAAACCATGCCCACACTCAGAGGCTCCCTTTGCCATCAATCGTCTTATCTGAGATTCACTGGACACGGTTTACAGAGAACATCAACCAAGTCCATTAACACGCTTATATTTAATAAAATTGAACTTACACATACCCCGGGAGGAAGCCAAGCATAGTAAGATCATGGGTACAATGAAAATACTATTCCCCGATACGGCTGCCGCAAGACTAGCGCTATCCAGGCTCAGAATGTTCCTCCCGTTCGGCTTCATTCCTCAACACCTTTGTTCCGTATCCGGATACGCCATTGATAAGGGAAAGGCGCGTCTCCCATATATTCTTGATAAGTAAATGTTATCGCTAATGCAGACATAAATAGTCCCCCTTTTTGTCCCCCATTTTATCGGAAAAATGTCGGGATTTTGTCGATAAAAAAAGCACTCAGATAATTCCGAGTGCTGTAGCTATACGGTTTATAGCGCGTTGCTTGATTTCATAATAAGTATCCTTTTTCATTCCGAGTTCTATATAGATATGAATATCTTTTACCCTTGCAGCAGTTAGATATTTCTTTTCAATGATTAACCGTTCTTCTTCATCCAAGCTGTTTTGTAAGGCGCGTTCCATCTGCTTGACCTTGAGTTCATTGAGATTTAATGAATCTCGGAGGGAAGGGAAAGTATTTATGCCAGCAGATGAACATTCCTTTTTGTTCTCCAATTGGACTTTAAGCGCACGGTAATTTTTCAATTCTTTGATGACAACTTTGCGGACGGCTTTTTCATCCACAGCTGGAAGAAAAGATAATTGTTTAGACATCCTATCCCTCCTATTCTTCTACTTTTCTTTTTCCCATTTTTCAATACGTCTTTCGGTAAACTCTATCCAAATCAACGGTGCTGCAATAATAATGATTCCTATAATTAGATAGATCATGATTCTCCCTTCCCGTCTTATGTTATTTTTTAGTCAACTACGACTGAACACTATGCCGTTAATTTCTTAAACTGTGAATTAGTCAATTTCTTCTTTCCAAGGCGCTTCATCTATAAGCTCAAGCCAACAATTTAATGAACAACAACATTCAAACCTATTTTCTTGATTAGTTGGATAACCTTCATCTGTTTGAAACTCATCACCACAATTTGAGCATTCTTTCATTTTCGTAACTCCTTTAACGAACAATTATCTCAATAATTTCAACATCTTTATCACTGAATACAATTGAACAGGCCGGACAATACTCTCCCGATTGCCAATCTTCCTCAAACTCTTCTCGTTCATCAAAATAGGAGCCGAACATTGGATCTTGTTCTAAGTGGTAGAAAAACTCTTTTATTGTTCCACTATCTTTTTCTAGCCAGTTAACGAGACAATACCCGTCTCCACTCCAACTTTTTGCGACAATAACCTCTACTCCGGCAATTAAGCCATATATTTTAAGCCAATTTTGAATTTCTTCTTCATTTGGTTCTAGCCCAGTTAATTCGTTTTTAATTTGTTCTGATGTTTTTTTACTGGTATTCAATTTTGCCTTGTATAGATTTAGGAATTCCCCTTGTAAGAGTGTCATTTCCATGCCTCCCAATAATTCTGTTTTTCAAATATAAAATTACGTGAAGGTTTTAAATACTCTCGGTAGACAATTGGGTACTTTTTGATATAAGCCAACCGTTCTTTCTCTGTCATCTTCCAAACTTTCACTTCCCCTGGCAATCTCCAATTTTTATTTGAACTCATATTTATTCCCCCCTTTACTTTTGTAAAGTACCCTGTGACGCCTGCAGAACGGTGTTTGATTTTTAGCAGCTTGTTTATTTATGCCTTCTTCAAAAACAGTAATGACCTGTAGATTCTCAGAATCATAGTTTGTTGCCACCCACTGAACAACACGCCTTATCATGTTTATCCCCCTTAAAACGGCAAATCTGAATCTTTTATATCAATCGGCTTTCCATTATTGGCAAACGGGTCATCTAGGAATCTATTTCCTTGCTGTTGTCTCTGGTTCTGTCCTTGATTCTGGTTGCTGTTTTTTGTATCCAGAAATTGAACTGATTCAGCGACTAATTCTGTAATGAACACCCGACCACCATGCTGGTTTTCATAGTTGCGTGTCTGCAATCGTCCGTCTACGCCTGCTAATGATCCCTTTTTAAGAAAGTTCGCGACGTTTTCAGCCTGCTTTCTCCAAGCCACACAGTTTATAAAGTCTGCTTCTGACTCTCCATTTTGATTTTTGAACGGTCGATTAACCGCAAGTGTGAATCCTGCAACAGCAACACCTGAGCCGGTATATCTTAACTCTGGATCTTTAGTTAAGCGTCCAACAATAATTGATCTATTTAACATGTTTAAATTCTCCCTCTCATTTTTTCGACAAAATTCGACAAATGAAGCCGTTATTTATTTTACTCTCCGGTGTGAAATCCCATTTATACGGAAAGTTGTTTCAATCTCATGAATAACCATGCTTTTCGAGCGCTGCCCTTACCTTGTCGAGATCGTATTCAATACCATCAATTTCGATATACTCTAAATCGTCGTTTAAAAAGCCATAGCGACGTTTTAACTCTATTAGACTATCAATGTTCCTCCATAGGGTGTTATGCCCCACAGTGCGCCTATAATCGTTTTTATAGCGTATAATCAGACGCTTAGCTGTTCCCATTCTTCTGTCGCCCTTGTAATCTGAACTCGATTCCTGGCTTTTCACCGTACTTTTTACAAGCAGTTACTTTTGAAACTTGGTTATCATCTTTCCAAGCAATTTTGTTTAGAGCATCGAACACGCCTTTTATAAGATTGTCGATGTCTGGCTTTTTGGTATGCAGCGTATTGATGGATTGTTGCTGTTTTTTCTTTGACCAACTTTTAGGAATCGGCATAACGAAAGTGATATCTACATGGAGTGCTCCCGATTCAAAAGGATCGCTTTTCATCTGTTTCTGCGCTTCCCACTTGATGAAATCTTTATAGGCTAAGTATCGTTGAGCGTTTTTATTTACGAATTTGCCACGCCCAGTCATTCGAACGGCTCCCATTGGTGTAACGGGTATGTTAAGGGTGATCATTGGTTGCCCCTCAATTCTTTTAACTCTTTTGATTTATACTGATTTTTCCGTCTTATTAATTTTTTATCTGGAACTTTAAGCTTTTTGCTTAATCCATCATGGTATGGGCAAAAGTCAAATGGGCCGTGTGATTTTGCACACTCCTTACACATTGGCAAATCACAAGTTCTATGAATACCACCATGAACTGATGTCCACACATAAGCTGTTACAAAATCACATAACTGAGTTACCTCATTTTTCCGACAGATAGCGCAAGGATTTTCAGGTAATTTAATCATTCCGCCACCTCCAATAGATCAGGATTTCGATATATGTCGCCGATAACTTCGATTCTGTCTTTCCAATATTCCAAACCCGCATAACTACTGGCCCTTATTTGCTTACCTATAAAACTAGTGTCTTTATATACAACAACGTACAAGATATTTAGGTCGCCTTGATGGTAGACATCCCCCTCGTAGATCTCCTGACCGTTTTTGTCCTTCAATCCGGTGTATTGTCCAATTGATGCCCACTCTACCTGTATATGACCGTTATAAGGAGCACTGATATAGGCTAATTTTTTATCATGGTATAAGTCGATACCGCCATAAAACCATTTAATATCGCCATAATCCTCAATCGGTTTACCTCGAAACTTGATCTCTCTCAATCTCCTTACCTCCCGTCATCATGTATCCATTGCTTAATCTGTTTTTCTCTGTATCCGGCCAGAAATAAGATCTCAAATGCAGCTTTTATTTGCTCAAGCACCGAATATCCCGCCTTCTCTTTCCCTGATATGCCCCAACTCCGCACGGTCATAGAGTAAGAGAAAGACTTCTTTCACTGGTCGTTTAACGATTTTTGCAATTCTTTCAATGGGTAAACCGCCCTGCCAGTAAGATTCAACTTCATCCACTTCGTCCGGCTTCCAATCAAAATTACAATGATCAAGCATGATATAAACACCCATTAGGCGCTCTCCTTTATCGCTTTTTCCATTTCGCGCATTTTCTCTTCTAGCATTTTGATAACTGGTGTCAGGTCTTTGCCTTTCCCTGTCTTCCTTGGCGACAATTCGTAAACTCCCGGCATCAATGGAATGATTTGATAGTTTTTCATTTCCAAGCTCCTAATCTATGATTTAATTTCATCCGGTCACCCTTGATGATGACTATATAGTTCTCACACATTTCATAAATCCGTGTGCCGAGTGCTTCGTCTATTTGTACAAGCTGCTCAATATCCAATTCACTTGAAATGAGAATCGGCTTATGATTGAGATAACGATAATTGATGACTGAATATGTCTGTTCCACCTGCCAATCAGTTGCCCTAGGTTTACCCTTCAGAGGCTTAAATAGATCGTCTATAAAAAGGACATCAACCTCTTTCATTCGCCGTAGCTTCTCTTCCAATTTTTCAAAATCATCTTTCAGATCATTGAAGCCCTCGACATATGGAAAGTATTGAACTGGCACGTTTTTCGATTTGATTAATTTATTTGATATGGCTGTAAGTAAATGTGTCTTTCCTGATCCTGGCTGTCCCAAAAGGGCAATGCTGTTTTTACGTTTATCCTTGATACTGTCGAAATTCTTATAGTAATCAACAGCGCAATCGTAAGCATCAACGATCAGACCGTGTTTCCCTTCCGTAACAAAATTCTTGAATTGTAATTTCTCAAACTCTGCAGTTATGTCACTAGAATTCATTAATTTCCTAATTCGACGCCACTCAACACATTTACAGCGTACCCACACCTCAATGCCGTCCCTGTTTTCTAGATAACCCAATTCATCCTTACAAGTGGGACAGTCATATTCACCCTTTTTTTCTAAGGCGTCCGACTCTTCCACCAAAGATTGAGCTGACCTTTCCTGAAGCTTCTTCAGTATTTTCTCCATAGCTTTGTCCGTACGGTTGTTGGTTGCCATTTCTCGTTCCCCTTCTTTCTTCTTCATTCTTCTGAACTACTAATCTGGCATATTGTTTTCGCAATTTATCAGCACTTAAAATATTTTTGTACCAGAATTCGTGTTTAGTAGACCACAAGATCACTTCTTGAATATCTTTTCCTGTGCGTCCGTCACGTTCCATCATCAGTCGAATTGTATTAGCCCATTTATCAAGGTTTGGTTGTTTCATGTCAGGGGCGTTTATATGGACATGTTTCCAAAGCAATTCAGCCAGCTGCATTTGTTTTTCATCAAAAACCAAACGTTTATTATTATTATTATTTTCCTTCTTTACCTTCTTTACATTCTTATTATTGTTCCATCTGCGTTCCGTCTCCGTTCCATCTGCGTTCTCTCTCCGTTCCAAGTTGCCTTTTTTGTAGTTCTCTAACCCCTGATATACCTCATAATTTACGACAGTGAAGAGCGTTCCAAGTTCGGTGTCCTCGATTTTCAAACGATTTTCTTTAATCAGTCGATCAACCGCCCTTTTGATCCTCGAAAGTGAATACTGTTTGACCGATCTATTTTCGATATACTGCAAGTCTTTTTGTAAATTTCGATATGATCTTAAAAATTGACCGCGCTTCACCAAAACATCGCCTTTTCGTTGCCCCTCTTCCGAAAAAACTGCATTTCCATAAATAAAGAAGAATAGACGGAATTCGACTGGGTTTTGCCATATATCGCTTGTAAAAATGTCTCTACTTGTTTGGAACGCTCCGCCCATAAAATCACCCTCTTGTTATGCTAATTCTTTCTCTGCTTTAGCCACCCATCTTTTAAGTAGATAGATACAATGGTCAGCTTGCCCTTTATTGATTTTGTTAATATCTTTGATGTCAAGAGCTGTTATAACGGTCTTCACATCGCCTTGTCCACGCAATTCAATATAATGTTGAGCAAGGGATTGAATTTCATCCTTTTGCTCCTGTGTGATCATTTCAGGTGGTTTTGTCGCTTCTACTTTTTGTTGAAATGCGTCTGGATCGTCTTTATCTGTCGGAATGTTGAATTGTTTCAAAAGAAAATATTTTTCAGCGTATGTCAAAGCCTTACCGACTCCCTTTTCTCCTGCTATATCAACACCCTGTGCATAAAAAGGGACAGTCAACGTTTCTTCGGGATTTTCTGCATTCACCCAAATAAATTCAAGGTCTAATTCTGTGAAATATGTCGTTTTCTTTTTCTGATTGCCGTACTTATCTTTACTTTCAACTGTTTCTGTTAAGATGCGTTTGTCTACAATTTTCGGAATCAGTAAAAGCGTTTGTTTGTCTAATTCATCTCTGATAGCGCCTAAAACCTGACTTGATCCGACATATTCGTACTGGTTTCCTTTGTTTTCTTTTTGGAGATACGGGATCGCCTTTCTGACCTCGATCAGCTTTTGATAAATATTCATTATTCGTTCACCTCGACTGTGAATTTATCTTCCCTATCAACCACTGTCACACCTGAAATAATCTCGCCATCTGCGTCTATTAGCTTGTCCCCGAAAACTGAAGATTTCTTTTTAATGGATGCCCAATCAACGTCTTTTTTAATTTTGACTAACCCTTTTGTTTCCGCGTATTTCAACAAGTCGGTTTCATTACGTTGATATTCCGGCTGCTGCTTGGTAAGCTTAATTTTTCCATACGGTAGATTGATTGACTTATATGGCTTTTTGCCACTTTCAATCTGCCTTCTGACTTCTTCCCGCATGTATCGCTCTAGTCTATGGATATAGAAGTTTTCACGCTCGACATATGGTTTTTTAGACTCATCACGCCAAAACTCAACCCGTTCAATTTGAGTTCTGAGGCGTTCAAGCTGCTTTTCAGCCACTGCATCTATTTCTGATTGTTTCCCTTTAAAGTAAGTGATGCGCCGTTGTGCTTCGGCTGCTGATTCTAGGTCAGTCACCTCAAACACTTCATAATCCTTTTCCTCTTCTTCGACCTGATCGATTAACACTTGTTCTGTTTCTGGAAGACTACTCATTAATTTGTTTCCTCCCTTGATTTTTCAAAAAATATTCGATATGCTTTAAATATTCTTTCTTAAAAAATCACTTCCCTAAAGTTCACTTGGCAGAGTGAACTTTTTTAATTGTCTTCCTCTTCGTTGTCTTTCTCTTTTTCATACTTCAAATATTCCAACGGATAACCGTAACGGTTGATTTCTGTAATGATTGGATGCTCGATATTCATTGATACGCCCTCCTTACAGTTGAAACGTCTATCCCTTTACTTAAGAGTTGGGACGCTATTTCATGCAGCTGAACAACTTGTTCTGGATGCTCCATCCGTTTAAGATCCTTACAATGGGCAATCATCGACCCTGCTATTTCAATACACCCTTCATAATCTCCGTCCTCAATAGCATCTGGTAACAGTTCAGTGATTAGAAAATCCATTGATTTGATTAGCCTTTCAGCTCTTTCCTGATCAGACTTTAGAAATCGATTTAAATTCATGCTTATCCTCCTCTTTGGTATAATGTTCCTGTAAGATAGGGGGTGAAACTATGAAACTTGATCACGATTGTGTAAGAGAAATCCTTCTTGAATTAGAAGAAAAACTTACATTGAACGACCAGCTAAATACTAGCGAGGTAAGAGAACTTCAAACCGTTCAAAAGTTTGGAGAAGAAACCTCGTTTTACGCTATTTTAAAGCTAATTGATGCCAATTTTATCGAAGGTAAAGCAATACGATCTGATGATTCACTAAGTGGCTTAATCCTAGGTCATTTGACCTGGGATGGCCATGTATTTCTTGATAACATAAGAGAGACATCAATATGGGAAGCTACTAAAGAAAAAACAAAAGGTCTTGCAAGTATTTCAGTGTCGTTAATGGCTGGAATTGCACAAGATTATTTAAAACAAAGGCTCGGTTTAAATTAATATTGTTTTCCTTCAGTCCAACCATGCTCATTAAGAAATCTAATAAGATCATTTATAAACTGTGTATATTTTTCTGTAGAATAATCATTACTGTTAAAAGTCAGTTCAAGATTGAGCTGGCTTTCTTTAGCATCACCCATGGAAAAAGCATTTCTATTTTTTATTTCAAACCCTTTAATCCAGACAGCTGCCCAGGCCTTACCTTTTTCTAATGTAACTGGCATTTGATATTTCATATTAGCCATTTATTCTCTCTCCTTTAACTTTTAGATATGCTTCTTCACAAAAGCCTGATAAATCTTCATAAAACGTTCTGCCTCGCTTAGAGCAAGCCATTCTTTTGTTTTGATCTTCACTTTACCCACCTCCTTTTAGTTGGTCAGTAATGACCTAATCTACTGGCTGTATATATCTCGGACGCTTCTTTATCACTCTCTGCACTTCACCAGTTGTATTGTTAACCAATACTTGCTTTCCTCTGTGATCAGTCCCCATTGTGTAAGTATCAATCCCCTTTTCCTCAGCAAACTCTTCTAACAAACCTTTTTGTCCTTCTGCTCTTCGTAAGGCACTGACTGTTGATAGCGATTCGATCATAAATGATGTAATATCCGAGTTTTGATAATCTGAAATAAAGTCAAATACTTCTCGTTCTGTTCCAATGCAATTGTCTAGTCCCTTTTCTTCAATAACTCGCATTGTGTAAAAATAGTCTTTCATTTCATATTTATCACCGTCATAATGCTTTTCGACCGGGAACATCTGCATCAATTCCCTTGGCGTTAACCAACCTATCATTGTATTGATAGAGCCAATAATGTGAAATCTCGTTAGTACGTCTTCATATGTTTCAGGCATGTCCTCACTATTAATCATTTTTAAACCACTAAAGACAACTCTTTTGAGGGTCTCTCTTTCAATAGATCCCTGGCTTTCGCATTGTGCCAATCCTTCGTATAGCTCATTTAAAAATATTTTTCGATAGATCGAATAATAATCCACCTTTTCCTTTTGAATACCATCTATAACCTGCAATTGATTTGACATTATGAAACCGCCTCTTCTTTCGTTAGAAACTTATTGATGAAATATACTTGACCCTTGCCAGTGACTTTAGGTGTCTTACTGATACTGATATGACCATCTGAATGTGTTATAGATGTTTCCTTAATTTCGAACAATCCACTTTCCATGCTCTTTTGAGTTGGCATGTTGTAATCTGTCCCTTTTCGCTTTATTAAATATCCGTTGTCTCTTAACCATGCGAAAAATCGTTTCTGTCCCGTTTCAATTCCATTCTGTTTTAATAGTTTTGCAAGCTCCCCCACCAAAATAGATGTACTGGATGCTGACACACTATCCGCAAACAGAACTTTAGGTTTGTTTTGCTCAATTTGCTTTTTTAGTTGATTGTTCTGATTTCGCAAATCTAGCACCATTGCTTGCTTTACTTCATCACTGAAACTAGGAAAATAGTTTTTAATGAATTGTTCTTCGTTACCTTTATTAACGTATCCGCCCGTTTTTCTAATTATAGGTAGCACTTCAGAGGTTACCCATCGTTTAAATTTTTTTGCCTTCTCTTTAATTTCTCGATTGTTCCCTTGTTTTGCAGCTCCAAATATTAAATCGTATAAACCTGATTCATTTACGAACTTTTTCTTTTGTTTTCTTCCTATTCTGTCGATGACTCCGTGGACCGCGGAGTCATCTTCCTCAACATGGTTTTGAATTGCATTATGTGGTTTCGAAAAGCTTAATGCTTTAGCAATTTCCTTTGCTCCAAACCACTCAACTCCATCCACTATCATTACAGGTAAATCTCCAAAAATTTTATGATTAAACGTTTGTAATTCATTCATTTATGAAATCTCCTTTTTTTGTTTTGCCTTTCGTTCTTTAATAATTGAATGCATGCTCGGTCTTATCTCTTGAACAAATGTAATAGCATACTTTCCGCTAAGAACAATTGATTCAACTGATTTGTTTTTTTTCATTAAGAAACATCCCTCTCTATATCTAACATTTTGTTAGGTTTTAGTTTAAAAAAAATGATTTCTGAAAAGTCACACCCAAATACATCAGCTAGTGCCACACCTTCTTCTATCTCCATCTTTTGCGGATTTCTCTCCCACGAAGAGTAAGTAGTTCTATGAATACCTAAGGCTTTAGCTACATCGTCTTGAGTTAAATTTAAACGCGCCCTCCATTCTTTTGGAGTTCTTGCAATTTTATATTCCAATTTACCTCACCTCCTCACACGTTAATAATATCTAACATTTTGTTAGATGTCAACGATTTTTACACCATTTTTATATATTTGCGTTGTTTTTTCTAACTGTATGTTTGCTATAGCTAACATTTTGTTTTATAATAACAACATAAATAACAAGGAGGTGAAAAAATGGGGAAAAAAATAAACTTCGCCAAAAACATAGCAAGGATTAGAACAGAGTTAGGACTTTCTAAAGCTGAATTCGGAAAGCGACTTGGCTTTTCTGATGTCACAATAGGGTATTGGGAGCGAGGGGAACGAACTCCCAAGACAGGTACAATTGAAACGCTAGCAAGAAAACTAGGAGTTAGCACAGCCGAATTGATTTTTGACAATGTGGGCGAACAAAATACGCATAGTAGTATTGTTCCGATGACAGAGACAGTTCCTATATATGGATCTATTCCTGCAGGTTGCCCTAAATGGGCAGATGACAATATCATAGGTAGCCTTCCAATCCCTGATAAATTAATTAAAATGTATGGTTTGGAAAACCTCGTATCTTTGAAAATCGAAGGAGATAGCATGAACAAAATAGTGCCTAATGGTTTTTATGCTGTTATAGATACTAAAACTAAAGAAGTTGCAAACGGTGATATTGTAGCTGTCCGTATCAATGGTTATGAAACAACACTGAAAAGATTTTACCAAACAAACAACAGCATTATTCTTGAGCCAGACTCATACAATCCTGAACAAAAACCTTTTATTTTTGATTGCACCAATCCTTTTGAATGTCCTGAAATTACAATAACGGGAAAATACGTATGGAGTTGTGCGCCGATTGATTAATTCATAATTTACCAACGCGGGAGACTACCCGCTCTTCTTTTACAACCAAAAGAACATACATTCTGATAAAGGAGAATAAGGATGAAATGTGTGATATATACAAGGGTCTCTACTGATCTACAAGCAGAAGAAGGAATATCATTAGATCTGCAAAAAGAAAGATTGGAGCAATATGCTCTTTCTCAAGGGTGGGAAATAAAAGAAGTATATACTGATGAAGGATTTTCTGCTAAAAATACAGAGCGACCAGCTTTTCAAAAAATGCTTAATGACATGAAATCGAAAACTTTTGACATAATTTTGGTTTATCGCTTAGACCGCTTCACTCGTTCAGTTGTAGATTTATACGAAATACTAAAACAGATGGATAGGTATAATGTGAAATTCAAATCATCTATGGAGATATTTGACACAACCACCGCTACTGGGCGAATGTTTATAACATTAGTA
The DNA here is from genome assembly GCF_013155385.1 of Bacillus sp. WMMC1349. Classification (GTDB taxonomy): domain Bacteria; phylum Bacillota; class Bacilli; order Bacillales; family Bacillaceae; genus Bacillus. The sequence continues at coordinate 3,994,660 of NZ_JABJUQ010000007.1, read as the reverse complement.
GCCACTTTAGCACAATGGGAAAGAGAAACAATTTCAGAACGTGTCAAAGATGCTATGAAAAAGCGTGCTGAAGAAGGAAAATTTAATGGTGGGAAAGTTCCTTATGGTTATAGATTAAAAAATGGAGAATTAGTTACACATAAAGAAGAAGCTAAACTTGTAAAGTTAATATTTGAACGCTCCATATCTCTAGGAGCCGGTGCATTATCGCGATACCTAAATAAAAATGGATTTAGAACAAGAAGTGGTTCATTATTTCAACGTGCAGGAATATTAAGCATAATAAACAACCCGATCTATATTGGAAAAATACGCTGGGGAGAAGAGGTTTATACTGATATCGCGCAAAAAAGCTTTGAACAAATCATTTCTTTAGAATTATGGGAACAAGTCCATAAATCGATGGATATAAGAAAAAAGAACAATACTAAATCATACCGGAAATACACATATTTATTTAGTGGTGTTTTTAAATGTGCTCGTTGTGGTAATCCACTTATGGGTTCTCCTAAATACCGAAAAGATGGTAGCGTTAGATACGGTTATAAATGCAAGGGACATTACTCATTAGGAATATGCGATCTCCCGCAATTTGGACAAGATTCACTGGAAAAAACATTCTTAAACTTGTTAAAACTAACTGGTTTTAAAGACAAATTAGAAACAGATGAGACAAAAGATGATATGGGTAATATAAAGAAAAAAGTAAATGAATTAGATGCAAAGAAAAAGCGTGCAAAAGAACTTTATATTGAAGGTGACTTAACAAAGAAAGAATATCGAGAAATGTTAGAGAATTATTCAAATATGCAATCAAAACTTTTACAAAAAATCAAAACTGATTCTGAATCTGTAACACTTGAAGAGCTTGCCCTTTTCATTGAAAATATTCAAAGTGAATGGGTTAATTTAGATGACATTGAAAAGAAATCAGCTATCAACGCAGTATTTGATTACGTAAAAGTTGATGTAAAAACTTTCTCTAAACCATCTCGATATTCTCAACCAGCAGAGATTATCATTACTGAATATAAGTTAAATTAATCGTGATTTTCTGACCATAACGGAGTGCTTAAATATCTCTCACCATTGCTCGGAGTCACAGCCAGCACTTTTTTACCTTTTCCAAGCTTTTTAGCAACTTGGAGTGCGGCAAAGATAGCCGCTCCTGATGAGATCCCACCAAGAATTCCTTCCTCTCTTGCAGCTTTTCGAGCGAAATCAAATGCTTCTTCATTTTTTACTGTGATAATGTCATCATAAATATCGGTATTTAAAACCTTAGGAACGAAGCCTGCTCCAATTCCTTGAATTTTATGAGAACCTGGTTTTCCTCCCGATAGAACGGGGGAATCTGTCGGTTCAACGGCAATCACTTGAATAGATGGATAATTCTCTTTCAACACTTCTCCGACTCCCGTAATTGTTCCCCCAGTTCCAATACCTGCAACAAATGCATCAAGTTGATCAAACTGTTCAACAATTTCTTTTCCTGTTGTACGGCGATGCACTTCCGCGTTGGCAGGGTTACTGAATTGTTGAGGCATAAAGTAGCCATGCTCTTTCGCAAGTTCTTCTGCTTTTTTTATTGCCCCTTTCATCCCTTCAACTCCAGGAGTCAACACAAGTTCAGCTCCATAGGCACGAAGAAGGTTGCGACGTTCAGAGCTCATTGTGTCAGGCATAACAAGAATGGCTTTAATCCCTTTTGCAGCAGCCACCATCGCTAGCCCGATTCCAGTATTTCCGCTTGTCGGTTCAATTAAAGTATCGCCCTCTTTCAATAAACCCTTTTCTTCTGCATCTTCAATCATTGCTAGCGCAATCCGATCTTTTACGCTGCTTCCAGGATTCATATACTCAAGCTTTACATATACATCAGCACTATCTGTCTCAACAAGGCGATTCAATTTAACAACAGGTGTATTTCCGATTAAATCATAAACAGAGTTAGCAACACGAACCATTCTGAGCACCTCAATTTCCGAGTATTTTTATTGGTATTATACCTAATATCAAAAAATTTTGTCAATCGAAAAAAAGTCCGCTAAGTGATTAGCAGACTTGATCATTCATCTCGAAGGGCTTCAAGCTCTTCCTTAGTAAATATATAAGTTTCATTGCAAAAGTGGCATTGCGCTTCTGCTTTTCCATCTTCATCAATCATTGCTTGAATTTCTTGTTTACCTAATCCAATAATCCCACTTGCGAATCGTGCTTTTGAACAATTGCATGTGAATTTGACAGGGATGGTCTCAAGTACTTCTGGTTCCTCCCCTAAGACGACACTTAGCACTTCTTCTGGTGAAAGTCCTTTTTGAATCAATTTAGAAATAGGTTCCACCTGAGAAAGATTCGTTTCAAGCTTTTCGATCGTTTTCTCATCAGTCCCTGGCATTAACTGAAAGATAAACCCGCCAGCAGCCAAAATGGTATGATCAGGATTGACAAGCACACCCACTCCTACTGAAGAAGGGACTTGCTCAGAAGCAACAAGATAGTATGTAAAGTCTTCCCCGATCTCACCTGAAACGATCTCGACCTGTCCCGTAAACAGATCGCGTAAACCGAGATCTTTTACAACACTTAATGTGCCAGAAGTCCCAACAGCTCTTCTAACGTCAAGTTTTCCTTGTTCATTTAATTCAAAGTGAATTTGCGGGTTTGATACATACCCTCTAACTTCACCTTTTGCATTTCCATCAGCAATAATGGCTCCGACTGGTCCACCTCCTTCAATTTTAACTGTCAGTTTATCATCGCCTTTCAGCATAGCTCCCATCATGACGGTTGCTGTCATCGTTCTACCTAAAGCTGCTGAAGCGGTTGCCCATGTCTGATGACGTCTTTGCGCTTCCGAAATAGTTTCAGTTGTTCTAGCAGCATACGCACGGACTTTACCTTCATATGCCAACGCTTTCACTAAATAATCCATTCGTTATCCTCCTAAATACTCCCCACACGGTTCCGCTCATAAATTAATTCAAGCCCTTTTAACGTAAGAAACGGATCAACAATATTAATACAATCAGACTCTTCTGCAATTAATGATGCTAGTCCACCGGTTGCAATTACTTTTGGGGTCTCTCTTAACTGTCGTTTCATCCGTTTTACAATTCCTTCAACCTGTCCAACATAGCCGTATAGAATTCCCGATTGCATAGCACTAATCGTATTTTTACCAATAATGTTGTCCGGTCTGGCAATTTCAATTCTTGGAAGCTTTGCAGCTCTAGAATAAAGAGCTTCTGTGGAGATTGTAATTCCCGGTGCTATCGCTCCACCCAAATATTGTTTATCCTCATTAATACAGCAATAAGTTGTAGCAGTTCCAAAATCAACGACAATCAGCGGACTCCCATAAAGATGAATAGCCGCTACCGCGTTTACAATCCGGTCTGCTCCGACTTCTTTAGGATTATCGTATTTTATGTTTAATCCTGTTTTCATGCCGGGACCAACAATTAATGGTTCAATTTGAAAATACTTTGTACACATTCTTTCTAAAGAAAACATAATTGGCGGTACAACTGAAGAAATAATGATCCCTTCAATCTGATCAAACATCAAACCTACATAATCAAATAAGGAACGAAGGAGCATACCAAACTCATCCTCAGTTTTATGACGGCTTGTCTCAATTCGCCAATGATATTCAAGCTCTCCATTATGATACACACCGATGACGGTATTCGTATTTCCCACGTCTATCACAAGTAACAATCTGATCACCACTTTGATTAGTTTCTCTTACTTTAAGATAAAACATTCTACCCTCATACAATACACGATTAAGATTTGATTTGTAAACGAATCAAACCGCTAAAGAAATCGGTCATTATAGTATTCAGCGTTTTCATAAAAAGGATCTTACGGAGCAAAAATCCTTTAAATAGCCCTATACGGTCATTTTCGGCGGAATGTTCACCAACAAGTCCTCAAACGGATGAACACAACTCATAACACTGTGCAGGGGCAGAGCACGAGACTTTAACACCTTATGTGTCCTGATAGTAGTAGGGATGAATAAAAATTGGAGAATTTGCTTTCCATGGGCGATCCGCGAGCCTCTTCGTGGGGTCTCGCAATTCCCCTTGATTCAACTTTTTAGACCGCTCATTTCTTCTCCACAATAAGAAAAACTGCCAAAAGTTTGGCAGTTCCCTTAAAAATTACTCTTTTTCATCGTTTTGTGTTTCTGTATCTCTTTTATTGATATTGACTTTCATGTCATCTGTTTGTTCTTCGTCATCTGAAAACTTACGTTCAGGAAGTTTTCCATGTTCCATTAGATGCTTAATTTGCTCAGCATCAAGCGTTTCGACTTTTAGCAATGTTTGCGCGATCAGTTCGAGTTTATCGCGGTTTTCAGTAAGAATTGTTTTAGCACGTTCATAACATTCTTTAATGAAGTGCTGCATTTCCTTATCAATCTCATACGCAATCGCATCGCTGTAATTTTGATCATTGTTAAAGTCGCGCCCCAAGAAGACCTGCCCGCCTTGCGACTGTCCGAATTGTAGCGGCCCGAGTTTTTCAGACATACCAAACTCCGTGACCATCCGTCTCGCAATTCCTGTTGCACGCTGAAAGTCATTATGGGCTCCTGTGCTGACTTCACCGAAGATAATCTCTTCAGCCACACGCCCCCCTAACAACCCAACAATTTTGTCGAGAAGTTCCGGTTTCGTTTGGAAATAACGGTCTTCCTTCGGAAGCATTACCGCATAACCACCTGCTTGCCCACGGGGAACAATTGTAACTTTATGAACCATATCCGCCTCATCCAACACAAGTCCAATCACTGTATGTCCGGCTTCATGATACGCCACAATATTGCGTTCTTTTTTGGAAATGACCCTGCTTTTCTTAGCTGGTCCCGCAATGACACGATCTGTTGCCTCATCGATATCACGCATATCGATTTTCTTTTTATCCTGACGTGCTGCTACAAGTGCCGCCTCATTCAAAAGATTTTCAAGATCCGCTCCAGAAAATCCTGGTGTGCGCATTGCAATTGCGTTTAAATTAACGGTTTCATCTAACGGTTTATTTCTAGCATGTACTTTTAGTACTTCTTCACGTCCTTTAACATCAGGGCGATCAACAGTAATTTGACGGTCAAAACGTCCCGGACGCAGTAACGCAGGGTCTAATATGTCAGCACGGTTTGTTGCTGCAATAATGATGATCCCTTCATTAGCACTAAATCCGTCCATTTCAACAAGCAACTGGTTCAATGTTTGTTCACGTTCATCATGGCCTCCGCCAAGACCGGCACCACGTTGACGTCCAACAGCATCGATCTCATCAATAAAAATCAGACACGGCGCATTTTTCTTAGCATTTTCAAATAAATCACGAACACGTGATGCACCGACTCCGACAAACATTTCAACGAAGTCTGATCCACTAATACTGAAGAAAGGTACGCCCGCTTCACCAGCACAAGCCTTTGCTAGCAAAGTTTTACCTGTACCAGGTGGTCCAACTAAAAGTACACCTTTCGGAATTCTCGCCCCGAGTTCAACAAACTTCCGTGGATCTTTAAGGAAGTCAACGACCTCGACCAGTTCTTGCTTTTCCTCATCTGCTCCAGCAACATCTTTAAACTTGACGCGTTTCTTCTCTTCTGTATAAAGCTTCGCTTTGCTTTTACCAAAGTTCATGACACGACTTCCGCCGCCTTGAGCTTGATTAAGCAGGAAGAAGAAAAGAATGAGGATAATAACAAAAGGGATTATGGTAGTAAAGAAGGTCATCCATCCGCTTGTTTCCGGTGCGGGTTCAACTTCAATCTTCGTTTTCTTAACCTTTTGCAGAATTTGATCTGATCCTCTTCCTTCAGGAACATGGGTTAAGAAATACTCGTCTTTGCTATAATTAGTTAGCTGCCCCCTGACCTCATAAACACCTCTAACAGGTTGAATGGATACACTTTCCACCTTCCCTTTATCAAGGTTTGAAACAAAATCACTATACGACATATTTTCGGTTTTCGGATTTGCGTTTTGGAAGAAGCTCACAACCCCGATCACAACTAATAAAATAAGTAAATAAAAAATGGTATTACGGAAGACTCGATTCATTCCTTACCTCCTCCCACAGTAAGCACAACTATGTTCAATAGTATCATAGAAAATCATTCCAATACAACAGTTATCCTTTTCACACACCACTCGCATATTAGCTCTCATAAACCGACGGTTTGAGTACTCCGATATACGGAAGATTGCGATAACGTTCCGCAAAATCAAGACCATATCCAACAACAAATGCATTTGGTACTTCAAAACCGACATAATCTGCTTTAATGTCTGCCTTCCGTCCGCTCGGTTTATCGAGAAGAGTGACAATCTTGATGGACTTTGCTTTGCGGTATCGGAAAAGCTCTACAAGGTAACTTAACGTTAGCCCACTGTCAATAATGTCTTCAATAATTAAAATATCCCGACCCTCTACAGATGTATCCAAATCTTTAAGGATTTTTACTTCGCCAGAGGAAACTGTAGAATTTCCATAGCTTGATACATCCATGAAATCCATTTCCAAATATGTATCAATACGCTTTAGGAGATCTGCCATAAACGGCATTGCTCCTTTTAAAACACCAATAGCCAACGGAAACTTATCGCTGTATTCTTCTGTCAAAGTCGCACCAAGTTCTTTGACTTTATTTTTGATTTCTTCTTCAGAAATCAAAATCTTCTCAATGTCATGTTTCATTCTCTGTTTGCCCCCTACACTTTTTCATGCTGTCTATATTGTAATACAATGCGCTCATTGTTTGTATCATCATGTTCTTCAAAAATGGTTTTTTTCAGACCAGGTATCCAAACGATCATTCCAACCGCGTCTGTCACAATAGGCCAACTATCTCTTTTTTCGAGAGGCACTTTTTCATTAATAAATATATCTTTTACCTTTTTTGAACCATTCATCCCTTTAAGTTTCATTCTGTCCCCTTTTTTCCTTGTTCGTACATAAAGGGGGAATTGAACCTGCCTTGGACTAGTTGCAAACATATCATTCCCTGTTGAGGCACCTTCTGAAGCTTGCCTGCTCACATGAATTGAAGATCCATTAGGAAGCATCAGCTCTGTTTTATCTGTTCCACTTATTTCATAATGATAGGAGATATTTTCGCTTTGCATTGGAAGAAATGTAAACAAACATGTATGATAAGATTTGGCTATCTTTAACCCATCTGGAAAGTCAAGTGAACCGGATGGTTCTGTTTTTGAAACCCATTCCAGAAACACTTCAATATGATGGGCAGAAAACACGGATGGAACGTTTTCATAAAGATAGTTTAATATTAGTTGAACTCCTCTCCTTTGTAAAGGCATTGGAAGGTTTAGAAGGTTTTCTATCTTGATTTCAACAGTAGAACTCGACTTTTTTGTGATGACTGTATTCATCTTCTCTTTCGTTAATTCCTGTAAGAACAATTCATCTTCGGCCAACGCTTCACTGACGGACTGAAAACGTTTATGTACATCTTCTGACTCTTTTTTTAATAGCGGGAGTACATGATGTCTCAATCTGTTTCGTGTATAGGCATCTTTGTTGTTACTTGGATCTATCCTAAATGGGATTTGATTCACTTTGCAATAGTGTAAAATGTCTTTTTTTTCAAGCCCCAAAAACGGCCTTATGAGCCACCCTCCTCCAAATCGGCGTTTTGGTTGAATGCCGGCAAGCCCTAAACCGATCGTTCCTTTTATCAACCTCATCAACATCGTCTCGATTTGATCATCGCCATGGTGGGCCAATGCCAAATATTGCGCTTGATGTTTTTCCATTTGCTCTTTAAAAAACTGAAAGCGGCATTCTCTTGCAGCTGCCTGTTTATTCAGTTTTTTTTCATCAGCATAATTTTGAACATTGATTTGCCGTGTTTCACAAAGCACTCCCTTTTGATCACAATATGTTTGAACAAAGCGCATATCTTCCTCAGATTCCCTGCCTCTGAACATATGATCCACATGCACAGCTATCAATGTTGCAGTGCTTGGCATCATGCTCTTGAGAATATGGAGCAGAGCCATGGAGTCAGACCCCCCGGAAACACCAACAATGACCGTTGTTCCATTAAATGACAGATTATTTCTTTTCATAAAATCTTCTATACTCTTCACAATGGTCCTCCACCTAATCGCAGGCTATATTTCAAAAGATATAAATATCCTAACACTTTCACTCAGTCCCTGCAAAGAAGAGCTATCCACTCAAGACAAATTGTTAAATAAAAAATAAAACAATATAGGCAAAATAAAGGGCAAGAACACTGACGACAATGATGACTGTTTCAAATACTCCGCCTGATTTTTGATGTGTTTTCGACCGCTGCAGCGGCACTGTCTTTCGCTTATGTTTTGCAAGCCGTGATGGAGAGGGTTGGGAATGACGAACATGTCTTTGTTTAATAGCTGAACGACCTGTCTCAAGTAAATCGAATTTCATTTCATCAGCCGTTTTGTAGTTTCCCTTAAAAGCAGTCGCTAAAACTGTTTGATATGTTGTTAAAAATGGATGATTGTTAATGACTGATAAAAGCTGGGTCCTTGGATTCCCAGTCTTCTTAAATTCCTTCTTTGTTACACAGTTCACCATAATCATAGCAACTGAAAATAGATCATATGATGGTTCTGCTCGTCTAGTTCCACATTCCCAGTACCCCCTATCAAAGAACTCTGTATATTCCTTAATCGAGCGACCTTCTTTTGTCGTTCCTCCAACATCAATACAACGAATTCTTGCAGGAGACTCTGTCACAATCAAATTGTCAGGCTTTAAATCTCCAAATATCCATCCTTTTTGATGAATAATTGATAAATTTGACAGTAGTTGACTAATTAAAACCGGTATCCATTCATCTCCTTTTTCTTCTATATATTGCAAAAGAAGTGGTCCTTCAATATATTCCATGACATAAAATGATAGTTTTTGATGAGTTCCTGAAAGTAGCATATCATCCACATCAAAAAAAGAAGGACCCATTGCACTTGCTTGGGCCCTTGAAAAAGATTTAAGCACATTCACTTCTGAGGTAATGGATAAACTGTCATCACTTACTTTTAATGCCACCTGGCTTTGTTTTGAGTTTGCCAAGTAAACAACACCATTAGCCCCTTTCCCAAGCTGTTTGATAATCTGATATGAGTGATTGTTCCACTTTCCAACAACTGATGAACCAGGCTTTAAGCTAGCTGCTAAACTTGTCGAAGCGTTTTTCATCATCTTCTAACATACTCCTTCTTGAGCGATTTTTATTAAAATAGTTAATCGCTGCTCGGATAGCTGGTCCTGTTGGTGTAATACCTCCTGCAGCAAGTCTAGAAAATAGAGAGGAAAGAGATTCAAACTTTGGTGTCCAATCCTGCACAATCTCCGCTTCTTGTTTTTTCCCGGGAAATATAAACATCGCAAATTCATTATCACCTATTCTTGAATGAAGACTAATGGACAAATCAATTAATGCTTCTTTTACAGTTGGAAGCTTTGGATTCATGCTTGCGCTCGTATCAACAAGCACTAAGACATGTAAATGAACAGTTTCTCCAAGTTCATCAACAACTTCCATCACTTCCCCACGTTGATCAGGAGGTAGCTCATCCATTTCTGTCTGTTTACCAAGAATTTGTTTAAGTTCTTGATTAACTACACCCTGAAGGGTTTGTGTCATCGCTTTTTTCGTCACCATCTGAACAGTTTGTGACAGCTGTGAAGCGTAAACAACCTGATGAATACCGCCTCCAGCAAGAGCGATCCCTTCAACTTCACTCATTGCAGATTGATCCATAGAACCTTCTTCCATAATCCCAATCACATTAACAGTTATTCCCTGTTCCTTTGCGAAGGCTGCTATAGCCTGAGGATCTTCACCGCGATTTGAACAGCCATCCGTAATAAGTAAAATTTGATTTAAATGGCCCTTTTTCATATTTATTCCTCCTGAACAAAGATATCTTTTTTCAATTCCATCTTCGCCAGAAGAAAATTGATTTATACGAATGCTAAGAAATCTCTTGATTCTTTTTAAAAAGACCCGGTGTTGGAATCGATGCCCATTTCGGTGTATTATGATCTATTTTGATGACAAGTACTGTCATGTCATCATCTATTCGTCCGGATCTTGTCCGAATCACCTCTTCCATAATCAAATCGGCGATTTCTTGCGGGTTTTCGGTTTTAAGTGACTTTAATTTTCTTTTCATCCATAAATCATAATTTTCCACATGACGCGGTCCTTCAAAGATCCCATCGCTCATCATGATTAAAATGTCCCCTGCCTTTAATTGTTCACTGACAACATCAACATCAAATTCGGTTATAATACCAATTGGTAAGTTGCTGGCCTGCACTTTAATGATCTGCTCACTTCTTTTAATAAAACTCGGTGTTGACCCAATTTTTAAAAACTTGCAGTTTGCATTTTGCAAATCGAGAATGGCTAAATCAAGTGTGGAGTAAATCTCATCTGTTGTTCTTAACGAAAGAATACTATTAATCGTTTTAATCGCCACTTTTTCATCAATTCCTGACTGAAGAATTTTCTCAAGTAGCTTTATCGTTTCATTACTTTCAAGGTGTGCCCTCGCACCATTTCCCATTCCATCACTGATAGCAGCAGCATATTTTCCTAGACCAAGTTCCATCATATTATAGCTGTCCCCTGAGACAAGCCCTCCGCCTTTGGCCGCATGCGCCACTCCTGTTTTCACCCGATAAGATTTTGCTGAACCAAACGCCACATGACAATAGCCGTTCGGATGGCCAGCACACTGCTCAGCCTTTACTATAATTTGTTCTTCTAAAATATCGGAAAGCATTGGGGCAATTAGTTTTTCGCATTCACCATGACCATTGCAATATGGGATACTCATTTCTATGTCAATATTACCTTGATCAAGACTATAGATTTCAACCTGTTGGATTTCAATACCAAAATGCTGAAGTGCCTCTGTGACCTGTTCTTCTTGAACAAAGTGCTGTTCTCGCTCCCTTTTGATTTCCCGAGAAAAATCGGTCATGACCTGAGAAACACCGAGAAGTTGTTCAGCAACAAGCCGCCTGCTGTCATGAATTTTTTGTTTCAATGTTTGATTGGCTCTAAAGTGTGAGAGTTCGTCTTCAATCAATGCTTCAACCTGCTTCGATTTTGAACAATGTTGTTGAAGCTCTTTCTTTAGCTTGCGGTTTTTGTAGTAATTTTTTTCTTCTGTTTCCTGCATAACCTGTTTCATCATCTCATATGTTTTATCAAAGTTCTCTACCCAGCATTTGTTTTTTTTATAACAAGATTGACATGAGTATTCGGTAACAGAACTTAATAACAAGTCGATTTCTTTTTCTTTGCTGTCTTTGTTGGAAACAGAATGATAAAAGGTGGCAAAACTTTCGGATAAAGCATAAAAAATGTTTGAAAACTGATCTACTTTCTGAGCTGTAACATCGCGAATTTTTCTTGCATATTGCTGCTGTTCTTGGGAGTGTTCAATCGTTCCAGGAATATACTTGGCGACCTTCTTTGTGATCGACTGTGGTGTTAATAAAAAGAGACCAATTGCGATCAAAGATTCATAAAGTGTCGGTATCAGCTCTGCTGAACCCTCTCCATATAAAGAAATGAGCAATGATCCAATCAGCAGACCAACGGCAGCTCCAACTTTTTTTCCTTCTTTTAACAGCCCGCCAAGCAGACCTGAAAAAGCCAGCAGGCTCATCTGGTAGAGATTACCGATATTTGCAAGACTTAAAATCAATCCAGTGACAACTCCAACTGTACACCCGATACTAGCACCACCGATAAATGCAAACACAAGAACCGTATATCGGGCTAATATGAGTTCAGCCTGTAAACCTTGAAAGGAAACTCCTGTTAATCCAGTCAGAACAGAAGCAATTAAAATCATAAAACAAATAATTTCCTCAATTCTTAATGATTGTTTTGCTCTTTTTGAAGTTACAATCGGTAAACTTTGCAAAAATATTAGTGTTAAAATAAAAGCTAAGCCTGCTTCTACAAATGCCATTACATAATAATAACTTGTGACTTTCCCAAATTGTGCATAGACAAATGTACACCTTGCCAATGCCATAGATAAAAAGATCACAACCGGTAATGTTCTGAATCCGTCTTTTATAATAAGTGAGGTCATTTTTGAGCATATTGCAAACGACACAAGAGCTAAGAGTACGAACAGAGAGTGCTGTAAAGAAACACTTAAAGCCCCTGCAAGCAGAGCCAAACACGCTAAAAACGCTTTATCCTTCTTTATAAAAAGCATGACTCCGAAAAATGGCAAAGCAAACGGAATAACTTCTGACAGAATGAAAGCTCGTCCCAATAAAAAACCGATTACCATGTAGATGAGCCCTTTATACAAAAAGAGCGAATACAGCCGTTGTATAATAGACATCGTTATTTTATTGAACCATAAATTCATTTTTTGAATGACAGGTCCTATAAAGGGGTTATTAACTCTTCTTTCCGCTTTTTCCATGCTTTCATCTCCCACTCATTTATTCATTGCTTGCCATTATAACGAAAGATGAAATAGGATTTTGTCAAAAGAAGGTAACAATTTCAAAGAAATTCTCGACGGTTTATGCAGTATGTTCCAATCTCTCTTGATATGTCGAGTTCATTCTTGTTATTTTGCGAGACAACAAAAAAACCGATTTCAATAGAAATCGGTTTTTCGAATGACCCGTACGGGATTCGAACCCGTGTTACCGCCGTGAAAGGGCGGTGTCTTAACCGCTTGACCAACGGGCCTTATAAAATAAAGTAGCGGCGGAGGGGATCGAACCCCCGACCTCACGGGTATGAACCGTACGCTCTAGCCAGCTGAGCTACACCGCCATGTATTTCTTTTAACGCACAAGTTCTATAATACAAAGTTTTATCCGGTCCGTCAATAGAAATTTATAAAATTTTTTCTATAATAAAAAGGCATCCGCTGGGATAAGACGAATGCCTTTCTTTTTTATTATATAGAAAGCAGCAAGTTAACCTCTTCTTGCTCCGCGCCCTCCACGTTTTGATTCCGTGTTGCGTTTTAGAGACGATAAGCGATCTTCACTATCTTTCAAAAACTTATTCATTTTTTGTTCAAACGTTTCTTTAGAGCGGAAATCATTTCTTGGTCTTGGTTGTGGACGGTCTACAGCCTTTTTGATGGACAAGCCGATCTTGCCATCTTTTTCAACATTAATGACTTTAACTTCAACTTGATCTCCAACTTTTAGATGATCATTGATATCCTTCACATAATTATCTGCGACTTCACTGATATGAACAAGACCTGTGGATCCTCCGGGCAACTCAACAAACGCTCCAAAATTTGTAATACCTGTTACTTTCCCTTGCAACTTGCTGCCAACTTCAATCGACATAAAAAAAGTGCTCCTCCTTAGACTTAAAAAAAATCATTTCTTTAATTATACATAAAGAAAAAATGAAGTTCAATAAGGCTATTTACTCTTCTCGTTAAACTTGAAAATAATTTCGCCTTTTTTTGACAAGTAATACTCCTTTCTGGCAAGCTCTGCGACATAGTCTTTATCTTTAAGTTTTGTGATCTCTTCCTTCAAGTCTGTTTTTTTCGCTTCCACTTTATGAATTTTTTTCAAAAGTTCCGCTTTTTTTGCTTCCTGACTTTCAATAGTCGAAGCTTGTGACCAGATTGTGCCGCCCAATACAATGGTAAAGAGCAATGCTACTGCCCCAAATACCATTAACCGTCTGTATAGACCGCGTTTTTTTCTTTTCAAATGCTGCTGTTTTCGCTCTATTTGATCTTTATACTCATTTTCAATTTGAGAAATATTATATTTTCTAGAATTATTCAACACCAGACGGCCTCCCTTCATCTTTTTAAAAATTTATTAATTAAGATGATGAATAGTTTCTGTACTTTTGTTAAAAATCCTGCTCCTTTTTGAAAAAAATGTTTCACCTTTAGCTGAATGACTGCAGGGAGAAGTTTGAAACAACTATATACAATGGAATAGAGCGGGTATGTTGCTATTTTAACAATTTTATATAAACATACCCCAAAAAAGCAAAAAAGACCATAGATATTTTTTATTGTAAACGAGATCACGAGCAAAATGATGTGAAATGTCCATAAAATCGGCTGAAATACCATTATTTTCGTCATTTTTGCCAAGATCCGATATATAAATACAAAAAAAGAAATCATCAAATCTAAAGCCTTGATATAAATTTGTTTAAAAAGACTCTGGTAGACAGCAACCCCCAACAACACTGCCAAGAAAATATAAAGCCTGAATTCACCTTCATTCACACTAAGTAACACATAGAAAAAAAGAAGACCTTGTACCGCCCAAAACAAAAGGTCATGAATAAATAGGATCCATCTCGTTGTCTTAGAACGAACCACAAAGCGTGTATAGGTATCAAGGGACGCACCTAGCCACGCCCCCATTCCGGTCATGGTCAGCATGGTATAGAACTGTGTAGTCAGTGTCATTTAAACAACTTGCTAAAAAAACCTTTAGCTTTCTCCCCCTGCTGCTCATCCAAATAGATGAGATCGAGCACTCTTCCCTTAATTGAGACAACACCTTTCTCTAAATCCAGATTTTTCATTTGTAAGTTTTCGCCTCTGACTGACAGCATACCCATCACTGTTTCCAGTAAAAATTCCTCATTATCAAAACTCTCTACCTGTTTGACGCCGGAAATATCCAACAACTTGCGCCCCTTCATCATGACATCATGTTCAGGAGCAGAAGAACCGCTAGAAGAGTTGGGTTGATCAAAATATGCACTCATCGACTCATCCCCCATATTCTCATACTATTAATACTGCATTGTATGAGTTAGGGTATTTTTTTAGAACAAGCCTATTCTTGGTTGAGCTTCTCTTCCTTGAGAATCGTATACATACTGGTTGCTTCGTCTTTTTTTGTCGTATCTTTTAACTCATTGACTGTAACAGTAACGAGTTTTTGTCCGAAACGCACGACCAGTTCGTCTCCTGCCTTAACATCAGAACTCGCTTTCGCCTTTTGACCATTAATTAAAATTCTCCCCTGATCAGCTACCTCCTTAGCAAGTGTTCGTCTTTTAATCAATCTTGAAACTTTCAGAAACTTATCTAACCTCATCGTCTGTTAGCTCCTTTCCATTTTTTTAGCTTCATCCCATAGCTCATCCATTTCCTCTAATGTCATGCTCGCTATGTTCTTCCCTGAATGGTTCGCTGCTTGCTCAATATAGTTGAATCGTCTGTAAAACTTAGCATTCGTCATGGTGAGCGCTTCTTCAGGGTCAATTTTATAAAAACGACCAATATTAACTAAAGCAAATAAAATATCACCAAATTCTTCTTTTATTTTTTTGCTTTGGGCTTGAGAATTAGAAATTTCTAAGGAAAATTCTTTCATTTCTTCATTGACTTTGTTCCAAATGTCATTTACATCTGACCAGTCAAAACCGACTTTGGCTGCCTTTTTCTGCAATTGGTTCGCTTTTGAGAGAGACGGCAACGGTTTAGGGATATCATCAAGCAGAGATTTTTCAATCGTTTGCTTTTCTAAGTTTTTAATCTCTTCCCAGTTTACGATAACGTCAGTCTCATCATGAACGATGACATCGCCAAAAACATGCGGATGCCTTCTCATCATTTTCGCGGTAATTTCGCGAATAACATCATGAATCGTAAACAATCCTTCATCATCACCGATTTGTGCATGCAGTAAGACTTGCAACAGGACATCCCCTAGCTCTTCTACAATATGGTCCGGCTCTTCTTCATCAATCGCTTCTAGCACTTCATAGCATTCTTCAATTAAGTACTTTTTTAATGACTGATGGGTTTGCTTTTGATCCCAAGGACACCCCTCAGGTCCACGCAATTTTTGAATAACACGACGAAACGTCGAAAATTCATGGTAAAGCAAGGTTTCATCTTTAACCGGAGGTACATAAACACTCGTTAAATTGCTGATATCGACACTTCTGTCCAATTCGTAAAGAGGTACTTTCCTGATCTCCTCTTCACTGCTTCCAGCTGCCGTTACAATGACAATTTCATAATCATCTGGAAGCTTTTCCATTAATGTCAATTTCACTTCTGAAGCTGTCATTTGGTCATATACTTGACAAATGATCACATGGTGACGAAGCTCAATTTCGTCTTCTAAAAACCGGACAGCATCAACTAACTGGAAACCTTCAATGGGATCGATTTTTAGAGCGTTAAATGTCGCATCTAGAAAGCTTTGACCTCCTTCCACTTTCACGGTCACTTGATGGTCTTTATGTCGTTCAAGCAATAGCTGAACTGTTTTTTCAGCAACACTCGGATGCCCGGGCACTGCATAAAGAATATCTTGATGCATGGCTTTCTGAAAAAGCTTTTCAACAATCTCTTCGTAAACCGCTTCAAATTGATCATGTTTCTCATAAATATCATCGAAAAAATACATATTAGGAATTTCTTTTGTTAGTTCCTTCACTAGAGGATGATCTTGTGTTCTGCAATAAACAGCATCAGCCTGTGTAAGACGTTTATATATACCTAGTGTTAATTGATTGATATCACCTGCACCAAGACCGATGACAGTAATTTTACCAGCCATACTATTCGCCACCTTTTCGTTTAAATGTAAACAGATGGATTGCAAACGGCAAAAGTTCGAGTTCCTCATCTGAATACACTTTTAATTTGATGATACTATACAAATAAGTAGCGCCACCGAGCACTACGGCTGTAAGACTTTCAAATGCTGCTGTCCACCTGCTTTCAGCATCTACCACCATGTCAAATATATAAAGCCAAGCTAACAAAACCATTAACATCATGAAAGCTGAAATCAATACCCCGCTTATTTTGTAGTCAGAAAGCTTAGTCAAACTTTGCCTTTTCAGTTTTGAAAAGTTTAGCAAAGCAACGAAAGCAAATGATAATGCTGTTGCTAATGCCGCTCCTTCTATTCCGAACGATGGAATCAACATCACATTCAAAACTGTTTTCATGACTGTTCCTAATAAAACGGAGACAGCTGGGAAAAATGGATGTCCAAATCCTTGTAAAACAGCAGTTATTGTCATGGCAAATGACGCAAAAAAGATCGATAAACTGAAAATTTGCAGCGCTGCCGTTCCTTCACTATTTTTAAACAGCATCATATTTACAGGGTCCAAAATGCAAATAAGACCGACTGCTGCCCCGATTCCAAGCATTAAACTCGTTTTCATTGCATATTGCACTTTTATTTGCACAAGTTTGGTTTCTTGCTGCTTCCTTGCCTTTGTGAGCGTTGGGACAAGGGCCGTCGCCACACTTACTGCAAAAACAGTTCCAAGTTGAAGTAGCGGCTGCCCCCTGTCATAAACACCTTTTATATGTTTTGCCTCTAGTTTGTCCAAACCATGATCGAGCAGTAGTGAATATAAATTGAATGCATCTACAAGCTGAATGAGAATGAGCATGAGACTGCTGACACAAATTGTCATCGTATATAATGATAACTGCTTAATGACTGTTTTCGTATTCAGAGTAGACACCCCTGATCGTTGTCTACTGTCTCTCGTCACCCAAAATTTAGCCAATATGATAAATGCTGCAAGACCTCCGACAAACGAGGCAAAGGCTGCCCCCGCTCCAGTATCGTATAGAGAAAAACCTTGTTTAACCAACCACCATGTTAGCAAGAGAATAACAGTAACACGAACAATCTGCTCTCCCATTTGTGAAAAAGCCGTTGGCAACATGGACTGCCTTCCTTGGAAATAACCTCTGAAAAAGGATATAAACGGAAGGGGTAAATAAGAGAACGAAACAGCGCGAATCACCTGCTCAAGATCTGGATCACCCATTAGCCCAGCTATACCTTTTGCTCCAGCGAAAAGAATCAAAAAACAACTTAAACCAATAGCGGACAAAAACATCATCGAGATGCGAAGAATCTTTGCTTGGTTTTCAGCTTCATAATCATTCATGATTTTTGAGATTGTCACAGGAAACCCGACTGTCACTAACACGACTGATATTCCCAACAACGGATATACTTGCTGATATATGTAAAAACCGACATCTCCTACTATATTTTGAAAAGGCACTCTGTACCCTGCGCTTAATACCTTTGAAAAAATTCCCGCTAGTGATAACACAAAAGCACCTTGCCAAAGTTGGCGTTTTTGTTCACTCAAAGCACGCATATCGTAAGCTCCTTCCTATGCGCAAAAACAACACATGAACCGTGCTTATTATACCATACGGGTCCTGCGACAATAAAAAAAGAACAGCCTGATTCTGCTGTCCATAAAAAAGATTTGGCAATCTCCTTTTACAAAGGGATTGCCAAAAAAAGGTATAAGACCTATTGTTCCATTTGTCGTGCCAAAAAACCAGCAGCTGTTTCGACTGCTTTATGTTCAACCTCACCAATCGTTTGATCTTTTGAGAAAATCACAACAGCTCCAATTGGATCTCCATTGGCAACAATTGGGCCAATCGTATAGGAATTCACTTCCTCTTCAATCCCATCTATTAGCTGAATCGTCTTGTTTTCCTCTAATACAGAGTTACGCTGTTCCATCGCTTTTTCGACGATATCACCAATTGATTTGTTCATATAATCTTTTTTTGAGCTTCCAGATACTGCGATAAACACATCCCGGTCACAAATCAAAACAGAATGTCCCATGCTATCATAAAGAGCGTCTGCATATTCCTTTGCAAAGTCACCAAGTTCACTGATTGGAGAGTACTTTTTTAAAATGACCTCCCCATCCCGGTCAACAAATATTTCTAAAGGGTCTCCCTCTCGAATACGTAATGTTCTTCGTATTTCTTTAGGGATTACGACCCGTCCTAAATCATCAATCCGACGTACGATACCAGTTGCTTTCATCTGTGCTGCCTCTCTTTCTTTTGAAGATATATCTGGAGGATAATAATAGAGCAGTGTCCTTACAACTAACACTCTCCCTCCGCTCTCATTGATTTGATTTTAGTATCCGTCACATCAGATGTAATATACATGAGAAACAAGAAAATTTTACGATGATGCAATTGTTTGCTTTTTAACATTTTGTAAACCTTTTAAGATATACAGCAATGTCTCAAGCCATTCTTCTGGTTTACGATTTTTGATTTGAATTGATATTTTTAATTTGTTGCCGTCCATCCCAAGACCGATCTGTCTGCCATACTTACTGCCTAATTCAAACAATTTCTGCCCGTCAATTTCAGAGCTGGCCTTTTCATCAATTGTCAGTCTAACGGCTTCTTTGTCCTGTTTAATAAGTTTGACACGCTCTTTAATGGCGTACACTTTCATTTCGGCAATGGCAAATAAATATTCGACTTCTTTCGGGTATTCGCCAAAACGATCAATCATCTCATCCTGAAGCTCACTTTTTTCTTCTAGTGTGACAATCGATCTAAATCGTTTATACATATCTATTTTTTGTTTGCCATCTGTTACATAGGTTTGCGGAATATATGCATCAAGTTCTAAATCAATTTCTGATTCAAACCGTTCAATTTGTTGTGTATCTCCTTTGCGGGCTTCAATGGCTTCCTTGAGCATCTGTGAATACAAGTCAAAACCGACAGAATCTATAAAACCATGCTGTTGTGCCCCGAGAAGATTTCCCGCTCCGCGAATTGTCAAATCGCGCATCGCAATTTTAAAACCGGAACCTAGCTCAGTAAATTCTTTAATGGCTTGGAGTCTTTTTTCTGCCACTTCTGTTAAGACCTTGTCTTTCCGATAAGTGAAATATGCATATGCAACCCGATTTGAACGTCCGACACGACCTCTTAACTGATAAAGCTGAGAAAGTCCCATTTTATCACCGTCATAGACGATTAATGTATTGACGTTCGGAATATCAACACCTGTTTCAATGATAGTCGTACTCACAAGCACATCTGACTCACCCTCTAAAAAGTTGAGCATAACAGATTCGAGTTCATTTTCTGTCATTTTGCCATGAGCATAAGCGACTTTCGCATCAGGTACAAGCATTGAGATTTCTTCAGTCTTTCTTTCAATATCTTCCACTCTGTTGTACAGGAAGTAGACCTGGCCGCCTCTGGCAAGTTCCCGTTCAATTGCCTCCCTCACGAGTGCACCGTTATATTCAACAACATACGTCTGAACCGGAAAACGGTTTTCCGGCGGGGTTTCAATAACTGATAAATCTCGAACGCCAAGCATGGACATATGAAGAGTTCGCGGAATTGGTGTTGCTGTTAAAGTCAGAACATCTACATTTGCCTTAATTCTTTTAATCTTTTCCTTGTGCGTAACACCGAACCTTTGTTCTTCATCAATAATTAATAAACCGAGATCTTTATAGACGACATCTTTTGATAGTAACCGATGTGTTCCAATCACAATATCAACCGTACCATTTTTCAAACCTTTAATCGTCTCTGTAGCTTCTTTTCTTGTACGAAAACGACTTAGTAGCCCAAGAGTAACCGGGTAGTCCTGAAAACGCTCCAAAATCGTTTCATAATGCTGCTGTGCCAATATTGTTGTGGGGACAAGGAGCGCAACTTGTTTACCGTCTGCAATTGCTTTGAAGGCTGCACGAATCGCCACCTCTGTCTTGCCGTAGCCGACATCACCACAAAGCAATCGGTCCATCGGCCGCTCTTTCTCCATATCCTTTTTAATTTCCTGTATAGACCTCAGTTGATCTTCTGTTTCTTGGTATGGAAAAGCCGCTTCAAATTCACGTTGCATTTCATGGTCCGGCGAAAACGCATATCCCTTGCTCGCTTCCCTTTCGGCATATAGCTTGATCAAATCATCAGCGATATCTTGGACGGAGGATTCAACCTTTTTCTTGACCCTCTTCCATTCGCTTCCTCCTAGTTTGTACAGTTTCGGTTCTTTTCCCTCAGAGCCTACATACTTTTGAACTTGGTCAATTTGATCAACAGGTACATAAAGCTTATCACTACCTTGGTAATGAATATTAAGGTAATCTTTATGAATTCCATTTATTTCAAGAGTTTCAATCCCTAAATACTTTCCAATCCCATGGTTGACGTGTACAACATAATCACCAACCTGAAGTTCGGAGTAGCTTTTAATTCTTTCTGCATTTGTCAATTTTTGCTTTCTAGGTTGCTTTTTGACCCGTTTTTTAAAGAGTTCTTCTTCTGTAATCACAGCCAACTTTAATAATGGGAGTTCAAAGCCTGTTTGAAGATTACCCTCCATAATGTATGTTTGACCTTGGGCAAGCACTGCATCTGGGCTAGCCTGGGCTGCCTCTATTTCATAGTCTGACAAAACAGATGCTAGTTTTTCGACACGCTCCTTGCGATCTCCAAGAAATACAGTTGTATATTTTGATTTTTTAAATCGCTCAAGCTCGCTTTTCAGGACATTCATTTGACCGTGAAAACTTTGCATTTGCTTACTGGAAACATTTACGATATTTTGCGGACTCGTATGCTGTACATGTCTTAAAAACAACGAATAGTATAAAATCGGCCGCGACTGTTTTGACATCAGTTCGTGAAACGGAAATGACATGGATATGTCTTGAAGGATTTTACCTTCTTCAAGAAGACTTACCATCCATTCCGCTTCTTCTTTTTGCAGCTGTTCTTCCATTTCATGTATCCGGCTAATTTCATCTAAAATTAGCAATGTATCGTTTGGAAAGTAGTCTAGTAAACTAGCAGGTTTTTCGTAAAAATAGGAAAGATACTTCACCATTTCTTGACTAACGTTTCCTTCAGTAAGCCGCTCTCTGTCTTCAGCTATATGTTGCTGAAGAATCTCTTTTCGTTTATCTTCTTTCAGTTTTTTAAGACTGCTGGCAAGGCCTTGATCAATTTGTTCAAGCACTCTTTTCCGGTTTTCTTCGCGGACAATCAATTCCTTGGCAGGACCGATTACCACTCGTTGGCGGGTTTCTAAGGAGCGTTGATCATCCGTATTAAATATGCGGATTGAATCAATTTCAGTATCAAATAGTTCAATTCTGACCGGATTCTCTTCAGTTAATGAATAAATATCAATAATCCCACCGCGAATACTAAAATCACCTGGAGCGGCAACCATATCGGTTCGTTCATAGCCTAATTGAACGAGGCTTTCAATCAGTTTTTGCTGATCAATTTCATGACCAATTTCAATAGGTATCTGACTGTTTTCCCATAACTCCTTAGGAGGTAACATTCTTCTGACAGCGGCTGCCGGAGCAACTACAACCGGAGTTTCACCGCTTGCAAGCCGATTTAAAACGTCCAGCCTTTGTGAACGCAGTTCAGGGCTTGCAACCGCGATTTCGGACGAAATCAATTCGTTAACCGGATATAAAAGAACAGACTTATCTTTTATCAGTCCTGTTAAATCATCTGTAATCTTTTGAGCTTGATAAAGGTTATGCGTAATAATTAATAATGGTCGCTTCGTTTCCATTGATAAAGCCGAAGTGAATACTGATCGGGCAGATCCAGAAAGTCCCGCCAATAATTGTTCTTTCAGCCCTTCATTCAGACCACTAACAATGGATTTAAAGTCATCGCTTTCCGCAACATAGAATTGAATATTTTTCAAATGTGCCCCTCCTCTCTTCCTCAAATAGAAAAATGCTTTGGTCTAGTCCCTACACCAAAGCTTTTATTGAATAAATGACTGATATTGATGAAAATCCGGGTTTCGTTCCAGCGCTTCCTGACAATCTTCACATATCGTCATCACATGTAAATCCCCATTATCCTTATAAGAAATCATATCATTTCTTTCTTCAGCTGTTAAATGGTGAAAACCTAATTGTTCACTATTTGCATAAATATGGTCTAGACTGCCCACTTTAACACCACAGTGACGGCAGTAATAATGTAAAGCCATAAGGAAACCTCCAATAGCCAGTCTTTTTATGACTAGTATGAACCGGTCTTAATCATCTTATACCTTTACATTAAATTCGTTCATCACTTCTAAAAAAGATTTTTCCAATGAGGACGAACAGGCTTCAATCGTTTTTTGAATAGCTTTCTCAATGGCGGGCACTTCTTCAGCAGAAAAAGCACCTAGAACATAGTCCGTTATTTTCATACCATTTATCGGACGACCAATTCCGATTCTGAAGCGGTTAAATTCTGATGTTCCAATATGCTGAATAATGGATTTAATTCCATTGTGCCCCCCTGCGCTACCCTTTGTTCTTAAACGAATTTTTCCAGCAGGGAGATCCAGATCATCATAGATCACTTTCAAATTGTCAGTTGGGACTTCATAATAATCTAGAAGCGGTCTTAAACATTCACCCGATAAATTCATATATGTAAGTGGTTTAACAAGTAGAACCTTTTCCCCGCAAACAACTCCAACCCCATATTGTCCATTGAACTTTGCTTTATTAAGCGTTATATTCCATTCCTTCGAAAGTTCATCAATAAGCATAAACCCTACATTATGTCTTGTTTTTTCGTATGTTTTCCCTGGGTTTCCTAAACCTGCAAACACAAGCATGATTTTTCTCCTCCCTTAATGACCCCGTGCCTCTAGATGAGGGGAAGAATCGTAATTCTCCTCATTCTAGCACAAAAGACGTAACCTCGGGAGGGTTACGTCTTAAGTCTTTATTCACCTTTTTCCTCTCCATTGCTCTCTTCTGGTTCTTTTACGTTTTGAGCAGCTGACTCAGCTTCAGTTTCCACTTGTTTTTGTGGAGGTAAAATGGAAGCAATGACTTCATCTCTTTCATGATTGAATGTAAACTCACCCTCTGGTTGAATATCTCCAACCGTTAAAACATCATTGACCTGAAGCTGAGAAATGTCTACGTCAATCGTTTGCGGGATGTTATTCGGCTTCGATGTGATAGATAACTCATAAAGCGGTTGCTGAATAACACCGCCTTGCTTCACTCCCTCAGCTTCTCCTGTCAAATTAACAGGGACTGCTGCTTCCATCTCCGTTTCCATATCAACCACTTTGAAATCAGCATGAACAATTGTATCTTTTAATGGATCTGTTTGTAACTCCGTAACCATAACAGCATGTTGATTACCATTTACATCTAAATGAATAATCGTGTTTTTCCCTTCAGCACGCAATATTTTAAAAAGCTCAATACTATCGAGTGAAACGGACTTGTTCTCCATGTTCTTTCCGTATATGATACCCGGTACATGTCCTAATGACCGGATTTTTCTCAAGGAGGAATGTTTATGGTCCATTCTTTCTTCCGCTTTTAAAATTGCCATGTTAAAGCACCATCCTATCGTTAGATTGGTTTTCTTAAAACCATACCCATAACGACAAATCTTTAAACCTGAATGGAAAAATTAATCGAACAATAAGCTGACAGATTGTCTTTCATGAACGCGAATGATCGCTTCTGCCATTAGCGGTGCAACGGAAAGCTGTTTAAATTTATCCACTTTTTTTTCTTCTGGAAGCTCAATGCTGTTTGTTACAACAAGTTCTTTAATTTTAGAATGCTCGATTCTTTCAATTGCCGGTCCTGAAAGAACAGGGTGTGTACAACATGCATAAACTTCAGATGCGCCACTTTCGACAAGCGCATTTGCTGCCAGTGTGATCGTTCCTGCTGTATCAATAATATCATCGATTAAAATCGCTGTTTTGCCTTCTATATGACCAATGATGTTCATTACTTCAGCTACATTTGGTTTCGGACGGCGTTTATCAATAATGGCAATTGGTGCTTTTAATCGATCCGCCATCTTGCGAGCGCGTGTGACCCCACCATGATCAGGTGATACAATCACAATATCGTCAAAACCCTTCTCTTCAAAATAATTCGCTAAAATCGGAACACCCATTAAGTGATCAATCGGTATATCAAAGAATCCTTGAATTTGTGGTGCATGCAAATCAAGTGCAATCACGCGGGTAGCTCCAGCTGTTTCAAGCAAGTTAGCCACCAGTTTGGCCGTGATCGGTTCACGAGCTCGAGCTTTTCTGTCTTGTCGAGCATAGCCATAGTAAGGCATAACAATATTGATCGTTCTAGCTGAAGCTCGCTTTAATGCATCAACCATAATTAAAAGTTCCATAATGTGTTCGTTAACCGGAGCACTAGTCGATTGAATGACATAGCAGTCACAGCCACGGATACTTTCTTCGATATTGATCTGAACCTCACCATCACTAAAGCGCTTAACGGAACACTGACCCAGCTCAACTCCAACCACTTCTGCAATTTCCTTTGCAAGATCCGGGTTCGAGTTTAAAGAAAAAATCTTTAAATTGTCGTCTTCATAATGATTACACATGTTAAACCTCCGATTTAGGATTATTTTTTGTGTAGCTTTTTCGCGTAGTCTTCTTTGTTGATTTGTTTTGCTCTCGCAATTGACAAAGCCGCACCAGGCACATCGTCCGTTACTGTAGATCCCGCGGCAACATAAGCACCTTTTCCAATTGTTATAGGTGCAATTAAATTTGAATTGCAGCCGACAAAAGCACCGTCTTCAACTTTTGTTAAATATTTATGTTTGCCATCATAATTCACGGTGATTGAGCCACATCCGAGATTCACATCTTCACCAATTTCCGCATCACCAATGTAACTGAGATGAGAAGCTTTGCTACGATTTCCAAATTCCGTTTTCTTCACTTCTACGAAATTGCCGATCCTTACTTCATTGCCGATCTTTGAGTCAGGTCTGATATGAGCAAACGGACCAATCATAACATCATCACCGATCTCACTATTCATAATCACAGACTGTTTAATCACGGTTCTGCTACCAATTTTACTACTTTCCAGCTCACTGTTTTGACCGATAACCGAATGCTCACCGATTTCAACCCGACCTTTGATCATAGTTCCAGGATAAATAACAGTGTCTCTGCCAATAACAGCTTCCGCTGAAATATACGTGTTGTTTGGATCAATTAAGCTGACCCCGTTTAACATGTGACGGTTATTAATGCGCTGTTTCATGTAGGTTTCTGCTTGAGAAAGAGCAACTCTGTCATTGACGCCGAGTGTTTCTTGAAAGTTATCCGTTTGATAAGCGGCAACAGTTTCACCTTGTTGTTTCAAAATCTCAATTACATCAGGCAGATAATATTCTCCTTGAACATTATCATTAGACACTTGCTCTATCGCCTCAAAAAGCATTTCATTATCAAAACAATATGTTCCTGTATTAATTTCTTTTACAAGCCGCTCTGCTTCTGTTGCATCCTTATGTTCGACAATCTTCTCTACAATGCCGGTCTCATTGCGAATGATTCGTCCGTAACCTGTTGGATTCTTTGCCATTGCGGTTAAAATTGTAACCTTTGCCTTTTGTTCTCGATGCTCTTTAAGCATGGCTTCCATTGTCTCAGCAGTTAACAATGGTGTATCACCGCAAACGACAATTGTCGTACCAGCTTCATTTGCAAGAATTGATTTTGCCTGCTTAACAGCATGGGCAGTACCTAATTGTTCTGCTTGAAGAGCATACTCACTTTTGCTTCCCAGCTGGTTTTGAACATCATCTGCACCGTGTCCGACAATTGTGACAAGTTTAGCCAATGATAGTTTAAGAACTTCATCAACAACATGCTCAACCATCGGCTTTCCGCAGACAGGATGAAGAACTTTATATAGCTTTGATTTCATTCTTGTTCCTTGACCAGCTGCTAATACAACTGCAAACCGCTTATCCATTTATTGGCCTCCATTATCCCTATTATCCATAAAAAAATATATCCTAAATATGAGTTGATTTCAAGCAAGCTCAAAATAGAAATTCTCATATCATCTAATTATTTTAAGGTTATTGTGGTGTCCTCGTTTTTTAAAACTTTTTTAAATTATCATCCTATTAAGGATTTCCTTGTATTCAATTGTCATCATTACCCACCAGCTAAAACCATAAATTGTTATTTTATCACACAAAAAAAGGGCTATTTGATTAAGCCCTTTTTAAGAAGCACCAGCTTCTTCATATTCTATTTCCTCAACATCACCCAAACGATGGTATTCATTTAGCACTGCATCCTGAATTTTCCCTCGGGTACTTGAGTTAATCGGATGAGCAATATCACGAAACTCTCCATCAGGTGTACGCTTACTTGGCATCGCAACGAAAAGACCATTGTTTCCATCAATTACACGAATGTCATGAACGACAAATTCGTGATCCAGCGTGATGGATGCAATCGCTCTCATGCGACCATCGGTATTCACGCGGCGTAATCTTACGTCGGTAACTTCCACAGTAGTTCACCACCTTTTCCCAATATAAAAACATTAAATTACTAATTCAACGGGTTTTTTTATTTTCCTGCATAATTAAAAATATTTTTGTAATATTGGGATTAAAAAACACTCAATTGTCAAAAATTCCAATAAAAAAAGTGATTTCATCATGAAAATCACCTTTTTTATAACTAGTCAGTTATTTTACAAGCGCAATCACTTCAATTTCAACCATAGCATCTTTTGGCAGTCTTGCAACCTCAACACATGACCTTGCTGGTTGATATTGATCAAAATATTGTCCATACACTTCATTCACATCTGAAAATTGGCTCATGTCAGCTAAAAACACAGTCGTTTTCACAACAGTTTCAAGCGAAGCTCCAGCCTCCTTTAGAACGGCCTTTAAGTTACGGAAAACCTGATGTGTCTGTTCCTTTATATCACCTTGTATCATTTCACCTGATGGTGTTAACGGGATTTGTCCTGAACTATAAAACATGTTATTGACGATAATCCCTTGTGAATAAGGACCAATTGCTTGAGGCGCATTCTTTGTCCGTACAACCTTTGTCATTTCAAACTCTCCTCTTATTATAAATTTGAAAACACCAAGTCTGTTTCCCTCTATGATGAGTTTTTAGGCTGACGTGCAAGTGTGATCTGCATTCCGTAATAGGTATGACCAACTTCAATCTGTTTTTTGAAAGAAACGCTGAAAATTTCCATTTTCTATTTCAACAGTTTTTTCCTTCATATCAATTTCTGAAAGAGTAAGAAGTGACATATACTCATCTACAAGCCGTTCTTTCACTCCTTGTGCCTCGACAAGAACTCCGATACCTGCTACACGAGCATTAAACTCATCCAATAAATTGATCATCCCGTTGATGGTTCCGCCTGCCTTCATAAAATCATCAATGATTAAAACATTTGAACCCGCTTCTAAATTACGTTTTGCAAGTGACATCGTTTGAATACGGTTGGACGATCCAGAAACGTAGTTGATACTAACTGTTGACCCTTCCGTAACCTTATTGTCTTTTCTAACGACCACTGTC
This sequence comes from Bacillus sp. WMMC1349, assembly GCF_013155385.1. Classification (GTDB taxonomy): domain Bacteria; phylum Bacillota; class Bacilli; order Bacillales; family Bacillaceae; genus Bacillus. The sequence continues at coordinate 3,966,406 of NZ_JABJUQ010000007.1, read as the reverse complement.
GGTACGTCCATATAGCTGGCTACAGCGTAAGCAAGGGGAATACCTTTTGTCGCCACTGTCATAACAACATCAATCTCTCTTTCAGCAAAAACGGACGCAAACAGTTTACCTGCTTTTGACAAAATTGATGGCTTCCCCAAAATATCTGTTAAATATAAATAGCCGCCTGGCAAAATCCGTTCGGAATCATTTAATGACTGCCTAAGTGTACGAACAAAGTCCTCTGCTTCATCAAGTTTTACCTTTGGTATGTATTTTACACCGCCTGCTGCTCCTGGAACTGTCTGTAGTGTACCTATTCCCTGCTGCTCAAAGGTTTGCTTAATAATAGTTAAATCCTCGCTGATTGATGATTTAGCAGATTGATACCGTTCTGAAAAGAAGGTTAATGGCACTAAGACATGCGGATGGGTCAACAAATAGTTTGTTAAATCCACCAATCTGCCGCTTCGACGAAACTTCATGCACTTACCTCCAAAATCCGAATATTTTTAAATTTACTATAACTAATCATACGGTTTTATACAAGTTTGTTTTGTTCACCGACCATTCGAACAGCATAAACCTGATCACAAAAACCTCTTAACCCATTGTAGATTCTTTGTACTTTTGACTCATATTGTACAAGCCCAAACACTGTCGGACCGCTTCCACTCATTAAAACCGCATCTGCACCAAAACGTTTCATCTGATTTTTAATCATTGCAACTTCAGGGTGATGTTTCAGTGTAACTGATTCAAGAACATTACCAAGTTTATTGCACATTTTATTAAAATTTTTCTCTTTAATAGCAGAAACCATCCCTTTAACATCAGGGTGTTCGACTTGGTCAAGTTTCAACTGCTTATATACTTCTGCTGTTGAAATACCAAGAGTCGGTTTTGCAAGCACAACCCAGCAGTGGGGCGGGGCTTCAATTAGAGAAATTTTTTCTCCTCTGCCAGTTGCAAGAGCTGTTCCGCCATATACACAAAATGAAACATCAGATCCGATCTCTTCACCAAGCTCGGCTAGTTCTTTTAAGGAAAGATTCATTTTCCAAAGGCGATTCAGTCCTCTAAAAACGGCTGCAGCGTCACTGCTTCCTCCCGCCAATCCTGCTGCTACAGGAATCAATTTCGTAATCGATATAGAAACACCTTTTTTTATACCAAATCGCTTTTTCATAAGCGCTGCTGCCTGATAAGCAAGATTTCTCTGGTCATCAGGAACAAAACGGTTATGTGAAGAAACAACGACTTTATCCTCTGCCAGCTCTGACAACTCAATCCGATCAGCCAGATCGATTGTTGTCATCACCATCTCAACTTCATGATATCCGTCCAAACGCTTATGGTGAACATCCAGCGATAAATTAATCTTAGCCGGCGCCTTCTCTAAAATACGCAATCCATTCACCTACTTCTCCATCTAAACATAAGTATCCACATTGTAACATATTTTGAAGTACAGGACGTACAAATGCATGCGCCTGAGGCTGGACACCGCGTTTAGCATGCAGGCTGATCCCGGTTAGCAGAGTAGATATAATGTAGTTATCAAAAAACGGAGGACATCTAAGGCCCTCCGTTTGTCACTGTTTTATTGTTTTTTTGACTCCTGAGCCATGTGCTGTTCTGCTAATTCGATTGCTCTTTTCACCATATTCCCGGCATCTCTGGCACGAATTGCTCCCCAGCCTTCATTTTTAACTGTATCGTAAAACCCAAGATCTTTTGCCAGTTCATATTTCAATTCTTCTGACATGATGCTCCTGCGTCTGCTCAAACGAAACAGCCCCTTTCATAAAACAAGTGACATTTATAGTTTTTCTCAAGTCAATCAAATCTTTCCCGAGAAATATTGGATAAAATAAAAAGCAGCAAACATGTTGTCCACTGCTAATTAAAGAGCTACTGAGCTTGTCGTATCATCAGAAAATCTTAATTCAACCGTCTCAGTAAGAATATCTGCATAACTGTATGAAACTCTTTCGAACGAATTCTCGTCTTGATCTAATTGTATCACAAAAACAGAAGGGTACGTCTCAGCTAAAATGCCCGAACGCTCAATCGTTTTTCGGCGACCTCCGTTTGCTTTTAACGTAAGTCTCTTTCCCAAATGCCCGTCAAGCGATCTTTTTATATCGGACAACGTTTTGGCCATTGCATCCACCTCACTAAAATCATTATACAACAACAGCCCATTTTTGTCAAATAAAATTTAAATTATATCAACGTTAGTGAGCTATTGTCAATAAAATATTTGTGACAAATTTTACTTCATCTTTCCCTTATTTTCCTCGTTTTACGTGTTTTTATGTATAATTTTTAAATAAAATTGTATTTTCAACAAAAATCCCGCCGGAAGCGGGATTAATTTGTTGTCTTATATGGCATTCCTATTCTCAACAGTCCTCGTGTTTCAATACCCCCCAATCCTTTTTCCCTTGTTAAAGTATTCCTGAGCACTTCCCAGACGTTAATTCTGTCCATAAATGGAGTAAAGCTGATTTTTGCGACGATATAGACTGGATCTAGCGCATGGATGTTTACTCTTGAAGGTGAACTAGCAAAATTGGCGCCAGCTTTAATTAATGATTCAAAATGAGATTGGCAAGCACCCGCAAAAATCACAAGTTGATCAAGATGAGGAATTTTTTTTCTTGCTTTTTGAACAGTTTCAATAAAATCTTTTGAATGTCTGTAAGCATTTATGTTGTTAATATTGCCTTTGTGCTTAGAATAAGCGTCATGGCCAGTAATCACGAGAAGATCTGGTCGATATTCGTCTAGCAGTTCCTCAATAACAGAAGCCATTTTCTTTTCGTGGCAATGAATACCATACACTGGAACACCGATCTTTTCATACAATGTCAAACACTTTTTTAAATATGTCGAATCCCCATCTAAGTGAAGAACCCTTCCAGGCATGTGAAAATATTGTTGTTCATTATTATACTGGTTTGTAGCTCGGTACTCGTGTTTTTCGCGAAGAAGTTTATAATCATGCCGGAGCATCTCCAAAGATTCCTTCATTTTCGATTCTTCTTCCTGTTTTCTTTCCAGCCGTTCAGCTTCGCGAACAATCTCTAGATCCCCTAAATACGCATCAGCAATTAACCTGACTTCATCTCCGTGCAAAACAGCAATCGGCTCGCCTTTTGCTGATTGTTCAATAGAAATAATTCGAAATAAAATATCTCTTTGATACGATTTTCTGACTACCATGTCGCCTATTTGAAATTGCATGTTTTTCACTCCACACATAAACTAAGACCCTCATCATTTTAAAATCAAGCAGCGTCGAAAAAATTAAAGGTGCTTCTTTAGCCTATGTACCTCATGCTCATGTGGTGACATTGAGCAAAAAAAGCCCTTCTTCTACAGCTTTTCCGAACGTGAAAGCCCACTTCTTTAGATGCGGGATGAGAGTAAGTCCAGACAAGGGGGGAGCTTCTACCATCTTAACTACCTGAAAATATGATATTCTTGGCATATAGACAAGTAAAATTCTTTAAAACATTCTCGATCGTTGAAAATTGAATATCATATACGGTTCGACGACCCAATTCATGTTGTCCGTAAAACGATATGTGTCGTCAAGTACAAGACGCTAAAACATGTACGTACAACATCTGTACGCTATGGTCATAGTTGCGTAGCCCTTATCTGCTATATGCACTGGATAGGGGAAGGGTAATGAGATACCCTTATCTTGAAGGCTGTTCAAAACAGAAATGGACTGCGATTGCTTAGTCATTCAAGAAATCCCACTGGCGTTAGCCAGCTTGCCTGTTTACGGGTGGGAGTCTCAAAGAAAAGCCTTTGATAAGTGATCAGAAAGCACGGCGAATTCTTCAATACTAAGTGACTCCCCTCGCCTCTTTCCATCGATTTCTGAGTTTTGGAGCGCTGTTTCAATCAATGATTTCTTTTCTTTTCCGTTTGGTAAATTGTTGACAAGGTTATTTAAAAGCGTTTTTCGACGCTGAGCAAAGCTTGCTTTGACAACTTGAAAGAAAAACGGCTCATTGCGCACTGTCACAGCCGGGGTATCTCTTAACAGCAGACGTATTACTGCAGAATCAACATTTGGCTGTGGAATAAACACAGTCTTGGGAACAGTCATCACCGTTTTCGGATTTGTATAAAATTGGACTGCTATCGATAATGAACCATATTCCTTTGAAGAAGGTTTTGCAGCCATACGGTCCGCCACTTCTTTTTGTAACATCACCACAATTCCTTTCAACGGAAGGTTTTCCTCTAAAAGTTTCATAATAATTGGAGTGGTAACATAGTAAGGCAGGTTGGCAACCACCATCACCTCATCACAGTCTTGAAACTGCTCAGTCATCACTGTTTGAATGTCTGCTTTCAATATATCCTGATGAAGAACAGTTACATTATCATAAGGAGACAGTGTATCTTTTAAGATTGGCAAAAGCCTTTGATCAATTTCAAAAGCGACTACTTTTTTAGCACGTTTAGCAAGCTGTTCAGTCAAAGCGCCGATTCCCGGCCCAACTTCAATAACACCTGTTTTCTTCGTTACTTCAGCATGATCAACGATTCTATCCAATATATTTGTATCAATTAAAAAATTTTGCCCTAAGCTTTTTTTAAATGAAAATCCGTATTTTTCAAGGATTTCTCTTGTTCTTATAGGGGTGGCGATATCTTTATTCATTCTCTTCCTCCCGCAGCACAGTCTCTAGTGCACTTAAATAATCACTCTTTTTAATTTGAAACATTTGCAACCGTTTTTCCAACTGTTTACCGTTTGTATAACCAATATTTAAGATGTCGCCCAGCCGTTCTCGTCTTTTTTTTGCTAAGGGGCCACCGATCAAGCCGGCCTCGATCAAATCACGGGTTCCAATTTCGGGTTCTACTGCTTCCATTTCTTCTTGAACAGTTTTTAAACATGTACGGATACTTTCAAGTGATGCATGTTCGACACCGATTCCTCGGTTGTTTTTAGGTTTGGCCAAATGTTTAGGTAAAAATGCATGTTTGCAGCCTGGTACTTTTTCAGCAATTGTTTTACGAATCTTCTCCCCTGGATAATCAGGGTCGGTGAAAATAATGACTCCCCGTGTTTTTTGTGCGAGTTGGATTTGCTTTATCACATCTTCTCCGATCGCAGACCCGTTTGTTTCGATTGTATCAGCATCAACAGCTGACTTAATTTTTGCTGTATCGTCACGTCCTTCAACAACGATGATTTCTTTAATTTTCATGTTTTCCTCCGAATGATAAAAAAGTTTTATTACGTTTTCGAAATAACTGAAACCTTTTTGTAATAAAACCGTCTATTATATTGATGACAAGATGAATCTATTATAACGAAAAAAACAGAGGGGGCAAAATCCCTCTGCTTCTATAAAAATAAAATGGTATATTTAGTTCAAAACCTTAATTTTAACTCGTTTATTTCCCCATCGATATGCCGATGGTTTATTAGGGAAAAACACATCAATTTTACGACCTTTAATCGCTGAGCCGGTATCAGCTGCAATTGCATAGCCATAACCTTCTACATGCACTCTAGAACCCAATGGAATAACACTTGGATCCACTGCGATCACTTTAGAACCAGGGTTGGCTTTTAAATTAAAACCGGTAGCTGTGCTGCCTGAACATCCATTACAACTTGCCGTGTAAGCTGTGGAAGAAACATAAAATTCTTTTTTTGAGGGTTCATTGCTGCGCGATACATTGGCGCGTGTTTTAGCAACCGTTTTGTTTTTTGTGCCAATAGCTATTACTTTTGTCTTACTTTCGCTCGCCGTTTCCTTTTTAATTAATTTCCTGGAAAGCTCTTTGCCGTTTTGCATGACAACAGCATAATGCTTTTTAAGCTTACCGTGTTTACCAGCTTGAATTACTTTTTCTTTACCTTTGTCAAGAGATGCATCCGCTTTTTTCTTAACGTCATACGGTATCTTCTCTTCCACTACATCGGTGACTTTTTTGATGCGAGTAATGTAAATGTCTGCCTGATCTTTTGTCAGTTTTTTATCAAGCGCAGGTTTGACTTCATCATCGCCATTTACGCTGATTTTATGGTGTTTTAAAAAGTCAGCGACCGTAGTCGAAGTTGTCCAAAGGTCTTTATTTTTACCGGCATCTTTTACAGTGACCTTAAAAGCTCTTTGTAAAGTCAGCCTCATATCTTTCTTTATCTCTTGATCAACTGCAGGTTCGATTTGATCATGTTTCCCAAACTTTATATCTAGTTTTTTAAGAAGCTGACCGACTGTCCCCGTTGTTGTCCAAATCGTTTTTTCTTGCCCATCTATTGTGAATTGAACACGTTTTGAAGCGACATACTTGACATTCATATCGCTAGTAATTTTTGTATCTTCCGCTGGAGAGATGTGATCTTCTTTTCTCGTCTCTATATCTAGACTTTTCAAAAGCTCACTCACTGTTTTTGCATGTGTGCGAACACTTTGTTTTTTTCCGTTAATAGATATCGAGATTGGTTTTTTAGTAAGCTCATGCGCTCCATAAGCAGTTCCGCTTCCTGCTACTAGCAAACCGCCAGCAAGCAGCATCCATCTGCTTTTACTAAGCTTCACGGAAAATAGCCTTCTCATTTTTTGTATGATGAAAAACGCCTCCTTCTCCTCGGAGAGATTATATAGAGTATCTTCAAGCCTGTCAACCCTCCTTTCGTTTCCATCACAAGCCCGCCTTCTCTTTTATTATGAAAAGTTGACTGCCCAAAAGGAAGAAAGACTTGTCGACATCTATCCTATGAGTGTAAACAGACTTGTAGAACTTTTCAGAACAATCTCCCGAAAAGACAAGCTTTCCCAATACTCGATATCACATATTGTCACTTCATGTTAAAAAGTTTTTTTGCATTTTCGGTCGTTTTGGCCGCTACTTCCTCATAAGTTAACCCCTTAAGCTCTGCTATCTGTTCAGCGACAAATTTTACATAGCTCGGTTCATTTCGTTTTCCCCGAAAAGGATGAGGCGTTAAATAAGGACAGTCTGTCTCAATTAAAACCCTGTCTATAGGAATTTGCTTGGCAACTTCTTTTGGTTTTTTTGCATTTTTAAAGGTGATGGGTCCACCGAAGGATATATAAAAGTTCATATCTATGCATTCCCTGGCAATCTCTGCACTTCCAGTAAAACAATGCATAATACCTCCAACTTGTTCAGCCCCTTCTTCACGTAAAATGGTGATCACATCCTCTGTTGCATCACGGTTATGAATGACAATTGGAAGGTTGACTTCTTTTGCCAAAGCAATTTGTTTTCTAAATACTTCTTTTTGAACATCTTTCGGTGATTTATCCCAGTGATAGTCCAGACCCATTTCTCCAAGTGCCACAACTTTCTCATGAGAAGAAAGTTCTTTTATCCATGATAAATCTTCATCTGTCATATCAATGGCATCAACCGGATGCCAACCGATTGCAGCATAGATAAACTCATATTCCTCAATGAGTTCCATCGCACGGTTTATCGTTGGACGGTCAAATCCGACTACCACAATATGTTCAACTTTTTCTTCCCTCGCCCTGGCAATCACTTCTTTTAAATCTTCATGATACTGCTCCGCATTTAAATGTGCATGTGTATCAAATAACATCAAATGTTCACCCTTTTTATCATATATTGTCAATAAAAACAAAAGGTGTTCGACGAAATGTTACACGTGAAACACCTTTTGTTTATTTATTTTATTCGTGTTCCATTAGCCAAGGAACTGTCTACTGAAGCCAGTGAAAAGTTCCCTTGATCTCCACCTGCTAAAATCATTCCTTGTGACCATTCTCCTCTTAACTTAACTGGTTTCAAATTAGTGACACAAATGACTTTACGCCCGATTAATTCTTCAGGTTTATAATGCTCAGCAATTCCTGAAACAACTTGTCTTTTTTCAAAGCCTAAATCGAGCTGTAATTTTAACAGCCGGTCTGCTTTTTTTATCGGATCTGCCTGAATGATTTCAGCAACTCGAAGATCTGTGTTCATAAACTCATCAAATGTAATTTCCGAGACTTCTTCTTTTGCCGGCTCCTCTTTTAATACCGTGCCTTGCATTTTTTCTTTAATATATGCGACCTCTTCTTCTACTTCAAGCCTTGGGAATAACGGCTCTCCTTTTTGAACCTGAACCGATTTCAGCTGTCCAAAGGAGGCAATACTTTCCCACGTTTTGCAGGATGGATCTGTTATACCGAGCTGGGAGAAGATTTTTTCAGGTGTTTGTGTTAAAAATGGCTGGAGCAAGACTGCAGTCATTCGCAGTGATTCTGCCAGATGATACATCACAGACTGAAGCTCCTGTTCTTTTTCCTGATCTTTCGCCAGTACCCAAGGTGCTGTTTCATCAATATACTTATTTGTCCGGCTAACAAATTGCCAAAGAGATGTTAGCGCAACAGAGAATTCCATATTTTCAATTGCCTGTTCATAAGCTTGAATGGTTTCTTTAGCGAACGTTGATAAAGGTTCATCAAAAGGTGTTAGCGGGCCTTGATAAGATTGAATGTGTCCATCAAAATATTTGTTGATCATGGCAATTGTTCTGTTTAAAAGGTTTCCTAAGTCATTTGCCAAATCATAATTGATCCGCTCTACAAATCCTTCTGGTGTGAATACACCATCAGAACCGAATGGCACTTCACGAAGCAAATAGTATCGTAAAGCATCAAGACCATATCTATCGATTAATGTTACCGGATTTACCACATTCCCTTTTGATTTAGACATTTTTCCGTCTTTCATCAATAACCAGCCGTGAGCAAATACCTTTTTTGGTAATGGCATATCTAATGCCATTAACATAATAGGCCAATAAATGGTATGGAAGCGGACAATTTCTTTTCCAACGAGGTGAACAGCGGCAGGCCAATATTTTTTATAATTTTCATCATGCTCAGTATCAAATCCAAGTGCCGTTACATAGTTAAATAGTGCGTCTATCCATACATATACGACATGCTTAGGATTACCCGGAACTTTTATCCCCCAGTCGAATGTTGTCCGAGAGACCGCTAAATCCTCTAGCCCTGGTTTTATAAAATTATTAATCATTTCGTTTTTACGAGATTCAGGCTGAATAAATTCAGGGTTATCCTCATAAAATGCAAGAAGACGGTCTGCATATTTTCCCATCCGGAAGAAGTAAGACTCTTCTTTAATCAGTTCAACAGGGTGACCGCTATCCGGACTTTTTCCGCCAATAACTTCCCCTTTTTCATTACGCTCCACATCAACGAGTTGTGTTTCTGTATAGAACGTTTCATCAGGAATACTGTACCAACCTTCATATTCATCAAGATAAATATCGCCTTGATCAAGAAGCTTTTGAAAAACCTTTTCAATGACGGTTTTGTGACGAACTTCTGTTGTTCGAATAAAGTCATCATTAGAGATATCAAGTTTTCTCCAGAGTTGTTGAATGTCTTTTGCAGCTTGATCCACCAATTCTTGTGGTGTTATATTGGCTTGGTCTGCTTTTTGCTGAATTTTTTGGCCATGTTCGTCTGTACCCGTTAAATATCTTACATCATAGCCTCTTAGTCTTTTATACCGAGCCATGGCATCACCTGCAACGGTTGTATAAGCATGTCCAATATGTAGTTTTCCACTCGGGTAATAAATCGGTGTTGTAATATAAAACGTATTCTTTTTTTCCGACATGATGGAACCTCCCAATTAAAATGTCAAAAAACTCCCGCCAAAAAGGACGAGAGCGGTGTCTTCAATCAGTCATTGCCTTATTTATGATCCTCTTTATATGATACCATCTTAACCTTTAAGTTCAAGAAAATATACATATCAATAGCAAATGATTATTGTTATTGTCATTTTGTTCATAACGAGGTAATATAATACTTCGACAAAAAAAGCTTCCATTGTCGAATAATGTCGTATATAATCGATATGAGGAAAAACCTTAGTTCAAAAGTCTTGATTTAAAGACATATACCATGGTTTTATCATCTTCAATTCCTTTTCCATCAGTTCAATTCAAGATTATTTAACTATATGCGCTAATTTTTACAAACAATAGAAAGAAAAAGATTGACGTATATTGGAAACCTTGATATGCTAGGACTGTAAGGATTTTGTCGAATAATGACGAAGATAATAACACAAATTAAATAACTATTTTTAGGGAGGAGAACAAATATGAAATCTACAGGTATTGTACGTAAAGTTGACGAACTAGGACGCGTGGTGATTCCGATTGAACTTCGCCGTACGCTAGGAATTGCTGAAAAAGACGCTCTTGAAATCTATGTTGATGATGAAAAAATCATTTTGAAGAAATATAAACCAAACATGACTTGCCAAGTAACAGGTGAGGTTTCTGATGACAACCTTAAACTTGCTAACGGTAAATTAGTACTTAGCCCTGAAGGTGCTGAACAAATCATTAAAGAAATTCAAGCACAGCTTCAATCTCAAAAATAAGTTTTTTAAATATATAAAAATTGCTTTATCAATGGCTGTCAAGTCTTTCTTGACAGCCTTTATTTATTAATCTGGATGATCGGATTTTTCTAAAAACCAAGCGCCCGTGGGTAGCGTTTGCCCTTATCCAAACCGCTTTTTTCGTTTTTTATTTTTCATGTTTAATATGATATGCTTCATAAATTTTACGTTTTGGGACGTTGCGATCAATGGCTGTTTTTTTTATGGCTTCCTTTGTATGAATTCCTTGATTAATATAATATTCAACATGGTCTTTTTCCGAAAGATGTTCCCACCAACTCGCTTCTTCAAGATTATTTTCTTCTTCACATCCTTCAACAACGAGACAAAACTCGCCCCTCACTTGTTCTTTCTCAAATAAGGCTAACACTTCTTCAATCGTTCCTCTTATAAATTCTTCAAATTTTTTTGTTAATTCTCTTGTTACTGCAATTTTTCGATTTCCAAATATGTCATACATTGCTGTTAGTGTCTCTTTCAAACGGTGTGGCGCTTCATAAAAAATGATTGTTTCTTGTCTGTTTTTTAACGTGTTCAGTTGTTTTTTTCTTTCGCGCTTGTTTCGTTCTAAAAAGCCGAAAAAGAAAAACGGTTGCGGAACAAGACCTGAGGCAATTAATGCTGTTAAAGCTGCATTCGCACCAGGTAAAGGTACAACATAACCGCCAATATTCGTGAAATCTCGAACAATTTCCGCTCCTGGATCAGAGATTGTCGGCATGCCGGCATCACTGACTAACGCGATCGTTTTTCCTTCCTTTAACCATTCTAATATTTTATGTCCGCTACTTTCCTTATTATGTTCATGATAGCTAACAAGCTGTGTCTCAATTTGGTAAACATGGCATAGTTTTTTTGTCTGTCTCGTATCCTCTGCAGCGATTACATCAGCCTCTTTTAATACATGAATAGACCTGAATGTCATATCCTCTAAATTACCGATTGGGGTCGGAACAAGATATAAGATTCCCATATCCGATTTTTGATCAAAGCTTTTCTGACGATTGATGATCAACACCCTCTTTTCTCTGCCGTTTTTGTTTTTAGATAATGTTCTTTATTTTTTCTCGATAACTTTTTGAAATAATACTCTGCCTGCATAGCCTCCCTTTTCGTTGAAAACCGTTCGGAATAATGGAGTGTGACTGGCAGCCTTGCTCTTGTATATTTGGCTCCTTTGCCATCATTGTGGGTTTTTAACCGTTTTTCAAGGTTATTCGTATACCCTGCATATAAACTGCCGTCCCGGCATAACAGTACATAAAAATAATGGTTATCACCTGTCTCCATACAATATCTTCCTTATCTCTTTTGTATATTGGCTGTTTTTATCATATACAAACAGCGGTGGTAAGATTTTCAGATCAGGTCGGCCATTTTTTATTCCTTCAACTAAAATGGTATTTGCCTCTTTATCATGTTTTGGATAAACAAATTGTACACGTTTCGGCTCAATCTGATATTCCCTCATCAACTCAAAAATTTCAAGAAGCCTTCCCGGTCTATGGACAAGCGCCATTTTTCCACCCTGCTTTAAAAGTTGGCTGCTGACCTGAACTACATCTTCCAATGTGCAATAAATTTCATGTCGGGCTATCGCAAGATGTTCATTAAGATTTTGCTCCGTTTTTTGGGGTGTTTTAAAATAAGGAGGATTACATGTTACAACATCGGCTTTATGATATCCCAGCACTTTTGGCATATGCTTTAGATCATCTTTAATAAACTGAATCTGTTGCTCAAGACAATTGTATGCTACACTCCGCTGTGCCATATCATACAACCTCTCTTGAATTTCAACCCCAGTGATCGTTGCTTTAGAACGGGTACTGAGAAGCAGTGGAACAATGCCATTTCCTGTACACAGATCAATAATATTACCTTTTTGAATAGGAACATATGTAAATTTTGACAGCAATACCGCATCTAATGAAAATGCAAAGACTGTCGGGCTCTGTACAATTTTCAAATCCTCTGCAAGTACATCATCAAGTCGTTCATCATCTCGTAATTGAATCATCATTTTGTCCTTTCCCACTATAATCTATTCTTGGTGACTACCCGTTAAAAGAGCTGTCTAAAAAGTCCTTTTTCAATATAAATCAGGGGGTTGCGAGACTCCTGCGGGAGCAGCGAGCCAGACGAGACCGCAGGAGCAAGGAACAAGCTCCGAGGAGGCTCGCGGAAAGCGAGCAAATTCCCATCCACACTTCTTTCAGGACAACCCCGTTAAAAGGGCTTCCGTTTGACCGGAAGCCCTCCTTTTATTTTTTATTTAAAAATGACAGACAAAACAAACAATCTCCCTCTTTACGGACACTTCCATAATGGATGTTACAAATGTGGAAACCTTCCTGATAAAGGCGCGCCAAATTATCGTGGCCTTCTCCAATATCAATAAGCCCTGTTTTCTCGGTTTTTGACTCTTTTGTACCCGATTTTGTGACTTTCAGCCTTTGATCTGTCTCTTCTAACCGCTTGCGCAAATGCTCATTTTCCAAGTGCAAATGGTTATTTTCTTCGATCATTTCCCCAATATGCTGTTTAAGATCTCCAAGCTGACGGTACAATGAACCGATTTGTTCTTCTAAATTTATAACTGTATCAAACAATTCTTTTTTATCCAAGGTTTCACACCTCGTTAATCTGTGGTTTGGGCAGATACGACACCTTCTTGTAACAGTTCATCCCAAGTGTATTCCACAACTCTTTCGTTATTTGTCAATTCGACTTGAAGGATGCGTTCAAGAATATTCAACCCAACAACTTTCGCTGGGCCGTTGGATGTTGCAATGACTTCTCCAATATCAGGGAGCTGTTCTTTAGCCGTTTCATATTCATCATTTTCATACTTTAAACAGCACATAAGCCGTCCGCATAGACCAGAGATCTTCGTCGGGTTGAGTGAGAGATTTTGATCTTTGGCCATTTTGATAGAAACAGGTTCAAAATCGCCGAGAAACGTTGAGCAGCAAAGCATTCTTCCACACGGTCCGATACCGCCAAGCATTTTGGCTTCATCCCTTACACCGATCTGTCTAAGTTCAATTCTAGTTTTAAAGATAGCTGCCAAATCTTTGACAAGCTCTCTAAAATCGACTCTTCCATCAGCCGTAAAATAAAAAATCACTTTGTTTCGATCAAATGTGAATTCGACATCAACCAGTTTCATTTCAAGACCATGTTCATATACTTTTTTCTGACATATTTCAAAAGCTGACAGAGCAACATCTTTGTTTTCTTCAACAATTAGACGATCACGTTCATCAGCCACCCTGATCACTTTTCTTAAGGGCAAGACGACATCGTGCTCGTCTACTTGCTTATTGGCAACAACAACCTGGCCATACTCAACCCCTCTTACTGTTTCAACGATTACACAGCTGTCTTTATCTATCTGATATCCGTTTGGATCAAAATAATATATTTTGCCCGCTTTTTTAAAGCGAACACCAATTACATGATACAAGCTTATCCCTCCTGCAGCATTAAAACCAAGTGCTCCATTAAACTATGAGCATTAACATTGGAATAAAGCCGTTTTTTTGCTTCTAAAACAGCAAGTATCTGGTTTGTCACTCGTTGTTGTGTGGATTGTAATGCATGCTGTTTTAATATTTGGAATAAGTCCTGAAAAATAATTTTATCTTCATGTCCTATCTGAATGGACAACACATCACGATATATGAATAAAAGCATATCAAGACCCATTTGTTGATGGTCTTTCTCCTTAAAAAAGGGCATCCATTGATCTTGAATATAAAAAAAAGCATGTCCTTTTCTCTGGTGTAAGACTTCATACAATTTTATCACTTTCGCTCTAGTCTCTGCAAACTGTTCATTTCGACTTAATTCGAGCGCTTCTGATAAACTGCTAGTCATATTCGACAAAATGGATGCTAGGCTCGGAGAGATCTCTTGTTTAATTAATTCTTTTTCAATTGATTCTGGTAATAATGATTGGAATGATAGAACCTGACATCTTGATCTAATGGTGTCCAACAATTTATGGGGCTGTTCTGTTAACAGAATGGCAATTGTTTCATTGCTTGGCTCTTCTAAAAATTTTAACAAACTATTGGCGGCATTTGTTGTCATTTTATCTGCATGGGAAATGATATATAGCTTCTTTTGCGATTCCAAACCTGTTTTTGCGAATTCTTCCTGCAGTGACTGAATTTGCCCTTTTTTAATCGACAATCCATCAGGAAAGACGGCATGGACATCAGGATGATTGCCGGAAGTAATTCGCTGACAATTTCGACAAGATTCACAAGGCTCGCTCTTTTGATGAAGACAAAAAAAACTTTTCGCCAACAAAAAAGCTGCATCTAATTTACCTGTCCCTTTACGCCCTTCAAACAAATAAGCATGTGCCAGCCGATTTCTTTCTATACTATTTTGCAAAAGCCGCATCACTTTTGGTTGAAGTGCCTGCATTTCTTTCCAAGTTATAGCCATAACATCACTCTCTATGTGTAAAGGTTAATTAACAAACCCTTTATTTGCCCGATCCGTTCCAATAAATCAATAGAAGGTTTTTCTCGATCCATTAATTCCTCTGTCAATTGGACGAGCTTTTCATCAAGTTCTTTTACAATGTTTAGTGTTCTGCTGTTTCCATATAAATCAAAACTTCTCGAATTTTCTACGGTTAAACCATTTTCAACAGCTTCTTTTACAAAACGTTTGATCATCCCTTTAAATCTAGCCAAATCTTTAAAATTTCTCGACTTAGTCAGCCGTTTCCCAAACGTTTCAATATCGGTCAAAAGCATTGTTAGCTGTTCAAACCTAAGCTTTTCTCCCTGAATACTAATTTTTTCTTTAAATGAAGAGGTCGTAGTTCCTCTAACAGGCTGAGTCTGCTGTTTTTCTATAATTGTACGTAATTCTTGACTTATCTTCATATTTTCAACCCTTAAAATTGATGGAATTGTTCAATTGGCAATACAAAAACAGTTGCTCCGCCTACCTCCACTTCAACAGGGTAAGGGACATAAGAATCGGCATTTCCTCCCATTGGCGAAACAGGTGCAATCAATTGATCACGTTTACTTCCGTTTTCTTTAATCAGATTGAGTGCTTTATCAACTCGAATATCATCAACACCCAACATAAAGGTAGTGTTTCCAGACCTAAGGAAACCGCCAGTTGTTGCAAGCTTTGTCACGCGAAAATGATGATCAGTTAACGCCTTTAACAGCCGATTACTATCTTGATCTTGAACAACAGCTATAATTAATTTCATTTGAAACCCCCCTATTTGTTTAAAACAACTTAGGATGTTCTTATTATCATTATAACAGTGATTAATATTGATTTGTAAGCAACAATTGTAAAAAGCTTAAAATCATTGGGGGGTTTTTCAGCTAGTATATGCTGTGTATCATAACGTATTCTAATGAAGATCCTTCTCAAGAACCGAGAAGATTACAGAAATGAATGAAGTTCCTGTTCAATCATTTCATAAACGTCTTTTACTACATGATCAATAGGCTGGCTGGCATCCACGGTCCGAAAACGCTTCGGGAACCGGTCCATTACCTCTTGATAACCTTGCAAAACACGATGATGAAAATCAATTTGTTCAAGGTCAAGACGGTTTTTCTCGCGTGAATCATTGACATGAATCCGTTTCATTCCTTCTTCTGGATCAATAGCAAAATATATTGTAATATGAGGCATCATCTCTCCAATTGCAAATTGATTAATGGACAAGACTTCATCAATCCCAAGTCCTCTTGCATATCCCTGATAAGCGAGCGAACTATCAATAAATCGGTCACACAAGACGATTTTTCCTTTTTTAAGTGCTGGCTGCACCTTTTCAACTAAATGCTGGCTTCTTGCTGCTGCATATAGAAGTGCTTCTGTTTTAGGATCCATGTCTGTGTTATTAGGATTTAAAATAACCTCACGAATTTGTTCAGCTATTTCAATTCCGCCCGGCTCTCTGGTTGCAAGTACAGGATATCCGTTTTTCGTCAATTGTTGTGTCACTGCCTGAAGGATCGTTGTTTTCCCAGCTCCTTCAGGACCTTCCAATGTAATAAATAAACCGCTCATGATTTCTCCTCTTCTATATATACCGTTAATTGTTTATTTTTCAGCAGGCTGCTTCCCTGAATATAGGCATTTAAATCAATCAGCTTTGTTAACTGGTGAATGACGTCTTTGGTCACCCTTTCTCCTGCCATGATGAGGGGAATCCCAGGTGGATATGGGATAACTTGTTCCGCACTTACCCTGCCGACTGCTTCTCTGAATGAGACTGATTCTTTTTTAAAAGCGGATTGTTTCTTGCTTGAATAAGGCAATGTGGTCACTTTTTCAAGCGGCTGCATGCTGCACGTTTCATTTGAAGGTTCAGCTGATGTTTGTTTCATTTCCTTTTCAATCTTGCTAATCTGCTCTTTTGTTAACTTATTTTTACCTCCTAGCGGTAAAACAAACAATACTTGCTTTTCATCAGCCAATTCAGGATGCCAACCATTTTTCTCGAAAATATTTTTCAATTGATAACCGGAGTGGCCATATTTTGATCTGATCGATAATTTTAATGGATCTTGCTGAATAAGAGAGTCTGTTGGAACAATGGGCTCTATCCCTTTCATCTGCAATAACGATAGCTTCATGTCTTGTATCTCTTGTTCAATCTGCTCAGCTTTGTTCGCTTTGATGATGTCTTCAAGATAGGCCCTTGCTAAGTCCAATGAAGCCATGATTGGATAAGATGGGCTGCTGCTTTGTAGGACAGTCAAATAGTGCGCCAATTTGTCCCTGTCGATTCTTCCACTGTTTAAGTGCAAGTATGATCCCATTGTCATTGCTGGAAGTGTCTTGTGAGCAGATTGGACAACGACATCAGCTCCAGCTTGTAGAGATGAGTGAGGAAAAGAACCCCCTAAGACAAAATGTGCACCATGAGCCTCATCTACGAGAACAGGTATATGATGTTGGTGTGCTTCTGCAATCATTGGCGTTAAATCAACTGCATGTCCATAGTAATTAGGGGATGTGATCATTAATGCTTTGGCCGAAGGATATCTTAATATCGCATTTTTGACAGTCTGATGTAAAAGGTGTGTAGCTACTGCCATTTTCTCATCGATTTCTGGTGTCAAAAACACCGGATGTACCCCACTTAGCTCTATTGCATGAAAAACCGATTTGTGACAGTTACGCTGAACAAGTATAACATCTCCCGGCTGGCAAACTGACAGAATCATCGCAAGGTTTCCAACTGTTGATCCATTAACAAGAAAAAATGTTTCTTTAGCTCCATAGAGTGTTGAGGTTAAATCTTGGGCTTTTTTTATAACACCTGAAGGATCATGCAAATCATCAAGTCCTGTTAATTCAGTCACATCTATTTTTAGGATGGCTTGGAAAAAGGCTCTCGCTTCATCAAAAAAGACATCTCCATTGTGATGTCCCGGGACGTGAAATGATTGTATATGTTCATCAGCATGGTTGACCAATGCTGTATATAGAGGTGTTTTCATCTTGATCGATTCCCTTTAATATGCCTAGAGTATGGCTTTCGGCATTTTCTTTTTTTATTATAACCTTCAAGATGGGGGACAGGGAAGATGTTTTGGCAAATCTTTATCCTTAAGTGTCCTTTCCTTCTGTCTAAAGGCGTTTTGTCCGGCCAGCTTCTTCAATATTTAATGTCTCTTTAAGTACACGAATTAAATGATTCTGCAAATTTTTCAACGTTTCAATCTCAACATCTTTTCCTTTAGCTGTTTGGACTGTATTGTTTTTCAGAATTTCTGAATTTTTTACCAATACTTCAGAAACTTGCTGTTGAGCTATTGTAGCATGTTGTTGCCTCAGAAAAGTTAAAGCAATCACTACTTGGTTCTTCCAAAGAGGAATTGCTGTCATAAGCGCTGAGTGGATTTTTTCGATCAGCACTTGGTTCGTATTTTGAATCATTTGAATTTGCACTGCACTTTGTTTGGTGATTTCTCTGCTGATGATTAAATCATGCAGCCGTCTTCTTAAACGATCAGTATTTGAAGACAATTCCTCCAGTTTCAATTGTCCAGCTACAATATATAGATTTAGCTTTTCATTGTATTTTTTATTTTCTTCTAAAAGCTGTTCAAGCATCTCAAGATCTTTGATCAACGCTTTTTTTGAATGCTCTAGCCTAACACTGACTCTGTTCATTTGAGCGCGTGTTTTTTCGTATCTGGAGATTGTTTCTTGGACAGAGCAAGATGATTTTCTGATCAATCGGAAAAACAACTGGCTTTTTTTCGGGTATAACATATCAGGGTCAATTGCCTCGAGCATCTTAACAAAATCATTTACGATTAGCCCTATACCGGCACCATCGTTTTTTCGAACATACTCAAACATAATATCTGTGAAATGAGCTAAGTTTTTTTGTACGTTACTTCCGTAGCAATCAATTGTTAGCTGTTGTGTTAGATCAATCTGTTCAGCCAGCTGAAATACTTGCAATTGCTTTTCCTCCGACAATGTATGAACCTGTTTTCCCATTCTATCTGAAGAACTTACATTGTTAGAAAGCCAATCAGCAAAGCCATTCATTTTATCTTTTCTCCTGCGTTATTGAACGAATGTTTTGCAACATCAAGTTCGTATTGTAAGTGGGCAATGTCTGTTTTTAGTAAATCGTACAGATCATTTTCTAGTTGTTTGGTTAATTCAGCAATTGTTAACCGTGTTTCACTCAAAACCATTTCCAGCTTCACATTTCGCTTCGGTTGTGATGCTAATAGAGCATATTTTTCGGTTAGTTCCACAGCCAAATCTAAATTTTGATAATAAAAACGTTCTACTTGATAAAACCGGTTAGGTTCTTCTTTTGTTAGCCAATAAATTTTTCTGACCATTCGATAGATTTCAAAGTTTTGCTTTAACGTTTGAAGGCTTTTAACTGAAAAAATTAATTTTCTTAGACGGGCTATTTTCCCTTTTGCTTCTTTTAAATTTTGCTTAATATAACGATAATCCCGTCTTGTCAGTTTATTTTCTTTTCTTAATAAAAAAGTTCTACACCATTTTCCTCCAAAATAAACTAACATCCAAGTTGCCGCTGCATAAACAGACGACAACAGAAACGTTTGATCAAAGACAATAAAACAGGTCAACCAAAGGAGCACAGATATGGAATTAGCGGCTAATAGAAGAAGCAAAATTAAGAAAAAACGTTTCATACATCATCTACTCCTTTTAAAAAATACAACACATATTGATATAAGAAAAAGACATCTATCTCTGGATGTCCTGACTGCTTTGTAAATTATAGTGTGCTATTTTTATTATACCTTGCCTCTTCAAGAACTTAAAGACCTGTCTCCTTTAAATACAAAAAAAGACCTGAAAATCGGTCTAAGAATATAAAGGCGGTGTACGAATACCTTTTAATTTTTTAACATATTCAGAGTATTGAGGATCAGTTGTTGATGTTGATATTATCTTTTTTTCACATTCTTCACATATAAATTTCGTATAAAGGTGAATACCTTTCATTTTTTTTTCTTCACAAATCATACATGCTTCCCCTGAATCACGCTTCTTCATCATTCCACCTCCATAAATTTCATTATTTCCAACTATTGATACTTGTATACAAAATTAAGAATGTTTTTGAAGGTTAGATTAGTATATGTAGGCGAACATCATAACGTGTTTGTTTCAGGTGATGGTTGTTAAATCAATACAAAGGTGAATTATCGATTT
Organism: Bacillus sp. WMMC1349; assembly: GCF_013155385.1. Lineage (GTDB taxonomy): Bacteria > Bacillota > Bacilli > Bacillales > Bacillaceae > Bacillus. The sequence continues at coordinate 3,946,225 of NZ_JABJUQ010000007.1, read as the reverse complement.
ACACATATAGAAAACAATGGGGGAAGGGGTGAATTCGAAGTGATTGAGCACAACAAAAAACACTTTTTCTCTATATTAGGTTAATTAAATATCGATTTTCTGAACAAATCAATCAAGAGATTCAAAATGGGCCTTTTACAATGGATACGACTTTACCAGCTTGATTGACAAACTCAATAGTATGAACAGTCGATACATTCTCTTTAAAGATATCCATCACCACGAACTCATCCTCCAAAAAGCGAATCTCCTCTAGTTTTTTATAATGCTTATCATAGTGAATAACAGAGTAAACAAGTTTACGATACTTCTTGTTTACTAGTATAACAGCACATTTCCCTTCTAACAGATGACTGTAAATCGATTATCTATGTTCTTCTCTGCTTGAGCTTTCTGCTCTTCTCCAAATTCAATAATACCGAATTGATTTTCAGGTGTTTTATAAACTGATAAAAGCACTTTTTCATGCTGTTGTGGAATAGTTTCTCTTAATACAGTCAAATGGTTGTCTCCCACATATTCAGAAAACTGCTCTGAAATGATGTCTTGTGTACTTTTTTGATGAAAGCTAAGTATCAATATAAATATTAATGATAAAGCGGCAAGACATAATATCATGATATTTTTAAGTTTCATTATATCCCCTCAATCCCTGTGTTTTTTTAGTAAAGAAAATGTTAACACCAGCACTGGATAAACTAATGGTGATCAATAGAACCATGTTTGTTTTCGCCTTATGAATCTAAAAAGTTGGCGGAATCAGACTCAGAACAGTCCGCCAGCCTTTCAATTTTTATAACAATATAAAAAGCCCAGCTTATCTAAGCTGGGCTTGATATCACGAGTTGCTTGGCGGCGTCCTACTCTCACAGGGGGAAACCCCCAACTACCATCGGCGCTGAAGAGCTTAACTTCCGTGTTCGGCATGGGAACGGGTGTGACCTCTTCGCTATCGCCACCAAACTATGCCTTCAGGACACAGGTACTGGGCGTTCCTCACAGAGGTGAGTCATTAGCCGAGTTTCCTTGCCTTTGGCTTGTTGAGAGTATTCTCTCAAAACTAGATAACGCGTTATAAACCATTCACAAATCATTTTAGGTTAAGTCCTCGATCGATTAGTATCTGTCAGCTCCATGTGTCACCACACTTCCACCTCAGACCTATCAACCTGATCATCTTTCAGGGATCTTACTTCCTTGCGGAATGGGAAATCTCATCTTGAGG
>NZ_JABJUQ010000007.1:3922500-3942500 GCF_013155385.1 Bacillus sp. WMMC1349 | reverse complement strand
CTACAACCCCAAGAGGCAAGCCTCTTGGTTTGGGCTGTTCCCGTTTCGCTCGCCGCTACTCAGGGAATCGCATTTGCTTTCTCTTCCTCCGGGTACTTAGATGTTTCAGTTCCCCGGGTCTGCCTTCTCATATCCTATGTATTCAGATATGGATACTGCTCCATTACGAGCAGTGGGTTTCCCCATTCGGAAATCTCCGGATCAAAGCTTGCTTACAGCTCCCCGAAGCATATCGGTGTTCGTCCCGTCCTTCATCGGCTCCTAGTGCCAAGGCATCCACCGTGCGCCCTTTCTAACTTAACCGTTAAAAAAAGAATCACTACAGATAATTCTTGGTCTTACTTTTGAATGTGATTGTCTACTTACGTTATCTAGTTTTCAAAGAACACGTTGGTGGAGCCTAGCGGGATCGAACCGCTGACCTCCTGCGTGCAAAGCAGGCGCTCTCCCAGCTGAGCTAAGGCCCCGTATATAAAGATGGTGGGCCTGAGTGGACTCGAACCACCGACCTCACGCTTATCAGGCGTGCGCTCTAACCAGCTGAGCTACAGGCCCATCTTTTTTATGATAAAAGGAAAAAGAAGTTCCTTCAAAACTAAACAAGATCTTAAACGCACCTGTCTGGTAAGACCGAGAGGTCTTACATTCCGTATATATCCTTAGAAAGGAGGTGATCCAGCCGCACCTTCCGATACGGCTACCTTGTTACGACTTCACCCCAATCATCTGTCCCACCTTCGGCGGCTGGCTCCAAAAGGTTACCTCACCGACTTCGGGTGTTACAAACTCTCGTGGTGTGACGGGCGGTGTGTACAAGGCCCGGGAACGTATTCACCGCGGCATGCTGATCCGCGATTACTAGCGATTCCAGCTTCACGCAGTCGAGTTGCAGACTGCGATCCGAACTGAGAACAGATTTGTGGGATTGGCTTAGCCTTGCGGCTTCGCAGCCCTTTGTTCTGCCCATTGTAGCACGTGTGTAGCCCAGGTCATAAGGGGCATGATGATTTGACGTCATCCCCACCTTCCTCCGGTTTGTCACCGGCAGTCACCTTAGAGTGCCCAACTGAATGCTGGCAACTAAGATCAAGGGTTGCGCTCGTTGCGGGACTTAACCCAACATCTCACGACACGAGCTGACGACAACCATGCACCACCTGTCACTCTGCCCCCGAAGGGGACGCCCTATCTCTAGGGTTGTCAGAGGATGTCAAGACCTGGTAAGGTTCTTCGCGTTGCTTCGAATTAAACCACATGCTCCACCGCTTGTGCGGGCCCCCGTCAATTCCTTTGAGTTTCAGTCTTGCGACCGTACTCCCCAGGCGGAGTGCTTAATGCGTTTGCTGCAGCACTAAAGGGCGGAAACCCTCTAACACTTAGCACTCATCGTTTACGGCGTGGACTACCAGGGTATCTAATCCTGTTCGCTCCCCACGCTTTCGCGCCTCAGCGTCAGTTACAGACCAGAGAGTCGCCTTCGCCACTGGTGTTCCTCCACATCTCTACGCATTTCACCGCTACACGTGGAATTCCACTCTCCTCTTCTGCACTCAAGTTCCCCAGTTTCCAATGACCCTCCCCGGTTGAGCCGGGGGCTTTCACATCAGACTTAAAGAACCGCCTGCGCGCGCTTTACGCCCAATAATTCCGGACAACGCTTGCCACCTACGTATTACCGCGGCTGCTGGCACGTAGTTAGCCGTGGCTTTCTGGTTAGGTACCGTCAAGGTACCGCCCTATTCGAACGGTACTTGTTCTTCCCTAACAACAGAGTTTTACGATCCGAAAACCTTCATCACTCACGCGGCGTTGCTCCGTCAGACTTTCGTCCATTGCGGAAGATTCCCTACTGCTGCCTCCCGTAGGAGTCTGGGCCGTGTCTCAGTCCCAGTGTGGCCGATCACCCTCTCAGGTCGGCTACGCATCGTTGCCTTGGTGAGCCGTTACCTCACCAACTAGCTAATGCGCCGCGGGTCCATCTGTAAGTGGTAGCCGAAGCCACCTTTTATGATTGAACCATGCGGTTCAATCAAGCATCCGGTATTAGCCTCGGTTTCCCGGAGTTATCCCAGTCTTACAGGCAGGTTACCCACGTGTTACTCACCCGTCCGCCGCTAACCTTTCGGGAGCAAGCTCCCTATGGTCCGCTCGACTTGCATGTATTAGGCACGCCGCCAGCGTTCGTCCTGAGCCAGGATCAAACTCTCCATAAAATGGAGTGCAGATTAAGTTCGTCACTTGTGACGACATCTGCCCTGACTTGCACTAAATGTGCTTTTTTTATTACTTGAATTAACAGGTACGTTTAGTCTTGTTTAGTTTTCAAAGAACTTCATTGCCGCTCTTGAAGCGACTAGACTATAATAACACTTATTCGAATCTTCGTCAATAACTTTTTTTAAAAAAATAATTCGTCATTAACGACGAATACTAATTTAACATTTTAAAAGATACCTGTCAACAATAAATTATATAATAATAAACTGTTTAATGACAACTAACGCCACAACTCCTGGAATACCTAGTAATCCGCTGACTCCTGTTGTCACTAGATTAATCGGTACATGGACACTTAAACTCTCCCCAAATAAATTTACACAGAACAGAAATATTGTCCCAACAATTATTCTAACAGCAATAGAGCCCAGCCATTTTAACGGTTTAAAAGAAGAACCCGAAAAAAACAACAGGGCAACTAATACCAAAATTGCCCCGATCACCAAAACAGAACCCATAAATTAGCTCACTCCTCATCATTTCTAGTACAAGCATATGATGAGAAACATAAAAATAGACCTGTTAATGCCAGCTGCCAATTCTTATATTTCTTTTTTTGGCCTCCCGCAAGTAAAATAGGTATTTTGCTTCAAGTATTTTCAACTCGTGAAGAACTTCAGGGGAAGGTTCAAAACTATTTTGAATGAGTCGTTTTTGTTTATGCCACTCTTCCTTTTTTTGTACGAGTTGGTTAAACAGCTTTTCATCAAATTCTTTTCTCAGTTTTTTCTTTCGAAGAAAACCCATGGTAGATGCAATCTCCTTCCTTTACATTTCACGTCTACCTTCAAGTGCTTTAGAAAGAGTGACTTCATCCGCATACTCCAAATCTCCACCGACAGGCAGTCCATGGGCAATTCGCGACAATTTGATACCTGTTGGCTTTAAAAGTCTTGAAATGTACATAGCTGTTGCTTCTCCTTCTATATTGGGGTTTGTTGCGAGAATCACTTCCACCACTTGATCATCCTGCAATCGTTTTAATAGCTCAGATATTTTAATGTCTTCTGGACCAATGCCATCCATTGGAGAAATCGCACCATGCAGAACATGGTACAATCCTTGATATTCCTTCATTTTTTCCATGGCAATTACGTCTTTCGGGTCCTGAACAACACATATGACAGATTGATCTCTTCTCTTATCTTCACATATATAACAAGGATCTTGATCCGTAATATGGCCGCAAATTTTACAGTAGGTCAAATTACGCTTGGCGTTCACCAATGCTTTAGCAAAATCGAGCACAACATCTTCTTTCATACTAAGAACAAAAAAAGCCAGACGGACCGCCGTTTTAGGTCCGATTCCTGGCAATTTCATAAAGCTGTCAATCAGCTTTGATATTGGTTCAGGATACTGCATTCTTATTTTCCTCCTAGAATAAACCCGGCATGTTCATTCCTTTTGTGAATTTACCCATCGTTTCATTTGTTTCTTCATCAACTTGTTTCAAAGCATCATTTGTTGCTGCAAGAACAAGATCTTGAAGCATTTCAACGTCCTCAGGGTCGACGACTTCTTCCTTTATGACCACATCAATGACTTCCTTTTGTCCGTTCACTTTTACAGTGACCATTCCGCCGCCAGCTGTACCTTCAAATACTTTTTCTGCGAGTTCCTCCTGTGCCTTTTGCATATCCTTCTGCATCTTTTGCATTTGCTTCATCATTTTTTGCATGTTTCCCATTCCACCGCGCATAACTTAAACCACTCTCTTTCCTATTTAATCTTTAACTTCAATTAATTCCGCTCCAAACAATTTTTTCGCCTCTGCTATCAGCGGATCTTCCTCATCTTTTAATTCTTTTGCTTCTGATTCTTCCTGCTGGTATTCCTGCAAAAATTCTTCTCTTATTTTACCCCATTGGGCTTCAGGAACGCCAACTATATCCCTTCTTCCCCCGAGTATTCCTTCTAAAATATGCTCAAGATTTGTTCTGACACCATTATTGTCTTCAGCAACCATTTTACAATGAATTTCATATTTAAACGCGAGGACAAATGCCCGTGAAGAAGCTGCAACAGGTTCACTATCGTTTAACAATGCTGCATGTGACACTTTATTTTGTTGCTTAAGCTGAGCAAGCAATCCTCCCCAACAACCTTTTAACCTTTTTAACTCCGACTTTTCTGCACCTTTTAAAATTTCATGAATCCGGCCTATAGGAGCCTTATATCCACTTTTTGTACTTTTGGGTGAGCGAGATGTTTCTTTTGGCTGATTTGAGGTTGCAGATATTGACACTCCTGCTGTTTTCAGCTTTTCAATCTCCTGCTCCAACTGGTGAACCTTGTTCATGAGCCCGTCTACTTCAGATTGATTAGCTGAATGCGATTCGGTTTTCGCACCCTGACAAAGCTTCACAACTGCAACTTCAAAAAAGACACGCGGATGATTCGTCCACTTCATTTCCTGATGACTTTTATTTAAAATATCAATCATTTCATAAAGAACAGGTGCAGGAATTTGCTGAGAAAGATTTTTGAACTCCTCATCTACTTTCACCTTTTCGAGGACACCCTCTAAATCAGGGGCTGTTTGATAAAGAAGCATATCCCTAAAATAGAAAATCATATCTTCGATCAGTTTTGCCGGATCTTTCCCTTGTTGAAACAATTCACTTAGTGTTTCTAAAGCGCTTGTCACATTTTGCTCATGAAGTGAAGAGGCTAGTTTACTTATATATTGTTGAGAGACCGCTCCAGTGATCAGCAAAGCATCATCAATCGTGAGCTCGTCACCGCTGAAGGATATTGCCTGATCAAGCAAGCTCAATGCATCTCTCATTCCTCCATCTGCAGCCCCTGCAATGATCTCCAGTGCACCTTCTTGTACATGATATCGCTCAGTTTCTACAATTTTCCCTATTCGTCCGACAATCGCCTGTAAAGTGATTCTTTTAAAATCAAAACGTTGGCATCTTGAAATAATTGTTAAAGGGATCTTGTGCGGCTCAGTTGTTGCAAGAATAAAAAGGCAATGCTCAGGCGGCTCCTCAAGCGTTTTGAGAAGAGCGTTGAATGCACCAATAGAAAGCATATGAACTTCATCTATAATATATACTTTATAGTTGACACTAGACGGGGCAAATTTTACTTTATCCCGAATATCACGTATTTCATCTACACCATTATTAGATGCTGCATCAATCTCAATCACATCTGAAATTGTACCGTTTGTAATACCTTGACATGCAGAACACTGATTACAAGGTTCACTAACTGGAGCATGCTCACAGTTTACAGCCTTGGCAAAAAGCTTTGCTGCGGATGTTTTTCCTGTTCCCCTTGGACCAGAAAACAGATAAGCATGAGAAAATTTCTTTTGTATAAGGGCATTTTGTAACGTTTTCGTGATGTGCTCCTGACCGACTACATCTGCAAATATCTGCGGTCTGAACACTCTGTATAAAGCCTGATAACTCACAAACGCGCCCTCCTCTTAATGTCTTCATCCTTATTATACATGAAGCTGCCGGCAATTCCAAAAGCTCTTTCTTAAGAAAAAAACACAAAAAACTCATCTATCCGAAGATAGATGAGTTGTCATTTGATGATTGATTTACCGTGCACCTTCTGTCGATTCGCTACCCTAAGCGTTACTTAAGCAGTTAGCTCAGCTCAGGCAACCCTGCGGCACATGAAAGGTTCCACTTAATGCTGCTTCCTTCCGGACCTGACATAGTTCATGGATTTCCATTGCGCAGGACCCAAACGTCAACACCACTTGCTTAAGGCAGACCTTAAAGTAAACGAACCTCGAGAAAGGGATTCGGCCTCGCTCGAGCGGATTGCGAGTACAGGGCACCGCTACCTCCCCGCTTAGCACGGCAAAATAAATATCAAATTTTAGGTGAGCGTCTAATTGTGACACAATCAATATTATAGCTTGTTTCACCCTAAATTGCAAATTTTCGTCATTGGGAATGTTTCCCCTTTGCTAGCTTCTTTTTTGTCCGTAGTTTCCTGAAAAAGTCACTAAGTAGACGTCCACATTCTTCTTCCATTACTCCGCTCACTACTTCAGCTTGATGATTAAAACGCTTCTCCTGAAGAAGATTCATTAAAGTACCAGCACAGCCACCTTTTGGGTCAGGTGCTCCAAAAACAACTTTCCCAATCCTTGACAGCACAACTGCTCCGGCACACATTGGACAAGGCTCAAGCGTTACATAAAGAACTGCATTCTCAAGACGCCATGTTCCTAATTTTTTGCATGCTCTGTCGATAACAAGCATTTCCGCATGTGCAATCGACCGTTGGTCTGTTTCCCGCAAATTATGAGCGCGGGCGATTATTTCATGATCAAGAACGAGCACAGCACCAATCGGCACTTCCCCTTTTTCTTCCGCTCTTTTTGCTTCTTGAATAGCTTCATTCATATAAATTTCATCTTGTGTCATTCAACGCACACTTTCAATGTTTATTTAAGATTGCTCTATGTTCTAGATTACTGATCAAGATGGAATTTGGCAAGTTGTTATCACTCCCACTCAACTAAAAAAATGGCGCATGAAACAAAGTTCCCCTTCATATAGTGATAGCAATGAGGAAGGAGGTTATGTTCATGCAAATTTATGTTGTAAAAAGAGGCGATAGTTTATACACAATTGCTAATCGTTATAAAACAACAGTTAATGAAATAATCGAAACAAACGAAATTCCAAATCCAAATCGTCTTGTTGTCGGACAAACCATTGTGATCCCAATTGCCGGACAATTTTACGAGGTAAAACAAGGTGATACACTGACAACAATTGGTCGCCGTTTTAACATATCTGCTGCTGAACTGGCGAGAATCAACCGAATTCAACAAACCGTTCCTTTACGTGTGGGATTATTATTGTACATCCCCCCACGACCTAAACGAAGAATTGAAACAAATGCTTATCTAGAACCACGGGGAACTAGAATCTCTCCCTCTCTTTTAGGAGCAGCGCGAGAGGCAGCCCCATACTTAACCTATCTAGGTTCTTTCAGTTTCCAAGCAAACCGTGACGGAACACTCAAAAATCCGCCACTTAACGGTTTAAAAGAAATCGCCGACAGACAGCGGGTCACATCAATGATGGTTGTGACTAACCTTGAAAATGAAGCTTTTAGCAGTGAGCTTGGCAGAATTATATTAACAAACGAGACTGTGAAAAACAGACTCCTCAATGAAATTGTTGCTACCGCAAGACAATACGGCTTCAGAGATATTCATTTTGATTTTGAATATTTAAGACCTCAGGATAGAGAGGCATATATTCGATTTTTGCGTCAAGCAAGAAACCGTATTAAACAGGAAGGATGGTTTATTTCTGCAGCTCTTGCTCCTAAAACGAGAGCTGACCAACCGGGACAATGGTATGAGGCCCACGATTATCGGGCAATTGGCCAAATCGTCGATTTTGTTGTCTTAATGACATATGAATGGGGCTACAGCGGGGGACCGCCACTAGCTGTATCACCGATTGGTCCAGTGCGGGAAGTAGTCGAGTATGCACTCACCGAAATGCCGGCAAATAAAATCATGTTGGGACAAAATTTATATGGTTATGATTGGACACTTCCATATACTCCAGGTGGAGAATACGCCAAAGCCGTTAGCCCTCAGCAGGCTATTGTCATTGCAAGTGAAAATAATGTCGCCATCTCCTATGATGAGAAAGCCCAGGCACCATTTTTCCGCTATACAGACAAAGCGGGTAAACGACATGAGGTTTGGTTTGAGGATGCTCGATCGATTCAGGCAAAATTCAATCTGATTAAAGAATTAAACTTGAGAGGAATCAGTTATTGGAAGCTTGGCTTATCATTTCCGCAAAACTGGCTCTTAATTGCCGATCAGTTTAATGTTGAGAAAAAAACGTTCCCAAGTTAATGGAGCGTTTTTTTCATGGCAATGGAAGGGGATATGATAAAATAAAATAATCATGAATATGACTGGAGGACAACTATGCACACAACCCCTTTCATCGCTGTTGAAGGACCAATTGGGGCGGGGAAAACAACATTAGCCTCCATGCTTTCAGAACGACTCCATCTTTCTTTAGTCAAGGAAATTGTTGAAGAGAACCCTTTTCTAGATAAATTTTATGAAAATCAACATGAATGGAGCTTCCAACTGGAAATGTTTTTCCTCTGCAACCGCTATAAACAGCTTGAAGATTTAGAAAATAAATTTTTATATATGAATACCCCGGTAATTTCAGATTATCATATTTATAAAAATCTTATTTTTGCCGAACAAACATTAACAGGCAAAAAACTTAAGAAATATAAAAAAATTTACACATTACTGACGGAGGACTTGCCCCTTCCAAATCTTATGATCTATATTCAGGCAAGTGTTCCCACATTATTAAAGCGGATCAAAAAGCGTGGTCGGCCGTTTGAACAGCAAATGGATAAGCAGTATTTAGAACAGTTAATTGCAAGTTATCATACAGCTATTCAACAAATAAAAGCAAAAAACCCATCATTACCAATTATTGAAATAAACGGAGATCAGGACGATTTTGTCATGTCTGAAGCAGTTTTCAATAGAATTGTCGATCAAGTAAAGGAGTATGTAAAATGACTGAACATGCTATTCCCAAAAATGCCATTATTACTGTTGCAGGTACGGTAGGAGTTGGGAAATCCACATTAACAAAAGAACTTGCAAAAAAACTCGATTTTAAAACTTCCCTTGAGAAAGTTGTCAACAACCCCTATTTAGACGCTTTTTACAAAGACTTCAAACGCTGGAGTTTTCATTTACAAATATTCTTTTTGGCAGAACGTTTTAAAGAACAAAAATATATATATGAATCTGGCGGCGGATTTGTACAAGATCGATCGATTTATGAAGATACAGGTATCTTTGCCCAAATGCATGCAGAAAAAGGAACTATGTCAAAAGTCGATTATAAAACCTATACAAGTCTTTTTGAAGCAATGGTTATGACACCATACTTCCCGCATCCAGATGTTTTGATTTACTTAGAAGGAGATTTGGATGCCATCTTAGCGCGCATCCAACAACGCGGACGAGAAATGGAACTGCAAACAGATCAGTCTTATTGGGAAGAAATGTATGAAAGATATCAAAATTGGATCGGCGGTTTTAATGCCTGTCCAGTCGTAAGGATCAACATAGAAGAATATGACTTGTTCGACAATCCTTCTTCCCTCGACTCTGTCATTGAGAAAATAAGCAAAACGATTGAAAGATCATCATAAAAAAGCGCGGAACTCGCGCTTTTTCTCTTGACATATAAAAAATCCGTTGCCTTATTATAGCAACGGTTTACAATCTCCAATTTATGCTTTTTCATTCATTTCAATGTAAATCAATAATGGCGGAGGAAGAGGGATTCGAACCCCCGCGGGCTTTGACACCCCTGTCGGTTTTCAAGACCGATCCCTTCAGCCGGACTTGGGTATTCCTCCGTATCGACAAGAATTAATATAACATGTCCCATCTATTTAAGTCAAGATAAATTTCAAAATAAAATGATTTAATTGCTGACTATCTTATTATTATATGCAAGAACTGATGAATATGCAAAGGGTGGATGACGATGTGGAAACAATTTGTTAAAAATCTTTCAAATGAATATACTTTTAAGCAGCCAGTGAAGTCATCTATGTTAGTAAACAGAAAAAAAGTTTCATATAGAACTTCCTCATGAGTTAGTTTTAACAGGTGGAATATACGATCTATATGAATACTTCCTCATTTGGTCTGCAAGCAGAATGATAGAAGAGAATAATTTTTTTAGAAATTTCTAAGATGGTAAAGATATATATATGCCTTTTGATCATCACTTTTTTATTGCTGATGCAGAAAATGGCGGGTTGTCACAACAGGCAAGAAATTTTCTTCAATAGTACACATTACTATTCCGATCACGGCGCAACTCAAAAAAATTCAAAGAACTTTTATATATACCCTTCTTAAGCTTTACTTCCTCTTTTTTATGAAACCCAAGTCAAGAACACAGTGATAATCGAGCTTTTAAGCACAAGAACAGAAAGCACTTTTTTACCTGCTGTTCTTGTCGTATTTCAGCTCTAAAACACAAGTACAACCAGCAAAACTTTTTTCAAAGGATACATCTACCCTAGCCGCCCTTTTAGAATCTGGATAAAGGCATAATTGTTGAGTGAATTAAAGTATGAAAACAATCTAAGTCTACAGAGGGTTTTAACACTAATAATAATATAGTTTTGATGGTTTCAAATCTGGGTTTTCGCCTTGTATTTTGGGCAATTTTAACCGGATTACTCCTTTGAGAATTACTTTACACATAGCATAATAAGTGCTTTTTGCGCCTTTCTTATCAGAAAACTCCTTCTTTCTAAATATTAGCCTTAATCCAGTCGTCTAAATCAGTAAGATCGTGAGCTTTTTCTACTTGAGTTAATAGTGATTCTAATGTTACAGCAGTCATCGTTGATTTAAGTGTATCTTCAATATGTTCCATAGCTTTAGAAATAGCACATTTTTGAACTTCAGATTTGTCCTTATTTAAAAATTTCGCTAATAAATTTTGGCTAGCAAATACTTTGCCACGCCCCTCAAGAGCAACGAAAATTTTATAAAAATCAATTTCTTCGAGTGGAATTACAAGCGAGAAGCCCCCAGCTTTACCAGGCGAAGATTTGACAAGACCTTCATTTACCAATGCTTTAATGATTTTCTTGAGATAAGAGTGAGAAACTCCCAGTCTTTCACTAAGTGCAAGAGAGTTAATTGCCTTATTTTCAGGTAATTTCGACAAAATTAGTAGAACGTAAATAGCTTGTTCCCAACCAGATGAAATTTTCATTTGATATTCCTCCTGAATAGTTTTATTATTATCATTAGGGATAAACAATGTAACTAATACATCTTATAGCCCTATATCTTTTACTATATCATATTTTTTGACTTGGTACACGGAAGGAGGGGCGGAAGGGAGCAAAAATTGAATAATGCAAATTCTAAAAATCAAAATTTTTTGGTTGCTATTCTACTTACAACGATTTTTATGGGTTCATCATTCCCAACGGGAAAATTTCTAATTTCTGTTGAACATGTACCACCGTTTTTATTGGGAGGATGGAGATTTCTTCTTGCTGGAATTCTAATGTTATTATGGTCCCTAATAACTGGTGGGTTTAAGACACTTATTCCAGAAAGTGCTGGAGATAAGAAAAAAGGTTTCTTACTTGTTGCTGTGATTGGACTCTTACAGACAACAGGAACTATGGGATTTCTCAACCTTTCAATGGCAGCTGGAGTTTCATCGTCAATGTCATCAATCATACTGTTTACAAATCCTTTGTGGCTTGCTATAATAGCGCACTTTATGCTAAATGATAAATTGAATCGTTGGAAAATCCTTTCATTGATTTTAGGTTTTGCAGGAGTTGTTGTATGCTTGGGATTAGAAAGTAGCAGAGTGGGGATTGGTTTACTCTTTGCATTGCTTGGATCGTTATGTTGGTCTGTCAATACAGTCATTACTAAGAAAGTTCCTTTTGATAAAGGATCATGGATCTTCACAGCTTGGCAACTATTGCTTGGAGGCCTATGCATGCTTATATTGTCTCCACTTATGCATGAAAGCTATAATACCGTTCATATCAGTAGTTGGGGATGGATTTGGTTTGTTTGGATCGTTATACCTGCAAGCGTTGGATCATTTGGGTTATGGTTTTATAGTCTACGTCAGAGAGGAGCAACTATCGCAAGTGGTTTTCTATTTTTAGTTCCTCTCTTTTCAACTATTTTCTCGGTCATAGGTTTGCATGATAAATTTTCTATTCAGCTTGTTGTAGGTGGCTTATTAATTGTTTCATCCTTATTTTTCTTAAATAAGAAGGAGGTTAAAAAGGATGGAAGTCGGAAATGGAATTATGGTAAATGAAGGACAACAATGGTCATTTGGTAATCATATTGCCTCTTCATTGGATGAGCATGTGAAAAATTTTAGCTTGGTGTCGCGGGTGCAGCAATGATTCACACAGAGCCAACGTACTTGATCACATGCCTCACGGTAGTTTTTTCATGCTGCAGGGGGGAGTGTCTTCATGTAGATGAAAGAATGCCTGAAACTGATTCCTTACCGGCTTGATCTTAACCATTATCTCAACTTTGCTTTTTGGAATTTTTAATTCTTTATTTAAAAAGGAGCAGAAACTATGAAAGTTGTGATTGCACCTGATTCATTCAAGGAAAGCATGACCTCTATGGAAGCGGCCCAAAGCATTGAAAAAGGCTTTAAGGCGGTGTTTCCTGATGCCGAATATCTCAAAATTCCGGTTGCTGATGGCGGAGAAGGAACCGTTCAGGCTCTCGTCGATGCGACAGGCGGAACATTGCTTGACAAAATGGTAACCGGACCTCTTGGAGCACCGGTAAAAGCGGTTTACGGACTGCTTGGCGACGGAAAAACAGCTGTGATTGAAATGACGGAAGCCTCAGGTCTCCACCTCGTTCCGCCAAAGCAGAGAAATCCGCTTGTGACGACGACAAGAGGAACTGGGGAACTCATTTTGGATGCCGTCGAAAAAGGCGCAGCTAAAATCATTATCGGACTTGGCGGAAGTGCGACAAACGATGGAGGTGCTGGGATGGCCAGCGCCCTCGGAGTAAAATTTCTCAATCAGGATGGACAGGAGATTCAAGATGGCGGCGGATACCTGTCCCAAATCGAACAAATGGACATGAGCGGTCTCCACCCTACATTAAGGCATGTCAAATTTGAAGCTGCTTGTGACGTCGATAATCCCCTCACAGGCCCGCGTGGTGCATCTGCCATATTTGGCCCGCAAAAAGGTGCGACTGAAGAAATGGTTATCAATTTAGATCATCATTTAAAACATTACGCTCAAGTCATCAACCAAGAATTAAACTGTGATACTGATTCACTTCCCGGTGCCGGTGCGGCGGGCGGATTGGGAGCAGGCTTGCATGCCTTTTTAAATACCGAGTTAAAAAGCGGTGTTGATATTGTTTTGGATACATTGGCTTTTTCTGAGTTCATTAAAGGAGCTGACCTTGTCATTACAGGTGAAGGAAAAATAGATGGTCAAACCATCTATGGAAAAACGCCGGCCGGTGTCGCCAAACGGGCCAGTGCAGCGAACATTCCCGTGATTGCGTTCACAGGCTCTCTTGGCATGGGATGGGAGCATGTTTATGATAAAGGAATCTCGGCTCTTTTTTCTATTGTGCCGGGTATCTGTTCTTTGGAGGATTCCCTTGCCAATGGCAGTATCAACTTGGAGCATTGCGCGCGAAATGTCGCCGCAGTTTGGTCATTAAAATAAAAAAGGCGCGCCCATGACGCACCTTTTTTATGCTTTAATGACTTCTCTATTTCCCATATAGGGTTGGAGAACTTTCGGAATCATGACACTGCCATCTTCCTGTTGATAATTTTCTAATATTGCTGCAACTGTTCTACCAACTGCCAATCCGGAACCATTCAGGGTATGGACATGTTCTGGTTTGCCTTTTGCTTCTCTTCTAAATCTGATATTGGCACGTCTTGCCTGAAAAGCTTCAAAATTACTACATGAAGAGATTTCACGATATGTATGTTGGCTTGGGATCCAAACTTCGATATCGTATTTTTTGGCCGCTGTAAAGCCAAGGTCGCCCGTACACATGCTTAAGACTCGATAAGGAAGGTCTAACAGTTGAAGCACTCTTTCGGCCTGATTTGTTAGTTTTTCAAGTTCTTCATATGAGTCTTCCGGCTTTACAAACTTAACAAGCTCAACTTTATTAAATTGATGCTGCCGAATCAATCCCCTTGTATCACGTCCCGCTGAACCGGCTTCTGAACGAAAACAAGCACTAAATGCGGCATAATTCATTGGAAGCATGTCAGCAGCTAAAATTTCATCACGATGCAAGTTTGTGACTGGGACTTCTGCCGTCGGAATCAGAAAATAGTCAGCTTCCCTAATTTTAAAGGCATCTTCCTCAAACTTAGGGAGCTGCCCTGTTCCAGTCATGCTTGTCCGATTGACCATATAAGGCGGGAGTATTTCTGTATAGCCGTATTCATCTACATGCAAATCAAGCATTAAATTGAATAATGCGCGCTCAAGCCGCGCCCCTAGTCCTTTATAAAAAACAAAGCGGCTACCCGTTACTTTTCCAGCTCGTTCAAAATCAAGAATGTCCAGCTCATCAGCAATGTCCCAATGAGGTTTTGCTTCAAATGCAAAATCCGGGAGTTTGCCCCATTTACGGACCTCAACATTGTCGTCTTCAGTCTCACCGACCGGAACAGACTCGTGCGGAATGTTCGGAATTGAGAGCATGATCTTGTCTAAAGAAGATTCTACCGTTCTCAAACTTTCATCAAGCTGTTTAATTTGTTCGCCAACTTCGCGCATTTCTTTAATCAAATGGTCAGCTTCTTTTTTCTCGCGCTTTAAAGCTGCCACCTGTTGAGACACCTCATTACGCTTGCTTTTCAGTTCTTCAACTTCGACAATCAATTCTCTTCTTTTCGCATCGAGCTCTTCAAATTGATCAAAATCTGTTAGATCTTCTCCTCTGTGTGTTAGCTTTTCTTTAATCTCTTGTAAATTAGCCCGTAACAGTTTGATGTCAAGCATCAGCTTTCACTCCTTTTATATTTAACCGAAAAAAAACTCCCGTCCCCCAAAGTAAAGGGACGAGAGCTCTCGCGTTGCCACCCTGATTGAAAACAAGACAAACCGCTTGCTTTCCGCTCGATTTGATAACGGTTTTCCCGTAAATGCTTACTTACATGTTCAGCATTTCGCTCAAGGACGGATTCAGACAGCATCTTTCACCGATTCACACCAACCATCGGCTCTCTTGGAAAGAGAGGCTTCCTACTGCTTCCTGTCAACGCTTTTCGATCTATGGTTATTTTATAAATGTACTACAAGTTTTCTCCGCTTTCAACTGTTTTATACGTTGGCTTCTTTCTTATACTTTTCCACCATTTCAATAAATAGTTTCGTTATTCTGTGATCATCCGTCAGTTCAGGATGAAAAGAACATCCAAGAAGATTCCCTTGTTTTGCAGCAACAATTTTCCCATTATGCTCTGAAAGAACATCTACATTTTTGCCTACTTCCAGAATGTGAGGAGCTCGGATAAACACCCCTGTAAACTGTTCTTCCAATCCTTTAACAGTTAGATCAGCTTCAAAGCTTTCTCTTTGCCTTCCAAAGGAATTTCGCTCTACTGTTACATCTAAAACTCCAAGGTGACTTTCAGAAGAACCAACAACCTTTTTCGCCAACATGATCAAGCCTGCACAAGTTCCGAACAGCGGTTTACCAGATGCTACAAAATCACGAAGCGGCTTCATGAACTGATATGTATCAATCAGCCGTCTCATTGTTGTACTTTCACCGCCCGGTAAGATCAGACCGTCAATTTCATTGAGCTCCTCAGGCCATTTAATGACTTTTGCGGTCGCTCCGCATGCTTCAATTGAGCGAATATGTTCCCTTATAGCTCCTTGAAGTCCTAGCACACCAATTGTCAGCATGTCTTTTGTCTCCTTGTATATTTTACCAGCCGCGTTCTTGCATACGCTGTTCTGGCAGCAGATTAGAAATTTCAATACCTTTCATTGCAGTTCCAAGCTCTTTTGAAAGCTCGGCAATCAGCTTATAATCCGTATAATGAGTCGTTGCTTCAACAATAGCTTTCGCAAATTTCGCTGGATTATCAGATTTGAAAATACCAGATCCGACAAAAACACCGTCAGCACCAAGCTCCATCATTAATGCAGCATCCGCAGGTGTCGCTACACCACCGGCAGCAAAGTTTACAACTGGCAGACGACCTTCCGCTTTAATTTGTTGTAATAATTCATAAGGGGCGCCAAGGTTTTTCGCCTCAGTCATAAGCTCATCATCACTCATACTGACAACTTTGCGTACTTGGGCATTCACCTTTCTCATGTGTCGAACCGCTTCAACGATATTGCCTGTTCCCGGCTCACCCTTCGTCCGGAGCATAGATGCACCTTCTGCAATCCTACGTGTAGCTTCACCAAGGTCACGGCAACCACACACAAATGGAACAGTGTATTCCTTTTTATGTAGGTGGAATTCTTCATCTGCAGGAGTTAAAACTTCACTTTCATCAATATAGTCAACGCCTAGCGCTTCAAGAACACGCGCTTCAACGATATGTCCGATTCGTGCTTTTGCCATGACTGGAATAGAAACGGCATTCATGACTTCCTCGACAATTGTCGGGTCGGCCATGCGAGCGACCCCGCCAGCTGCACGGATATCAGCTGGAACACGCTCAAGCGCCATAACAGCAACAGCACCAGCTTCTTCTGCAATTTTTGCTTGTTCAGCATTGACAACGTCCATAATGACGCCGCCTTTCTGCATTTCTGCCATACCGCGTTTTACTCGATCAGTTCCTGTTTGAGCCATTTCAAAGATCCTCCTCAAAAATAGAATGTTCAGATTTAATCTTATTGTATCCTATAATTCAACAAAATCCTATGAAAAAACACGAAGATTATTTGAATTTCGGAGCAAATCGTTAGGAGATAACAAAGAAGAGCCCTAATCATTTAGAGCTCTTCTTCATTAAAACCAACCTGTCACAATGTCAACAATGCTGTTCCAAAGGTTAGCAAAAAAGCCACCAATACTCCGCATTGTTAAAACAAACCAGTTCGCTTCCTCAACTTCTTCTTTTGCCACTAGGTTTACATTTGAAACATTGTTTTCGAGGAACCCGTAATCTTTTTCTTCCCCCTGATAAGATACAGTCAGTCGACCGACTTTTTCACCTTTTTTTACTGGTGCCGTCAATTCTTTATGATCTAGTATTGCTTTTGCTTTATAGTGCTTCTCTTCACCATTTTTAACAGGAATTTTTATAGCTTTATCTGTGACAATGTTTACTTCTTGTTCGCTACCTTTATCGACTTCGACCGTGTTTTTCCCTTTGATGGTTTCATTTTTACCATAAAGTTGTTTCATTGAGAAATGGTTAAAGGCATAGTCCAACATTTTTTTTGTTTCTTTAAATCGTCCTGTATGCAAATCACCTTTTGCATCTAGGACAACAGAAATGACGCGCATTCCATTTCTTTCAGCAGTAGCAGTGAAGCACGATCCAGCTGAATCAGTCGATCCGGTTTTCAGCCCGTCTACACCTTTATATTCCTGAACAAGACCTTTGAGCATGAAGTTCCAGTTTGGCATATCCATTTCATCGTCAGTGCCTTTTCTGAACTTCATTTTAGGAATGCTTGCCGTATCCAAAATCTCAGGATACTTTTTTACTAAACGATCAGCAAGCAGTACCATGTCTCTTGCAGATACTTTATTTTCATCATTAGGGTTTGTCCCACTTGGATGCTTCCCATGAAGTTCTTTATTTTCCAAACCTGTAGCATTTACAAATTTGTAATTTTTCATACCCAATTCTTTAGCTTTTTTATTCATTAATTCAACAAACTTCGATTCAGAACCGGCAATGATTTCTGAAAGGGCTATTGCGGCTGCATTAGCAGAGTATATAGCAGTTGCCTCATAAAGCTCTTTGACAGTGTATGAGCCATCTTTACGCAAGGGAACATTGGATAGCTTCGTATCCTGAGATATTTCATAGACATAATCATCTGGCGTATATTTTTGATCCCATTTCACTTTACCTTCTTTAATTGCTTCTAAAAGAAGGTACTCCGTCATCATTTTTGCCATGCTGGCAATTGGAAGCCGCTTATCAGCATTTTTACTGTATAATATTTTGCCTGATGATGCCTCTACAATAATCGCCGCTTTTGCATCTACATGAATTGGATCATTCGCAGCTTTTGCTTTTGATGTTGGAGAAAATGCTCCTATTGTCACGGCAAAAGCAACAAACACCATGATCAACTGTTTAATTTTCTTGCTTTTCAAAACTGATACCTCCGCTTTTCATTAGATTGAGATTTATATCAAAGCCATTAAAGACATTTTTTGAACACAGCATTTAAATTTTATCATAATAAAGCAAAAAAAAATAGACAGAGGATGCTCTCTGTCTAAAGTTTAATATTTGTCATAATTACATTAAGAAATCGTGTAATTTGGCGATTCTTTTGTAATTTGTACATCATGAGGATGGCTTTCTCGCAATCCCGAACCAGTCATACGAATGAACTGTGATTCTTCCCTTAAAGATTTCAAATCTTTAGCGCCGCAATAACCCATTCCCGCTCTCAAACCTCCGACAAGCTGGTAAATGGAATCAGCTACAGGTCCTTTATAAGGTGTCCGGCCTTCAATACCTTCAGGGACGAATTTCTTGTTTTCTTCTTGGAAATAGCGATCCTTGCTGCCTTTTTCCATTGCAGCAACAGACCCCATACCACGATACACTTTAAACCGTCTGCCTTGGTAAATTTCTGTCTCTCCTGGACTTTCTGATGTACCTGCAAGAAGGCTTCCCAACATAACAGCATGTCCACCAGTTGCCAAGGCTTTTACAATGTCTCCAGAAAACTTGATTCCTCCATCAGCAATAATTGTTTTACCATGCTTTCTAGCTTCTGTTGCACAGTCATATATTGCCGTAATTTGCGGAACACCAACACCAGCGACAATGCGAGTCGTGCAAATGGATCCCGGACCAATACCGACTTTTACAACATCAGCACCAGCTTCAATTAACGATTTTGTTGCTTCTGCAGTTGCTACGTTTCCTGCAATAATATTTAAATCAGGATATGTTTCACGAATATTTTTGACTGTCTCAATTACGCCTTTTGAGTGGCCATGGGCTGTATCAACGACAATAACATCGACATTAGCTTCAACTAGCTTATGAACACGTGTCATTGAATCGCCTGTGATTCCAACCGCAGCACCGACCAATAAACGTCCATGAACATCTTTTGCTGAATTTGGAAATTCAATGACCTTTTCAATATCTTTAATTGTGATAAGGCCTTTTAAAACACCTTGATCATCTAAAAGAGGGAGTTTTTCAATTTTATATTTCTGAAGAATTTTTTCCGCTTCATCTAAAGTTGTGCCGACAGGAGCTGTGACAAGTTCTTCTTTTGTCATAACATCACTAATTTTCATTGAATAATCAGCAATAAATCGAAGATCACGATTCGTAATGATACCAACTAATTTTTGATTTTCTTCATTATCGACAATTGGAACACCTGAGATCTTGTATTTACCCATTAAGTGCTCTGCATCAAAAACTTGATGTTCTGGTGTTAAAAAAAATGGATTAGTAATTACACCGCGCTCTGAACGTTTTACTTTATCAACTTGTTCAGCTTGCTGTTCGATAGACATGTTTTTATGGATCACACCCATTCCACCTTGTCTAGCTATAGCAATCGCCATTTCGGACTCTGTTACTGTATCCATACCTGCACTGATGATTGGAACGTTTAGCTTAATAGATGATGTAAGCTGCACGGATAAATCAACATCACGCGGAAGAACCTCTGATTTAGCCGGTATAAGTAAAACATCATCAAATGTTAAGCCTTCTTTCGAAAATTTACTTTCCCACATAGTAAATCCCCCTCTTTTCGGCAAAATATTATATGTAGATTATCAACTTGAATACCAACTGTCAAGAAAGTGAAAAACAGTTGTAATATTCCGAAAATAAAATAAGAGGGAAGTGGAGTTTATGAAAAGTAAGGGATGGACGGAATTAAGGCTTTTTTATTCTCTTGAAACTGTACAATATTTTCTTGAAATGGTATATAAA
>NZ_JABJUQ010000007.1:2822500-3917500 GCF_013155385.1 Bacillus sp. WMMC1349 | reverse complement strand
AACCATGCACCACCTGTCACTCTGCCCCCGAAGGGGACGCCCTATCTCTAGGGTTGTCAGAGGATGTCAAGACCTGGTAAGGTTCTTCGCGTTGCTTCGAATTAAACCACATGCTCCACCGCTTGTGCGGGCCCCCGTCAATTCCTTTGAGTTTCAGTCTTGCGACCGTACTCCCCAGGCGGAGTGCTTAATGCGTTTGCTGCAGCACTAAAGGGCGGAAACCCTCTAACACTTAGCACTCATCGTTTACGGCGTGGACTACCAGGGTATCTAATCCTGTTCGCTCCCCACGCTTTCGCGCCTCAGCGTCAGTTACAGACCAGAGAGTCGCCTTCGCCACTGGTGTTCCTCCACATCTCTACGCATTTCACCGCTACACGTGGAATTCCACTCTCCTCTTCTGCACTCAAGTTCCCCAGTTTCCAATGACCCTCCCCGGTTGAGCCGGGGGCTTTCACATCAGACTTAAAGAACCGCCTGCGCGCGCTTTACGCCCAATAATTCCGGACAACGCTTGCCACCTACGTATTACCGCGGCTGCTGGCACGTAGTTAGCCGTGGCTTTCTGGTTAGGTACCGTCAAGGTACCGCCCTATTCGAACGGTACTTGTTCTTCCCTAACAACAGAGTTTTACGATCCGAAAACCTTCATCACTCACGCGGCGTTGCTCCGTCAGACTTTCGTCCATTGCGGAAGATTCCCTACTGCTGCCTCCCGTAGGAGTCTGGGCCGTGTCTCAGTCCCAGTGTGGCCGATCACCCTCTCAGGTCGGCTACGCATCGTTGCCTTGGTGAGCCGTTACCTCACCAACTAGCTAATGCGCCGCGGGTCCATCTGTAAGTGGTAGCCGAAGCCACCTTTTATGATTGAACCATGCGGTTCAATCAAGCATCCGGTATTAGCCCCGGTTTCCCGGAGTTATCCCAGTCTTACAGGCAGGTTACCCACGTGTTACTCACCCGTCCGCCGCTAACCTTTCGGGAGCAAGCTCCCTATGGTCCGCTCGACTTGCATGTATTAGGCACGCCGCCAGCGTTCGTCCTGAGCCAGGATCAAACTCTCCATAAAATGGAGTGCAGATTAAGTTCGTCACTTGTGACGATATCTGCCCTGACTTGCACTAAATGTGCTTTTTTATTTCTTGAATTAACAGGTACGTTTAGTCTTGTTTAGTTTTCAAAGAACTTCATTGCCGCTCTCGAAGCGACTATTTAAATATAACATTTACAAGACAAGCAGTCAATACTTTTTTATAAAAAGTTTTCACTTATCTTTTCTTTTCTTTAAATCGGACGAAAATCATTATAGCATATTATTTTACTATAGAAAAGATAAAATTAAGATTTTTTCAGGTTGAAAGTTAGGTTTCATGTTATTGAATATTGAGGGTTCTGTTGTGTAAGCAAAATGTTCAGTTATATAATTGCAACAAACTATCAACTTATATTGAAGTACTCCTGACCTTACATATATTTTTTAATCCAAAAAGCTTCACTTTGCAGAATAGGCAGCAAGGGTAGCTATCTTTAAAGAGAAAAACGGTGAAGTGATCATATAAGATTGCTGATATATCAGTGTTGTTAAATGAGAAAAAGGCGTCCATTCGTCAAAAATCGACTTACTGGACAGCCTCTTGGATTATGATTCTTCAGTTTCTTTATCATCTGTTTCGATTTCTTCATCTTTTTCAACTAAAGCAACTGTTGCGACATGTTCTTGTTCATTCAATCGAATGAGACGTACTCCCTGTGTGACACGTCCTGTGGTTGAAATATCATTAATATCCATTCTGATGATTACTCCGCTGGCGGTGATAATCATTAAATCTTCTTCTCCGCTAGTGGCCTTAACTGTAACAAGAGAACCATTATTTTCTGTGATTCTGCAAGTTTTTAAGCCTTTTCCTCCACGGCTTTGGGTTCTATATTCAGAAGCAGGCGTCAGTTTACCATAGCCTTTTTCTGTCACAATTAAAACATGGGAACTTTCTTCCAAAATCTCCATACCGACTACGATATCATCATTAGTCAGTGTAATCCCTTTAACACCGGCTGCGGTTCTCCCCATCTGGCGAACATCAGTTTCTGCAAAACGTATGAGAAGCCCATTTTTTGTTCCAATGATGATTTGTTTATGACCGTCAGTTAAACGAACTGCCATCAGCTCATCTTCTTCACGAAGGCTTAAAGCAATCAAGCCATTATTACGAATGTTCGCAAATTGAGAGAGTGTTGTCCGTTTTGAAATTCCGTGTTTTGTAGTGAAGAATAGATAAGACTCATCATCAAACTCAGAGACCGGAATAATCGCGTTAATCCATTCCCCTTTTTCTACTTCCAAAAGATTAATAATCGGTATTCCTTTGGCTGTTCGTCCGAATTCTGGAATTTCATACCCTTTCGCACGATATACTTTTCCCTTATTTGAGAAAAAGAGGATCGTATCGTGAGTAGATGTGGAGATCAAATGTTCGACAAAGTCGTCTTCATTCGTTCCCATTCCCTGAATTCCTTTTCCACCTCGTTTTTGGCTACGGTAGGTAGAAGAAGGAAGCCGTTTAATATATCCATTATGCGTTAAAGTAACAACGATATTTTCTCTTGGAATAAGGTCTTCATCTTCAATTGTTTCAAGACCTGTTGTAATAATCTCTGTCCGGCGTTCATCATTAAAACGATCTTTAATTTCTGTCAGTTCTTCACGTATAATTTCAAGCACTTTTTCTTCGTCTGCTAAAATGGCTTTTAATTCAGCAATTAGTTTCACAAGGTTTTGATATTCTTCTTCAATCTTTTCCTGTTCAAGACCTGTCAGGCGCTGAAGACGCATATCTAGAATGGCTTGTGCTTGTTTTTCTGTTAATGAAAACTTTTCAATCAAACCATTTTTGGCAATTTCTCCAGTTTGTGAATTTCTAATTAAGGCTATGACTTCATCAAGATGATCAAGTGCTATTCTTAATCCTTCAAGAATATGAGCTCTTGCTTCTGCTTTTCGAAGTTCAAAAGCAGTACGCCTTCTAATAACTACTTTTTGGTGATCAAGATAGTGTTGAAGACATTGTTTTAAACTTAATACTTTGGGTTGTCCATCAACAAGTGCTAGCATGTTAATGCCAAATGAAGTTTGTAAAGCTGTTTGTTTATATAAGTTATTTAACAGTACATTTGCATTGGCATCTCTTCTCAATTCAATGACAATCCGCATACCGTTACGGTCTGATTCATCACGGAGATCAGTGATCCCCTCAATTTTTTTATCGCGAACAAGTTCAGCAATTTTTTCAATCAATCTTGCTTTGTTCACCTGATAAGGTATTTCTGTAATAATAATCGTCTGTTTACCAGATGATGATTCTTCAATTCGAGCTTTAGCCCGAATTGTGATCGATCCTCGACCTGTTTCATAAGCTTTGCGAATTCCGCTTTTCCCCATGATCAGTCCGGCTGTCGGAAAGTCGGGCCCTGGAATAATTTCCATCAATTCTGGAAGTGTGATATCTGGATTTTGGCTTACTGCCAACACACCATTCACAATTTCACCTAACTGATGTGGAGGAATATTTGTTGCCATACCTACTGCAATTCCGGCTGCTCCATTTACAAGAAGGTTAGGAAACCTCGCCGGCATAACAATCGGTTCTTTTTCCGATCCGTCATAGTTATCTTGGAAGTCGATGGTGTCCTTGTTAATATCACGTAAGATTTCCATCGATATTTTTGACATTCTTGCTTCTGTATATCGCATGGCTGCAGCTGAGTCACCATCGACAGATCCAAAGTTTCCATGGCCTTGTACAAGCATATACCTATAGTTAAAATCCTGCGCCATTCTGACCATAGCTTCGTATACGGCAGAATCCCCATGGGGATGATACTTACCGATAACTTCACCGACAATACGTGCGGATTTCTTATACGGCTTATCACTTGTCATCCCTAGATCATTCATTGCATACAAGATCCTTCTATGCACCGGTTTAAGACCGTCCCTAACATCAGGCAGAGCACGGGCAACAATAACACTCATGGCGTAGTCTAAAAAAGACGTTCTCATTTCTTGACTGATATTAATTTCTTGAATCCGGGGTTTTTGTTGTTCACTCATTAAAAAACCTCCCTAAAGAATCTATATGAGTTGTGTGGGAGTAGATTTGTATTTATACTCTTCAACGAATAAGGCTATTCTCCATTATATCAATATTCTTTAATTTATACACATTAAATAACTATGTTATCAAAGATTTGTTCTAGAAAAGACCTTATTTCATTCAAGTGAAAATAAGGTCTTACATGCATTAAATATCTAAGTTCTTTACATATCGAGCATTTTCTTCAATGAAGTTACGACGCGGCTCAACCTTGTCTCCCATCAGCATCTCGAAGGTTTCGTCAGCATCGATCGCATCCTTAAGTGTGACTTGCAGCAATGTTCTCGTTTCTGGATCCATTGTTGTTTCCCAGAGCTGAGTCGCATTCATTTCACCTAACCCTTTATAGCGTTGAAGACCAGGCTTTGGATTTTGCGGAATTTGCTTCAAAATATCTTCAAGCTGCTTATCATTGTAGGCATACTCGATACGTTTACCCTGCTGTATTTTATATAGAGGCGGCTGGGCAATATAGATATAACCTTGTTCAATAATTCTCCTCATATAACGATAGAAAAATGTAAGCAACAATGTTCTAATATGCGCACCGTCTACATCGGCATCCGTCATGATGACAACTTTATGATAACGAGCTTTTTCTAGGTTAAAGTCTTCGCCGATCCCTGTACCAAGAGCAGTTATCATAGAGCGTACTTCATTATTTGATAAGATCTTATCAAGACGTGCTTTTTCTACATTTAAAATTTTCCCTCTTAATGGCAATATTGCTTGGAAATGGCGGTCTCGTCCTTGTTTAGCAGACCCGCCTGCAGAGTCTCCCTCAACAATATAGAGCTCAGAAATTGCCGGGTCTTTCGAAGAACAATCAGCCAATTTTCCCGGTAGACTACTCACTTCTAATGCGCTTTTTCTTCGTGTCAGTTCACGAGCTTTTTTGGCAGCCATACGTGCTCTTGCGGCCATAACACCTTTTTCAACAATTTTTTTTGCTGAATCTGGATTTTCAAGAAGAAATTTTTCCAAGGCTTCTGAAAAAAGGGCGTCTGTTATGGTACGCGCTTCTGAATTGCCAAGTTTTGTTTTCGTTTGCCCCTCAAACTGCGGGTCTGGATGTTTAATGGAGATGATAGCTGTCAATCCTTCCCGAACATCTTCACCGCTTAAGTTTGAATCGCTTTCTTTGAACACACCTTGCTTTCTAGCATAATCATTAATCACGCGAGTCAAGCCCGTTTTAAAACCAGCTTCATGAGTTCCGCCCTCATACGTATGAATGTTATTGGCAAACGAATATATGTTGCTTGTATAACTATCATTGTATTGTAGAGCCACTTCAACCGTAATCCCGTCTTTCGATCCTTCAATATAAACCGGTTCTTCATGAATCGCTTCTCTTGAACGGTTTAAGTGCTCTACATAACTTTTGATTCCGCCTTCATAACAGTATTCATTTTTTCGTTCTTTACCTTCACGCTTATCTTCGATTGTAATTTTGACACCTTTTGTTAAAAAGGCAAGTTCACGAACTCGAGTGGCAAGGGTGTCATAGTCATACTCTGTTGTTTCTGTAAAGATTTCAGGATCAGGAGAGAAATGAGTGGTTGTTCCTGTCACATCTGTCTCACCGATTACCTCTAAATCAGCTTTGGGAACACCTCGCTCAAACACTTGATAATGAATCTTTCCATCTCTATAAACCGTTACATCAAGCTCTGTTGAAAGAGCGTTGACAACAGAAGCACCAACACCGTGCAATCCACCGGAAACTTTATAGCCGCTTCCATCAAATTTACCACCAGCGTGCAGGACTGTCATAATGACTTCAACAGCCGGACGTCCCATTTTTTCGTGTATCCCAACTGGTATTCCACGTCCATTGTCTTTTACCGTAATACTGTTGTCATTTAGAATTTCAACGTTGATTTCTGTACAATAACCAGCGAGTGCTTCATCGATACTATTATCAACGATCTCCCATACTAAATGGTGCAACCCTTTACCGCTTGTTGATCCAATGTACATTCCTGGTCTTTTGCGTACCGCTTCTAACCCCTCAAGAACCTGTATCTGATTTTCATCGTAATTATTTTGCTGTTCCATTGCCACGCACATTCACCTACACTTTTCTTCAAACATAATAAATTTATAGTAAAGATTCTTTATGAATCAAAATCCGGTTTGGACCTGTGTTCGTTTTTTCAACGTGCCTGAGGCTAAAGGAGAAAAATAAATCGACTGAACTGTGACAACAATTGACTTCGGCGTATTGTTAGTAGATAAAATCAAACCTTTTTGTTTTGTTAAGAATTCTTCAACAATCGGAGATGCCTTTGTCTTGTAATCAAAAATAGCCACAATTTCATGTGTTGAGACGACAAAGTCGTCACCTAAATGGATATACAATCCCTCACCCCGTTTTTTCAGTCCAATAGCGTGCCATTTTCAACACGAAAGATTCCAGCTTCATTTAAGGTTTTATGATCAATGCCATCGATGCTTGTCGTTGTGACAAAGGTCTGAACACGACCTTGGATCGTGTGAAGCAGGTGTGACTGTCGATAGTCATCAAGCTCTGACAATACATCATCTAAAAGCAAAATCGGGTACTCCCCAATTTCTTCTTGAATTAAATCAATCTCAGCCAACTTCAAAGAGAGTGCCGTTGTTCGTTGTTGTCCTTGAGAACCATAGGTTTGAACATCCCTGCCATTTACATAAAAAGCCACATCATCTCTATGAGGACCTGCAAGAGAAACACCGCGATCAATTTCCTTATCTCTTAATTTAGAAAATGATTCTTGGTAACTATTGATTATTTTCGACAATTCCGGTGTTTCTGATACGTGAAGAGATGTATGATACTTCAAGGTCAGATTTTCAATCCCTCTTGAAATTCCAGAATGAATAGGCTTAGCCCATTTTTCAAGCTGATCTACAAATTGAAGACGTTTCATCACAACCTTTGCCGCAAACTCAATAAGCTGTTCTGTCAAAACGTCAAGCATTGTATGATCAGTCTGCTTTCTTGTTTGAAGCTGCTTCAAGAAATGATTGCGCTGTGAAAGGATTTTTTGGTAAAGAGAAAGGTCATGAAGATATACGGGTGATACTTGGCCGATTTCCATATCCAAAAACCTTCTCCTGACCTGCGGACTTCCTTTTACAAGATTTAAGTCTTCTGGGGCAAACATAATTGTGTTAACAGCTCCGACATATTGGCTCAGTTTTTGTTGTTCAATATGATTAAGCTTAGCTTTTTTTCCTTTTTTAGAAATGACAAGCTGAATGGGAACAGAACCGTTTTTTTTCATGATCCTACCCTCTATTTTAGCATAGTCTGCATCCCAACGTATCAGTTCTTTATCATTCGATGTTCGATGAGACTTCGCCATCGCAAGCACATAAATTGCTTCCATCAAATTTGTCTTACCTTGAGCATTCTCTCCAATGATGATGTTGACTTTGTCTTCAAACTGTAGATCGAGACACTCATAATTTCGGTAAGAAGACAAAGTGAGATTTTGGATATACAATTACTATCACCCGCTTTAACCGCCAACTTGAAATGAACCGACACCTTGAATCATGACAACATCTCCAACATATAGTTTGCGACCACGGCGATTATCAGGTTCACCATTAACGAAAACTTCATATTCAGACAAGAACCATTTGGCCATCCCGCCTGACTGAATAACATCTGCTAATTTAAGAAACTGACCAAGGGTAATCATATTTGTGTCAATAGCTACCGTCTTTGTCATTTTATCGCCTCTTTCAATATCACTAATACCTAATTGTACTAAAAAATAGGGGGGCATGGGAAGGGGTAACTTGTGGTATATCAAAAACAACTTGGATGCAGTCAATTGAAAAATAGGTGAAGCTGCCGAACAAAAGCCGGCAGCTTCTAGATTAATACGTCCGGACTGGAAGAATCAATTGCACAATCGAATCATCGTTTGGAGTACGGATCAGAAAAGGTCTCATTGCTCCTGTAAAGCTGACATGAATATCCTCTCCCTCAAGAACTTTAAGAGCATCCAACATATATTTCGGACTAAAAGATATTTTTAAGTCTTCCCCTTCAATTTGCTCAGCATTCACTGTTTCAACAACTTTTCCGATTTCCGGGGAATTTGAAGAGATTTCAATTGACTCGTCTGCGGAAGTTGTTAGTTTGACCACATTGTTACGACCTTCCCTTGCTAGCAAGGAAGCCCTGTCGATAGCTTGAAGAAACTCTTTTGTATTCACAACCAAATTCGTTTTACTATCCTGTGGAATTAAACGGTTTGTGTCAGGATAATTTCCATCAAGCAGTCTTGAGAAAAATAGAACGTTTTTTGTTTTAAAAAGCACTTGTGTTTCTGTAACGACAATATCTACAAGCTCTTGGTGATCATCAAGGATCTTACTCAATTCTGTTAAGCTCTTACCAGGAATGACAACATTGTATGAATGCTCCCCATTGATATCCAGCTTTGCTTTTCTTAATGCGAGACGATGACTATCCGTCGCAGTGCATATTAATTCACTATCACCCACCTTCCAGTTTACACCTGTCAAGACAGGGCGTGTTTCTGAGGTGGACACTGCAAAAACCGTTTGACGGATCATGTTTTTTAACAGGTCAGTCGGTATTTGAAAAGAATGATGTTCTTCTATTTGAGGTAGTAGTGGATATTCACTAGCATCAAGACCGTTTAGATTGAATTCGGCTTTTCCTGAGCGGATCATTGTTAAATACTGATTTTGAACTTCAATTTCAACAGTAGACATCGGAAGTTTTTTTACAATTTCACTAAAAAAGCGCGCTTGCAAAACAATACTTCCTGGCTTTTCAACTGTTACGATCTCCAAATCGCCGTCTTCTTTAGGAATAAATGATTCAATTGAAACATCAGAATCACTTCCTGTAAGGGTTACGCCTTCATCAGATGCAACAATTTTAATCCCTGTCAATATCGGAATTGTTGTTCTTGAAGAAACCGCCTTTAATACATTTTGTACACTCTCGACTAAACGGTCTTTTTGAATCGTAAATTTCATGACCATCCTCCTTAGGAACCTATTATTTATTATGATTTAAAAATAGTAGAAGTAATAGTAGGGGGTGTGAATATGTGGATAAGTGGAGAAGTGAAAGGAAACACAGTCTATCCACATGTGGACAGACTGTGCATGGCTATGTTCTAGTTATTCACACTTTCCCGTTATCCGCCAAACGACACTACCTCAATTGTTCTTTTATTTCTTTAATTTGTTGTTGAAGCTGTTCATCACTACTTAGCAGTTTCGATATTTTCTCATGGGCATGAATGACCGTTGTATGGTCTCTTCCCCCAAACTCCTCTCCGATTTTAGGGAGAGATGAATCTGTCATTTCTCTTGATAGATACATAGCAATTTGCCGTGGAAATGCTACCGATTTTGTCCGTTTTTTTGCTTTAAAATCTTCTAACTTGATATTATACTGCTGACCAACAATCCGTTGAATATCTTTAATCGTAATCACTTTTGGTTTTGAGGAAGGAATAATATCTTTTAATGCCTCTGCTGCTAAATCAGCATTAATATCTTTATTAATCAAGGAAGAAAACGCGACAACTCGTATTAAAGCTCCTTCTAACTCTCTAATGTTACTATCAATTTGATTGGCAATATAAAGCATGACCTCATTTGGAATATCAAGACCTTCTGCCTTCGCTTTTTTTCTTAAAATGGCAATTCTCGTTTCTAAATCAGGAGGTGTAATATCAGTAATTAACCCCCACTCAAACCGGGAACGTAAGCGGTCTTCAAGCGTCGGAATTTCTTTAGGCGGTCTATCACTTGAAATGACAATTTGTTTTGTTTCATCATGCAATGTATTAAACGTATGAAAGAATTCCTCTTGTGTTTGTTCTTTTCCAGCCAAAAATTGAATATCATCTATTAGAAGAACGTCGACATTCCGATAGCGATTGCGAAAATCGACAGCCTTATTGTCTCGGATCGAGTTAATAAATTCATTTGTAAATTTTTCAGATGACAAATAAATCACTTTTGCATCTGGATTATGCTCGAGGACATAATGTCCAATCGCATGCATTAAATGAGTTTTTCCAAGACCGACACCTCCATAAATAAACAGAGGATTGTATGCTTTTGCCGGTGCTTCAGCGACTGCTAATGAAGCTGCATGAGCAAAACGATTTCCAGACCCTATCACAAAAGTATCGAACGTGTATTTGGGATTCAGCATATTTTGTGGAAAATCGGCTGCGTCTTCTTTCGATACTTTTTTGACTGGAGATTTTGGCATGAATTCTTCTTCTTTTTGATTTTGGGGAATGACAAATTTAATGCTCCATTCCTCTCCAGTGAGACCATAAATTGTCTCAGCGATCAGGTGCAAATACTTTGATTCAAGCCAGTCTCTGGCAAACTCGTTTGGAGCGATGATAACTAGTGTATCTTCTTGTAATGAATGAGCCTTTGTTGACTTCATCCATGTTTCAAAACTGGGCTTGCTTAATTTTTTTTTAATCTCCTCAAGGGCTTGCGTCCAAAGCTCCGTTATATTGTTCATGACCTGCGGTTTGTCCCTCCTTTACCAGGAATTGTTCTGTTATAGAACACAAAAAAAGAAAATGGGTAAATCCATTCGTTGATAAAATGTTGAAAACATATAATATAGTAGAAAAACGTCTTTTCGACATCTTTCACAAGCTGTGGACAACTTCTTTCACACCCTGTGAAAAAACTTTCCACAATTTATCCACAGTCTGTGGATAATGATATTACGGTTGATCTGTTATTAAGAGTTAAAACACAAATATAATATCAGAATAACTGACCAGTTGCAATGGTTGACAAGAACTTATCCACACTGTATACAAACTGTTGAAAAATTATTGTCCACAGGAGTTGATTTTGTGAAAATGTTGTCGATAATGGTTGTGGATTGTAGAAAATAAACCGAAAGATATCCACATTATTAATTTTTGATGAAAAATGAAAATAGACTTTTGAAGCTAACTTTTTTATGTTATTCTATTATGGTGCGAAAAAAGGAATTGTGTGAGTGAAGTTGACAATTATCCACTCATCGAAATATAATGAGTTAGACTGTCTTTAGCAGCTATTCCTCGAGGGAGGTGTCATACATGAAAAGAACATTTCAACCAAATAACCGTAAGCGCAGTAAAGTTCATGGCTTTCGCAGCCGTATGAGTTCCAAAAATGGACGTCTTGTATTAGCACGTCGTCGTCGTAAAGGAAGAAAAGTACTATCAGCTTAGGCCACTGAAACAAGTCAGTGGTCTTTTTTACATAAAGCAATGACCAAGATCTATTTTGCCAGCTTGTTATCGGAGTGAAGAAACATATGAAAAAGCGGAATCGATTAAAAAAAAATGAAGATTTTCAAAAGGTATTTAAAAAAGGCAACTCGATGGCAAACCGGCAGTATGTTTTATATGTGCTTCACCAACCTGAGGCGAAAGAATTCCGGATCGGACTGTCGGTCAGTAAGAAAATTGGAAATGCTGTCGTACGCAATAGGGTTAAACGGCTGATTCGTCAGATCATCCAAGAAGAACATGATCAATTAAAACAGGAATATGATTATATTATCATTGCTAGAAAACCGGCTGCTGATCTGACCTATGAGGAAACGAAGAAAAGCTTGCAACATCTGTTCAGAAAAACATCTGTTTATCAAAAAAAATCGGATAAGCCGTCTTGATTTGCGGGTACTTTTTTAAGCGCTTCCGTTAGCCGTCAAAAATGGTACTGCCCATTCTGATTTGAAAGATGATAAAATAACGAAAAAGTATGTCTTTTTCGAAGTAATAACCGTATGTCTACGGTTTAAGTATGAAGATATAGGAGGAAATATTGTTGAAGAGGCGAATTTTATTATTGTTGAGCATGATTGGCATTCTTGTGCTTTTAGCTGGGTGTACCGAGATTAACCAGCCGATCACTGCAGAAAGCACTGGTCCAACGAGACCTTGGAACACCCTTATCGTTTATCCATTGTCACAACTGATCACCTATGTTGCGAAGGCAACAGGCAATAGCTTTGGACTTGCGATTATTATCGTGACGATCCTTATACGTTTATTAATACTCCCGTTGATGATCAAACAGACAAGAAGCATGAGAGCAACGCAGGCGATTCAGCCTGAAATGCAGAAATTACGCGAGAAGTACAGTTCTAAAGATCAAAAAACACAACAAAAATTACAACAGGAAACAATGGCTTTAATGCAGAAGCATGGAGTAAACCCATTGGCGGGCTGTTTTCCGTTGATTATACAAATGCCGATTTTAATGGGTTTCTATCATGCCATTATGAGAACACGTGAAATCGCAGAACATAGCTTTTTATGGTTTGACCTAGGGGATCGTGACCCATTTTTTATTTTGCCGATTTTAGCAGGGGTATTTACTTTCATCCAACAAAAGCTAATGATGGCAGGAAATCCACAGCAAAATCCGCAAATGGCAATTATGCTTTGGTTGATGCCAATTATGATCGTTATATTTGCCATCAATTTTCCAGCAGCTCTTTCACTGTACTGGGTTGTCGGTAACTTATTCATGATTGGACAAACATTCTTGATTAAAGACAAAAAAATAAAAACAGAAAACCAAGCTTCGGCTGGAGGAAAAAAATCTGGAGGTAAGAAAAAGTGAAGGAACTGACTGCTACTGGACGAACCGTCGACGAAGCAGTACAATCCGGACTTAAACAACTAGGGCTTCAAAAGGCTGACATCGAAATTCATGTTATTGCTGAAGGAAAAAAAGGTTTTTTCGGCATATTTGGCTCACAACCTGCAGTTGTTAAATTACAAGAAAAAATAGACCCTATAAAAGAAGCAGCACAGTATTTAGAAAATGTGATTGCTCAGATGGGAATCGAGGCAAAAGTAACAAAAGAAGCAGAAACAAAAAAGATTATTTTCCATTTGGAAAGTGATAAAATGGCACTTTTGATTGGAAAAAGAGGACAAACGTTAAATGCTCTTGAAACTTTGACACAACTTGTTCTTAACCGCTATTCTGATCACTATATGCAAGTTGTTGTTGATGCTGAAGGTTATCGTGCCAAGCGGAAAGAAGCTCTAACTCATTTGGCCTTAAAGCTGGCAGATCAAGCGAAGAGACAGAAAAAAGATATTCATCTTGAGCCGATGCCTTCCAGTGAACGCAAAGTAGTTCACGACACTCTTTCAAATTATGCTAAAGAGATCGAAACATATTCTACTGGAGAAGGCCACAACCGGCATCTTGTCATCTCCTATAAACAATAAATTCCAGAAAAAGCCAGTGGGGGCTTAAATCCTCTACTGGCTTTTTTCTCTGGAAAAAACACTATAAAAAAAGAGTCCCATTGTTATTCACATGTGGATAAGTTAAAGTAAATAATAACAGTTTGTTAAGGGTGTGGATAACAACTCAACTACTTCCACTTCCCTTGAAACTATGGTATCTTTAAATTTTGATTACAATAAAATTTCTCACCCATTGGAAGACTGTCTTAAAAGATGGGGATAATACATAAAAAGAACGAAAAAAGAGAGGTGAATAGCATGGATACGATCGCAGCCATTTCAACGCCAATGGGAGAAGGGGCTATTGCAATCGTCAGGCTAAGCGGTCCTGAAGCTCTTTCCATTGCTGATAAAGTATACAAAGGACCTCGAGGGAAAGAATTAAGCACTGTTGCTACACACACCATTCACTACGGTCACATTGTGGATCCTGAAACAAAAAAGGTGATAGAAGAAGTCATGGTTTCCGTTTTAAAAGCGCCAAAAACGTTTACGAGAGAAGACGTAATCGAGATCAATTGTCATGGCGGTATTGTCACAGTCAATCAAGTACTTCAATTAGTGTTAAGAGAAGGAGCAAGACTGGCTGAGCCCGGCGAATTTACGAAAAGGGCATTTTTAAATGGGAGAATTGACCTCTCTCAAGCAGAGGCTGTCATGGATCTCATTAGAGCCAAGACAGACCGCGCTATGAATGTAGCTATGAATCAGATGGAAGGCAGACTTTCTAAACTGATCAAACGCTTGAGAAGTGAATTACTTGAAACACTGGCTCATGTAGAAGTAAATATTGATTATCCAGAGTATGATGATGTCGAAGAAATGACGCATAAAGTTTTGGTTGAAAAAGCCACTCATGTCAAAAAAGAAATTGAAGCACTTCTTGCAACATCAGAACAGGGTAAAATATTAAGAGAAGGAATCTCAACAGTCATTATTGGACGTCCAAACGTCGGTAAATCATCTCTTTTAAATAGTCTTGTTCATGAAACGAAAGCGATTGTAACTGATATTCCGGGTACAACGCGGGACGTGATTGAAGAATACGTTAATATAAGGGGCGTGCCGTTGCGCCTTGTCGACACAGCCGGTATTCGTGAGACAGAAGATATCGTTGAACGGATTGGAGTTGAGCGCTCCAGAGAGGTTTTAAAAAAAGCGGATTTGATTTTACTCGTCCTTAATTATAGTGAGCCGCTTTCAGATGAAGACATGAAGCTTTTTGAAGCTGTTAGCGGTATGGATTTGATTGTCATTGTCAATAAGACTGATCTTGAGCAAAAGCTGGATCTTGAAAGTGTTCAGAACTTGGCTGGCGGAAGTCCTGTCGTGACAACGTCTCTCTTGAAAGAAGAAGGAATAGCTGAATTAGAAGAAGCTATTCAATCGCTATTTTTTACAGGAGCGATTGAAAGCGGTGATCTCACATATGTCAGTAATACAAGACATATTTCATTATTGCATGAGGCAAAGCGCATGATAGGTGAGGCGCTTGAAGGAATTGAGAATGATGTACCGATTGATATGGTTCAAATTGATTTAACAAGATGTTGGGAAGTTCTAGGTGAGATCATTGGTGACGCTGTACATGAAAGCTTGATCGACCAGCTCTTTTCACAATTTTGTCTAGGAAAGTAAAGGAGGAAAAGCATATGGTCTATGAAGCAGGTCGATATGATGTCATTGTCGTTGGCGCCGGTCATGCCGGGGTGGAAGCTGCTTTGGCATCAGCCAGACAAGGGGCAAAAACACTTGTCTTAACCATTAACCTTGATATGGTCGCTTTTATGCCGTGTAACCCATCTGTCGGCGGTCCCGCCAAAGGGATTGTCGTCCGCGAAATAGATGCACTAGGCGGACAAATGGCAAAAAATATTGATAAAACCCATATTCAAATGAGACTTTTAAATACAGGTAAAGGTCCCGCCGTCCGTGCTTTACGGGCTCAGGCTGATAAATTTCAATATCAACATGAGATGAAAAAGACGCTTGAAAATGTACCAAATTTAACATTACAACAGGGAATGGTTGAGCGTCTTATCATTGAAGATGGCAAATGCTGCGGTATTATGACACAATCAGGGGCAGTTTACCATTCAAAAACGGTTGTCCTGACGACAGGAACTTTTTTAAGAGGTCGAGTGATTATTGGTGATCTTTCTTATTCCAGCGGACCAAACAATCAACAGCCTTCTATAAAGCTTTCCGAGCATCTTGAAGAGCTAGGATTTGATCTTGTCCGTTTTAAAACAGGAACACCGCCGCGGGTCAACAGCCATTCGATAGATTACAGTAAAACAGAAATTCAGCCGGGTGATGAAGAGCCCCGGGCCTTTTCATATGAAACAGTAGAATATATCACAGATCAATTGCCATGCTGGCTCACTTATACAAGTCCTGAAACACATCAGATCATTGATGGCAATCTGCATCGTTCACCAATGTATTCCGGTATGATTAAAGGAACAGGACCGAGATATTGTCCATCAATTGAAGATAAGGTCGTCCGCTTTCATGATAAGTCAAGGCATCAGATTTTTCTTGAACCAGAAGGACGGAATACGCAAGAAGTCTATGTCCAAGGACTATCAACGAGCTTACCGGAAGATGTCCAGAAAAAAATGCTTTCAACCATTCCTGGTTTGGAAGATGTAGAAATGATGAGAGCTGGGTATGCGATCGAATATGATGCCATCGTACCAACACAGCTTTGGCCGACATTGGAAACAAAAAAAATACCTGGTCTGTTCACAGCTGGACAAATCAATGGAACATCAGGATATGAAGAGGCCGCTGGCCAGGGTATTATGGCTGGAATCAATGCAGGTCGAAAAGCGCTTAATAAAAAAGAAATAATTCTCGGGCGTTCAGACGCATATATCGGTGTTTTGATTGATGATTTAGTCACTAAGGGAACAAATGAACCGTACCGTTTGTTAACATCAAGAGCAGAATATCGGCTGCTTTTGCGTCATGATAATGCCGACTTGCGACTAACGGAAATCGGTTATGAAGTCGGCTTGATTTCTGAAGAACGCTATCAAAAGTTCAAACAGAAAACAGCAGCGATTGAAGCAGAGAAAAAACGTCTATATTCAGTGATCATTAAACCTTCAAAAGAAAATCAGGCATATATTCGTTCATTGGGCGGTAGTGAGTTGAAGGATGGCATCCGTGCCACCGATCTAATGAAACGGCCGGAAATGAATTACGAAACTGTGACAGCACTTGCTCCGGCAGACGAAAAAGTTGCCAGCGATGTTGCTGAACAGGTTGAAATCCAAATCAAGTATGAAGGATATATTGAGAAATCATTGCAACAGGTTGAAAAACTTAAGAAAATGGAAAATAAAAAGATTCCTGACAGGATAGATTATGATGCGATTAAAGGTATTGCAACAGAAGCACGTCAAAAATTGAAAGAAGTCAGACCGCTTTCTGTCGCACAAGCCTCACGGATCTCAGGTGTAAATCCTGCTGATATTTCAATTCTTCTTGTTTATCTGGAACAGGGACGAATTGCCAAGATAGCAGAATAGAAAGGATGACGGCATGAACATAGAGCAATTTAGATCCGGTTTAGAGGAGAAAGGGATCTCCCTTTCCGACTTTCAACTGGAACAATTTGAAACCTATTATGAATGGCTGTCAGAATGGAATGAAAAAATCAATCTAACCTCAATTACTGAGAAAAAAGAGGTATATTTAAAGCATTTTTACGATTCGATTACGACTTCTTTTTATGTTGATTTTAAAACATTCAACAGTCTTTGTGATGTTGGGGCAGGTGCTGGTTTTCCAAGCCTGCCAATTAAAATTTGTTTTCCTCATTTACATGTGACAATTGTCGATTCATTAAATAAAAGAATTCACTTTCTAAATCAGCTTTCTCAAGCTTTAAAATTAGAAAATACTTATTTTTACCATGACCGTGCTGAAACATTCGGGAGATTGAAGGACAAGCGGGAGAGTTTCGATATCGTCACAGCTCGTGCGGTAGCCCGGCTTTCCGTGTTAAGTGAACTATGTCTGCCACTAGTCAAGAAAAACGGTTTGTTTGTTGCGTTAAAAGCAGCTTCAGCCGATCAAGAGATTGATGCAGGAAAGAAAGCGATTAAAGCGCTAGGTGGACGAATCGAAAATGTACATTCTTTTCAGCTGCCAATAGAAGAAAGTGAAAGAAGTATCATTATTGTCAAAAAACAAACAGAGACACCAAAGAAATATCCAAGAAAACCAGGGACACCGAATAAATCTCCCATTGAAGATTAAATCATTCGGTTTCTTGTAAATTGGTGATGTTAAAGAAGGAAAAATCATGAGAAAATAGAATTATAAAAATGGCAGTGTGTAAAGGTGGTGTAGGTACATGAAGCATTCATTCTCTCGTCTCTTTGGAATCGGTGAAAAAGAAGAAGCAGAGGTTGCTGAACATGATACTGATAAAGAAAAAATTCAAGACATTGCAGTAGGCGATATTATTCCGAACCGTTTTCAGCCGCGCACCATTTTCTCTGAAGAAAAAATTCAAGAATTAGCCGCAACCATTCATACACATGGCATCATTCAACCGATTGTTGTCAGAAAAACCGATCAAGAAGGTCAATTTGAATTGATTGCAGGGGAGCGGCGTTGGCGGGCAGTCCAAACATTGAATTGGGAGAAGATACCCGCTATCATTAAAGATTTTTCAGATACAGAGACAGCTTCTGTCGCTTTAATCGAAAACCTCCAAAGGGAAGAATTATCTTCGATTGAGGAAGCATATGCATATGCAAGACTGCTAGAGCTCCACGATTTAACCCAAGAAGCTCTGGCACAAAGGCTTGGTAAAGGCCAATCAACAATTGCCAATAAACTCAGATTGCTTAAGCTGCCGGAAGAGGTACAGGAAGCGATCTTGAAAAAAGATATATCCGAGCGTCACGCAAGAGCACTTATCCCATTAAAACAACCAGAAGTGCAGGTTACACTGTTAAATGAAGTGATAGAAAAACATTTAAATGTCAAACAAACCGAAGACCGTGTAGTCAAACTGCTCGAACAAGATAAACGAAAACCTAAACCAAAGCGAAAAGCATACAGCAGGGACACAAGAATTGCGATGAATACCATACGCCAGTCCTTATCAATGGTGGAAGACAGCGGAGTTAAACTGAAAACGGAAGAAGCAGAATTTGAAGAATACATTCAGTTGACTATCCGAATCCCCAAGAAATAAAAAGCTCTCAGCGGAGCTTTTATTTTTTTGAAGAGAGGAGATGTTATGGAAGAGTATCAAAAGTATTGGTCACTACTTTATTCAATCGCTTATCAAATGGTCGGCTCTTTACAGGACGCAGAAGATATTGTTCAGGAGTTATTTGCAGACCTTCAGGTAAAAAATATCAGACAAATTAACCATATTCAATCCTATTTGACGAAAGCTGTGACAAACCGCTGTATAAATTTTTTGCAATCAGCTAGGAAAAAACGCGAGATTTATGTTGGAGAGTGGCTACCAGAACCTGAATGTAAGCAAATCGAACAGAACCCGGCAGATTCAATCATTAAAGCTGAAATGATTTCTTACGCTTTTATGGTTCTAATGAGCCGGTTGAATCCTATTGAAAGAGCAATATTCATGTTCAGAGAAGTGTTTAACTACAGCTATAAAGAAATTTCATTCATATTGCAGAAATCCGATGTCAATTGCCGAAAAATTCACAGCCGAATTAAAAATAAACTAAAAGGAGAATTTTCCCTAACAACTGATCGCATCAATGAACAACGATTGGCAGAATTATTTATCCATTCAACAAAAACCGGCGATTTTGCTGAATTTGCCGACAGGTTAGCTAAAGAAGCGATATTATATGCTGATGGGGGCGGAAAAGTACGAAGTGCGATAAAACCGATCTATGGACGAAAACGTATTTATGCCTTCTTCAACGGAATCACCTCAAAAGGAAGCCTTTCCGGTCATTTTCAGGTTGTGGATATTAATGGGGGAAGGGGCGTGCTCATCAAACGAACCAACCA
This sequence comes from Bacillus sp. WMMC1349, assembly GCF_013155385.1. Lineage (GTDB taxonomy): Bacteria > Bacillota > Bacilli > Bacillales > Bacillaceae > Bacillus. The sequence goes on along the minus strand of NZ_JABJUQ010000007.1, from coordinate 3,898,038 downwards.
ACCGATTTATGCCATATGCTTTGCATGGGATCAAAAACTTGATTTCATCAAACATATTTACATGGTTTCTAATCCAGATAAACTAAAACAAATAAAAATTTAAATGTCACAAATCATGGTCCTCCTTTGTTATATAAATGAATTGAAAAAAGGAGGAATTCGTTTGAAAACTAGATTTTTAATGGAAAAAGTGAACCCACAAGGCTACGCAGGGATGTTGGAACTAGAAAAAGCGCAAAGATCTTCAAGTATTGATCCAATTTTAAAGGAACTGATTAAAGTACGTGCTTCACAATTAAATGGTTGTGCATTCTGCCTCAATATGCATACGAAGGATGCACGGAAAAATGGTGAGACAGAGCAGCGATTATATGCTTTGAATGCATGGCGGGAAGCCCCTTTTTACACAGAGGAAGAACGAGCAGTTTTGGCCATGACTGAAGCCATTACATGTATAGCTGATCAAGGACTGCCAGATGATGTTTATCAAAAGGTACGACAATTTTTTAGCGAAACTGAAACAGCTGAACTTATTATGGCAGCCATTACGATTAATGCATGGAACCGAATTGCAATGACTACTTTAAAAATGCCGTCAATTGATTCATAACCACAGATCCCCTGGAACAAAAACTAAGTTCCAGGGTTTTTATTATTACAATATAGTATTAAAGTTTTTCTCGATTAACAAAAATCGTATTATGCTTTTTATTATGCTCGGTTTATAAAAACAAAAATTCAAAAAAAGCAAACGATTGATTCTTTTTTTGATAAAATAGAGAAATGAGAGAAACTTGTTCAATGTGAAAGTAGGTGACATGATGGGAAAAATTATTGCAATCACAAACCAAAAGGGAGGCGTTGGTAAAACAACAACCTCTGTAAACCTGGGCGCTTGTTTAGCTTATATTGGGAAAAGGGTTTTGCTAGTCGATATAGACCCTCAAGGAAACGCAACAAGCGGAATTGGTATAGAAAAAGCTGATGTCGATCAATGTGTGTACGATATATTAGTTGATGATGCAGATGTGAAAGATATTATCAAACCAACTTCAGTTGAAAACTTAGATGTCATTCCAGCGACAATTCAGCTTGCGGGAGCTGAAATCGAGCTGGTTCCAACTATTTCCCGTGAAGTCAGATTGAAACGGGCGTTGGAATCTGTAAAACAAAATTATGATTATATGATCATTGACTGTCCTCCCTCACTCGGGTTGCTAACCATAAATGCACTGACAGCTGCAGATTCTGTGGTCATACCCGTTCAATGTGAGTATTACGCTTTGGAAGGATTAAGCCAGCTGTTGAATTCAGTCCGTCTTGTCCAAAAACATTTAAATACAGATCTTACGATTGACGGTGTATTATTAACCATGCTTGATGCAAGAACAAACTTAGGTATTCAGGTCATTGAAGAAGTAAAAAAATATTTCCGTGATAAAGTATATCAAACAGTCATTCCAAGAAATATCAGGTTAAGTGAAGCACCAAGCCATGGAAAACCAATTATTTTATATGATCCACGTTCCCGAGGTGCGGAAGTATATTTAGATTTAGCAAAGGAAGTGGCTGCGCATGCCTAAAGGTCTGGGAAAAGGGATTAATGCTTTGTTCTCAAACGTTGATTTGTCAGAAGAAACGGTTGAAGAAATTAAGTTGCAACAATTACGACCCAATCCTTATCAACCGAGAAAGGTTTTTGATGATCAATCATTGCAAGATTTAAAGGAATCCATTTTGCAGCATGGTGTATTGCAGCCGATTATTGTCAGAAAGTCAATCAAGGATTATGAAATTGTAGCTGGAGAACGACGTTATCGAGCTGCAGAACAAGCTGGTTTAAAAACCATTCCCGCAATCGTGCGAGAGCTGTCAGAATCTTTGATGATGGAGATTGCTTTATTAGAAAATCTTCAAAGAGAAGACTTGTCACCACTTGAAGAAGCAAAAGCGTATGAATCATTATTAAAACATCTTGATCTGACACAAGAACAATTGGCTAAAAGACTTGGGAAAAGCAGACCCCATATTGCTAATCATTTAAGACTATTAACACTGCCAACAAAAGTTCAGGATTTAATAGATAATGGCACTTTATCAATGGGACATGGACGAACATTATTGGGACTGAAAAACAAGAAGAAACTTGAACTATTGGTTCAAAAAGTTGTTACTGAGCAATTAAATGTCCGCCAATTAGAAAAGTTGATTCAAGAAATGAACAGCAATGTTTCACGTGAAACAAAGAAACCTCAACAAATAAAAGATGCGCTGATGAAAGAACGAGAGTCCTATTTGCGAAACTACTTTGGAACACCAGTGACCATAAAAAAGCAAAAGAAAAAGGGACGGATTGAAATAGAATTCTATTCCAATGAAGATTTGAACCGAATTCTTGATCTTTTGTCTGAAGAAAAATCATAATCATTCTCGAAAACCATCCAATTTAAGATGGTTTTTTTGTTGCAGTCTTTCCTTTGTGTTTTGAATTGGATATTGATACCATACCTGCTGTTTTTTCAAGATGTGCTAAACCTTCAGAAAGTACAGTTGCCATGCTCATGACAAGGTTTAACCGAGTGTTTTGTAATACAAAATACTCCATAAATCCACTTACATTTACAATTCCATTAATGTGTACATGACCAACTTCCGGTAAGTCCTTCCGAACGCCTGCTCCAGGCTTTAATGGTCCCTTTCCGATTTGAAAAGATCCAACACTTTTTGTCCGTCCAAGACAGGCATCGATTGCAATGATAAAAGGATGCTGATGTCTCATATGAATGTTTTCAAGCTTCTCACTCAAGTTGACAGCATGAACCGGATCGGCGAGCGTTCCATATATATCAATGCCTTTCAGTTGTTTGGCGGCAAGTTTCATTCCAACGAGAGGACCTAGAGAATCACCTGTGGAACGGTCAGTTCCAATACAAACAACAACAATTGGACGATCTGCGGCCTCTTTTAAATAAACGGAAATGGCTTTTCCGATCTGTTTGACAGCTAATGGATCTGAATGAGAAACATACTCACTCATTGGTTCTTGAGAAAACAGCCGGCCTTTTCGATTCATAGGGTTCCCACATCCTTATTATCATAGTAACAGCAATGTCTAGCGTCATATTTTTTGAATATGAATGGTTGTTTACATTATATCCACCAGCCGCTTTTTTTATGCTTCATCACTTGGAAACAAGCTTAGATGGAGCAAGCCTCATTTGTCACAAAGTTTTGATGTCTTGATCTTAGATTTTTAAAATGCTTTTTGAATATCAAATAAATTATTTTGATATATCTTTTTTTTGAGGAGGGACGATTTTATGAATGTTAGTTAAGGAAGAATAATATAGTAGCAGTAGAGTAGAACAAGCTTAAAAATGAAGAGTTGGGGTGAGAGATCGTGTGGAGAGCCGGGATGAAGTGGTTGCTTCTCATTTTAGGAAGCTTAATAGGTGCAGGATATGCATCCGGTCAAGAGATTAGACAGTTTTTTGGCGCGGGAAGTGGACTGGCTATCCTTTTATTCACGATTATATTTAGCTTATCAACTTATATAGTGATGAAAATTAGTTTTGAAGAAAAAACAGAACATTTTCTGCCTGTACTAGAAAAGTTGGTCGGTCCAAAGCTTGCGAAAGTATATGATTTGTTAATTATTCTCTATTTATTTACTACGACAATCGTGATGATTGCCGGGGGTGGAGTGACATTGCAAATATTTGATATCCCATTTTGGACCGGAGTCCTTTTATTATCTTTATGTACGGTATTACTTTTTTTTCGGGGACTTAATAGCATATTATCTGTCAACAGCTGTTTAATTCCACTCTTAGTAATAGGATTGCTGTATGCATTAATATCTTTTCAACAAACCCATCAGTCATGGCCTTTAAATGGAGGTCAGTTAGATAATTGGCCAGCAGGCATCACATTTGCATCCCTTAACATTCTGTCTGTTGTAGCCGTTTTATCTGCGGTCGGTAAAGAACTTAACGGAATCGGTGAGGTCAGGATCGCCAGTGTTTTAAGCGGGGTGGTTTTTGGCATCATTTCATTTATATACAATGAAACACTTGTAGAGTTAGCAGATAAACTTTCAAAGTATGAAATACCGTTATTTGCAGTTTTAGAAGGAGCATCTTTTCCTATATTTATATTGATGTCAGCATTGCTTTGTACAGCTATATATACAACAACAATTTCAAATATACTTGGACTTTCAAGTCGTTTCCTGACATTAGTGAAATGGCCGAGGTGGATCACTGTAATCCTCCTCCTTTCGATGATGTTGCCGTTTACATCATTTGGTTTTTCAAATTTAATTGCATTTTTATATCCGATTTATGGTTTGCTCAATCTGTATTTATTAGTTAATATTTTGCTTTACCCAATACTGATTAAATGGAAATAATAGTGCGCTATTATTTAAATAGAAATTGTTCTTTTCCTGTCGTTTTTTGTACAATAAGAAAAAAATGAATAAACAAAAGAGGTGAACAATGTTGGCGAATAAAGAATTTGATCTGAATGATGTAGTTGAAATGAAAAAGCCGCATCCATGTGGTACAAATCGCTGGAAAGTAATTCGGCTGGGGATGGATATTCGGATTAAGTGTGAAGGTTGTTCACATAGTGTTATGATTCCCCGTAAAGAATTTGAAAGAAAGATGAAAAAGATTTTAGTCAAGCATGAGGAATCCGATTCTTAATGTTTACGGATGATCGTGCTTTTTTTGATAATTGCATCACACTGTAAGTAAAAGAGGATTTTCCAAAAGGATTAGTGATTGAAAAACAAGTTTTGTCAGCTTGTCTTTTACAGTAATCATTCTTATAATTGTTGCAGGCTGAATAAAAGATGAACATACAAGGATGTTTAATGATTAGGAGATGAAAGAATGGCTTTAACTGCTGGGATTGTTGGTTTACCTAATGTCGGAAAATCAACCTTATTTAATGCGATTACACAGGCTGGAGCGGAATCGGCTAACTACCCGTTTTGTACGATAGATCCAAACGTCGGAATTGTGGAGGTACCTGATCAACGGCTTCAAAAATTAACAGAACTTGTTAACCCCAAGAAAACAGTTCCTACAGCTTTCGAGTTTACCGATATTGCCGGTATCGTAAAAGGAGCGTCTAAAGGGGAAGGGCTAGGGAATAAATTTTTGTCCCATATCCGTCAAGTGGATGCGATATGTCATGTTGTCCGTTGTTTTGCGGATGATAACATAACACATGTCTCCGGAAAAGTTGATCCCATCTCTGATATTGAGACGATTAATCTTGAGCTGATCCTCGCAGATTTGGAAACTGTTGAAAAACGGATTGGTCGAGTTGGAAAGATGGCCAAACAAAAAGATAAAGAGGCTGTCTTTGAATTTGAAATTTTGACAAAGCTAAAGGAAGCATTCGAACAAGAAAAGCCGGCACGCTCTGTTGAATTTACAGAAGAGCAGCACAAAGTACTAAAGCAGCTCCATTTGTTAACCACTAAACCTGTATTATATGTGGCAAATGTCAGTGAAGATGAAGTTGCAGATGCTTCAGATAATGAATACGTTCAGAGTGTTAGAGAATTTGCTAATAATGAAAATGCTGAGGTAATCGTTGTTTGCGCGAAGATTGAATCAGAAATAGCCGAACTTGATGGTGAAGAAAAAGCGATGTTTCTTGAAGAACTGGGAATTGAAGAATCAGGGCTTGATCAATTAATTAAAGCCTCATATTCATTGCTGGGACTGGCCACTTATTTTACAGCCGGTGAACAGGAAGTTAGAGCTTGGACATTCAAAAAAGGAATGAAGGCCCCGGAGTGTGCTGGGATCATTCATACGGACTTTGAACGCGGATTTATTAGAGCGGAAACAGTTGCATATGCCGATTTACTTGAAGCGGGAAGTATGACAGCGGCAAAAGAAGCAGGAAAAGTCCGTCTTGAAGGAAAAGAATATGTTGTGAAAGATGGAGATGTCATTCATTTCCGTTTCAATGTATAACATAGTTGAAAACGAAAAAGAGCTTTGATATAATATAAAATTGTGAGTAATAGAATTATTGCTCCTTGCCCATGAATGGGCCGCTAGTCCAAAAGGAGGTGCAAATCGAAATGAGAAAGTATGAAGTTATGTACATCATCCGTCCAGATGTTGATGAAGAGTCTAAAAAGGCTGTTGTTGAACGGTTTAACAACATTTTAACAACAAACGGTGCGGAGATCACTGAAACAAAAGATTGGGGAAAACGCCGTCTTGCTTATGAAATCAACGATTTCCGCGACGGATTTTACCAAATCGTAAACATTCAGTCAGGTTCTGAGGCTGTTCAAGAATTTGACCGTTTGGCTAAAATCAGTGATGACATCATTCGTCACATTGTAGTTAAAGAAGAAGAATAAACAGGTTGAAATATATATTCTAAGCAAAAGGATGGTCTCTCAATATGCTTAACCGAGTTGTTTTAGTCGGCAGACTGACAAAGGACCCAGAGCTTCGTTATACTCCCAATGGGGCAGCTGTTGCTACCTTTACGCTTGCTGTTAATCGTACATTTACGAATCAGCAAGGGGAACGGGAAGCAGATTTTATCAACTGTGTCACATGGAGAAGACAAGCTGAAAATGTAGCCAATTTCCTTAAAAAAGGTAGCCTTGCGGGTGTTGATGGACGTTTGCAAACGAGGAACTATGAAAACCAGCAAGGACAGCGTGTATTTGTAACGGAAGTTCAAGCTGAAAGTGTTCAATTCCTTGAGCCAAAAGGCGGTGGCTCCGGTTCCGGCGGTTACAGCGGAGACCAGAGAGGCCAATACTTTGGCGGCGGACAAAATGATCCGAATCCATACGGTGGCAATCAAAATAATCAGAATCGCAATCAAGGCAATAGCTTTAATGATGATCCATTCGCAAATGATGGAAAACCGATTGATATTTCAGATGATGATCTGCCATTTTAAAGGATAATGGACGAACTTTAAAAATTGAAAAGAAAGGAGGGAGATAACAATGGCAGGAGGACGCAGAGGCGGTCGTGCGAAACGCCGTAAAGTGTGTTATTTCACTTCTAACGGAATTACGCATATCGACTACAAAGATGTAGATCTTCTTAGAAAGTTTATCTCAGAGCGCGGTAAAATTTTGCCACGTCGTGTTACAGGTACAAGCGCGAAATACCAACGTAAATTGACTGTTGCAATTAAACGCTCTCGTCAAATGGCTTTACTTCCATACGTATCTGGAGAATAAGCTAAAAAAAGAAAGAACAAGAAACCAATATGGATCTTGTTCTTTTTGTTTAATGATCTAAATAACGATATAAAGTTGTTTTACTAATCCCGGTGGCTTTTGTGATTTGTGCAATGTTATACTCTTTGCTTTGGTACATGGCCAATGCGCGTCTCACATTTTCATCCGGCTTTCTTGGACGACCTCCAGTTTTCCCCTTCAGCTTAGCTTCATAAATTCCAGCTTTTGTACTTTCACTTAAAATGTCATGCTGAAATATGTTGACCTTTTCCATCATTTTAAAGAAGATTTTCCCTTCACTAGTGGAGGTATCGATTTGATCTAATATCGATAGAAAGAAAACGTTTTCCTTTTCTAAGAATTGGACAATGTCAATTAAATGTCTGGTTGAATCGGCAATACTGTACAATTTGTATACGATTACTGAATCACCGCTTTTAACGGCACGAAACATGTTATCTAATGCTGGTCTATTTTTCGGAGAATTCGTGTGTTCTCTGAAAATGTTCTCGCACCCATACTTCTTAAGGTCGTTTAACTGTAGGCGCAAATCTTGATCTTGGCTAAAGGGACGTACATATCCGAAAATCACTTGTATCATCTCCATGAGAATCACTTTAGAATGATTATACCAAAGTATGAATCATCTCGGTATTGATGGCATTTATCGTTTCAAAAAAGGTCGTTATTGGAACAAAAAGTGATAGACATTTCAATTCCTATCTGTTAAATTTAAATATGTTGCAAACGGCCCCGGCTTCTATGAGAGTTAGAAGTCAATAACGAAATAACCCCAGTATTTAAAGGGGTTGAGAGGACTATTTAAAAACCTCCCCCAAAACCTCCCCCAGTTGAAGTCATAGCATACTCAAAAGCTTGAACGGATTCTTCCTCTAAGTCTTTAAAAGTATGTCCGTAAATATCCAATATCATTTGTGGGGTATTTCCCAACCGATCAGCAATCACTTTAATAGGTATTCGCTGACTAAGCAAAATTGTAGCGTGAGTATGTCGCAGACCATGAGCCGTAATTTTCTTACACTTCGTTTTTTGTACGATTCGATCAATGCCATATTTAATAATGTTTTGAGCAAGGGGCTTACCTGTTTTGTAAGAGATAAAAATGTAATTTGAGTCTGAAAAACCAAAGCCAAAAGAGAACAAAATTTCTTTACACCAAGCATGGTACGCTTTTAATTGATTCAATAGTGCTTCATCAATTAGAATTGTTCGATAACTATTTTTTGTTTTTGGAGTTCTTACACCTTTCTCATCACGAGTACGCTCGACAGTTATGGTTTTATCTTCAAGATTAAGGTTTCCCCAAGTTAAACCAAGTGCCTCACCTCTTCGCAATCCAGTGTGTGCTAACAGCAAAATTAAAGTATAATTAGTTATGTTTTCAAGTTCTTTTGCAGCTAAAAGAAACTTTTTCAATTCATCAGCAGTTAAAAAATTTTCTTTAACTTTCTTCTCAGGAATCGTTATTTTGTTAAAGCGATTTCTGGGAAGTATTTCATTGTCAACAGCTGCGTTTATAGCAATTTTAAAAAGCCTATGAAACAGTTGTACTGTACTTGGCTCATATTTTTCTAAAAGTTCATTAATATAGACTCTTTTATATGTTGCCTTATCTAACTTTGATAATTTGTATTTACCAAGTAACGGTTTCATTTGTTGTTTTATTGCATTTTCACGTTGTTTTTGAGAGGAAATTTTCCACTCATTTTTATGAGTCTCATACCAAATATCAAGCCATTCGGAAACTGTTATATTTGAGTTTTCAACCTGTTTAACTTCACCATTTAAAGTAGTAGTCTTTACTTCAAGTAAAGCCCTATAGGCTTCGTTTTCTGATTTAAACCCCTGTTTGTTTTTTTCTCTTCTCTTACCAAGTGCATCATAATAACGGTATCTATAGCACCAACGTTTTTCATTTTTTGCGTTGAAATAATAATATAAGTCTTTATCTTTTTTTGATTTAAATAATTTCATTTATCATCTTCCCTTTCTTGCGTGGACAGACGCTTTAAAAAAGGGGAATGACTGATAGTGGTGACATCACCTCCTTCAAGTTAGTACATACGTTCGAATTCGAGGTTAAAATTTTTTCACCATGTTAGACAAAACTAACTGTTTAGGAATTCCGTACTTTTCAATTGCTTCTTTTACAGTGACACAACCTTCAAAGTTTATAAACAGCATATTTATAGCGAAAAAATTAGCCTCTAATTCAATTCGGTCAGTCGAAAATAGTGTATTTTTCTTTAAAAAAGGTGTATTGGCATCAGGGTGAAAAATGGCATGGCCTAATTCATGGTGGCAAGCAAATTCTCTTTTATATTCATCCAAATTCTCATTAATGTGAATGACCTTAACTCTAAAATGTTTGCTGTAATAACCTAGGGTGTTTCCTAAATCCTCATAAACAATCTCAATTCCTAATGCTTTTGCTATTTTAAATGGATCATTTGTTTTAAATTTTTTGGTTAGTTCCTTAATCTTAGTTACAATGTACTCCACAAAAGGCACCTACTTACGATATTTTTTCGGAGTGTATTTTTGTTTTGCAATTCTTTTGGCAAGACGTAAAGAATTCTCTAAGCTTGCAATTAGCAACTCTCTATCTTCTTCATCCATATCATCAATCGTATTGCCATCAAAAGCAGCGTAACCATTGTTACCCTCTAATCCTTCAATAATTTTCTTTAACTCTTTTTGAATATCTCTTTCATCTTTAGCAGTAAGATCTGGCTCAAAAGTTTCCTTTTCTGTTCTGCCAAGAAGGTAGTCCACAGAAATGTGGAAGTAGTCTGCTACTTTTTGGATTTTATCAATGCCTGGAGTTTTCTCATCCCATCTTCTAATTGTTCCATTTGATAATTTTGTCTTTCTTTCAAGTTCTGCCAAAGATATTTTATGCTCTTTTGCCAACTTTTTAATCCTTTCAACTATTGTCATATCAACCATCCTTAATTAAGCTTATGAAAAGATTAAACTTTATGCTATTTTTAAGTTGACAATTAGCATATTGTTTATTAAACTATGTTCATAAGCTACTTATTCAGCTTTTAGAGCACTACAAAACAAAGCCTAAGACAACGTTCCCCAACGTAAAAGGCTATAAATGTAGGTTTATTCGCTATGTTTAGATATTAGCATATATCCTATTTTGTAGTCAACAAGAAGCTAAATAATTAGCAAAAAAGTTAAAGGAGGTTATTTCTATGGAATTGGATTTCGGCAAAAAGGTTAAGACTTGGCTCATTTTAAATGACATGCAACAGAAAGACTTAGCCGAAATGCTAAACATTTCAGGGCCTTATCTTTCCGACATTTTACTCGGTAAAAGACAAGGCAAGAAAGTCAGAGAAAAAATTATCAAAATCCTTGAGATGAAGGAGGTTTCATAATTTGCCGATTGCAGAAGTCAATATTGACGTGAATCAATCTGAAATAAGAAGTTACATCAATCAAAAACTAGATGAAACGATTAATAATACATTTTTTACTTGGGATCTTGACCAGATGTCCAAAAGAACATGTATGAGCAAGTCATTTTTGGAAAATGAGTTTTTGCATGATCCACGAATGAGGCTTCTTGAGAGAAGAAAAGAGAAGGGGAAACGTTACTGGTTTTATGAACAGAGTTTGGTCGTTATGAAAGAAATCATGGACGAATGGTAAAACAATTGCGTGGACAGACGTTTTTAGAAAAACATTTCGATGAAATTTTCAGGAGGTAAGTTGAATGACAAAAGAATTAGTTTTTATTAAAGAAAATAATGCTGTCACAGACAGTTTGATAATCGCTGATATGTTTGGTAAACGACATGATCATGTTTTAAGGGATATTGAAAATCAAATGCTGTTAGCTGGTGAAGAATTTTCAGTCCCCAATTTTGGGGAGTCAACTTACACCAACGAAAGAGGTCGCACTTACCCAAAATACGACCTGACCGAAGAAGCCTTCACATTAGTTGTGTTCAGTTACAACACGAAAGAAGCTGTTCAAACCAAAATCAAATTTATTAAAGAGTTCAAACGAATGAAAGAATACATCCAGAATCAGCAGCAACCAAAAACTCAACTTGAAGCCTTGCAATGTACAGTTAATCAAATGGTAGAACAAGAGCGCCGGTTAACTGTTGTAGAAACTAGATTGATAGAAACAGAGAAAAACCAGGATAGAATAACGGAAATTCTCAGTCTTAATCCCACAGAATGGAGAAAGAAAGTAAACAATCTTATTAATAAAATTGCTCAAGCTCGTGGAGGATTCCAAGCTTATCAAGACGTTCGCAATGAAAGCTATGAAGCCCTTGAAGAGCGTGCGAATGCAAAACTATCTGTAAGACTTACTAACAAAAAAGGCAAGATGGCGCTTGAAGGTGTTGCAAAGTCGAGAATAGACAAAGTCAATAAGATGGATGTCATTGCAGATGATTCCCGTTTAACTGAAATCTATCTTGCTGTGGTGAAAGAAATGGCAATTAAATATGGTGTAAATTTGAACAACTCTAGCAAGGAAATTTCATAAAACATGATATCTGTTATTAAGATTGATCACTTCAAAGGAGGTGAATAAGGTGAAGATCAAAACAAAAGAATGGCTTGCATTAACGGAGGCAGAACGTTTTATGAAGATTTATCAGGCTTTTGTGAAGAAGCATATATGAGAAGTTTAGAAAGAAACGAGGTGATTTTGTGGGCAGCAGCAAGTTTCATTTAATTGGGATTATCGTCAGTAGTATTTGTGTCATTATCTCTATTGTTGCGTTGATTATGTCTCTTAAATAAAAAAGGAAAAGGGGAAAAGAAAATGAGCCATCGTTCTAGTCGAATAGACATGGATATTGCTTTAAAGAATTGTCGGGAGTTTTTGGTCTGGTCATTCGAACAAGGATGGAGCGAAGAACAAATCTACTATGTTGCGAGAATAGTTCTTGCACTTCAGGAAGATAATCAATAACAAAAGGAGAGAAAATAAATGGCTAATATGAAATATCAAATGCCAGTTACATCAGAAAAAGGTAAATCCTGGGCAGCTGTCTGGATTAAAGGGTTTGAAATAAAAAATAGAAATGCTTTTTCCATGGGTGATGCTAAAGAAAGCCAGCTCAATCTTGAACTGACTTTTAACAGTAATGATTATTCTACAGAAAAATATACACAGTTTATAAATGATCTTATTAGATTTCTTAATGAGCATGGTTGGACTGAAGGAAAACAATATTAAGTATTAATTTAAACCGAATCCTAACAATCATTTTCCCTATCTTACAGGAAAATTATATCAAAAAAGGAGAAAAGAAAATGAATTCATATAGAGCAGAAATGAAGAAAGTAAAGGTTAAGACAGCTGATTACGAACAAGCTTTAGAGAACGCAGCTTATGATCTTATTCGACAACTCAAGTCTTTTTGTCAGACATACGGGGAGGTACTACACTGTTTAGATCAATTTTTATACAAGCCAAAGACAGAGCAATTAATTGCTGAGTATTCTAAAAAGCTTGTTAAACAGGAAATTAATAGCACCTTACTAAAATAAAAAAAGCGCCCTAAAGGACGCTAATAAATTACTAAACTAAATCCATGTAATTTGAAATAACAATATTTCCGTCAATTAAATCAAGAGTTTCAAATAATTGTGGCCGTAGCCCGTATTCTCCTTTGAAATTGAATATTGTTTCGCCAATATCTTTAGCCAAGTGATGATTAAAAGTTTCACAGTGAAATACATTTTGAATCGGCGAGATAAGGGCAAGAGAGTACTTGTATATACGGTCTGGTTCAACTCTTTGATTATGGGCAATATTTTCATAATCACATGAATAGTAAATGTGAACAGGTTCAATTCCATTTAGTACATGGTTTCTAACAATGTGTGAAAAATCATCTAGAGTTTTTGCGATAATTGTCATACTTTTCACCTCCTATCGTTCTGATAGGAACATTATACCAAAGAGGAGGATAAGCATGAATTTAAATAGATTTCTAAAGTCTGATCGTGAAAGGGCGGAAAGACTGATCAAATCAATGGATTTTCTAATCACTGAACTGTTACCAGATGCTATTGAGGACGGAGATTATGAAGGGTGTATTGAAATAGCAGGGTCGATGATTGCCCATTGTAAGGATCTTAAACGGATGGAGCATCCAGAACAAGTTGTTCAGTTGCATGAAATAGCGTCCCAACTCTTGAGTAAAGGGATAGACGTTTCAACTGTTAGGAGGGCGTATCAATGAATATCGAGCATCCAATCATTATAGAAATCAACCGTTACGGTTATCCGTTGGAATATTTGAAGTATGAAAAAGAGAAAGACCAAGACGATGAGGATAAATAAAAAAGCCGCCTTGGCAGAGGCGACAAAAAAACATAACTAACAATCTCATTTTAAATGGTGTTTAATACAAAATCAATACAGGAGGATTACATGAATCCACTACAGGCATTTGAATTAAGTGAAATTTCAAATAACAACCAAGCGTCGCAGGATCATCCACAGTTTGAGATCATGGATATGAATAGTCTAAATTGGGCTTTCAGAAAAATAGCTGCATTAAAAACACAGGAAAAAGAAATCAAGGCTCTTGCGGCAACCGAAAGGCAGCGTATTGAAGAATGGGAATCCAGTGAGCTAAAACCGATCAAAGATAATCTATCATTTTTTGAAGGTTTGGTTAGTGCTTATCATATCAAACAGCTTGAACAGGACCCGAAAACAAAAACTCTTTCCACACCTTACGGGAAATCAAAAAGCCGAGCGACTAAAGAACAGCCTAAACAGGCTGATAAAGAAAAGCTTCTCCATCATGTGAAAGAAGCCGGACTCACTGAATTTATCAAAGAAGATGTCAAATGGGGAGATCTTAAGAAGTCTCTTTCTATTAAAGACGTAGACGGCAAAAAAGTAGTGCTTGATGAAAATGGACAGGCTGTACCGGGAGTTGTAATTGAACCGGCTGTCATCAGCTTTAAAGTGGAGGTGTAAGAATGTTTGAAGTTACAGACGCGCAGCGTGAGAAAGAAAAGGCAATTGTGGGCTTTATCGGGCCAAGTGGGTCAGGGAAGACAGCCGGTGCTTTGCTTGTTGCTTACGGCATGATGAGAGAAGCATACCCTGAGGCAAGTGATAAGGAAGTGTGGTCAAAAGTCGGTGTCGTTGATACTGAACATCGTAGAGCCAAACTATATGCAAACTTGCAATTTGAAGACGTGCGGATCGGAAGTTTTAAACATATTGACTTTACTCCACCATACACAACAGAACGTTATCAAATGGCTGTGGAAGCTATTAAAAACGCAGGTGCTGAAGTTGTTGTGATTGATTCACTTTCCCACAACTGGCAAGGGGAAGGCGGAATAGTTGAAACACATGGCAGCATGTCCGGCAACTCGTTTCAGAATTGGGGCAAGCTTGCGCCAGAAACAACCAAACTTATTAAGACTTTGACGCAAAATGATGTCCACATCCTGGCGACATTGAGGACAAAAACGGAGTATGTAGTTGAGCCAGATCATAACGGCAAAATGGCTCCTCGCAAGGTAGGAACAAAGCCAGTTCAGAAAGATGAAATGGAATATGAGTTTATGCTTAATTTCAATATCGACGTTGATCATATGGCTGCAACGTCTAAAGATAATACGCGGATGTTTGAAGGCTCTTCTATCAAGATAAATCCGGAAGTGGGCCGTAAGCTTTACCAGTGGCTTGAGCTTGGCATTGATGTGAAGGCAGAAGAAGAAGCTGAACGTACTCGTTTGATTGATGAAATTAAAACAATTGTTGCTGGTAGCGAACAGGCAGCGCAGATGATTGAAGAATTTCAAATCAAAGCAGACAAAAAACTTGATCAATGGACTATTAAGCTGGCAAAAGCCGCAATTGATAGATTACAAGGTTTAAATACTAAGGAGGAAAAATAATGTTTAAAGTAGACCACAGTAAAGGCAAAGGTTTCGAACAAGTTAAACCAGGAGAATATGAAGCAATTGTAATTAATTATGAGGAAAAAACAGCATCATCCGGGAATCATCGTATTGTCGTTGATTATGAAATTCGTTCCGATGTTGAACAGCCATGTCAGGGACAAAAGATTCTCTATGACAATTTCACCGTTACAGAAAATGCAATGTGGAGATTTCATCTAGCATCAAAAGCCGCAGGTTTTCCAAATGGAATGGAATTCAAGGATCATATCGAATGGGCAAAAGCTTTCTTAAACAAGCCTATTCGCCTGGTTGTTGGAGAAAGACAATTCAACGGAAATAAATACCCAGAAGTAAAAGGATTTAAGCCGTCAGAAGCGCCAGCACTAGACAATGATCCAATTACCATCAGTGATGATGACGTTCCATTTTGATCATAAAAAACACATTTGAGGGAGTGTTTGACTCCCTCGATTTTAAAGGGGAGTTAGTAGATGTACGAATTTAAAAATATACCGCAAGAGCTTAAAAACGCTCCTCAGTGGATTTTATGGCGTTCTGAAGAACGTGACGGCAAGAAAACAAAAGTACCCTATCAAATTGACGGCAGCTTGGCGCAATCCAGTAATAAAAGAACTTGGTCAACGTTCCCAACTGTCATCAAGTTTTATAATGACCGAGATTATGACGGAATTGGCTTTATGTTTTCAAAAGATGATCCCTTCATAGGGATTGACATAGATCATTGTGTGGAAAACGGTGTATTGTCTCCATTCGCTCAAGAAATTGTACAGGCAATGAGTAGCTATACCGAATATTCACCAAGTGGCAAAGGTGTTCATATCATCACGAAAGGTAAGATTCCATTAAAAGGACCAGGCACAGGCAGGAAAAATCCTGAACTTGGTCTAGAGGTGTATCGTCACGGGCGTTACTTTACCTTTACGGGTAACTGTATTGAAAATAAATCTGTTGAAGAGCGAACAGGCGAGCTTAAAACGCTGTTTGATCAGTACTTGAAGGATAAACAAGTAAAACAGAAATCAGTCCACACATCGGCTTGCTCATTTAGTGACATGAGTAATCTCTCCAATAAGGAGATGTGGGAAAGGATGTTCAACAGCAAAAACGGGAAGAGCATTCAGGACCTGTTTAACGGTCATCTCATCAATAATGATCACTCTGCAACAGATATGACTCTATGTAACCACTTAGCCTTCTGGACGGACAAGGACGCTTCAAAAATGGATTCTATGTTCAGAGAGTCAGGATTATTTCGCGAGAAATGGGATAGGCAACATTCATCTGATGGTTCTACATATGGAGAAATGACAATTGCCGAAGCCGTTAATTCTACCCACACGACGATTTCTGACTTGATGGAACAGCAGCAAGAACAGCCGTATGAGGTGTATATATCACAACCTGAATCAGCAAAGGTTGAAGATACGGAAGAAATTATTGATACACCACCAACTTTTCATTTAACTGAGCTTGGAAATGCAGAACGGGTTGTCTATTATCATGGGAAAAATATTCGATACTGCAATGAACTTGATTGGCTCATCTGGAACGGAAAACGCTGGGAAGAAGACAGCAAACGAAAAATTGAAGCAATTACAGCTAAAACACTACGTGCTTTATATAGTGAGGCTCAGTCCACAGAAGATAAATTCAGAAAAAAACAGTTGAATGATTGGGCTAAGAAGTGCGAGCGCCGCAATATTCGAATGAACACTATTTTAGATGTTCGCCCGATGGTTTCAGTAAGAAAACAGGAATTAGACGCCCATCAGTATTTATTTAACTGCAAAAATGGCGTGATTGATTTAAAAACAGGCGAACTACTATCACATGATCGGGATTTGCTTTTCACTAAAATTTCTCCTGTTGCTTATCAAACCGATGCCGAATGTCCGCACTGGATGGCATTTATGGAGAGTATTTTTATAGATGATCAGGGGCAGCCAAATTATGAAATTATTGATTTTATGCAAAAAGCAATCGGCTACTCGTTGACTGGAGATACAACAGAACAAGTGATGTTCTTTCTGTTTGGTAACGGTCGAAATGGTAAGTCAACATTTATTAACACTGTGCAGCACCTATTTGGGGATTACGGAAGGCAGACGAACAGTGACACGTTCATAAGAAAGAAAAATGACAACACGATTAATAATGACATTGCCCGGCTGAACGGTGCCCGGTTTGTGTCGGCTGTGGAGAGTGAAGAGGGGCAGCAATTGTCTGATTCATTGGTTAAACAGATCACCGGAGGCGAAAAGATGTCAGCGCGTTTCTTGCGCCAGGAGTATTTCGAGTTTACACCGGAATTTAAAGTTTTCTTTACCACAAACCATAAACCGATTGTCAAAAATAGCGATGAGGGGATATGGCGAAGGATCAGGCTGATTCCGTTCACAGTGACGATACCGAAAGAAAAAGTGGATAAGAATCTCCCACAGAAATTAGCTACAGAAATGCCCGGAATTCTCCATTGGGCTGTCCAAGGTTGCCTCAAATGGCAGAAAGAAGGGTTGGGAGAGCCAGAAGACATTAGGAAGGCAACGGAAGGTTATCGTGAGGATATGGACATTCTGGGTCCGTTCCTTGATGAAAGATGTATTCAGCACTCGAAGGCTAAAGTAGAGGCCAAGAAGCTCTATAAAGATTACAAAGACTGGTGTTTTGAAAATGATGAAATTGAACTGAAGAACCGAGCGTTTTATCGTCAACTTGAAACTAGAGGATTTAAAAAACAAAAAGGCGCAAAAAACAAGACATATATTCATGGAATGACATTAAATCAATATGCCGGAGGAAGTTTTTTGCAGAATAATGATGGGCGGGTTACTGAAAGGGTTACTGAATTCCCTTCAAAAAGTAACCCAGATAAGGTTACTCCAATCAATAGAGAGAAGCTTTAACCATTGATATATAAGGGCTTGTGAAGACTTACATTATTTAGGGGTTACTAAGGGTTACTGAATTTTCTATGTTCCATCTACTGAAAAAAATAAATAAAAATAAAATATATATATATATATAAGTATATAGACTTTAATAGAAAAATAGGTAACCTTCGATAACCCAGTAACCCAAAAGAGCGTTAAACCCTTGATATGACTGGGTTTTGAGTGGGTTACTGAAATTTTAATTCGATAACCCTTTTAGTAACCCCTTTTTAAAAGAGGTGAAAATTTTGCACCCAAAACAAATTTGTGATGACCTTTCCTTTTTAGGATCACCTTTAGTCCTGGATGGAGACGACCTTTATATCGAGCACCCAGAAAACGTCTATCCAGAACTTGTGGAATTTGTACAGTCGCACAAGAAACGACTCATCCAGTATTTAAAAGGTGAATATACAGTGCAGGATCACAAAGTCAAACAGACGATAGATAAAATCATTCATTACTATATGGGCGTAGATCAAAAGATGAATCCGAAAATAGATGACTGGTTCAATCATGATTATGAATCAGCGTTGAAATTCGTGAAACTGTTAGTTCTATTTTGGGAGAACGGTTGGAGAGATTTAAAAGGCTCTGTGGCCAATTTTGAAAATGAAGAAACGGACAAGCTCTCTTTAGAAATCTATGAAAGGGCCATGTCTTACTTTAAGGGGAAGAAGCTATGACGATTATTCATTATAACTATTCAGAGGCAGAACTAAAGAACATTCTCGACAGCATGATCATCATTGTGGATACAAGAGAGCAAAAGAACCAGCATGTTCTTGAATATCTCCGCAAAAAGGATGTATCTATCAAATTCAAAGGGATGAAGACAGGCGACTATTCCGCGATGATTCCCAAAAACCAGGAATATGGTATCCACCGTGATATGTATTTAAACGCTGCTATTGAGCGAAAAAACGGTGTTGACGAATTGGTCCAATCCATTAAAGACCGTTCTCGGTTTGAAAATGAATTGATCCGAGCGTCCAAACACCCCTTCACTCTGCTTGTGGAGGATATCGAAGGTTATCAGAAAATATTAAACGGAAAATATCGATCACAGTATAAACCGCAGTCATTACTTGGTAGCTTAAAAACATTTGAAGTTCGATACAATTTCTCAACTGTTTTTATCAACCCGAGTGCGACCGGAAACTATATCTATCACCATTTTCATTACATGGCAAGGGAGCTATTAAAGGGGGGCCTTGTGTGAATGAATTAATGAAGGTCCTTTATTGTGAAAGGAAAAAGGACGAGCTTAAAGCGAGATTACTAAAACTAGGTTACTTTAAAACACCTGACGGACGGCAGCTGTATGAATTGTCATTAGCTGAATTAGATCGAATATTCAAAAAGAAATTGATTGAAAGGGGAAAATGATCATGACATTTGTAGGTTTTGAAGAATCACAAGAGGTAAGACAACTGGCTGAAAGTTTAATAGATAAGCATCATCCACATTTAAAAGATGCAAAGGAACATATAGGCTTTTACATCCGAGAAGGTAAGAGCAAATGGTCTGGTAAAGCGAAAAAATGTACTGCCTTTGAACGCCATATGACCGAGTACATGCTTTTCGTATTCATTAATGATGAAGCATGGAAAACGATGTCAGAGGAGCAACGCGCTGCATTGGTAGACCATGAACTTTGCCACTTTACCCGTACAGAATGGGAGGAACCAGATCCGAACGATAACCGGCAATGGCGCACTGTGTATGGACCAGCAGAAGATCCCGACAGTTGGGGAATCCGAGATCATGACGTTGAAGAGTTTTCCGAGATCATTGAGCGTCATGGCCTTTGGGACAGAGGGATTGAAACGTTTGCTGCAGCTGTTCGAGAAGCTGATTATCAAATGAATTTTGATGATTTGAACAGAGAGAAAAGGCTTCAGAGGGTGAAATGATTGGAGGTAAAGGAAATGAGAGAGATCAAGTTTCGAGGTAAACCGATTGAGGATTATGGCGATATTAAATGGTTTTATGGCGGTATCGACTTATACTATGATGAAAAATTAGCCTATATCAGTGCGCCTTATAATGGTCATGTACAGGTAGAGTGGGAATCAATTGGACAATACACCGGATTAAAGGACAAAAACGGTCGGGAGATTTACGAGGGCGACATTATCCTGCAGGAAGAACAGATACCTGGACTGTACGACGAACTAGAACCGTTTATAGGCGAAGTGAAAATGATTGATGGTACATGGTGCATTGTTAACGAGAAAAGAAAAGAAGCGCGCAACCTGTTTTCCGAAACAGCAACAAATACAATTTTAGGTGATATATATCGAAATCCTGAGCTATTGGAGGCGGCAGAATGAGTAAACTAGGTGAAAATATTATGCGACAAGAATTGAAAGGAAAATTCCTCTCTGGATTGAAGGATGATGAGCAAAAAATAAAAGAATTGGAAAGTCTGTGTTTATGGTCTATTAGAAGGCTTCATCAAACTTACAAAGATTTTGCTTATGATGAATACGAAAAAATAACAGGTGATAATCCTGAAAGATTTTAATACAACGACCAGGAAATAACGCCCTAGTGTTCAGTCGTAGTTGACTAAAAAATAACATAAGACGGGAAGGAGAATTATGATCTATCTAATTATAGGAACCATCATTATTGCAGCACTGTTGATTTGGATAGAGTTTACCGAAAGACGTATTGAAAAATGGGAAAAAGAAAAGTAGAAGAATAGGAGGGGGAGGATGTCAAAACAATTATCTTTTCTCGCTGATGTGGATGAGAAAGCCGTCCGCAAAATCGTCATCAAAGAATTGAAAAATTACCGTGCGCTTAAAGTCCAATTGGAGAACAAAAAGGAATGTTCATCTGCTGGCATAAATACTTTCCCGTCCCTCCGAGATTCATTAAATCTCAATGAACTCAAGGTCAAGCAGATGGAACGCGCCTTACAAAACAGCTTGGATGAAGAAGAACGGTTAATCATTGAAAAGAAATATCTAACTGCTGCAAGGGTAAAAGATATTCATATCTATATAGAACTCGGAATGAAAAAGGATACTTATTATGAAATCAAGCAACGCGCTATAAACCGTATAGCTACAGCACTCGGAATAATCTGAGTGCTTTTTTTATCGACAAAATCCCGACAAAAAACCGAGAAAATCCCGACATTTTTCCGATAAAATGGGGGACAAAAAGGGGGACTATTTATGTCTGCATTAGCGATAACATTTACTTATCAAGAATATATGGGAGATGCGTCTTTCCCTTATCAATGGCGTATCTGGATACGGAACAAAGGTGTTGAGGAATGAAGCCGAACGGGAGGAACATTCTGAGCCTGGATAGCGCTAGTCTTGCGGCAGCCGTATCGGGGAATAGTATTTTCATTGTACCCATGATCTTACTATGCTTGGCTTCCTCCCGGGGTATGTGTAAGTTCAATTTTATTAAATATAAGCGTGTTAATGGACTTGGTTGATGTTCTCTGTAAACCGTGTCCAGTGAATCTCAGATAAAAGGATTGATGGCAAAGGGAGCCTCTGAGTGTGGGCATGGTTTAGAAAGAATATATGGAGGTGTTATTCACTGCCGTTAAAAAGATGTAACGCACCCAGCTGTCGCGAGTATGTGGACTGGACAGAGAAGTATTGTTCCAAGCATAAGGGCTATGCTGACAAGCAATATAACAAGGCTGTGAGATACAACAGGGAGAACAATGATCTTTATTCCTATTACCATTCAAGAGAGTGGAAGTTATTACGAGAACAGAAGTTAAGAGAAAGTAACTATCAATGTGCTATATGCGCCTCACAGGAACGTTTAAACAAGTCTCATAGGTTAATAGTCCATCACAAGATAAAAGAGCTTAGAGACGTTTTAAACAACGATATGGAGCGTATGGATTTGAATAATCTTGAGGTGTTGTGTCAGTATCATCATAATCAAGTCACGTTTGGGAAAAAAGGCAAACAAACGGAATGATTTTTCCGGAAGTCCCCCCTAACTTTAACCGGGTACCAAAAAAATTTTTTCAGGCATCGGCGCCCCCTCTTCTTCGTAAAAATTGTTGAAATGAAATTTTGATTTTTACTATTTTGAGCCGTTTTTGAATATGTGTTCTTTGCGCTTGGTTCCTTGTCGCACATAAGTTGACCGGCGTTTTTGTTATGCGTTCATTTGTTGGAAAACAGTAGTGCGGAAATTCGCTGAAAGGTGGTGGTTTTTATTGGCGAGAAGAAAACAAATGACAGAAACATTAAAAGGACAAATATCTAAAGAAGAATTGCAGAAACGACAGCAGCAGGAAGAAAAATTAAAAGGTTTTACGCCGTTGCAAGAAAAACCACCCTACTGGCTTTCAACAATGGCTAAGAACGAATGGGAAAGGATTTACCCATATATCAGCGAACTACCGATTTCAGAATTAGACAGAACGCTGTTTGCCTTGTTCTGTAATAGTTATGCTCAATATAGGATAGCGCTGAATGACATTAACGAAAACGGTCAAACCATCGAAGAATTAAACAGCAAAGGCTGTCCAATTAAAAAGAAAAATCCTTCTGTGGACATCATGAACAGCATGTCAAAGGAGATACGTGGGATTGCGGGGCAGTTAGGTCTCTCTTTAGATTCAAGGCTGCGGCTTGTTGGTCTGGGTGAAGATGAGGGCGAAGAAGACCCAATCACAAAATTCATGAAAAGCCGTGGTAATAATGGTTGACCATGTAACAGCATATGCCCAAGCGGTGATTAGCGGCGAGATTGTTGCAGGTGAGTATATCATTCTTGCTTGCAATAGGCATATGGAGGATTTGGAAAGATCGAAACTTGCACCTTTCAATTATTATTTTGATGTGGAAGAGGCAAACGCAAGAATTGATTTTACTGAGATTTTACCTAACCCGGAGACTGGGGAGCCTGTGAAGTTGCTGTCATATCAAAAATGGATTATTGGCAGTATCTTTGGATGGAAGAGAAAAGATAACGATAACCGTCGTTTTAAAAGAGCGATGATCACAATGGCCCGGCGTAATGGTAAAACGTTTTTGATCTCAACGATGGGAACAAATGAATTTTTCCTATGCCAAACGCCATTGCGAAACAGAAAAATTGTTTTTGCTTCCAATGCCTTAAAGCAGGCCAAGCTTGGTTTTGAGTACATGAAAGATCAAATCCGATCTTTGACAAACGGCTCTAAAGCCATGAAAAAAAGAGTGAAAATTAATGATGCTGAAATTAAGGATTTATTTTCAGGTAGCACGGCTTATCCTATTTCCTCTGATACGTCTACAGGGGACGGATTTGCGTCTACGGTTGCTATCATTGACGAGTTTCACGAAAGTAAAGACTTGAAAATGTACAACCTTTTAAAGTCCGGGCAGATCGCTTTAAAAAATAGCTTGCTTGCAATCATTAGTACAGCCGGTTTAAATCCAAACGTACCAATGTATAAAGAAGTTCAGATGCTGAAAAAAGTGTTAAGAAAAGAGCGCACTATGGATGACTATTTCATCGCCATCTATGAACAGGACGATGTTGAAAAAGAGGCGGAGATTCCAGATACTTGGATAAAGTCAAACCCTATCTTGGAGCATCCTGAAATAGGCGAGACGATTATGGAGTCATTAAAATCGGACTTGGATACAGCAAAAGAGCAGCGAAACTTAAATGCGTTGTATGTGAAAAATTTTAATGTGTGGCGGCAAGTGAGTGAAGAAAGCTTTATCTCTATTGACGATTGGAACGCCTGCGCTGTAAAAGAAAAGCCGGATCTGGTTGGCAATGAGGTTTACATTGGCTTAGACATGTCGAGGTCCGATGACTTAACAGCTACCTCTTGGATTTATCCGTTAAACGACGATGCACAAAGATATTATGTGGATAGTCACTCTTTTGTTGCTACAAAAGGCGGCTTGGATCAAAAAATAAGTAGAGACAAAATTGATTACAGAGATATGGCAGATCAAGGTTACTGCACAATCACAAATAAAAAGACGGGGATTATCAATCAGCAGCAGGTCATTGACTATATTAAGCATAGAATTAAATCGCAAAAGCTTAAGGTCAAAGGTATTCTTTATGACCCTCATGCTATTTCTCTTGTTTTGAATGAGCTGGAAGAATACCCGTTAATAGAAGTTGGACAGGGAGCAAAGCGTCTTTCCCCACCAGCAAAGGATTTTAGGCTTTGCGTTTATGATCAGCGCATCATTCACGATGACAACCCTTTACTGACAACTGCCGTAAACAATGCAATCATCAAAGAATTTAATGATTTAATCAGGATTGATAAAGATAAGAATCGAGAAAAAATTGACCCGATCGCGGCGATGATCACGGCTCACTATGAAGCTATGTACTATTATACAGATGATTTTGATTGGAATAACTATTATGAGAGCGGCGATTTCACACTTTAAGCAAGGGAGGCGTAGCAAAATGAAAATTGGAAAGATCAATATGTTTTTCTTGAGAGTATGGCAGTTTATTCATTTAAACTTGCATACTCTTTTATTTTTGGCTGGACTGCTTGTCATTAATTATGCTATTTATTTAGTCCATTCGGTTGCCGGGTTAATTACATCCGGTTTTTCCCTTGTCCTAATTGCTATCTTACTCAACCCCAAAGAAGAAGGGAGGTGATTAAGTGGCATTCTTTCGATCGATTGATAAAGAGCAACAAAGTCTAGCAGAAAAACAATTTAATGAAATCATTCTGGGTGTGGACGGCTTGTCTTATACATCAGTAAATGCCATTAAAAATAGTGACGTATTTACAGCAGTTCACACCCTGGCGTCAGACATCGCAGCGACACCCATCATGGTTACACAAAGTGGAATAGAGGATAAAGAGTCAGACTTGTTCAGATTGCTTAATGAAAAACCTAATGAATATTATTCAGGCTACTTTTTTAAATACATTCTTGTTGCAAACGCCTTATTAAACGGTCAATCGTATGCAGAGATTATAAAGGACAAGGAAGGCAATCCACTAGAGCTAGTCCATTTATTAAACAGTGAAGTTTATGCTGAGCAACTAGAAGATAGGAATGAAATTATATACCGGTATTATCCGTCTGGTGGCAAAGAAAGAACCTTAAAGCCTGAAAACATTTTACATCTTAAATTTGTCAGTCTTAACGGTATAACAGGGCTTGGACCATTATCTAGTCTCAAGTATGAAGTCGAAAGCCAGGAGGCGGGCAAGCGCCTTGTCACTGACTTTTTCAGAAGGGGCACGAATTTAAGCGGGATAGTCAATATTCAAAAGGGACACCTATCTCCGGAAGCAAAGGACAACATTCGTAACGAATTCGAGAAAGCCAATTCAGGTACCAGAAATCAGCAGAGGGTTGTTGTCCTCAGTGACAATGAGGAATTTAAACAACTTGAAATTAATACGAAGGTTCTAGAAATCGTCAATAACTATACGCATTCAACAAGACAGATTGCCAAAGTGTTTGGTTTGCCAGCCCATAAGCTAGGTATCGAGCAGGTCAACACATCACTAGAACAAGCGAATCTGGACTATCTAACAAATACACTATCAAACTACTTTACGGCTATTGCCTCCGAGCTGAATTTTAAAATGCTGCCGTATCCTATAAATCTAACAAAGAAATTTCAGTTCGATACAAGACGATTTAGGGAAACGGATGCGAAAACAAAACGAGAAAATGTCATTGCACTTCTCCAAAACGGCATTTTTTCACTTAATCATGCATTGGCTGAATATGGTTTTTCACCAATTCCAAACGGGGACAATCGTTACATGAGTTTAAACTATGTCAACATAGATCTCATGGACGAGATTCAGAAAGCGAAAGCAAAGAGCCTTCCGATCCCGTCAGCAAGTGAAGGAGGTGAGGGGAATGTCTAAGGAGGTAGAAATTAGAACGTTGAAAGAAGGGGCTTTAAAAGCTCATTCAGAGGAAGATGGTCCAAAGGTAATCAGTGGATACGCGTTAAAATTCGGTACGCGAAGTCAAAATTTAGGCGGATTCATTGAAATGATTGATAAAAGAGCACTAGACCATACGGATATGAGCGATGTAAGAGCATTAATCGATCATGATCCTTCTAAAATACTTGGTCGTACTTCTGCTGATACACTTAAACTAAATGTTGATGATATTGGCTTGCGTTTTGATGTTACATTACCAAATACCCAATATGCTAATGATTTATATGAAAATTTACGGCTTGGTAATATTTCAAATTGTTCTTTTGGCTTTCTGTTAGGGAAAGACGGGGACAGTTTTACAAGAGATCAAGAAACTGGCTTGCCATTAAGAAGCCTGAGAAATATTTCAAAGCTGACCGATGTGTCAGTTGTCACCTATCCGGCCTATGAGGATACAGATGTGTCCATTGCAAAGCGACATCTAGAGCAATTTCAAAAAAGAAACCGAAATCCAGAGAAAGAAAAGATTTTGTTGCAATTGGATTTGTTAAAAATAGAACTTTAAAAAGCACTCAAATCGTGGGTGCTTATTTTATTTGAAAAGGAGTTTTGACATGTTACACGAGAAAATTCAAGAAACACGTTCGCTTATTACGGAAAAACAAACTGCTATTAATGCAAAAATTGCAGATGCTCAAAAAAGAGCCGAAGAAGACAAACTAGATGAAGCGACTTCATTAAAAGACGAAGTCACAAAAATGAAAGCTGAGTTAGAAGATTTGAAAGCAAAACTCGCAGAGTATGAAGAATTAGCAGGACTCAAAAAGGAAGAAGTTAACTCAGAAGATAGACAGTACAAACCTGAAGAAAGATCACTCCCTGGAGACAAACGGAATCTTTTGCAAGAAAAACAGACAGAAGAAGTCAGAGCGTTTGAAACGTTTCTTAGAACCAAAGGTGAAACGCGAGAAGGTCTAAAATCTGATGGCGCAGAAGCGATTATTCCAATTAACGTGATCACCAAACCACAACAAGAGCCAGAAGATGTTGTGGATTTAGCTACGATCGTAAACAATGTCAGTGTAACAACTGCATCAGGTTCTTATCCTGTACTTGCGAATGCGGATACTGGTCTTGTATCTGTAGCAGAATTAGAGAAAAATCCAGAACTAGCAAAACCTAAGTTTAATAAAGTTCCTTGGGCTGTTGAAACATACCGTGGTCAACTACCAATCTCACAAGAAGCGATTGACGATTCAGGTGTAGATTTGACTGCAATTGTTGCGAACCATCTGCAACAAGTAAAACGTATTACCAAAAATACAAAAGTGGCTGAAGTTCTGCGCTCTTTTCCTGCCAAAGCAGTTACAGGAACCGACGAGATCAAACGTATATTAAATGTTGATTTAAAACAAGCCTATGCCCGTAATATTGTAGTAACAGCATCAGCCTTTCAGTTTCTTGATACCTTAAAAGACAAAGATGGACAATATATTTTACGACAAGACATTTCAACAGCAACAGGAAAAATGTTGCTCGGTAGTCCTGTTCAAGTTGTGGATGATACAGTTCTAGGAAAGAAAGCAGGAGATGCAGTCATGTTTATTGGTGACTTGAAAAAAGCCGTATTTTTCGCAAATCGTGTGGATGCTACAGCAAAATGGGTTGAGAATGATGTCTATGGTCAAGTTCTTTCACTTGCCGTTCGTTTTGATGTGAAAAAGGCAGATGAAAAGGCAGGTTACTTTGTGACAATTACTCCACCTGCACCAGAAAAAACTCCAGCACCAGCAAAATAAAAGAATGAGGGCGCGCATAGCGTCCCTTTTCTGTTTGTAAAGGAGTGATAGGATGACGCTGGAAAGGTTAAAGCTTGCCCTGCGGATTGACCACAATTTTGATGACGATTTAATTAAGCAGCTGAAAGATGCAGCAGAACATTACATTATGGATGCGGTCACTCTTTCACCAAATCGAGAGGCTTTTTTTAAAGACAACCCCAAATTTGATACAGCTGTGATATTTCTTGTTGGTGCCTGGTATGAACAGCGTGTTTCATCTATTGATAAAGCACTTGAAGAAATACCATTTGGCGTTACAAGTTTTATTCAGCAATTTAGAGGAGCTTATCGCGATGAGGTTTAGCCGTTTAAATACAAGAGTTTCTTTTGTTCATAAAAAGAATGGGAAAGATCCAGTTTCACGAGAAAATATTGAGATTCTAGAAACTCTATTTTCTTGCTGGGCTGAGATCAGAGAACAAAAATTAAGGGAAAAACTTTCAACGGTTGGCACTATATATGAAAACAGTATTACCTTTATTATCCGGTATCAGCAGATTAAGAAAGTAACAAATAATATGCATGTTCTTCATCATGATGAACTCTACGAAATAAAAGATATTCTCCCAAACTCACAAGATCAAGACTTGATCAATGTCTTTGCGGAGAAGGTGAGTTAATGGCAAGGCAGGATGATGGAACAAGAGATATTGCAAAAGAGTTGGACAAGCTTGCTAGAAAAAGGGTCAAGGCGGCAAAAGTTGCTGTTCAAGCAGGTGCGGAAATTTTTGCAGATGGTTTGGAACGTAACACACCATCTGGACGAAATAGCAGCCACCGAATGCACATGAAAAATAATGTGGTGTATTCAAAGCCCAGAGAAGATGGGGAGATTTATTCCAGTGTGGGCTATGGAAAAGAAACAGCGTCCCGATTGCACTTTTCTAACTTCGGAACGATTAAACAACGTCCACAGCATTTTATTGAAAGAACAACCAACGAACTAACAGAAATTGTGTTACGAAAAGTACAAGAGATTTACACAAGGGAGTTGGGATTATGATGCTACCTATTCAGGAAGTCGAAACGCTTCTAAGTGAAAATGAAAAACTCTCATCTCTTGTGGACACCAAGCGTATTTTCTTGGTCTATGTACCAGAGGAAGATCAAGACGTTCAAAAGGCGCCAATGATTCGGATAAATGAGCTTGAAAGCCACAGAAAAGATTATGCAGATGATAAGGCTCTAACATTTGAGGTTGATATACAAATAGATTTATGGACAAAGACGGTCAAAGACGCGCAGATGATACAGCCGATCATTGATCAAATCATGGCAGACAATGATTATCAACAATACGCATCTTCCTTTGATCGTGATCCTGATATTGCACTTTATCGTTATGCCCGACGATACAGAGCAACTAAATTAATTGATATTCAAAACATATAAAGTGGAAGGATGATATAAATGGCTCGAACAGGATTAGATGGCATTCGCTTTTCTGTACTTGATGAAAATGAAAAAGCGACATTGGTAAAAGTTATGCCAGGTGCAATTGAAGCAAAATTGGACGTTGCGTCAGAACTAGCTTCACTTTATGCCGATGACGGTCTTTATGCGGTAAAAAGTTCCGGTGTAGGTGAAACAAAATTAGAATTAGATTTAGCTGATTTAACGACAGAAGCAAAAAGAACACTTCTGGGGGTTCCTGTTGAAAATGGTATTGAACTATACCATAAAGACTTAGAACCTCCTTATGTCGGCATAACTTGGAGACAGCGACACCATGAAAAAGGTTATGTGTATTACGCTTTATTAAAAGGGAAATTCGCCATTCCATCTGCAGAAGGTAAGACAAAAGAAGACAAAGTTGACTTTCAAACGGATAAAATTGAAGGTCAATTTCTTGCAAGAAAATCGGATGGGCTTGTTTTCTTAGTCGGCTATGATCAAAATGAAGGTTTTACACTTGAAAAGTTTTATCAAAAAGCATATGG
Organism: Bacillus sp. WMMC1349; assembly: GCF_013155385.1. Taxonomy (GTDB): domain Bacteria; phylum Bacillota; class Bacilli; order Bacillales; family Bacillaceae; genus Bacillus. The sequence continues at coordinate 3,868,234 of NZ_JABJUQ010000007.1, read as the reverse complement.
GGTCAACCCAGATGCACCAAGTCAACCGAGTACCAACTTAAATAAGTAACGGACAGTCTGTATTGACTGTCTTTTTTAACATTTAAAAAGGACGGGGAAAAATATGATTAAAGCTATTTTAAAAGACTATTCACAAGCAAAGGTCGATGATGAAGGAAATATTATGAAAGTACCGGAAAAGACTTATATAAAAGCCGTTGTTACATCTAGGCAAATGTACAGAGCGCTGGAAATTCATGCAATTGCTGAAGAAACAGAAATGAATGAGTTTGATCAAATGAAAGAATTACTCTATTTTGTTGTCGATTTATTTGACAATCAATTTACGTTCGACGATATCTTAGATGGTGTTCTTTCAGAAGATTTACTTGATTGGACAAGAGACATAACAGAACAAGTCATGATTGGTCATAAAAAAAAGGAGAGTCTGAAAAAGAAGGCATTGGAGGCTCAGAAATAAGAGGTAAGAATTTGACCTATCGGGAATACCTAGATCAAATAAAAAAGCTCTATACCGATTTAATGAAAAATGGTTACAAGCTTCATGAAATTGATGAAATGGATATTCACCGATTCTTTGATCTTGCGGATTATCAACATAAAGAAGAAAACAAACTTCTACCGGCTTACAAAATTCTGGGTGTGACTTTATAAAGGGGTGTCTGATATAGACGCTCTTTTTTGTATGTTCAAATACTTAAGGAAAGGAGGATAACCATTTGGCAACAGAAGGTAGACCGATAGGGAATTTAGTCATTAATACCACTTTAAACGATGCCGGAGTTAACAGAGGGATTACAGGACTTCGAAACAATTTAAAAACAGCCCGAACAGCAACAAAAGCAACAGTTCAAGAATTTAAAGCAATGGGCGATGGGCTTATGGCTAGTAAGAAACAAGTCGAAGGCTTATCAAATGAGCTCTCCATTCAAGAAAGAATTGTGGAAGAATACCGAAAAGCCTATGAAAAACAGGTAGAGCAATATGGTGAAGGATCACAGCAAGCCCAGAAATATGCACAACGGTTAAACACACAGATTCAGTCGTATCATTCGCTTGAAGGTTCTTTAAGACGGGCACGGCAACAATATCAACAACTTGAACAAGCGCAAAGAGAAGCCGAAGAAAGCACCGAGGGTTTAACGAATAGTCAACAAGAAGTTGGAGAAGCCTCCGAAGATGCGGGAGGGAAGCTCTCGAAATTTACGTCTTTTATAAAAGTGGGCTTAGTCGGTGCACTTTCTGCCGGTGTTGCTGGGGTGGCTGCTTTAACGGCTGCTATCGGTGGTCTTGGAGCGAAAATGTCACTTGATGCTCAGAGAACACAAGGTGAATTCCGTGCTCAATTGGGTCTGACTAAGAAAGAGGCTCAAGGCTTAACACAATCAGCCACAAGCGTTTGGAAAGATGGATTTGGCGAAAATATGGACGTTGTGACAGACTCGATTAAACAAGTTCGACAAAATATCAAGGGCTTAAGTGATAAGGATCTTAAAGAAGTGACTAAAGGCGCGATTATGCTTTCTGAAACCTTTGATGCAGATGTAAACGAGGTCACAAGAGCCGGGAACAATATCATGAAAGGTTTTGGTGTTGAAAGCAAGAAAGCTTTTGATTTGATGACCTATGGTGCACAAAACGGGCTTAATTTCTCAAACGAAATGTTTGATAACCTTTCAGAGTATGGCCCGTTATTTAGCAAAATGGGCTTTTCAGCTGAAGAATATTTTCAGCTTTTAAAGAAAGGTACTGATGCAGGGGTTTACAACCTTGACTATATCAACGATGTGATGAAGGAATTTCAAATCAGGGCAAAAGACGGTTCGAAATCAACAAGTGAAGCAATGGCTCAAATGTCTGGCAGTACACAAAAGGTATGGAAAAACTTCCTAAAAGGCAAGGGGACAGTAAAGGACGTTTCTAACGCTGTTTTAGGTGAATTAAAAGGGATGAAAGACCAAGTAAAAGCAAATAACATCGGAGTTGCTCTTTATGGAACTAAATGGGAAGACCTTGAGGCAGATGCGATGTATGCGCTTGGCGGCATTAACGGAAAAATTGGCGATGTAAACGGAAAAACAAAAGAAGCTGCAAAAGCGTTACAAGACAACTTCGGAACCCGACTTAAAAAGCTTGGTCGTTCTGCGATGGCGTCACTTCTTCCTATAGGTAACACCATTTTAGACGTATTAGAACCTGTTATGTCCGGTTTAGAAAACGGCATGAAAAGTCTAGAACCAACGATGAACAATATTGCCCGGGCAGGTGGAGGCATAAAAACCGTTTTTTCTGGTGTATCAGATATGTTTAAGGGAAATTGGGGATCTGGCGAAGACAAGCTTGCAAAGATATTTCCAAAATCGACAATTGATTTTATTAAAACGGGGATTTCTGGAATTAAACAAACATTTGCTAGTTTCAATCAGCAAGCACAGCCAATAATAACTAACGTTAAAGCTGGTTTTAATGCAATGGTACCTGTTTTTTTAGCTCTTGGAAATATAGCGAAAAGTGTCTTTTTAACTCTTGGTCCTCTAATCAAACAGGCACTTTCAGGTGTTTTATCTTTTATTGGTCAGATCATTGCACAATGGAAGATGTTTTGGCAACAAAACGGGTCCGTTATTTCTCAAGCTCTGCAAAATCTTTGGTCGGTCATTCAATTTATCCTTCCAGCAATCGTGGCCATTATACAATCTGTATGGGGAAATATTAAGGGCGTTGTAACTGGCGCGTTATCTGTTATACAAGGTGTCGTCCTTGTATTTTCTGGCTTGTTGACCGGGAATTTCGGTAAAATGTGGGACGGTATTAAACAAATCTTTTTCGGAGCAATAAAATTTATCTGGAATGCTGTTCAATTATCATTTGTCGGAAAAATACTTGGCGGGGCGAAGGCTCTTGCTTCAGGCCTAAAAGGAATTTTCCCAAAAATGTGGGGTTGGATAAAAAGCCTATTCAAAGATGGGGCAACCAATGCAGGCAAAATGTTTAACTTTATGAAAGAAAAAGCGCTAAGTATTGTGTCAAATATGAAAGAAAACATTGCCAAAAAATTCACAGAAATTGTGGAAGGCGCCAAAGCGTTACCTAAGAAAATGGGTGACGGTATTAAAAGTATGGCAGGAAAAGCGTTAAGTGGAATTAAACATTTGGCAAACAAAATGTCTGAGAAACTTGGTGGTGTTGTTAACGGTGTGATTGGTGGTGTGAACTGGGTTCTTGGAAAAATCGGTGTCGACGAAAAGCACCAAATCCCTGAATGGAAGGTTCCTAAATATGCAAAGGGCACCAGTGGACATCCTGGGGGTCTTGCTGTTTTAGGTGATGGATACAAGCATGAACCTTTCATGACACCAGACGGACAACTTGGAATCAGCCCAAATGTTCCAACTCTTATGAACCTTCCTCGCGGGACTCAAGTTATGGGCGGTAATGATGCCGAAAAAATGTTTGGCGGTAAAGTTCCTTTTTATGAAGATGGAACAGGAGGAAACTGGTTTACAAGGTTGGCTGGCAAAATAAAAGAACTTACCATAGATGTTTTTGACTATGTGTCTGATCCAGGAAAGTTACTCAACACAGTGTTAGAAAAGCTCGGTGTTCATGCTCCTAAAATGGCTGGTGGCTTTGGACAAATGGCCCTTAATGGATTTAAGTTTATCAAAGATAAGGCGATTGGATTTCTGAAAGATAAAATGCTTAATTTTGGATCATTTGAGGGAAAAGGTGGATCTGAAGACGTTAAGAAATGGGTTGCCCAAGCTTTAAGTATTAAAAAGATGAGTTCATCTTATGCCAAGGCATTAGAAACCATTGCAATGAAAGAGTCAGGAGGAAATCCTAATGTCGTCAATACTTGGGATTCTAATGCAAAGGCCGGGCACCCTTCACAGGGATTAATGCAGTTTATTCCTAGTACATTCAACGCAAATAAGGAAAAAGGGTACGGGAATATTAAAAACCCGGTTCACCAAGTATTAGCAGCGATCAATTATCTTAATAAAAGATATGGTGGTATTTACAATCATCCTGGTCTGAAATCAATGGCTCGTGGTGGTCGTTATATCGGCTATGATCAGGGTGGATTGATTACCCGAGATCATATGGCTGAGGTCCACAGAGGGGAAATGCTTCTCCCACTGCGTAAATTTAGAAGGAGTCAGGCTCATCAGGTTTTGAGTAAAGCTAGTTCAATGGTTGGATATAATCCAGAACCAAAGCAAACGATTGTTCAGACTGATAACAGTCAAGAAATTCAGTTATTGAAAGAACAAAATAGAACACTTAATGAAAAATTTGACGCTCTGATTGTACTAATGAAACAGCTTGTGATAAAAGATCAACATACTTACATCGATGGCCGGAAGGTAGACCAAGAAGATGCAAACCGTTATAACAAAGCTGCGTTTATAAGTGGGGTGAGGTAATGGAATTATTGATTGATTATGATAATGGATTGGGGGAGCAAAGCTTATCTAGTTTGCTGCCCTATTTTAAATTAATCAGCTTTTTACCTGAATCACCGAATGTTGATAGAGAAACGGTGACAATTCCCAGAATGAATGGGCTCGTATTGCCTCAACATCCACGGGATGTCACATATAAAGAGCGTAATGTAAAAGTAGAAATTCTGATTGATTCTATTATTGCAGAAAATTTCTATCAATATAGACGTGAACTTTATGCGTTACTGGTTAAACCTTTCCCGTACTATATTTCAAGTGACTTATTGCCAAACCTTCGTTTTCGCGTTACATGTGATGGGAATTTCAGTATTCAAAAAGAAAAGGGAAAAAATTATGTGGTTTTCACTGTGGACTTTAATAACTTTACAGGATTAGCCGAATCAAAATCTACTTCTCTAACAAAACAAAATTTTAATGGTGAACACTGGAGCCCGGGGATGAATATTCAAATGCGTGATGATCTAAAATACACGTTCAAAAATCAAAAAAGGTTTCAGGTCTATAACACTGGTGACGCCTATATTAACCCTATGCAGCATGATTATCATGTAACCTTACGAGCAAAAGGAAAAAATGTCACGATCATCAATCATACAAATGGTGAAAAGTTAAAAATAGAACGCGAGTTGAAAAAATCTGAGTCTGTGACTTTTGTTAAACAATATACGGTGATCAATAAAAAGCCTGTCAAAACATCTGGGAGGCTTCCGGGGCTTGATATCGGAATGAATGATTTTGAAGTGCAAAATGCCAATGATTTTGACATCACATTTGATACACGTTTCTACTATGCGTAAGGGGTAAGTGATATGGCAAATTTAGATTTTATTAAACAGATTGCACCAGACGCACAGAGGGTTTATAAAAAGCATGATATTCTTGCTTCCCTAATTATTGCTCAAGCCTGTTTAGAAAGTGGATGGGGTACAAGTGAGCTGGCGCAACAGGGAAAGAATCTGTTTGGAATGAAAGGTACGTATAAAGGACAATATGTCCTCATGTGGACAACTGAATATGATAAGAACGGAAAACCAACTTCCGTGCAAGCCAGATTTCGCAAATACCCATCTTGGTCTGAATCGATTCAAGACTTAGCCAAGTTATATGTCAACGGGACAAGCTGGGATCCTAATCACTATCAAGCTGTCGTAGGGGAAAAAGATTACAAGAAAGCAACAGCCGCACTTGTTGAAGCCGGTTATGCGACTGATCCGAATTACGCCATTAAATTAAATAGTTTAATATTTACTTACAAACTAACACAATATGACACTGTGGAAGGTGTCCCTGACGGACCAGATGTACCTGATACACCGACACCTGATCCCGAATTTCCTAGTAAAGAGTATGACGGGAAAGACATCACGCTCAATCAGAATCTACCTTCTGATGTTACCTTTCCACAACTGCACGTTTCAACAAAAGACGGGAAAAGTGTTGTCGAAATAACGGGCGTTTCAGTCGATCTGACGGACGATAAGACAGGGAAGAAGAGTTTTACCTTTACGATCACAAAAACACAGGAGAACACCATGGAATTTGATTTATTGGTGAATGATAATGTTCTGTATTTGGATGAGAGGAAATTCAATCATCAAAAGTATTACATTACAGATATTGAAATCCATCAAGAAAAAAATGTTCTAAGGAAAACCGTTACAGCAAGCCATATTTTCACTGTGCTTCTGATTAACAATCGCATCCATGAAACGGTCTCAAAAAAGCTAAAGTTAAGAGAGGCGTTAGATATTGCGTTAAAGGATACGAATTTCAAATATATTTTTAAAACGCCTGAAAGAGAATTTGATGCAGCAGAACAAGAAAATTTTGGGGATAAGAATTCCACAGAGTTGATGGATGAAATTATCCAAGATTACAAGCTTGAGATCGATGTCGATAACTATAAAATGTATGTTTATCAAAAGATGGGAAAACGGATTAATTTCACCTTAGATTCACGCTATAATATGCCTGGTATCTCCATTAAAATTAACTCACAAAACAGCACAACTAGAGCTTGGGGCTATGGTGCTTTGAAAAAAGGCAGTAGCGCAGATAGCAAAAAACCAAAATATGAATTTGAGCCGATTTTGTACATTCATCCAGATGAAAAAAAGTTTTTACTCGAAGGAAAACCACGTTGGGCAGAACCGATCAGGGATGAAAGATATAAAAAGGCGAGTATCATGGTTTCAGCGCTTAAAAAACATGTGAATCCATATCCTGAAATGACAATCGAGGCAGACTTTCAATATATCTATGAACCAAAACTATTAGAAATTGAACAGGACTTCTGGAAAGGTGATACGATTCATGTCTTAGCTGATACGGCAGATGGTATCACGTTTGAAGATGATGTACGGCTGATCTCAATTCAGTACAATCCTTTAGATCCTTACAGTAGTCCAAAATTGATATTCGCGAATTTCAGAAAAGATATTCAAGATATCGCCGTTAGTCAGGCTAAGCAGTTAAGAGATCAAAAACGATATATCAACCAACTTTTTCAAACGCTCAGATAGCGTTTTTTTATTTTTGTTTAAAAAGGAGTGAGGCAGATGGTGCAGCTGATAAAAAATTATGATCAAACGCGAAACTCCCGTCATCAAGCACAATTAAAATCAGATATGCAAAGTATTGAAAATACCTTAAATGATCACGAGTATCATTTGAAAAGTCATGAATTATCTAAAACAGCCCATACATCAAAACAAGTCGATCACGGCGGTTTTTCTGTGTCTTCGGTTTTAGAAGGATTAAAGAACAGAATACGAAATTTAATATTAAATACCGATGGGACCAACGTTAAAGAGGTAGTCGATTCGAGAGTTACAGCGGATGGTGAGGTATTTCCCTTACTTAAAGAGCGATTAGATACGGAGTATGGTAAGCTACTACAAAAAATCAAACGGACCGTAAATGTTGACGATTTCGGTGCTGATCCGACCGGTATAAAAGATAGTACAGAAGCATTTCAAAAAGCGATTGGTACCGGTAAAGTACGTCTGAACCTATCAGCCGGTACCTATATTGTAAAAGGCGTCAAACTTCCGTCTTGGACGTACATGGTTGGTCAAGGCATCGGTGTTACTACGATGAAACTGCACGAAGATACGCCAGCTAGTGAGTGGGTGGTCACGAACGCGGATCATGTAAAGGGAAACCGAAATATCGTTGTAGAAGGAATGTCGCTTGATTGGAATCCGGAGCGCCAGGGCGGTGTAAGTGCAACCGGTGGAATACATTCGAGCTGTCTTACCTTTGCCAATGTTACATTCGGGATTGCGCGAGAAGTAGAAGGCATTAATCCGGGGTTACATTGTTTTGATGCCTCTGCACCAAGCTATAATATTGCGGATGTTGATTATACAAAAAGTGGTTGCCGGTATATCTGGTTTGATCGATGCGTTGGTTCGGGGTATGGAGATGACGGAGTAACAACGCACTATAGTGAGTATATTTTTATCACGCAATGTGTGATGACCAATCCTAGTGGAAAGGCCCATCCAGTTGGAGAGGCAAATTCGAACGGTGTCGAGGTAGATGACGGGTCTAAAAACGTTTGGGTTATTGATTGTTATACGTCAGGGAATGTCCGTGGGGTTGAGGTGAAAGCACATCCGGAATGGCCGGCGCCTTCTAACGTCCACATTACAGGTTGTGAATCATTTCGAGATGTTCGCGCGTTTGATCTTCGTCACATTGGACATCACTTAGCAAACGAACCGTGGAGCGAAACGGCTCGAGACGTTTCGTTAGTCAATTGTACAGCGCGTGAACCAGTATTTAATGATCTCTGTGTGGGATTAGATCCACGAGCGCTTGTTGTTTCAGCTTATCAACATGTCATGATTTCAAACTTCCGAGCAATTGGCGATCCTACGTATAACTATAAAGGGACAACAATCATCGCTTTTCAATATAAGAGTCGAAAGATTAATGTTAACGGATTACAAATGCATGGTTTCGCAAAAGCTGGTACAGATATTCATGTGATCGGAGGCGATCAACGAACGGATGATGTTCATATCTCAAACTTTGCAATCCATGATTCGGCAAAAGTCGGTATTAGCTTAGGCGGTGGGGTATATTACGTTAATTTAATGAATGGTATCACACATACAAAAGGTGGGATAGCCGGTGTAACAGCGCCAAACAACCAAGCAAATATTGTTTCGGTGCGTGCTGTTGGATATACTGATGCGGCTGTGATCGCAGGTGAACGTTACCCCTTTGTTCCAAACAATATCAAGGGCGGTTTTAGAGCTGCATCAAGTTCTGGTTCTCCTTTGTCAGATACTAGCGCAATTATCGGCTCTACTGGTGGTGGCAAAGCTAAAGGTGACGCTAATGTATTGATCGGAACACGGGGAGGTTCCACAACAGAAGGCTCTCGGTCTGTTGTCATGGGTTCAAATAATTCCCATGTGAAAGGCAAAGATTTAGTTTCAGCTATGGTTCTCGGTTCTGTCAATGTCATAAACGACAAGAGTTATACCACAGTGTGGGGGTTCGGAAGTGAGCCATCAACGGCTAATAAACGAGTCGAAGTGAATGCAGAGGCTGGATCGGTACGAGGTACGGGAGCCGTCCAGAGCGTGTCAGACCTAAAGGACCTTGCGGAATACTTCGAATCTAAAGACGGAAACAAAATTGAATCTGGCTATCTGGTGACATTGGATGGCGATAAAATTCGAAAAGCGCAAACAGGTGAAAAAGTTCTCGGTGTTATTTCTGAAACTGCGGGCGTTATCATGGGTGGTGCAGCGTTTTACTGGAATGACCGATATCTTAGAAACGAGTTCGGTGGTTTGATCTATGAAACAATGATTAAAGATGGCCGTGAATATAAGATTCCGAAAGAAAACCCAGATTATGATCCTAAGATTGAATACACACCAAGAGAAGATCGCGATGAATGGCATGTAGTCGGTTTAGTTGGTCAGGTTTTCGTTAGAATTGATGAGACAGTAAAAACCGGTGATTTCATTGTACCTAACGATGGAATAGGTACAAAATCGGATAAAGGTAAAGGCCTTTATGTCATGCGAATCCGCAAAGACTTTAATAAAGATCAGGGTTACGGTGTGGCAAAAGTCTTTATTCATCCAGGAATATAACGGAGGTGGTTAAATGATATATAAAGACTCCGGCATTCAGTTCGATGTAAACGCACAAGTCAAACGCAATATATCAACTAGTATTCAATACAGTACACAAGACACTGGGACGGCAAAAATAACCTTTAAACTATTGAAAGACGGTGTACCATTGCCCATATCAAACGCGACTCACGGAAAACTGTTTATGAAGTTCGCGGACGGTAGTCACTTTTATGTTCATACGGAAGTCGGAGACGCTCTTGCAGGCGTTATTTTTTATGTCTTGACTTCGGAACAAATGAAGCATTTTGGGACAGTGCAGGCTGAACTTTATGTCAATTATGATAACGGTCAGAAAATGAGTATTCACAAGTTTTCTTTTAAGATTGATCAAGCTCTTGTGGATGCGGATATTGTCCCGATGGCAGAATATTATATCGAAGATTTTGAGACGCTCAAAACCCTTGTTCAAGAAAAGGCAGCACATGCAGACAACATATTAGACGAACTTCAAAAGAAGTTTGCAGAACTGAATAACGTTGAAACAAAAGACGGAGCGCAAGCAAAAGCAAACAAGGCAGAAGCAAACGCAAAACATTATACGGATCAGCATGCAGCGAATAAGGAAAATCCACACGCGGTGACGAAAGCGCAGGTTGGATTATCTAATGTCGAAAATATGAAGCAAGCATCGAAGATTGATTTTGACACGCACAATCAAGATTCTACTCGGCATATTACATCTACGGATCGTATGAAGTGGGATGGTAGTCAATTAACTAAAATATCTAATGACACTGGGGGCGTGTTGGTATCCATAGGAGATACGGATGATCTCTATTTGAAAATAGTTCAGTCCGGCAAACGGTTCGGAACTTTTTATTGCTCTGGGAAAGCCAAAAACTCGCCGAGTCCTCACTCGTCAAGAGGGATTTTTCATATGACTGGAACGGATGAAAAAGGACTAGGTACGTATGGTTATGTCATAGCACTTGATTGGAAAAACAACCTTTATACGAATTATATTGATCAAACGGAAGGCTGGCAGGGGTGGCAACGGTCTTTATCAACGTCAGATTTATCGCCGGAATGGAATGCGGCTACACTGATCAATGGGGCAAAGCAAGATTCAGCGTTCCCGTTACAATTCTCCGTCAATAATAATGTCTTATGGTTACGTGGCTCTTTCAGTTCCTTACCGGCTATCGGAACCATTGTGGCAAAGTTCACAATTAAGCTCTCTAGGCTTGTTGATTTTGTTGTACCTACAATTGGATCTTACGGAATCGCTCGTTTTTCTTTAACCACTGATGGGGAGCTGAGATATGACGGCATCATGGCGAATGATAATGCAAGTGTTACGAGAGTCTCATTTAATGTCGGAATTCCGTTATGGTAAGGGGAGGGAAAAATATGCACGTTCTTTATTATGATGCAAACTTTAAATATGCTGGTGAAGATGATGTTGAGATAAATGGTGATACATTACCGCCTAATAGTACGACAGTGCTAATCCCTGAAGGGCTATACGATCCTAAATACCAGCTAGAGAAAGGTGTGTGGGTTGAATCGGCTACACAAGAGTATATTGATAGCGTGAAGCCTTCTCCGCCTGAACCTAGTGCAACCGAGATTTTGAGGAAACAGGTTGCTCATCTATACTATATGATCTCAATAGAAGGATCAGAAAAGACGGCAGATTGGTTCACATATATGAAAGGCTTTTATAAAGACGGTCTGTGGACGAAGAAACAAATTCATGATGGAGTAGGTGCCGGAAAGATCACACCGAAACAATATGAAGAAATCATTGGAGAACCTTACGATTCCAATAAGCCTCCTAGCAACAAGACAGAATAACAGAACTATAAAAGAGCCGATTGGGCTTTTTTATTTTGCCTTAAAGGAGGTGAAGCCTTTGGAGATGGATCTCACTCAATATCTGATGACTCAAGGACCGTTTGCGGTTCTTTTTTGTTGGATATTGTTTTATGTATTAAATACAACAAAAGAAAGGGAAAACAAGCTTAATTCACAGATTGATGCACAAAATGAAGTGCTAGCCAAATTCAGTGAGAAATATGATGTTGTGATTGATAAGCTGGATCAAATTGAAAAAAATATAAAATAGGAGTGAAGAAAAATGAAAAACTTTGATAAAGGTACAGTCGTTCGGACGGTGCTTCTTTTTATTGCACTTATTAACCAGACTTTGATGATGTTCGGAAAGGGTGCATTGCCGATTAGTGAGGACCAAGTAAACACACTGGCAGATACTTTGTATTTGGTGGGTTCCACAGTGTTTACGATCATTACTTCAATCGTCGCATGGTATAAAAACAACTATGTCACAGAGAAAGGTAAGAAACAAAAAGAAGTGTTAAAACAAAACGGATTAACAAAATAACGGGCTGCCAAAAGGCAGTCTTTTTTTATTCAAAAAGAAAAATGAGGAGTGGTTTACATGGTAAAAGTCGTGAAAAATTTTGTGAAAGTTAATCGTTATACTCGTCCAGGTGCTAAATTATCAGGTGTGAAAGGAATTGTTATGCACTATACAGCGACGCCTGGGGCATCTTCATTAAATGAACGTAACTATTTCAATGGGACATGTGTTGCAGCTAAGCGATATGCCTCAGCCCATTACTTTGTGGACCGCAAAGAAGCACAGTACATCATCCCTGAAAATGAAATGGCGTACCATGCACATGATGGAAATCGTTGTTATGTTAGCTTCTTAAAACCAAATGCCAACCAAACAGCAATTAGTGTGGAAATGTGTGTTGAAAAAGACGGGAAAATTCACAGTGAGACTGTCGAAAATGCGGCTGAACTAGTTGCGAAACTATGTAAGCGATACGGACTATCTACAAGCAGAATCGTTCGTCATTATGATGTCACACGAAAAAACTGTCCGGCTCCTTGGGTAAGTGATTCAAGTCAGTTAACAGCATTTCGGAAAAAAGTTGATCGTCTACTAGGAAATAAAAACGGATCTAAAACAGACTCATCTTCAAGTCATAACAAGAAATCAAGATATCCTTTGCCTTCCGGTGTTTATAAGCTTCAAACTCCAATGATGAAAGGGGAAGCTGTACGACAAATTCAAGAAGCACTGGCAGCCCTTTATTTTTATCCAGATAAATGCTCGAAGAATAACGGGATTGATGGTTATTATGGACGAAAGACAAAAGATGCGGTTAGACGGTTCCAATTGATGCATGGACTAGCTGCGGACGGTATGTATGGACCGAAGACGAAGGCGAAACTTGAGGCGTTATTGAAGTAATAAAAAAGGCCCTGTACAACGGGCCTCTTTGCTTATCTCCATCTCCAATTAATTTCATTGTCATTTTCATAAATCCCCGGTACAGATATACCAACCTTTTTTTGCTTTTCATCGATAATAAACCAATTTTCTTCATCTAACCATTCTTCACTATACTGCTCAATGGCAAAAGGATCATCCTCGTTTACTACAGCCTTAAAGAAATCCTTGAATTTTTCCATGTTTTCATTAGGGATGATTGTTCCATACATCCAGACACCCTCAACAGTAGCGCCTTTTACTTCACCCAAACATTCATTTTTATAATATAGAAGCATATTATCACTCCTTCAGATGTAGTTTAATAAATTGTTTTGGAACTTCACCTTTTACAAAGTATTCAGTGTCTCTTTGAGTCCATTTTAAAGCTAAGTTTTTCCAGTGTTCAGACTGTCGAGTATCATTTTTGATTAATCTTTCGATTTGTTTAGGAGATAAAATTACAATGTCCTTTACTTCACCAGACCTGATTGCTTTACGGAGAGCAGGTATGTCCAGCTCTATTATATTTTCACCATATCCCTTTGCAACCTTTTTATTTATTGTAAAACTTGTATATGGGCTGTTTGATTTCCCACCTTTTCTATAGCCACCAAGGATGTGTTCTGTTACAGTAACCTGACGGTCTTGATACATACCAGATTTGTTGGCAGGTACAAGGTTACCGGTTTTAGGTGATATATGAGACTTTCCTATACCATTTGGTCTTTTGGGGTTATAAGGAAAGTCTTCACCTCTGTAAAGATTAGTGACTTTACCGTTGTGTGAGTTTACATTAAGCACTTTTCCGGCTTTTTGCATGCCGAGAGGAGACAACATTGCTATCGCGTGATTCAGGCTATTCTGATGCTGTTCATCCGAAATTTTATTCCCAAACATATCCCGGCCAGTGAGTGCTTCGCTAAAGCCATTTGTTGAAGCAAGCCCATATAGACCTTTTTGAACATTTTGTAAGTTGTTGAATGTTGCGGTTGTTTTATAGGCAGTTAGTGCTTTGTCTGCGGTTGAGATAGCTTTTCCGGCTTTATATGCACCATATACGCCCTTCGCTCCTTTAGCAGCACGACCAGCCCATCCGACAACTGGAATAAATCCAGCTGCGGCCATTGCTGCGGCTGCGGCGCGTTGCCCGGCTGTCAGCTTTTCACCTGTAACCGGATCAACGCCGTCCTTCGCTCTCTTATAATCATAATACCCACTGGCTTCCCCGACAAATGTTTTTGTTCCATCCAAGGCTTTTTGATACCATGGCTTGTTCTCTTCTTCTTCTTGCAATTTTCTCAGGCGTTCCATTTCTTCTTCCTGTTTGGCTTGCAGTTCTCTGGCTTCAGCTTGCTCTTTTTTCGCATTAATATATGTAGTCGCCTGTTTGTCGGTATTGATTGCTTCTTTATATGACTTATTCGAGTGAAAAGCCTTCTTATCAAAATACATAGGAGAAGCGCTTTTTCCATTACTTGTGGCTTCCATCAATGCAGAATATTTTTTGAAGACACTTTCGGCTTCTGCTACTGCCCGTGTATATTCGCCTGTCAAAGATTCATCGAGATCGTCTACTGCATCAATTGCATTTTTCCGAGTTGTTTGTGCTTTTGACATCTCTACTGTATAATTGTGGTCAGTCCACTTATCCAGATCAACGATATCATTCACTCGGTCTATGATCCGATCCATGTCACTCTTTAGGGAGTCAACGATTTGATCGGATTTTTTATCTGCATTTTTCAATTCAGTCTTTAAAAAAGACATTTCGATGTACGAATCGGTTAGCTTCTTCTCTTTGACATCACCTGCGACCCCATTAAAAAAAGAAATCTGCATATCAGCAAGTTTGATCCAACTGTCGACAACCTCAGCCTGTCCTCTAAAAAACTCTTTAATGTTATCTGCGCCTTTTCCTGTGAAATCATCGCCTAAATCCGCCACACCAAGACACGCTGTTTTTAATGTCTGAAGTTTCTCTTTCAGGTTCTCATAATCTTTTTTTCGTTGATCGGCTCTTTCAATTAAAGTACTGGCTTCAAAAACTTTAGCTGAACTGTCTAACTCATTGTTTTTCTTTTTCTTGTCTGCCATCACATTTTCCTTTCAGATAGTTATATTTTTAAACAACATCATAAAAATAGCAATTAATTAAAAGTTTATCATGTTCATGAAAAGGATGGCGGTGAAATCTTGCTCATCTAAGAAAATGAATCTTTTGGATTAGGTATAAAAAACTAATTCAAATTGGCTTTACTTTTTTCTCTGTTTGATAACCATGATTGAGAAAGAATCTTACTTCGTAACTTGCAATAATTTGTATAATTTTTTGTTTTTGGAAACATTTTCGATTTTATCAAAGGGTGTAAGTACTCAATTATTTTTTAAAATAATTTATATTCAAACTATTGTAAATAATGTAAACAAATGAGACAATACAAATAAATACAATTTTAGAGGAGGATGGAAACGTTGGTTACAATAGCATTTCAAAAAGTAGGGCAAGACATTAACGAGTGGTACAACCTGATTAAACAAAACGATATATCCAAGGCAAAAAACAAAAGAGAAGAGATAAAAAACACGTTGCCAAATATGAAAGAGAATCAAAACGTATTAATATACTTCAACCTGATAGATTCACGATACAAACTCATGATTGAGGATTACAGTGAATCGGGAGAATTACTGGAGGAGATTAAAAGCAAGTTAGAAAATAGCACGGATGACATGATTCAATATTATTTTTATTTCTTTTCAGGAATGTACCAGTTTTATCAGAAAAACTTTATTGACGCAATTCATTTTTATAGAATAGCAGAAAATCGACTCTATAAAGTACCAGATGAACTTGAAAAAGCCGAATTTCATTACCAATTAGCAATTGCATATTATGAAATCCGACAAAACTTTTTTTCTTTAAATCATGTTCAGAAAGCATTTGATAGCTTCAAAGCTTATGATGGCTATACTAACCGAGTAATTAAGTGCAAAATGCTTTATGCGATGAATCAAGTGGATTTGCAAGAATGGGAAGAGGCGTGCAACCTGTATAAAGAAGCTATAGAACTCGCTTCTGAGACAAATGATAAACCAACAGAAGGACTTGGATATTTTAATTTGGGGCTATCCTATGAAAGACAGAATCTATTGGAAAAAGCAAAAGAATGTTTTCAAAATGCGCTTGCAATTCCTGAACATCGAGTCTCCGTTTATTCTATTCGTTCTATGTATATGTTAAGTCGAGTTTTATATAAGCTAGGTTTACTTGAGCAAGCAAGGGAATGGCGTACCAAAGCCCTTGAGTTTGCTGAAAAGGTAAATGAGTATGTATATAAAACCAAGCTGAATCTCATATACTTTTTGTATGATCAGACAGATTGCAACTCCTTTGATTCATGTATGGACCTGTTAAAGAAGAAAAACTTATGGTCAGATGTAGCCGATCTCTCTGAAAATGCAGCTTTTTATTATAAAAGGCAGGAAAACAGCAATCTGTCGTCAAAGTATTTCGAAGAAGCATGTAAGTTCAAAGATCAAATATTAAATTTAAGGAGGCAATTAATTTGAAAAAAATTCGGTTATTCATGGGTTTTGCTGTTCTTGGACTGAGTTTGGTGTCAGGTTTTTCCTCAATCGAAGCAACAAACGAAGAAGTCGGATCTGTCCAGGCACAATATAGAGTCTCTGAGAATGGAGCATTAGGGAATAAGGTTTTAGAAAACGGTGCATTGCATTATGAAGTTTTAGAAAATGGTGCACTTGGATAAAATAATTCTTTGGGAAAGCCCTTTGAGTTCTATGAGATTTTTGATTACAAATTGTATTTAAAGCCAATTTGTTAAGTAGGTTATGAAAAACAACGAAGCCCAACTCTAATGAGAAGGGCTTTTTCTTCGCACCTATTTAAACAACTTACCTAACAATTTCCCTGTCGTTTTACCAGCAGCACGCCGGGCGATGCGTTTTCCCACTTTACCTTTTTTAACCGCATTGACATCACCTAAGATTTTAGATAACTTATACATTATTGATCTGATTTTGTTAATACTCATTTTTCCCTCATCCTTTTTTTGTATTGTTGAGTTTAATTATATTAATAATTGAGGTAAGCGCCTGTCCACTGGGGTAAAATATCCCCCCAAAACCTCCCCCAAATCAATGGGTGATAATACAAATATCTACAAAGCAGCGAGTAAACAAAAAGGATAAAATCATTGTTATATCAGTGCTTCTAGGTTCTCATGAATGCTATTTACAGAGCAATTTTCCTATGAGAGTTAGAAGTCAATAACGAAATAACCCCAGTATTTAAAGGGGTTGAGAGGACTATTTAAAAACCTCCCCCAAAACCTCCCCCAGTTGAAGTCATAGCATACTCAAAAGCTTGAACGGATTCTTCCTCTAAGTCTTTAAAAGTATGTCCGTAAATATCCAATATCATTTGTGGGGTATTTCCCAACCGATCAGCAATCACTTTAATAGGTATTCGCTGACTAAGCAAAATTGTAGCGTGAGTATGTCGCAGACCATGAGCCGTAATTTTCTTACACTTCGTTTTTTGTACGATTCGATCAATGCCATATTTAATAATGTTTTGAGCAAGGGGCTTACCTGTTTTGTAAGAGATAAAAATGTAATTTGAGTCTGAAAAACCAAAGCCAAAAGAGAACAAAATTTCTTTACACCAAGCATGGTACGCTTTTAATTGATTCAATAGTGCTTCATCAATTAGAATTGTTCGATAACTATTTTTTGTTTTTGGAGTTCTTACACCTTTCTCATCACGAGTACGCTCGACAGTTATGGTTTTATCTTCAAGATTAAGGTTTCCCCAAGTTAAACCAAGTGCCTCACCTCTTCGCAATCCAGTGTGTGCTAACAGCAAAATTAAAGTATAATTAGTTATGTTTTCAAGTTCTTTTGCAGCTAAAAGAAACTTTTTCAATTCATCAGCAGTTAAAAAATTTTCTTTAACTTTCTTCTCAGGAATCGTTATTTTGTTAAAGCGATTTCTGGGAAGTATTTCATTGTCAACAGCTGCGTTTATAGCAATTTTAAAAAGCCTATGAAACAGTTGTACTGTACTTGGCTCATATTTTTCTAAAAGTTCATTAATATAGACTCTTTTATATGTTGCCTTATCTAACTTTGATAATTTGTATTTACCAAGTAACGGTTTCATTTGTTGTTTTATTGCATTTTCACGTTGTTTTTGAGAGGAAATTTTCCACTCATTTTTATGAGTCTCATACCAAATATCAAGCCATTCGGAAACTGTTATATTTGAGTTTTCAACCTGTTTAACTTCACCATTTAAAGTAGTAGTCTTTACTTCAAGTAAAGCCCTATAGGCTTCGTTTTCTGATTTAAACCCCTGTTTGTTTTTTTCTCTTCTCTTACCAAGTGCATCATAATAACGGTATCTATAGCACCAACGTTTTTCATTTTTTGCGTTGAAATAATAATATAAGTCTTTATCTTTTTTTGATTTAAATAATTTCATTTATCATCTTCCCTTTCTTGCGTGGACAGACGCTTTAAAAAAGGGGAATGACTGATAGTGGTGACATCACCTCCTTCAAGTTAGTACATACGTTCGAATTCGAGGTTAAAATTTTTTCACCATGTTAGACAAAACTAACTGTTTAGGAATTCCGTACTTTTCAATTGCTTCTTTTACAGTGACACAACCTTCAAAGTTTATAAACAGCATATTTATAGCGAAAAAATTAGCCTCTAATTCAATTCGGTCAGTCGAAAATAGTGTATTTTTCTTTAAAAAAGGTGTATTGGCATCAGGGTGAAAAATGGCATGGCCTAATTCATGGTGGCAAGCAAATTCTCTTTTATATTCATCCAAATTCTCATTAATGTGAATGACCTTAACTCTAAAATGTTTGCTGTAATAACCTAGGGTGTTTCCTAAATCCTCATAAACAATCTCAATTCCTAATGCTTTTGCTATTTTAAATGGATCATTTGTTTTAAATTTTTTGGTTAGTTCCTTAATCTTAGTTACAATGTACTCCACAAAAGGCACCTACTTACGATATTTTTTCGGAGTGTATTTTTGTTTTGCAATTCTTTTGGCAAGACGTAAAGAATTCTCTAAGCTTGCAATTAGCAACTCTCTATCTTCTTCATCCATATCATCAATCGTATTGCCATCAAAAGCAGCGTAACCATTGTTACCCTCTAATCCTTCAATAATTTTCTTTAACTCTTTTTGAATATCTCTTTCATCTTTAGCAGTAAGATCTGGCTCAAAAGTTTCCTTTTCTGTTCTGCCAAGAAGGTAGTCCACAGAAATGTGGAAGTAGTCTGCTACTTTTTGGATTTTATCAATGCCTGGAGTTTTCTCATCCCATCTTCTAATTGTTCCATTTGATAATTTTGTCTTTCTTTCAAGTTCTGCCAAAGATATTTTATGCTCTTTTGCCAACTTTTTAATCCTTTCAACTATTGTCATATCAACCATCCTTAATTAAGCTTATGAAAAGATTAAACTTTATGCTATTTTTAAGTTGACAATTAGCATATTGTTTATTAAACTATGTTCATAAGCTACTTATTCAGCTTTTAGAGCACTACAAAACAAAGCCTAAGACAACGTTCCCCAACGTAAAAGGCTATAAATGTAGGTTTATTCGCTATGTTTAGATATTAGCATATATCCTATTTTGTAGTCAACAAGAAGCTAAATAATTAGCAAAAAAGTTAAAGGAGGTTATTTCTATGGAATTGGATTTCGGCAAAAAGGTTAAGACTTGGCTCATTTTAAATGACATGCAACAGAAAGACTTAGCCGAAATGCTAAACATTTCAGGGCCTTATCTTTCCGACATTTTACTCGGTAAAAGACAAGGCAAGAAAGTCAGAGAAAAAATTATCAAAATCCTTGAGATGAAGGAGGTTTCATAATTTGCCGATTGCAGAAGTCAATATTGACGTGAATCAATCTGAAATAAGAAGTTACATCAATCAAAAACTAGATGAAACGATTAATAATACATTTTTTACTTGGGATCTTGACCAGATGTCCAAAAGAACATGTATGAGCAAGTCATTTTTGGAAAATGAGTTTTTGCATGATCCACGAATGAGGCTTCTTGAGAGAAGAAAAGAGAAGGGGAAACGTTACTGGTTTTATGAACAGAGTTTGGTCGTTATGAAAGAAATCATGGACGAATGGTAAAACAATTGCGTGGACAGACGTTTTTAGAAAAACATTTCGATGAAATTTTCAGGAGGTAAGTTGAATGACAAAAGAATTAGTTTTTATTAAAGAAAATAATGCTGTCACAGACAGTTTGATAATCGCTGATATGTTTGGTAAACGACATGATCATGTTTTAAGGGATATTGAAAATCAAATGCTGTTAGCTGGTGAAGAATTTTCAGTCCCCAATTTTGGGGAGTCAACTTACACCAACGAAAGAGGTCGCACTTACCCAAAATACGACCTGACCGAAGAAGCCTTCACATTAGTTGTGTTCAGTTACAACACGAAAGAAGCTGTTCAAACCAAAATCAAATTTATTAAAGAGTTCAAACGAATGAAAGAATACATCCAGAATCAGCAGCAACCAAAAACTCAACTTGAAGCCTTGCAATGTACAGTTAATCAAATGGTAGAACAAGAGCGCCGGTTAACTGTTGTAGAAACTAGATTGATAGAAACAGAGAAAAACCAGGATAGAATAACGGAAATTCTCAGTCTTAATCCCACAGAATGGAGAAAGAAAGTAAACAATCTTATTAATAAAATTGCTCAAGCTCGTGGAGGATTCCAAGCTTATCAAGACGTTCGCAATGAAAGCTATGAAGCCCTTGAAGAGCGTGCGAATGCAAAACTATCTGTAAGACTTACTAACAAAAAAGGCAAGATGGCGCTTGAAGGTGTTGCAAAGTCGAGAATAGACAAAGTCAATAAGATGGATGTCATTGCAGATGATTCCCGTTTAACTGAAATCTATCTTGCTGTGGTGAAAGAAATGGCAATTAAATATGGTGTAAATTTGAACAACTCTAGCAAGGAAATTTCATAAAACATGATATCTGTTATTAAGATTGATCACTTCAAAGGAGGTGAATAAGGTGAAGATCAAAACAAAAGAATGGCTTGCATTAACGGAGGCAGAACGTTTTATGAAGATTTATCAGGCTTTTGTGAAGAAGCATATATGAGAAGTTTAGAAAGAAACGAGGTGATTTTGTGGGCAGCAGCAAGTTTCATTTAATTGGGATTATCGTCAGTAGTATTTGTGTCATTATCTCTATTGTTGCGTTGATTATGTCTCTTAAATAAAAAAGGAAAAGGGGAAAAGAAAATGAGCCATCGTTCTAGTCGAATAGACATGGATATTGCTTTAAAGAATTGTCGGGAGTTTTTGGTCTGGTCATTCGAACAAGGATGGAGCGAAGAACAAATCTACTATGTTGCGAGAATAGTTCTTGCACTTCAGGAAGATAATCAATAACAAAAGGAGAGAAAATAAATGGCTAATATGAAATATCAAATGCCAGTTACATCAGAAAAAGGTAAATCCTGGGCAGCTGTCTGGATTAAAGGGTTTGAAATAAAAAATAGAAATGCTTTTTCCATGGGTGATGCTAAAGAAAGCCAGCTCAATCTTGAACTGACTTTTAACAGTAATGATTATTCTACAGAAAAATATACACAGTTTATAAATGATCTTATTAGATTTCTTAATGAGCATGGTTGGACTGAAGGAAAACAATATTAAGTATTAATTTAAACCGAATCCTAACAATCATTTTCCCTATCTTACAGGAAAATTATATCAAAAAAGGAGAAAAGAAAATGAATTCATATAGAGCAGAAATGAAGAAAGTAAAGGTTAAGACAGCTGATTACGAACAAGCTTTAGAGAACGCAGCTTATGATCTTATTCGACAACTCAAGTCTTTTTGTCAGACATACGGGGAGGTACTACACTGTTTAGATCAATTTTTATACAAGCCAAAGACAGAGCAATTAATTGCTGAGTATTCTAAAAAGCTTGTTAAACAGGAAATTAATAGCACCTTACTAAAATAAAAAAAGCGCCCTAAAGGACGCTAATAAATTACTAAACTAAATCCATGTAATTTGAAATAACAATATTTCCGTCAATTAAATCAAGAGTTTCAAATAATTGTGGCCGTAGCCCGTATTCTCCTTTGAAATTGAATATTGTTTCGCCAATATCTTTAGCCAAGTGATGATTAAAAGTTTCACAGTGAAATACATTTTGAATCGGCGAGATAAGGGCAAGAGAGTACTTGTATATACGGTCTGGTTCAACTCTTTGATTATGGGCAATATTTTCATAATCACATGAATAGTAAATGTGAACAGGTTCAATTCCATTTAGTACATGGTTTCTAACAATGTGTGAAAAATCATCTAGAGTTTTTGCGATAATTGTCATACTTTTCACCTCCTATCGTTCTGATAGGAACATTATACCAAAGAGGAGGATAAGCATGAATTTAAATAGATTTCTAAAGTCTGATCGTGAAAGGGCGGAAAGACTGATCAAATCAATGGATTTTCTAATCACTGAACTGTTACCAGATGCTATTGAGGACGGAGATTATGAAGGGTGTATTGAAATAGCAGGGTCGATGATTGCCCATTGTAAGGATCTTAAACGGATGGAGCATCCAGAACAAGTTGTTCAGTTGCATGAAATAGCGTCCCAACTCTTGAGTAAAGGGATAGACGTTTCAACTGTTAGGAGGGCGTATCAATGAATATCGAGCATCCAATCATTATAGAAATCAACCGTTACGGTTATCCGTTGGAATATTTGAAGTATGAAAAAGAGAAAGACCAAGACGATGAGGATAAATAAAAAAGCCGCCTTGGCAGAGGCGACAAAAAAACATAACTAACAATCTCATTTTAAATGGTGTTTAATACAAAATCAATACAGGAGGATTACATGAATCCACTACAGGCATTTGAATTAAGTGAAATTTCAAATAACAACCAAGCGTCGCAGGATCATCCACAGTTTGAGATCATGGATATGAATAGTCTAAATTGGGCTTTCAGAAAAATAGCTGCATTAAAAACACAGGAAAAAGAAATCAAGGCTCTTGCGGCAACCGAAAGGCAGCGTATTGAAGAATGGGAATCCAGTGAGCTAAAACCGATCAAAGATAATCTATCATTTTTTGAAGGTTTGGTTAGTGCTTATCATATCAAACAGCTTGAACAGGACCCGAAAACAAAAACTCTTTCCACACCTTACGGGAAATCAAAAAGCCGAGCGACTAAAGAACAGCCTAAACAGGCTGATAAAGAAAAGCTTCTCCATCATGTGAAAGAAGCCGGACTCACTGAATTTATCAAAGAAGATGTCAAATGGGGAGATCTTAAGAAGTCTCTTTCTATTAAAGACGTAGACGGCAAAAAAGTAGTGCTTGATGAAAATGGACAGGCTGTACCGGGAGTTGTAATTGAACCGGCTGTCATCAGCTTTAAAGTGGAGGTGTAAGAATGTTTGAAGTTACAGACGCGCAGCGTGAGAAAGAAAAGGCAATTGTGGGCTTTATCGGGCCAAGTGGGTCAGGGAAGACAGCCGGTGCTTTGCTTGTTGCTTACGGCATGATGAGAGAAGCATACCCTGAGGCAAGTGATAAGGAAGTGTGGTCAAAAGTCGGTGTCGTTGATACTGAACATCGTAGAGCCAAACTATATGCAAACTTGCAATTTGAAGACGTGCGGATCGGAAGTTTTAAACATATTGACTTTACTCCACCATACACAACAGAACGTTATCAAATGGCTGTGGAAGCTATTAAAAACGCAGGTGCTGAAGTTGTTGTGATTGATTCACTTTCCCACAACTGGCAAGGGGAAGGCGGAATAGTTGAAACACATGGCAGCATGTCCGGCAACTCGTTTCAGAATTGGGGCAAGCTTGCGCCAGAAACAACCAAACTTATTAAGACTTTGACGCAAAATGATGTCCACATCCTGGCGACATTGAGGACAAAAACGGAGTATGTAGTTGAGCCAGATCATAACGGCAAAATGGCTCCTCGCAAGGTAGGAACAAAGCCAGTTCAGAAAGATGAAATGGAATATGAGTTTATGCTTAATTTCAATATCGACGTTGATCATATGGCTGCAACGTCTAAAGATAATACGCGGATGTTTGAAGGCTCTTCTATCAAGATAAATCCGGAAGTGGGCCGTAAGCTTTACCAGTGGCTTGAGCTTGGCATTGATGTGAAGGCAGAAGAAGAAGCTGAACGTACTCGTTTGATTGATGAAATTAAAACAATTGTTGCTGGTAGCGAACAGGCAGCGCAGATGATTGAAGAATTTCAAATCAAAGCAGACAAAAAACTTGATCAATGGACTATTAAGCTGGCAAAAGCCGCAATTGATAGATTACAAGGTTTAAATACTAAGGAGGAAAAATAATGTTTAAAGTAGACCACAGTAAAGGCAAAGGTTTCGAACAAGTTAAACCAGGAGAATATGAAGCAATTGTAATTAATTATGAGGAAAAAACAGCATCATCCGGGAATCATCGTATTGTCGTTGATTATGAAATTCGTTCCGATGTTGAACAGCCATGTCAGGGACAAAAGATTCTCTATGACAATTTCACCGTTACAGAAAATGCAATGTGGAGATTTCATCTAGCATCAAAAGCCGCAGGTTTTCCAAATGGAATGGAATTCAAGGATCATATCGAATGGGCAAAAGCTTTCTTAAACAAGCCTATTCGCCTGGTTGTTGGAGAAAGACAATTCAACGGAAATAAATACCCAGAAGTAAAAGGATTTAAGCCGTCAGAAGCGCCAGCACTAGACAATGATCCAATTACCATCAGTGATGATGACGTTCCATTTTGATCATAAAAAACACATTTGAGGGAGTGTTTGACTCCCTCGATTTTAAAGGGGAGTTAGTAGATGTACGAATTTAAAAATATACCGCAAGAGCTTAAAAACGCTCCTCAGTGGATTTTATGGCGTTCTGAAGAACGTGACGGCAAGAAAACAAAAGTACCCTATCAAATTGACGGCAGCTTGGCGCAATCCAGTAATAAAAGAACTTGGTCAACGTTCCCAACTGTCATCAAGTTTTATAATGACCGAGATTATGACGGAATTGGCTTTATGTTTTCAAAAGATGATCCCTTCATAGGGATTGACATAGATCATTGTGTGGAAAACGGTGTATTGTCTCCATTCGCTCAAGAAATTGTACAGGCAATGAGTAGCTATACCGAATATTCACCAAGTGGCAAAGGTGTTCATATCATCACGAAAGGTAAGATTCCATTAAAAGGACCAGGCACAGGCAGGAAAAATCCTGAACTTGGTCTAGAGGTGTATCGTCACGGGCGTTACTTTACCTTTACGGGTAACTGTATTGAAAATAAATCTGTTGAAGAGCGAACAGGCGAGCTTAAAACGCTGTTTGATCAGTACTTGAAGGATAAACAAGTAAAACAGAAATCAGTCCACACATCGGCTTGCTCATTTAGTGACATGAGTAATCTCTCCAATAAGGAGATGTGGGAAAGGATGTTCAACAGCAAAAACGGGAAGAGCATTCAGGACCTGTTTAACGGTCATCTCATCAATAATGATCACTCTGCAACAGATATGACTCTATGTAACCACTTAGCCTTCTGGACGGACAAGGACGCTTCAAAAATGGATTCTATGTTCAGAGAGTCAGGATTATTTCGCGAGAAATGGGATAGGCAACATTCATCTGATGGTTCTACATATGGAGAAATGACAATTGCCGAAGCCGTTAATTCTACCCACACGACGATTTCTGACTTGATGGAACAGCAGCAAGAACAGCCGTATGAGGTGTATATATCACAACCTGAATCAGCAAAGGTTGAAGATACGGAAGAAATTATTGATACACCACCAACTTTTCATTTAACTGAGCTTGGAAATGCAGAACGGGTTGTCTATTATCATGGGAAAAATATTCGATACTGCAATGAACTTGATTGGCTCATCTGGAACGGAAAACGCTGGGAAGAAGACAGCAAACGAAAAATTGAAGCAATTACAGCTAAAACACTACGTGCTTTATATAGTGAGGCTCAGTCCACAGAAGATAAATTCAGAAAAAAACAGTTGAATGATTGGGCTAAGAAGTGCGAGCGCCGCAATATTCGAATGAACACTATTTTAGATGTTCGCCCGATGGTTTCAGTAAGAAAACAGGAATTAGACGCCCATCAGTATTTATTTAACTGCAAAAATGGCGTGATTGATTTAAAAACAGGCGAACTACTATCACATGATCGGGATTTGCTTTTCACTAAAATTTCTCCTGTTGCTTATCAAACCGATGCCGAATGTCCGCACTGGATGGCATTTATGGAGAGTATTTTTATAGATGATCAGGGGCAGCCAAATTATGAAATTATTGATTTTATGCAAAAAGCAATCGGCTACTCGTTGACTGGAGATACAACAGAACAAGTGATGTTCTTTCTGTTTGGTAACGGTCGAAATGGTAAGTCAACATTTATTAACACTGTGCAGCACCTATTTGGGGATTACGGAAGGCAGACGAACAGTGACACGTTCATAAGAAAGAAAAATGACAACACGATTAATAATGACATTGCCCGGCTGAACGGTGCCCGGTTTGTGTCGGCTGTGGAGAGTGAAGAGGGGCAGCAATTGTCTGATTCATTGGTTAAACAGATCACCGGAGGCGAAAAGATGTCAGCGCGTTTCTTGCGCCAGGAGTATTTCGAGTTTACACCGGAATTTAAAGTTTTCTTTACCACAAACCATAAACCGATTGTCAAAAATAGCGATGAGGGGATATGGCGAAGGATCAGGCTGATTCCGTTCACAGTGACGATACCGAAAGAAAAAGTGGATAAGAATCTCCCACAGAAATTAGCTACAGAAATGCCCGGAATTCTCCATTGGGCTGTCCAAGGTTGCCTCAAATGGCAGAAAGAAGGGTTGGGAGAGCCAGAAGACATTAGGAAGGCAACGGAAGGTTATCGTGAGGATATGGACATTCTGGGTCCGTTCCTTGATGAAAGATGTATTCAGCACTCGAAGGCTAAAGTAGAGGCCAAGAAGCTCTATAAAGATTACAAAGACTGGTGTTTTGAAAATGATGAAATTGAACTGAAGAACCGAGCGTTTTATCGTCAACTTGAAACTAGAGGATTTAAAAAACAAAAAGGCGCAAAAAACAAGACATATATTCATGGAATGACATTAAATCAATATGCCGGAGGAAGTTTTTTGCAGAATAATGATGGGCGGGTTACTGAAAGGGTTACTGAATTCCCTTCAAAAAGTAACCCAGATAAGGTTACTCCAATCAATAGAGAGAAGCTTTAACCATTGATATATAAGGGCTTGTGAAGACTTACATTATTTAGGGGTTACTAAGGGTTACTGAATTTTCTATGTTCCATCTACTGAAAAAAATAAATAAAAATAAAATATATATATATATATAAGTATATAGACTTTAATAGAAAAATAGGTAACCTTCGATAACCCAGTAACCCAAAAGAGCGTTAAACCCTTGATATGACTGGGTTTTGAGTGGGTTACTGAAATTTTAATTCGATAACCCTTTTAGTAACCCCTTTTTAAAAGAGGTGAAAATTTTGCACCCAAAACAAATTTGTGATGACCTTTCCTTTTTAGGATCACCTTTAGTCCTGGATGGAGACGACCTTTATATCGAGCACCCAGAAAACGTCTATCCAGAACTTGTGGAATTTGTACAGTCGCACAAGAAACGACTCATCCAGTATTTAAAAGGTGAATATACAGTGCAGGATCACAAAGTCAAACAGACGATAGATAAAATCATTCATTACTATATGGGCGTAGATCAAAAGATGAATCCGAAAATAGATGACTGGTTCAATCATGATTATGAATCAGCGTTGAAATTCGTGAAACTGTTAGTTCTATTTTGGGAGAACGGTTGGAGAGATTTAAAAGGCTCTGTGGCCAATTTTGAAAATGAAGAAACGGACAAGCTCTCTTTAGAAATCTATGAAAGGGCCATGTCTTACTTTAAGGGGAAGAAGCTATGACGATTATTCATTATAACTATTCAGAGGCAGAACTAAAGAACATTCTCGACAGCATGATCATCATTGTGGATACAAGAGAGCAAAAGAACCAGCATGTTCTTGAATATCTCCGCAAAAAGGATGTATCTATCAAATTCAAAGGGATGAAGACAGGCGACTATTCCGCGATGATTCCCAAAAACCAGGAATATGGTATCCACCGTGATATGTATTTAAACGCTGCTATTGAGCGAAAAAACGGTGTTGACGAATTGGTCCAATCCATTAAAGACCGTTCTCGGTTTGAAAATGAATTGATCCGAGCGTCCAAACACCCCTTCACTCTGCTTGTGGAGGATATCGAAGGTTATCAGAAAATATTAAACGGAAAATATCGATCACAGTATAAACCGCAGTCATTACTTGGTAGCTTAAAAACATTTGAAGTTCGATACAATTTCTCAACTGTTTTTATCAACCCGAGTGCGACCGGAAACTATATCTATCACCATTTTCATTACATGGCAAGGGAGCTATTAAAGGGGGGCCTTGTGTGAATGAATTAATGAAGGTCCTTTATTGTGAAAGGAAAAAGGACGAGCTTAAAGCGAGATTACTAAAACTAGGTTACTTTAAAACACCTGACGGACGGCAGCTGTATGAATTGTCATTAGCTGAATTAGATCGAATATTCAAAAAGAAATTGATTGAAAGGGGAAAATGATCATGACATTTGTAGGTTTTGAAGAATCACAAGAGGTAAGACAACTGGCTGAAAGTTTAATAGATAAGCATCATCCACATTTAAAAGATGCAAAGGAACATATAGGCTTTTACATCCGAGAAGGTAAGAGCAAATGGTCTGGTAAAGCGAAAAAATGTACTGCCTTTGAACGCCATATGACCGAGTACATGCTTTTCGTATTCATTAATGATGAAGCATGGAAAACGATGTCAGAGGAGCAACGCGCTGCATTGGTAGACCATGAACTTTGCCACTTTACCCGTACAGAATGGGAGGAACCAGATCCGAACGATAACCGGCAATGGCGCACTGTGTATGGACCAGCAGAAGATCCCGACAGTTGGGGAATCCGAGATCATGACGTTGAAGAGTTTTCCGAGATCATTGAGCGTCATGGCCTTTGGGACAGAGGGATTGAAACGTTTGCTGCAGCTGTTCGAGAAGCTGATTATCAAATGAATTTTGATGATTTGAACAGAGAGAAAAGGCTTCAGAGGGTGAAATGATTGGAGGTAAAGGAAATGAGAGAGATCAAGTTTCGAGGTAAACCGATTGAGGATTATGGCGATATTAAATGGTTTTATGGCGGTATCGACTTATACTATGATGAAAAATTAGCCTATATCAGTGCGCCTTATAATGGTCATGTACAGGTAGAGTGGGAATCAATTGGACAATACACCGGATTAAAGGACAAAAACGGTCGGGAGATTTACGAGGGCGACATTATCCTGCAGGAAGAACAGATACCTGGACTGTACGACGAACTAGAACCGTTTATAGGCGAAGTGAAAATGATTGATGGTACATGGTGCATTGTTAACGAGAAAAGAAAAGAAGCGCGCAACCTGTTTTCCGAAACAGCAACAAATACAATTTTAGGTGATATATATCGAAATCCTGAGCTATTGGAGGCGGCAGAATGAGTAAACTAGGTGAAAATATTATGCGACAAGAATTGAAAGGAAAATTCCTCTCTGGATTGAAGGATGATGAGCAAAAAATAAAAGAATTGGAAAGTCTGTGTTTATGGTCTATTAGAAGGCTTCATCAAACTTACAAAGATTTTGCTTATGATGAATACGAAAAAATAACAGGTGATAATCCTGAAAGATTTTAATACAACGACCAGGAAATAACGCCCTAGTGTTCAGTCGTAGTTGACTAAAAAATAACATAAGACGGGAAGGAGAATTATGATCTATCTAATTATAGGAACCATCATTATTGCAGCACTGTTGATTTGGATAGAGTTTACCGAAAGACGTATTGAAAAATGGGAAAAAGAAAAGTAGAAGAATAGGAGGGGGAGGATGTCAAAACAATTATCTTTTCTCGCTGATGTGGATGAGAAAGCCGTCCGCAAAATCGTCATCAAAGAATTGAAAAATTACCGTGCGCTTAAAGTCCAATTGGAGAACAAAAAGGAATGTTCATCTGCTGGCATAAATACTTTCCCGTCCCTCCGAGATTCATTAAATCTCAATGAACTCAAGGTCAAGCAGATGGAACGCGCCTTACAAAACAGCTTGGATGAAGAAGAACGGTTAATCATTGAAAAGAAATATCTAACTGCTGCAAGGGTAAAAGATATTCATATCTATATAGAACTCGGAATGAAAAAGGATACTTATTATGAAATCAAGCAACGCGCTATAAACCGTATAGCTACAGCACTCGGAATAATCTGAGTGCTTTTTTTATCGACAAAATCCCGACAAAAAACCGAGAAAATCCCGACATTTTTCCGATAAAATGGGGGACAAAAAGGGGGACTATTTATGTCTGCATTAGCGATAACATTTACTTATCAAGAATATATGGGAGATGCGTCTTTCCCTTATCAATGGCGTATCTGGATACGGAACAAAGGTGTTGAGGAATGAAGCCGAACGGGAGGAACATTCTGAGCCTGGATAGCGCTAGTCTTGCGGCAGCCGTATCGGGGAATAGTATTTTCATTGTACCCATGATCTTACTATGCTTGGCTTCCTCCCGGGGTATGTGTAAGTTCAATTTTATTAAATATAAGCGTGTTAATGGACTTGGTTGATGTTCTCTGTAAACCGTGTCCAGTGAATCTCAGATAAAAGGATTGATGGCAAAGGGAGCCTCTGAGTGTGGGCATGGTTTAGAAAGAATATATGGAGGTGTTATTCACTGCCGTTAAAAAGATGTAACGCACCCAGCTGTCGCGAGTATGTGGACTGGACAGAGAAGTATTGTTCCAAGCATAAGGGCTATGCTGACAAGCAATATAACAAGGCTGTGAGATACAACAGGGAGAACAATGATCTTTATTCCTATTACCATTCAAGAGAGTGGAAGTTATTACGAGAACAGAAGTTAAGAGAAAGTAACTATCAATGTGCTATATGCGCCTCACAGGAACGTTTAAACAAGTCTCATAGGTTAATAGTCCATCACAAGATAAAAGAGCTTAGAGACGTTTTAAACAACGATATGGAGCGTATGGATTTGAATAATCTTGAGGTGTTGTGTCAGTATCATCATAATCAAGTCACGTTTGGGAAAAAAGGCAAACAAACGGAATGATTTTTCCGGAAGTCCCCCCTAACTTTAACCGGGTACCAAAAAAATTTTTTCAGGCATCGGCGCCCCCTCTTCTTCGTAAAAATTGTTGAAATGAAATTTTGATTTTTACTATTTTGAGCCGTTTTTGAATATGTGTTCTTTGCGCTTGGTTCCTTGTCGCACATAAGTTGACCGGCGTTTTTGTTATGCGTTCATTTGTTGGAAAACAGTAGTGCGGAAATTCGCTGAAAGGTGGTGGTTTTTATTGGCGAGAAGAAAACAAATGACAGAAACATTAAAAGGACAAATATCTAAAGAAGAATTGCAGAAACGACAGCAGCAGGAAGAAAAATTAAAAGGTTTTACGCCGTTGCAAGAAAAACCACCCTACTGGCTTTCAACAATGGCTAAGAACGAATGGGAAAGGATTTACCCATATATCAGCGAACTACCGATTTCAGAATTAGACAGAACGCTGTTTGCCTTGTTCTGTAATAGTTATGCTCAATATAGGATAGCGCTGAATGACATTAACGAAAACGGTCAAACCATCGAAGAATTAAACAGCAAAGGCTGTCCAATTAAAAAGAAAAATCCTTCTGTGGACATCATGAACAGCATGTCAAAGGAGATACGTGGGATTGCGGGGCAGTTAGGTCTCTCTTTAGATTCAAGGCTGCGGCTTGTTGGTCTGGGTGAAGATGAGGGCGAAGAAGACCCAATCACAAAATTCATGA
The DNA here is from genome assembly GCF_013155385.1 of Bacillus sp. WMMC1349. GTDB lineage: Bacteria > Bacillota > Bacilli > Bacillales > Bacillaceae > Bacillus. Next base: position 3,836,268 of record NZ_JABJUQ010000007.1, on the reverse strand, counting down.
AAAGCCGTGGTAATAATGGTTGACCATGTAACAGCATATGCCCAAGCGGTGATTAGCGGCGAGATTGTTGCAGGTGAGTATATCATTCTTGCTTGCAATAGGCATATGGAGGATTTGGAAAGATCGAAACTTGCACCTTTCAATTATTATTTTGATGTGGAAGAGGCAAACGCAAGAATTGATTTTACTGAGATTTTACCTAACCCGGAGACTGGGGAGCCTGTGAAGTTGCTGTCATATCAAAAATGGATTATTGGCAGTATCTTTGGATGGAAGAGAAAAGATAACGATAACCGTCGTTTTAAAAGAGCGATGATCACAATGGCCCGGCGTAATGGTAAAACGTTTTTGATCTCAACGATGGGAACAAATGAATTTTTCCTATGCCAAACGCCATTGCGAAACAGAAAAATTGTTTTTGCTTCCAATGCCTTAAAGCAGGCCAAGCTTGGTTTTGAGTACATGAAAGATCAAATCCGATCTTTGACAAACGGCTCTAAAGCCATGAAAAAAAGAGTGAAAATTAATGATGCTGAAATTAAGGATTTATTTTCAGGTAGCACGGCTTATCCTATTTCCTCTGATACGTCTACAGGGGACGGATTTGCGTCTACGGTTGCTATCATTGACGAGTTTCACGAAAGTAAAGACTTGAAAATGTACAACCTTTTAAAGTCCGGGCAGATCGCTTTAAAAAATAGCTTGCTTGCAATCATTAGTACAGCCGGTTTAAATCCAAACGTACCAATGTATAAAGAAGTTCAGATGCTGAAAAAAGTGTTAAGAAAAGAGCGCACTATGGATGACTATTTCATCGCCATCTATGAACAGGACGATGTTGAAAAAGAGGCGGAGATTCCAGATACTTGGATAAAGTCAAACCCTATCTTGGAGCATCCTGAAATAGGCGAGACGATTATGGAGTCATTAAAATCGGACTTGGATACAGCAAAAGAGCAGCGAAACTTAAATGCGTTGTATGTGAAAAATTTTAATGTGTGGCGGCAAGTGAGTGAAGAAAGCTTTATCTCTATTGACGATTGGAACGCCTGCGCTGTAAAAGAAAAGCCGGATCTGGTTGGCAATGAGGTTTACATTGGCTTAGACATGTCGAGGTCCGATGACTTAACAGCTACCTCTTGGATTTATCCGTTAAACGACGATGCACAAAGATATTATGTGGATAGTCACTCTTTTGTTGCTACAAAAGGCGGCTTGGATCAAAAAATAAGTAGAGACAAAATTGATTACAGAGATATGGCAGATCAAGGTTACTGCACAATCACAAATAAAAAGACGGGGATTATCAATCAGCAGCAGGTCATTGACTATATTAAGCATAGAATTAAATCGCAAAAGCTTAAGGTCAAAGGTATTCTTTATGACCCTCATGCTATTTCTCTTGTTTTGAATGAGCTGGAAGAATACCCGTTAATAGAAGTTGGACAGGGAGCAAAGCGTCTTTCCCCACCAGCAAAGGATTTTAGGCTTTGCGTTTATGATCAGCGCATCATTCACGATGACAACCCTTTACTGACAACTGCCGTAAACAATGCAATCATCAAAGAATTTAATGATTTAATCAGGATTGATAAAGATAAGAATCGAGAAAAAATTGACCCGATCGCGGCGATGATCACGGCTCACTATGAAGCTATGTACTATTATACAGATGATTTTGATTGGAATAACTATTATGAGAGCGGCGATTTCACACTTTAAGCAAGGGAGGCGTAGCAAAATGAAAATTGGAAAGATCAATATGTTTTTCTTGAGAGTATGGCAGTTTATTCATTTAAACTTGCATACTCTTTTATTTTTGGCTGGACTGCTTGTCATTAATTATGCTATTTATTTAGTCCATTCGGTTGCCGGGTTAATTACATCCGGTTTTTCCCTTGTCCTAATTGCTATCTTACTCAACCCCAAAGAAGAAGGGAGGTGATTAAGTGGCATTCTTTCGATCGATTGATAAAGAGCAACAAAGTCTAGCAGAAAAACAATTTAATGAAATCATTCTGGGTGTGGACGGCTTGTCTTATACATCAGTAAATGCCATTAAAAATAGTGACGTATTTACAGCAGTTCACACCCTGGCGTCAGACATCGCAGCGACACCCATCATGGTTACACAAAGTGGAATAGAGGATAAAGAGTCAGACTTGTTCAGATTGCTTAATGAAAAACCTAATGAATATTATTCAGGCTACTTTTTTAAATACATTCTTGTTGCAAACGCCTTATTAAACGGTCAATCGTATGCAGAGATTATAAAGGACAAGGAAGGCAATCCACTAGAGCTAGTCCATTTATTAAACAGTGAAGTTTATGCTGAGCAACTAGAAGATAGGAATGAAATTATATACCGGTATTATCCGTCTGGTGGCAAAGAAAGAACCTTAAAGCCTGAAAACATTTTACATCTTAAATTTGTCAGTCTTAACGGTATAACAGGGCTTGGACCATTATCTAGTCTCAAGTATGAAGTCGAAAGCCAGGAGGCGGGCAAGCGCCTTGTCACTGACTTTTTCAGAAGGGGCACGAATTTAAGCGGGATAGTCAATATTCAAAAGGGACACCTATCTCCGGAAGCAAAGGACAACATTCGTAACGAATTCGAGAAAGCCAATTCAGGTACCAGAAATCAGCAGAGGGTTGTTGTCCTCAGTGACAATGAGGAATTTAAACAACTTGAAATTAATACGAAGGTTCTAGAAATCGTCAATAACTATACGCATTCAACAAGACAGATTGCCAAAGTGTTTGGTTTGCCAGCCCATAAGCTAGGTATCGAGCAGGTCAACACATCACTAGAACAAGCGAATCTGGACTATCTAACAAATACACTATCAAACTACTTTACGGCTATTGCCTCCGAGCTGAATTTTAAAATGCTGCCGTATCCTATAAATCTAACAAAGAAATTTCAGTTCGATACAAGACGATTTAGGGAAACGGATGCGAAAACAAAACGAGAAAATGTCATTGCACTTCTCCAAAACGGCATTTTTTCACTTAATCATGCATTGGCTGAATATGGTTTTTCACCAATTCCAAACGGGGACAATCGTTACATGAGTTTAAACTATGTCAACATAGATCTCATGGACGAGATTCAGAAAGCGAAAGCAAAGAGCCTTCCGATCCCGTCAGCAAGTGAAGGAGGTGAGGGGAATGTCTAAGGAGGTAGAAATTAGAACGTTGAAAGAAGGGGCTTTAAAAGCTCATTCAGAGGAAGATGGTCCAAAGGTAATCAGTGGATACGCGTTAAAATTCGGTACGCGAAGTCAAAATTTAGGCGGATTCATTGAAATGATTGATAAAAGAGCACTAGACCATACGGATATGAGCGATGTAAGAGCATTAATCGATCATGATCCTTCTAAAATACTTGGTCGTACTTCTGCTGATACACTTAAACTAAATGTTGATGATATTGGCTTGCGTTTTGATGTTACATTACCAAATACCCAATATGCTAATGATTTATATGAAAATTTACGGCTTGGTAATATTTCAAATTGTTCTTTTGGCTTTCTGTTAGGGAAAGACGGGGACAGTTTTACAAGAGATCAAGAAACTGGCTTGCCATTAAGAAGCCTGAGAAATATTTCAAAGCTGACCGATGTGTCAGTTGTCACCTATCCGGCCTATGAGGATACAGATGTGTCCATTGCAAAGCGACATCTAGAGCAATTTCAAAAAAGAAACCGAAATCCAGAGAAAGAAAAGATTTTGTTGCAATTGGATTTGTTAAAAATAGAACTTTAAAAAGCACTCAAATCGTGGGTGCTTATTTTATTTGAAAAGGAGTTTTGACATGTTACACGAGAAAATTCAAGAAACACGTTCGCTTATTACGGAAAAACAAACTGCTATTAATGCAAAAATTGCAGATGCTCAAAAAAGAGCCGAAGAAGACAAACTAGATGAAGCGACTTCATTAAAAGACGAAGTCACAAAAATGAAAGCTGAGTTAGAAGATTTGAAAGCAAAACTCGCAGAGTATGAAGAATTAGCAGGACTCAAAAAGGAAGAAGTTAACTCAGAAGATAGACAGTACAAACCTGAAGAAAGATCACTCCCTGGAGACAAACGGAATCTTTTGCAAGAAAAACAGACAGAAGAAGTCAGAGCGTTTGAAACGTTTCTTAGAACCAAAGGTGAAACGCGAGAAGGTCTAAAATCTGATGGCGCAGAAGCGATTATTCCAATTAACGTGATCACCAAACCACAACAAGAGCCAGAAGATGTTGTGGATTTAGCTACGATCGTAAACAATGTCAGTGTAACAACTGCATCAGGTTCTTATCCTGTACTTGCGAATGCGGATACTGGTCTTGTATCTGTAGCAGAATTAGAGAAAAATCCAGAACTAGCAAAACCTAAGTTTAATAAAGTTCCTTGGGCTGTTGAAACATACCGTGGTCAACTACCAATCTCACAAGAAGCGATTGACGATTCAGGTGTAGATTTGACTGCAATTGTTGCGAACCATCTGCAACAAGTAAAACGTATTACCAAAAATACAAAAGTGGCTGAAGTTCTGCGCTCTTTTCCTGCCAAAGCAGTTACAGGAACCGACGAGATCAAACGTATATTAAATGTTGATTTAAAACAAGCCTATGCCCGTAATATTGTAGTAACAGCATCAGCCTTTCAGTTTCTTGATACCTTAAAAGACAAAGATGGACAATATATTTTACGACAAGACATTTCAACAGCAACAGGAAAAATGTTGCTCGGTAGTCCTGTTCAAGTTGTGGATGATACAGTTCTAGGAAAGAAAGCAGGAGATGCAGTCATGTTTATTGGTGACTTGAAAAAAGCCGTATTTTTCGCAAATCGTGTGGATGCTACAGCAAAATGGGTTGAGAATGATGTCTATGGTCAAGTTCTTTCACTTGCCGTTCGTTTTGATGTGAAAAAGGCAGATGAAAAGGCAGGTTACTTTGTGACAATTACTCCACCTGCACCAGAAAAAACTCCAGCACCAGCAAAATAAAAGAATGAGGGCGCGCATAGCGTCCCTTTTCTGTTTGTAAAGGAGTGATAGGATGACGCTGGAAAGGTTAAAGCTTGCCCTGCGGATTGACCACAATTTTGATGACGATTTAATTAAGCAGCTGAAAGATGCAGCAGAACATTACATTATGGATGCGGTCACTCTTTCACCAAATCGAGAGGCTTTTTTTAAAGACAACCCCAAATTTGATACAGCTGTGATATTTCTTGTTGGTGCCTGGTATGAACAGCGTGTTTCATCTATTGATAAAGCACTTGAAGAAATACCATTTGGCGTTACAAGTTTTATTCAGCAATTTAGAGGAGCTTATCGCGATGAGGTTTAGCCGTTTAAATACAAGAGTTTCTTTTGTTCATAAAAAGAATGGGAAAGATCCAGTTTCACGAGAAAATATTGAGATTCTAGAAACTCTATTTTCTTGCTGGGCTGAGATCAGAGAACAAAAATTAAGGGAAAAACTTTCAACGGTTGGCACTATATATGAAAACAGTATTACCTTTATTATCCGGTATCAGCAGATTAAGAAAGTAACAAATAATATGCATGTTCTTCATCATGATGAACTCTACGAAATAAAAGATATTCTCCCAAACTCACAAGATCAAGACTTGATCAATGTCTTTGCGGAGAAGGTGAGTTAATGGCAAGGCAGGATGATGGAACAAGAGATATTGCAAAAGAGTTGGACAAGCTTGCTAGAAAAAGGGTCAAGGCGGCAAAAGTTGCTGTTCAAGCAGGTGCGGAAATTTTTGCAGATGGTTTGGAACGTAACACACCATCTGGACGAAATAGCAGCCACCGAATGCACATGAAAAATAATGTGGTGTATTCAAAGCCCAGAGAAGATGGGGAGATTTATTCCAGTGTGGGCTATGGAAAAGAAACAGCGTCCCGATTGCACTTTTCTAACTTCGGAACGATTAAACAACGTCCACAGCATTTTATTGAAAGAACAACCAACGAACTAACAGAAATTGTGTTACGAAAAGTACAAGAGATTTACACAAGGGAGTTGGGATTATGATGCTACCTATTCAGGAAGTCGAAACGCTTCTAAGTGAAAATGAAAAACTCTCATCTCTTGTGGACACCAAGCGTATTTTCTTGGTCTATGTACCAGAGGAAGATCAAGACGTTCAAAAGGCGCCAATGATTCGGATAAATGAGCTTGAAAGCCACAGAAAAGATTATGCAGATGATAAGGCTCTAACATTTGAGGTTGATATACAAATAGATTTATGGACAAAGACGGTCAAAGACGCGCAGATGATACAGCCGATCATTGATCAAATCATGGCAGACAATGATTATCAACAATACGCATCTTCCTTTGATCGTGATCCTGATATTGCACTTTATCGTTATGCCCGACGATACAGAGCAACTAAATTAATTGATATTCAAAACATATAAAGTGGAAGGATGATATAAATGGCTCGAACAGGATTAGATGGCATTCGCTTTTCTGTACTTGATGAAAATGAAAAAGCGACATTGGTAAAAGTTATGCCAGGTGCAATTGAAGCAAAATTGGACGTTGCGTCAGAACTAGCTTCACTTTATGCCGATGACGGTCTTTATGCGGTAAAAAGTTCCGGTGTAGGTGAAACAAAATTAGAATTAGATTTAGCTGATTTAACGACAGAAGCAAAAAGAACACTTCTGGGGGTTCCTGTTGAAAATGGTATTGAACTATACCATAAAGACTTAGAACCTCCTTATGTCGGCATAACTTGGAGACAGCGACACCATGAAAAAGGTTATGTGTATTACGCTTTATTAAAAGGGAAATTCGCCATTCCATCTGCAGAAGGTAAGACAAAAGAAGACAAAGTTGACTTTCAAACGGATAAAATTGAAGGTCAATTTCTTGCAAGAAAATCGGATGGGCTTGTTTTCTTAGTCGGCTATGATCAAAATGAAGGTTTTACACTTGAAAAGTTTTATCAAAAAGCATATGGGGTCAACCCAGATGCACCAAGTCAACCGAGTACCAACTTAAATAAGTAACGGACAGTCTGTATTGACTGTCTTTTTTAACATTTAAAAAGGACGGGGAAAAATATGATTAAAGCTATTTTAAAAGACTATTCACAAGCAAAGGTCGATGATGAAGGAAATATTATGAAAGTACCGGAAAAGACTTATATAAAAGCCGTTGTTACATCTAGGCAAATGTACAGAGCGCTGGAAATTCATGCAATTGCTGAAGAAACAGAAATGAATGAGTTTGATCAAATGAAAGAATTACTCTATTTTGTTGTCGATTTATTTGACAATCAATTTACGTTCGACGATATCTTAGATGGTGTTCTTTCAGAAGATTTACTTGATTGGACAAGAGACATAACAGAACAAGTCATGATTGGTCATAAAAAAAAGGAGAGTCTGAAAAAGAAGGCATTGGAGGCTCAGAAATAAGAGGTAAGAATTTGACCTATCGGGAATACCTAGATCAAATAAAAAAGCTCTATACCGATTTAATGAAAAATGGTTACAAGCTTCATGAAATTGATGAAATGGATATTCACCGATTCTTTGATCTTGCGGATTATCAACATAAAGAAGAAAACAAACTTCTACCGGCTTACAAAATTCTGGGTGTGACTTTATAAAGGGGTGTCTGATATAGACGCTCTTTTTTGTATGTTCAAATACTTAAGGAAAGGAGGATAACCATTTGGCAACAGAAGGTAGACCGATAGGGAATTTAGTCATTAATACCACTTTAAACGATGCCGGAGTTAACAGAGGGATTACAGGACTTCGAAACAATTTAAAAACAGCCCGAACAGCAACAAAAGCAACAGTTCAAGAATTTAAAGCAATGGGCGATGGGCTTATGGCTAGTAAGAAACAAGTCGAAGGCTTATCAAATGAGCTCTCCATTCAAGAAAGAATTGTGGAAGAATACCGAAAAGCCTATGAAAAACAGGTAGAGCAATATGGTGAAGGATCACAGCAAGCCCAGAAATATGCACAACGGTTAAACACACAGATTCAGTCGTATCATTCGCTTGAAGGTTCTTTAAGACGGGCACGGCAACAATATCAACAACTTGAACAAGCGCAAAGAGAAGCCGAAGAAAGCACCGAGGGTTTAACGAATAGTCAACAAGAAGTTGGAGAAGCCTCCGAAGATGCGGGAGGGAAGCTCTCGAAATTTACGTCTTTTATAAAAGTGGGCTTAGTCGGTGCACTTTCTGCCGGTGTTGCTGGGGTGGCTGCTTTAACGGCTGCTATCGGTGGTCTTGGAGCGAAAATGTCACTTGATGCTCAGAGAACACAAGGTGAATTCCGTGCTCAATTGGGTCTGACTAAGAAAGAGGCTCAAGGCTTAACACAATCAGCCACAAGCGTTTGGAAAGATGGATTTGGCGAAAATATGGACGTTGTGACAGACTCGATTAAACAAGTTCGACAAAATATCAAGGGCTTAAGTGATAAGGATCTTAAAGAAGTGACTAAAGGCGCGATTATGCTTTCTGAAACCTTTGATGCAGATGTAAACGAGGTCACAAGAGCCGGGAACAATATCATGAAAGGTTTTGGTGTTGAAAGCAAGAAAGCTTTTGATTTGATGACCTATGGTGCACAAAACGGGCTTAATTTCTCAAACGAAATGTTTGATAACCTTTCAGAGTATGGCCCGTTATTTAGCAAAATGGGCTTTTCAGCTGAAGAATATTTTCAGCTTTTAAAGAAAGGTACTGATGCAGGGGTTTACAACCTTGACTATATCAACGATGTGATGAAGGAATTTCAAATCAGGGCAAAAGACGGTTCGAAATCAACAAGTGAAGCAATGGCTCAAATGTCTGGCAGTACACAAAAGGTATGGAAAAACTTCCTAAAAGGCAAGGGGACAGTAAAGGACGTTTCTAACGCTGTTTTAGGTGAATTAAAAGGGATGAAAGACCAAGTAAAAGCAAATAACATCGGAGTTGCTCTTTATGGAACTAAATGGGAAGACCTTGAGGCAGATGCGATGTATGCGCTTGGCGGCATTAACGGAAAAATTGGCGATGTAAACGGAAAAACAAAAGAAGCTGCAAAAGCGTTACAAGACAACTTCGGAACCCGACTTAAAAAGCTTGGTCGTTCTGCGATGGCGTCACTTCTTCCTATAGGTAACACCATTTTAGACGTATTAGAACCTGTTATGTCCGGTTTAGAAAACGGCATGAAAAGTCTAGAACCAACGATGAACAATATTGCCCGGGCAGGTGGAGGCATAAAAACCGTTTTTTCTGGTGTATCAGATATGTTTAAGGGAAATTGGGGATCTGGCGAAGACAAGCTTGCAAAGATATTTCCAAAATCGACAATTGATTTTATTAAAACGGGGATTTCTGGAATTAAACAAACATTTGCTAGTTTCAATCAGCAAGCACAGCCAATAATAACTAACGTTAAAGCTGGTTTTAATGCAATGGTACCTGTTTTTTTAGCTCTTGGAAATATAGCGAAAAGTGTCTTTTTAACTCTTGGTCCTCTAATCAAACAGGCACTTTCAGGTGTTTTATCTTTTATTGGTCAGATCATTGCACAATGGAAGATGTTTTGGCAACAAAACGGGTCCGTTATTTCTCAAGCTCTGCAAAATCTTTGGTCGGTCATTCAATTTATCCTTCCAGCAATCGTGGCCATTATACAATCTGTATGGGGAAATATTAAGGGCGTTGTAACTGGCGCGTTATCTGTTATACAAGGTGTCGTCCTTGTATTTTCTGGCTTGTTGACCGGGAATTTCGGTAAAATGTGGGACGGTATTAAACAAATCTTTTTCGGAGCAATAAAATTTATCTGGAATGCTGTTCAATTATCATTTGTCGGAAAAATACTTGGCGGGGCGAAGGCTCTTGCTTCAGGCCTAAAAGGAATTTTCCCAAAAATGTGGGGTTGGATAAAAAGCCTATTCAAAGATGGGGCAACCAATGCAGGCAAAATGTTTAACTTTATGAAAGAAAAAGCGCTAAGTATTGTGTCAAATATGAAAGAAAACATTGCCAAAAAATTCACAGAAATTGTGGAAGGCGCCAAAGCGTTACCTAAGAAAATGGGTGACGGTATTAAAAGTATGGCAGGAAAAGCGTTAAGTGGAATTAAACATTTGGCAAACAAAATGTCTGAGAAACTTGGTGGTGTTGTTAACGGTGTGATTGGTGGTGTGAACTGGGTTCTTGGAAAAATCGGTGTCGACGAAAAGCACCAAATCCCTGAATGGAAGGTTCCTAAATATGCAAAGGGCACCAGTGGACATCCTGGGGGTCTTGCTGTTTTAGGTGATGGATACAAGCATGAACCTTTCATGACACCAGACGGACAACTTGGAATCAGCCCAAATGTTCCAACTCTTATGAACCTTCCTCGCGGGACTCAAGTTATGGGCGGTAATGATGCCGAAAAAATGTTTGGCGGTAAAGTTCCTTTTTATGAAGATGGAACAGGAGGAAACTGGTTTACAAGGTTGGCTGGCAAAATAAAAGAACTTACCATAGATGTTTTTGACTATGTGTCTGATCCAGGAAAGTTACTCAACACAGTGTTAGAAAAGCTCGGTGTTCATGCTCCTAAAATGGCTGGTGGCTTTGGACAAATGGCCCTTAATGGATTTAAGTTTATCAAAGATAAGGCGATTGGATTTCTGAAAGATAAAATGCTTAATTTTGGATCATTTGAGGGAAAAGGTGGATCTGAAGACGTTAAGAAATGGGTTGCCCAAGCTTTAAGTATTAAAAAGATGAGTTCATCTTATGCCAAGGCATTAGAAACCATTGCAATGAAAGAGTCAGGAGGAAATCCTAATGTCGTCAATACTTGGGATTCTAATGCAAAGGCCGGGCACCCTTCACAGGGATTAATGCAGTTTATTCCTAGTACATTCAACGCAAATAAGGAAAAAGGGTACGGGAATATTAAAAACCCGGTTCACCAAGTATTAGCAGCGATCAATTATCTTAATAAAAGATATGGTGGTATTTACAATCATCCTGGTCTGAAATCAATGGCTCGTGGTGGTCGTTATATCGGCTATGATCAGGGTGGATTGATTACCCGAGATCATATGGCTGAGGTCCACAGAGGGGAAATGCTTCTCCCACTGCGTAAATTTAGAAGGAGTCAGGCTCATCAGGTTTTGAGTAAAGCTAGTTCAATGGTTGGATATAATCCAGAACCAAAGCAAACGATTGTTCAGACTGATAACAGTCAAGAAATTCAGTTATTGAAAGAACAAAATAGAACACTTAATGAAAAATTTGACGCTCTGATTGTACTAATGAAACAGCTTGTGATAAAAGATCAACATACTTACATCGATGGCCGGAAGGTAGACCAAGAAGATGCAAACCGTTATAACAAAGCTGCGTTTATAAGTGGGGTGAGGTAATGGAATTATTGATTGATTATGATAATGGATTGGGGGAGCAAAGCTTATCTAGTTTGCTGCCCTATTTTAAATTAATCAGCTTTTTACCTGAATCACCGAATGTTGATAGAGAAACGGTGACAATTCCCAGAATGAATGGGCTCGTATTGCCTCAACATCCACGGGATGTCACATATAAAGAGCGTAATGTAAAAGTAGAAATTCTGATTGATTCTATTATTGCAGAAAATTTCTATCAATATAGACGTGAACTTTATGCGTTACTGGTTAAACCTTTCCCGTACTATATTTCAAGTGACTTATTGCCAAACCTTCGTTTTCGCGTTACATGTGATGGGAATTTCAGTATTCAAAAAGAAAAGGGAAAAAATTATGTGGTTTTCACTGTGGACTTTAATAACTTTACAGGATTAGCCGAATCAAAATCTACTTCTCTAACAAAACAAAATTTTAATGGTGAACACTGGAGCCCGGGGATGAATATTCAAATGCGTGATGATCTAAAATACACGTTCAAAAATCAAAAAAGGTTTCAGGTCTATAACACTGGTGACGCCTATATTAACCCTATGCAGCATGATTATCATGTAACCTTACGAGCAAAAGGAAAAAATGTCACGATCATCAATCATACAAATGGTGAAAAGTTAAAAATAGAACGCGAGTTGAAAAAATCTGAGTCTGTGACTTTTGTTAAACAATATACGGTGATCAATAAAAAGCCTGTCAAAACATCTGGGAGGCTTCCGGGGCTTGATATCGGAATGAATGATTTTGAAGTGCAAAATGCCAATGATTTTGACATCACATTTGATACACGTTTCTACTATGCGTAAGGGGTAAGTGATATGGCAAATTTAGATTTTATTAAACAGATTGCACCAGACGCACAGAGGGTTTATAAAAAGCATGATATTCTTGCTTCCCTAATTATTGCTCAAGCCTGTTTAGAAAGTGGATGGGGTACAAGTGAGCTGGCGCAACAGGGAAAGAATCTGTTTGGAATGAAAGGTACGTATAAAGGACAATATGTCCTCATGTGGACAACTGAATATGATAAGAACGGAAAACCAACTTCCGTGCAAGCCAGATTTCGCAAATACCCATCTTGGTCTGAATCGATTCAAGACTTAGCCAAGTTATATGTCAACGGGACAAGCTGGGATCCTAATCACTATCAAGCTGTCGTAGGGGAAAAAGATTACAAGAAAGCAACAGCCGCACTTGTTGAAGCCGGTTATGCGACTGATCCGAATTACGCCATTAAATTAAATAGTTTAATATTTACTTACAAACTAACACAATATGACACTGTGGAAGGTGTCCCTGACGGACCAGATGTACCTGATACACCGACACCTGATCCCGAATTTCCTAGTAAAGAGTATGACGGGAAAGACATCACGCTCAATCAGAATCTACCTTCTGATGTTACCTTTCCACAACTGCACGTTTCAACAAAAGACGGGAAAAGTGTTGTCGAAATAACGGGCGTTTCAGTCGATCTGACGGACGATAAGACAGGGAAGAAGAGTTTTACCTTTACGATCACAAAAACACAGGAGAACACCATGGAATTTGATTTATTGGTGAATGATAATGTTCTGTATTTGGATGAGAGGAAATTCAATCATCAAAAGTATTACATTACAGATATTGAAATCCATCAAGAAAAAAATGTTCTAAGGAAAACCGTTACAGCAAGCCATATTTTCACTGTGCTTCTGATTAACAATCGCATCCATGAAACGGTCTCAAAAAAGCTAAAGTTAAGAGAGGCGTTAGATATTGCGTTAAAGGATACGAATTTCAAATATATTTTTAAAACGCCTGAAAGAGAATTTGATGCAGCAGAACAAGAAAATTTTGGGGATAAGAATTCCACAGAGTTGATGGATGAAATTATCCAAGATTACAAGCTTGAGATCGATGTCGATAACTATAAAATGTATGTTTATCAAAAGATGGGAAAACGGATTAATTTCACCTTAGATTCACGCTATAATATGCCTGGTATCTCCATTAAAATTAACTCACAAAACAGCACAACTAGAGCTTGGGGCTATGGTGCTTTGAAAAAAGGCAGTAGCGCAGATAGCAAAAAACCAAAATATGAATTTGAGCCGATTTTGTACATTCATCCAGATGAAAAAAAGTTTTTACTCGAAGGAAAACCACGTTGGGCAGAACCGATCAGGGATGAAAGATATAAAAAGGCGAGTATCATGGTTTCAGCGCTTAAAAAACATGTGAATCCATATCCTGAAATGACAATCGAGGCAGACTTTCAATATATCTATGAACCAAAACTATTAGAAATTGAACAGGACTTCTGGAAAGGTGATACGATTCATGTCTTAGCTGATACGGCAGATGGTATCACGTTTGAAGATGATGTACGGCTGATCTCAATTCAGTACAATCCTTTAGATCCTTACAGTAGTCCAAAATTGATATTCGCGAATTTCAGAAAAGATATTCAAGATATCGCCGTTAGTCAGGCTAAGCAGTTAAGAGATCAAAAACGATATATCAACCAACTTTTTCAAACGCTCAGATAGCGTTTTTTTATTTTTGTTTAAAAAGGAGTGAGGCAGATGGTGCAGCTGATAAAAAATTATGATCAAACGCGAAACTCCCGTCATCAAGCACAATTAAAATCAGATATGCAAAGTATTGAAAATACCTTAAATGATCACGAGTATCATTTGAAAAGTCATGAATTATCTAAAACAGCCCATACATCAAAACAAGTCGATCACGGCGGTTTTTCTGTGTCTTCGGTTTTAGAAGGATTAAAGAACAGAATACGAAATTTAATATTAAATACCGATGGGACCAACGTTAAAGAGGTAGTCGATTCGAGAGTTACAGCGGATGGTGAGGTATTTCCCTTACTTAAAGAGCGATTAGATACGGAGTATGGTAAGCTACTACAAAAAATCAAACGGACCGTAAATGTTGACGATTTCGGTGCTGATCCGACCGGTATAAAAGATAGTACAGAAGCATTTCAAAAAGCGATTGGTACCGGTAAAGTACGTCTGAACCTATCAGCCGGTACCTATATTGTAAAAGGCGTCAAACTTCCGTCTTGGACGTACATGGTTGGTCAAGGCATCGGTGTTACTACGATGAAACTGCACGAAGATACGCCAGCTAGTGAGTGGGTGGTCACGAACGCGGATCATGTAAAGGGAAACCGAAATATCGTTGTAGAAGGAATGTCGCTTGATTGGAATCCGGAGCGCCAGGGCGGTGTAAGTGCAACCGGTGGAATACATTCGAGCTGTCTTACCTTTGCCAATGTTACATTCGGGATTGCGCGAGAAGTAGAAGGCATTAATCCGGGGTTACATTGTTTTGATGCCTCTGCACCAAGCTATAATATTGCGGATGTTGATTATACAAAAAGTGGTTGCCGGTATATCTGGTTTGATCGATGCGTTGGTTCGGGGTATGGAGATGACGGAGTAACAACGCACTATAGTGAGTATATTTTTATCACGCAATGTGTGATGACCAATCCTAGTGGAAAGGCCCATCCAGTTGGAGAGGCAAATTCGAACGGTGTCGAGGTAGATGACGGGTCTAAAAACGTTTGGGTTATTGATTGTTATACGTCAGGGAATGTCCGTGGGGTTGAGGTGAAAGCACATCCGGAATGGCCGGCGCCTTCTAACGTCCACATTACAGGTTGTGAATCATTTCGAGATGTTCGCGCGTTTGATCTTCGTCACATTGGACATCACTTAGCAAACGAACCGTGGAGCGAAACGGCTCGAGACGTTTCGTTAGTCAATTGTACAGCGCGTGAACCAGTATTTAATGATCTCTGTGTGGGATTAGATCCACGAGCGCTTGTTGTTTCAGCTTATCAACATGTCATGATTTCAAACTTCCGAGCAATTGGCGATCCTACGTATAACTATAAAGGGACAACAATCATCGCTTTTCAATATAAGAGTCGAAAGATTAATGTTAACGGATTACAAATGCATGGTTTCGCAAAAGCTGGTACAGATATTCATGTGATCGGAGGCGATCAACGAACGGATGATGTTCATATCTCAAACTTTGCAATCCATGATTCGGCAAAAGTCGGTATTAGCTTAGGCGGTGGGGTATATTACGTTAATTTAATGAATGGTATCACACATACAAAAGGTGGGATAGCCGGTGTAACAGCGCCAAACAACCAAGCAAATATTGTTTCGGTGCGTGCTGT
The DNA here is from genome assembly GCF_013155385.1 of Bacillus sp. WMMC1349. Classification (GTDB taxonomy): domain Bacteria; phylum Bacillota; class Bacilli; order Bacillales; family Bacillaceae; genus Bacillus. The sequence continues at coordinate 3,820,623 of NZ_JABJUQ010000007.1, read as the reverse complement.
TGGATATACTGATGCGGCTGTGATCGCAGGTGAACGTTACCCCTTTGTTCCAAACAATATCAAGGGCGGTTTTAGAGCTGCATCAAGTTCTGGTTCTCCTTTGTCAGATACTAGCGCAATTATCGGCTCTACTGGTGGTGGCAAAGCTAAAGGTGACGCTAATGTATTGATCGGAACACGGGGAGGTTCCACAACAGAAGGCTCTCGGTCTGTTGTCATGGGTTCAAATAATTCCCATGTGAAAGGCAAAGATTTAGTTTCAGCTATGGTTCTCGGTTCTGTCAATGTCATAAACGACAAGAGTTATACCACAGTGTGGGGGTTCGGAAGTGAGCCATCAACGGCTAATAAACGAGTCGAAGTGAATGCAGAGGCTGGATCGGTACGAGGTACGGGAGCCGTCCAGAGCGTGTCAGACCTAAAGGACCTTGCGGAATACTTCGAATCTAAAGACGGAAACAAAATTGAATCTGGCTATCTGGTGACATTGGATGGCGATAAAATTCGAAAAGCGCAAACAGGTGAAAAAGTTCTCGGTGTTATTTCTGAAACTGCGGGCGTTATCATGGGTGGTGCAGCGTTTTACTGGAATGACCGATATCTTAGAAACGAGTTCGGTGGTTTGATCTATGAAACAATGATTAAAGATGGCCGTGAATATAAGATTCCGAAAGAAAACCCAGATTATGATCCTAAGATTGAATACACACCAAGAGAAGATCGCGATGAATGGCATGTAGTCGGTTTAGTTGGTCAGGTTTTCGTTAGAATTGATGAGACAGTAAAAACCGGTGATTTCATTGTACCTAACGATGGAATAGGTACAAAATCGGATAAAGGTAAAGGCCTTTATGTCATGCGAATCCGCAAAGACTTTAATAAAGATCAGGGTTACGGTGTGGCAAAAGTCTTTATTCATCCAGGAATATAACGGAGGTGGTTAAATGATATATAAAGACTCCGGCATTCAGTTCGATGTAAACGCACAAGTCAAACGCAATATATCAACTAGTATTCAATACAGTACACAAGACACTGGGACGGCAAAAATAACCTTTAAACTATTGAAAGACGGTGTACCATTGCCCATATCAAACGCGACTCACGGAAAACTGTTTATGAAGTTCGCGGACGGTAGTCACTTTTATGTTCATACGGAAGTCGGAGACGCTCTTGCAGGCGTTATTTTTTATGTCTTGACTTCGGAACAAATGAAGCATTTTGGGACAGTGCAGGCTGAACTTTATGTCAATTATGATAACGGTCAGAAAATGAGTATTCACAAGTTTTCTTTTAAGATTGATCAAGCTCTTGTGGATGCGGATATTGTCCCGATGGCAGAATATTATATCGAAGATTTTGAGACGCTCAAAACCCTTGTTCAAGAAAAGGCAGCACATGCAGACAACATATTAGACGAACTTCAAAAGAAGTTTGCAGAACTGAATAACGTTGAAACAAAAGACGGAGCGCAAGCAAAAGCAAACAAGGCAGAAGCAAACGCAAAACATTATACGGATCAGCATGCAGCGAATAAGGAAAATCCACACGCGGTGACGAAAGCGCAGGTTGGATTATCTAATGTCGAAAATATGAAGCAAGCATCGAAGATTGATTTTGACACGCACAATCAAGATTCTACTCGGCATATTACATCTACGGATCGTATGAAGTGGGATGGTAGTCAATTAACTAAAATATCTAATGACACTGGGGGCGTGTTGGTATCCATAGGAGATACGGATGATCTCTATTTGAAAATAGTTCAGTCCGGCAAACGGTTCGGAACTTTTTATTGCTCTGGGAAAGCCAAAAACTCGCCGAGTCCTCACTCGTCAAGAGGGATTTTTCATATGACTGGAACGGATGAAAAAGGACTAGGTACGTATGGTTATGTCATAGCACTTGATTGGAAAAACAACCTTTATACGAATTATATTGATCAAACGGAAGGCTGGCAGGGGTGGCAACGGTCTTTATCAACGTCAGATTTATCGCCGGAATGGAATGCGGCTACACTGATCAATGGGGCAAAGCAAGATTCAGCGTTCCCGTTACAATTCTCCGTCAATAATAATGTCTTATGGTTACGTGGCTCTTTCAGTTCCTTACCGGCTATCGGAACCATTGTGGCAAAGTTCACAATTAAGCTCTCTAGGCTTGTTGATTTTGTTGTACCTACAATTGGATCTTACGGAATCGCTCGTTTTTCTTTAACCACTGATGGGGAGCTGAGATATGACGGCATCATGGCGAATGATAATGCAAGTGTTACGAGAGTCTCATTTAATGTCGGAATTCCGTTATGGTAAGGGGAGGGAAAAATATGCACGTTCTTTATTATGATGCAAACTTTAAATATGCTGGTGAAGATGATGTTGAGATAAATGGTGATACATTACCGCCTAATAGTACGACAGTGCTAATCCCTGAAGGGCTATACGATCCTAAATACCAGCTAGAGAAAGGTGTGTGGGTTGAATCGGCTACACAAGAGTATATTGATAGCGTGAAGCCTTCTCCGCCTGAACCTAGTGCAACCGAGATTTTGAGGAAACAGGTTGCTCATCTATACTATATGATCTCAATAGAAGGATCAGAAAAGACGGCAGATTGGTTCACATATATGAAAGGCTTTTATAAAGACGGTCTGTGGACGAAGAAACAAATTCATGATGGAGTAGGTGCCGGAAAGATCACACCGAAACAATATGAAGAAATCATTGGAGAACCTTACGATTCCAATAAGCCTCCTAGCAACAAGACAGAATAACAGAACTATAAAAGAGCCGATTGGGCTTTTTTATTTTGCCTTAAAGGAGGTGAAGCCTTTGGAGATGGATCTCACTCAATATCTGATGACTCAAGGACCGTTTGCGGTTCTTTTTTGTTGGATATTGTTTTATGTATTAAATACAACAAAAGAAAGGGAAAACAAGCTTAATTCACAGATTGATGCACAAAATGAAGTGCTAGCCAAATTCAGTGAGAAATATGATGTTGTGATTGATAAGCTGGATCAAATTGAAAAAAATATAAAATAGGAGTGAAGAAAAATGAAAAACTTTGATAAAGGTACAGTCGTTCGGACGGTGCTTCTTTTTATTGCACTTATTAACCAGACTTTGATGATGTTCGGAAAGGGTGCATTGCCGATTAGTGAGGACCAAGTAAACACACTGGCAGATACTTTGTATTTGGTGGGTTCCACAGTGTTTACGATCATTACTTCAATCGTCGCATGGTATAAAAACAACTATGTCACAGAGAAAGGTAAGAAACAAAAAGAAGTGTTAAAACAAAACGGATTAACAAAATAACGGGCTGCCAAAAGGCAGTCTTTTTTTATTCAAAAAGAAAAATGAGGAGTGGTTTACATGGTAAAAGTCGTGAAAAATTTTGTGAAAGTTAATCGTTATACTCGTCCAGGTGCTAAATTATCAGGTGTGAAAGGAATTGTTATGCACTATACAGCGACGCCTGGGGCATCTTCATTAAATGAACGTAACTATTTCAATGGGACATGTGTTGCAGCTAAGCGATATGCCTCAGCCCATTACTTTGTGGACCGCAAAGAAGCACAGTACATCATCCCTGAAAATGAAATGGCGTACCATGCACATGATGGAAATCGTTGTTATGTTAGCTTCTTAAAACCAAATGCCAACCAAACAGCAATTAGTGTGGAAATGTGTGTTGAAAAAGACGGGAAAATTCACAGTGAGACTGTCGAAAATGCGGCTGAACTAGTTGCGAAACTATGTAAGCGATACGGACTATCTACAAGCAGAATCGTTCGTCATTATGATGTCACACGAAAAAACTGTCCGGCTCCTTGGGTAAGTGATTCAAGTCAGTTAACAGCATTTCGGAAAAAAGTTGATCGTCTACTAGGAAATAAAAACGGATCTAAAACAGACTCATCTTCAAGTCATAACAAGAAATCAAGATATCCTTTGCCTTCCGGTGTTTATAAGCTTCAAACTCCAATGATGAAAGGGGAAGCTGTACGACAAATTCAAGAAGCACTGGCAGCCCTTTATTTTTATCCAGATAAATGCTCGAAGAATAACGGGATTGATGGTTATTATGGACGAAAGACAAAAGATGCGGTTAGACGGTTCCAATTGATGCATGGACTAGCTGCGGACGGTATGTATGGACCGAAGACGAAGGCGAAACTTGAGGCGTTATTGAAGTAATAAAAAAGGCCCTGTACAACGGGCCTCTTTGCTTATCTCCATCTCCAATTAATTTCATTGTCATTTTCATAAATCCCCGGTACAGATATACCAACCTTTTTTTGCTTTTCATCGATAATAAACCAATTTTCTTCATCTAACCATTCTTCACTATACTGCTCAATGGCAAAAGGATCATCCTCGTTTACTACAGCCTTAAAGAAATCCTTGAATTTTTCCATGTTTTCATTAGGGATGATTGTTCCATACATCCAGACACCCTCAACAGTAGCGCCTTTTACTTCACCCAAACATTCATTTTTATAATATAGAAGCATATTATCACTCCTTCAGATGTAGTTTAATAAATTGTTTTGGAACTTCACCTTTTACAAAGTATTCAGTGTCTCTTTGAGTCCATTTTAAAGCTAAGTTTTTCCAGTGTTCAGACTGTCGAGTATCATTTTTGATTAATCTTTCGATTTGTTTAGGAGATAAAATTACAATGTCCTTTACTTCACCAGACCTGATTGCTTTACGGAGAGCAGGTATGTCCAGCTCTATTATATTTTCACCATATCCCTTTGCAACCTTTTTATTTATTGTAAAACTTGTATATGGGCTGTTTGATTTCCCACCTTTTCTATAGCCACCAAGGATGTGTTCTGTTACAGTAACCTGACGGTCTTGATACATACCAGATTTGTTGGCAGGTACAAGGTTACCGGTTTTAGGTGATATATGAGACTTTCCTATACCATTTGGTCTTTTGGGGTTATAAGGAAAGTCTTCACCTCTGTAAAGATTAGTGACTTTACCGTTGTGTGAGTTTACATTAAGCACTTTTCCGGCTTTTTGCATGCCGAGAGGAGACAACATTGCTATCGCGTGATTCAGGCTATTCTGATGCTGTTCATCCGAAATTTTATTCCCAAACATATCCCGGCCAGTGAGTGCTTCGCTAAAGCCATTTGTTGAAGCAAGCCCATATAGACCTTTTTGAACATTTTGTAAGTTGTTGAATGTTGCGGTTGTTTTATAGGCAGTTAGTGCTTTGTCTGCGGTTGAGATAGCTTTTCCGGCTTTATATGCACCATATACGCCCTTCGCTCCTTTAGCAGCACGACCAGCCCATCCGACAACTGGAATAAATCCAGCTGCGGCCATTGCTGCGGCTGCGGCGCGTTGCCCGGCTGTCAGCTTTTCACCTGTAACCGGATCAACGCCGTCCTTCGCTCTCTTATAATCATAATACCCACTGGCTTCCCCGACAAATGTTTTTGTTCCATCCAAGGCTTTTTGATACCATGGCTTGTTCTCTTCTTCTTCTTGCAATTTTCTCAGGCGTTCCATTTCTTCTTCCTGTTTGGCTTGCAGTTCTCTGGCTTCAGCTTGCTCTTTTTTCGCATTAATATATGTAGTCGCCTGTTTGTCGGTATTGATTGCTTCTTTATATGACTTATTCGAGTGAAAAGCCTTCTTATCAAAATACATAGGAGAAGCGCTTTTTCCATTACTTGTGGCTTCCATCAATGCAGAATATTTTTTGAAGACACTTTCGGCTTCTGCTACTGCCCGTGTATATTCGCCTGTCAAAGATTCATCGAGATCGTCTACTGCATCAATTGCATTTTTCCGAGTTGTTTGTGCTTTTGACATCTCTACTGTATAATTGTGGTCAGTCCACTTATCCAGATCAACGATATCATTCACTCGGTCTATGATCCGATCCATGTCACTCTTTAGGGAGTCAACGATTTGATCGGATTTTTTATCTGCATTTTTCAATTCAGTCTTTAAAAAAGACATTTCGATGTACGAATCGGTTAGCTTCTTCTCTTTGACATCACCTGCGACCCCATTAAAAAAAGAAATCTGCATATCAGCAAGTTTGATCCAACTGTCGACAACCTCAGCCTGTCCTCTAAAAAACTCTTTAATGTTATCTGCGCCTTTTCCTGTGAAATCATCGCCTAAATCCGCCACACCAAGACACGCTGTTTTTAATGTCTGAAGTTTCTCTTTCAGGTTCTCATAATCTTTTTTTCGTTGATCGGCTCTTTCAATTAAAGTACTGGCTTCAAAAACTTTAGCTGAACTGTCTAACTCATTGTTTTTCTTTTTCTTGTCTGCCATCACATTTTCCTTTCAGATAGTTATATTTTTAAACAACATCATAAAAATAGCAATTAATTAAAAGTTTATCATGTTCATGAAAAGGATGGCGGTGAAATCTTGCTCATCTAAGAAAATGAATCTTTTGGATTAGGTATAAAAAACTAATTCAAATTGGCTTTACTTTTTTCTCTGTTTGATAACCATGATTGAGAAAGAATCTTACTTCGTAACTTGCAATAATTTGTATAATTTTTTGTTTTTGGAAACATTTTCGATTTTATCAAAGGGTGTAAGTACTCAATTATTTTTTAAAATAATTTATATTCAAACTATTGTAAATAATGTAAACAAATGAGACAATACAAATAAATACAATTTTAGAGGAGGATGGAAACGTTGGTTACAATAGCATTTCAAAAAGTAGGGCAAGACATTAACGAGTGGTACAACCTGATTAAACAAAACGATATATCCAAGGCAAAAAACAAAAGAGAAGAGATAAAAAACACGTTGCCAAATATGAAAGAGAATCAAAACGTATTAATATACTTCAACCTGATAGATTCACGATACAAACTCATGATTGAGGATTACAGTGAATCGGGAGAATTACTGGAGGAGATTAAAAGCAAGTTAGAAAATAGCACGGATGACATGATTCAATATTATTTTTATTTCTTTTCAGGAATGTACCAGTTTTATCAGAAAAACTTTATTGACGCAATTCATTTTTATAGAATAGCAGAAAATCGACTCTATAAAGTACCAGATGAACTTGAAAAAGCCGAATTTCATTACCAATTAGCAATTGCATATTATGAAATCCGACAAAACTTTTTTTCTTTAAATCATGTTCAGAAAGCATTTGATAGCTTCAAAGCTTATGATGGCTATACTAACCGAGTAATTAAGTGCAAAATGCTTTATGCGATGAATCAAGTGGATTTGCAAGAATGGGAAGAGGCGTGCAACCTGTATAAAGAAGCTATAGAACTCGCTTCTGAGACAAATGATAAACCAACAGAAGGACTTGGATATTTTAATTTGGGGCTATCCTATGAAAGACAGAATCTATTGGAAAAAGCAAAAGAATGTTTTCAAAATGCGCTTGCAATTCCTGAACATCGAGTCTCCGTTTATTCTATTCGTTCTATGTATATGTTAAGTCGAGTTTTATATAAGCTAGGTTTACTTGAGCAAGCAAGGGAATGGCGTACCAAAGCCCTTGAGTTTGCTGAAAAGGTAAATGAGTATGTATATAAAACCAAGCTGAATCTCATATACTTTTTGTATGATCAGACAGATTGCAACTCCTTTGATTCATGTATGGACCTGTTAAAGAAGAAAAACTTATGGTCAGATGTAGCCGATCTCTCTGAAAATGCAGCTTTTTATTATAAAAGGCAGGAAAACAGCAATCTGTCGTCAAAGTATTTCGAAGAAGCATGTAAGTTCAAAGATCAAATATTAAATTTAAGGAGGCAATTAATTTGAAAAAAATTCGGTTATTCATGGGTTTTGCTGTTCTTGGACTGAGTTTGGTGTCAGGTTTTTCCTCAATCGAAGCAACAAACGAAGAAGTCGGATCTGTCCAGGCACAATATAGAGTCTCTGAGAATGGAGCATTAGGGAATAAGGTTTTAGAAAACGGTGCATTGCATTATGAAGTTTTAGAAAATGGTGCACTTGGATAAAATAATTCTTTGGGAAAGCCCTTTGAGTTCTATGAGATTTTTGATTACAAATTGTATTTAAAGCCAATTTGTTAAGTAGGTTATGAAAAACAACGAAGCCCAACTCTAATGAGAAGGGCTTTTTCTTCGCACCTATTTAAACAACTTACCTAACAATTTCCCTGTCGTTTTACCAGCAGCACGCCGGGCGATGCGTTTTCCCACTTTACCTTTTTTAACCGCATTGACATCACCTAAGATTTTAGATAACTTATACATTATTGATCTGATTTTGTTAATACTCATTTTTCCCTCATCCTTTTTTTGTATTGTTGAGTTTAATTATATTAATAATTGAGGTAAGCGCCTGTCCACTGGGGTAAAATATCCCCCCAAAACCTCCCCCAAATCAATGGGTGATAATACAAATATCTACAAAGCAGCGAGTAAACAAAAAGGATAAAATCATTGTTATATCAGTGCTTCTAGGTTCTCATGAATGCTATTTACAGAGCAATTTTCCTATGAGAGTTAGAAGTCAAAACAAAGAGAGAGGTGTTTTTTATTGTTAATAGAAAAATTGAATAAAGAATGGTTTTCAAATGTGCGAGGGGATATTCTGTCAGGAATTGTTGTTGCTCTTGCATTGATACCTGAAGCGATTGCTTTTTCGATCATCGCAGGTGTAGATCCAATGGTCGGTCTATATGCGTCATTTTGTATTGCAGTTGTGATTTCATTTATAGGCGGCCGTCCTGCAATGATTTCCGCTGCGACTGGCGCAATGGCACTAGTGATGGTTACTTTGGTGAAAGATCATGGCATACAGTACTTATTTGCAGCAACAATCTTAACGGGGATGATCCAATTCATATTTGGGGTACTGAAAATTGCGCGCTTTATGAAGTTTATTCCGCGTTCGGTGATGGTAGGTTTCGTAAATGCGCTGGCCATTTTAATTTTTATGGCCCAGGTTCCTCATTTTGTTGGGATTTCTAATATGACCTATATTGTGGTAGGTATTACGTTAGTGGTTTTGTATGTATTGCCACGTTTTACCAAAGCTGTTCCTGCTCCACTAGTCGCAATAGTGGCAATGACTGTTTTAGCTATTTACGGACATCTTGATCTTCGGACAGTTGGAGACTTAGGACAGATCTCTAGTTCTTTACCATCTTTTATGATTCCTGATATTCCGTTTAACTTTGAAACTTTGTCGATCATTTTTCCAACAGCACTGGCTTTGTCAATTGTCGGTCTGTTAGAATCTTTGCTCACAGCTTCGATTGTTGACGATATGACAGATAGTGAAAGTGATAAAAATAAAGAAAGTCGCGGACAGGGGATTGCCAACATTATTGCCGGATTTTTCGGGGGAATGGCAGGATGTGCAATGATCGGACAATCGGTGATTAATGTCAAATCAGGAGGAAGAGGACGCTTATCTACTTTTGTGGCAGGAGTGTTCTTAATGTTTTTGATTATGGTACTAGGAGATTGGGTTGTTCAAATTCCAATGGCTGCCTTAGTCGGTGTGATGATTATGGTATCGATCGGTACATTTGATTGGTCATCTCTTAAAGGCTTAACAAAAGTACCAATGACAGATTCGATCGTTATGATTACGACTGTGATCACTGTGGTTGCCACACATGATTTATCAAAGGGCGTTTTTGCTGGTATTATTTTAAGTGCTATTTTCTTTGTTGCAAAAATTTCAAAAGTGCATGTCGAGTCTTCAATATCACCATCAGAAAAGGAGATTGTTTATCATATAAAAGGTCAGATTTTCTTTGCCTCAGTGCAAGATTTTGTTCAATCTTTCTCTTTTCAAGAAGCTAAAGAAAAAGTTGTACTCAATTTTTCAGATGCACATATTTGGGATGATTCAGCAGTAGCAGCAATTGATAAAGTTGTATTGAAGTTTAAAGAAAATCACGTCGATGTGAAACTGGATGGCTTAAACGAATCAAGCCATCGGTTGGTGAAAAGGTTAGCAACTTTTGATCAGTCCAATGCAAAAGCAACAGTTCACTAACAGGAGAGGAAGAAGTGTATGTATAAAAAAATCTTGCTGGCTGTTGATGGATCAACTCATTCAGAAAGATCAGCAGATCACGCGATCATGGTAGCTTCACTCGTCCCTGAATCAACTGTTGAATGTATCTATGTATTAGATTATTCAAAAGCGAAAAGTGAAGTTTTGCATAGTACCAGTTCAGCTCACTTAGAAAGTGATAGACGAAAAAAACTGAAAAATATCGAAGAAAAATTTAAAACAGCAGATATCCCTTATAAAGTTACGTTGAAACATGGAGATCCAGGCCCAATGATTGTTTCTTATGCTAATGATTATGGCTTTGATATTGTGATTGTTGGTAGCAGAGGATTAAATTCCCTTCAAGAAATGGTGCTTGGAAGTGTTAGTCACAAAGTGGCGAAACGGGTGAATTGTCCGGTCATGATTGTGAAATAAAGATGAGCCGATTTTCTCTTTTTAGAGAAAGTCGGTTTTTCGCTTTTATCGAAAGAGAAACTACAGGTTTTCTAGAAAAAGTCAAAACGAATCTTGGTTATGGACAAAATTATAGCAACAATTCTTTTCGCTATTGTTTGGGGGCCGACTGATTTTAGCTGATATTGCATTGGCAGTATTAATAGAGTGGCGATAGCTGTGTTGTCGGGTCTGCATGATGGAGCTGTCTAAAAAAATCCTTTATCAACATCAATCAGGGGGAGTTGCGAGGCCTCCTGCGGAAAGCGAGCAAAACCCCAAGATTTTCATTCATCCAGACTACTTTCAGGACAGCACTTTCACATGTTTGATGGCTACTCTCTTTTTTTGATTGATAATCAATCCAAGTTCCATCAATTCATAATGATAAAAAGAATAGAATGGAACTAGAGAGCAGATGCTAATTTTGTGGTAATAGCATTTATTTTGATTTTTTGTTCCTTGTAAAAAGAAACAGCTAAAAGAGGTGTAGCATCAGTGAAATTAAAGAGCGAATGGTTTTCAAATGTACGAGGGGATCTCCTTTCCGGAATCGTTGTAGCGCTGGCACTCATTCCTGAAGCAATTGCATTCTCTATCATTGCAGGGGTTGATCCAATGGTCGGTCTATATGCTTCATTTTGTATTGCGGTGGTGATTTCATTTATGGGAGGTCGCCCAGCCATGATTTCAGCTGCAACTGGCGCAATGGCTCTTTTAATGATTACATTGGTGAATGAGTATGGACTTGAGTATTTATTTGCAGCAACGATCTTAACAGGGGTCATTCAATTTATCTTTGGGGTGCTAAAAATCGCTTGTTTTATGAAATTTATTCCGCGCTCAGTAATGGTAGGTTTTGTTAATGCACTTGCAATTTTAATATTTATGGCCCAGATTCCTCATTTTATTGGAATTTCTAATATGACCTACATTGTAGTAGCCCTAACATTAGTTATTATTTATATACTTCCGTTATTAACAAAAGCTATTCCATCAGCACTTGTTGCAATTGTCATCATGACTGTAATATCGATGTTTGGCAATTTTGAACTTCGTACAGTTGGTGATTTGGGAGAGATTAAACAATCATTACCTGCATTTATTATTCCTAATATTCCATTCAGCTTTGAAACCTTGTCGATCATTTTTCCGACAGCGCTTGCATTGTCAATTGTCGGTCTGTTAGAATCTTTGCTCACAGCTTCGATTGTCGATGATATGACAGATAGTGAAAGTGATAAAAATAAAGAAAGTCGTGGACAGGGGATTGCTAATATTGTGGCTGGATTTTTCGGGGGGATGGCAGGATGTGCAATGATCGGTCAATCGGTAATCAATGTCAAATCAGGAGGAAGAGGACGTTTATCTACTTTTGTGGCGGGCATGTTCTTAATGTTTTTGATTATAGTGTTAGGAGATTGGGTTGTTCAAATCCCGATGGCAACACTTGTTGGTGTAATGATTATGGTATCGATCGGTACATTTGATTGGTCTTCCATTAAGCTATTAAGAAAAGTACCACTTACTGATTCAATTGTGATGCTGGTTACCGTTATGACAGTTGTTATCACACACGACTTGTCTAAAGGGGTATTTGCAGGTATCATTTTAAGTGCGATCTTCTTTGTCGCAAAGATCTCAAATGTGAAAGTGGATATAGAGTCAACCGGAAACATAAAAAAATATGTTATAAAAGGTCAAATTTTTTTTGCATCTGTAAGTGATTTTGTAAAATCTTTTCAATTGGATGACAGTCCAGAAAAGGTCATTCTTGATTTTTCAGAAGCGCACATTTGGGATGACTCTGCTGTAGCTGCCATAGATAAAATCATTTTAAAGTTAAAGGATCGCAACATTGAGGTTGAATTAACAGGATTAAATGAATCAAGTCATCGGTTAGTTAAAAGGTTAGGGAATTCGTGAGAAACCTATAACGAGGAAGCAGGTGATGAAGTGTATCAAAACATACTGTTAGCTGCAGATGGTTCACTACATGCTGAAAGAGCGGCAGACCAAGCAATTCGTTTGGCTTCTTTAGTTAATCAGTCTGTTGTAGAAATCATCTATGTATTAGACTTTGATAAAGCCAAAAACGAAGTATTACATAGTGAAAGCCATACGAAACTGGAGATGGAAAGACGAAAAAGACTATCTGCTATTGAACATAAATTTGAACAGGCATCGGTATCTTATCAAATCACAATGAAACACGGAGAACCAGGTCCAACGATCGTTTCGCATGCTAATGATCATGACTTCGATATTGTGATTATTGGAAGTAGGGGACTCAATACTTTGCAGGAAATGGTCTTGGGAAGTGTCAGTCACAAAGTTGCTAAAAGAGCAAATTGTCCAGTATTAATTGTGAAATAGAGGTAAATGAAGTCGTCCAATAAGTTGATTTTTGACTATTTGACGACCTTTTCACGTTTAAAAATACTGATATGTCAGAATTATAATGTTTAACAATTTAACTCTTTTCGGGCCCTCTGCACAATGCGCCAGTTTTTTTATAAAATTTAGATGTTCTAAAGGGTGGTCTGTTCATCCATCATGCCATCAGACAGAAAAAGTAAGACCGTCCTTGCCTAGGAAACAAGGCGATCCTGCTTGTTTAGAATGAGGCTTAGTTTGAAGCCTCCCTCCTGTAAGGGAGCTATTCTATTGTCGATCAGTGAAATGATGGCGCCTGCCGATCTTTTTAAAAAACTTGATGTCAGTGTACGCTAATAAATAAATATCAATTCATGGATAATTTAGGGGGTGGATGTTGCTCGCTTTCTGCAGGAATCCTTGCAATTCCCCCTGCTTCTTGTTGATAAAGGACTTTTTAGACAGCTCCAACAAAGCTGGGTAAAATGTTTCATGTGAAACAACTATCATTTTCTGATGGCCATGCATAATTTTACTTGAGATTTACCCTTATGTTAAAATGAAGAAATAATGAGGGAAAGCAGACATCTGCTCATGTGACCGTCTGTTTGAAAATGAAATCACGTTAAAAAGAGCAGTCGGCTATACTGCTTTTTTTGATTGAGAAAAATAAAATTACGAGGTGAACAAGTGAAACAAACAAGAGCTTTAGTAGAAGGCGCCATTCTTGTTAGTCTTTTTACCATTTTAATGTTCATAACCCAATATGCCCCTTTGATTGGGATGCTTACCTTATTTTTATTACCTTTGCCTGTCATCATGCAAACAATAAGGCATGGCATCAGATCTGGGTTGTTAATGGGTTTGGCTAGTTTGCCGATTTCTTTTATGATTAGTTCATTAAACGGTCTTGGCATTGCAATTCCTACCGTTAGTGTGGGTGTTGTTATGGGCTATCACTACAGACAAAAAGAGCCTGGGCGTGCAATTGCATCCGGGGCTGTTATGTATATGATTTCATTAGTGCTGATGTTTATTATTAGTATTCAGTTTTTTGGGTTAAACTTAATAGATATGGCTAATCAATCATCTCATGATTTACTTAAAACATGGGAGTCTATGTCTCAGCAGTTTGGAAATAAACAAGAAACAGAGAAACAAATGGCACAACTGAGAGAACAAATGAAGATGACACAGTATTTATACCCAATAGTCGTTATACTAACATCAGCCATCATTGCTTTCATCAATCATCTTATGGCTAGACCGATACTTCAGCGTTTTACACCGCAAGTACCGGCTCTAAAACCTTTTAGGGAACTGAAGCTTCCCCAAAGCGTTTTTTGGCTTTACTTGTTGACAATTTTAGTTTCACTTGCCCCTGCAGAACAGGGCAGTGTTTTTCACTCAATTGTTTTAAATGCAAGTATCTTAATGGGACTGATCGTGGCAATGCAAGGGTTTTCATTTATATTTTACTATTGTCACGTTAAAAAGATATCAAAAGTAGTGCCCGTTCTCTTTTTCATTATTGGACTGCTGTCACCCCTACTGTACCTAGTTCGTATCTTAGGTATAATTGATATAGGATTTAACTTGCGAGAAAGAGTGAAAAAATAGACAAGATGACGTTCTTTCCAATGGTGAGGAGTTGATTGGAAGTGCCAAGCTTTTATGAAAAACCGTTGTTTCGATACCCGATTTATTCTTTAATTATCATCACAATCGTTTCTGTCCTCATCAACATCTATTTTAACTGGGTGACAGGCACGGTCGGTGTGTTTCTCCTTGGCGTCATTTTATATTTTTTAAAGCGTGCAGATTCCAAAATTAGAAAAGAATTAGATGAGTATATCTCGACCTTATCTTACCGTCTAAAAAAAGTTGGTGAAGAGGCATTATTGGAAATGCCGATTGGGATTTTGCTTTTTAATGACCAGTATTATATTGAATGGGCAAATCCGTTTATGGCTTCATGTTTTAATGAAAGCACTCTTGTTGGAAGGTCGCTTTATGATATATGTGAAGCGGTTGTTCCTTTAGTCAAACAAGAAGTCGATACTGAAACAGTGACATTACATGAGCGAAAATTTAATGTCGTAATTAAAAGGGAAGACAAACTTTTATACTTCTTTGATGTTACAGAACAGATACAGATTGAGAAGCAATATGAAAACGAGAGAACGGTTCTTGCTTACATATTTTTAGATAATTATGATGATCTCACACAAGGTCTAGACGATCAAACAAAAAGTACAATGAACAGTGAAGTGACATCACTTCTTAACAGGTGGGCGCAACAATATGGGGTTTTCTTAAAAAGAATTTCTTCTGAACGCTTTATCGGTGTTTTAAACGAGCATATTTTAAGCGATCTGGAAGCGTCAAAGTTTTCTATACTGGATATCATTCGAGAAAAAACGGCTGTTCATTCGATCTCCTTGACTTTAAGTATTGGTATTGGTGCAGCTGTTTCATCTTTAAAAGAACTGGGTGACCTTGCCCAATCCAGTCTTGATTTGGCACTTGGCCGCGGTGGGGATCAGGTGGCAATCAAACAGCCAAACGGTAAAGTCAAATTTTACGGTGGGAAGACAAACCCGATAGAAAAGCGAACGCGTGTCAGAGCGAGAGTCATTTCCCATGCCCTCAAGGAAATCATTACTGGAAGCAGCAATGTGATGATCATGGGTCATAAGTTTCCAGATATGGATTCGATAGGGGCGGCGATTGGGATTTTAAAAGTGACACAGGCAAATCAAAAAGATGGTTTTGTTGTCATTGATTCAGATCAAATAGGTTCTAGTGTGAAACGGCTTATCGCTGAAATTAAAAAATATGAAGAATTGTGGTCTCGATTTATTACACCAGAAGAAGCGCTAGAAATTGTTCAAGATGACACACTGCTTGTGGTTGTCGATACTCATAAACCATCGATGGTAATTGAAGAAAAGTTAGTCAATAAAATTGAAAATATCGTTGTGATCGATCATCATAGAAGAGGAGAAGAGTTTATTAAAGATCCGCTGCTTGTCTATATGGAGCCATATGCATCATCCACGGCAGAACTTGTCACTGAACTACTTGAGTATCAACCGAAGCGTTTGAAAATCAATATGATTGAAGCTACCGCTTTGTTAGCAGGAATTACTGTTGATACGAAAAGTTTTTCACTTCGTACCGGCTCACGCACGTTTGATGCAGCATCTTATTTAAGAGCAAAGGGTGCTGACACCGTATTGGTGCAAAAGTTTCTAAAAGAAACTGCTGATCATTATATTAAACGGGCAAAACTTATTCAGCATACCGTATTTTATAAACATGGTATTGCGATTGCCGTTATGCCGGGTGATGAGGTTGATGAACACTTTGATCAAGTGATCATTGCCCAAGCTGCTGATTCTCTTCTTTCCATGAGTGAAGTCGAAGCATCTTTTGCAGTCGCAAGAAGAGATGATCATACGGTATGCATCAGTGCCAGGTCACTCGGTGAGGTGAATGTACAAATGATTATGGAGGCTCTAGAAGGCGGGGGACACTTAACAAACGCCGCTACGCAGTTAACTGACATATCGGTTAAAGACACACTCCGCCGTTTGAAGGCAGCAATTGATGAGTATTTTGAAGGAGGCATTCAAAGATGAAGGTTATTTTCTTACAGGATGTTAAAGGTAAAGGGAAAAAAGGCGAAGTGAAAAATGTAGCAGATGGATATGCCCAAAACTTTCTGATCAAAAAAGGGTTGGCTGTTGAAGCAACATCCGCTAATATAAGTACACTTGAAGGACAAAAGAAAAAAGAGAAAAAAGCAGCTGCTGAGGAACTGAAACAGGCGAAAGAGCTTAAACAAAAGCTTGAGGACATGACCGTTGAGCTTTCAGCCAAGTCTGGAGAAGGCGGTCGTTTGTTTGGATCTATCACAAGTAAGCAAATTGCAGAACAATTACAAAAAAAACATCAGCTGAAAGTGGACAAACGTAAAATTGAACTGAATGATGCCATTCGTTCTTTAGGATACACAAATGTACCTGTTAAACTTCACCCAGAAGTACAAGCGACATTAAAAGTCCATGTGAAAGAACAGTCATAAATTGATAACAGTTTCCATAGGCATGAGTTGGTATTAAACCGGCTCGTGCCTTTTTATGTTTAAGTGGTTTGAACTGACAACTTTCCGCTTCACCTTCTAATACATGACAAGAAATGAGTATTAAAGAAAACAGTTTTTTAGTTGATGCGATCTGTCCTGACGGGAAATGGGTATGTGTATTTGAAGATAACGGATCTATACTTTTGCCGAATGTCTCCCAAAGGAGAACTGACGGGAATAACTGATGAGCTTTGAATTTACAATCAAATTTATCCATCTATTCATTATATATGATTTGGTCAGAAGACTCTGGGAAATCGGCTCTTATTGTTGATAGAGAGTGTTGGGGAATGGATTTGTCCAATAAAAGAAAACTGACTGCCCCAAGAGAATGACAGTAGACATTTGGGAAATCGGCATTCCTGACCACTTAGGTGAAATACTTGACTTTGTTGTGAAATAAGGAAACTACTGATAAGGGTCTATATCTCCTAAACATGGAAAGGGCGGGGTGTCCTGAAAGTAGTGTGAATAATTAAAAATTGGGAAATTTGCTCGCTTTCCCCCTGATTCATGTTGATAAAGGACTTTTTAGACAGACCCAGCCCTCAGTGCAAAGTTTTTAATTTAAGAAGAGGAATGTTTTTCCATTTCGGTTGCTAAAAATTCAACACCTGTACCAACAATCACTTGGAGCTCATGTTGATTTAATTTCACAATCCCTTTGGCTCCCAATGTTTTCAACATGGTTTCGTTTACTTTAGAAGCATCGCAGATTTTCAAACGCAAGCGGGTGACACAATAATTTAATGTTTCGATATTATCTTCTCCACCTAGTGCTTCAAGATATTGTACAGCCAATGTTTCATATTTAGAAGCCCCAGTTGATTGATTAAACTGGTTTGTTTTAGGTTCGTCTTCATCTTCACGCCCCGGTGTTTTTAAGTTTAGTTTCGTAATTAAAAAATAGAAAACAATGAAATAAATAAGACCATACAACAGACCGATTGGAATTAATAGCAATGGTTTTGTAGCGATCCCGAAGTTTAAAAGATAGTCAATAACACCAGCGGAGAAAGTAAAACCGTGATGGATATCTAGCAAATGAGTGATCGCCATCGCGCTTGCTGTTAAGACTGCATGAATACCATATAGAAGTGGTGAAAGAAACATGAATGTGAATTCAATCGGTTCTGTAACCCCAGTTAAAAAAGATGTAAATGCTAATCCGATCAAAAATCCGGTTACTGCTTTGCGGCGGTGTTTTTTTGAAGCAGCGATAATCGCCAAACATGCTGCAGGCAGACCGAACATCATGATTGGGAAAAATCCGGTCATAAAAGCTCCAGCATTAGGGTCTCCCGCAAAGAAACGGCTCATGTCACCTGTCTTACCACCATATTCACCAAACACCATCCAAACCATGTTGTTGATAATATGATGGAGTCCAAGTGGAAGCAAGAGTCTGTTTAGTAGACCAAATAGGCCAACACCTAATACACCTGCTCCAATGATCCAACTACCGATAGCATCTATCGCTTGCTGTACATAGATCCAAACAAACCCAAAAATACCTGCGAGAATCATAGAAGAAAATGCAGTCATAATCGGTACAGACCGCTTTCCACCAAAAAATCCAAGCCATTCAGGTACCTTTGCGTCTTTGAAGCGATTGTACATCACTGCAGCGGTAACCCCTGCAAAGATCCCGCCGAGAACGCCCATATTGAGGTCTTTATTAATGGCAGCAAGTCCGCTGGTTAATACAAAATATCCAATAGCTCCAGATAAAGCAGCAGCTCCATGACTATCTTTTGATAAGCCAATGGCAACACCAATTGCAAAAATAATAGGCAATTGATCAAGAATCGATTGTCCAGAAGCAGCAATAAACGGAATATTGAATAAATCTTCTCTTCCTAAAGCAAGCAGCAGTCCTGCAGCGGGAAGAACAGCAATCGGTAACATTAAAGCACGCCCGATATTTTGGAGAAATCCTAACATCATGAAAACTCCTTTCGAAGATCGCATTTTTTAAAAATTATTATTTACTCTAAAATGAAATCGCTTTCTTTTGAGCTTATGAGGCACGTCTTTAGATATGTCAATGGAGTTAAACATCTCCGATAAGATCAACCTCTCCCTCTTCAATGAACAGCAGCAGAGGGAAGAGAAGGTTTAAGATTCACTCAACAAATTTTCGGGTTTTCATTGTTCTTTCCTCTTCATATCAATGATGAACTTATAGCGGTCACCTCTATAGATGGATTTTACATATTCAAATGGTCTGCCGTTCTCTAAATAGCTGTAGCGTTCAATCAACAGGACGGGTGTACCTTCATCAATGTCTAATGATTCGCTTTCTGCTTTGTAGGCAATAGAGGGTTCCAATGTTTGTGTAGCTCGAATAATTTTCAGTAAAAGTGTGTTTTCTATATAGTCATACAATGAAGCATACATGATTTCTTCTGTAAGACCTTTGATTAAATCAACAGGCAAATATGAGATTTCATATGCCATTGGTATACCGTCCGCAAGACGAATCCTTTTCACTTCATAGACAGAAGCACCTTCATTAATTTGCAGTTTAAGAGCCATTCTTTGATCACAATTCATGATTTGGAATCCAAGCATCTTTGTCCCCGGTGACATTCCTCGTGATTTCATATCTTCGGAAAAGCTTGTTAATCCCTCAAGGGTTTGCTCAATTTTTGGTCTAGAGATAAATGTACCTTTTCCTCGCTGTCTGACAAGAATACCTTCATTGACGAGGTTATTAATGGCTTGCCGTACTGTCATTCTACTCACACCATACTTCTCGGCAAATTCCCTTTCCGAAGGAATAAGATCCCCAGGCTTTAAATTCGCTGACTCGACAAGCTTTTTTATTTCAGTTTCGATTTGATAGTATATTGGGATGTGAGAATCTTTTTTGATCAATAGTTTCTGCTCCTTTCTTTTACTAAAGCAAGTGCGTCACTATCCGCGATAATGATCACATCTTGATGCCTTTTTAATACGGACGCCGGGGTGTCTTTGTTTGGCTCTTCATTTAGTAACTTTGCCATGACCTCTGCTTTTTTAGGACCTGATACAAGCAATAGAATCTGTTTGCTTTCCATGATTGTTGAGATGCCCATTGTAATTGCCTGAGAAGGAACTGTTGCAAGAGAGTCAAAGTAACGGGCATTGGCCTTTCTTGTTGAGCTAGTCAGTTCAACTAGATGAGTTTTTGAAGAGAATGGTGTACCGGGTTCATTAAACCCAATATGACCATTCATACCAATGCCAAGCAATTGAAGGTCTATACCTCCTAGACGTTTAATTAAATCTTCATAGCGGTAACATTCAACTGATAAATCTTTTGCCATCCCGTCCGGTAAATGTGTATGGCTTCGGGGAATGTCAATATGGTCAAAAAGTTGTTTTTTCATATAAGAGAAATAGCTATTTTCATTGTCAGGCGGAATACCGACATACTCATCTAAGTTTACGGTATAAACATGACTGTAAGAGGTATGATGATTCAAATGATCCTCTCTTAAGTATTTGTAAGTACCTAAAGGAGTACCTCCAGTAGCTAATCCTAGTACGGGAGAAGCTAAAAGGTTCACTTTTTCGATCATGAATTGGGCGGCTTTTTGGCTCATATCATGATAATTCTTTGCTTCAATGATCTTCATAGTCAAACCCCCCTTTTGTTGAATGCGATAACTCCTTTGCAAAGTGTGAAGATAAGCTCGTTTTTTTCGTTTAAAACAATCAAGTCGGCATCCTTTCCTATTTGAATACTGCCTTTGTGATCATAAACACCAAGTTGTTTAGCCGGATTTACTGCGGTCATATAGACAATATCTTCAAGTGAACATTCCGAAAATTTCATCATGTTTAGGATTGCTTGATCCATCTTTAGGATGCTGCCGGCCAGTGTTCCATCTGCTAACACTGCCTGTTCGTCTTTAACAAACACCTCCTGACCTCCTAATGAATAAGTTCCGTTTTTCAAACACTTCGCCCGCATGGCATCTGTAATTAAGATGATACCTTCTTTTTGTTTTTGCTGAAATGTCAGTTTGATAACAGCAGGATGAACATGGATACCATCGGCTATTAGTTCTGTTATCAGTTCTTTGTATAAAAGGGCACTGCCTGCTACACCAGGTTCTCGGTGATGCAGTCCCCGCATACCATTAAACAAATGTGTAATGTGTGAAACCCCAGCCTTCATCGCAGTTTTCATATCTTTAAGCCCTGCATCTGAATGACCGACCGAGGCTATAACCCCTGTTTTTTTCAAATAATGGATCAGTTCTATCGATCCTTTAAGTTCAGGGGCAATTGTCACTAATTTGATGTTTCTCCCGGAAAGCGACTGCCATTTTTTAAATAAGGAAAGGTCAGGACGAATAATGGCATTTGGTGGCTGAGCTCCACAACGTTTCTCAGAAATAAAAGGACCTTCTAAATGAATGCCTAACATATCTGCGGTTCCGGTTTGCTGGACAGATGTTTTATAATGTTTTGCGTTTGCTAATGCAAGTTCAATATCTGCCGCATCTTGAGTCATCGTAGTAGCAAGAAAGCTTGTTGTGCCTTCTGCTGGAAGGGCTTTAGCTATTGTCGTCAGGGCTTCTGTTGTTCCATCCATGACATCTGCACCATTTGCCCCGTGAATATGAACATCAATCATACCGGGCAACAGCTTGTAGTTTTCTGGAAACTCAACTGGTTCAGCTGAATAAATAGACCGTGGAAAATCTGTCATTTCGCCAAAAGCCTCAATTTTTTCTCCATTTGTTACGACGAATCCGTCTTCTATCTGCCCATTTTCACTGTAAATATTGAGATGTTTAAAAACAAGACGCGAAGAGTGATTAGCATCCATCGTCAAAATCCCTTTCTCAAAGTGTTATTATTAGTATAGAACAGTATAACACTAGTTGTCTATACCATTTGATGAAAAATGATTTATAGCAACATGACGTCGACTTGATAACAAGCCAACATCATGTTAAGCAACCTTTTCATGTATAGACTGATTTTTTCCTGCACCAATCCCTGTGGTAATTAAAATAATGAGGGCAACGATAAACAATAATATCGGCACATTCCATGAATGGGTGTGATCATATATGAAACCGACAAAACTGGGACCAATTGCTGCTAGCAAATAACCTGCAGATTGTGACATTCCTGATAAAGCTGCGGCTTGATTTGCATTTTCACTTCGTAGTCCGATTAAAGTCAAAGCTAAGCTGATGCTAGAACCTTGTCCAATGCCAATCATGATGACTGATATCGTCAGTATGGTTGCATTTCCTCCATGCAGTAGGCCTAGCATACCTACTAAATATACGATGCCAAGCCCTAAAACAATGCTTTTTTGATTGCTAAAACGGCTGGCGAGAACAGGTGTTAAAAATGTTGACGGAAGGCTGGCAAATTGCATAAGTGAAAGCATCCAGCCAGCAAGGGACATGCTCATCCCATAAGAACGAAGAATTTCAGGAAGCCAGGCGATTGTACAATAAAACAAAAAAGATTGAATGCCCATAAAAAGAGTGACTTGCCAAGCGGTTCTAGAACGCCAAACGGTTTGTTTCGTCCTCATTATCTGAACTGTACGCTGATGTTGATAGTGAAGTTGAGGTACCCAAATTAATATGGTTAAAAAGACAAGTCCGGCCCAAAATAAAAGCGAAGCGCTCCACCCCCATTGTAAACCGTTAGAAAGAGGAATGCTCAAACCGGATGCAAGAGCAGCGAATATCGACATTGATGTTGTATAAACACTTGTCATGATTCCCGCTTTATCGGGGAATTTTTGTTTGATCAGGCTAGGTAGCAACACATTACTAATCGCAATCCCAACACCGATCAATGCGGTCCCCGCAAATAATGTGAACGTTTCTCCATATGAACGAAGTAAAATTCCAATCACAAGAACAATCAATCCAACCCAAAGCGCTCTTTCATTGCCCATTCTTAGCCCAAGCTTAGGTGCAATCGGGGAAAGCAAGGCAAAAGACAGGAGGGGAAGAGTTATTAAGAAACCAGCCATTCCATTTGTCATGCCCAGATCAGTACGAATTGAGCTGATCAAAGGCCCAACAGAAGTAATAGAAGGTCTTAAATTAAAAGCAATAAATATGATTCCCACAATTAGAATGGTATTATTCATTCGATTTCGTTGAGCGGTCAAGAAATTCATGCTGTACTCTCCTTTAATATTTATAAAAACATGTTGTACCATATTAAAAAAAGAAGATATTTTGTTGATACAGGTCTAATTTTGCCTCCAATCTCTATTGTACTCGAGTGGAAACGGGAAGCAACATGCTTTTTTAAAGAAAAAGAGATGTGGGTTGCAGAATAGTAGAGGAAGAAAAAAATAAACGATGATTACACTACGTAAAAAAACAAAGCATCATCTAGTGGAGTATGATGACAAATTAAAAACGCAACCCCAGAGAAAACCTCATAAAGTTGCGTCCATTGCGTGTATAAATAAGTTTTTGAAAGTGGCATTTCACCTTATTAAACACCACGAAACAGCATCACCCAATTCGTAATCAATTTACCTAGCGAAAAAAATAATTACTTCACTAGGTCTAATTGGTGTGCCCTTTCCTCCAACTAAATCACAACATTAAAAAATCTGGAGGTAAGAGGGAGCTGTCCGAAAAGAGCAAAATAGTTAAAACTTATCATTCAAGATTGCAGAGATATCAGATTTATTAAACGTGAAAAGGGTGTCCAATCGTCAAAAATCGACTTACTGGACAGCCCCTCACTTTTAACGTAAATATTTAGTTAGTGAAGTTGAATAAAAAACGAAACGTAGCTTAGACTTACTCGTTTTTAAATCTTTAGCACTATGGATAAACTTGTATCTGAATTTCGTTTTTACGTTAAGCTTACTTTTAATGGATAGGTTTGTATACCCATTCTTTTTCACGTATTGAGTTTTATAATTTTTCCAACCCTTTTTTGTTTTATATTGTAAAATGGCTTTTATTTTCCCTTTTCCTGAACCATATGTATGTATCCCTGTTGTCGTATATGCGGAAATACTGTTATCATAGTGTTTGAAAACCATTGAAAAGGTAAAAGCTGGTGTGTAACTGTACTTCTTAAAAATACCATATTGATAATAGGAGATCGAACTGTTTGATGTCCAATTATCCTTAGCCTGAACAGTGGTAGAACTTACAAAGCCAAGTGAGGCAAAACTTCCAATTATGACTGTTAAAACTAATAAAAATTTCACAAATTTGTTTTTCAAAATCAACTTCCTCCTATCAGTCATTAGACTTAATCTCATTTATAAATATTAAGCTATAAAATAAAAATGAACATCAGTCTAAATATCTATTAATGGATTTTTTGTAAAAAAAGTAATAAGGCATATGAACTATTTTTATCCCGAAAATACCAAATAAACAACCAATCTCCCATTTCGAATTGGCAAAATGGCCGAAGTCTTTTTTCTGAAAATTCTATTCTTTGTGTAGTTTTATATTTTTTAAATAAATTGATTTCCAAAAATATACGATCTATTAACATTTATTTTTTTTCTTCAGACATGGTAAAATAGACGTTAGGTTATTTTTTAGGGAGGGACGGTGCTTAACATGACAGATCTTCTGAATGACAGACTGCCGCCACAAAATATTGAAGCCGAACAGGCCGTGTTAGGTGCTGTTTTTTTAGAACCATCCACATTAACATTGGCGTCAGAAGTCTTGATACCAGATGATTTTTATAGAATGTCGCACCAAAAAATCTTTAATGCCATGCTTGTTCTAGGGGACCGTGGTGAACCTGTTGACTTGGTAACTGTTACATCTGAACTTGCCAACACCGACCTTTTGGAAGAAATCGGTGGCATCTCTTATTTAACAGATATTGCAAATTCTGTACCTACTGCCGCCAATATAGAATACTATGCAAAGATCGTTGAAGAAAAATCGATTCTCCGTCGCTTGATTCGTACAGCCACAACGATTGCTCAAGACGGCTATACAAGGGAAGATGAAGTTGAAGACCTTCTAAGCGATGCAGAAAAAACAATTATGGAGGTTGCCCAGCGTAAAAATACGGGGGCCTTTCAAAATATTAAAGATGTTCTTGTTCAAACCTACGATAATATTGAACAGCTTCATAACCGAAAAGGGGATATCACAGGAATCCCGACTGGTTTCGCAGAACTGGATAGAATGACAGCCGGATTTCAGCGAAACGATCTCATTATTGTAGCTGCAAGACCATCTGTTGGTAAAACAGCTTTTGCATTGAACATTGCCCAAAATGTTGCGACAAAAACAGATGAAAGTGTCGCGATCTTTAGTCTTGAAATGGGAGCAGAACAGCTTGTGATGCGGATGCTTTGTGCAGAGGGTAACATTAACGCCCAAAATCTCCGAACCGGAAACTTAACAGAAGAGGATTGGGGCAAGCTGACAATGGCAATGGGTAGCCTGTCAAACAGCGGCATCTTTATCGATGATACACCGGGAATCCGAGTTAGTGAAATCCGTTCAAAATGCAGACGTCTTAAACAGGAAAACGGACTTGGCATGATTTTAATTGACTATTTACAACTGATTCAAGGGAGCGGCCGTTCTAAGGACAATCGTCAGCAGGAAGTATCTGAAATATCACGATCACTTAAAGCGCTGGCAAGAGAACTTGAAGTCCCGGTAATCGCACTTTCACAGCTTTCCCGGGGTGTTGAACAACGTCAGGACAAGCGACCGATGATGTCAGACATTCGTGAATCAGGTAGTATTGAACAGGATGCTGATATCGTTGCATTCTTATACCGTGATGATTATTATGATAAAGAATCAGAGAATAAAAATATTATTGAAATCATTATTGCGAAACAACGGAATGGTCCTGTAGGTACTGTTTCACTCGCATTTGTAAAAGAATATAATAAGTTCGTCAACTTGGAACGGCGTTTTGATGATTCAGGTGTTCCAGCCGGCGCATAGATCCCTAGGACAAGTGTCTTAGGGGTTTTTGCAGTATCTTGAGATTTGGCTTAAAATAAAACTCCTAAAATAGAAAAATAGTAAATTTTATAATAAAATAACGAACAAAAACATTTGTTTATAGAAAAATGTTCGTGTTTACAATTGACTTTCATTGTTGGCACTGATAAACTGGATGTGTTTGGTATAGATATCGTTTGAAAAGGTTAACGGAGGTGCACGGATATGTCTTCAGTAGTTGTTGTGGGTACACAGTGGGGAGATGAAGGGAAAGGAAAAATAACCGATTTCCTCTCAGAAAATGCAGAAGTGATTGCACGGTACCAGGGTGGAAATAACGCAGGACATACGATTAAATTTAACGGGACAACGTATAAACTTCATTTAATTCCATCAGGTATTTTTTATAAAGATAAAATATGTGTGATCGGAAACGGAATGGTCGTTGATCCAAAAGCATTGGTGGCAGAGCTTTCATATCTTCATGAACGCAAAGTAGTGACAGGCAACTTAAGAATTTCAAATAGAGCCCATGTCATTTTGCCTTATCATTTGAGACTTGATGCAGTTGAGGAAGAACGAAAAGGAGCAAATAAAATCGGCACGACTAAAAAAGGAATCGGTCCTGCCTATATGGATAAAGCAGCTCGTATTGGTATTCGTATCGCTGATCTGCTAGATCGCACCGTTTTTGAAGAAAAACTTGCTAACAATTTAAAAGAAAAAAACCGTTTGTTTGAAAAAATGTATGATACAACAGGATTTAAAATTGAAGACATTCTCGATGAATATTATGAGTATGGTCAACAAATCAAACAATATGTTTGTGACACATCCGTTGTCTTAAACGATGCACTTGATGAAGGGCGCCGTGTTTTGTTTGAAGGCGCACAAGGTGTCATGCTTGATATTGACCAAGGAACATATCCATTTGTTACATCTTCCAACCCAGTGGCCGGTGGAGTAACGATCGGTTCTGGAGTGGGCCCAACAAAAATCCGCCATGTAGTCGGCGTATCTAAAGCTTATACAACTCGAGTCGGTGACGGTCCTTTTCCAACTGAACTTCATGACGAGACTGGAGAGCAAATCCGTGAAATAGGCCGGGAGTACGGTACTACAACAGGACGCCCTCGCCGAGTCGGCTGGTTTGATAGCGTAGTTGTCCGTCATGCCCGGCGTGTCAGTGGAATAACAGATCTTTCATTAAATTCTATTGATGTCTTAACTGGAATTAAAACTTTAAAAATATGTGTCGCTTACAAATATCGCGGTGAAATCATCGAGGAATTTCCAGCAAGCTTAACATCCCTTGCAGAATGTAATCCTGTGTATGAAGAAATGCCGGGTTGGACAGAAGACATTACAGAAGCCAAAAGTCTTAGTGACTTACCTGAGAATGCTCGTCATTACCTTGAGCGTGTTTCTCAACTGACAGGAATACCGATTTCTATTTTTTCTGTCGGTCCAGATCGCTCTCAGACGAATGTCATTAGAAGTGTGTACCGTCCAAACTAAATGAGAGAGGCTGTCCAGTAAGTCAATTTTTGACGATTGGACGCCTTTTTAGTT
This sequence comes from Bacillus sp. WMMC1349, assembly GCF_013155385.1. Classification (GTDB taxonomy): domain Bacteria; phylum Bacillota; class Bacilli; order Bacillales; family Bacillaceae; genus Bacillus. The sequence goes on along the minus strand of NZ_JABJUQ010000007.1, from coordinate 3,793,120 downwards.
TTAACAAGCGTTTGGGACATCCTTTTATGGAATGGAGACAGCAATTAGATTCTAAAAACCTTTCAAAAAGAAAAATTTATAAAAAAAACAAAAAAATATTGCCATATCCGTTCGTTCTATGATAATATAAATCTCGTTGTTGCGAAAATAAACTAAATGAAGAGCCATTAGCTCAGTTGGTAGAGCATCTGACTTTTAATCAGAGGGTCGAAGGTTCGAGTCCTTCATGGCTCACCATTTCTAAGGCCCGTTGGTCAAGCGGTTAAGACACCGCCCTTTCACGGCGGTAACACGGGTTCGAATCCCGTACGGGTCATTGATTTACTTTAGCGTTATTGCTATCCCCTTTGCTTTGGAAGGGACCACGATTCCTTTTCAAAGCATGTACTGTTAAAAAACGGTCCGGTAGTTCAGTTGGTTAGAATGCCTGCCTGTCACGCAGGAGGTCGCGGGTTCGAGTCCCGTCCGGACCGCCATATAAATTTGAATATACGGCTCGGTAGCTCAGTTGGTAGAGCAACGGACTGAAAATCCGTGTGTCGGCGGTTCGATTCCGTCCCGAGCCACTTTAAAAAGGCGCGTCTGTTATTTAGCAGATGCGTTTTCTTATAGATTAGAAAAACAAAAACTTGAGGAAGTTTTAATGGAGGACAAAAAAAGGGAGACCGGTATCAACCGGTCAAAGAAGAAGACGTTATTGTATAGACGATTGAAAACGTAAGATGTTTCATTTTTTTAGTAAAAAAAGTAACAGAAATTTAATGGATATAATGAATGCAGAAGGGACCTAGGCTGATGATGTGTCAAGGTCTTTTCGATTAAACTATTTTTTCAATTTTTATTACATAAACGTTATAATATATAAGAAATCTTTTTTAAAAAAGAATAACTGAACTTGAATATAAAAGCATATACAGTAATTTTTCAAATGCTACTGTGTATTTTGACTAGAGACCAGGAGGAATAGACAATGGAAAAAAAGATCCTTGTTGTAGACGATGAAAACCCGATTGCTGACATTTTAGAGTTTAATCTTAAAAAAGAAGGTTATGATGTTCATTGCGCTTATGATGGTAATGAAGCATTGGAAAAGGTTGAAGAGTTAAATCCTGATTTAATTCTCCTTGATATTATGCTCCCTAATAAAGACGGTATCGAAGTATGTCGTGAAGTAAGAAAAAAATATGATATGCCAATTATTATGCTGACTGCCAAAGATTCTGAAATTGACAAAGTCATTGGTCTTGAACTAGGTGCAGACGATTATGTCACAAAACCGTTCAGTACCCGTGAGCTGTTAGCTCGTGTAAAAGCGAATTTACGGAGACAGAATACAGCTGCGACAGCTGAGGAAGAATCTACTTCCAATGAAATCCAAATTGGATCACTTGTCATTTTCCCAGATGCTTATGTCGTTTCAAAACGGGATGAAACAATAGAACTCACTCATCGTGAATTTGAACTTCTGCACTACCTTGCAAAACATATTGGACAAGTTATGACTCGCGAACATTTGCTACAAACAGTATGGGGGTATGACTATTTTGGGGATGTCCGGACGGTTGATGTCACGGTTCGCCGACTTAGAGAAAAAATTGAAGACAACCCGAGTCATCCAAACTGGATCGTTACAAGACGTGGTGTCGGCTACTATTTAAGAAATCCGGAACAGGACTAATGCGAAAATGAATAAAGTTGGATTTTTTCGCTCTATTCATTTTAAGTTTACGTTAATATACGTACTGTTGATTATCGTGGCTATGCAGATTATCGGCGTATATTTTGTCCAGCAGACGGAGAATTCTCTCCTGAAATCTTTTAATGATGCGCTAGATCAGAGGGTAAACAATCTGGCGTATTATTTAGAACAAGAAATCACGAAAGACAGAAGTGACCCTTCATCAACAACATTAAAAGATGATGCAGAAAAGATACTGAGTGATTTTAGTAAAGAAGGCGAAGTTCTAGAAGTCAGCCTCATTGATAAAAGCTATGAAGTGATTGCAACCTCTAATCCGTATAACCGGGAAGTAGCAGGAAAAAAAACAACAGAGGGTATCATCAAAAGAACGCTTATCGGACAACCATTTGTAAATAAGTTCTTTGATCCTGAACTGGATAGCAGAGTTCGAATTTCAGTTTCACCTATTAAAAAGGCAAATCAAGAAACAATAGGTGCCATCTATGTAGTCGCTTCGATGGACAGTGTCTACAATCAAATTCAAAAAATTAACGCAATCTTAGCCTCAGGCACGATTATAGCTCTTGTCATCACTGGTTTTTTAGGGGTGTTTGTTGCACGGACGATTACCCATCCACTATCAGATATGCGTAAACAGGCGATTGAGTTAGCAAAAGGGAACTTTTCCCGAAAAGTCAGGAAATATGGAAATGATGAAATCGGTCAATTGGGGACGACTTTTAATTATTTGACGAAAGAGCTAAAAGAGGCCCAATCGATGACAGAAGGGGAACGAAAAAAACTTTCCTCTGTTATCGCGTATATGACAGACGGAGTCATTGCTACAAACCGTAATGGCGCCATTATTTTGTTAAATACACCTGCTTTAGAACTGCTAAATGTTTCACGTGAAACTGCGCTAGAAATGCCGATTACGTCATTACTTGGCCTTGAGAATGAATATAAGTTTGAAGATTTAGTTGAGCAGCAGGATTCGCTGATTTTAGAGATTGATCAGGAGGAGCGCATGTCTGTGCTTCGCGTGAATTTTTCGATCATACAAAAAGAACATGGGAAAATTGATGGCTTAATTGCCGTCATTTATGATGTCACAGAACAAGAACAAATTGATCAAGAAAGAAGAGAATTTGTGGCAAACGTTTCCCATGAGCTTAGAACACCGTTGACAACAATGCGAAGCTACCTTGAAGCATTAGCAGAAGGTGCTTGGCAAGATCAAAATATCGCACCAAGGTTTTTAAATGTGGCTCAAAATGAAACGGAACGGATGATCAGGCTTGTTAATGATCTATTACAGCTCTCAAAATTTGATAGTAAAGATTATAAATTTAACAAAGAATGGATTCACTTTATTCGTTTCTACTCTCTTATCATTGAACGCTTTGAAATGACAAAGCAACAGCATGTTGATTTTATTAGTCAACTCCCGAATAGGGATTTATATGTTGAAATGGACCCAGATAAAATTACGCAAGTCTTGGATAACATTATTTCTAACGCTTTAAAATACTCTCCAGAAGGAGGACACATTACATTTTCTGTTCATGTAAATGAAAAAGAAGAACTGCTGTATATCAGTGTGAAAGATGAAGGTGTCGGAATTCCGAGAAAGGATTTAGAACGAATTTTCGAACGCTTTTATCGTGTGGATAAAGCCAGAACAAGGAAATTGGGCGGAACTGGACTAGGTCTAGCGATTGCGAAAGAAATGGTACAGGCTCATGGAGGGGACATCTGGGCTGATAGCATTGAAGGAAGAGGAACAAAGATTACATTTACCTTGCCATATAAAGAAGAACAAGAGGATGATTGGGATGAAGCGTGAAAAAATAAAAACAATGATACTATCCGTTTTAGTACTGATCAGTCTTTTGTTTACCTATAACCTTTGGGGATTTCAAGGAAGATTTGAAAAAGTTGAAGATTCCGGGGTGGAGGTAAGTGACAATGATCCGATTACAAATCAAACAAAACTTTTAAATGAAGTTGTCAAACCGCAGCAAATGTTTGTGCATGATAACGGAAATCACTACTTGCTGAATGATATGACATCTTATCAACAGCTCTGGAATGACATGAGCCGCTGGGAAGTAAAAAACCTTAAAGATATCTCAGATGATATTGACAAACAAGATTTCAAAGATTGGCTTTATGATAATAAAAAAAATAAGGACGATCCGAAATTGGATCTTGTTTTTAATGACAACATTCCAATCAGTGTCATGCAACCACTTTTTAAATGGTCGGCCGCTTCTTATGAATACAATGCTTTTGACAGAATTGTTCTCCCCTTCAAAGAACCAAGTCGAAATAAAAAGATATATTTTGTTTCTTTTAGTAAAGAAACGGTTGTTGAAGCGCAAATTGAATCAGCCAATTATCGAAACATCCTTTCAGATATCTATAAGGGAAGGTCAAAAATGCCCACGTATAAGGCTTTTCCATTAAGCTCTAGGAGAGATGTGTTACTTCCAGTTAACAAATTAAAGTTGACTGAAAAAGAGTACTTTACAGAACCGATCAGTCCTAATCGTTTTAAAAAAGCTTTATTTGATGATCCGCAAATAGTGCGACAGGAATCGAATTTAAACAGACCAGTATATTCGGATGGAACAAGCCTTTTAGAAGTGTACGAAAATAAAAAACAAATTAAGTTTCAACACCGTAATTTAGAACCTAGTTTAACTTATCAAAATGGAGAACTGATTAATAAGAGCTTTAAATATTTAAATGATACTGGAAGTTGGACGGATGACTATCAGTTTCTCAGCTTAAGTGAAAATCAACAAGTAAGCTTTAACATGTTTATGGATCAGATGCCTGTAGTGGATAGTCAAACTCAGCCATTTGGAACGACATCAATTGATATACGTTGGGCCAATAATGATATATTGGATTACAAACATCCGACCTATGTTTTAGGAGCAAATGCAAGTCCTCTCAGTAAAAAAAATAAAGAGATTATGAACGGTCAAAAATTAATGGATTATTTGAACAAACATCGTAAGGAATATAACCGTGATCAAATAGAACAAATTTTCCCTGCTTATGAAATGGTTGCGGTGTCTGATGGACAAGATCCGCTTGTCAAGCTAATACCGACTTGGTGCATAAAAATAAACGGTACATTAAAACTTCTACCGAATGGAGATACAATGATCAAGGAGGGCGTAGCTAGTGGATTGGAATAGAACACAAACAATATTCATTGTCGTCTTCCTTGTTCTCGATATATTTTTGGCAATTCAATACTTTCTAAAACATGAAAACAATCAATTTACGGTTTTAGAAAAGTCGACATTTGAGGAAGATATGAAAACCGACCAGATAACATACGGAGGTTTATCAAAGAAGCCAAAAACAGGTTCTTCGATTTCCGCACAAAAGAGAATTTTTAAACAAAGTGAAATTAGTTCGTTAAAAGGACAAAAGCCGTTAGATTTACCAAAAAAAGAACCGTTGACAGAAATAGAGATGACATTTGAAAAGCCCATTCCTATTAAAACAGATTTAGAGACAACGGCGAAGGAAATCGTCAACAATCAAGTAATTGACGGCAGTAAGTATAAGCTTTGGAAGGTGGATCAATTAAAGAACCGGGTTATTTTCTTCCAGGCTTATAAAGGAAAATTCATTTTCCAGGATCAAAAAGAAAGTGCCAACAATGATATGGGAGAAATCGTACTGTTTTTAAATAAAAACAATGAGTTCGTATCTTATAAACAGTCTATGTTACAAAAAATTAAAGAGGTTAAAACGGAAAACCTCATTTCGGCAGTCGGAGCTGTCGAAGCTCTATATTATCATCCTGATTATTTAAAACCTAACAGCAAGATCAAAAATGCAGAACTAGGGTATTATACGCAATATCCATTGGCTAGTGCTCAAATTTTCGTACCTGTTTGGCGAATCGAGGTTCAGCGTGGGACAAAGGAAAAGGATAACCTCATGTATGAAGAGTTTATTGTTGATGCAAGGGATGGAGCGGTGCTCCAATCAAAGGACAAAAAGGAAAATCGGAGTGAGAGTTCATGAGTTTGCAATTTAGCGTTCTTGCAAGCGGGAGTACGGGCAATGCATTTTATTTGGAAACCGAAGATCATGCCTTTTTAGTGGATGCAGGTCTTAGTGGAAAAGCAATTGAAGGATTGATGACTCAAATTGACCGTAGCTTAGATCAACTTGATGGCATTTTTGTTACTCATGAGCATAGTGACCACATTAAAGGTCTTGGCGTTTTGGCAAGAAAATACGATTTACCTGTTTATGCGAATGAAAAGACATGGAAGGCGATGGAAGGGAACATTGGCAAAATAGACAATGCTCAAAAGTTTGTCTTTCCAATGGAAACGATAAAATCGTTTGGTTCCCTTGATGTTGAATCTTTTGGTGTTTCCCATGATGCAGTAGAACCAATGTTTTATGTTTTTCATTATAATGATCGGAAACTTGCACTGATCACGGATACAGGATATGTTAGTGACCGCATGAAAGGAATTATTAGATCAGCCAATGTTTTTGTGTTTGAAAGTAACCATGATGTCGGAATGTTGCAAATGGGGCGATATCCTTGGAATATTAAACGACGGATTTTAAGTGATATTGGACATGTGTCAAACGAAGATGCGGCACTTGCGATGACAGATGTAATTAGTGATGAAACATCCCGTATTTACTTAGCACACTTAAGTCAAGATAATAACATGAAAGAACTGGCGAGAATGTCAGTACAGCAAACCCTTGCCTCAAAAGGTTTGATATCTGGAGAAACGTTTGAATTATATGATACAGATCCAAAAAAACCAACACCTCTTGCTGCGGTGTAATTTCCCTACAATTAATGATTAATCTGAAAGCTGATGACCACACTATATATGAAGATCTTTGAAAGGATTTGAATATAGTGGAGTTTAATCATGATGAGGAAAAGTACGATCAGGAAAAGAGGAAAAGAAGTTGGAAAAGTTTTTTGATATCAAGTCTAGCTGGAGCCGTAATCGGCGCTTTATTAACCGTACTTGCTCTGCCGTACCTCTCTGAACAAGGCCTTTTGCCATACAAACTTCAAGTGATCGAATTGCGCAATGGAAATGGGACAAAACAGCAAGGAGCAGCACTTCGAAATGTTTCAGTCAATGTAAGTAATGAGGTCACAAATGTAGTTTCAAAAGTGTCTGATTCAGTCGTTGGCGTCATCAATCTTCAAAAAACAGGTGGTGTCTGGGATGGAACCGGTGAAGCTGGAACCGGTTCAGGTGTCATTTATAAAAAGAATGGCAAAACAGCCTACATTGTAACAAACCATCATGTTATTGCAGGCGCGTCACAAATTGAAGTCAGCTTAAATGATGGAACAAGAATTGAGGCAAAGCTAATTGGCAGTGATAAACTGATGGATCTTGCCGTACTTCAAGTCAATAGCAATCAAATTAAAGCAGTTGCTGATTTTGGAAACTCCGATCAGGTAAAAACAGGTGAACCTGTCATTGCGATTGGAAATCCTCTCGGTCTTCAGTTTTCAGGTTCTGTTACACAAGGTATTATTTCTGGTACAGAGCGTGCCGTTCCGGTTGATTCAGATGGGGATGGGCAGCCTGACTGGAATGCCGAAGTACTACAAACTGATGCTGCGATTAATCCAGGGAACAGTGGTGGTGGGCTGTTTAATATTGATGGAAAAGTGATTGGGATTAATTCGATGAAGATTGCAGAGTCCGCTGTTGAAGGAATTGGTCTTAGTATCCCAGCTAATCTTGCAATTCCAGTTATTCATGATCTAGAGTCATATGGAGAAGTCAGACGTCCATACCTTGGAATTGAAATGAAATCACTTGCTGACATCGCAAGTTACCATTGGCAAGAAACACTCAAATTGCCAAAGGACATTACTTCAGGTGTCGCAATTATGGGTGTGCAGCCTATCTCACCGGCGGGAAAAGCAGGTTTGAAAAAGCTTGATGTCATCATCGAATTTGACGGAGAACAAGTTTATGATATCGTCGATCTTCGTAAAGAACTTTACACAAAAAATGTTGGTGAAACAGTGAAAATTAAATATATGCGCAATGGGAAAGAGAAAACGGCCGAAGTAAAACTATCACGTTCCAAATTGGGCAGCTAACCATAAACAGTCTGGCGATCAAGCTGGGCTGTTTTTCTTTATGGCCTAATTATGGCCCAGTAATTGATGTTCGTCAAAAATTGAAAAATGTTTTTTGGATAAAGGAATAAAGACCTGTGAATTGAAAAAATCATGATTCATTTGGAGGTTTTTTCATTTTAGTGAATAAAAAATGGTTTTTTGAAAATAGTGGCGTCCCTACAGTAGCTTTATTTGGGATAATAAGACAACAAAAATGAGTCAAATGTCCTCATGGTTCTTTAGACTTATTGTCTAACAATCACAAAACGCATATATTGATGGGGTGTCCATCTATAGTGAAAATTTTCATTCAATTCATGTATACGGAGGAATGAGATGAGTTATGATTCAACAATGACAATGAAATCGTTGTCAATCAAAAGTGTCCAGAACGTTTTTTTATTGTGTCTTGTTACCTTAGGAGCCTACATCCCATACTGGTTTATTTCTAGGAAAAAAAGTCTTGATATGCTACCCTATCATGATATTCCCTACGCCATACTTAAAGCAATCATTGGTTATTATTTATTTTCTTTTCCTATGGGTTTAACAGCGACTTTTATATTCTCAGACATACACTATAGTATTTACATTCTACTGCATAGGGTGATCATGATTTTATCTGTTGGTGTACTGATTTACTGTGCTCTTATTGTGACAGCCTCTTTAAATAAGCTGTCTGGATACCATCTAGAAAAAGGATCTGTCTTTGCTTTTCTATTGAACATTTTATATATTCAGCATAGAATCAATAAGCTTTCTCAACAAAAACGTGAATATTTAACAATCGTCTCATCATCATAAAGAAGGATGTGAATGCAGGTTTATGTTAAAAGGACTCAATTTACCGAAAAAAAAGACGTCACCTCTTCTGAAACCGATGTCTGAACAAGATTTTGAGGAGTATAAATCATATACGATCAATCATTACGCTATGGAAAAAGTAAAAGCGGGTCTATGGACAGTGGCAGAAGCAATGGAAAAAGCAGAAGAACAGTTTCAACGACTTTTGCCAAACGGATTAGATAGTACAAATCATTATTTATGGTCAATCGTAAACGAAGAGAAAGATGTAATGGGCTGGCTCTGGGTATATATTGATCGCGAGCATCCTCTGAAGGATGCATTTATTTACGATATTGGACTGTATGAAGCTTACCAAGGACAAGGTATCGGGAAATGGGTGTTGAAGACTTTAGAAGAAGAGGCTGAAGAGTTAGGTGTCAAAAAACTGTCTCTCCATGTATTTGCCCACAACAAAACTGCGATACGTTTGTATGAGAAAATGAACTATGAGGTTACAGATTTGCATATGAGCAAACGTCTGTAATCTCACGAGGGTCTTTAAGACTATTTTTTAAATACAAATAAATACGAATGATATTATAGATCTATATTTAACAAAGTAATAAAAAAAGTTAACAACAGAACGTCAAAAAATAGTTATTTAGACTCGTTGACTGGGTTGTTTTTGAGAGTGGAATGTGATTTAGGAACTGTTTTTTATAGATGTTATTTTTTATGTGAAATAAATATTATCAAAAATACTGATATTTTGATGTTAAAATTCTCTATTGTTTTATAGTTTCCTTTTTAGAAGGCCTATAAATAGGTGGGGGCGCAAGAAAGTGAGTTTGAGGAAATAACATGAATGAAGATCAAGATGTAAAGGAATTTCAAAAAATTCGCGTCAAGTATGCCATTTTATTAACGATTGTCACACTCGGAATGTATATTCCATATTGGTTTTTGTCAAGAAGACAAGCTCTTGAAAAGTTTCAAATCAAGATCCCGTATGTTGCTATTAAAGTAACGGTGGTGCTCTTTGTTTTTTCAGTCTTAGAATTTTTATGGATACTAACACCTGTTCAGTACGTGTTAGGTGATCATCTTTTACCGAACGATCACGCTTTTTTGCTCCCATTACAACCAGAAGATAGTTTATTAAAGCATTTTTCGCTGCTATTATTTATCATTGTAAATATTTATAGCAGTTTGCAGGTTCGACAAGCTTTTAAGCAACGGTTTAGCAGTCAGTCTGTAAAAAGATTGTTGACCTGTTTATTTCAAGTTATTTATTTACAGCATATCGTGAATAAGCATGAAATTCTTAGCAAATCATCTCAACACGAAATCAAACACACCATTAGTTTAAAAAGCGTTGACTCCTAGAGGTCAATGCTTTTTTATGTGTGATAAAAACATCTGTGGATAAACACACGAAAACATCTATTAACATGTGAATAAATAGGGTATATTGGAATGAGGAACGTCTTAAAAAAAGAGCTGAATGATAAATTTGGAGGTACACTCATGAAATCTTGTGAGGAACATATTGAAACTGTGATTGATATGTACGTTGATGAAGAAGAACAAGCCCCGGAAATCAAAAAAATCGAACATATACACAACTTATCCACAACCTGTGAATTATGTGATAATCCCGCAGTATATATAGTGGGGAACAAATGATCGGACACTATATACACACAAAATATCCACATCTGTGGATAAACACTCTGAATAACTTGTTCTTAAGGTGGGGATGACCTGTGAATATATCGATTGTAGCCATTGGAAAGTTAAAAGAAAAATATTTGAAACAAGGAATAGATGAATATATAAAACGACTTTCAGCCTATGCAAAAGTTGAGATAATCGAACTGCCTGATGAAAAAGCACCAGAAAATTTAAGCGAACAGGATATGAAAATCGTCAAAGCCAAAGAAGGAGAACGCCTCCTCGCCAAAATCAGCCAAGATGCCCACGTCATTGCTCTAGCGATCGAAGGAAAAATGAAAACTTCGGAGGAATTAGCCGATCATATCGATAGGCTAGCTACATATGGAAAAAGCAAAGTCTGCTTTGTCATCGGCGGCTCACTCGGCCTGAGCGATGATGTGCTGAAACGAGCGAATGACAAGCTGTCCTTTTCACGAATGACGTTTCCGCATCAACTGATGAGGTTGATTTTGGTAGAGCAGGTTTATCGGGCTTTTCGGATTAATCGGGGGGAGCCGTATCATAAATAGAGGCAAAAACCTTTGTAAATAAAAGGGTATTTTATCTTTTGAATCAGATATAAGAGGGATATCTCCTTCGTTTGTGTCTGATTCAAGATAAAGTATGTGAATAAGTGTAAATGTCCTAGAGATATTGAGTTCAGAAAAATCAAATCCAAGTTCAACTGAATTGATAGAACGTGAACGATCCTTCAACTGCATGATTGTAACTTTGTTTAGTAAAAGCTGAAAGAGTTGTTTCTGTTTATCTCTAGATGACTCTTTAAACACATCTATAAACTTTTCGATTAGAGATTTAATGATTTCAGGTTGAATTACCTTTAAATCTGCTGAATTCAATTGAACACTTAACTCGCTTCTTCTCTGTTCTAATTCTGCCTTTTGGTGAGAGACCTTTTGAAGCCTTTCCTGTAATATAGCAATAGGAAGAATATTTTGTTCAAAGGCTTCCATTGGTACATTATATATAGTATATCAGGCCATAACATTTAAGTATTAAGACAATTAGACTTGATAGACTTATCACTAAAATTACTGGGGGGTCCCATGAATGAATAACTTGAAAATGAAGGTATGGAATATAAATGGGCGCAGTGGAGTGCAAAGAGAAAACGAACCGGCTTATACCATACCTTTGTTTATAGCATCAGAATTAATGGGTAAGAATCCTGATGCAAGTACCGCTGATATAATAGTATTAACTGAATTTGTTATAACTACTGGATGGGGAAAGCTCAAATATAATTTAGAAAAAAACGGATATTCTTTGTTCATTTCACATGAGAGTGGTCAAAATGGAATTTTGATCGCACTAAAGAATATTGAAGGGCTAAATCTAGAGTCAGTCGTGAGTACTAGTGAAATGAATACGGAAAAGGTTGAAAGACCGAATTTTCTTCAAGTTACGGTTAAATATAACGGGAAATCACTATCAATCATTGGGGTACGTATACGTGTTGATAAGAAAATCTCACAAAAAGACTTTTTAGACAGAAGAGAGCAACTTGAAGCACTAATAGATCATTTGAGTACGTTGGAAAATATCATTGTTGGTGGTGATTTTAATAACGCGAAAATTAATGGAAACTTGGCTAGAAAATATTCAGAGGTTCGAGAGGAGTATCGTTATACTTCTAAAGGAGAACTTAATGTATCGTATGACACTTATAATTATCATATATTGAAAGATGCAATTGAAGAACGTGGATATTTTTTACACACACCAAAAGGGAACGTCCCTTCATGGGGTAATTACTTTAAGCTAGACCATATCATCACGAGTAAAAGTATTGCTGCATCCAATGTGGAGTATAGTTGGAGTTTTAAAAACAAGAAGAATGGATATGGTGAATTCACCACTAATGATATTAGACTTCCTGATCATGCTATTCTATCAGCAGACATAAGCATTGATTAAGTTAATAGGGAATTCTCATGTCTTCAGTATATTTTCAATTGGACAAATAATAAACAGCGATAACTAAGAAGAAAGATTCGGCAGACTGATAGAGTCTCATGTGATTAAACTTACTTCCTAATGTGGTCTTTTTGATTTATTTTCTAATTATTTACATGGGAGAATCTTATAATAAATTAATTTCATTACTATTAACCACAAAGGTTTTTATCCAAAGTAATAGGGCGCGTTTGGGGTAGAAAAAAGCCAATTCCCTTGCTAGACATAAAGAGGAATTTGGCTTTTTTATCATTAAAAATCCAATAGCTCTCCCAATTGTAAATGTTGTGGCACTGAGTGGTAACTTTTGTAGCAATCATTAGTAAAAAAGATGGCAGAGGTGTTAAATTTCAGTGGCCGTAATAAAAATATAGTCTGTTCTGAATAAAAAAATTATCATAATGGATTCAGAAATAATTTTTTTAAAAATTCCCTAGCAATATAAAAAATTAAAGATACAATGTATAAAAACGTCAGAAAGGAGGGAGTGAAATTGCAATTAAAAGAAGTACTACTACTTTTAAATGATGGGAAATCAATAGCTGATATTGCTGAGCTAGTTCAGAAGAGTGAAAGGCTTATTGTAAATAAATTAAAGAGTGCATCAATCGAGTTTGACTATGAAGAAGGCTCATGGATTATAGGGGTAATCATCCAGAAAAATCGCTCAGCAGGTCAATAACGAATAAAATTGTTATTTTAAAAGAAGACAAAGATTATGTTAGTGGTAATAAAAAAACAATAGTTAAGAATCCTATCCAACGAGACATGGAATTAGAACTTATTAAAGGATATGTCAATGTAGATCATTCGCAGTTATGTAATAAGAAATCTTTCTTCTTGCAGGATGATATATACGTTATATTGAAAAGGACAAGTAGAGAAAGATCTATAAAAATAAATGCACTACTTCATATTTTATTAAGTAAGGGTATTGAATACTATGAATTAAATAATGATATCAATTGAATATAACAAGGGAAATCTCCAACGCTATGAAACCATTTTTTGTGGTTATTGCGCTGGGGATTTTTTGAATTAATAGGAGTGATGGTCATCGAAGGCTATAAAATGAAGCGCGTGGTGGTTAGGGAAGAACTTGTGGAATTGCTAGGTTGTCCCAAAAAAGAACTGCTTCTAAATCAATTTTTATATTGGATAGTGAGAAGATATGATTATGTGCAATTTTATAACGAAGAAATGGTAATCAAGGCTGAGAACAAAAATAAGACTGATGAGGGAGCTTTAGTGCATGGATGGATCTATAAGAATTCCGACGAATTAGGAGCAGAAGTAATACTTAAATCGGCTCCAACAACAATCAGAAGACACTTGAAGCAAACTGTGAAATGGGGTTATTTGCATGAGCGAAGAAACCCTAAAGTCCAATACGATAAGACTTTTCAGTACCGACTAAACACAAATAAGATATTACGTGACTTAAATATATTAGGCTTTAAAATAGATTATTTGCTCTTAATTGACAAGGGAAAACACCAACTTCATTTTGCTAATAGCAAAATGAAGTTTCCATTAAGTATAACGCCGCTACAATACCAGAGATTACTTCAGATAATACACTAAAAATTAAAACAGAAGAATTTATTAGAATTAAAAACTACTATTTAGATTATAGTAAACGAGAAAATCTTACTAAAGGTGATGTGGATTCAATTAATAGAGTACTACAACTTAATATAGGAGTTAGTAATGTGTTAAATACCATTAAAAACAGCTTCGAGGAAGGTAGAGAGATATATTCATTTGTTTATCTTGAGAAAGTCATTAATCTAGAAAATAAAAATAAACTGTCGGAGGGTAAGAAAAAAATGAAATCAATAAACTGTAACTAGAGTAGCTAATCCGTCAATCGATTTTCTCATATCTGTACTTCCACAAGTGAGGTAGACTCGAGCTACAGTGATTTCATTTAACATTCTCTTTCATACCTTTATCACTTCTGCAGAAGGGTAGGATTAAAACCGGTATTCACTACAATGGAAACAGAGTTGATCTTGAGCTGTAGGGATTCAGATACCTCAGGCTTTCATCTTCTATAGCAATTGGAACCCAAGGGTTGTTTGTCTTCATTGTATCACTAGTATTATTAATCCTTTTCATCCAATACTTAAACTGATGAATACTTATGTCATTGGCTTCGCACCATTTAACCTGAGTTTGTCCGCTCACCTTATAATCAGCAATCCTCTGTTTCCACTTTTTATGTAATTATAGATTGGAATTTCTGGTCATAAGAAAACCTCCTCAATTTTATTTGAAGAGATTATCTCATGATTATTTGTTTGTCTATAGTGGGAACTGTTTTACGCTTACAAGGAAACGTTATGTTTTCTTTTTTGTTTGCCAAAACAGATGTGAAATCATATAAGTTTGTAAGGAAATTTTACATAATGGGATTTGGTATCATTATAGATTACAAAAACGTTTCAGGAAATGTAAATATTTATGTAACAGTAATTGTTTAAAAATTCAATTATAGCAACATAGAGATTCTTGATTCCATGCATGTCAATCCATACTTACTCTTATATGAAATGCTATAATAAAGGGAGCAATGGAAGCAGACGAAATACAACATAGATAAAAGAAATACAGGGGAGGAACATTAATGAATAATGAAACAAACATCTTGATTTATCAAACGGAGGAAGGCAATACAAAAATAGATGTTCGGTTAGAAAATGGAACAGTTTGGATGACACAGAAGGCAATTGCTGAGTTGTACCAGAAAGGTGTCAATACGATAAACGAACATGTCAAGAACATCTATGCAGAGGGAGAACTACAGGAATTAGCAACTATTCGGAAAAACCGAATAGTTCAAACTGAGGGTAAACGTGAGGTTGAGCGTGAGGTATCCTTTTACAATCTTGAAATGATTATCGCAATCGGTTATCGTGTCCGTTCCCATCGAGGTACACAGTTCCGTCAATGGGCAACAGAACGTTTGAATGAGTACCTTGTTAAAGGCTTTACAATGGATGATGATCGTCTAAAAGAAATGCGTAACTTTGGACAAGATTACTTTGATGAACTACTTGAACGTATTCGTGATATACGGGCATCGGAGAGAAGATTTTATCAAAAGATTACTGACATTTATGCTACTGCTGTAGATTACGATGCAAAAGCAGAAGTATCAAAAGAGTTCTTTGCAACGGTGCAAAACAAGTTACATTTTGCCATCCATGGACATACTGCTTCTGAATTGATTGCAGAGAGAGCAGATGCAATGAAAGAAAATATGGGCTTAACATCCTGGAAAGGCGATAAAGTACGAAAACAAGATGTTAAAGTTGCTAAAAACTATTTGACGGAGAAGGAAATGAAATCGCTTAATCGAATAGTAACGATGTATCTTGATTACGCAGAAGATCAGGCAGAACGTAATCAACCAATGTACATGAAAGATTGGATTGAGAAGTTGAATGCTTTCCTTCAATTCAATGGGCGAGAAATCCTTGAAAAAGCAGGAAGGATTTCAGCAAAAGTTGCAGAACAATTAGCAATACAGGAATATGAGAAGTTTAATCAAAATAGGTTAGTAAAGAATATTGATAGTGACTTCGATGAATTCATAAAGAAGAATCGGCTAAAATAAGTATTATTGCATTAGTGTTGCGTAAATATTGTTTGAATATCCAGAATCAAAGAACGAGAACATGCAGGCAAAAGACAATCAAGGCAATAAATAGTTGGTTTTGGATGGCCCATTCACTTTGACCATAGAAGGTTTTGATACGGAGATGCTGCTTTATCCACTTAAAAAAACAATTCGATTGCCCAGCGCGATTTGTACATCTGTGAAATGTCTTCGGCACTTACATCAAATCGATTGGTGATCAGAATGTTAGTCATGGCATGGTATATTTTTTTGTCTTTGGCTTCTATTTAAATTTTAATGGAAGCAAGTATCCCCCTCATTTTTAAAGTGAGTGTGATTTAAGATTCTAAAAAGTATAAAAATCTGTGGTTCAGAAATAGGTGGCGGTTCTGAATCCGGCTCCAGCGCCCGAGGGTCTGTACCAACAGGAACGAACCCTCGGAAAAACCTTTTTTTCTTTGCAACATTTGCCTCTTGTGCTTTTTTATTTAATGGCTTTGCTCACTTTTAACTTCTTTCCTTTGATAGTCGCATTCTCCAGGGCTTGTAAAACTAGTGAGCCCTTGCCATTGAGAATATCGACATAGGACATTTGATCATGGATAGTTATAATGCCGATATCCTCTGCTGTGACTCCAGGAATTTTTGCAATCGTTCCAACAAAATCTACAGTACGAATTTTCTTCTTTTTACCACCGTTGAAATGGAGTTTCATAATACCTTTATTGATTCGGGCTGTTTTATTATTTCTTACAATTCGCCTGCCGCTAAGTTTTTCTTCGAAAGCAGCTTTTCTCCCAGACACTTCCAGATGGCTAGGAGCTTCTATTGCAGGTAGCACAAAGCCGATGTATCTTTCAATGGCTTTAATGAATTTTCCTTCAAAAGGTGTCGAAAACGTAATGGCTTTTCCTTTTTTTCCAGCTCGGCCTGTTCTTCCGGTTCGGTGTACATAACTCTCTTTTTCCATAGGAACGTCAAAGTTGATGACAAGCGTCACATTATCAATATCAATACCCCTGGCAGCTACATCAGTGGCCACGAGATAGCGGAAGTTCCCCAGTTTGAAACCTTCCATAACAGAGAACCGTTCTTCTTGTTCTAGACCCCCATGGAGTCTCTCACAAGGATATCCAGCTCTATCTAGTTCGCTATATACAGTATCAACGTGTTCTTTGGTTCGGCAGAAAATCAGGCAACTGTCTGGATTTTCTACAACCGTGACGTCTTTAAGGAGTGAGATCTTTTCTTCTTCACTCACTTCAATTAAAGAATGTTCAATGGTATCGGCTGTCACCTTGGTCGATTCAATCTCAATTTGAATAGGATCTTTCATATATTCATGGCAAAGATTTTCTACATCTTTAGGTAGAGTTGCAGAAAAAACCATTGTTACTCGGTTTGAAGGCAGCTCTTTGATGATTGCTTCCACTTCATCGATGAAACCTTTATTAAGCATCTCATCAGCCTCATCTATGATAAGATACTTTATTTGATCCAAAACTAAGGTTTCTCGTTCAATATGGTCCATGATTCGTCCAGGGGTACCAACGACTACATGAGTTTTTTGTTTCAATTCATCCTTTTGTTTCGAAAAAGGTTCTTTTCCATAAACAGCCACTGCTTTAATGCGTTTAAACCTTCCGATATTCGTAATATCTTCGCGGACTTGAACCGCAAGCTCCCTAGTTGGCGTAAGAATTAAGGCCTGTGGTTTTTTTTCTTCCCATTCAATCATATCGGAAACAGGAATGCCAAAGGAGGCAGTCTTTCCACTTCCTGTTTGGGCTTTTACGACAAGATCTTGATTTTTCAATGCTAATGGTATGACTTCTCTTTGAACTTCTGTTGGAGTTTCGTATTTTAACAAAGCTAGTGCTCTTTCTATTTCTTCGCTTACATGATAGTCCGCAAAACTTCTTTTACTCATTTTTAAACCTCGTTTTTTGTTTTTTCGTCATATGTATATAATTCTCTCCAAGAATTATTATATGCATTATCTGAATATGGTCCATTATACTTGAAAAGTGCGGGACAAAACGGTTTTGTTTTAAATTTTAAAAAGTAACAAAAAGGATGCGTTATTGATCTTAGATAACTTGAGGGGGAAAAGGTAATGAACAATACAATGCTTCTTTTTACAATAGTATTAAAAAATAACTCAGTTCTATTAGGTAAGCCAAAAAACTGCCTAAGTTTTTTTGTATGATAAAGTCAAATAATAGAGGAGGTAGGTATGATAGGCAGTTCCAGTATCGGTTGGCTTTTTCATATCTGCCATGGTTTTGATCACATTTATAGAAATTTTAAGCATAAACTAGCTTAAGTTAGAACTGTCCAAAATTAGGGGGTTAATCCGTAATCACAAACGAATCCATGGACATTAGGCTATCCTAACCCAATTGAGTTCAAACTTGAACAACCTAAAAAAGCCGTCTAGTTAAGTGTTAACATATCAGGGAGCTTCATTTTCTTAAATAATTACTTACTCATTAGTGTTGCATGAATATTATTTGAATGTTCAGAACTTAATTTATTGGAATTTAGAGCCAAAAAGGTGACTACCCAATTAAAGGTGGTTTCATCCACTTGGTTTTTATTTACATTTAGACAGTTGCGACAACGACAATATCCATTAAGGAATCGTTTTTCCTTCAATCTTTCGTAACCAAATATGCGCTGGCTTCCACAATGCAGCACTCAAATAACGGCTAATTTGCAAGGTTTTCCGCTTGCTATTCGTTTCGATTTGAACGAGAACATGCAGGCAAAAGACAATTAAGGCAATAAATAGTTGGTTTTGGATGGCCCATTCACTTTGACCATAGAACTTTTTGATACGGAGATGCTGTTTTATCCACTTAAAAAACAATTCGATCTGTACATCTGTGAAATGTCTTCGGCACTTACATCAAATCGATTGGTGATCAGTTGAAGCTCATTCCCTTTGGAATCAAGCACTTTTATCCGTCGAAAGTAGTTCTCTGCACGGTTTTGAGGTGTTCCAATCAAGACCATTTGATCGGATAAAACAGAAGATTCTTTAGGTAGTTTAAAATCGCAAATTTTCCGTAGTCTAGAAAGGAAAAAGTAGCTATCGTCCGTCATGCGATCAAAGCGCTCATAGTCCAAATAACCACGGTCAAACACATACATGCATTCCTTGTCGTCCACCATGACCTCAAGCTGACCGCGGTCATGTTCCTTTGACGTTGTGATTACAGCCTTTTCAGGATACGAGATCCCTTTTTCCATAAACGCAAGCCGCAAATGCAACTTCACACCGGCTTTTGTTTTACGGAATTCAGCCCACGGATGATGGGTTAGATTTAAGGGCACGGTGCTGGAGTCAATCATTTTTAATGGCATAATGCGGTTTGAATAATAGTTGAAAATTTATTGGTGAAAACCATTGTCCAAATGATGTTTTTCGTGTAATCTTACTCATGAGAGTGTCCTTTATGTTTGGATTTGGACGGGATTACCACCTGACTTATCCATTATAAAGGACTTTTTCTTTGCGTAAAATAAGAAAATTGAACTTTTTGAGTATTTCTAATTGTTCGTTTTATTTAATGCAACGTTAGTGTTATTTACTGTATTGTTTGAAATACCAAATTTTTTAATTGTTTGTCTTTGTGATAGTCCTTCTTCCTCAGGTATGAATTTGATATTATAAAATGAGCCATATTAATCATCCTTTGCGCCTCTCTCTTTAATCCATAGTTTTGTCACTTTTAACATCATAAGAGAGATTATCAAAATTGGAAATCAGCGGGCTCATTTTTTTAAGGGAAGTGAAAAAATGGAAGTTATAAAAGAAATTTTATCACCAAGTAAAGAATATAAAGTTGAAATTATTAAAAGACATGATGGACTTTACACAACAGAAGTCTTTGCGTGGCTTAAATGGGATGACGAGTATTCATATGAGTATTGGAGTCCAATCACACAAGGTTTATCACTGATTCATACAGAAAAAAGAGCGATAAAAATCGGTATTGAACAACTAAAAGAATATTCAGGTGAATGAATCGACTAATGATCAATTTGTTCAAGAAACATGCAAAAAGAGTTTGTTAAGAAAAGTGTGTAAGTTATTTCACATGCGCCTTAAGGTCGTCATGTATTAATAGTTGGTTTACAACCATAGAGGGTGTGAATGTTTGGTGATGGTTGTTATAAAAAAGACTAGCCTAAAACCTAAAAGGTCATAAACCTTTTTAGCCTCAGAAACCCCTATCATGCAATGAACTTCCAATCATCTAGACCACCCTCATCAAACCCATCCCTTTCCCTCTGCAATTCTCACCGCCTCCATCCGGTTTTTCGCATCTAGCTTTTGCATCATTTCAGAAATATAATTCCGGACAGTCCCTGACGACAAGAAAAGTTCTTCGGAGATTTCTTTCGTCGACTTACCAAGAGCCGCGAGGCGCAGGATGTCCTGTTCGCGTTCCGTCAGTGGGTTTGTTTCGCGGATGACGTCGAAGGTGAGTTCCGGGCTGAAGGTTCGTTTACCTTCTGTGGATTTGCGGATGGCTGCTGCGAGCTCCTCGATTTCTCCATCCTTCAGCAAATAGCCGTGGACATTGCTTTTGACAGCGCGTTCAAAGTAGCCGGGGCGGGCAAATGTTGTTAAAATGATAATTTTGCTTTTTGAGCCTCGACTCGCGAGCTCCTCAGCCACCTCTAAGCCGCTTTTGATCGGCATTTCAATATCGATGAGGCAGACATCCGGCTCCAGTTTGAGAATGGCTGTGAGCGCTTCTTCGCCGTTGGACGCCTGGCCGATCACTTTCATATCTTCTTCCAGATCCAACAGGGAGCCTAGCGCGCTTAACAGCATCTTCTGATCCTCGGCAATGAATATCCGAATCATAGCATGTTCTCCTTTCATTCTTTTTTTATCATAGGGATGGTTATTTTTAACACAGCACCATTATGGGTTAAAACGTCAATGTCTCCGTTGATAAGCGCGAGTCTTTCACCCATCCCATGCAAGCCGTTTCCGAACAGCTTTTGCTGATCAATCCCCATTCCGTCGTCCTTGATGACAATGCTCATGTTTTCGCCTGTTTGTGAAATAGAAACGATGCAGTGGGTGGCGCAGCTGTGTTTAACGACATTTGTGACAGCTTCGCGGATACACATGCTGACAATGTTTTGTGTCACAGGAGGGATATTTGAAAAATCGGAGTCTCCCATGTATTCGAATGTTATTCCCGCAGCCCGTAGAATTTGCTGGATGTAGATCAGCTCTTCTGCGATGGTTGCCATTTTCATATCGGACACGAGTTCACGTACTTGTTTTAAGGCCGCTCTTGATGTGATTTCGATTTCTCTGGCTTCTTTTTGTGCCCGATCGGGATCGCTCACGACAGTCCGCTGGACAAGCTGGCTTTTTAGTGTGAGAAGTGACAGAGTATGTCCAAGTGTATCGTGAAGATCGCGGGCAATCCGTACACGCTCCTCACGCTTGATCAATTCCTGAATATGCTGATTTGCCTCATTAAGCTTTTGCTCCAGCTCCATGCGGCGGTTCATGGAACGGATGCCGAATGGTGAAATGAGCATAATGATGAGAAAAGGCAAAAAATAAAAGATCTGGTTACTCAGGGATTCGTCTTTCAGCAGGTGATAGATGAAAGGGCCGACCAATACAGCCACTAAGCTGGCGAGCCCACGCTGGAATGTCTTTTTTTCCCGATAATAGCCGATAAAGTTCGCTGAAAAAAAGCCTAAAAACACAAAGTTGATATCATACAATACACAGTAGATCAAAATAATCGAAAGCTGGATGGCCAACCAATAAGAAAATAATTTTTTTTGCGGTGAAATAAAATAAAGCTGTCGGTATGTCACGCAGAAAAGCAGCAACAAACCAAAACCGATCAGCTGTTTCATCCCTGCCGGCTCATTCGCCAAATAGCTAATCGGCAACAGCAAATAGAGTAGAAAAATATAGGGGAAAAAGCCGTATCGGCTCGGAAACAAGCTGAAGGATTTTTTCATTGTTGCTCACACCGCTTCTTGTTTTTTTCTCACATATTTAGATAGTAGCATAAATATGGATGAATAGGTTAATAGAATCAGAATGCTTTGCCAGTCGGGCATTCGACCTTGTACAATCTCCCATGCTCCGCTGCCAAAATGATAGGATGGCAGCCAATAGCCGATATTTTGCATCATTTTCGGCATCACCTCAAGCGGCATCCACATTCCGCCGCCAACAGCGAGCAACATATAGAGTACGTTACTGACACCTGCCGCTGTATCGACTTTTTTCATCATCCCAATCAATGTCCCGATCGCTAGAAATGGGAGCGAGCCAAGCAAGATCCACAAGCCGCTCAGGTACCATTCAAGTGCGGATAAAGAAATTCCGTTGATCAAAGCACCGGATAAAAAGATCACCATAATCGACAGGATATGAATGACGCTTTGCCCGGCCATTTGTGCAGCAAAATATACATGATCAGGGAGAGGAGTCACGCGAATAAACGTTGACCATCCTTGAGTCCGCTCTTGAACCATGCGAATTCCTAGCGTCATGATTGAAGAGCCCATCACGCTGAATGATGTCATCGACATTAAATAATGCGCCTTCCAATCCACAGGGTTGGAAGCATTCGTGTTGACAACATTAGTGAAAATATAATAGAAAGCAATTGGCATGGCCAGCGACCAAAAAACATAATATCGATTTCTGAGGATTCTTTTGATCTCTGTTTTGCACTGCATATGAAATATTCTCATGTTTCATCGTCTCCTTTGCCTGTCAGCTGGCTGAACGCCTTTTCCAGATTCCCTCGTTCGATTTGAATATCATAAGCACCAATCTTTTCTTCAAAAATGAGTGCCAGGATCTTGTCCGTATTGGCAGTTTCGATGAAGATGCGATTGTTTTTTCGGTAAGTCCGCTCAATATCAGGATGTTGATACAGTTTCGCCAACGGTTTTTCTGGATCTACTATAAAAGAAACCGACTGCTTGGCGATGCTTGCTTTGATTTCCTGCGGTGTTCCATCTGCGACAATGCTGCCGTCTTTAAAGAGCAAAATTCGCTGTGCGGCATCATCTGCTTCCTGTAAATAGTGAGTGGAAAAAATAATTGTTTTTCCTTGGTCAGCAAGGGTATGGATTGTTTGCCAAAAACGGTTTCTTGATGTAATGTCCATACCGACAGTCGGTTCGTCAAAGATCATTAGCTCAGGATCACCGGCAAGTGCCAAGGCAAAACTGAGACGGCGTTTTTGTCCACCGGACAACTTTTCTGCCCGAGTTTTTAAATCGCGATCTGTCAGGCCTGTTAAACTCAAAAGTTTTTCGAGGGGTAAGGGCTTTGGATAGTAGCTCCGGACGAGTTCTACAATTTCACCTGCATTTAACCCTGGCATCACGCTGACTTCCTGCAGCATCGTCCCGATTTTTTCGTGAACGCGCCTTTCTTGCGGTGAGGCATGGAATAATGTAATGTCACCGTCTGTCGGCTTTAACAGCCCCAGCATCATTGAAATCAACGTCGTTTTCCCGGCCCCGTTCGGCCCCAGAATGGCTGTGATGTCCCCTTTTTTAATTGAGAAACTGATAGATTGAACCGCTGTTTTATGTTTATATGACTTTGTTACATTGGTTAAGCGCACAACTTCGTTCATTTTGATACCTCCTGATTCCATTGTATATGTGACAGGAAGCGGATTTTAGTAAGTGATGTCATCAAAATCGGGTGACATTTGTCATAAGAACCGTATTATAAGCGAAGATATATGCATTGTTCAAAGAGGAATTGAAGTGTGGAAAGTTAACAGTATTGGCATAGATTAGAGTGTTTATGGAAGTATCATACAGATTCATGAGGATCTACAGTCTTCAAAAGATCGGTGGGTTATATTGGCACAGTCAAAAATGTTCGGATATTATGAGCGTTTTGAAAGAAGGGATGTAACCTAACTCACAACACTGATCCAGCAAATTTGAGTCACTTCTTCTTAAATACCCCAATTTTGTGCTTTTCATTAGCCATTAGTAGCTGTCATCAACTTAGTTCGTCAAGAGCAGTGACCAAATGTCGCTAAAGTGATCAAACAGAGTTCGCTCAAGCTCTAAAAAAGCTAGAAGCCCGAATCTTTAAAGACATGACATTTTTGCAGAGAGAAGAATGTGGAGAGCTTTTTCAAAGGATGCCACGCACTCCTGTCGATTTTTTTAAAAAGATGTTCTTCAATGGTCAGGCAGATATAAAGAGTTAATAAACGAGAAAACTATATGTTGAATTCTCTGCTGATAAACAGTTCATTGCTAGTATGATCATGGTCCATGTTACGGTGCTGGATTGGTGACGAGAATAGTAGATTTTCAGGAACGGGAAGGGTATGATCATAATTTGAAGCAGAAAATCCCACCTCAATATAAGAAGGATGGATATGGAATGTCTAACAAAATAGAAGTATTAAATCTAAAAAGCAAATATAGTAGAGAAGACCATTTTACAATTGTAATAGACGGTACTCCTTTGGATAGAATTCTTGATCATCTCTATCCAAAGATGAATTTTCTTGGGTTAATTCCCCCTCTAGCTGATTGGATGTACATAGAAGAAGAGAAGACTATTTTAAAAGAGAGATTTTACTCAAACAATTTAGAAGAAATGGTACCTGTTTTAATTTGCCCTGATGACTGTGATTTAAATTGTACGGTTGTTATAGCAGAAGTACTAAAACAAAATGGTCAGGTGATATGGGAAAAAGTTGGTTTGAATATAAGTCAGAGTGTAGATCGCATTGGAAATAATGTTGAATGGCTGAAGAAAATTCCCGCTTTTTACTTTGATCAAAAGGAGTATTTCTCTCAACTCGACAAGATCTATTCACGGCTCTAAATATAGGGGGAGGCAAAGTAAAGAAATAAGAAAGTATAAAATATTCAAGAATAATAAAGAATGATTAAGTAACATTTGAAGGGCTTAAATCAATAACTTCAGTTGGAAGATCATCTATGGAACGAATAGTGATAACCTAAATGTATAATTGTTGATTCATATGGATTTTTTGTCAAATGACCTTCAGTCGGAAGTAAATTTGTTATGAATCAGTGCTAGGACATCATTTCAGGGAACAGACTTCAAATGTAGCGGTATTGCTTCTATAGGAAAAAGATAATGGTAAATTAATTGAAACAATCTGTTTGAAGTAGTTTAAAAATTGATGGCAGTAATGTTTTTTTATAATAGAGTATAGCGATTAATCAATGATAAAAGGAGTGCGTGTTATGCATACAATGTATTTGATACAATGTCAGACTGGGAGATAGGTTATTTAATTGCGGAACTAAACTCTGGAAGGTATTTCAAAAAAGAGTTAGCACCTCTAAAGGTGGTTACAGTAGGCGTTGATACCAATTCTGTTACTACAATGGGAGGATTGAAAATACTACCTAGTATTTCTATTGAAGATTGTATTTTAGAAAGAGATGATGTTTTCATTCTTCCGGGCGGAAATACTTGGATGGAAGCAATTCATGAACCAATATTGAAAAAAGTTTCTAAATCTTTAAAAGAAGGGACTGTTGTTGCGGCGATTTGTGGTGCAACAATGGGACTTGCAAAGAAGGGATTGTTAGACTCCAGAAGGCATACAAGCAACAATCTAGACTATTTGAAAATGGTTTGTCCTAATTTGGAGAAAAATATTATCAAATGGAGCCAGCAGTAACGGATGGGAATTTAGTTACTGCATCAGGTATAGCTCCGTTAGAATTTACGATGCATGTATTGAAGATACTAGAAGTGTTTGCCTCTGAAACATTACATGCATGGTTCAATCTTTATCAGACTCAGAACCAAAAATACTTCTTTGAGTTAATGAATTCACTTGAATAGCTAGCCATAAGAGGGGGTATGTCTGGGCGACCCAGCAATAATAGATCGAATCTTCCATAGAGCAAATCCCCCACTAGCCCAAGACAATTACATGAGGAATTTAATCTATCAGCCCTGGAAGTCAACAAGCCCAACTAAAGAACGTTCTTCTGGAAATTTATTTATAGTGATGAACCTCTACTGCGCTTTAAGCCACTAGATGAACTTGGACAATTAGAGTATGATTTATTATACTACTCATGTATTAAGGTGGATGAAAAAGACCTTTAAATCGCTATTATAAGAAACCTTATAAAAGAAGCCTCTGAAATAGGCTCATTGTATAAAAGGCTACTCAATGGAGCTGTCTAACAAGCCCTTTTTCAACATAAATCAGGGAGGCCCGCGGAAAGCGAGCAAATTTCCCAATTCAACACATAATCGTACACCAAGGTATTCAAAACACGGGCAAAGAGTCGTAAATAAAAGAATGGTTACTGACTAGGTTTCATATGGATTCTATTTGATGAAGGCTTTGCAAATCTTTAAGGTAACAATAGTGGGAGTGAAAAAATGCAAAAAACGAGATTACAATCTGTGCTGAAGGCTTGGCATTTAGTTGAAGCATTAGCACCAGGTGAAGTTACTGGTAAGGGAGATTTTTTGAAAAAAAGTTATTTCATAGATAATAAAAATCGACATCGAACGCGTTTGGTAGATTTAAATGAACACCCTTGGCAGAACGACCAATTAAAAAATAAGGAACATCAAATTCAGTTCCGTTACTACTGTGCTTGTTTTGAGCATCATAAACTCGTCAGTTTTATACGAGATATTTTCAAAAATAACGATGAGATTATCAATAAGGATTATAAAACCTTATTTAGTTTTTCTTTTTTAGTAGATGAAAATGGAAATTATATAAAAGATTCGATGTTCGTTCCTTTTTTAATGTATGTCATGAAATTGATGGCAGAAAACTCGAAAATGCATTATGAGGAACTAAAAACACCTTTTCAAAATCAGTTAAAACTTTTTGAAGAACAGGCACAGACCATCTTTTCTAATGGAGTGAAAAAAGAAGCCTTACTTTCCATTCAACAAGTTTACCAGCAATATTTTCATCAATTAAATAACAGTTCATTGAATTATCTGGAAATCCAGATCTTAAAGTCAGACCAAAAATCTCTATCTAAAAATTTTAATAGTTTTTATTTAAATGACTTAGAACTAATAATATCAAAAGGAGAAAATGACACACTCCGTCAGTTTATTAAAGGAACATCTAATGAAGAAAGATTGAATATAAATGAAAATAGAGAATATATTGAAGAGCTTTTACAGCCGAAAAATTTACCAAATGGTCGTTGGCCATCACCGGTAAACCATAGATTGTCTTTAATGCAGCAAGTAGCGGTAAACCAAATACTAAATAAAAATCAAAAAATTAGTTCTGTCAACGGACCGCCAGGGACAGGAAAGACGACATTATTAAAAGATATCTTTGCAGACATTGTCGTTCAAAGAGCAAGAGAAATGGTACAACTAGATCACCCTACTAAAGCTTTTACAAAAGTAAAAACGATAAACTTAGATGGCTTCTATTATCCTATCTATTTATTAGATTCAAAAATAAACAACTATTCAATGGTTGTTGCTTCAAGCAACAATGGTGCAGTTGAAAATATTTCAAAGGATCTTCCTAAACAAGATGAAGTTATTCGACCAATTGATGATAAAGTTAAGTTTAAGGAATTTGAGGAGTTGTATGCTAAAGAGGCAAAGAATTTATCTATGTACCCTTCTGCCGCAAAAGATCTTCTAGGTCGTAATGAAAATGCATGGGGACTGTTTTCAGGAGCTCTTGGAAAATCTGATAATATAGCTGCATTTGGTTGGAAGTTGTTTGGCAGAAATAATGATGAACAGGCATTTCTTAAACAACTGGAGCGGGACAGTAAGCAAGTTGACATAAAGGATTGGAAAGAGGCTGTAAATGATTTTGAAGACATTTTAAATTGTGTGCAACAAAAAAAGAAAGATCTTCAAAGATTTCATGATGAATTTAAACAAATACAAGTTTATACTGACCAATTCAAATGGTTAGAGAATCAACTGCTTATACTTAAGCAAGAAAAAATTAATGCAGAAAATGAGAAAATTTATTTAGAAAAGCAAAAACAACTGATAGAACAACAGATTCAAAATTTACCAAAACCATCCATTTTACAAAGGATCTTAAACAAAAAAAACAATGAAAATATCGAGTTGAAAAATGAAATCAATCGTATAATTTCTTGTTTGAGAGAAGAGGAAAGAAAGCTTCATTTAAATAGCAAAAAAATAGACGAATATAACAAAACCCTAAATGATACTAAGCAAAAAATATCTAGTTATGAAAAACAGCTAGACGATTATAGTATGCAGGGTCTTGTGTTACCAGAGAATGAATATTGGTCTGAACAGGCATACGAAACTCGGCAATTAAATACAATTTGGCTTACAGATGAACTAAATTTCAAAAGAGGATTATTGTTTTTAAAAGCAATGAAAATTCATAAATTAATATTATCCTTTAATTTTGAAGCAATTAAGTCTACTTTACGCTTATTAATTAATCGAACAAATTTAGATCTTAATGATAAGGATCATCAAGAATATCTTAAGAACATGTGGCAAACGGTTCATCTAATAACCCCTTTAGTAAGCACAACATTTGCAAGTTTTAGTTCTATGTATAAAGGTATAGAAAAAGACTTTATTCATTATTTATTTATAGATGAGGCAGGACAAGCTAGCCCTCAGCAAGCAGCAGGTGCTATATGGAGATCTGAAAAAATTGTAGCAGTAGGTGACCCAATTCAAATTGAGCCTGTTGTCACAATTGATAAAACAATTTTAGGAAATATTAAAAAATACTTCAATGTAAATGATAGATATATTGGATTGGGTACCTCAGTTCAAACATTAGCAGATGCAGCAAACCCATATGGAATGGAAAACAGCTGTGGGCAATGGATTGGAACACCTTTATGGGTTCATAGAAGATGTTTTGATCCAATGTTTAGCATTGCCAATGAAATAGCCTACGATAATAAAATGGTTTTAGGAATAGAGGGACAGGGTGTAAGTGGGTGGCTTGACTGTAAAGGACCTGCTACAAACCGACAATTTGTTAAAGAGCAAGCAGATTTGGTGGCAGACTGTATTATTGAAAAATGGAAAGAAACTTCAGGTCCTCCCGAGGTGTATATCATTTCCCCTTTTACCGCAGTAAAAGATGGAATAAAAAAAATTCTAAAAGAAAGATTAAAAAACATGAACATACCTGCAGAAATCATAAACGATTGGTTGAAGAAATCTATCGGTACGGTTCACACATTTCAAGGAAAAGAAGCAAATATTGTTTATTTAGTAACTGGTACAGACGAAAATAGCGATGGAGCAGCTAACTGGTCATGTTCAAAGCCAAATCTAATAAATGTAGCTGTAACGCGAGCTAAAAAAGAGTTTTATGTAGTTGGTGATTATAAGCGGTTCTCTGAAAAAAATATTTATAATTGTATCATAGCACATATAGGAAAAATCAGCCGCAAATGACCTGTAAAACATTAAGTTAAAGAGGGAGGACAATACTCCCTTTTTAATAGGTGAATGTGAGACTGAATGATTAGATATAAACTGTCCCAATATTAAAACAGTCTCCGGATTTAAGCCGCATTTAAAACCTTGTAATAAATCAAAACAGAGAAATGAGCTGAGTCGTATGAGTTTCAATTAGGAAGATGAAATGTTACAATTTGACATCAGCAAGGGGCAATCAAAAATGGCATTACGGATGTACATGTGTCGATCTAATTGATACTGCTCTGAACATATAGAGCTTTAGCTCCATCAAAGTTGATCTGAAAATCAGAAACATTTAAGAGTAAATGATCTCTAATTATGAAAGGATGTCCCTTAATCCAGTAGCGGAAGCAACAATCACATCCAAATTTACAGGGTGCTTGATCACCTAAAGTTGTCTAGTTTAGTGTTGGCGTACCAAACCTTAGTTTATGAATTATAATTTTTGAATCTAACCAATAATGTACTTACAATGATGACAGCCAAATTGGCATTTTTATTTTCATTTATACCTTGTATTGCAAGGTATAAATAATTATAATGAAAGCATATCTTGTATTACAAGGTATTGGAAGGAGTAAATTCTATGGCAGATAATACTCAAATGTTAAAGGGAATTCTAGATGGTTGTCTTTTAGCAATCATTAAAGATGGAGAAATCTATGGGTATGAATTAGCTACTAGACTGGAGTCGTATGGTTTTAATTCTTTCAGTGAAGGCACCATTTATCCTTTATTACTTCGAATGCAAAAGGAAGGATTAATTAGTGCTACTTTAAGAAAATCAACAGCTGGACCTAAAAGAAAATATTACTCATTAACTGAAAAAGGAGAACAAGAGCTAAAGTTATTTATCAAGCGGTGGGAGCAGTTAAGCTTCACTGTTGATAATGTGTTAAATACAAGGGAGAGGTGAAAAAATATGCTTTCTAAAGAGTCTGAACAGTTTTTGGAAGAACTTCGCTTATACTTAATTTCAAAAGGAAAAAATGACAAAGAAATTAATGAAATTGCAGAGGAACTAGAAGTTCATTTACTTGAAGCGGAGTCAAAGGGAAAAGATGTAACACATATAATTGGGGAAAATCCTAAGCAATATATGAAAAGTATCGGAGAATCAATGAAAACAGATTATCGTGAAATTTTCGGATTAGTACCAATAATACTGCTTTTATTGGCTGCCTATATGAGTATCGGACCTGCAATTGAAGGAGAATTTTCATTATCTATAGGTATTATAACGCTTGCATTTATGATAGGAGTGATAGGAGTAGTAATTTTTGGTTTTCTGTATTTCAAAGTATTACCTAAACTTCAATCAAAATGGGGCAAGATTTTGGCCACCATAGGAACAAATTTTTTAGTTACTGGGTTATTTGTTTGCATTTTACTTTGGTATAAAAAGCAAGGTTTTAAGACCATTTACATAGCGACACCTTTTCAAAACAACTTGATTATCGTTTTTTGTATTGTAATATTTGTTGTTGCGGCACTTTATACAAAAACTTGGTTTACAGTGATTATCGCATTGCTTATATCACTCGGACCTCTTGCAAATCGATTTATTCCTGAGGATATAAATAAAAATCCAACCTACATCTTTTATACAATACTGCTATTAGTGGGTATTGCAGTGTTTATCATTTTTTTAATTATAAGAAAAAAGAAGATCCAGTCATAAGTAACATATCCTTTAAAGGGGTGACCTGAAAGTAGTGTGAATGAATAAAAATTGCGGAATTTGTTCGCCTGGCTCGCAATTCCCCCTGATTTATGTTGAAAAAGGATTTTTTAGACAGCTCCATATGCCAATCCCAAGGGCCTTAACCAATGAAAGACGGTTAAGGTCCTTTATCATTAAAAACAGATCTGTTGGACGCTTTTGATCTATAGCAATCATGAATGATAACCTGATGAACGGCTCCTATCTTATTTATTCCAGCCCAATCAAAACTTTTCACTTGCTTCTTACGTTACGTGAGGTTTTATGATAGTCATAGAATCTTAGATGGAGGGACTTTGCATGGCAGATAAATATTCGATCGGTGAGTTTTCCAAGAAAACAGCAACTACAATTCGGACTTTGCATTATTATGATGAAATTGGATTATTAAAGCCATCATATGTTTCAGAAAAGGGAAGACGTTATTATACAAATCATGATTTCGTTACTTTACAAAGAATTCTGACTTTAAAATTTTTAGGTTATTCATTGGAACAAATTAAAGGGTTTTTTCAGGAAGAGACTTGGGACTTAAAGGATACTCTTTCCTTTCAGAAAAAAGTGATGTATCAAAGGAAACAACAGATTGAAAATGTGATCAAGGCATTGGATCGTGCGCTTCACATTATAGAGGATTATCAGGAGATTGAACCGTCGGTGTTTATTACTCTTATTCATAGTATTCAAATGGAACATGAACAAAAGAAGTGGCTAAAAGGTTTCATAGACGGGGATTTGGTTGAAGAAATGTTTGATATTCCTGAAAATAAGCAGTTGGAAATAGAGAAAAAATGGGTTGAAATATCAATTGAGTTAAAGAGATTATGTAATCTTGATCCAGAGGATGAACGGGTTCAAATTCTCATTGACGAAATGATGACTATTGTAAACGATCTAACAGGAGATGATCTTACTTTTGTCCAAGAGATTGCCGAAAAAGACGTAGAAGATGATACATGGTTATTCCACTACCATTCTCCTTTTTCAGCTGAAGAGGAGGAGTGGCTAGCTCGTGCTTTAAACTTTTATTTAGAAAAGAAAGGAGTGAGTTTAACCGATGCAGATGGAACAAAAGAACCTTCCTAAAGTAGATCATATTCGTACTTTTTGGCTTTTAATTAAAGAATCAAAGCCACCTGTCAAAATATTTGTTGTGGCTGTTATACTTAGCTTGCTTGAGACAGGGGCAGGATTAATTGTTCCTCTATTTACAAAATCATTAGTTGATCAGCTTTCCCAATCAGCTTTACAACTATCAATGATTTTTCTTTTAGTATTTGCTTTTATTGTTCAGACCGTTTCATCAGGCTTTTCATATTATTTCATGACTTATATAGGAGAGTCCATTGTGGCCTCCATTAGAAAGAGGCTCTGGGGACAAGTTCTTCATTTGCCCTTACCATATTTTGATCAGCATGAATCGGGGGATACGATGAGCCGGATTACCCAGGATACAAATACGATCAAATCGTTAATCACTCAGCATTTAATTACTTTTATTACAGGGATCATTACCATCATCGGTTCCATTGTTATTCTTCTTTTCATTGATTGGAAAATGACCTTAATCATGCTTATTGCTGTCCCCTTATCTATTGCCATTATCACACCGCTAGGTCGAAAAATGTATAACATTTCAAAATTAAACCAAGATGAGATGGCTAACTTCTCTGCAAATTTAGGGAGGGTGTTGGCTGATATTCGCCTTGTCAAAGCTTTTCTAGCCGAGAAAACCGAAAAAACGAAAGGAAATGCACAGATTGACCATTTATTTCAATATGGTTTGCAAGAAGCGCGAATACTTGCAGTCATTACACCTTTCATATCTTTTATTATGATGCTCATTCTTGTTCTACTCATTGGTTATGGTGGTGTTCGCGTAGCATCTGGCGTCTTATCTGCTGGGTCTCTTGTCGCCATTATTATTTACATGTTTCAGATTGTGGTTCCGTTTAGTCAAATGGCTTCCTTCTTTACGTCATTCCAGAAGGCAATGGGAGGAGCTGTTAGTATTCAGACTATTCTATCTACTCAAAAAGAACATCCTAACTATAAGTTAACTGTTCAAAACCCTTCTCAGGATATTCATTTTAAAAATATTTCTTTTCGTTACAAAGATGGTGAACAGACCATAAAACAAGTGAACTTGATCATACCTCATGGAAAAACAACGGCATTTGTCGGTCCAAGTGGAAGTGGGAAAACGACATTATTTGCTTTGCTAGAAAGATTTTATATCCCAAATTCCGGGGAAATTTTACTCGGAGATACCAATATTCAGGATTTCAGTTTATGTTCATGGCGTAGTAAGTTTAGTTATGTCTCTCAGGAAAGTCCAATAATGTCAGGAACAATTCGCGATAATATTATTTACGGAATGGAAAAAGTGGTTTCAGAGAAGGAAATTCAAACAGCAGTAGATCTTGCTCATGCTACAGAATTTATTTCCCAGTTTCCGAAAGGACTAGATACTGAAGTTGGGGAGCGTGGTATTAAACTATCTGGTGGACAAAGGCAGCGAATTGCAATTGCTCGAGCTTTAATCCGTGATCCAAAGATTCTTTTACTAGATGAAGCCACATCTAACTTAGACAGCGCTTCAGAGTTTCTTGTCCAAAAGGCACTTCAGCATTTAATGAAAGGTAGAACGACACTTGTCATTGCACATCGCTTATCAACTGTTGTAAATTCAGAGCAAATTGTGGTTTTAGAGGGCGGAACAATTACGGGTGTCGGTACACATCATGAGCTAGTTAAACATCATGATACTTACCAACAACTTGCAAACCAACAGCTTCGTGACCGAGAAATAGATGATAAACAACCATCATTTTCGTCTAATAACGATAGCTGTACAAGTCAGTGAAAATCACAACCACAGACAATGCTTGATCTGTAATCAAAATAAGCCAAAGATCCGCAGACACGCGTCTCTTTCATACTCCAATTTATTAAGCAATAAGTTCTATAACAAATTATCTATTAGGGTCATTTTCGCTACTTTCTACTTTCCTTTTTTATTTAGTTGTTCATATTCAGTTCATAAAAGTGATCTATAATTTCTAATGAATTAGGAACATATGAGCGAAATGGAGGATCACAATGAGTATCGGACAAAATAACGAGTGGGCTGTTGAAGCTCAAGGACTCGTCAAAACGTTTGGTGATAATCGAGCGGTTGACGGGGTCAATCTTCAAGTGAAAGCAGGCACAATTTACGGTGTACTGGGTCCAAATGGAGCAGGAAAGACAACTACGATTAGAATGCTGGCCACATTATTGCGGCCGGATATCGGGAGCGCGCGTATCTTCGGTTACGATGTTATGAAGGAAGCGCATATTGTTCGTCAGTTGATTGGGGTGACAGGTCAGTACGCATCAGTTGATGAATCACTTAGTGCTCTCGAAAATCTGACCATATTTTCCCGGCTGTTAGGTTTAGGGAAGAAAGAGTCGCGGTTAAAGGCGATGGAGTTGCTGGAGGAGTTTGGCTTAACGGAAGCTGCCAAGCGTCCATTGAAAAATTTTTCTGGGGGCATGCGACGTCGACTGGACCTTGCTGCCAGTCTGATCGCTCAACCTCCGCTCATTTTCTTGGATGAACCAACAACTGGGCTGGATCCGAGAACACGAAATCAAATGTGGGAGACGATTCGCAAGCTGGTTACGACAGGATCAACTGTATTATTAACCACTCAGTATCTCCAAGAAGCTGATGAATTGGCTGACCGAATCGCAGTAATTGATCACGGTCGAGTCGTTGCAGAGGGGACGGTGGATGAACTTAAACAGTCTGTTGGCACTTCCTCACTACACTTAAGCATTCGAGATTCGAACAGTATGCATCGCGCTAGACAGTTGGTTGAACAGGTACTAAACATTCAGTCAGGCGTTTCTGCTGAAGGTGGAAAGATTACGGCCCCTCTGGCAGACGCCAACCGGGTGACCGACTTGTTAATTGCCTTAAGAGCAGCAGAAATCGAATTGGCAGAGTTAAGTGTTCAGAAACCGACCCTGGATGAGGTCTTTTTAACGATTACTGGACATGGTGTGAAAGGTGTATCCAAGGCTGCAAATGAATAGAAATAAGAAAAGGAGTTTGTTATGAAAAGTGTTTCTAATATACACATTACCAAGAATCAATTATCAAACAGACCGAGCATTCGTCAAACGGTAAAAAACTCATTAACGATGGCCTATCGGGGATTATTAAAGATACGGCGCACACCTGAGCAGTTGTTCGATGTTACATTTCAACCCATCATCTTTACCTTGATGTTTACCTACATCTTTGGCGGGGCGATATCTGGAAATGTACAAAACTATTTGCCTGTTATTATTCCTGGTATTCTTGTTCAGACTGTCATCACAACCTCAATTGTTACTGGTGTTCAACTGCGAGAGGATATGGATAAGGGAGTATTCGACAGATTTAAGTCATTGCCAATTGCCCGGATCGCTCCATTAGCAGGCGCCTTGTTGGCTGACACGATTAGGTATACGATTGCAACAGTACTCACATTTGCCATGGGATATCTCATGGGTTATCGACCAGAAGGAGGTCTAGGCCATGTGGTTATTGCTGGTCTTCTTGTGATTTTCTGTTCTTGGGCTATTAGTTGGATCTTTGCCTTTTTCGGTGTTATGTCAAGGACTGCTTCAAGTGTACAGGGGATCTCAATGATTATATTGTTCCCACTCACATTTCTTTCGAATGCTTTTGTACCGGCAAATACGATGCCTGATTGGCTCCAATGGTTTGTCAAAATAAATCCTATCTCACATCTTGTCACGGCTGTCAGAGAGCTGACCAACTCAGGTACGATCGGGTGGGATATCATGATCACTCTTATCGGAGCTATTGTGATTGTGGCTGTCTTTGCACCGCTCACAGTTCGTGCCTATATGAAAAAGGCCTAATCGTGTAAAATAAAAATCACCATGGAAATCAAACGATTACTGGTGATTTTCTTTATTTTTTAAAAAGGAATGAACAATATGGCAAAAATATTAATTGTAGATGATGACTTACACATTAGACAATTAATGCATGTGATTCTGTCGAAAGAAGGTTTATCTATTGTAGAGGCAGTAGATGGAAGAGCAGCTCTGTCTATAATAGACTCAGAGAAAATCGATTTGATTATTCTTGATATTATGATGCCGAACATGGATGGTTGGGCATTCTGTCAAGAAGTACGAACTTATTATTCCGATACATTGCCAATCTTAATGTTGACGGCAAAAGGGGAAACAGCTCAAAAAGTGAAAGGATTTAGTCTAGGAGCGGATGACTATATGGTTAAACCGTTTGCTCCACCTGAATTGGCAGCTCGGGTAAAAGCGCTTTTGAAACGCTATCAAATTATCGTTTCTAATCGAATTCAAATCGGCAATATTGTCATTGATCATGCTACCTATAAAGTTTCGATTGGGAACCATGAGATGACCTTACCTCGTAAAGAGTTTGAACTGTTGTTTAAGCTTGCAACACATCAGCAAAAAACCTTTTCAAGAGAACAACTCATTGAGGATATTTGGGGATTTGATTATGAAGGGGATGAACGAACCGTTGATGTCCATATTAAACGATTACGACAGCGGTTTCCTCAGGACAATTGTCCATTTAAAATTACAACCATTCGAGGTTTAGGCTACCGATTGGAGGTGCAACAATGAAGCTGCCTAAATTTCTGAAACGAATCTTAGGTTTTCTAGCTGTGACGCTCTCATTACTTTTATGCTGGTCAAGTGCCTATTGGTTAACATTGGCGATTTATCGTGCTATCCAATATAGTCCTCATGAAATTGCTAGACAATTAATCAACTCTGTTTTGGGATTTTTCTTTTTTGGATGTTGTATGTATCTGATGACAAGAATCGACTGGGTCAAAGCACAACAAGATAAATTCTTGCATCCGATGATTGATGCGATGAAGATGATGGCTGAAGGGAATTTTAATATTGATCTTTCTTATTATCGAAGTCAATTACAGGGCCGCGATCATCATCCATATTATAAGATTATTGATAGCATTAACCATATGGCTAATAGACTGGGAGAAATGGAGGAAATGCGACAACAATTTATTTCAAATGTCTCACATGAAATTCAATCTCCATTGACGTCAATCAGCGGATTTGCTC
This sequence comes from Bacillus sp. WMMC1349, assembly GCF_013155385.1. Lineage (GTDB taxonomy): Bacteria > Bacillota > Bacilli > Bacillales > Bacillaceae > Bacillus. The sequence goes on along the minus strand of NZ_JABJUQ010000007.1, from coordinate 3,755,816 downwards.
ATGCATTAAAGAGTGATGACTTAACCCCTGAGGAACGTAAACATTATTTGCAAATTATTGAAAAGGAAAGTATCAGACTGTCAAAATTAAGTGAAAACCTATTGAAACTTACTTCTTTAGAGTCTGATCATCTTACCTTAGAACTAAAAACTTATCGTTTGGATCATCAGATTCGCCGAATCATTTTGGCGAATGAACCGCAATGGGCAGAGAAAGGCATCCAAATGGATATTTCTCTTGAAAAATTGAATATCACTGCAGATGAGGATCTAATGGATCAAGTATGGACGAATCTGATTCATAATAGTATTAAATTTACTTCCACAGCTGGAACTATTACAGTTCGTGCATCCAAAACGGCTGAAAACGAGCTGACTATAAACATAAATGACACCGGAATCGGTATGAATAACGATACGCTCATGCATATTTTTGAACGATTCTATAAGGCTGATCAATCTAGAAACCGTAATTACGGAGGGAGCGGTCTTGGCTTGTCAATTGTAAAAAAAATCATCGATTTGCATAAAGGTAAAATCAAGGTTCAGAGTGAACTGGGAAAAGGAACAGAAATTATCGTGATATTAAAGCAAATGTAATCAAAAAGGATACCGGGGTTGTCTAAAAAGTCCTTTTTCAACATAAATCAGGGGGAATTGCGAGACTCCTGCGGAAAGCGAGAAAAATCCCCAATTTTTATTCATCCACACGACTTTCAGGACAGCCCCTTTTTCTTGTGATGAATTGTTGGACTGTGGAAAAATACACAAATTAGGCAAAAAAACGTGTTGATTAAAGCGCTTTCTTTTTGTAGAATGAAATCAGTTAGTTTATCCATCCAATAAACTAACTAAACAAACAATTTTCATTCAGGAGGGTAAACATAATGGACACTTATTTTGAAAACGTTAACAAAGTTGTTTATGAAGGAAAAAGTTCTAAAAATCCGTTGGCATTTAAATATTATAATCCTGAGGAAGTGATTGGTGGAAAAACAATGAAAGATCACTTGCGTTTTTCCGTTGCCTATTGGCATACGTTTACCGCTGATGGTACCGATCCGTTCGGAGCAGGAACAATGGAAAGACCATGGGATCGTTTTTCAGGAATGGATTTAGCAAAAGCACGAGTTGAAGCAGCTTTCGAACTTTTTGAAAAACTAGGAGTACCATTTTTTGCTTTCCATGACCGTGACATTGCACCTGAAGGAAAAACATTAAGTGAGACAAACGAGAATTTAAATACTATTTTAGCAATGATTAAAGATTATATGAAAACGAGCAATACGAAACTTTTATGGAACACAGCAAATATGTTTACCAACCGGCGGTTTGTTCACGGGGCAGCAACAGCTTGCAATGCTGATGTATTTGCTTATGCAGCAGCACAAGTAAAAAAAGGATTGGAAACAGCAAAAGAACTAGGGGCAGAAAACTATGTATTTTGGGGCGGACGTGAGGGTTATGAAACATTATTAAATACCGATTTAAAGCTGGAACTTGACAACATGGCTAGATTTTTACATATGGCCGTTGATTATGCGAAGGAAATCGGCTTTACTGGTCAATTCTTAATTGAACCAAAACCAAAAGAACCGACCACCCATCAATACGATACCGATGCCGCTACCACGATTTCTTTCTTAAAACAATACGGATTAGATCAATCATTTAAATTAAACCTTGAAGCAAACCATGCGACATTGGCTGGACATACTTTTGAACACGAATTGCGTGTTGCCAGAACGAGCGGCTTGCTTGGCTCTGTCGATGCTAACCAAGGAAATCCACTGCTTGGTTGGGATACGGATGAATTTCCGACTGACTTATATTCTACAACATTAGCCATGTATGAGATTCTCCAAAATGGTGGTCTCGGATGCGGCGGTTTAAACTTCGATGCTAAAGTGAGAAGAACATCCTTTGAACCAGATGATTTAGTTTATGCCCATGTTGCAGGTATGGATTCCTTTGCAAGGGGTTTGAAGGTAGCCCATAAGTTAATTGAAGATCGTGTATTTGAAGATGCGATTGCTGAGCGCTACAGCAGCTATACAGAAGGAATCGGTCTCGATATCGTTGAAGGAAGAGCAAACTTCCATACACTTGAAGCCTATGCACTTAACCATCACAACATTCAAAACGTATCAGGAAGAACTGAGCACTTAAAAGCGATGTTAAACCAATATCTTTTAGAAGTAGAATAAATCCTTCTTAATGGACCCGCTAACTGTAATTATTGATCTACTGGGTGGGTCCGTTTTTCTTCAAAAAATCCAAATAAAAAAGGAGGGTAAAGACAGGTTTTTCAGTGCATCTGTCTTTAAACCAAAACATGGAGCAAAAGAAGAATTCTCTTTATCTGTTTGGAATTACGCTTGTTGCCGCGCTTGGTGGATTGCTATTTGGGTATGATACCGCTGTTATTTCAGGGGCAGAGAAGTCAATAAAGCTTTATATGATAGACCCCTTGGACTTAGGGGCATTCATTCACGGAGCAACCATTTCAAGCGCATTAATCGGTTGTATCATTGGCGGTTGTATTTCCGGATTTTTTGCTTCTAGGTTTGGACGAAAGAATTCCCTTTTTATGGCTGCAGTATTATTTTTACTCTCAGCGTTTGGAGCGGCCTATCCTGAGTTCTTGTTTTTTACAAAAGGGGAACCGACAATGGGGTTGTTAATTGCCTTTAACTTTTATCGGATCATTGGTGGTATTGGTGTTGGGTTGGCATCAGCGGTCTGTCCGATGTATATCGGAGAAGTTGCACCTGCTCATATTAGAGGTCGGCTTGTCTCATTTAACCAATTTATGATTATCCTTGGAATGCTCGTTGCATATTTCGTTAACTTTTCTATTTCTAGTGGGGAAACCCAGGAGTGGGTCAATGACGTAGGCTGGAGATACATGTTTGCATCCTTAAGTGTACCTGCATTATTATTCGGGGTTTTATTAACATTGGTACCTGAAACACCGCGTTATTTATCCTTGAAAAATCAAGATGAGAAAGCACTGGCGATTCTTGCAAAAATTAATGGTTCTAAAGCAGCGAGAACGATCTTGGATGACATTAAACAAACGTTGAATGTTGCTTCTGAAAAACTATTTACTTATGGAAAAACGGTGATCGTAATCGGAATTTTGCTTTCCGTGTTCCAACAGTTTGTTGGAATCAATGTAGCCTTGTATTATGCACCAAGAATTTTTGATAGTATGGGAGCAGGAAAAGATGCCTCATTGTTACAAACAACTGTTATGGGATTGGTTAATGTCATCTTTACAGTTGTGGCGATCATGACAGTAGATAGATGGGGCCGCAAACCATTATTAATGACCGGTTCTATCGGAATGGCCATTGGAATGTTTGGTGTTGCCGGCATGGCATACACAGGTGCGATTGGAATGGGGACATTAATCTTCATTATCGTTTATACGGCTTCTTTTATGATGTCATGGGGACCAATTTGTTGGGTGCTCATTTCGGAAATCTTCCCAAATAAAATTCGAGGACGTGCTGTGGCAATTGCAGTGGCAGCACAATGGGCCGCAAACTATTTTATTTCCTCCACCTATCCAATGATGATGGAGTACAGCGGAACGATAACCTATGGTTTTTATGGATTAATGAGTGTTCTTTCTGCCATCTTTGTTTGGAAGTTTGTCCCGGAAACAAAAGGTAAAACACTTGAGGAAATGGAAAGTACTTGGAAAAATGTTTCTTAATCTCAGAAGTGAGGGGAATCATCATGAAATATGTCATTGGCATTGATCTCGGAACCAGTTCTGTGAAAGTGCTGCTTGTTGATCAAAATGGGGTGGTTCATCATTCAGTTACTAAGGACTACCCACTTATTCAACAGCAGCCGGGTTATAGTGAACAAAACCCTGAAACCTGGGTAGAACAAACAATCAATGCACTAAAAATGCTAGTAATTGAGACAAATGTCCATCCGAATCATATTAAAGGTCTTAGTTTTTCCGGACAAATGCATGGTCTTGTGCTGCTTGATGAACATCATCAGGTCATTCGCAATGCGATTTTGTGGAATGACACAAGAACAACTGCGCAATGTCAAAAAATTGATCAGCAACTGGGCGGAAAGCTACTGGAGATTACAAAAAACCCGGCATTGGAAGGCTTTACTTTGCCGAAACTTCTTTGGATCAAACAGTTTGAACCGGAAAACCTGGAGAAAACAAGTGTGTTCTTATTGCCAAAAGATTACCTCCGCTATCGTTTAACGGGAGCTATCCATATGGATTACTCTGATGCAGCGGGTACACTGCTCCTTGATATTGTCAACCAATCATGGAGTACCGACATTCTCCGAACCTTTGGAATCCCTGTTTCTATTTGTCCGCCTTTAGTGGAAACAGAAGATGTTGTCGGAACCCTTCTTCCGGAAATTGCCGAGATGACCGGGCTATCACAAGATATAAAAGTGTTTGCCGGAGGGGCAGACAATGCATGTGGGGCGGTTGGTGCCGGGATTTTATCAGAAGGAACGGCTCTTTGCAGTATTGGAACATCAGGCGTTTTTCTTTCATATGAGAATGATAAAAATAAAAATTACGCTGGCAAAGTCCATTTTTTTAACCATGGTCAAAAGGATTCTTACTATTCTATGGGTGTTACGCTGGGTGCTGGGTACAGTTTGACATGGTTTAAGGAGACATTTGCAAAGGAGCAGTCATTTACTGATTTATTAGAGGAGGCATCTTACTCATCGATTGGAGCGAATGGGCTTATGTTTACTCCTTATCTTGTGGGTGAGCGAACTCCGTATGCAGATGCCAAAATAAGAGGAACATTCACCGGCATTGATGGTTCTCATAAGCTCGCTGATTTTACCCGTGCAGTCATTGAAGGGATCGTTTACTCAATTCGTGAAAGCCTTGACATTTTCCGCAACTATGGCAAGGTCATTGATACGGTCATTTCAATCGGCGGTGGTGCTAAAAGTGATCTATGGCTGCAAATTCAAGCCGATATATTTAACACAAAAGTGGTAAAATTGCAAAATGAACAAGGACCCGGTATGGGGGCAGCGATGATCGCCGCTACTGGATTAGGCTGGTTCCCGTCACTTAAAGATTGTGCGAAAATTTTTATAAAAGCAGATAAAGTCTATCAACCTAAACAAGAAAATGTACAACAGTATCATACGTTTTATCAAGTATATAAAGAGATCTACCCGCATACGGCCTCGATTCATCATCAGTTGTTTGATCTTCGTAAAGGGGATAAAAAATACGGCTAACACCTAACAAATAGCAATGCTTCGTTTGAAAAGGGTCAATCAAGCAACTACTCTCATACCACTTAGGGGAGCTGTCCCAAAAGAGCAAAATTGTTAAAGCTTATGATTCAACATTGCTGATATATTAGCATTCGAGGGCGTCCAATAGTCAAAAAACGGCTTACTGGACAGCCCCTTCTTACCTCTAGTCAAGTGTTTTAATAACAAATTCTGAATTGTTGTCGGAATACCCTCTCATTACATAACACTCAATTCAGGTGAAGACGTTTTTTTCAAAGGTAGTCAAAAGCAGAGATCAAAAAAGATGATTGACTTGAATATCCCTGCTTGATATGCCAGTATGAAATCTTGGTTTATCGGTTCTCATTATGTAAATGATTTAGTTATTCTGGAGACAAATAAGTTATAACAAATAACTATTCGTTTGAACGAAAAACTGGGATTGTTCATAGTTGTAAGTAATTTTAGAGAAGTCGAATGGTTGACCATTTGTTAAATGAAAGATACTTTCAACGTAAAGTTTAGGCGCCCCGGTCTTCAAACCTAAATACTTCGCTTCCGTCTCATTTAATTCTCCCACATGAAGGAATGAATCGGAAAATCCGACCTTCAATCCGAGTCCTTCCTGAATGTAATCAAAGATTGAATCAGAAATGATTTCTTTATTCAAATAAGTAATGATCGATTTATTGTAATACGATTCTTCAAAGCACAATGTTTGTCCATTAATGTACCGTACTCTTTTGACATGATAGACATCAGCATCAAGCTCAATGTTTAAATTATCAGCGGCTTGCCGAGTTGGTTTTCTCACAGCCAATTCAATCACTTTTGCTGTAATATGAAAATCCTCAAGATTCTTTTTAAAGCCTTGACTGGAAAGGAGACTGATATAGCCTTTCCTCTTATGCTTTCTCACGAAAATTCCGCTGCCTCTAACTTGAAAGATTATACCTTTTTTTTCTAATAAATCTAATGACTTCGTAACTGTGCTTTTGCTCACTTTAAATTGAGCCATGAGCGCTTCCAACACAGGAAGCTTGTCCCCCTGTTGAAGTTCGTTATCCTCAATATACTTTTCAATCTCCGCTGCGATTTGCTGGTACTTTAACATGTTCATTCCCCACTACATTGGTTTCATTTGATATTAGCAGTATAGCATAACCTAACTACATATATAATGATTGTAAAGTTATTATACAGTCATTGAAAAATTGTACCGGTACAATTATAATATATATGTATATTATAATAAAGTAGTTAAAAAGTTATATCTGTTCATAATGAAACACCTGATGAAAAGAATAAGCATAAAGGATACAGTCGTAAGTTAAAAGGAGGAATCCAAAATGAAAAAAATGCCGAACAATTTCTTATGGGGCGGTGCTTTAGCTGCTCATCAATTTGAGGGCGGATGGAATCAAGGCGGTAAAGGACCAAGTGTAGTTGATGTGATGACGGCGGGCGCACATGGTGTACCTAGGAAAATGACTGAGACAATTGAAGAGAATCAATTTTATCCGAATCATGAAGCGATTGATTTCTATCATCGATATAAGGAAGATATCGCTTTATTTGCTGAAATGGGGTTAAAATGTTTAAGAACGTCGATCGGTTGGAGCAGGATCTTCCCAAAAGGTGATGAGGCTGAACCAAATGAAGAAGGATTGCAGTTTTATGATCATGTTTTTGATGAATTGCTTAAGTATGGAATTGAACCTGTCATTACATTATCTCATTTTGAAATGCCGCTACATCTAGCCAGGAAATATGGGGGTTTTAGAAATCGGAAAGTCGTTGATTTCTTTGTGAAATTCGCTGAAGTTTGCTTTAACCGCTATCAGAATAAAGTGAAGTATTGGATGACATTTAACGAGATCAATAACCAAATGGATGTGAACAATCCTCTGTTTTTATGGACAAATTCTGGAGTTGTGGTAGGAGAAAATGAGAACGCGAAAGAGGTCATGTACCAAGCAGCTCATCACGAGTTAGTTGCCAGTGCATTGGCCGTGTCAAAGGGCAAGGAAATAAACCCCGCCTTCCAAATAGGGGCGATGGTTTCACATGTGCCGATTTATCCTTACTCATCCAATCCCGAAGATATCATGTTAGCTGAAGAGGAAATGAGACAGCGCTTTTTCTTCCCAGATGTACAGGTTCGCGGTTATTATCCAAACTATGCATTGAAAGAATTTGAAAGAGAAGGTTATCAGCTCAAGTTTGAAGATGGAGATGCGGAAATTTTAAGAAATGGAACGGTAGATTATTTAGGTTTCAGTTATTATATGTCAACAACTGTTAAAAGCGATGTGCAACAAGATCAGAGGGGTGATATTGTCAATGGTGGATTGCCTAATGGAGTTGAAAATCCGTACATCAAATCAAGTGATTGGGGCTGGTCCATTGATCCAACTGGTTTGAGGTATACATTGAATCGACTTTATGATCGCTATCAAATTCCATTATTTATCGTCGAAAACGGCTTTGGGTCTGTTGATACATTAGAAGAGGACGGTACAATCCATGACCCTGAAAGAATTCAATATTTAAAATCACATATTGAAGCATTAAAAAAAGCGGTCATTTATGATGGTGTTGATTTAATGGGTTACACTCCGTGGGGAATTATTGATATCGTCTCATTCACAACAGGTGAAATGAAAAAACGTTATGGTATGATCTATGTTGACCGTGATAACGAAGGAAACGGGTCAATGAAGCGATATAAGAAAGATTCTTTTGAGTGGTACAATAAAGTTATTTTAACAAACGGTGAAGAGTTGTAAACAAAAGCCATGCTGCCTTCATTTTAGCAGCATGGCTTTTTTGCTGTTGACTCTCACATGGTGTGAGATATTATGCTAAAGATGTCATTCGAATGATAGTCATTTTATAGGGGGGATATTTATATTCAAAATTGGCGACTTTTCTAAATTAACAAAAGTGTCTGTACGTATGCTTAGATATTATGATGAAGTTGGAATTTTTCAGCCTGCAACAATTGATGAATTTACAGGTTATCGATACTATTCGGCAAAACAGATCTCAGTGATTAATCTCATCGTATCATTGCGAGATATGGGATTTAACGTAGCTGACATCGCTATATATATGAAAGAAAAATCTGAGGAAAAGCAAGAAGATATGTTAAAAGTCAAAAGTAAAGAAATTAGGAGCAATATCAGGACGGAGCAATTAAAACTTGAAAAAATCAATACAACAATCAAGAATATGAAAAAGGGGCGAGTCAATATGAATTATCATGTGACATTAAAATCTCTACCTAGCTATCAGGTTATCTCTTTAAGAGATACGATACCAGCTTATGATGCAGAAGGCATGCTTTGGTCAAGATTGAGTGATTACCTCATGACAAACAATATCTCTTGTCATGAGATTGCTTATGCAACCTATCATGATAATGGTTATAAAGATGGTGAAGTTGATGTTGAGGTTGTCATGGGTGTTGATCAACTCATGAAAGATAAAAACGAATTTGTCTTTAAGGAAACAGAAGCAGTTGAGCAAGCGGCTAGTATACTCGTCCCAGGAGATTATTCTAATTTATTAGGAGCATATCAGTTCCTTGCAAATTGGATTGAAGAAAATGGGTACATGATATCCGGAAACCCACGCCAAGTTGCTATAAAAGGACCTTGGAATGAAAAAAATAAAGAGAACTATTTGAATGAAATACAGATTCCAGTAAATAAATAAAAACAGCAATAGACAAATGCAGATAAAAATATACCTGAAATCGAATAGTTAGGTGTACTGATCCCGTGAAGCCCAAATTGGCGGCAAAAAATCCCGTAATCAAGGTCTGCCAATGAAACTATTCAAGAATAGAGCCCGCAACAGTATTACAGCGGGCTCTTCTTAAAAATTAATGTCTTATCAAATAATCAAACGCCCCTAAAGCCGCATTTGCTCCCGATCCCATTGAAATAATAATTTGATGATACGGATGATCTGTGCAATCGCCTGCCGCAAACAATCCAGGGATGCTTGTGGCTCCATGTTTATCTACAATAATCTCACCGATACGGTTACGTTCAACGATCTCAGGCAACCAATCAGTATTTGGCACGAGTCCGATTTGAACGAATACGCCTTGTAATTCGATATGTTTTTCTTCCTCTGTGGTGCGGTCAATATAGGTAATCCCGTTGACAGTGTCTGTGCCGGTAATTTCTTTCGATTGAACGTTTTTCAGGACTGTTACATTTGGAAGGCTGTTGAGCCGTTTTTGCAGGACATCGTCAGCTTTTAGCTCTGGCATAAACTCAAGAACCGTGACATGCTGAACAATACCAGCAAGATCGATTGCTGCCTCAATACCGGAGTTGCCGCCTCCTATTACAGCTACATGTTTTCCTTCAAATAATGGGCCATCACAATGAGGACAGTATGCGACACCTTTGTTTTTGAACTCTTGTTCACCTGGCACGCCGATATTGCGCCAACGGGCACCTGTTGAGATGATGACAGCTTTACTTTTCAGGATAGCACCATTTTCAAGTTCAATTTCGAAAAGATCTTTTTTGTCTAACCGCTTTGCGCGGTGTAGATTCATGACATCAATATGATAGTCTTTCACATGTTCTTCAAGGTTTGCTACAAGCTTAGGTCCTTCTGTTGCTTTTACACTGATGAAGTTTTCGATGCTCATTGTGTCGAGAACTTGGCCGCCAAAGCGTTCGGCCACAATACCTGTCCGAATGCCTTTGCGTGCTGCGTAAATTGCTGCACTTGCACCTGCTGGACCGCCTCCGACGATCAGCATATCATATGGGTCTTTATTAGATAGTTCGGCTGCGTCTTTCCCGCTGCCCACCAATTTTTGAAGAATTTCTTCGAGTGTCATTCGACCGCTTCCGAATGGTTCGCCGTTTAAGTAAACAGTTGGCACTGCCATCACGTTCTTGCTTTCAACTTCTGATTTGTATGCTGCCCCATCAACCATTGTGTGTGTGATGTTTGGGTTAAGAATGCTCATCATGTTTAAAGCTTGAACAACATCAGGACAGTTATGGCATGTCAGACTGATATAAGACTCAAAATGGTAATCACCGCTTATGTTTTTAATTTGCTCAATGACTTTTTGATCAACCTTAGGTGCTCTGCCACTGACTTGCAATAGTGCTAGCACTAAAGATGTGAATTCGTGGCCGAGCGGAACACCGGCAAACGTCACGCCTGTTTCTGCTCCGGTGCGAGTTACACTGAAGCTAGGCGTTCTATTTAATCGGGTTTTTTCAACGGTGATTTTAGTAGACATGGAAGCTAGTTCTTCAACAAGAGCCAGCATCTCCATAGAGGTTTTGTCTTCACCTGCACTCACTTTGAGAATTATCTCATTCTCAATGAGCTGCATGTATTGGTTTAGTTGGGTTTTGATATTTGCTTCAAGTACCATAGAATGCTCCCCCCTTAAATCTTGCCTACTAAATCAAGGCTTGGTTTAAGCGTTTCAGAGCCTTCTTCCCATTTTGCGGGGCACACTTCACCTGGGTTTTGACGAACATATTGTGCCGCTTTTACTTTATTGATCAGTCCACTCGCATCACGACCGATACCACCTGCATTAATTTCAACAGCTTGGATCACGCCGTCTGGGTCGATGATAAATGTACCGCGGTCAGCAAGCCCTTCTTCTTCGTTTAGCACTTCAAAGTGACGAGAAATTGTTTGAGATGGGTCACCGATCATGGCGTAAGTAATTTTAGAGATTTTTTCAGAACTGTCATGCCAGCCTTTATGAACGAAGTGAGTATCTGTAGAAACAGAGTATACTTCAACACCAAGTTCTTTTAGATTAGCGTATTGATTTTGAAGATCTTCAAGTTCGGTTGGACAAACGAATGAGAAATCTGCTGGATAGAAGCAGAAAATACTCCATTGACCTTTCAAGCTTTCATTTGTCACATCAATAAACTCCCCGTTTTTGTAAGCTTTTGCTGCGAATGGTTTTACTTCTGTTCCGATTAAAGACATATTGATTCTTCCTCCCAAATAAGTGTATTTGTAAAACTTCTCTCTTTATAATAATTATAATTATGTATTCATTATTAAATAACACATATTTTTTGTCAAGATAAAAGAACTTTGAAAAAAACATAAGGATAAAATAGAAGAATCAATTAAAATCGTGGATATCAGGAGCATCCCCTAAGGCTTTTTCTTTTTTTCAATATTTTTGATCGTTTCTCCGTTTATAATACTGAATAATCTGCTCTTCGGTTCATATATTTTTTGAGACGGCCATAATCCATGATGTCCAGAAAATATATAACTAACCAAACTAGCAATAAAAAAATACTCTAATCCTTTCCCATCAAACATTTCCATAGCCAACAGGAATGCTGTGACAGGTGTATTTGCACCACCACAAAAAGTCGCAACCAGCCCCAATGCCGCTAAAAACGAGATGGGTAAATCCGCAATCGAGTGCAGTGTATTACCTAGAGTTGCTCCCATGAAGAATAACGGTATTGCCTCACCGCCAACAAATCCTGTCCCCAGAGTAATTGCTGTAAAAATCAGCTTAGCGAGAAAGGCAAAAGGAGGAACATCTTCTTTGAAAGCCTGCTCTAACATAGGTAAGCCCCGGCCATTGTAATCTTGAGAACCAACCAATAAATATAAACATACAATGATGAATCCTCCCACAAATGCTCTTTGCATATGGTTTTTCTTAAACATTTTCTCGGTGATTGTTTCTATCCCGTGTCTCAACTGACAATATGTGATGCTTAATAGGCTAAATAGAATAGAAATAAGAAGGACCTTGATAAATGTGATAAAAGATAACTCCGGTAGAGCTTGGATTATAAATTCTTCGTGCTTAACTCCCCACGTTGCTTCCGTTATATAGTGACCAGTGAAGCTAGCCACCAAACAAGGAACGAGTGCTTCAAATTTTAATTTTCCTAAAGCGGACATCTCCATTCCAAATACCGTGCCGGTAATGGGTGTGCCAAATGCAGCGCCAAACCCGGCACTAATACCGCTCATCAATAAAATTTTAGTATCTAATAAACGAATCCTAAACAAATTGATGATCATTTGAGCTGCACTGCCACCCATTTGGACAGCTGCACCTTCTCTTCCAGTGGAACCGCCAAAAAAAACTGTCATAAAAGTTCCGAGGTAGACAATCGGTCCCATTCTTTGCGGAACCTTTTTTTCGCCATGAACAGCGTCAATGACAAGATTATTTAATTGGGCGGTGTTATGTAAGTTGTTATCCAAGACCACTTTTCCATATTTCATGTATATGTAGCCAAGGACAAGTCCACTAAGAGGGAGAAGGTATATGAGCCAGCCGTTTTTCTCTCTTACGTCACCTAGATAATCATTTGCTTCTAGCAGGAAAGCAGTCGTGGAGCCTACAATCCCCCCAATGATACCACCACATAATATCCATTTCCCAAGAGTCTGTAAGAAAAATTTATATTTTCTCAATTTTAAGCAACCTCATTTCAATTCTTTTGCATGTTTTTTAGAATGCATTTCATCTTTAATTTCCGAAAAAATGTTATCTGAGTTTGCTGTCGTTTTAGAGGTTTCAATTGGAGAGTGGTTGATATTCATTTCTACCAAGGCTTTTAACTGCTCTATATCCTCTTTAGTGGCAAATTGTTTATTCGGTTTTAACATGTATCCTAATTGACCGTTCGATTCGATTGTCGCCCATTGTAAATCTTTAAATGTTTGAATGTTTTGCTGTCTCAACCTTACTTCAAGCATATCTACAGTTAAGCGCAGTTTTTTTAAATGACTTATATTAATTTGACCGTTTTCGACCACTAATACGGATTTTCCATAAATAAAGCTTTCGAAAGCATCAAACTTTAATGTGAGATACTCGATTAATAGAAGAGTGAGGGTCATTAAAAATGTGACAATCATTGTAATCCAAATATTTCTGTCATTCACTGGTTGAATAATTAATGAGCCAACAGCTATCATCATGACCGTTTGAGCAACGGTAAGCTGTGAAATGGATTTTCTGCCGGCTAACCGCAAAATGAGGACTCCTCCTATGACAATGACAACAGCTTTCCAGACGAAATTGAAATCCAAGATCATCCCTCCTCAACAAACAAACAAGTTACATTTATGTTAGGAAAGTAGTCTTTAAATTATTCATAGTTGACCGGAGCCAAAAAACAAAAAAGCCATCCCTTAAAAGGATGACTTTTCAGCGACTCTGTATTTAAACTCCTTTAAAAGCAGAACGATAAATCTCAGCCAGCTCAGTTACCAATGGAAGTTTTGGATTGGCTGTTGTACATTGGTCTTCAAAGGCACGGTCTGCCAAGGTATCTACTTTGCTTTCAAATGCTTGTGCATCAATGTTGTTTTGTTTGAGGCTCATTGGAATATCAAGCTCTTTGGCTAGCTTAATAATGGCTTGAACTAAACTTTCCACACCTTCTTCTGTTGTTTTTGCTGGTAAACCGAGTGTTCTAGCAATTTCCGCATAACGTTGATCAGCTACAAAATGGTTGTATTTAGGGAATGCTGTGAATTTTTTCGGTTTTGTTGCATTATAGCGAATGACATGCGGTAATAAAACTGCATTTGCTCGTCCATGCGCAATGTGGAATTCGGCTCCTAGTTTATGGGCTAAACTATGGTTGATTCCAAGGAATGCGTTGGAAAAGGCCATACCAGCAATTGTTGATGCATTGTGTACCTTTTCACGTGCCAACTCGTCGCTGCCGTTTTTGTATGCTCTTGGCAAGTATTCAAAGATGAGTTGGATGGCTTTCATTGCTAAACCATCAGTATAGTCATTGGCCATGCATGATACATAGGATTCAACAGCGTGTGTTAGTACGTCCATTCCTGTATCTGCTGTAATATGTTTTGGTACGGTCATCACAAACTGTGGATCAATGATCGCCACATCTGGTGTTAGCTCATAATCAGCTAATGGGTATTTTGTGCCGGCCTCTTTGTCTGTAATAACAGAGAATGAAGTGACCTCAGAACCTGTTCCAGATGTAGTTGGAATCGCTACGAATTGTGATTTTCCACCCAATTTCGGGTATTTGACAATACGTTTGCGAATATCTAGGAATTTTTGTTTTAATTCAAAGAATTTAGCATCTGGGTGTTCATAGAACATCCACATCCCTTTAGCGGCATCCATTGCAGAACCTCCACCAAGTGCGATGATAACATCTGGCTGGAATTTGGCCATCATGTCAACGCCTTTCATGACCGTTTCAATTGATGGATCAGGTTCTACTTCAGAGAAAATTTCGCAATGAACGTAATCCGGACGTTTTCTCAGGTAGTGAAGAACACGGTCGACATAGCCGAATTTCACCATTCCAGGGTCTGTTACAATAAATGCTTTTGAGATATTAGGCATTTTCGCTAAATATTGTGTAGAATTTTTTTCGAAATAAATTTTTGGTGGAATTTTAAACCATTGCATATTAACATTCCTTTTCGCCACTTTTTTAGTGTTGACTAAGTGAATTGCACCTACGTTTGTAGAGACAGCATTTCCTCCATAAGTACCACAGCCAAGTGTTAGGGATGGCATATAGGCATTGTAAATATCACCAATTGCTCCTTGGGAAGATGGAGCATTCACAATGATCCGACCTGCTTTCATTCTTAGACCAAACTGTTTAATTGCATCTTGATCGTTTGTATGAATCACGGCAGAGTGGCCGATACCGCCAAACTCCAGCATTTGTTCGGCTCGTTCTAAACCTTCTTGAAGTCCGTTAACTTTGTAGCAGGCTAAAACCGGACTTAGTTTTTCCCTTGAAAGTGGATATTGTGGTCCGACTCCTTTTAATTCAGCAACAAGGATTTTAGTGTGTTCTGGAACTTTTACACCTGCCATTTCAGCAATTTTATATGCAGGCATACCGACAATATCAGGATTAACGGCACACTTATCTTCATTGATGACCAGTTTTTCAACTTTTGCTTTTTCGCTTTCATTTAAGAAATAACAATTGTGTGATGTCATTTCAGCTTTCACGTCTGCATAGACATCTTTATCAATGATCACAGCCTGTTCTGAAGCGCAAATCATTCCATTATCAAATGTTTTTGATAAAATGAGATCGTTTACAGCTTGTTTTAGGTGAGCCGTTTTTTCAATATAGCAAGGAACGTTTCCTGGTCCAACGCCAAGAGCGGGTTTTCCAGAGCTATAAGCGGATTTCACCATGCCGGCGCCCCCTGTTGCAAGAATAAGGGCGATCTTAGGATGAGTCATTAAACCTTGAGTAGCATCTAATGATGGTGTTTCAATCCACTGAATGCAATTTTCTGGTGCTCCTGCTTGAATGGCTGCATCTCTAAGTATTCTTGCTGCTTCACTGCTGCATTTTTGTGCAGATGGATGGAAAGCAAAAACGATTGGGTTTCTTGTTTTAATTGAAATTAAAGCTTTGAACATAGTGGTAGATGTCGGGTTCGTAACTGGTGTCACCCCGGCAATTACACCAACCGGCTCCGCTATTTCAATCACACCGGCATGTGGATCTTCGTTAATAATGCCAACGGTTTTATTGTATTTAATATTATGGTAGACATATTCTGTTGCAAACATATTTTTGATAATTTTATCTTCGTATACACCGCGTTTTGTTTCTTCAATCGCAAGCTTTGCAAGAGGCATATGCTGATCAAGCCCAGCCAGCGCCATTTGTTTAACAATATGATCAATTTTCTCCTGATCAAAGCTGCGGAATTCTTCTAGTGCCTTAAGACCTTTTTCTGCAAGTTGATCAATCATTTTTGAGACATTTTGCTTTTGTTTCATTTCCTTCTCTTCGACTGCCATGGTAAACCCTCCGTTGAAATTGATAGTTTTTCACTCATTTACAAAATAGGATTTCTGGGATTTTCTTGAAAGAAAAATGAAATACATTAATAGCTAATCAACTTAAAAGTTTGTGAAACATTTCACAATCAAAGCTAAAAAATTTTAAGTTGATATTGTTTTTGATAAGAATCATGTTTTTTCATCCTATCAGCTCCTTATTCTAGGGCTGAAATTATCATAACATGAAGTTGATCATAAAAGTTTGTGAAATATTGAACAAAGTATGAATCATCATTAAAATAGGTCTTATCACATATAAATGAAATTCCAAATGGATAAGTCTAATGGCATAAATGTATGCATTCAGTTCATATGAAAACGATGTCACTGTTGCCAATTCGTATGAAAATGCCCTTCCATATCTGTTCGTCCATACGTATGCGAACCGAAGTAATCACGCTGAGCCTGCAACAGGTTTGCATTTGATCGGCCAGTACGATAGCTGTCATAATATGATAGCGAGGTGCTTAAACATGGGAGTGAAATACCTGCATTTATGCCGTTGCAGACAACTTTTCGTAATCCTGTTTGATATTCTTTCAGTTTTTCAGCAAAGTAGGGGGCGATTAACAGATTAGGCAGTTCCGGTTGATCTTGGAGCACTTCACTGATCGTATTTAAAAACTCGGCACGGATGATACAGCCGCCTCGGAAAATAAGGGCGATATCTTTTAAAGGTAAATCCCATCCGTACAGTTTAGAAGTCATGTGATATTGGGCAAAGCCTTGAGCATAGGCACAAACTTTTCCCATATATAGCGCTTGTCTGACATCATCAATTGATAAATCTAATTGTTGCACTTTTCTTTTTGGTCCGGCTAAGATGGTTTCCGCAAAAACACGTTCACGTTTTAAAGAAGAAAGGTAGCGGGCAAATAAGGCCTCTGTGATCATTGATGATGGTATGCCATGATGAATAGCTTGAATGGTTGTCCATTTACCTGTTCCTTTTTGACCTGTTTGATCAAGAATCACGTCAATAAGCGGCTGACCTGTTCGCTCGTCTTTCTTCCGTAAAATATGTGCTGTGATTTCAATTAAATAGCTTTTCAATTCACCTTTGTTCCATGTTTCAAAAATACGGGCGATCTCATCGATAGATAAATGCAATGTATCTCTTAAACATGTATAGGCTTCCGCAATCAACTGCATATCCGCGTACTCAATCCCATTGTGCACCATTTTTACAAAATGCCCTGCACCTTTTGACCCCATATAAACACAGCATGAATCATCACCAACTCGCGCAGCGATTTTTTTCAGAGAAGGAGCCGCTTTTTCATAAACTTCTTGGTCGCCGCCTGGCATAATGGCAGGTCCTTTTAAAGCCCCAGCTTCTCCGCCTGAAATGCCAATGCCTAAGTAGCCAATCGCGTTAGTGTTTAGCTTGTCATATCTTCGTTCTGTATCTTTATAATGAGAGTTGCCACCATCCATGATGATGTCCCCTTTATCAAGCAAGGGGATAAGTGAGTCAATCACTGAATCTACCGGCTGACCTGCTGTCACCATGAGAAGAATTTTTCGCGGTTTTTGAATAGATTGAACAAAATCTTGGAGTTCATCATAAGGATAGATAGCCTCTCCATTCAGCTGTTGTACAAGTCGATCAGTTAAGTCCCTTGTGTAATTATAGACAGCCACATTTTCCTTTTTGCTGGCTAGGTTGAGGGCAATGTTGCTGCCCATAACCCCTAACCCTATGATACCGATTGTATTTAACATATGATCTACTCCTTTGTTATACAAATAAGCTAATCAATAGAATGAATCCTAATCCGGCTACAGAGATCACAGATTCTAGCAATGTCCATGTTGCAAATGTTTCTTTCATGCTTAAACCAAAGTACTCTTTGAACATCCAGAAGCCAGCGTCATTTACATGGGAAGCGATGACACTTCCGGCGCCTGTTGCAAGTACCACTAGTGCAAGATTGACATCAGACCCCAGCATTGGAATCACTAATCCTGTCGTGCTTAATGCAGCAACTGTTGCAGACCCTAAAGAAATGCGCAAAATAGCTGCGATCATCCAGGCAAGTAAGATCGGGGACATGGAAGTTCCTTTAAACAATTCAGCCACATAGTCACCCACCCCGCCATTAATTAAGACTTGTTTGAAGGCACCGCCCCCTCCAATGATCAACAGCATCATGCCGATTTGGGAAATGGCAGCTGAACAAGAATCCATGACGGTTTTAATGGGAATTTTTCTGGCAATACCCATCGTATAGATCGCAACCAATAAAGAAATTACCATTGAAGTCGATGCATTTCCGATGAATTGGATGACTGCAAGTCCTCCATTTTCAGCCAATCCGAGGGTTTCTTGAAGTAAAGTCATGATGGTAGAGACGGACATGATAATGACAGGAAGCAGTGCTGTAAAGACACTGATTCCAAAACCGGGTGTATCTTCAAGTTTGAATGTTTTATGTTCACCCAAGGATGTAATATTGCCAGTCTTCTTAAAAACTTGAGGGGTGATTTTTTTCGTAAATTTTGTAAATAGAGGTCCGGCTATCAGCACTGTTGGGATGGCAACAATGAAACCGTAGAGCAAAACTTCCCCAATGTCGGCACCATATTCCCCGGCAATTGCTGTTGGTCCCGGATGCGGCGGCAGAAATCCGTGTGTAACAGATAAAGCTGCGACCATCGGAATGCCAAGAAATAAAATAGAAATCTTTAATTCTTTTGAAATCGCAAAAATAATTGGAATTAATAAAACTAACCCTACTTCAAAGAAAAGAGCAACACCAATAATAAATGAGGCAATGACAACTGCCCATTGAATGTTTTTTTCGCCAAACTTGTTGACGAGAGTCATGGCAATCCGCTGTGCTCCACCTGAGTCAGCAATTAGCTTGCCCAGCATGGCACCAAGACCAAAAATCAGAGCAATGTGACCAAGAGTTCCTCCTAATCCCTCTTCAATCGTCTTGACAATCTTATCCAATGGCATTCCCAGTGCTAATGCAGAGCCAAACGAGACCATTATTAAGGAAACAAAAGTGTTTAGCTTCAAACCCATAATCAACAGCAGTAATACAACAATTGCGATGGCTACAATAATTAATGGCATGATTTAGCATCTCCAATTCGTTTGCCTTTTTTATAGATTCAATGTCTTTGATAATCAGCGATTTGTTTATACTGTTTTTCTAAAGCTTTTGCTATGTTCATAAAGATTGGTGTCAATTGTCTGTACTCGTTTACTGCCAATTCATTTGGAAAATGTCTGCTAGTACTGCCAATCATGTCAGAGACAATGTCAAAGGATTTAATTTTTCCAGTGGCATATAAACCTAAAATGCAGGCACCCAGACATGAGCTTTCAAAACGATCTGGTACAGCGACTTCTGATTCAAAAATATCGGCTATCATTTGCCGCCATAAACTTGATCTTGCAAAGCCCCCTGTTGCTAAAATTCGGGAGACAGATCCGTCCATACATTCAGTCAAAGCCAAAAAGACAGTATATAAATTGTAAATGACGCCTTCCATTGCTGAGCGAATCAGATGTTCTTTCTTATGTGACATGGTGAGACCAAAGAATGAGCCGCGTACATCAGGGTTCCATAAAGGAGCACGTTCACCGGCGAGATAGGGATGAAATAACAATCCGTCAGCCCCTGGTTTAACGCGCTCAGCCAGTTTCGTTAATACATCATACGGGTCGATTCCGAGTCGTTTTGCTGTTTCTATTTCTGAAGAAGCAAATTCATCTTTCATCCAGCGAAGAACGATTCCGCCATTGTTTACAGGTCCACCAATGACCCAGTGATCCTCGGTTAAGGCATAGCAAAAAATTCTGCCTTTTTCATCAGTTTGCGGTTTGTCTATCAGTGTGCGAATGGCGCCGCTTGTCCCAATGGTGACGGCAATTTCTCCTTTTTTAATGGCTCCTACACCTAAGTTGGAAAGCACACCATCACTTGCACCGATGACAAAAGGTGTATGAGGGTCAATGCTCATCAGTTTAGCAAATCCACGGTGGCAATTTTGAAAGATTGCTGTCGTAGGCACAAGCTTTGATAAATGATGCCGCTTAACACCTGCGATGGTTAAGGCTTGATCATCCCAATCCAAGCTTTTTAAATTCATCATGCCCGTTGCTGAAGCAAGGGAATAATCGATTACATATTGGTCAAACAATTTTTTAAAGATATACTCTTTGATTCCGATATATTTTTTGGCTTTTAACGCTACTTCAGGACGTTCATTCACAATCCAGGTCAGTTTGCTTAAAGGTGACATCGGATGAATGGGGGTCCCGGTTCGTTTGTAGACTTCTTGACCATTTCGTTCTTCTTTTATTTGTTGAGCCCAGCTTTCACTTCGATTATCAGCCCAAGTGATGCACGGTGTTAGTGGCTGGTCATGTTGATCCATAGCAATGACACTGTGCATGGCACTACTGAATGATACAAAGGAGAGCTTTTCTTGTGGACGTTGTTTCATGATGTTAGCAGCCGCAGTGAGAACAGCCTGAAAAATTTCTTCAGGGTTTTGTTCAGCCGTTGAGATATCTGGTGTGTAGAGCGGATAACAGACCTGTTCTTTTTGAATGATATCCCCTTTTTCATTAAATAAGACAGCTTTCGTACTTGTTGTGCCAATATCAATACCTAACATATAACTAGTCATCATCTAGTTCAGCCCCTTTAGACAACATTTGTTGCGATAACCAAAGATCTTCTACTTTTTCTTGGACATCATCAAAATTATGATGTAACGATTGAATCATCAGGGCTCTATCTTTTGTTTGAATCGCTTGAATATAAAGCTCATGATTATCCAAAATTCGTGTAAAGTCTTCATACTTTTCTTTTAAACGGGCTCGCATTGATAAAAGAATGAAACTTTCCATAACAGGTTTTAAATTGTTCCAAATCATCAAAATGTATGAATGATGAATGGACCTCACAATCGTTTCATGAAATAAGACATCTTGAAGTGAAAACTCATCAGCATCTTGATATTTAATGGAAACTTTCATCATTTCCAGTATTTTGCTGAGGTCTTTTACTAAAGGATTAACATCAGCTTTTACTAGTCGTTCGAATACAAAGGTTTCTATTAACAAGCGCACATCATATATTTCTCCGATTTCTTTTTCTGTTAGTCCAATCACAATGGCGCCCATTCGCTCTAAGCGAATCAGTTTTTCTGCTGCTAATATTTTCAAGGCTTCACGGACAGGTGACCGACTGACAGAAAATTCAGCGGCAATTTTATTTTCTGATAATCTTGTACCGCTTTCAATGACTCCGGAAATGATACGCATTCTAAGTTCACATGCTACACGTTCGCCAGTTGAAGCCCGTGCAAGCCATTTTTCTGGATATAAATATTTCATCCACTCACCTCCTCATCATGAAGTATACTTGTATACAAGTATAATACTGCTAATATTTTTGTTTTGCAAGCGGTTTCAATTTAGCTGGTTGTACAAAACTTTTACGTAACATATCCAAAATATCTACTTCATCATCGATCTATTTTTAAGACAAGTAAATAAATGTTTATTAATTTAATTTATTAACTGTGATACAATCAAATGTATAGTAGCTTTAAATGGAGGATTTCCTATGCAACGTGGAACATTTCAATTAATGAAATCAGTGAATAAATCGATCATCTTGAATAAGATCAGAACAGCTGAGCCGATATCGAGAGCGGAGATTGCCAAGGAAACGAAAATTACGCCTCCGACAGTCAGCAGCATTGTGAAAGAGCTAATAGAGCAAGGATTAGTGAAGGAAAGCAGATTAGGTCACTCCAGCGGGGGACGGAAGCCAACAATGCTGCATATTCATACAGGTGCTTTTTATGTCATCGGGGTTGATGCGGGACCTGAAGCGGTGGAAGGTGTATTAACTGATTTATCAGGTCATATTCTTCAGCGCTCATCTTGTCTGCTCAAAAAACCGATTACAGGTGAGCAGTTTATTATAGTTTTAAAGGATGTCATTCGTTCAATTTTAGATTTGTCTAAAGTAAATCAAGAAAAAATCATTGGCATTGGAATCGCGATGCACGGGGTCGTTGATACTGAAACAGGAATGTCGCTGATCGCCCCTAATTTAAATTTGAAAAACATACCTATTCAAGCGGAGCTGGAAAAAGACTTTGATTTAAGGGTAAAGGTAGAAAATGATGCTCGCGCAATGGCACTAGGTGAATCATGGTTTGGAGGCCATGGTGATATTGCTAGTATGGCTGTCGTTAATATTGGCCGAGGTGTTGGGGCAGGTGTTGTGATCAATGGGAAGTTATATTATGGGGCTCATGGAATTGCCGGAGAGTTTGGGCATATGACAATTGATATGAATGGTGAGGTTTGTGAATGTGGAAATCGCGGCTGTTTACAAACATTTGTGAGTGGAGCAGCAATTGCCAGACGAGGAAGACATCAGTTGAAAGATAGTCGATTAACCGCTAAAGATTTGTTTGACATGGCCCAAAATGGTAATCAAGCTTGTGTCGATCTTTTTCATGAAACAGGTCATATCATTGGAATCGGCTTAACAAACTTCATTCATCTTGTCAATCCAAGAAAAATTGTCTTAGGCGGCGGTGTCATGAAAAGCAAAAAATTCATGTTGCCGACCATCATCGAAACGATACAGAAAAACGCTTTGACTGTTGAAGCTAGACAAACAAAGGTGACGGTTACTCAACTGGGTGATGATGCGACATTATTAGGGGCAGTTTCATTATTATTGGTAGAACTATTTGATCCAATCAAAAAAATGGGGCTGTCCTGAAAGTCGTGTGGATGAATAAAAATTGGGGAATTTGCTCGCTTTCCGCGGGCGATCCGCGAGCCTCCTCGGAGCTCGTTCCTTGCTCCTCTTGGGTCTCGCCTGGCTCGCTGTTTCCGCAGGAGTCTCGCAATTCCCCCTGATTGATGTTGAAAAAGGCCTTTTTAGACAGCTCCTACTGTATGAAGCGTCTGCTTATACCTCAACTTCTTTTAACGACTTCCTTGGTTAGCCAGTGTTCCATATCGACTTCTTTTGCTCATCCGAGCACAGCTAAATGTGGTGAACATCAGCATGTCGATGAAAAAACCCGAGTGGATTCATTTCTCAAGGCTAGATCAATTTCAAAAATATTATTGCGATTTCTTACAAAAGGGGTAATTGTATAATGTGGTGCACTATTTGTAAATATGATAACATCCCTAAGTTCATTCAGAGTTTAGTTTATTTGTTATGTTCAAGACGAATTTCTTTAATCGTTTTATCCAAAGTTGATCGCTTCAAATGAAACTTAAAGAATAATGGATTAGCTTTTTGAAGTTCTGATAGATAAACACCGGCATACGAATCGATGATAGTAAATTCAGGTTTTTTTTGATATTCTCTGCTTTCACCAATGCTAGCTAGAAACTCGATATACTCTTTCGACCCAACTTTATAATGCAAATGATGTTTTTTAAAGTATTCATCGAGTAATCGTTTTCCTTGACCAATGGTAAACGTGTCAACCTCCACGTCAGACAAATCCTGACCGGACTTCTTTGCATTTTTAATCATCGTTTTTTGCTGGGTAGTTAACGGAAAATGACTTGCATCACTTTCTTCTTTGTTTTTATAAATCACAGCAAAAATAACGCCAGCGATAACCATCACTGTACATAAAGCGATAACAACATACTTTTTCATAAATCTCCTCCTTCAAATCCATAATACTCAATCTATGTATAAAATTACTAGATTATTTTAGTTTCTAGTCTAGCACTGTCTATTAAAAAACGCCATGATAGCAGGGCTGTCCTTTTTCTGAAGAAAATTTGGATGTCAGCTACTTTCAGTATGTTGTGGGATAATGCCACATTTCCAATTTCGTCTTTTCCTCAAGCAATCAATCTCCAAGTGGTTGTTTCTTTGTCATATATCTGATATGTAGTGGTGGTTAGAATCAATCTCTTTAAAACATAAAAACTCCCCATAAGGTAGACAGATACTTTATGGGGAGCATACAAAACAGAATGTCATTTCTGATTAACAGCGTGAATGAAGCGCATGAATGCTTCGTGGTCCTTAAATATTCCGGCATCTTCAAGCACTTTTACAAACTTCTTACCCACTTCTTGACGTAACATCTCTTCTGCTTGATCTTCGTTCGTAAGTGTTCCATACCTACTTCTGAGCTCTTCTGCCCATGTTTGATGATAGGTTTTGACTTCGATTGGCTGACCGAGCAGATATTCTTTTATTTCCGTAAGTTCCGTTTTTAAACGAGGAGGCAGGACAGCCAAGCCCATCACTTCAATCAATCCAATGTTTTCCTTTTTGATGTGGTGAACATCAGCATGTGGATGAAAAAGTCCGAGCGGATGTTCATTTGTTGTTCGGTTATTTCTCAAGACTAGATCGATTTCAAAGATACCGTTGCGCTGTCTCGCAATTGGGGTCACTGTATTATGTGGTGTACCATTTGTAAATGCGACGACATCCGCTAGTTCATCAGAATATGTTTGCCAAGTCGTAAAAATGTCATTTGCCGCCTTGGAAAGGTTGCTTAATGCTGTTCCTTTTAAGCGGATGACAGACATTGGCCATTTTAAGACAGAGGCTTCAATATCCGGATGAGCTGTTAACTGAAAGGAGAAAGCAGCATCCGCCCGTGTCATTGCAAATTCATAACAGCCGGCTTGATAATGATCATGGCTTAAGATAGAGCCTCCGACAATTGGTAAATCTGCATTTGATCCAATAAAGTAATGCGGAAAATTTTTTGTAAATGTGAGCAATCTTTCAAAGACATGCTCATCAATTTTCATATGACGATGTTCTTCAGAAAATAAAATGCTGTGTTCGTGATAGTAAGCATATGGAGAGTATTGGAAAAACCAATTTTCTCCGAGTAAAGGAATCTTAATCACTCTATGGTTTGCCCGTGCCGGGTAGCCAAGCCGTCCAGTGTATCCTTCGTTTTCCTTGCATAAAAGACATTTTGGATAATTGTGGTTTTGCTTAAGGGCACGTTCTCGTTTAATTTGTTCAGGATCTTTTTCTGGTTTTGATAAATTAATCGTAATGTCCATTTGACCGTAAGCGGTATCCACTTTAAATTTCATATTTTTTGCAATCTGTTTTGTTTGGATGTAATTGCTGTTTTTACTCAGATGATAAAAATATGATGTTGCTGCAACAGGTGATTCCTTGTATTTTTGGTTGAAAACTGAATGAACAACCGATGGTCTTGGGACAAAACAGTTCATGATATTTGCAGATAATATTTCTTTGTCACTGATCGTCTCACTGATTAAGTGATGCTCAACAGCATAGGCTACTAATTTTTCGAGCAAATCTGGGATGGGTTCATCACGAATAGTGCCGATTTCTTCAGGAAATGATTCTAGCTTTAATAGATTCATGACCTGATTTCGGGTATAAATCACATCAGCTGATTCAATTAAGTTTAATGCAGCTGCTTTTTGAATGAGGCTCTCGATGTTTCTGTAAATCACGGTTACACTCCCTTTTCATAGCCGTTTGGATGTGATGAATGCCATTTCCAAGCATCTTCAATGATTTTTTTTACAGAAGTCCGAGATGGATTCCAGTTGAGTATTTTTTTTGCTTTGTCAGACGAGGCGATCAAAATACTTGGATCACCAGCTCTCCGCGCTCCGACTTGCGTAGGAATTTCTTTTTCAGTAACTATTCTAGCTGTCTGGATCATGTCTTTGACGGAAAAGCCCTGGTTGCTGCCAAGGTTGAATACATCACTTTTGCCACCGTTTTGCAAGTATTCTAATGCTAATAAATGGGCGTCAATCAGATCTTCAACATGGACATAGTCACGGATGCATGTTCCGTCAGGAGTGTCATAATCATCTCCGAAAATCGTAATGTGCGGTCTCTGACCTAAAGCTGTCTGTAAGATAATGGGGACAAGATGTGTTTCAGGATGGTGGTCTTCACCGATTTCCCCGGTTTCTCTTGCACCAGCTACATTAAAATAACGTAGGGAAACATAGTTGATTCCATGAGCTTCAGCAGTTCGCTTAATTAATTTTTCCATAGTCAGTTTTGTTTCGCCGTAAGTACTGGTCGGACTTGTTGGCATTGCTTCTGTAATTGGTACTGATTCAGGTTCACCATAGGTGGCTGCAGTTGATGAGAACACAATATTTTTCACGTCATGTTCAATCATCGCTTGCAGTAATACCTGTGTTCCATATACATTGTTATCAAAATATTTAAGAGGATTTTCCATTGATTCACCAACAAGAGAATGAGCGGCGAAATGGATGACCGCCTCAATGTCTTCTTTTTGAAAGACAGAATGAAGGAAGTCGATATCACGGATATCCCCCTCATAGAATACAGCCTCAGGATGGAGGGCGTTTCTTTGACCAGTATCAAAATTATCAATAACAACAACACTTTCATTTTTATCAACTAATTGGTAGACAGCATGTGATCCAATATATCCTGCCCCGCCTAAAACCAATACACTCATTTAAAACACACCTCATCTCTCAATTTCTTTGGCACCGTCACCAATTGCTGCTGTATAAAACGATGCTTCATAACCAACTGTATGTTGGTAAATGTTATTTACATTTTTCTTGAAATCTTCAACAGCTTCTTTCTCAACAATGGCAATTGCACAGCCGCCGAATCCAGCTCCGGTCATCCGCGCGCCCAACACCCCTTTTTGTTCCCAGGCAGTTTGGACAATCGTATCAAGCTCAAGACCTGTTACTTCATAATCATCCCTTAATGATAGATGGGATTCATTCATGAGTATGCCAAAAGCTGTCATGTCACCTTGTTGAAGCTTTTCCAGTGCTTTTAATGTTCGGACATTTTCGTATACCGCGTGTTTTGCCCGTTTTTGATTTACTTTATTTTGAATAAGATGTCGATGTGTCTCGAATTCTTCAGTTGTTAATTGACCTAAGCTGCTGATGGAAAGTGTCGTTTGTAAATCACTTAATGCCTTTTCACACTCGATTCGTCTTTCATTATATTTAGATCCAGCCAATGTTCGTTGCTTATTTGTGTTCATAATGATCATCACATGCTCATGTAAGGTAAATGGAGCATATTTGTAGTCTAATGTTTGGCAATTTAAGAGGATGGCATGATCTTTCTTACCCATACCGATTGCGAATTGATCCATAATTCCGCTGTTGACACCGATGTATGCGTTTTCAACTCTTTGGCCAAGCTTGATTAATGATATAGGTTCCATTCTCAGTTCGAACAGTTCATTTAATAAAACACCTGTTGCAAGTTCAATCGATGCTGAAGATGAGAGACCTGCGCCATTTGGTATATTCCCATAGAACAAAATATCAGCCCCGTGGAGAATTTGTTGCCCAGCTTCTTTCAATAAATATAGCATCCCTTTTGGATAATTGGTCCAGTTGTGTAATTGATTAAAGGATAAATCAGCCAGTTCGCATTCAATCATTCCTATGTCAGGAAAATTCATTGAGTAAAAGCGAATTTTTTGGTCGTCACGTTTCAGACCGAGTGCATATGTGCCATATGAAATAGCGGCGGGAAAAACATGACCGCCATTATAATCCGTATGTTCTCCAATTAAGTTGATTCTTCCAGGTGCAAAAAAGGCTCTAGGAGTCTTTGACGTATTGAAAATAGAGCGAAATTCTTTTGATAAAGCGGCTACTGTATTCATAACTCCTCCTATTAATCAGACATACTTAATAAATTAATTTAATTAAGTTAACCCAAGTGTACTACGACTGTTCAATATATGCAATAAAAAGTCGTGCAGTTTTTAAGGGAAGGTTTTTCAAGTAAAATCAAAAAATATTCATCAGACTGTTACTGATCATGAAAACCGCGTTTTTAAAGAAAGTCACAAAATTAGGAAAGTATTGGAACATCTTCAGTTAAACAGTCTTTATACATGAAAATAACTAGATGCCAGCCAATTTGAATGTATAAAATCCTATCATAATAAAAGATTCAAGGTGCGGTTCTAGGCGACAAACCAGATAAACGAGGCGGATGGGCTTTTTCAAAGCTAACAGAAGCTTCCATGAAAAAGAATTTGACGCATTGGACCTGTCCTAGTTATCGCCTTCCTGTACGGTCTTCTAAAAAGGAAATTGTGAAAGGAATAAGCTGACTCTTGCCAATTTGGTTGGGGTCTTGTATTTTTCATAAAGTTCCTATAAAGTAAAAATTAGCAATAGATCGGCTTTTTGTAGGGGCGTTCGGCTCACCTCCAGTTTAGAAAGAGGGGAGGTGAGAACATGGCTGTGGAAAGCGCTATTCAATTGATGATTTCTTTTGGAATCCTGATCGTAGGGATTCTGTCGCTTGCCCATAGTTTCTCAAACAAAAAAAAGTAAGAACGCCCCGACTCCTACATCTAGGCGTTCCTACAGTTGATTGGAAATAAAGCCGACTCCCTTACAGGAGCTATTCTATTGCCGATCGGAGATGTTGTCAGCATCTTCGGTCTTTTTGTTTTATATTATGTTCTTTTGTATCAATTGTATTCATGTGTATTGCGGATTTTCTGCTCGATCATATATTGTATATTTATTGTAGCACAACATAATAGTAAAGTATACGTCACTAAATTAAAAATCAAATATCTGCTGGGCTACAAGAGGAAAACAAGCAAAGAGAGACATACTTTACTAAAAAACTACAAAAATCACCTTTTTTATAGTTTTTTTGTCGTCATCACGTTGGATGGGTATTTCCATCGCTGAACAGTGTCACAAATTGCTGAAATCCTCGGGTTGCCTGACAGTAAAGCCTCCATATACTTTTCAGCTTTTTTTCATCTTATGGTTCTTATGATAAGGTGCTAAAATATGAGTAAGATTTACAGCATAGAGTGGAGTGAATCAAATGACGACTCAGCAAACCGTTTTAGTAGTTGATGATGATGATGATATTGTCAGATTGCTTGACATCAATTTAACGAATGAAGGATTTCATGTTCTGAAAGCAAGTGATGGTTTTGAGGCCATTCGTCTAATGGAAACACATCATGTTTGTTTGCTTATACTTGATATTATGATGCCTGGGATAGATGGAATAGAAGTTTGTCGACAAATTAGAGAAAAGAGCAATATTCCAATTATCCTGTTAAGTGCAAAAGATTCAGATACAGATAAGGTCGTTGGTTTAAGTGTTGGAGCTGATGATTATATCATCAAACCGTTCAGCACTGTCGAACTGCTGGCTAGAGTAAAAGCCCAGTTACGAAGATACATGTTTTTTAACCAAAACATAACAAACTCTATCGATCAAACCATACGGATTCATGGATTAGAAATAAAGGAACAATCCAGAGATGTTTCATTATACGGAGAAAAGCTTAAGCTAACAAAAACGGAATTTGAGATTTTATTACTTTTGGCAAAAACGCCAAATCGTGTATATACGTTAGAGGAAATATTTGAGAGTGTATGGAAGGAAAGATATTTTGAAAGCCATAACACAGTGATGGTACACATTGCTCGGCTACGTGAAAAATTGAATGATGGAATAAGAGATGATCAAATTATTAAAAATGTCTGGGGAGTTGGTTATAAGATTGAAAATTAACCTACTAAAAGGCGTTCAGTTTAAGTTTTTAATGATATTCATCCTCAGTATCATTTGTGCATCGCTTATGATGATTGTTTTTCAAATTACATTATCGAAACTGCTCGATTTAAGTGATCATGATTTAGCTCGAATAGAAGAACAATATACATTTGTTTATTTTCTCGTATTCCTCATCTTCACAACGATCACATTTATGATTTTTTCTCGAACAATCATCAGGCGCATCGAACAGCTTAATGCTTATGCCAACTCAGTGAAAAAAGGGAATTTTGATAGCCTGATTGAAATCAAAACCAATGATGAAGTTGGAGAACTTTCTCAAAATATCTGTTTAATGGTCGAAACAATCAAGGATTCTCTTGAGAAACAAAAACAATCAGAACAAGCTAGAAATGAAATGATCAGCAATATATCGCATGATTTAAGAACCCCGCTGACATCTCTGTCTGGATATATAGAATTGGCTAAACTCAATCTGGACAACCCTAGCTTGTGTCATGACTATATCGAAGTTTTAGAAGCAAAATGCGAAAGTTTGAAAAATCAGGTTAATGATTTGCTTGAGTATGCCAATCTAAATGATAAAAATATTAACATTCAAATGGAAAAAGTAAGTGTGCAGGGGTTAATTGAGCAAGTAATGATCGATTTCATTCCCCAACTGGAAAAAAACTCAATCCAATTTGCATTAGACAGACAGGATGAAAAACTGTACATTCATGCAGATATCAGTCTGTTTGTTAGACTGTTACAAAATGTCATCAGCAATAGTATTCATTATGGGAAATCAGGCAAGAAAATAAAAGTAGAAGTTCTATTAAAGCAAACAAATGTCATCATCAACATCATCAATTATGGGGAAGCTATTGCCAAAGAAGATCTGCCGTATATTTTTGAACGATTTTACCGCGGAGAAAAATCAAGAAATGAACATACAGGAGGAAAGGGGATGGGGTTAGCAGTTGCGCAAAGTATCGCAAAACTCCATTCAGGATCAATAGATGTTATCAGCAATGAAGTTGAAACGGTGTTCACAATTTCAATTCCAAGGTATGAAAAATCTTAATGAAGTTGTAAGGATTTCTTTCATTTAAAGTAAGAGCCTCCATTTATGATGGATAAAAACACATAAATGGAGGAGTAATCGTGTTTCGCAGTAAACATATTTCAATTGTTTTTGCAGTCGTGTTGATGCTTTTATGGGGAACGGTTTTATGTTATGGAAGAGAAGCAGGACCATATGCTTGGTGGGGGTTAATGGTTTTTGGTATAGCTGGAGTTGTTTCGTTTACCATATGTTTCATTGTAATACTGATCAGAATATATAAGAAACGCTCGATTGGTAAACATATTTGTATTCTATTAATGATTTCTCTCGTTTCAGCTTGGCCTGGCGGCTGGTTTTTGGGAATAGGTCAGATTGCATATCCCGCTGATCCACATTCCGTAAAACCAGCTGTATCGATTCGCTCACCTTTTCATCAACCAGCGATCATTGCTTGGGGTGGAGATACACTAAAGGATAACTATCATGTGTGGCTGCCTGCTGAACGCTGGGCATATGATATCTTTGCAAAGCCGGCTGTCATCGACAGTCCAAGACTTGATGACTATGGGATCTATGGAGCTGAAATTGTAGCTCCTATATCAGGCACTATTGTAGGTGCATATGATAGAGAAAAAGATATTGCACCAGGTGCAGATCAATTCAAGTCGATGCTAGGAAATTATCTGTTCATTCGTATAGAAAAAACAGGAACTTATTTAGTATTCGCTCATTTGAAGCGCGATTCCGTGAAAGTGAGAGTGGGAGATGTTGTAAAAGAAGGAACACCAATAGCTCGAGCAGGGAATTCAGGGATGAGCAGTGAACCACATTTGCACATCCATCATCAAAGACAAAACCCAAATCAAGTGCTGCTTTTGGCTGAAGGTTTGCCATTGTTTTTTCGGGATATAAATGGACCTAGTATGCCTAAAGGTGGGGGAGATCGACTTGAAAAAGGTGTGAGAATACCAAATGGGCAACAGATTTCTCCCAGGTGATAAAATCAGATAGCTCTACTTCAAGTAAGATCAAGGGGTTACCTTGAAAGTAGTGTGGATGAATAAAAATGGGGGAATTTGCTCGCTTTCCGCGGGCGATCCGTGAGCCTCCTTGGAGCTCATTTCTTCCTCCTGCAGGGTCTTGCCTGGCTCGCTGTTTCCGCAGGAGTCTCGCAATTTCCCCTGATCATGTTGAACAAGGACTTTTTAGACAGCCCCTTTTTTCAGCATAGACAACCTATAGATTGTTCAATTCGCTCCAAAACCGCTCTTTCTCTTTACATTCGCTTTATTTTTTCCCGAAACGGTTTCGATACAATAATAAAGATCGAATCACACCTGACTGAGAATAACTAGGCATTGCAATTCCTCTTGGCCGGCCTCTACTATATAACAATTCAGGTAAAAGTCCGCAAAACGCACTATTTTGATAATTATGGTCAAAATATTTCCAGGCTTCAAGTTGATGATGTGCGATTAAAAAGGCTTCCCCTACCCAAAAAGTCGGTCCAGTCCACGGCTTTAGGTCACCTTCTTCAGTTGTCAAACTTTCGTGTCGCCAAATCCCGCCGAGCAATGGGTCTTCCAGTCTTTTTTGAATGGCTTCCAGAGTTGGCTTTAACCATTGGCTTGGGAAAATGGGAAACTCAGAGAAAAATAGGGTCACAGATGAATCTAATAATGATGTCTCCATTGAGCGAGTGACAATTCCATTATGAACGTTATGTTTTGCGATCGCCTGAATGAGTTGAACGGCACCCTGTCTAAATTGGGCGGCTTTTTCATGTTTAGACATCTTGTCAGCCATTTCCGCAGCTTTCATTAAGCCAAACGCTGAAATGGCTGATGTCCATGTCATATGTTCAAAACGTTCTCCTAAGTGGGGTCCGAACGTCTCCCAAATGCCTGCATCTGGAAGAATCAGCCCGCTAGCATCCCGGTTTGCTAATATCCAATTGGTTGACTGGCTAATAATTGGCCACAAATCATCTATGATCTGATCGTCTCTAACAACAGACCACACTTGCCAGATTCCGTATAAAATCAGCCCTGTCGTATCGTTTTCAAATGCATGTTCATTTGGTAAACGAGTCACAACATTATAGGCGAAGTAAAAGTTTCCATCTGGACGCTTTTTCAAATAACTGAGGGTGGCATATAGCGCTCTGACGGCATCATCTAGATGATGTGCCAGTGCTAATGTGGTTGTAATCCACAAACTATCGCGAATCCAGACATTTCCTTGGTATGGTTTAAAACCAATAATGATAGGTGTGCCATCACTCTGCAAACTCATTTTTGCTAATGTATTGCTAACCCGCCAGAAATAGTTGAGTTTCGAAGAGAGTGGACCAATGTCGATTGTTTGTTTGTGCCAAGCTTGCCAAGCCTGCATTGTTGTTTGTTCACTTTTATTAATGTCTTTTAAAGCAGATGCTAATTCTTGCAGAGCCGCTTCTTTAGAAGTCCCTGCGGCAAATATTTGATAGATAGGTTCACTAAATTGTCGGCCTGGAATGTGTTGAGGCGGTGTTGTAAAGACCAATGGGACAGGGAGTAGACTATGTTCAAAAATGGTTGTCTGACTGCCTGTGACAGCCTTGGCGATATTTCCGGAAATCCCTTTCTCAACAGGGAAAACGGTCGTTGCAAGCCATTGATTTTCAGAAATTCGCGAAATAAACGTATGGTTGATTCTTTGGACAATATTTTGAAGGTGTACGACAGGATAGATGGTTGCTTCCGATGGGTTGCTGCGGAGGGTCTTGACTTCAATGGAACGAATCATAGCATTTCGGTTGGGAGGAGCCCAAGTTTTTGTTCTGACAACTGTATTTCCCTTATGTGAAACGACTTCATAGATGCCAAAACCGTTTACATATCGTGTATGATCAAGTGACACAATTTCACCAATTTGCCCCAATTTCTCTTGAACGATTCCATATGGATCATACCAGACTTTTTCATTGTGATCTTTTACTAAAACATAAGATCCCGGATCATTTAAAAGGGAACTTGACATATCAAAGTATTTGAAAAATAGTTGGCTGATTTTATCTACTGGACGACAACCGATATCATATTGCTGAATCCAAGCTAAACAGTTGCCATTAGAAATAGGCGCATGATTATCTTGATTTTTTCCAATGAAATAATGCATTGAATCCACTCCACTCAACATAGTTATCAATCATCATATTAGAATGTTAGACATTTTATACCCGGACAAAAAGCCCGGGCATTGTTTATTTCTTAAACAGAGGCGTGGCAAATTTGACTTCCGGATATGGATCAATTGGTTGATCCAGCAGATGGTCGTCTTTGTTTTTTAAATATTTATTAAAAAAACTTAATGTATACTTGTTCACGATGAAATTGGCTCTTGTCGGATCGATATCTCCTGTGATTCCTGTGTGCTGTAATACTGGAGTAAGGAACTGAACATCGGCAAAGTTATAGTGCGTCAAACCTTTTAAATATAAGATGTGACCGCCGTGACGTGCTACATGTTTGAAATGTTCGATCTCCAATTCGGTATCTTTCTTTTCCTTCTCAATTTCGGCTCTAGAAGCTCCCATTTCCTTGATTTCTTCATCTGTGTAAACATGATGTTGTCGGATTTCATTGAATCGTTTAAATGTGATGTCCGAGAACATAAACATAAATGGTTTTGTCATTCGCGGATTACGATGATAATTGTAAAGACCGCCATCCATATCAATTCCTGCTGTAATTCTCGAATCAGAAGCAACGTCGTATGATGCAGCACCACCGAAAGAATGTCCGAATACCCCGATATGCTGCATGTCCAGTCTTCCTTTGAACGGAGTTTTAATTTTTCCGGTATTCATTTGTTCGAATTGATCGATGATAAATGTGATATCATCTGTCCAAACTTTGCCTACTTTATCACGGTAGTTTGTTTCAGCTATCTGATTCATATCTGTTTTCATTGTTGTTGTCCGTCCATCTGGAAACACGGTAGCAAACGTGCTATATGTATGATCAATAGAAGCAACGATATAGCCATGACTAGCCAAATTTTCGGCTTGTGATGTATGGAAGACTTTCGATGATTGATAGCCGTGATTTAGAATGATGAGCGGGTAGGACCGGCTTTCTGTAGAAATCTTGGCCTTTACATAAGAGTGGGCGGGAATGTATTTCAAGTAATCCATTGTAATGGAAGGAAACCCGAATGTTTTGGATAACGGTTCTTCCTTCAGCAATGAACGTTCAGCTATAAAAGGAGCAGGCTTTCCACTTGGCTGTTGTGCAGGATACCATACTTGAACCATTAATTCTCTGTTCGTATTTCTTGCTTGATCAAACAGTTCTTCTCGCTTTTTGTCAACGAAATGAAAAGTTTGTGTCCCTACATGGTACTTTCCTGTTGGTTCAGGTAGCTCAAAAACCGGGAATGCATATAAGCTTACGGCTGATATCATCAGCATGATCACTATTAGCGTATAAACTGTACCTAATATAAACCTTGATATTTTTTGAAAAGCGTTCTTTTTAAAATAACGATAACCTGAAATCGCTAAAAAGAAAAAACTCATACAATATAGAAAGACAAGCTGTATTCTGAATCCTTCAGTAATCAGGTGAATGATCAACAAAATCGCGCTCAAACTGCTTGCAATGAGCAGCAGTTTGACTTTGTGTCCACCTTTTTTCATCATCATTGTTAATCCAAATAAACCGATGTTTGACAAAAGAAGCAATAGTTCAAAAATTCTCATGTTGTGACCTCCTTGTTAAAAAAAACTTTACTCTGTTTTGATGATCTTAAACTATCGATTTGCCTTACATCGGTATGACAATTTTGTCACTAAAGCAAAAAACCCTTTCTACCCGAGCAGATAGAAAGGGTGATCATATTGTTAAACAGTTAGCACTTTTCGAAACGCATCTTCGACAGTTACAGTATGGTAGCCAAGGTCACGGGCGACGGCAGGGTAAGTAATTTCACCATTGGCAACATTGACACCGAGAGCTAATGCCGGATGGTTAGCGGCCGCTTTTTGTGCCCCGTTGTTGGC
The DNA here is from genome assembly GCF_013155385.1 of Bacillus sp. WMMC1349. Taxonomy (GTDB): domain Bacteria; phylum Bacillota; class Bacilli; order Bacillales; family Bacillaceae; genus Bacillus. The sequence continues at coordinate 3,720,022 of NZ_JABJUQ010000007.1, read as the reverse complement.
AATTTGGATTGCGTAAGGAATGGTTACGTTTGTTAATCCGATTGTAGATGTACGTGGTACGGCACCAGGCATATTTGCGACGGCATAGTGAACAACACCATGTTTCGTATAAGTTGGGTTATCATGAGTTGTGATCTTGTCAACGGTCTCGATAATACCACCTTGGTCAATTGCAACGTCCACAACAACGGAACCCGGTGACATTGACTTAATCATTTCTTCTGTCACCAATTTAGGTGCTTTTGCACCAGGAATTAAGACAGCACCGATCACAAGATCGGATTCTTTCACAGCACTTTCGATATTAAGCGGATTAGACATGAGTGTTTGAATATCTTTACCAAACTGATCATCAAGCTGGCGCAGCCGCTCTGCGTTTAAATCAATCAAGGTCACATCTGCACCAAGACCAATTGCCATTTTGGCTGCATTTGTACCAACTGTACCGCCGCCGATAATCGTGACTTTTCCGCGTTTTACTCCCGGTATACCTGATAAAAGAATCCCTTTTCCACCTTTTGATTTCTCAAGGAATTGTGCCCCGATTTGTGTTGCCATTCGTCCAGCTACTTCACTCATTGGTGTTAGTAATGGTAGGGTTCGGTTGACTTCGACAGTTTCATATGCGATTGCAGTAACACCGCTGTCTAACAGTGCTTTCGCCAGCTGAGGTTCAGCAGCTAGATGCAAATATGTGAATAGGATCAAACCTTTACGGAAGTAGCCATATTCAGAGCTAATCGGTTCTTTGACTTTCATCACCATTTCTGCATTTGCCCATACATCGCAGGCTTGCGGAATAATTGCTGCACCAGCTTCTCGATAATCAGCATCATTGAAACCGCTACCAATACCAGCGCCTTGTTCTATTAATATTTGATGCCCATTTTTGATAAGTGCCACAACACCAGCTGGGGTAATAGCGACACGATTTTCATTATTTTTAATCTCTTTTGGAATCCCGATCCTCATCATGAACATCCCCTTTAATTAAATGTGTTATACCGTAAGTATAAAGCTAACATTTGTGATGTACATTATGTGTAAAACAAAAAATGAAAGCGGTATTTTGTTTATTTTAACAATCTATTTTTTTATGTGATGAAGGTTTGTTAAAAAACAAAAAGTAAGCGTTTTCATTTTGTTTTCCTTAACAAACATAAGCAAAAGTGACTATGTTAAAATATCAGAGCAACAAAGGATTGTTCAGGGGGGAATATTTTGAATATTTTGGGATTTTTAAAGGGGATAAATAATGTTCTGTGGGGACCACCCAGCTTAATTTTATTATTTGGGACAGGCTTATTTTTAACGATTGTGTTGAAAGGACTGCAAATTCGTCGGCTTATTTATGCATTTAAATTGGGATTTGGCAAAGAAGATCATCAGGATGCAGCAGCAGAAGGGGATGTCAGTCATTTTAAAGCATTGATGACTGCATTGGCTGCGACAATTGGTAATGGAAATATTGCAGGTGTAGCTACAGCTTTAACATTAGGGGGTCCAGGATCTATTTTTTGGATGTGGATCGTCGGCTTATTTGGTATGGCAACAAAGTATGCAGAAGCATTACTTGCTGTTAAATATCGCGTTAAAAATGATAAAGGTGAGTATTCAAGCGGTCCAATGTACTATATTGAACGCGGTCTTGGGCGAAAATTTAAAGGTCTTGCAATCGCCTTTGCACTATTTGGTGCGTTTGCCGCTTTAGGAATTGGCAACAGTGTACAATCGAATACAATTGCTGATGTCACTAGCAAAAGTTTTGGACTGACCGACTGGGTGACAGGTGTCATTTTAGCTGTACTCGTCAGTTTTATTATTTTTGGTGGGATTCAACGCATTAGTACAGTTGCTAGTTTCTTTGTGCCAATTATGGCTTTCCTTTACATGGGTGGAGCCATCCTCATTCTCATCTTAAACTATGATATGATTATCCCCGCTTTTGAAATGATTTTTCATTATGCTTTTCATCCGGTAGCAGCAGCAGGCGGGTTTCTTGGAATCGTTGTTTCTGAAGCCATTCGTAACGGGGTTTCCCGAGGGATATTTTCAAATGAAGCGGGTTTGGGAACAGCTGCATTAATTGCTGGCAATGCCCGTGCTGATCATCCGGTCAAACAAGCCCTTGTCGCCATGACAGGCACATTTATTGTTACAATTGTTGTTTGTACAATGACAGGTATCACCCTTCTCATTACGGGATTTTGGGATCCATCTGGCGGCATGCTTTCCGGTGTCCCACATGATGCGACACTAGAAGGTGGGGCATTAACAAGTGCTGCCTTCGCTTCTGTTCTTGGGACAGTGGGTGAATATATTGTTTCGCTTTCTGTGATTTTCTTTGGGTTTTCTACCATTGTTGGCTGGTATGTATACGGCGAAAAATGCTTTGAATATTTGGCAGGTTCTAAAGGAATTCTTGGTTACCGCCTCATTTACATTTTTGCCTGTGGAATTGGGACAGTAGCCAACCTTGTTACAGTATGGGCATTTGCAGATATGGCGAATGCTTTAATGATGATTCCTAACTTAATTGCGCTTTTGCTTCTTTGGAAAGTAGTTGTTGCTGAAACAAACGACTATTTTACTCATTTCTATAAATAAAAACAAGGGGGCTGTCTAAAAAGTCCTTTCAACATAAATCAGGGGGAATTGCGAGACTCCCGCGGAAAGCGAGCACATTCCCCCATTTTTATTCATCCACACGACTTTCAGGACAGTTCCTTTTCTATTTTATCCTTCAGTCCAATACATTCCAGTACAGATAATTTCAAGTTTTGATGAAATTTGTCGATATTACAACCATAGATGACATAGTGAAGGAAGGATAGATGGAATGAAAGTCAAAACGAAATTGTTGGGTATTATTTCGATTTTGGTTGTTTCGATTGTTGCAATTGGTGGTACCTCTATTTTTGTGACATCTTCGACGATTAACAAAAATGAAGTGCTTAAGGATAAAATGGAATTTCAAAAAGAAATTAAACATATTCAATATCGCTTAGCAGGTCTTTCAAATGATGAAAGAGGTTTTATTATTACAGGTGATAAAGAATTTGGCGAAGGGATGCAGGAGAAAGCGGACGATGTCTTGAAAAGCCTTGAGGAAGTCAAGGGATTGATCCATGATGAGGAATATCAAACAAATGTTGACGAAATTAAAGAAAACTTTAATGCGTTTTGGGATTTGAATCAAAAAGTATTAAAAGCTTATTCTTCAAGTCCGAAAGAAGCTGAATCACTTCACTTTGGAGAAGAACGTAAATTAAGAAAAGAAGTTTTGGACCCATCTGTTAATAAATTAGTCGAAAGCCTTGATCAAGATGTTGATGCTCTAAAAGAGGAAGTTCGCGATAATGGGAAAATGAGTGAAGGGATTATTATTACAATTACAATCGTTTCAACGATTGTCGGGATTATTATGGGGCTATCACTCTTAAAATCTATTTTATTACCGCTTAGAAGTCTTAATCAGCAACTAGAGGATATTGCACATGGAGAGGCTGATTTAACAAAAGAGGTTGTTGTCAAAAATAAAGATGAGTTTGGTCAGCTCGCTCAGTCGTTCAACGCCTTCTTGCAATCATTAACCCAGATTGTTAAGCAAATTAGCAGTTCTTCTGAACAAGTGGCTGCATCATCTGAAGAATTGTCAGCAAGTGCGGAAGAATCTAAATCGACTTCTGAGCAAATTTCTGAATCTATGCTGGCTATTTCTGCAAGTAATGCAAAGCAAAGTTCAATGACTGATAAAAGTTCAGAATCTATCAATGAGTTATTAGAACGGTTATCAAATGTTGCCTCAAATACAGGGAACATTGCTGATCTTTCCTCTTCAATGAGAGATAAGGCTGAAATAGGTGCTCACTCTGTCAATAAAATGTTAGATCAAATGAATTTCATTGATAAATCGGTAGATTCAGCTGGAAGTGGTTTGCAAGCATTAGTGTCAAGTACCGCTGAGATTAGCGATATTTCCTCACTGATCACAGATATTTCAGAGCAGACCAATTTATTAGCGCTTAATGCCGCAATTGAAGCCGCAAGAGCCGGAGAACAAGGAAAAGGGTTTGCAGTAGTGGCAGAAGAGGTACGGAAGTTAGCGGATGAAACAAATAAATCTGCTAATCATATTAAAGCTTTAGTATCGACCATCCAAAACGAATCAGTAGAAACGGTAAATAATATTAAGGTTGTTCAAGAAAATGTAAGTTCAGGGATTGCTCTTTCTAAAGAAACAACGGGGAATTTCAATGAAATCCTTGATCTAGTTGAACAGGTTACTTCACAAATTCAAGAGGTAGCTGCAGCAACTCAGCAGCTTACATCAGGTGTCGAAGTGGTTCAAAACGCGGTTGATACTTTAGCTACTGAAACAAAAGAAACAACATCAAGTACAAAGGGTGTTGCTACATCAACACAAGAACAGTTAGCTTCAATGGAAGAAATCTCGTATGCAGCCGAATCATTATCACATTTGGCTGAAGAGCTGCAAACGATTGTAAATCGTTTTAAATATTAAAGACTGTTGTGCTCCCCTAAGATCATATTAGGGGAGTTTTTATGTTTAGAAAAATCATGTGGCAGTGGAATCGGAAGAGGACAGTTCAATGGATTGGCTCTGACGTTCTTTTTATTTTTAGTGATTCATCAATTCTTCACGAGAAAGAATATCAATACTTCGCCTCAAGACTTGGTATCATAGCTATATACGACAAATTTTGCTCTACATATAACGATCAACAGGAGTGAAAAAAATGCAAAAAATTATGATAGTTGAAGACGACCCGAAAATCGCCGATCTTCTTCGTTCTCACATTGAAAAATACGGATATGCTGTACATGTTATTAAAGATTTTGACCATGTCATAGATGTCTTTAAAAGCGAACAACCGCATCTTGTTCTGCTCGATATCAATCTGCCCAGTTATGACGGCTATTATTGGTGCCGGCAAATACGGAAAGAATCGATTTGTCCTGTGCTATTCATATCTGCGCGAACAGGTGAAATGGATCAGGTGATGGCGCTGGAAAATGGTGGAGATGATTTTATCACAAAGCCCTTTTACGCTGAGATTGTCATGGCAAAGATCCGCAGCCAGCTTCGGCGGGCATATGGAGAATATGCGGCAAAAGCAGATGAACGCCTTTTAGAAAAAGAAGGATTGCGGTTTTTTCCAGAAAGACTTGAACTGATCTTAGGTACCAAAACCACTAGTTTAACAAAAAAAGAAGCTGATATTATCGAAAGCCTTATGGAACGTTATCCAAGAATTTCAGGCCGTGAAGACTTACTTGCGAAACTGTGGGATGACCAGGCATATGTTGATGAAAATACACTTAATGTGAACATGGCACGAGTTAGGAAAAAATTCCAAGAATTAGGCATAGAAGATGCTGTAGAAACGGTCAGAGGTGCTGGTTATCGTCTCAATATCTCTTGGGGAAAGGCGTGAGAGGAATGAAGCTTTTTCTTAAGGAGCACTATTTACTGATTGCCATTCAGACGCTGCAATTTTTCGTGATGTTATTGGTGTACTGGCTTGATGGATATCAGAACATAAGACCGGCATTATATGCTGTTTTCCTTGGTTTTTTCTTTCTTGGCGGTTATCTCATTTACCATTATTGTACGCGTCGCAAGTTCTATCAGCGCCTTAGTCAGCCGATAGCAACCCTTGATGAATCTGTGAGAAAAATAGAACAAGCCCCTATTTCAGAGGCGCTAGAACAGCTGTTGAAAAGTCAATATAAACACTATCGACACGAATTAAAAACATTAGAACTAGGGCAGAAAGAACAGCTTACTTTTATGGAGCAATGGGTGCATCAAATGAAAACACCATTGTCTGTTATCGAATTGACGGCTCAAAATCTTGATGAACCCGAGTCTTCTAGTATTCGCGAAGAGACAGAGCGAATAAAGACAGGTCTCTATACAATTTTATATATGGCTCGTCTTCGTGTGATCGAGGAAGACTTTCAAGTTAAAGCGGTCAACATATCAGATATGATTCATGAGGTGAATCAAGATAACAAACGGTTTTACATTCGCAACAAAGTGTATCCAAAACTGGAGTTGCAAGAAATCTTCGTTGAATCAGATGAAAAGTGGCTGTTTTTCATGTTATCGCAGTTGATTAACAATGCTGTCAAATATTCATCAGGCAAAAGTCAGTCGATTCTCATTTCAACTTACGAAAAAAACGCTGAAGCTGTACTGGAAGTGACTGACTTTGGGATTGGTATTCCTGCTCAAGATCAAAAACGGGTATTTGCTCCGTTTTTTACGGGTGAGAATGGTCGTCAGCATAGAGAATCAACGGGGATGGGGCTTTATGTCACAAAAACCGCAGCTGATTATCTTGGTCATCGGCTTGAACTTGAGTCTGAGGAAGGGAAAGGGACAACGATTCGAATGGTTTTTACATCGACACAAAACCTTACATCAATGTAATGAAAGTGAAAGAGAAATCGATAGTGCTTATTTGCCCATCAAGGTAAACTAGTCACAGATCAAAAATGAAAGGAGATCTTGTGATGCTTCAAGTAAAACAAGTTAGTAAGGTTTATGAAGGGAAAATCGCATACCGGGCGTTAACAGATATTAACTTGACCATTGATGAAGGAGAATTTGTCGGGATCATGGGTCCATCTGGAAGCGGAAAAACAACGCTTCTAAATTTGATTGCAACAATTGATGAACCAACAACAGGTGAAATCTTGATAAACGGTGAGAATCCGCATTTGCTTAATAAAGAAAAACTGGCTAAGTTTCGCCGCAGAGAACTTGGTTTTGTCTTTCAAGACTTTAACCTTCTGCACACATTGACAGTTGAAGAGAACATTGTTCTTCCTTTGACATTAGACGGAGAAAAGGTTGGGGAAATGAAACAAAAAGCCAAACAAATAGCTGAAAAGCTGGGTATTACAAATATCATGAAAAAACGGACATATGAGATATCAGGTGGGCAAGCACAAAGAGCTACAGTGGCAAGGGCGATGATCCATACACCAAAACTGTTGCTTGCCGATGAGCCGACCGGAAATCTCGATTCCAAGTCATCTAAAGATGTTATGGAAATGCTTGAATCGATTAATCATCATGAAAAAGCAACGATGATGCTTGTCACACACGATCCGCAGGCTGCCAGTTATTGTGATCGGGTCATTTTTATTAAGGATGGTAGACTATATTCGGAAATGAACCGCGGTGATCATCGTCAAGCCTTCTTCCAGAAGATTCTTGATACGCTTTCTTTAATGGGAGGGGACGCAAATGACTTTTCGTCAGTTCGCGTTTAATAACGTTCTTCGTAATAAACGACTCTATGTTGCTTACTTTCTCAGTAGTATGTTTATGGTGATGGTGTTTTTTACATTTGCGCTATTTGCTTTCCATCCGGTGATTAGTGGAGATGTTTTTCATTCAGGGCTTGGGAAAAAATCGCTCTTCGGTCTCAAAGTTGCTGGGGGCATCATCTATGTTTTCTCCTTTTTCTTTGTTTTATATTCGATGAGTGCATTTCTGAAATCGCGGAAAAAAGAGTTTGGGATCTTAATGATTCAGGGAATGTCAATGCGTCAAATCAGGTTGATGGTCTTTCTGGAAAATATGCTTATCGGATGTTTTGCTACGATTGGGGGCATCACTCTAGGTTTGGTCTTTGCAAAATTAATCTTACTAATCGCTGAAAAAGTTTTGTTGTTTAATGAAAAACTCAATTTTTACTTTCCACTGCTGGCAATCATTGTGACTTTTGTGTCTTTTATTGTATTGTTCTTATTTATTTCCTTTTTCGTTGCTTTAATTCTGCGCAGTGAAAAGCTTCTTAATTTGTTAAAAGGGGATAAGCAGTCAAAAGGTGAACCAAAGGCATCTATCTTACTGACGATCTTAGCTGCGATATTCCTTGGAGCAGGTTATGTCGTTGCATTAATCACGAAAGGGAATGGCGTTTTTTTTGCTGTGTTGCCCGTGACAATCGTCGTAACCATTGGAACTTATCTTTTCTTTACCCAGTTGAGCGTTTATGTTATTCGTAAATTGAAGGGACAGGAAACCCTTTTTTGGCGAAAAACAAATATGATTTTGTTTTCTGATCTTTCTTATCGCATGAAAGATAATGCGCGAACATTTTTTATGGTTGCGATTATTTCAACTGTTGCATTTTGTGCGATTGGAACACTATATGGACTTCAATCATTTTTTAACAGCTCGATAAGGAACTGGCATCCCAATACCTTTACTTATAACACAAAAGGAGAGGATAAGACAGAAGCTAAAGATGTCGATTTGATCAATAAAACGTTAAAACAATACGATATTCAGGCAAAAACAGCTCATATGACACTGAAGTACTTTCATGTGAAAGGTCAGGAACAACTGATTGTGCAACAGTCTGATTTTAACCGGTTTGCAGCACTGATTGGGGAGAAGAAGATCCAACTGTCGAAGGGAAAAGCGGTAGCAGTCGGTTATAAGGGATTTCCATATAGCAAGGAACAGAAATTGCTTCATCAACCGATCGATCTTCAATCAGGTAAACAGCTTCAAGCTGATCAAGTGATAAAATCAAGAGCCTTCGCAGAAGAACAATATTATCTTGTCACAGATGCTGATTACAAACAATTGATAGAACAAAAAAATAAGGAACACTTTTATGCATGGCAGGTTCAAAAGGAAGATGAAAAAACTTTAATTCGTGTTGGGGAAGAGTTGTTGAAAAAAATTCCGTCTACGAAATTTTCTGGTGTTGATCAACAGGTATTTCAAATGAAGAAGGACTATGGACCGATTTTCTTTGTTGGTTTATTTATTGGCATTGTCTTTTTCGTTTCTGCAGGAAGTTTTCTTTATTTTCGCCTCTACGCTGATGTTGATGATGATAAACAGAAGTTTACCGCCATATCCAAGATGGGCTTGACTGAAAAAGAACTAAAAAAAGTATTAAATAGGCAAATTGCTATGCTATTCTTTGCCCCGATTATCGTTGCACTTATTCACGGTGCTGTGGCCTTGACAGCATTGTCACATGCGTTTAAGTATAACCTTTTTAACGAATCTGCAACTGTACTTAGTGTGTTTGCCGTCATTCAGCTGATCTACTTTTTCATTGTCCGTTTCTACTATATCAAACAAATAAAAGCTGTGATTTAATATAAAATAGGCTGGTATGAAGATCAATATTTTTATGATATAGTTTATGAAGAATATGATAGTGACGGTAAGTTGAGGTGACTTTTGTGACTTGGAGAAGGGCAAGGTCAAAGGAACAAATTGAATTCAGAAAAAAAGAGATCTTAGATGCTGCCTATCAGCTTTTTGAAAAAAAGGAATATGAGAGTATCAGCTTAAATAGTATAGCTAGAGAGCTTCAGATCAGTAAGCCGAGCATTTACAGATATTTTAGCAGCCGTGAAGAAATTTTTTTGGACATATACAGTCATGTTTTTGAGCTTTTTTATGAAAACCTTATAGAAGAATTTTCGACATTTAGTATGAACCCGATGCCGGAGCATGTCGGAAATTGTTGGGTAAAGGTTTACCTGAACCATGAAAAGCTGTTGAATTTAATGCCTTTATTGGGAATTGCGCTAGAAAAGAACAGCTCAGAAAGTTTTTTAAGAACTTTTAAGGAGAAAAACATTCAATTACAGCAAAATATTGCTGGTAAAATTGTTGAACTATATCCGAAACTGACGATACAGGCTGGCTTTTATATTCAATACTATGCATTTTTGCTTGCTTCATCGCATTGGTCTTTGACAAACACGGATCAAGTGATGGAAAACATATTAAGTGAGTATCGATATATGAATATTAACTATAGTTTTGAATATGTTGTATCCCGTGGGATAGAGGCTCACATTAAGGGTTTTATTGGAAACCAAACGTAAGAATACGCGAAAACATTTGCGTGTTCTTTTTTTGTTGTTAAATTACTGATGGTATGTTATTTTTAAGTTACTGATGGTACTTAAATTTTATTTGAGGTGAGGAATTGTGAGAAATCAGAGATGGAATGAAGAATATATAGAAGATCAAAGCGGTAAAGTTGCCATTATTACTGGGGGTAGCTCAGGTCTTGGATTGGAACAAGCAAGTGTTCTTGCTCAGAAAGGTGCAATTTTGGTGTTGGCTGTAAGGGACATGGCCAAGGGAATAGAGGCAGTACAAGAGATTCAACAAAAAAATATGAACATTAAAATTGAAGCAATGAAGCTGGATCTAGCGGATTTGGATTCCATTAGAGCCTTTAGCCGAGAATTTGAAGATAGATATGATCATTTGGATCTTTTGATTAATAATGCCGGTGTTATGATGCCGCCGTTTGGGAAAACGAAGGATGGTTTTGAGCTACAATTTGGTGTGAACCATCTGGGTCATTTTGCGTTAACAGGGCGTCTGATGCCAATGTTAATGCGTACTGAAACCGCTAGGGTGGTGACAGTTAGCAGTTTGGCGAATGCATGGAACGGTGCCAACATTTTTTTTGAAGATTTGCAATGTGAAACATCATACGATAAACAGCTTGCCTATGCTCAAAGTAAGCTGGCCAATATTCTTTTTGCATATGAACTCGACAAAAAGTTCAAAGAACACAAAGCCCCCATTCTATCATTATGTGCGCATCCCGGCTGGTCTGTAACGAATCTTCAACAGCATTTAAATGTTTTCATGAAGACAATAGCTCATTTCATGTCTCAGCCAGCATCAATGGGGGCTCTACCTATTTTAAGAGCTGCTACAGACAAAGACGTAAAAGGAGGCGAGTACTTCGGCCCTTCAGGAATAAATGAAAGAAAAGGCTACCCTGTTCAAGTGAAGTCCAGTACTTTTACTCATGATACACAGCTAGCTAAACGGTTATGGAAAACATCTGAAGAATTGACGGGTGTCACCTATTGTTTTAATTGGAATTGAATGCATACCATTTCATGCTATAGAAGCAGAAAACCGATAAGACTAGCAGCAATACAGTAAAAAATCATTGGCCCGAGTGTCATGCGAATGATGGTTCCTTCTTTGCCGATTAAACCGACAACTGAAGCAGCTGCAACGACATTTAAAACACAAATCATATTTCCTGAATTCGCACCAAGTACTTGTAAAGAGAGAATAATTTGATGTGCCGCATCAATTTGTTCTGCAATGCTGAACTGAAACAAGGAAAACATCATATTGCTAAAGGTGGCACTGCCTGATATAAAAGATCCAAGTCCGCCAATAAATGGTGCAACAAATGGCCAGCCTTTTCCAACCCCATTAGCGATAAAAGTGGCTAATTCCATTGGCATGCTTAATAAATCAGCATTGTTAAGACCGGAGTTAATAAAGATTCTTACCATTGGGACTGCAGTTCCGAGTGCGATGACACTTCCCACCATCATTTTCGCTGAGCCTGTTACGGTTTCAATGACACTTGTCCGGCTCATCTTATGAAGAAAAATCGTGATCAAAATGACGACAAGAAAGATGGATCCCGGTAAATAAAAAGGTTCAAAAAAGGTGCTGATGTTTGTTCCCAGGATGGATCCCCAACCAACTTTAAACTGACGAAGCCAGTCTTTTAACGGTAAAACTTCAAGGCGTGTTAGCACTAAAAACGCAGCGACAAACAAGTATGGTAGCCAGGCAAGCCACAGAGGCATCACTTGTTGATAATCGAGTTGTTGACTGCTAGCTTCCTGTTCTTTCTTTGGAAAGTCCCACGTCTCTTTTGGCAGCAAAAAGCCGCGCTTAACAGAGGGGACAACAATGGCTAGACCGACTAGTCCGCCAATGATCGATGGAAATTCAGGCCCTAAAAAGGTAGCAACCAAAAAAGCAGGAATGGTGAAGCATAATCCGGCAAAGATCGCAAAAGGAATTGCTACAAACCCTTCTTTCCAGGAGCGGTTTTCTCCAAAAAAACGGGTTAGCATACAGACCATAATGACAGGAATTAACGTTCCAATAAATAAATCGATAAAAACAGCAGTACTGGCAACTTCTTGTAAGTATTCACCAATCGATTGATTCCCTAGCCCTCTTTGGACAACTTCCGCCAAAGAGCCACCTTCATTTAGCCCTTGTTTGACCCCGACAATCATCGGTGTTCCGACAGCTCCAAATGATACAGGCGAACTATCTGCTATTAGAGCTAATGAGACTGCGGCCAGTGGAGGAAATCCCAGTGCGACAAGAAGCGGTGCACCAATCGCTGCAGGCGTACCAAACCCGGCAGCGCCTTCGATAAAAGCACCGAATAACCAGGCAATAATAATGAGCTGGATTCTTCGGTCAGTTGAGATTTGTGAGAAACCGTTGCGAATTGAATCTAAAGCACCGCTGCTTGTAAGGGTGTTGAGTAATAGAATGGCACCGAATACAATCCAAAGAATTGAAATAGCAATAATGATACCTTCAATCGATGCAGCTGTAATTTGGATAATAGGCATCTTCCATACAAAGTAAGCTAATAAAGCAGTTGCTAAGAAACTGACAGGCATTGCCCTTGATGCCGGCATACGCAAAATTACAAGAAAGAGAAATACTGACAAGACCGGCATTAATGCCGTAATCAATTCAAAACTGTTCATATTGAAGTACACCTGCCTAAAAGTTCCGGTTTATTATAAAGCGTTAGTATTATAACCGTTTGATTTATGATTATTCTTAAGAGATAACTTGAGCAATTGGGCTCTTTTTTAAATTGGATATTTATGCTAATTTGTAAATGTTTACATTTGAAGAGGAGTGGTGGTCATTGTGCAGGTGAAAGAGATTTTCTTAATACGTTTTGTTTCCTGTTTAAGCGTTGTTTTATTACATACGATTTCCATGGTTGTCCTGATCACAGGGGAGTCTCAAGGTGATGTAGTTCGCATTGTTGAAGCTTTTCGAACGCTTCTCATGTTTAGCACACCAGCATTTATTTTCATTTCTGAATTTTTACTTTCACATGCTTATCCCCATGATGTACCGCAAGGATTTTTAAAGAAGAGATTGAAAACAATTTTTGTTCCCTTTCTATTTATCGCTGTGCTAGATGCTGTTTTGTTAACAGGTATGATGACGCAGCAGGTTGATGGTTTGGCGATGGTAAAAAAACTGTTCGCTAACATTTTCCTTGGGAATTTCATTGGCTACTTTATTCTTGTCATCTTCCAATTTTATCTTCTCCATATGTGTTTTCATGCTTTTTTTGAAAAAGCGTCGCCTAAATGGGTGTTGCCGATCTCTTTTTTGATTACAGCTGCCTATTTAAGCTACTTTACATTCATTCAACCGCCAGTTTTGGCAAAGAATTCTCCATTTCCATTTTTCTGGGTTCCGTTTGTTGGGTGGCTTTTCTATTTTTGTCTAGCCTATTATTGCGGAAGAGATTACAAACGCTTTTTGGCTATCTTGAATCAGTATCGTTACACCGTCTACACAGTCGCAATCATTACAGCTGCTGCAATTGTGAGTATCACTTACTTCGACCAAAATATTGCAGTCTCCTCTAAACGACCTGACATTTTATTTTACTCGACTAGTGTTATTTTCTTGTTATTTCATTTATTTTCCAAAATAAAGTCTGTACCACGGTTGATCTTAACGATTAGCAATTGTTCTTTCTCAATTTATTTATTGCATGCTTTCTTTCTGATACCCGGAATGATCCTTTTTAAGGGCACTACTGTTCATCCGGTTCTAGTTGGAGTGCTGTTGTTTGTCATCAGTTTAGGCGGTTCAGTTCTGCTGTCATGGACTGTTAATCAATTTAAATACGGTTATATGTTAGTAGGGAAAATATATCGGCCAAAGCTGAGAAGCACAGAGCAAAAAGTGAGGCATCGTATTGGTTAAACGTGTTATTTTTTTAAAATAGAGTACTTGTTTACTATAATAGATTAAGGTATGATAATGATAACGATTATCATTTTCAGATGTGGAGGCAGGCATCATGATGGTTTTAACAGATTTGAATCGGAAAGAGCGCGCGCGAGTGAAAGATTTTTCAGCTGTCAATGAGTTGGTCCATTGCAGACTGATTCACCTTGGCTTGAAAGAGGATGCCGAGGTTTGTATTAAACAAAAGCTACCGTTTGGCGGCCCTTGTTTGATTGAGACTTGCGGGCAGTGCATGAGTATACGATTAAATGATGCAAAAAAAATAAGGATTGAAAAAATATGACCGAACAACAGATCGCCTTGTTCGGAAATCCCAATACAGGGAAGACCTCTTTATTTAATGCTTTAACAGGTTCATATGAATATGTTGGAAACTGGAGCGGGGTCACTGTAGAGAAAAAAGTTGGGGTCATCCGAAACAAACAAGGGAAGATGATCGATCTTCCAGGTGTATATACATTAAGTCCCCTTTCTCGTGATGAAGGGGTTGTCACCGATTTTTTATTAAACGAATCATTTACAGAAGTCTTAAATATTGTAGATGCATCACAATTGAAACGAAATCTCCATCTAACTGTTCAGCTGCTTGAATTTGGGAAGCCGCTGACGATCGGTTTAAATATGATGGATGTCGCCAAGCAGCGCGGTATTGTCGTCAATTACCAGAACATATCTAAAGTTTTAGGAGTTCCGGTTCTTCCAATTGTGGCGCGAAGCGGAAAAGGGTGTAATGAACTCAGTCAGCATTTAGGATCGGCAAAAAATCAACCGCTAAAACCGTTGGTCATCGATTACGGTGAAGCTGTCGAACAAGCGATACACCAGCTCGAATTGATCATCCCGGATCAGCCTGAAATTTCAAAACGCTGGATGGCTCTTCAATATTTTGAAGGAAACTCAAACATGAAGAAACGGTTGGAGACCCTTGCAGAGGCAGAACAATTAGAAAACATTTGCCAAGCTGCTGAAGATCAGCTTGCGGCAAGGTCTTTATCCCAGCATATTCATCATGTCAGGGAACAGTACATTGAACATGTGATAGATGAGTCAATTGAATTTCAATCAGCCGGTAAATTAACGTTTACTGAACGAGTTGATGCGATTGTCACCAACAAAGTATTAGGCATCCCGATTTTCTTAGGCTTTATGTATCTTATGTTTATGTTAACCTTTGACTGGTTTGGAGTTCCATTATCAGATGCACTTGATGGGTTTATCGGCGGACAGCTGACAGATTGGACACAATCAGCTTTATCGTCAATGGGTGCTAGCCCGTTTATCGAAGCACTTATACTTGATGGTATTATAGCAGGTGTAGGCGGTGTCCTTGTATTTGTCCCGCAAATATTTATTTTGTTTTTCTTTATATCGCTCTTAGAGGATTCCGGATATATGGCAAGAGTGGCAATGGTCATGGATCGTCTAATGGAGGCGATCGGGTTAAATGGAAAAGCGTTTATTCCGTTAATCATCGGCTTTGGCTGTAACGTCCCTGGGATCATGGCAGCCAGAACTGTTGAACAACCAAAAGAAAGACTGTTAACCATTATGTTGACACCGTTTATGTCATGTTCGGCAAGACTGCCGGTTTACGCTCTGTTTGCAGGAGCTTTTTTTGCGGCGCATCAGGCTTTAGTCGTCCTTTCACTATATGTATTGGGAATTGTTGCCGCTTTGATATTGGCCAAGTTTTTATCTTCTTCAAAACTAAAAGAAGAAAAATCATTTTTTGTCATTGAGTTACCGCCATATCGATTGCCACAGGCTCGTACATTATGGCGTTCCACATGGGAAAAAGGCAAAGGGTTCGTCCGTAAAGCAGGAACATACATTTTTGGCGGATCTGTTCTGATTTGGCTCTTATCCTATACAGGACCAGGTGGAACAGGTGTAGAGATGGATGACAGCTTTTTGGCGATGATTGGCGGTGTGATTGCGCCGATCTTAATACCCCTCGGCTTTGGAACATGGCAAGCTGCCGCATCATTGCTGACAGGATTTCTTGCGAAAGAAGTGGTAGTAGCTTCAATGAGCATCATTTATTTCGTGCCTGAAGAACAATTGCAGGGCATGATGGCACAACAATTTTCACCATTGGCTGCTTACGGATTTATGGTATTTGTTCTTTTATATGTCCCATGCTTAGCAACAGTAGCTGTGATCAGAAAAGAAACCGATTCGAAAAAATGGACATACTTATCGATTATTTATGGAC
Source organism: Bacillus sp. WMMC1349 (assembly GCF_013155385.1). Taxonomy (GTDB): domain Bacteria; phylum Bacillota; class Bacilli; order Bacillales; family Bacillaceae; genus Bacillus. The sequence continues at coordinate 3,703,922 of NZ_JABJUQ010000007.1, read as the reverse complement.
TTGTCATTGCATATGCATTGGTGTTTCTTATTTATCAAGGTGGAAAATTATTTGGATTATCATAAGAAGGAAGTGGCAGCATGCTGTTTAATATAGCAATTGGAGCATTGATCTTCGGATATGCGGCATGGACACTCTTTAAATTAGTGAAAAGAAGCCGCAAGGGAAAATGTGCTGCATGTGAACTAAGACGCTCATGTCAATCGGCTTGTGATCAGGTGAAAGTGAAAAACAGCTAACAATTTGGAATGGGGCTGTCCTGAAAGTAGTGTGGAGGGGAATTTGCTCGCTTTCCGCGGGCGATCCGCGAGCCTCCTTGGAGCTCGTTCCTTGCTCCTGCGGGGTCTCGCCTGGCTCGCTGTTCCCGCAGGAGTCTCACAATACCCTCTTCAAGTTGATAAAGGACTTTTTAGACAGCCCCATTTTCTTATGACCTTCAAAATAAATCGTTCCAATCACTGTGCCACTTCACACATCAAAGCAAGGATATTATCCTCCGTATCTTTAAAAAAGGTCATCCATGTTGCTGTCTGTTCCATTTTTGCAACAATATGTGGCTGATCAAGACATGTAACCCCTTTGTTTACAAGCTCCTCATATGCTGCTGTTAAGTCATTCACTTGAAAATAGATGATAGAGCTTGAGCGAGCAAATTCGGCTTTTTCAGAAATGCTTAGGCAAAGCCTCAGTTCATTGCACTGAAAGAAAGCCATCTGTTCTGTCTGAAACATTAGAGACATGCCTAGTACATCAAGGATATCGCTCTTTTTAGATCATGAACAGGAATCCCAATTTGTTTTACTTTTTGAATGTCCACTTCAATCTCTCCTTTGATGTTTTTCCTCATTTTAATAAAGTTATCGTCAGCAATTCCTATCCAAAATCACTTTTTTTCGATATTGAAGTGGAGAAAGGCCAACATGTTGTTTGAACATTTTATGAAATGAGACAGGATTGTTAAAGCCAAGTTCAAAGGAGATTTCGGTCATGTTGAGTTCTTGTTTCGCTAATAGATCTTTCGCTTTTCTGATTCTAAATCTGTCATGTGTTGATGAGGGGTCATACCATATATTCTGGTATAGGTTCTTAGCAGATGGTTTTGTGAAACACAAGAAGCTTGGGCAATGTCTTGTAAGTGGATGTGCTGATGAAAAAATGCTCTAATAAATTCATGTGCTATGCTAATTCTTCTATATAATTCTTCTCGAACGTCGGACAGCTGTTATCGATTCTGCTGTCACAATGTTCAAATAAGAGAGCCTGCATCAGAAAATGATAAGGCTCATCACTGTTATGATCGGGAGTGAATGACTTTTTAAACAGGTGAATCTGATCTGATAATCGTTGACTTCGATACGTTTTTTCAAAGAAGTGAATAGAGGCGCTCGTCTTGAATGGGTCGGTAAGAAGCTGGTCAGCAGACTCAGCAAACGATCGGAAAACTTCTCCGGCAAAACCGTGCTTGAAGAAAATACAGAATGCTTCTGTTTCAGTTTGTTCATCAATGGTAATTGTATAGTCACCTTCATTGAGAAGTAAGTAACGATGTTCTTCAACAGAAAAAAACCCGTGATTCGTTTTATAAAATGCTTTTCCATTCGCAAATGTTTTAAGAGATAATTGCCCTTCTCCTTCCCACCAATATTGTTTGCTTTTTTCATTGATAACAAAATTTCTCATTGATCACTTCTCCAAAAAATAAAGGGGATGTCCTGAAAGTATTGTGGATGAATAAAAATGGGGGAATTTGCTCGCTGTTCCCGTAGGAGTCTCGCAATCCCCCTGATTCATGTTGATAAAGGACTTTTTAGATTGCTCCTTTATTTCGTTTTATTTTCCTTTGCACGTTTTACTAACATCTCGGTAATTAAATCAACTTGTTTGCTAACAGAAATCGGATCGTATGGATAGAAAGTATTAAAGTCATTTATAAAAACACGGTTTTGTTTAACAGCCTCTAGGTTGTTCCAAATTGAAGATTCTTTAAGCTTGGCAAGTGTTTTACTGTCACCATTGGGATTGTAATCAGTGATGAACATATAATCGGCAGCATATTCAGGAATAACTTCTAGTGAGAGCTCCTTCATTTCTCCTGTTTTGATGATGTCTTTGTTAATCTGATCAGGGGCTTTTAAGCCAAGTGCGTTATAAACAGCTTGTCCACCGCGTCCGCCATTGTCATGAAAGACCCAGAACTTCCCTTTATCTGTATTTTCATAAATACCAAATGTGGCATCTTTGTCAATGACCTTAGCAATTTTTTGACGAGCATTTTTAGATTTTTGATCAAAATTAGCAAGAAACTGTTTTGCTTTGTCTTTCTCACCTGTAATATCACCAAACATTTTGACAGTTTCTTGAATATTTTTTGTGGTGTTATAAGGAATGACAACAGTTGGTGCAATTTTCGACAGTTTTTCATAGTTATCCTCTTTCATGATGACAATGAGATCAGGCTTCAGTTTCATGACTTTCTCAACATTGATCGGGTCACCCAAATCAGTGACGCTTTTTAGCTGATCTTTAAGAAAAGGATTTTTAAAAGACCATGATCCTGAGCCGACAACATTTGCTCCGACAGTCAATAATTCACCTGCGTAAAAATCGGTGACAATCCGTTTCGGATGTGTCGGGATGTCGACATCTCCCCGTGTTGACTGGTAGGATCTTGTCTCTGCTGCTTTATGACTTTCCGTTGTTTTTGTTGTGTTGTTGCAAGCTGTGACAAATAACAGCATGATCATGATGAATCCTAAGGCAAGTTTATTTGTTTTCAAATTTTATCATCCTCACGACAGTGTAAGTGATAATGAGTTTCATTATCATTTCAAATATAACAAAAAGGCTTTTGTGCGTCCACCCTTTTGGTACAAAGAATCGAGTATGATTATGGTTATTTTGGATAGTTTGTTATTATAAGCTATGAAAGGAGATATCATAAAGAAAGAATATTCACTATGTAAAATAAAGTACACAAAAAAGAAATATAATAATGTGCGATTGTTCACAAACTTTCTGTATAATGAATCTAATATTTTAAATCCAGAGAAAAGAGGTATGCAGCATGAAGAAATGGGCATTTGTGTCAGACTTTGATGGAACGATTTCTAAACAAGACTTTTACTGGATGGTTATTGATAAATATTTTCCCGAAGGTCGCGAATTGTTTAAAAAGTGGAAAACAGGAGAGTTGAAAGATATTGAATTCCTTAGTGCGGTTTTTGCTTCGATCAACCAAAGCGAAGAAAAAATTGTCGAAGATATCCATTCTATTCCGATTGATGAATATGTACCAGAGTTCATTAAGCATGTCCAAGAAAACGGCGGAGACTTTTATGTCTTAAGTGCGGGTACGGATTATTATATTCACTATATCTTGAAGAAATATGGCATTAAAGATGTTGAAGTATATTCAAACAAAGGTTTCTTTCAAGAGGACAATGTACATATGACAATTGATGAAAATCATTGGCATTATTCTGAGCGTTATGGTATCGATAAATCTAAAGTCATTCAGAAACTTAAACAAGACTATGAGACGATTTATTTTGCTGGTGACAGTGAACCTGATTCACATCCGGCCAAATATGCTGATATGACGTTTGCTAAAGATGCGCTACAAGACTTATTGCGTGAACGAAATGTTCCATTTGTCGCTGTTGAATCATTCGTAGAAATTGAAGAATATTTAAAAGAAAAAGGGCTGATCCGCTAATGTCACATCAGGTCACAAGTATTGCGATCCCCGCTGTTTTAGAAATAAGTGAAGGTGTCATTGAGCGGCTTGAAGCGATTTTGGAAAAGCACCGGTTTTCTAAAGTGATCATGTTTTTTGATGAGTTTTCACATCAGCAGTATCAGCATCAAATCAAAAATTCTTTTCAAAATATAGATATCGAATGCCTTCGATTGGCTCCAAACCTGGATGTTAAAGATTTGCTTGAAAAAGCATTTTCGATAGGTAATTTCGATCTTATCATTGGTATGGGCGGCGGTTCTGTTGTTGATTATGGGAAATATATTTCATTTTCTAAACGGATTCCGTTTATCAGTGTGCCGACCTCGGCATCTAATGATGGGTTCGCGAGCAGCAATTGTTCGCTCAATATTAATGGAAAGAAAACAACGGTTCCGGCAAGGGTACCTTATGGAATCATCGCTGACTTAAGTATTATTCAAAAAGCACCTGACTGGTTCATTTTGGCTGGTGTGGGCGATTTAATGTCTAATATTACCGCTCTTTATGATTGGGAGTTTGAGGAACAGCACGGAGTTGGTGATGTTGATGCTTTTGCTGCGATGCTAAGCAAAAAAGCAGTCAACAGTTTCGTCCGAACACCGATGCAGGACATCAAACAACCAGTGTTTTTAAAGGAACTGGTCAGCTCGCTTACAATGGGGGGGATCGCCACTGAAATTAGCGGCAATAGCGCACCAATCAGCGGATCAGAACATCTCATCTCACATGCACTAGATAAGATTTCGAAGAAACCGCAAATGCACGGTATTCAAGTGGGAATTGCCACCTATATTATGGCTCATGTACAGGATCATCGTGCTGAACGGATTGAAAAAGTGTTTACGAGGACAGGCTTTTTTGATTATGTTAAAACGCTTGGTATGGATAAAGAAGAATATCGTGAGGCGATTCGTATTTCTGATACGATAAAGCCTAACCGTTATACATATCTGCATGAGAAAGCGTATCGTGAAAAAGCGCTCCGCATTTTGGATGAAGATCCAATTCTTCAAGAAATCTTTTAAGTCAGACAGTCTCTAAATGAGACTGTCTTTTGCTGTTTAAAATATCTTAGTGAAAAATTAACTGAAAAGACCTATGATAATACTAGGTCATAAGATTTAAAATTCATCAGGAGAGTGGAACATGTATAAACTAATTGCAATCGATATGGATGGAACATTGTTAAATGAACAGCATGAAGTAACAGACGAAGTCAAACATACACTCCATGCTGCAAAAGCAAAAGGTGTCAAGGTCGTCCTTTGCACCGGACGCCCGCTCGGCGGTGTCAGTCGCTACTTGAAAGAATTGGATTTAAATGAAGATGGCGATTATGTAATCGCTTATAATGGGGCACTCGTTCAAAATACGTACACAGAGGAAGTCGTTTCCGAATTAACACTAGGCTATCAAGATGTGAAAGATTTATATGAGCTTAGTCAAAAATTAAAAACACCGATGCATTTTTTTGACTCTGCTTATCTATATACACCAAATCGGGATATCAGTCCATATACCATTCACGAATCATATATCACTCAAGTTCAGCTGAAGTTCAGGACAATTGAGGAACTGCCAGAAGATATCCTTGTGCCAAAAGTGATGTTTGTTAATGAGGAAGCCAAGTTGGACAGAGCAATTGCTTCTGTACCTGAAGATATGAAACAGCGTTATACAATGGTCAAAAGCGCACCTTTTTATTGTGAAGTTCTTCATCCTAACGTGAGTAAAGGCAATGCAGTAAAGAAATTAGCAGAATTGCTTGGAATTGGTCGTCATGAAGTGATGGCTATTGGCGACAATGGGAACGATTTAACAATGATCAAATGGGCGGGCTGTGGAGTTGCAATGGGAAATGCCATTCCAGAAGTAAAAGCATGTGCCGATTATGAAACAACATCAAATAGTGAAAATGGTGTTGCTCATGTGATCAATGAGCTTGTAATATCGAATTAAAGGATAAAAAAGCTGTCTGAAAAATCCTTTTTCAACATGAATCAGGGGGAATGGCGAGACTCCCGCGGAAAGCGGGCAAATTCCCCCATTTTTAGTCATCCACACACACGTTGATTGATTGACATTAAATTCATGATATGGTATTTAAATTGTGAACAACATGGACGATTGTTTTTTAAAAAGGAGAGAGATAGATGAGTAAAAAGGAATTCAAAGCAGAGTCTAAAAGATTGTTAGACATCATGATCAACTCTATATATTCACAAAGGGAAGTTTTTTTAAGGGAGCTTGTCTCAAATGCAAGTGATGCGATCGATAAAATCTATTATAAAGCGCTCACTGATGAATCGCTAACATTCAACAAAGCTGATTATTATATCAAGATTTCGGCTGACAAAGAAAACAGAACGTTAACGATTTCAGATACTGGAATCGGAATGACAAAAGCAGAGCTTGAAGAACATCTCGGAACGATCGCAAAGAGTGGCTCTCTTTCGTTTAAACATGAAAATGAAGTGAAAGACGGTTATGACATTATCGGTCAGTTTGGTGTCGGATTTTATGCTGCTTTTATGGTTGCTGATGTGGTGACAGTCATTAGTAAGGCACTTGGCAGTGATGAGGCATTTAAATGGGAATCTTCAGGTGCTGATGGATATACGATTGAGCCGTGTCAAAAAGATTCAGTCGGGACAGATATCATTCTGAAGCTGAAAGAGAACACGGAAGATGAGAATTATGATGAATATTTAGAAGAACATCGCCTAAAAACGGTCATTCAAACATATTCTGATTTCATCCGCTACCCAATCAAGATGGATGTAACGGTCAATAAACCGAAAGAAGATGCAGAAAATGAATTTGAAGAAGTCATCGAAGAACAGACGGTCAACCGTATGGTACCAATTTGGAGAAAAAATAAAAATGAATTAACAGATGAAGATTATCAGGCATTTTATTCAGAAAAGCATTACGGTTTTGACAAGCCTCTTGCCCATATCCATACAAGTGTCGATGGTGCTGTCAGATACCATGCCATTTTATATATTCCAGAAAGTATTCCGTTTAATTATTATTCAAAGGAATTTGAAAAAGGCTTGGAGCTTTATTCAAACGGTGTATTGATTATGGATAAATGCCCTGATCTGCTTCCCGACCACTTCAGTTTTGTAAAGGGAATGGTCGACTCTGAAGATTTATCGCTTAATATTTCCAGAGAAATGCTGCAGCATGATCGACAACTAAAACGAATTGCGAAAAACATTAGCAAGAAAATTAAAAACGAGCTCAAAAACTTATTAAAGAATGATAGAGAAAAGTATGAGTCGTTTTATAACTCATTTGGCAGACAGATCAAATTTGGCGTATATAACGATTTTGGCGCCCATAAAGATACATTGAAGGACTTGCTTTTATTTTATTCATCGAAAGAGAAGAAGCTTGTCACACTTGATGAATATGTTGCAAGAATGCCAGAGGATCAGAAATATATTTATTATGCATCAGGGGATTCATATGATCGAATTGAAAAACTTCCACAAACAGAAGTGGTCACCGACAAAGGATATGAAATGCTATACTTTACCGAAGATATCGATGAATTTGCCATTAAAATGTTAGCAACATATCAAGAGAAAGAATTTAAATCTGTATCAAGCGGTGACTTGGGAATCGACACTGAAGAAGATCAAAACCAACAAGATACAGATGAGAATCAGTATAAAGAAATTCTCGATGAAATGAAACAAACATTGGCTGATAAAGTGAAAAGTGTCAGAGCATCAAAACGATTGAAATCACATTCTGTCTGCCTTGCTGCTGATGGCGAAGTCACCATCGAAATGGAAAAAATCTTAAATGCAATGCCTGATAATCAACATGTCAAAGCGGACAAAGTCCTTGAGATTAACACGAACCATAGTGTATTCCAAACGTTAAAAACCGCTTTTGAAAATGACAAAGACAAATTCATTCTATATACAAATCTTTTATACAATCAGGCTCTCTTAATAGAAGGCTTACCAATCGAAGACCCTGTTCAGTTTACGAATGATATTTGCAAGGTGATGGCTTAACGGTGTATCAGCTTGTCGACAAAGTCGCAAAAAGTGCTTAGTCGGCAAGCTTTTTTGTTGGCATTATGAAAAGCTGTCCATCAGTGGAAACCCGACTCCTGTTTGTTTTCGAACACTCGGCTTTCGAAATGGTCATCATCGGTCCCAGAGGCATCTTCCACCTCAGGATCACCTTCTTCAAATTTCTAACATATGTAAGAAGGATTAAAATCTAAAAATGGGGTACATATGGTTGAACAAAGCCGAACATGAAAACCAAAGCAGAAAATAAAGGGGAGTTAAACATGAACATTCGAAAACTTGATCAAGACGAGAAACCGCCAATCAGTTTATTGTTGCTAGCTGACCCTTCTGAATCGCTTGTAGAAAAATATGTGCAAAGAGGAGAATGCTTTGTAGCTGAACATGACCAGAAAATTATTGGAGTATATGTGCTGCTCCCGACAAGACCTGAAACTGTCGAGTTAGTCAATCTTGCAGTTAGTGAAACCATGCAGAATCAAGGGATTGGCAAGCAGTTAATCTTACATGCGATTCAAGTCGCGAAGTCAAGGGGATACAAAACGCTTGAAGTTGGAACAGGAAACTCGAGCATCGGGCAACTAGCACTTTACCAAAAATGCGGTTTTAGAATAACAGGTGTTGATCAAAATTTTTTTATCAGACATTACAATGAAGAAATCTTTGAAAACGGCATACAGTGTCGGGATATGATCAGATTGTCACAAGATTTGTTTGCGAAAAAATAGAAAAGGGCTGTCCAATAAGTCAATTTTTTGACGATTGGACAGCCTTTATTCATTCAGATAATTGGTCGATATAAGCGATATCTGCGTGAGAAAATTGAATTTCAGTTGCTTTGAGTTTTTCCCTGCTAGCTCATTACTAATAAAAGACTATGATTTGATGTCCATCTGCTGGCGAAGTTTTTCGGAAAGTTCCTTTTTCGTTTTCTCAGGAACAATATGGTACCATAAACCATCTACTTTTTTATCCTCACCTCCAATTTCTATTTGTTCAATATCTTTAACAGCGTCTTTATAAGAACCATGAATAGCAGCCATTTTGTCCAGTGTTAAATTTGTTTTTACATTTTTTTCTAACGCTGTTAAAATACTTTGATAGTTTGTTAATGATTTTAATTGTGTACCTTCATGAATAATTTGGTTGATGACCTCACGTTGACGCTGTTGACGTCCAAAATCACCACGAGGATCATCCTTTCTCATCCGAGCATATTTAAGAGCAACTTTTCCGTTGATATGTTGTTTCCCTTTAGCTATATGCACTCCTTCAAGGGTAAAATCAAGTTGACTATTCACCGTGATTCCGCCAATGGCATCTACAATATCTTTAAAACCTTCCATATTGACTTTAATATAATAATGGATTGGAATATTTAAAAATTGTTCGACCGTTTTAACAGTTCCTTCAATTCCACCATGAGTGTATGCCGCATTCATTTTAATATAGGTATTCTTCGATTGCATAAATACCCTCGTATCACGTGGAATGCTTGTCATTGTGGTTTTTTTGGTGTCTGGATTAACCGTTACTACAATCATAGAATCCGTTCGCCCTTTATCACCCGGCCGCTCATCTACTCCTAGCAAAAGAAATGATATCGGACCGTCCGGAGCATGTTGCTGCTCGGAATCCCTTTGTAGAGGTTCGTACATTTTATCTGCTGATTTTGCTACGTTACGATATATATTAAAACCAATTACTACACCAAAAGTTAATATTAGGGCGAGCATAAACAATACTATTTTTTTGATGTTCACTGTAACATCCCTTTCTTAGTCAAAGTTATTTTTGTTGTGAATATTAGGTATCCATTTGCACTTGTAAAATTGATTCTCTAATCTATTGGAACTGTACAGGTTCAAATGAATCATTGAGGGCTTTCATTTCATAGCCGTTTTTTTGAAAATACTTTAGTAATTCTTCTAAATGGGCGGCAGTAGACGGTTTTTCATGCATTAATACGACAAGTGGTCTTGTATCAACAAGGTTATTTACTTGCTGAATCGTATTATTTACGAATGCGCCATTTGCCAACTTCCAGTCCTCTGAATCAACAGTCCAATCCCAAAGATTAAAATGATCACGTTTAATGACTGCTTTATATGGAGCAGTAATGTAAGGTTTTGATCCATAAGGTGCTCTAATTAAATGTGTTTTACTGTTGGTTGTCTTGTTGATAAGGTCAAGTGTATCGTTCATTTCGCTTGCAAAGTTTTCGGGAGATTTATAGATTTGGGATACTTGATGTGTTACCCCATGTGATCCAACGGAGTGACCGCGGTCAACCATTTTCTTTACGATATCTAAATTTTGCTCAATATGAGGTTTTAGCATAAAAAATGTTGCTTTTGCATTATATTTATCAAGCAAGTTTAATATTTTTTCGGAAGCAATTGGGTTTGGCCCATCATCAAAAGTCAAATAAGCGACCTTACCTATTTCAAGTGGTGTTTTTGTATGCTCTTTTTTCGCTACTGAATTTTTATTTTCTATTTTTCTATCTTTTAAGATATGCTTTAACACAGTCGTACTTCCTCTTGTTGAATCTGTTTTTGAACCAGCAAGTGCATCCCAAGAAATGCAGACTAAAGTGATAAACAGTACCGTTAATATACCTAACACTATTTTTCCTGACTTATGATTTTTTCTTCGTTTATTTGCCATTTTCTTTTCTCCTCTTCTAAACTTGGACTCTTATAAAACTTGTCACATCAACCATATTGATGTTTAAAGAAATATTTGATATGAATAACGCTCTTTAAATATAAGGTGAAGATGTCGCAGTAGTTTGATCAACTTGTAAACAAAATGTCACAAAAAGAAGGAATTTGGCTGATAGAAAAAATACTGCCATAAAATACGGTGTTTAGTAGGTATGATTAGAGGGGAATTTTTTAAAACTTAAAAACCTTATTTTGGTTAAATGCCAAAATAAGGTTTTTAGTAATAGAACGGTTATTAAATCAATAAGCTATTTAAATTTTATAATATAAGCTTGATTGTTATAGAATTCTGCTGGTGAAGTGTCCGTAGCAGAATATTGCTTTTGACCATAAAAGAGTAGATTGTTACTATCTGGACTCCAATATATTTCTTCCGGTATGGTGCCATGGTATATCGGTTCTTCAAACAGAATATTTTTCCCTTGAAGCTTGCCTGCATAAATACTGTCCTTGTCATATAGAGAGTAAGCAATTTTCTTTCGGTCATTTGAAAATTTGAAAAAGGCTACTTTTTCACGTAGTACAGAAAGCTCTTTGTTTCGGCGATCGTATTCGTACAATGTTTCTCCGTTATCTAGAAATACAACTTGATCATTGTTTAACCAAACAGGCTCGTCATCGGTAATCTGACGTTGGTACTGAATATTGAACCCCTTACTGCTAAGGTTTCCCATCATCATGCTGTATTGTTGCCTGGTGGGTATCATGAGTAGCAAGCCATGTCCATTATTAGAAATGTTAACTTTTGCAAATAGGTCTATTGAGCCAAAACCCTTCAATGGATACGTTTTAAGCTTTTTGGAATCTGTATCAAATACGTTGATATTAGCTTTATTATTTTTTTCTGTATTTACGGCCAGAAAACAAATGTATCTGCTATTATTTGACCAAGAAATTTCTCCAAAGTATTGCTGGTTGGAGGAATTAGCGATTTCTATTTTTTTTTCGTTCGTCAACGAAATCAGTTTCAATGATGTACTATTTTGTTCGATGATACTTTTTCCATCTGGTGACAGCTTTAGTTTGTTACTGTTGCTTTCAATCTTTTCTAGTATTTTAGGTTTTTCATACGGGTAAGAAAGCTGCTGAAGTTGATTACTACGTCCAGAAGTTTCTTTTTGCATAAAATAACCGATAATTGAGTTCGATGAAGACCAGCCAAACAACTGATCTACTTTGGGTAGACGATATATAGTCTTTACTTGAAAGGGGTGGATCTTCTGATCTTCAATATGGTTTTCCTCATTACTTGGTATGATAATGGTTTCCGATCTCTTTCCCACATTATGACTGAATACAAAAATGACGAGACACAATAGTACCACTGACCAGATGATAAACTGTTTTTTTTTCATCATCATTTCTCTACCTTCATATGATTGATTTCCACAATAACCATTGTATGTTGCTCCTTATTGAACATTTTGATGAAACCCCCGTGTTCATCAACGATTGTTTTAACAATGCTTAATCCCAAACCCACACTTCCCTCTTCCATAATTTTTTGGTTTACTGAATAAAAAGGCTGAAGCATTTTGGAATACTGGTTATTTTCAAATGAAGCACTTGGATTTTTGAACATAAACATAACTTTTTCTCCAACGATCTTAGCAGTAACGGTTATTTCTGAATTAGCTAAGCTGTATTTGATGGCGTTGTCTAGCAGATTAATAAAAAGTTGACGCAGCCTATTGACCTGACCATACACATATAGGTTTTCATCAATTTCAAAGGTGATCATTTTCTTATACCGTTCTGCCCGAAACTTCATAGATTCACACACATCTCTTAAAATTTCTCCTGAGTTAACCTTAACGAATTGATCATTCCTAGAAGTTTCTCGGGATGCTTCAAGGAGTTTTATCACCAAGTTGTGAAGACGTTGACTTTCTTCAACAATATGATTCATTCCTTTATTAAAAAAGTTTTGATCTGATTCCCCTTTTTCTTTAATGATTTCGGCATATCCTTGAATAGATGTTAGAGGTGTTTTAAGTTCATGGGTAATATTGTCAAAGAAGCGTTTCTCCTGTTCGTTCAATTCTTTTAACCGATCCCGATCTCTTTCAATAGTTGAAATTTGCTCTCTAATTCTGGTGATCATATCATTAAAATTAGTAGCGAGCTGACCAATTTCATCTTTTCTCCGGAAGTTAATTTCCACATCTAACTTGCCTTTTTTGACTTCTGAGGATGCCTCTGTTAGCTTGACGAGTGGAATCGTGATGTGTCTAGAGAGGATATAGGAGAAAAGGAATGCCGCCGCAAATATGGCAAGGGCGATATAAAACATAATATCCAAAATCCCTACACTTTGGTTATAAAGTAGGCTAAAATCTTTTGAAAAGCGTAATATGCCTACTTTTTTCCCTTCAATAATGACTGGATAAGAGAAAAAAACCTCTGCCTTGTTTCGATCGTAGGTAATATGATAGGCAGTCTTGCCGTTGATCGCCTTTTTAAGATCATCATCACGCTTCTCATCGAACACTCTCTTAGCAGAAGAAGACAACAATTTGCCATCTACAGTATAAACACCAACAGTGCTTTCTGTGGAATGACTTAAATGGTTCACCATATCATCTGCCATGTCGCCAAAATAAAGCTTATTGTTTTTATAATGATTGACTAAAAATGCTTGGTTGATATACACAATACTATTTTTTTTCAGTTCAATTAAATCCGAGGTGACGATTTCTTGATTACTAGATAAAATCATTTTTTTTACGGTTTGATTGAGTACAAGGAAAGAGAGAGAAAAAATGAGAAAAAAGCCAATAATAAATTTACTTTTGATGGTTCGTAACATTCTCTACTCCTCCTGCTTTACAAATTTATATCCGACTCCAAACACTGTTATAATCAAATCACTTGCATCAAGCTTTTTCCGAAGTCTTTGAATATGAGTATCTACCGTACGTGTATCGCCTAAAAAATCGTAGCCCCAGATGAATTCTAAAAGCTCTGAGCGAGTAAAAATTTTTCCCCGATGGTTAAACAAAGTCATCAGCAAATCAAATTCTTTAGGAGTCAATTCGACAGGCACACCAGCTTTTTTTACTAGTCTTTCATCTGGAATAATTACAATATTTTTAAATCGAATATCATTCTTTTTTGAGGTTTCTCTGTCGTTCAAATGATGAGATTGTTCCAGACGCCGGATGATCGTACGAATTCTAGCGACAACTTCACGCAAGTCAAATGGCTTTGTAATATAATCATCTGCCCCGAATTCCAAGCCAAGTACTTTATCTGCAATATCTGATTTTGCGGTGATCATAAGGATAGGAATATTATAGGTCTCGGTTACCTTTTTACAAATATCCAGTCCGCTACAATCTGGTAACATCCAATCAAGCAGTAGAAGATCAGGTTTGAATTGATCTAATTGACGCATTCCTAGAGCCCCACTATTGGCAATGCATGTTTGAAAACCTTCCGCTGTAAGTCCATATGAAAGCAAATCTGCAATTGGTTCATCATCTTCAATAATAAGTATTTTCGTTTTATCCATAAAAATCACTCATTTCTAATTTAAGCTTAGAATTATCGGGAAATCTCTCAGGTGTGCAAATATAAATTTATTATAGCACCCTTCTATAGAGATTAAATTGTCTGACCAACGGCATGATATTAGCATGAATAAAATAGGGAGCCAAGCAATAAGTTAGATTCCGCTACAATTGCAGAAAAATACCACCAGTCTAGCATGGGTTTTTTCTGTTTTCTAAGCCGTTTGCAGCCTTTCTCTTATTTTCGGCGATTATCATTATGGACTTAAAGTATTTCCAAATATTATTTTTTGTAATTGAGATTTTCTATATGTTTAGCTCATTTAAAAGGAGAATATTTGAAAATTTCATCGAGAAGAAAGACCGATCCTACAAATGTAGAAAAATATGTAAAATTTGTCATTAGGGAATAATTGGAGTCTCGACAAGACTCAAAACTGTCGAGTTAGTCGATCTTGTCGTTAGTTAAGCATGGGATTCAAGTCGCCAAGTCAAGCGGACACTGGAAATTCTAACTTGATCTGAAACACAGAAAAAACCTTTGAAAACGGCAGACAGTGTCGGGGTATGATCAGATTATAAAAAAAAGCGTCCAATCGTCAAAAAATGACTGATTGGACGCCCCAATTCTTCAGTTCGCAAACAATTGGTCGATAAACGCAATGTCTGCTTGAGAAAGTTGAATTTCAGCTGCTTTAAGATTGTCTTTTAACTGTGCCGCATGTTTTGCTCCAGGAATCACCATATCAATTTCAGGTCGTGCAAGGTACCAAGCGAGGACAATGTGGGCGATCTCGACATTGTGCTTTTCTGCTATCGGTGTGAGTTGCTGGACTTTTTTAAGGTTTTCTTGAAAGCGGCTCCCTTGGAATTGTTCCATTTCTCTGCGAAGATCGCCTTCAGGGAATGTTGTGTTTTCATTATATTTTCCAGCTAACAATCCTGAAGCGAGTGGAAAATAAGGAACGAATGAGATGTTATGCTCCTGTGTATATGGGAAATATGTCTGTTCTGCTTCCCTGCTTAATAAATGATATTCGCTTTGTAAGACATCCACCAAGCCGTCCTGATTCGCTTCTTTTAACTGTTCAATGGTGAAGTTGGATACGCCGATTGCCTTGATTTTTCCTGCTTGTTTTAGTTCATCAAGGGCTCCAACTGCTTCATCTTTTGGTGTATGGTCATCTGGGAAGTGAATGTAGAATAGATCAATATAATCTGTTTTTAGCCGTTTCAAACTCTCATCTACAGATGTCTTTAAAAAAGCGGGGGAGTTATCAAAGACAAAGCCGTCTCCTGTTTTTTTGTGGGCGGCTTTTGTTGCAATCACGACATCTTCCCGTTTAAATTCACGGAGAACTTCCCCGATCAATTCTTCAGAACGGCCAATGCCATATATGTAGGCGGTATCCAACAATGTCACACCATGTTTAAGGGCTTCACGAACAAGATTTTTCCCAGTCTCTTCATTCAAATTTGGATAGAGATTATGGCCTCCGACTGCGTTTGTTCCTAAACCAATCGGAAAGACATGTAAATCTGATTTTCCCATGTTTACGTTCTTCATTGGTTTCCCCTCCCGAAATGAGTGGTGTTCCTTTCAATCACATATTATACCAGATGGATGTTAATATTGTGCTCATGACAGTAATTTTCATAGTCCTGATCAAGCGGTTTTGACGTTACAATACAATCAAGTCTGCTAAAAGGTGCATATGTCAGCAATGTTGATTTTCCAAATTTGGAATGATCGGCAAGTAAATAGACTTCGTTTGCTTTTTCAGAAATTTTCTTTTTAATTTCATATTCAAGCATATCAGAGTTTGTTAAACCGTGTGTAAGAGAAACGCCGGTTGCCGCCATAAAAGCCTTGTTAATATTATATTTATCCAAAGAAGCGGGGTCATCCATGCCAACAAACGACTTTGTTTGTCTCTTAAAATTGCTGCCGATCACGATTAAGTTGATATTTTCTAGAGTCGCAGCAGTATTAATAATGTCTAAACTGTTGGTGATAACAGTGACCTGTTTAGTTGAATCGAGCATGTCTAAAATGGATTGGGTCGTTGTGCCGGAATCGATAAAAATGAGATCATCATCTTCAATAAAGCGCGAAGCGTAATGGGCAATTTTTATTTTTGCTGCTTTATTTTGAATCGTCCGATTTTCAAATGGAATTAACGGCATTTTCTCAATGGCTGTTACACCGCCATAGACTTTTTTAATTACACCTTTTTCAGCTAGTCTGTTAATATCACGTCTGACCGTATTTTTAGAGACATTAAAAACTTGGCATAATTTGTCTAAAGAAACAGTGCCATTGGCTAAAATATATTCTTCCATCTCCTTTACCCTCATTAACTTCATACGAAATATCTCCTTTTCAGTCTTTATGAATAAAATCCAAAAGTTAATCAATAATTGCTAAAAAAATGATAGCATTGGTCACTTGGTTTTGCAACAAAACCGTTATTCTCTTTTTGGTAAAACAAATATTTATGATTGACTTATGTTTGGAATCAAATTAGAATGTAACCAAGAAATAATCAACAATTAATAATTTGTGAATGTTTTTTGTGTAAATTGGTTTGATTGAAGGAGGGCGATGAAATTGACAAAAGTCAGAAAGTTAAAAAACTATATCAATGGTGAATGGCTTGAAAGTAAAACCGATCATTATGAAGATGTGGTCAATCCGGCAACAAAAGACGTTCTATGCCAAGTACCTTTATCGACACAAGCAGATATCAATATGGCGGTTATGGTAGCAGCACAAGCATTTGAAAAATGGTCAAAAATTGCTGTTCCAAGACGGGCTAGAATTCTATTTAACTACCAGCAGCTGCTCACAGAGCATAAAGAGGAGCTTGCCCACCTGATTACACTTGAGAACGGAAAAAACACAAAAGAAGCTCTGGGTGAAGTAGGGCGGGGCATTGAAAATGTTGAATTTGCCGCAGGAGCACCCTCATTGATGATGGGCGATTCACTGGCAACGATTGCAACAGATGTTGAAGCGGTAAATTATCGCTATCCAATCGGAGTCGTCGGTGGTATTACACCATTCAATTTTCCAATGATGGTTCCATGTTGGATGTTTCCAATGGCAATTGCTTTAGGTAATACATTTATTTTAAAACCTTCCGAACGTACGCCGCTTTTGACAGAAAAGCTTGTTGAACTATTTGAAAAAGCCGGGCTTCCAAAAGGTGTATTCAATGTGGTGTATGGCGCTCATGATGTGGTTAACGGCATTCTCGAACACCCTGAAATTAAAGCGGTTTCATTTGTTGGATCTAAACCAGTCGGGGAGTATGTCTATCAAAAAGGCAGCGAACAATTAAAACGCGTCCAATCACTGACAGGGGCTAAAAACCATACAATTGTCCTGAATGATGCCAATTTGGATGACACGGTAACCAATATTATGAGTGCAGCCTTTGGGTCTGCTGGTGAACGTTGTATGGCATGTGCTGTTGTGACTGTTGAAGAAGGGATTGCTGATCAATTTATGGATCAATTGCTTGAAAAAGCAAATGACATTAAAGTTGGAAACGGGCTAGATGACGGTGTGTTCCTCGGTCCGGTGATTCGGGAAGACAACAAAAAACGGACGCTTCACTATATTGAAAAAGGCATTGAAGAAGGTGCACGACTTGTTCGTGATGGTCGTCAACATGTTTCTGATGAAGGTTATTTCATCGGTCCGACGATCTTTGACAATGTCACAACAAATATGACGATCTGGAAAGATGAAATTTTTGCACCTGTGTTGTCTGTCATTCGAGTGAAACATTTAAAAGAAGCGGTTGAGATTGCCAACAAATCAGAATTTGCCAATGGTGCATGTTTGTTCACTTCTAATAGCAATGCTATCCGTTATTTCCGAGAACATATTGATGCCGGAATGCTTGGCATTAATTTGGGTGTGCCGGCACCGATGGCATTCTTTCCATTCTCAGGCTGGAAGTCGTCATTCTTTGGAACATTGCATGCCAACGGCAAAGATAGTGTCGATTTTTATACACGCAAGAAAGTCGTAACGGCAAGATATCCGACCCCAGATTTTAGCGAGGAGATGTGTTGATGAGCCATTTGTTGCGAAAGCCAGAGGCATTTGAACGTTCACAAGGTGTCAAGGTTGTCCATCAAGTGAAAAAAGCAGATGCTAAGCTGTGTTATGTAGAATTTAAAGTGCTCGACTTGATCCCCAATGCTCGTTATGAAGAGGAATTAAATCAGCAAGAATGCTGTATTGTTGCGCTGACAGGGAAGATTACTGTATCTGATCAGCAACAAACATATCCGAACATCGGCACCAGAGAAAACGTTTTTGAGAAGAAACCAACCGATAGTGTTTACATATCAAATGACCATACTTTTAACATCACTGCCGTCACCCAAGCAAGGGTAGCCCTTTGCTATGCGCCTTCTCAACAACAGCTGCCGACAAAATGGATTAAAGCTGAAGATAACAGCATTGAACAGCGGGGGAAGTATCACAATAAACGAACGGTTCACAACATTCTTTCTGATTCAGACCATTCTGCGAATAGTCTGTTGGTCGTTGAAGTTTATACTGAAAGTGGAAACTGGTCCAGTTATCCACCGCATAAACATGATCAAGACAATTTGCCTGAAGAATCTTTTTTAGAGGAAACTTATTATCATGAGATCGATCCAGCTCAAGGTTTCGTGTTCCAACGGGTCTATACAGATGACCGTTCAATTGATGAGACGATGACTGTAGAAAATGAAAACGTTGTCATTGTTCCGGCAGGATATCACCCGGTTGGTGTCCCAGATGGCTATACATCTTATTATTTAAATGTCATGGCGGGTCCTACGCGGAAGTGGAAGTTTCATCAAGATCCTGATCACAAATGGATTTTAGAACGTTAACAAGCAGAAGGAGTGGCTGTTTAAGATGATTGATAGATTTGCTGAGGAAAAACAACTTGATATTGTCGCAATTGGCCGTGCATGTATTGATTTAAATGCAGTTGAATATCATCGTCCACTCGAAGAAACGATGACATTTTCTAAATATGTTGGCGGCTCACCGGCAAACATTGCGATCGGTAGCGCCAAATTAGGATTGAAGGCTGGTTTTATTGGGAAAATCCCCGATGACCAGCATGGTAGATTCATTGAGTCGTATATGAGAAAGATGGGTGTAGACACATCACAAATGGTCATTGATAAAGATGGCCATAAGGCGGGTCTTGCCTTTACAGAGATTAAAAGCCCTCAAGAATGCAGTATCTTAATGTATCGTGATGATGTCGCAGACCTTTATCTTAGTCCTTCAGAAGTAAACGAAGATTATATAGCCAAAACCAAGATCCTTTTGGTCTCAGGAACAGCGCTCGCTAAAAGCCCTTCCCGTGAAGCTTGTTTAAAAGCGATTCAACTCGCGAAAAAACAACAGGTCAAAGTTGTCTTTGAACTTGATTATCGTCCCTATACATGGGTCTCAGCAGAGGAAACAGCACTATATTATTCAATCGCGGCTGAACAATCAGACATTGTGATCGGTACACGGGATGAGTTTGATGTTATGGAGAAGCACAGTGGAGGCAGCAATAAAGCAACTGTTCAACATTTATTTCAACATTCCGCAGATCTCGTTGTCATTAAGCATGGTGTCGAGGGCTCTTACGCATACAGCAAGTCCGGTGATGTATTTAGAGCGACTGCATATCAAACAACTGTTTTGAAAACGTTTGGAGCAGGTGATTCATATGCCGCGGCGTTTATCTACGGACTTGTGACAGGTAAAGATATTCAAACAGCGCTGACATATGGAAGTGCCTCTGCAGCAATCGTTGTCAGTAAGCATAGTTCATCTGATGCGATGCCAACTGTTGAAGAAATCGAAAACTTAATTGCAGTGCAGTCTTAAGTCAAAAAGAAAGGTGGAATGTTTGTGGGGGAGAAAATTCGTTTAACGACAGCACAAGCGCTCATTCAATTTTTAAATCAGCAGTATATCCATGTTGATGGCGAAGAAACACCATTTGTTGAAGGGATTTTCACAATTTTTGGACATGGGAATGTGGTTGGGATCGGTCAGGCACTTGAACAAGATGCTGGTCACTTAAAAGTATTTCAAGGTAAAAATGAGCAAGGCATGGCTCATGCGGCAATCGCTTATAGTAAACAAATGCTGAGAAGAAAGATCTTTGCTGTGTCAACATCTGTCGGTCCTGGAGCGGCTAATTTAGTAACTGCCGCCGGGACTGCGCTTGCCAACAACATTCCTGTTCTTTTACTTCCTGCCGATACATTTGCGACTCGACAGCCGGACCCGGTCCTTCAGCAAATTGAGCAGGAGCACAGTGCAGCAATGACCACGAACGATTGCCTAAAGCCTGTGTCAAGATACTGGGATCGCATTACCCGTCCTGAACAATTAATGAGCAGTCTTATTCGCGCATTTGAAGTGATGACAGATCCAGTCAAAGCAGGACCAGTCACAATTTGTTTGTCTCAAGATGTCGAAGGTGAAGCATTTGATTTTGATGAAAGTTTCTTTGCAAAACGTGTTCATTATATCGACCGGAACATGCCAAGCGACCGTGAACTGCAAGGTGCAGCAGCACTCATCAAGTCGAGTAAGAAACCACTCATCATCGTTGGCGGCGGAGCCAAGTATTCGGAAGCACGTAACGAATTAATCGCTATTTCTAAAGATTGTCATATTCCATTAGTAGAAACACAGGCCGGTAAATCAACTGTAGAAGCTGATTTTGTCAATAACCTGGGTGGAATGGGAGTCACAGGTACACTAGCAGCCAATAAAGCAGCCCGCCAAGCCGATCTTGTGATTGGGATTGGCACAAGATACACCGATTTTGTTACGGCTTCCAAGACAGCTTTTGATCAGGCAAAGTTTTTAAATATTAATGTGAGTAGATTGCATGCCTACAAACTGGACGCATTCCAAGTTGTTGGAGATGCAAAGGTGACCCTCGACAAATTGTACGATTTATTAATAGGATATCAGAGTCAATATGGCTCAATCATTGAGGAACTGAAAACAGACTGGCTGGCAGAACGTGATCGCCTTCGTCAGATTACCTTTAAACGAAAAGGCTTTAAACCTGAAATTAAAGGTCAATTTTCTCAAGAAGTACTAAATGAATATGCCGATACATTGCAAACTGAACTCCCGCAAACAACGGCATTGCTAACCATTAATGAAACAATTGATGAGGGTAGTGTGATCATTGGTTCGGCTGGTTCTCTCCCCGGAGACTTGCAACGTTTATGGCATGCAAATGTAGTGAATACGTATCATCTTGAGTATGGTTATTCATGCATGGGCTATGAAGTTTCAGGGGCACTTGGTTTGAAATTAGCTCATCCTGATCAAGAAGTCTATTCTTTAGTCGGCGATGGGAGTTTTCTTATGCTCCATTCAGAGTTCATCACAGCTATTCAATATCACAAAAAAATCAACATCCTGCTGTTTGATAACTCAGGATTTGGGTGTATTAGCAATCTCCAAATGGATAATGGATCAGGAAGTTATAATTGCGAGTTCAGAACCGCCGACCAGCAGATTTTAAATATTGACTATCGAAAAGTTGCTGAGGGTTATGGAGCCAAAACCTACCAAGTTCATACAGTCGAAGCGTTAAAAGCCGCACTGGAAGATGCAAAAAAGCAAGCTGTCTCTACATTAATTGACATAAAGGTGCTGCCGAAGACAATGACTGCTGGTTATGATAGCTGGTGGCATGTAGGTGTTGCCGAAGTATCAGAAAACAATCGGGTTCAGCAAGCATTTGACGCCAAACAAAAAATGCTGAAGGTTGCCAAACAATACTAAAAGGAGGCAGCAGCATGGGAAAGTCAGATATTTTATGGGGCATCGCTCCAATTGGATGGCGCAATGATGACATTCCGGAAATTGGTGCAGGTAATACGCTTCAGCATTTGTTAAGTGATATTGTTGTCGCCGGATTCCAAGGGACTGAAGCAGGAGGATTTTTCCCCAGTCCGGCCATTTTAAACAAAGAGCTTGAACTGAGAAATTTACGGATTGCCGGTAAGTGGTTTAGCAGTTATATACTCCGTGATGGCATTGAAACTGCAGAACAGGCATTTAGAGTGCACTGCCAGTATTTACAAGAAGTTGATGCCGATGTTGCAGTGGTTTCAGAACAAACGTACAGTGTCCAATGCCTTGATAAGAATGTCTTTAATGAAAAACCTTATTTTACAGATCAAGAATGGCAACTGCTTTGTGCTGGATTGAATCACCTTGGAAGAATTGCACAACAGTTCCAATTAAAGCTTGTCTACCACCACCATTTGGGGACTGGTGTACAAACAGAGGAAGAAGTAGACCGTCTCATGGCGGGTACAGACCGAGAATGTGTCCATCTCCTCTATGATACAGGGCATGCTTATATTTCAGACGGAAACTACATGAACATCCTTGTCAAACATAGCAACCGGATTCAACATGTTCACTTTAAAGATGCACGGCTACAGGTTATGAAAAAATGCAAAGCAGAAGGGCGTTCATTCCAACAGTCATTTTTGCAAGGAATGTTCACAGTTCCTGGAGATGGCTGTATCGATTTTGTGAAAGTATATGAAACATTAGTGAAAAATTGTTATTCCGGTTGGATTGTGATTGAAGCTGAACAGGACCCTGCAATTGCAAATCCGCTTGAGTATGCTTTGTTGGCAAGAAAATATATTGACCGTCACTTGCTCAATGCAGCTACATAGGAAACAAAAAACAAATGTGAAGGGGTGGCATCCATGGGTGTACGAATTGGTGTGATTGGAACTGGAGCAATTGGAAGAGAGCATATCAACCGAATCACAAATCAACTGTCAGGTGGAGAAATTGTCGCAGTCACAGATGTCAATCAAGAGGCAGCCAGACAAGTTGTCAATGATTATTCATTACATGCCGACATCTATCCAGATGATGCTAGCTTGATCAATGCAGAACAGGTAGATGCAGTCTTAGTGACAAGCTGGGGTCCCGCTCATGAATCAAGTGTTTTGAAAGCGATCAAAGCGAAGAAATATGTTTTTTGTGAAAAACCGCTGGCAACGACTGCAGATGGTTGTATGCGGATAGTCAATGAGGAGATGGACCTCGGCAAACGATTCGTGCAAGTAGGTTTTATGCGACGATATGATAGCGGTTACATTCAGCTTAAAGAAGCAATTGACAACCGAGTTATTGGTGAACCGCTCATGATCCACTGTGCGCACCGCAATGCAGGAACAGGGGATCATTACACAACTGACATGGCGATTACAGATACACTAATTCACGAAATTGATGTATTGCACTGGCTGATCAATGATGACTATCAATCTGTCCAAGTCTTTTATCCAAAGAAAACGAGACATGCTCATTCGCATTTAAAGGACCCGCAAATCGTCATGCTCGAGACAAAGGGCGGGATCATTATCACTGCCGAGATCTTTGTAAACTGTCAATACGGCTATGATATTCAATGTCAAGTAGTCGGGGAGGAAGGTATTGTTAAGCTCCCTGAAGTAGCAAATATTAATGTGCGAAAACAAGGAAACAGTAGTACAGCTATTTTAATGGATTGGAAACATCGATTCGTGGATGCTTATGATAAAGAATTACAGGGTTTTCTAGATTCGATTCGCCAAAAAGGCGAAGTAAGCGGTCCTGCTGCTTGGGATGGCTATATTGCAGCAGTGACAGCTGACGCCTGTGTAAAAGCTCAACAAACAGGAAAGAAAGAGGCGGTACAGCTTCAAGAGAAACCCCAATTCTATCAAACAAATATTTTAGACTTGCCGATGTATTAAGGTTTAGAGGTGAATGAGAAAAAGGTTGAAAACTTTTCAGCTTAACAGGATTTAGCATTGTCTGGGTTGTAGAATAATCCAAGTATAGTTCTCTCGGGACAGTGAGGTAGGGGACAGGCAGCTCGCTTAAATTGCTTATCTTTCTGCGATGATCACTAGGCTGACGATGTTGCCCAATCCTCTAAGGGCTTTCCTTATCATAAAAAAGTATCGACACTGTGTGATTTGACGGCGCAGGTGACCGAGCTCGAGTTCGTTGATGTTTAATAGATGTCTCCGGACTGATGGTGTAAACAGCCGACCATCTTGAATCATGAAAATTTTTGTTAAAAAAACGACCAGAAAGCCAGTGAAAGCTGACTTTCTGGTCGCCCTAAAATATGTCTGGTTTACAATGCTGACTTAATCACCTTTTTATAATAAAGAACAGACAACAAACCGAAAATAGAGTATAGACCGGTGTACAACACCATGACAATAACCATCGGTGTCCACAGCTCTGATCCAAATAAGAACCAGCCGGATTGAACAGCAAAGTAGCTGTGAAGCAGACCGATGACTAATGGAATACCAAAGTTGTAGACTTGTTTGATTCGTATTCCCTTCAGTAAATCCCCCCGTGTGAAACCGAGTTTTCTCAAAATGGTGTAATTCGGTTTTTCATCTTCGCTTTCGTCCATTTGTTTAAAATAAAGGATACATCCTGATGTGATCAGAAATGTGAGTCCTAAAAAGCCGACGATAAACATGGCTAGGCCGAAATTCGATCTTTGCTGGTTAAAGGTATCAAGACGTGATAAATGTTGATCATTTTGATTCACTTTTGTAAATAGTTCATTTGCATGTTGAAGCTCGTCTTTAGATTTTAGGTTAATTCCGATATAAAGACTCAATTTTTCCTGTAACTTTGGATCTTTGTCATGGTTCAGACGTTTAAACAGTGCATCATCCACAATAGCAACGGGCAATCCGCCGCTTGTGAAGTTGTAGGATAAGAGGGCTTCCTTTCTAACCCCTAAATAGTTTAATGATATTGTCTCATGTTGGCTCTTTACTTTAATGGTTCCAGTCTCTTTAAAAGCCATAAATTTTTGAAGCAGGTCGGAATAGCCTGATAACAGCACATCTCCCTTCGACACGTCAATCCCGGCAATCTCTTGATCGCTAACTACGGCAAGCCGGGATTTTTTCGGATCTCCAGACTTTCCAGATTTATTTTCCTTACCGCTTTTTACAATCTGGTCCAGATTAACAGCCGTTTGTACGACATGAATTTCTTTTTTGCTGTAGGAAATGTTGTCTTCATCCAATAAATGCTCAAACTGCTTTGCATCCTTTTGATTTGTTATGGCGAAATCAGCTGCTACGTTTTGTTGAGCGGTTTTCTCTGCAGAGTAATAGGAAATATAGCTTAACGATAATAAGCCGATCGCTAGTGCCATGACGGTCGTGATAATCGTTAATAAAAGGGCGCTGGATTTCATACGGAACATAATCGACGAAAGGGACAGCACTTCGTAAATATTCAAGTAGCCTCCCTTGCTTTTGCGAATGATATTGGAGACAAAGCTGACCGACCCTTTATAAAAGAGATATGTGCCGATGATGACAGATCCGAGAATAAAGCTCATCGCAAAAAACAACTCATTAGGGGTGTTGAATTTTCCGCTGAACAGTTCAGTTGATATATAATATCCTGCCAAAATCAACAAGATGCCCAGCAAACCGATGATCATTTGGAAAATGGATATTCGCTTGACTTTATCTTCAGTCGATGATGTCGCTTTAAACAAAGATAAAATGCTTTGCTTTTTAATAAACGTATAATTCATCACCATGACCAAAAGATAGATTCCACAAAATACAATGATGGTTTGTAGAAGTGCTTCTCCGGAAAAATGCAATTTCGCTTCAGCTTTAATATCTAATATTTTAAACAAAATCATAAGCAAGAGTTTTGATATTGAAAATCCGGCAAACGCCCCGATGATCAAGGATCCGAAATAAAGCATGACATTTTCCAAACTTAAGATTCGGAAGATTTTTTGCTTCCTCATGCCAATTAATTGGAATAAGCCGATTTCTTTGCTTCGTCTCTTAATAAAAATCGTATTGGCATATAAAATAAATACAGCCACTATTACGACAAGAAGAATGGAAGCTGATTTCAAACCAGCTGCGCCTTTTATCGATGTCTTCACTTCATTGAGTGCCGAATCATACTGAAGTGTAACAAAAGCAAAATAAAGGCCCATGCTAAAGATTAACGCAAATACATAAAGGTAATAATTTCGGATATTTTTTTTCAGGTTGCGAAAAATCAACTGATTAATGCTCATGCTGAACCCCACCCAATACGCCTTGCGTCTTCATGATATCCTCAAAGAACATCTGCCTGTCCTGAACGCCCTTATTCAGCTGTGTATATATTTGACCATCTTTTATAAAAACCACTCGGCTGCAGTAGCTGGCAGCGACCGGATCATGGGTGACCATCACGATAGTGGCCGTTCGTTTTTCATTTAATTGGCTCAGTTTATTCAGCAAGTCTGAGGCGGATTTCGAGTCGAGAGCACCTGTCGGCTCATCAGCAAAAATAATGCTCGGTTCATGAATAAACGCCCGGGCTGCTGATGTCCGCTGTTTTTGCCCGCCGGAAATTTCACCCGGGTATTTATTCCGCAACTCGTAAATACCTAATTCCTTCGCTACTTCTTCAAATTTTTGATTGGCTTCTTTTTTGGGTATTTTTGTAATGGACAGCGGCAGAAGAATATTTTCCTTCACTGTCAACGTATCAAGCAAGTTGTATTCTTGAAAAATAAAACCTAAATGCTGTTTGCGAAATTCAGCAAGTTGTTTTTCCTTCATATTGGTCATCTCAATCTGATCGATCATAATCGTTCCGCCGCTCACATGATCAATAGATGATAGTACATTAAGCAAAGTCGTTTTACCCGAGCCTGACGGACCCATAATGCCAACAAATTCACCTTTCTCGATAGAAATATCGATACCCTTTAATACTTCTTGTTTATTAAACTTATTCCCATAGCTTTTCCGAACTTTATTTGCCTCTAAAATCGTCATTTCGATGAACTCCTTTTGTCGTAGTCATTATGTTTATTATAGAAAGGAAAGCCGGAACTTTCCCTCGATTAAACGAACAAAAAAGAAAAGCATGTGACATTTTTGTCACACGCTAATCACTTGTTCAAATTCATTTCGTTTTGGAAAGGTTAATGTAAAAGTCGTACTGGCACCAAGCGAGGAGTTTACCTTAATCTGCATCGCTAGCGGTTTTGCCGCTTTTTTTGCCAGGTATAGCCCCATTCCTGTAGCCGCCTTGTTATAATGTTCCCTAGTCGATGTAAAGCCTTTGTCAAACACGCGAGGTATATCTTTAGGATCGATACCCCGTCCAAAGTCTTGGACTTCAAGGTGAACCCGTTCATCTTGTACATAGCTTCGAATCAGAATATCAGATGCTTTACTATACTTCACCGCATTGGTCAGCAGCTGTCTGATGATAAAAGCCAGCCATTTCGCATCGCTGAGAACTGCCGCTGCCTTCAGCTGTATATCGAATCCGATCCGCTTTTGAATACACCATGTTTGCAAATCTCTTATTTCTTTAAATATTAATGGCTTGAGCTCAAGTACTTCAAGTGACAAGTCATTTTCGATAAATGTCATCCGTTTTTGGTGAAGTTGCCGATCAAGCAGCAGATGAATGCGCAGCCATTCATAATCGAGCTGGTTTTTCACCGTTTGATCTTCCATTCTCTCAATGATTAAATGCATAGCGGTCAGCGGTGTTTTCACTTCATGTATCCAAGCCATCAATTCGTCTTTTTCATTCTCTAAAGCTAAGCTGTGCAGTGTTGCCTGTTGTTTCAACTGTTCTGTCTGTCCAGTGATGCTTTTTTCAATCATCGATTCAAAAGGCGTCTCTGCTTCATCAATTTTTTTTACATCAAGGTTGTTTTCCCATTTTTCAAGACTTTTATAAAATTTCGTTTCTTTGTTGAAGCGGACAAACAGAAAAATAATCCATATCAAAAAAGACAAATAAACAATATAAAGGATGGGCGTAAAAGGGATGGATGAATCGACATAAGCGATAAACAAAAGGAAAACCTGCTGTAAAAAAAACATGATAATCCAGCTTCGTCTTTCGGTCAAAAATGCTTTCAGCATTGTCATGATCCTTCTTCCTTGGCGATATAACCCTGTCCGACCTTCGTCTCGATATAGTGACCGAGGTTCAGGGCATCCAATTTTTTTCTCAAGCGGTTTACGTTGACTGACAGTGTATTATCGCTCACAAAACGTTCGTCATTCCACAAGCTTCTGATCAACTCTTCGCGGCTGACAATTTTATTTTTTTGTTCAATTAACTGCTTTAAAATAAACATCTCATTCTTCGTCAGTTCAATGGAACCCAGCTCATTGGCAATCAGGTTTTGTTCGATGTCCACGGTTGCTCCGCACCATGTTTTGACGATGTTCGGCTCCGTGTTATATTCATAGGTACGTCGAAAAATCGCTTGAACTTTGGCAATCAACACATCAAAATGAAACGGTTTCTGGATATAATCATCAGCTCCGAACCTCATCGACATCACCATATCAGCAGGTTGATCGCGCGAGGATAAAAAGAGAATCGGAACATTTGAACGGGAACGGATCAGCCTGCACCAATGAAACCCGTCATACTTGGGAAGTTGAATATCTATGATGACACAGTCAGGCTTGATTGCTGAAAATTCCTTCATGACTTCGTTAAAATCGTTGATGCCATACACATCGTAGGACCATCCGGTCAACCGTTCTTTGATTTCTTCAAATAGTGATTCATCATCTTCTATTAATAATAGTTTAAACATTGGCTTCACCGCGCTCTTTATCTTTTTTATGTCAAGTGTATAGCAAATCGATCTTATGCGCTACAGGGACAGACTGAGGAAGCGGAATTGTTAGGGAATCGCTTCTGGTATAAGAGAAACTAAAACGGTTTGCACAGGTTTACTATTGGTAATATTTCATTATAATATGGTTAAAACGGATTTCGAAGACGTCAACATGTAAAGGAGGTATGTGATGGACAGGGAAAAACAGCAATTAAGTATTGAAGCTGCCAGGCTTTATTATCAGTCTGATTACAGTCAGCAACAAATTGCCGAACAACTGGAAATATCAAGACCGACTGTATCAAGGCTATTGCAGTTTGCAAAGGAGAAAGGGTATGTGCAAATTCGTGTCATGGATCCGTTTGAGGATATGGATGCCTTAGCTGCCATGTTGGAAGAGAAATACGGTCTGCTTGAGGCTCACGTTGTGTTTTCACCAACTGCCGATTATACGACAATCACACATTATCTGAGCCGTTATGGCGCTGAATTTATGCACAATGCTGTGAAAGATGGTGACATTGTGGGTGTTAGCTGGGGTACGACCATGTATCAAATTGCCCAGCGTATGTATCCTAAACAAGTGAAAGGGGTAGAAGTTGTCCAGCTAAAAGGAGGGATCAGTCATTCAAATGTCAACACATATTCGTCGGAAACGATTCAACTTTTTGGCAAAGCTTTTCAAACAATGCCGAGATATCTTCCGCTTCCTGTCATATTTGATCATGCTGAAGTCAAGCAGATGGTCGAACAAGACCGGCATATTAAGCGAATTATTGAGCTGGGTAAACAAGCGAATATCGCTCTCTTTACGGTCGGAACGGTTCGCGACGAAGCACTATTGTTTAAACTTGGTTATTTTAGTAAATCAGAAATAGCACTTTTAAAAAAACAAGGAGTTGGTGACATTTGTTCGCGTTTCTATGATGAAAATGGTGACATTTGCAGCCGTGCCATTGATGCCCGAACAATCGGAGTTGAGCTAGCTGATTTAAGAGAGAAAGAACGATCGATCCTGATTGCCGGTGGGGTTCGCAAAAAAGCTGCTATCAATGGTGCATTGAAAGGGAAATATGCCAATATACTCATTATTGATCAACATACAGCAAAAGAACTATTAAACGATTAAAAACGTCCAGGAAACCGACCTGGGTTTTACTTTACTTTCCTCTGAACAAATTTTCATATAACAATTTACATTTGTTCAGTAATCAGTTATGCTGAAACTATAATAAAGAAAGGAAGTGCTTTTGGATATGACGATTGCGAACAAAATTGATCATACAGCACTGAAACCGCATACACAAAAGCTAGACATTCAGAAGTTAATAGAAGAAGCAAAAACTTATCAATTTGCTTCAGTCTGTGTAAATCCAACTTGGGTGGAATTTGCCGCCAAAGAATTGGCAGGGACAAATGTTGATGTTTGTACAGTGATTGGTTTCCCGCTTGGTGCCAATACATCTGAGACAAAAGCATTTGAGACAAAAGATGCCATTGAAAAAGGTGCAACAGAGGTAGACATGGTCATCAATATTGCCGCATTAAAAGATGGTGATAATGACTTCGTTGAAGCGGATATTCGCAGTGTTGTGGAGGCTGCCGCAGGAAAGGCACTTGTGAAAGTCATTATTGAAACATGTTTGTTGACTGATGAAGAAAAAGAGCGTGCATGCCGATTGGCTGTAGCAGCAGGAGCGGACTTTGTCAAAACATCAACAGGGTTCTCAACAGGTGGTGCAACCGTTGAAGACATCGCATTGATGAGAAAAACAGTCGGTCCTGAGATTGGTGTAAAGGCTTCTGGAGGCATTCGAACAAAAGCAGATGTTGAACAAATGATTTCAGCAGGGGCAAGCCGAATTGGTGCAAGCGCAGGAGTCTCTATTGTAAGTGGAACAAACAATAAAACAGATGATCAATATTAATCAGGGAAGTTTAAGCTTCCCTATTGGAATGAAAAAATGAAAGCGAATACATCATTTCCAGGGGGACAAAAATATGAAGTATCTCATTGGGCTCATTGGTTTGGTTGTAGTTTTAGGGCTTGCATGGATCGTAAGTAGCGGAAAAAAGAGAGTAAAATATCGTCCGGTTATCGTAATGATTGTTCTACAATTTATCCTTGGTTATATCTTATTGAATACAGAAGTCGGGAATTATCTTATTAAAGGGTTTGCTCAAGGTTTTGGCTATTTACTGCAATATGCGGGAGAAGGTGTTAACTTCGTTTTTGGCGGGTTGGTGAATGTGAAAGAGTCCACATTCTTTATTAGTGTTCTTCTGCCAATCGTGTTTATTTCAGCCCTAATTGGCATACTTCAGTATTGGAAGATACTGCCTCTTATCATAAAGTATATTGGTATCGTACTTAGTAAAGTAAATGGAATGGGAAAACTGGAATCATACAATGCGGTTGCCTCAGCTATTTTAGGGCAGTCCGAAGTATTCATTTCGTTAAAAAAACAATTAGGTTTACTTCCTAAACAAAGACTTTACACTCTATGCGCGTCAGCTATGTCAACCGTCTCGATGTCAATTGTTGGAGCCTACATGACAATGCTTAAACCAGAGTATGTCGTCACAGCAATTGTCTTAAACTTATTCGGTGGATTTATTATTGCTTCAATTATCAATCCTTATGAAGTAGACAAAGAACATGATATGGTGGAAGTGCAGGAAGGTGAAAAACAATCGTTCTTTGAAATGCTAGGCGAATACATTATGGATGGGTTTAAAGTAGCGGTTGTTGTTGCCGCAATGCTTATCGGGTTTGTTGCAATTATTGCCATGATTAACGGTATTTTTAGTGCAGCGTTGGGAATTTCTTTCCAAGAACTATTAGGTTATATATTTGCACCGTTTGCTGTGTTAATGGGTATCCCTTGGCATGAAGCAGTGAATGCAGGAAGTATTATGGCGACTAAAATGGTATCAAATGAATTTGTTGCGATGAACACGCTTGCCCAAGGCAGTTTCGGTTTCAGCGGTCGCACAGAAGCGATTGTCTCAGTCTTTCTTGTTTCTTTTGCAAATTTTTCATCGATCGGTATTATTGCTGGTGCTGTCAAAGGTCTTAATGAGAAGCAAGGAAATGTCGTGGCTCGTTTTGGACTAAAATTATTATACGGTGCAACATTAGTCAGCTTTTTGACTGCGACAGTTGTTGGCCTGATTTATTAAACTAAAAAAGGATAGGTGATGACAAAATGAGAATGGTTGATATCATTGTAAAAAAACAAAATGGAAAAGAATTGACGACTGAAGAGATTCAATTTTTCATCAAAGGCTATACAGAAGGAAGCATTCCTGATTACCAAGCAAGTGCCTTGGCAATGGCAATTTATTTTCAAGACATGACAGACAGAGAACGTGCAGACTTAACGATGGCAATGGTGAATTCTGGAGAAACAATTGACCTATCTGCCATTGAAGGCATCAAAGTGGACAAACATTCAACAGGAGGTGTTGGCGACACAACAACACTTGTACTGGCACCACTTGTCGCAGCGCTCGATGTACCAGTTGCCAAAATGTCAGGGCGGGGACTCGGACATACAGGAGGAACGATTGATAAACTGGAAGCGATCGAAGGGTTTCACGTGGAACTTTCTAAATCCGAATTCGTTGACATTGTAAACCGTGACAAAGTGGCCGTTATCGGTCAAAGCGGTAATTTGACACCGGCTGATAAAAAATTGTACGCACTTCGCGATGTAACAGGAACGGTCAATTCAATTCCGCTGATCGCAAGTTCAATTATGAGTAAAAAGATTGCCGCTGGCGCGGACGCCATCGTTCTTGATGTAAAAACGGGTGCTGGTGCTTTCATGAAAACAGATGAAGATGCGGTCAATCTTGCGAAAGCAATGGTTCGTATCGGCAATAATGTTGGTCGTCAAACAATGGCTGTCATCTCAGATATGTCTCAACCATTGGGGTATGCCATTGGAAATGCTCTAGAAGTGAAAGAGGCGATCGACACGTTAAAAGGAGAGGGACCGGCAGACTTACATGAACTCGTCTTAACATTAGGCAGTCAAATGGTTGTCCTCGCAAAAAAAGCAGCCACGCTTGATGAGGCACGGGAAAAATTACTTGAAGTGATGAAAAATGGTAAAGCACTGCAAAAATTCAAAGACTTTTTGCAAAACCAAGGCGGCGACAGTTCAATTGTTGATGACCCAACAAAATTACCACAGGCAACATACAAAATCGATGTTCCAGCGAAAGAAGCTGGTGTCATAGGTGAAATCGTTGCCGACCAAATCGGTGTCGCTGCTATGCTATTAGGTGCAGGCCGTGCGACAAAAGAAGATGAGATCGACCTCGCTGTCGGCATCATGCTTCGCAAAAAAGTTGGCGATGCGGTTGAAAAAGGTGAACCACTCGTCACACTTTATACCAACCGCGAACATGTTGACGAGGTCATCACAAAGGTTTATGACAATATCCGAGTGACTGAAAAAGCAGAGGCGCCACAGCTTGTGCATACAGTCATTACGGAGTAAGCGACTAGCGGCACACACTCGCTCGGGTGTGTGCCGCTTTTTTGAATTTGAATGGTGTCATGATGATATAAAATAATGGGCAGTCAGTAGTGACCGACTTCACAAAGAGATGATCTGCGAAGGTTTCTTCATTTATTTCTACTTTATATGATCAAGTTCCATTGATTCATAAAATCGTTATGACCTCAGCCTCTTTTAAAAAGGATCTTCACTACAGTATAATCACTTTGTATTTTCTAAAAATTTTCAAAAAGGAGGATAGCTGACGCTTACTCAATGAATTGCGGTGTTAAAAAGTTTTGTTAGAAATAAAAAATGAAAGCGTTTTATTTGCGAGAGGAGAACAATTTAATATGAAAAAGCACCTACTAAAATTATTTGTCATTTTCACGATTTGTTTATTGCCCAGCTCAGTATTTGCACAAATCCAAAAACCTGACTTTCACGAAGTAAGTGTTCATGATCCATCAGTGATTAAAGTAAATCATACTTACTATGTGTTTGGCTCTCATTTGGCGTCAGCAAAATCAACTGATTTGATGAAGTGGAAACAAATTTCATCTAGTGTTAATCAGAACAACCCTCTCATTCGGAATGTATATCATGAATTAAAAGAAACTTTTACATGGGCGGAAACGAAGACACTATGGGCTGCAGATGTCAGACAGCTAGAAGACGGTAAGTTTTATATGTATTACAACGCTTGCCGCGGGGATTCTCCAAAATCAGCCCTCGGTATTGCTGTCTCAGACAACGTCGAAGGGCCGTATCGAAATAAAGGGATCTTTTTAAAATCAGGAATGGACGGGCTTAGCCAAGACGGGACGAAGTATGATGCAACAAAACATCCGAATGCCGTTGATCCGCACACATTCTATGATAAGAAGGGAAAACTGTGGATGGTGTATGGATCTTATTCAGGAGGAATATTTATTTTAAAGATGGATCCGAAAACAGGTTTTCCGCTGCCGAATCAGGGATATGGAAAAAAACTGATTGGTGGTAACCACAGTCGCATTGAAGGCGCATACATTCTTTATCATCCAAAAACTCATTATTATTACATGTTCATGTCATTTGGCGGTCTTGATGCTGTCGGTGGCTACAACATCCGTGTCGTTCGCTCTAAAAACCCTGATGGGCCATATTATGATGCGAAAGGTCATGAAATGGTGAATGTCCATGGTAAACCAGGCACCGTTTTTGATGACCGCTCCATTGAACCTTACGGCGTCAAGCTGATGGGGAATTTCTCATTTAAAAACAAGAATGGTACTGATTATGGTTATGTCTCCCCAGGTCATAACTCTGCTTATTATGATGAGAAAAGCGGGAAGTCCTATTTAATTTTCCATACTCGCTTTCCGGGAAGAGGTGAGGAACATCAAGTCCGTGTACATCAGATGATGATGAACAAAAAAGGCTGGCCTGTCGTCGCACCTCACCGCTATGCGGGAGAGTCGCTGAAAAAAGTGAACAAGCAAAATGTGGTTGGTGAGTATAAACTAATTCAACATGGGAAAGACATTTCAGCCCAGATTAAAAAACAAGTTGACATCACTTTGAATCAAAATGGGAAAATATCCGGATCGCTAACCGGGAGATGGAAAATAACCGGAAGTAACACTGTGGAATTGGATATACACGGAAAAAGATATGATGGTGTATTTTTGCAACAATGGGATTCGGGTTCTGAACGGGAAGTCATGACATTCAGCGGTTTGTCGCACGAGGGTGATGCAGTTTGGGGAAGTAAAAAATAACTCCTTTTAAAATGGCCTCATGTTATATGAGGCTTTTTTTTGGCTTATTCAGCCCATTTTTGCTAAAATAAAAACCGATTAGTTAACTAAGTGAAATATTAATATTATGCGAAAAGGGATGAAGCGCAATGTGTACAAGTATGACATTGACAACTGCTAGTGAGGAACATCTTTTGGCAAGAACGATGGACTTTTCTTTTCAGCTTAATGGGCAAGTCCTTTTGCAACCAAGGCATTATCAATGGGAGAGTGAGGTAGATGGCAAAGTACATGAATCTTCCTATGCCTTTATTGGCATGGGAAGAAAGCTTCAAAATACTTTGTTTGCAGATGGTGTGAATGAAAAAGGGTTGGCTTGTGCTGCACTTTATTTCCCGGGTTATGCTGTCTATGAAAAAACATTGAAGGAGCATCATGATCATATCGCTCCACACGAGTTTGTCACATGGGCACTGTCAATGTGTTGTGATATCAAGGATGTAAAAAAAGCAGTTGATTCTATTAGCATTGTTGAGAAAGAGGTCGAACTGCTTAAAACATTAACACCTTTACATTGGATATTGTCAGATCGTACAGGTCAGAGCATAGTGATTGAGCCAACAGCAGCCGGCATTCAAATTTATGATAATCCTGTTGGTGTGTTGACCAATAGTCCAGAGTTTCCATGGCATTTGACCAACTTAAGAAATTATATAGGTCTTCGTCCAGAACAGCATCATACGAAAACCTTGGGGGAACTGAAGTTGTCAGCATTTGGCCAAGGTTCAGGGTCCGCTGGGCTGCCAGGAGATTTTACACCACCCTCCCGTTTTGTCAGGACTACCTATTTAAAGGAACATATCAAACCGGTTTCCGGTGAACGAAACGGAGTATCGGCTGCTTTTCATATTCTCGCAAATATGAATATACCAAAAGGCATTGTGATCACTGACCAAGGTGAAGATGATTATACACAATATACAGCGGCGATGTGCAATGAAACGTGCAGCTATTACTATCATCTTTATCAAAATCGGCAAATTCAGAAAGTGTGTTTATATGATGAGGATCTAGATGCATCTGAAATTAAGTTGTTTTCTGCTAGACATGAAGAGGCAGTTCATTCTCTGAGCTAAAACTTAGTTAAAATGATGCTCTTTTGCAGGGGGTTCTTCAGTAACATGAGCGGGAGCTGGCAATGTTCTTAACTTCGGAGTTACAAACCAGTAAATGGAAATAAAAAGAATAGCCAAGCTCCCTAATCCATAAATATATCTAATATCGATAAAAGTTGATAAATAACCGCCTAATAGAGAACCAATTGGTAAAAACAATGCGGACAAAGAACCTACTATAGCAAATACTCTGCCGGTCATTTCCTCACTCACTAAGGTTTGAATGATTGTATTTAAAGTCACATTATGAATCCCAATCGGTATAAAAGCAATTCCAAAACTTATTAAAGTAACCAGCGGACTGCTTGATAAGTATGAGTTAAACCAAAAGAAAGCAGACAACATAAAACATATAATCGTCGTATATCCTAAAGGGAATTTACTGAAAAATTGAGCTAAAAGTGCGCCCAATAATAAAGAAACTGACATAAAACAAAGAAAGTAACCGTAAAAAGCTTCTCCACCGATCCGACTTGAAAACTCTGGCATAATCGCTGTGATCATACCAAATATAAAATTAATAATAGATAGTGGAATCAACATTTTAAGAATAATTGAGTTTACAATGAAATCCGTTCCTTCTTTTAATTCCCTTAAATAGGATTTCTCTCTTTCTGCCAATGAAGAAAGATTTGAATGAGCGTGAGGAAGTTTTATTAGACCAAAGATTAGTGAAGCTAGAACAAATGTTAAAACATCGATAAGATAGATATTGATGACTCCTATGTTTACAATTAAGAGTCCAGATAATCCGACTAAAACAATATCTGTACCTTGATAAGCAAACGTCATGAAAGAGTTGCCAGCAACAAGTTCGTCTTTTTTTAATAGTTTCGGTAAAGCTGCTTGCTGTGCTGGATAAACGATTTGTTCAGTAATGGTCGCGATCAGCATAACGGCAATAACTAGCCAAACATTTAAAAAACCGAGAAAGTAAGACACCGGAATGATAGCAATAGCAACCGCTTGTATCAATTGGGTGGACACCAGGATTGATTTTAAATGCAGTCTATCTACAAGAGGTCCAGCTAAAAACTCAAAAATTCCTGGCAACATAATTAAAGTTCCGGCTAATCCAGTATAAAAGGAACTTCCTGTTAGATGAAAAACTAACCACATCGCTGCTACACCATAAATACTGTCTCCTAAATTTGTAATCAGCCTTCCACTGAATAACAAAAAAAAGTTTCTTTTTTTAAATAAACCTATCATTTATGATTCACCTAATTGTTGGAGTTTTTTATTTTGTTCATAAATCTTGTACTCTGTGCTATCTCCTATAAAATAGTCATTTTTAAAAAAGTCAGCTCTGGCAAGATCTGATTGATTCATTCCTAATAGATTGTCAAATATTAATTTTGCCATAGACATGGCAGAAAATAATGAGTCAAAAATAGTACCGGTATTTTCAACAATAACTTCATCAAGGTCATTTAGAGTACTAAGGATTTTTTTACTACTATTTAAAAGTGAAAGATATGTTTCTTTATCAATTAAACAACAATGCTGTTGAAATACTGCATAACCACTAATCAAGATTTTAATGTGAGGAAAGTCCAAGAATATTTTTTCTAAAATATCAATGATTAGTGTTGCACTGTCTGCTCCTAAAACTAGATAATCGATTTCTTTAAGATCAACTAATTCTCTAAGGTCTTTGTAGTCTGTTAAGGAATGAACGATAGAAGTCATTTCACAAGTATTAAAATGCTTCTCATATCTGTCTTTTAGGACATTGACTTTATACTTGCCTATATCTGAACATGTATAATTTTGAGCGAATAAATTCCCTTCTTCCACGATATCTGGATCAATTAAAGTAAATCTATTTACCCCTAGTTTTATTAAAGTCTCAGGTAAATAGCTACCGACCGTTCCCGTTCCAATTATACACACATGCTTTTCTGTCATCTTTGCCCGATAGTCATTATAAGAAACATGAGGAATACAATCTACAAAACTGCGAATTCTGTTTTCAATTTGATCAAATTCTATTTCTTTTGTGGAAATATAACCTTTAGAGGATAGGTAAGACAAAGTATCATCTAAATCTTTTTGTGTATTAAATGGTGAAAGGCGAGTAAGTTCTTCATATGTTTTTGGGTTTGACAATATTTTCAAAAGATTAAACAACTTGTCATTATCAGAAGATCGAATCCCTTTCCGTAGATAGTTATTAGTATAATAAACAAATATCTCATGGTCCTTCTTTGCCCAATACATGCCTTTTTTCAGATAGTATTTCATGACTCTTCTCCTTATGCAGAAGCCATACAAAAAATGTATGACTTCTGATTTATGATTGTCAGTCTATCAAACCTATTTAAAATCATTATTTCCACCCACTAATAATAACATCGCCATTTAATTGACCATTTGATGTTTCAATGCTATATTCCTCAAAGCTCATAATTATCACCTCACTTTCGCCTAGTAAAATCTGAAAGATTTGAATTAACTGACAATTAAATCGTAACATGTATAAACTCCTATTTCAATTATTTTTTCAATTTTTTATCTTTTTTTGAAAATAAAGTGTTTGAAAATGTAAGACTAAGGACCAAATCTAACAACTCCTAAGGGTTGTTACAATTAGAGAAAGTCTAATAATATAAAAGTTAAAGTAAATTGTAATACATACTCTCAGAATTTTTTAGATAAACATGGTTTTAACCATAAAGTCTTGCTTCCACATACGTAATACATCTGATATAGAAAAAATCAAAGTGATTGTAGACATTAAGCTTTTCATCAGTAGTGGTTGCTAATCACGATAAAATTAAATTATAGTTATATTATTCATCATTATTTTTACCAATATTAAGGAGATAAACTAGCGTAACATTATTATCGGTGATGACGGATTGGACATCCTTCACGATGCAGTAGAAAAATTCTATAATATGTCCAAGAAGCATTTGGATAGGGAACCTGCTTTAGATGAATTTTTCGTAACGCTGCTTAATGTACTGAACACAAATGGAGATTCATTTTTTCCAGAGTTAAACGAAAGGCAAATTACAGATATAAAAGCTTCAACAAAAAAAGCAAAGCCGCTGTCATTGTGCCCGGCGCTATTATTGAGATTCCATTAGAGAAGATAAATAAATACAGCTATGCATGGGTTTTGGAAGGAGACTTGGCAAAACATAAAGATGATGATGTCCTAATTCAGTATTATGACATTTTTGTGGATCAAAAGCTGAGTAAAGCTAAGATACTTGACTTACTAAAAGAAGAAAATAAACTATTTGTAGCAAATACCGGTTTCACTGGTTTTTTGCAGGATGATTGGAAGGTTATTTATAACATAACTCAAGATTTGCTGAAACAATATGTTGGCTCAAAATTAAAATTTATTACTTATGAAGATGGAAGGTATTTCATTAGTGAAGGGAAAGAGGGCTCTTTAGCTGGAGATGATGAGTTAACAGAAATAGATCAGAAAACAGGTAAGGGCATATATAATCCGATAGGGATATACGGTCACTTAAGTATAGAGACAATTCTAATTAAGTATTTTAATGGAACTTCTATGGAAGATATCATTAAGTATGAAACTTGACTTGGTGAATTTCAAATAGCAAAATATTAAGCTTGTATCTTTGAACGATACAAGCTTTTTTAAAGTGCTGAAGTAAAAGGCAACCCGTACCGCTATGCCGGATATCGCTATGATGAAGAAACAGGCTTGTACTACCTGATCGCCCGCTACTATGAACCAGAAAACAGTCTCTTCCTGTCCTTTGAACCCGATCCTGGCAGCTTCAGCTACAAGCATTCAGATTTACAGATAATAAGAAACATAGTT
The DNA here is from genome assembly GCF_013155385.1 of Bacillus sp. WMMC1349. Taxonomy (GTDB): domain Bacteria; phylum Bacillota; class Bacilli; order Bacillales; family Bacillaceae; genus Bacillus. The sequence continues at coordinate 3,663,913 of NZ_JABJUQ010000007.1, read as the reverse complement.
TGCAGCATTTTCATGATAGATATGGAAAAGAAAGAAAAAATAAGTGCTAGATGGAAATATAGAAAGCGTTAAGGGGGGATGAAAAATGAATGAAAAAGAACTTGAAATGACATTAAAGTTAGATCCGTATAAAAGGTATAGGTATTTTATAAAAAAAATTGCTGATTATGAAGAAGTTTGGTCGTTAAGTAATGAGAAAGGCTGGGTTACATCTGAAGACGAGAATGGTACACTTCAATTGCATTTTTGGCCAACTAAAGAACATGCAAATTATTGTGCGATTGAAAAATGGAAGGAAACAAGCGCAGAATCAATTAGCTTGGAGGATTTTGTTGATAACTGGCTTCCTGGGATGCTCGAAGATGGAGTCGGTATATCTATATTTTTTAATAATAAAGATTCAGTTTCAAAGCCAATATCTCGAGTTATTGAAGATATTGAAGAAGAATTGCAAAACTATTATTGAAAAAGCATAATGAGAGGCTTTCGCTTCTGTTGCCACATACAGCAGTCCTCACTTTACGGGCAGCCTTACTCGTTGAGCGTTTCTTCCGTGTGAGGATATTATACTATTTCAGCAAAGTTCGGATGACCGTCGGTATGTGTTTATTTACTCCAAAATGTATGAGTATAAAGTAAAGGTGTTTTCAGCAGACGGAAAAGAAGAATGTGCATTTTCCCTGCCTTCAGGGGCTTCATGCAACCTTTTGGATGAGAAACAAAACCTTTGGGTCGGTTTAAGTGATGAAGGTATTTATGGTGATGAAAACCCCAGTGGACACAGTGTACTGTGCTTCACTTTAGACGGGCAACTAAAGGAAACTCATATTGATCAACAGCTTTCAGAAATATATGCACCCGCTGTAGATGACTGCTATGCACTTGCCGAAAAAATGGACTGATTTACATGCTTTATTACTCTGATACAGTCATTGCTGCGGTTGATGAGGCGGACGTGAAACGAGTGTGGATTATTTCTGATAAAGAATATTCAGGGGTGTATGATCAGCTTGCGGTCTCAGAAGACGGGTTTTGGATATGCAAAGCTGAACATTCACTGTCCCTCATTCCAGCTGATATCAGTCTGCCGAAGCAAGAGGTGAAATGCTGTGATTCAGAGGGGCAAGAGCTTTCGATACAGCAATTAAGACTAACAATGAATGCCATATATGCCATTTCAGATTCGGGAATCTATAGGTGGGATATTAGTAAGGGGATCAAATGAATGAAACATCTAGCATAATGACCAGCAAGGAAGAACCCTATGAGGATACATGAGTGAAAAAAGAGACCGATGAAATCGTTGATTTTGAGTTTGTGATTCAGACTTTGATGCAAAAAAGCTATCAATCTTCTTTTGAGGAAGCGATGTTTGTGCTGGGAGGCTTGTTTCTGAGAATATTTCTGATTACTTTTGCAACGTGCTGATTGTTTAGGGCAAAGAGACCTTCGAATGTTAAGAAAAAGCCGTCATCAATGTACAGCGAAATCGAAATGGGAAGCGCGTTCGGTCACATCAAGAGCAATCGGGCGTTCCGCAGACTTTCTTTACAAAGCCTTAACAAAGTAACATGTTGAGTTTGGATTGTGGCATTAGCCCACAAATATATTGAAAGAAGCAGACATCCGCCAGCTACTATTAGAGAAAAATGAAACAGTATTTATTTTTTGGACTTATTATTGGACAGCACCTTTTCACTTTTCTATAAACCCATTTTTGCCCACCCCTCCAACCCTTCACCTTCAACCCTTCACCTTCAATCACCGCTTACTTCCATGGAAAAAAATCAATAATTTTGAAAAAAAGGGTGTACATTTTGAAAGTTGCGTTATATACTGTACTACAACAGAAGAAAACAATAACAAACTGTTGTATAAAAAGGAGTGGAACAAGATGAGCATGAAAAGCCCAATGGAATTCTTCAGAACGCTTCCTAAAAAAACGTGTCCTGAATGCGGTGAACCTGTTGAGGAGCAGGCTGAATCTTATTTCATGGAATGTGAACGCTGTCTTGCTAAAAAAGGTGAGTAAGCGATAACTGTTAGATAACAAACGTGAAAAGGGGTAAAGGTGAGATGAAAACAGAGGAGAAGCAGATAGAAATCACGGGAGCATTGAAGCCGGAATATGAAGAAATCTTAACAGATGAAGCGCTTCAATTTATTGGACGGCTTGAACATCATTTTGGTGAGAGAAGAAGAGAACTATTAAACTTGCGAAAAACAGTTCAAACCGAGATTGATAAAGGCAAGAATCCGGATTTTTTGGCGGAGACAAAGCATATTCGTGAAGGAGATTGGACAGTGGCAAAGATTCCGGCGGATTTGCGAGATCGCCGGGTTGAGATCACGGGTCCTGTTGACCGAAAAATGGTCATCAATGCTTTGAACTCTGGGGCTAAGGTATTTATGGCGGATTTTGAAGATGCGAATTCACCGACTTGGGAAAATTGTCTCGAAGGCCAAATCAATTTACGGGATGCCATTCGTGGGACGATTTCTTTTACAAATGAAAATGGTAAGCGGTATCATCTCAATGACAATCCGGCTGTCCTTAAGGTCAGACCGAGAGGATGGCACCTTGAGGAAAAGCATGTCCTAGTAGATGGGAAATCTGTTTCAGCAAGTTTATTCGATTTTGGCCTTTATTTTTTCCATAATGCTAAAGCACTGATTGAAAAAGGAAGCGGTCCTTATTTCTATTTGCCTAAATTGGAAAATCACCTTGAGGCAAGGCTTTGGAATGATGTGTTTGTCTATAGTCAAAACGATTTGCGTATTCCTCAAGGGACGATTAGAGCTACAGTCCTCATCGAAACGATTTTGGCGGCTTTTGAGATGGATGAAATTTTGTATGAACTGAAGGAACATTCGGCAGGTCTGAATTGCGGACGCTGGGATTATATTTTTAGTTTCATTAAGAAATTCCGCAATCGGGATGAAGTGATCCTCCCTGATCGTTCAGCTGTTACCATGACGGTTCCGAATATGCGAGCTTATTCACTTTTGGCCATTCAAACATGCCATAAACGAAATGCTCATGCGATCGGAGGGATGGCAGCACAAATTCCTGCCAAAAATAACCCTGAGATCAATAAAGCAGCATTTACGAAAATTCGTGAAGATAAGGAACGTGAAGCAAAAGATGGGCATGATGGAACATGGATTGCTCATCCGGGGATGATTCAGACAGCTCTTGATGTCTTTAATGAGTATATGCCGACTGACAACCAGATTCATAGAAAAAGAGAAGATGTCAAAATCGAGGGAAAAGATTTGCTTGAAGTGCCAAAAGGCGAGATCACAGAAGGCGGTGTCCGCACAAATATTAGTGCGAGCATTCGTTATTTGGCTTCTTGGTTATCAGGCAGAGGTGCGGCACCGATCGATCATTTAATGGAAGATGCTGCAACAGCGGAAATTTCCCGAGCCCAGCTGTGGCAATGGGTGCGTCATTCTAAAGCCATTCTAGGTGATGGTCGTGAAGTAACAGCAGAGATGATCAAGACAATGATTGATGAAGAAATGCAGAATATCACTAATGAAATTGGAGCAACACAATTTCAGAATGGTCGCTTTGAAGAAGCTAGAGAGCTATTGGAACAACTTGTGTTTACTGATCAATTTGCAGACTTCTTAACAATATCTGCATATGACAAATTGTAAAGGGGAGGAATGAGTAATATGGGGAAAGAAATGGTGAGTCAAATAGAGGAAAACTGGAAGCAGGATGAGAGATGGAAGGGAATCACAAGACCATATCAGGCTGAAGATGTCGTTCGTTTAAGGGGATCACTTGAAATTGAATATACACTGGCAAGACGCGGTTCCGAAAAACTGTGGAAGCTTCTTCATACGGAAGCTTTCATTCCTGCCCTTGGTGCTTTAACCGGCAATCAAGCGATGCAACAAGTGAAAGCCGGATTAAAAGCCATCTATTTAAGCGGCTGGCAAGTGGCGGCAGATGCGAATTTATCAGGAAGCATGTACCCTGATCAAAGTCTGTATCCAGCAAACAGTGTGCCGGAAGTCGTCAAAAAAATCAATCGTGCGCTCCAGCGTGCAGATCAAATTCACTATTTGGAAGGAAAAGAGGACATCGATTGGTTTGCACCGATTGTAGCTGACGCTGAAGCAGGCTTCGGTGGGCAACTGAATGTCTTTGAACTGATGAAAAACATGATTGAAGCGGGAGCAGCAGGTGTTCATTTTGAAGATCAGCTTTCATCTGAGAAAAAATGCGGGCATTTAGGCGGAAAAGTCCTCTTGCCGACACAGACGGCTGTCCGCAATTTAATTGCTGCGCGCCTTGCTGCAGATGTCATGGGAGTGCCGACCATTTTGATTGCTCGGACAGATGCAAATGCGGCCGACCTCATCACAAGTGATGTTGACGGATATGATGCACCTTTCTTAACAGGAGAACGGACAACTGAAGGGTTTTTCAAAACGAAAGCCGGACTTGATCAAGCAATTGCCAGAGGTTTAGCATATGCGCCTTACGCCGATCTCATCTGGTGTGAAACTTCAGAACCGAACATTGATGAGGCTCGTCGCTTCGCTCAAGCCATTCATGAGAAATTCCCGGGCAAACTGCTTGCCTATAATTGCTCTCCTTCATTTAACTGGAAAGCAAAACTTAATGATGATAGTATTTTAAATTTCCAAAAAGAACTTAGTCAAATGGGATATAAATTCCAATTTGTTACACTAGCTGGTTTCCATGCGTTAAATCACGGAATGTTTGAGCTTGCCCGCCAATATAAAACACGAGGAATGGCGGCATACTCTGAACTTCAGCAAGCAGAGTTTGCTAGTGAAGTTCATGGTTACACAGCAACAAGACACCAGCGTGAAGTCGGAACAAGTTATTTTGATGAAGTTGCTCAAGTTGTTGCAGGTGGAACTTCATCAACAACAGCGCTGAAAGGTTCAACAGAAACTGAGCAGTTTCAACATTAATAGATGAACAAAGCCGCCTTTATGATGAGGCGGCTTTGTCCATTCCATCTCTGACAAAGAAAGATAGGCATGAACCTGCTCTAACTAGTTGTTTCTGTTAACTGGTCAATAAAAGCTTTAGTTGCTGTACACATGTATTTATCTTTTCGATAAATGATGCCAATCTCTCTTTGAGGTGTTGGATGAATTAATTGAACAGTGACGATTTGACTGTTTTTTAAATAAGTAAGATAACGGATGGGGAGGATGGTTGCCCCTATTCCTGCTGATACCATCTGTATCAAAGATTCCATTGTGATTTCTATGGTAGGTTTTAGTGTGATCCCAATTTCTGAACAGTACTCATCGATTAGTTTTCGAAGGAAATAGTTTTTAGGAAGCAAGACGAGCGGAATATCCTTAAGAAGCTTCATGTCGACTTCTTTCAGTTTTGAAAAGGGATGGCCCAATGGAACGGCTAATGAAAGTTCTTCTGTAAGCAATGGAATCGTTGCAAGTTCTTCATCATCCACTGGCAAAAATGCAATACCTAAATCAAGGTTATTTTCTAATAAGCCTGTTCGAATGTCTCCAGTTCTTAACCCCAAAACTGAAAGCTCAATTTGAGGATATAAATGCTTAAATTTCAAAATCGCCGCAGGGAGCAAATAGCTGATACATGTTAACAAAGATCCGATGCTCAGTCGTCCTCTTCGCAGTCCATTTAAATCACTAAGTGCAGATTCTGCTTGTTCAATTTCATGAAAAATACGTTGACTATGGACCAACAAAACTTTGCCTGCTTCAGTTAAAGCCGTTTTCTTGCCGATTCGATCAAATAATGGAACACCGACTTCAGACTCCAAATTCTTAATCTGTTGGCTTAAAGAAGGCTGTGACATATTCAAATTTTCTGCTGCTCTCGTAAAATGCAACTCTTTACATAAAACCATAAAACATTCTAATTGTCTGAACTCCACTTTCTTTCACATCCCATAAATGATAGGCTATTCCTATTATTATCATATAGATTATGAGATTGAACAATCACCACATCAATCGCTACACTTAACATAAGGAGGAATGAGTATGAAAATCATCTCTATTAACATAGGCAAGCCCATTACCATTGATGTTAACGGAAAAGAAATTCAAACAGGTATTTATAAAATGCAAATCAAACAGCCCATTTATTTAGGGAAATTAAATTTTCAAGGTGATGGACAGGCAGATTTAGTTCACCATGGCGGGGTTGATAAAGCGGTTTGCGTGTATCCCTTTGAACATTATCAATATTGGGAAAATGAGCTAAACAGACAACTAGAATATGGAGCATTTGGTGAAAACTTGACGGTGACAGGCATGCTTGAGACCAATATCCACATTGGTGATATCTTTCAAATCGGTGAGGCCACTGTTCAAGTAACCCAGCCAAGACAACCGTGCTTCAAACTTGCCAAAAGGTATGATCTGAAAGACTTCCCAATTCGCATGCAAAACAACGGTTATACCGGTTTTTATTTTCGCGTGCTTGAGGAAGGCTGGGTCACCCCAGAGTCCAACATCAACCGGCTTGAAACAAACGCCAAACAAGTAACAATCGAATTTGCTAATCAGATCATGCATCATGATAAAAAAAACGTCCATGCCTTAAAAAGAATTCTCGAAGTTGAACAGCTCTCCGGTAATTGGACAAACACTTTTCGCAAACGGTTAAAAGGAACGATCGAAAATACACAAGAAAGGATAGAAGGGAAATAAGTTTCCCTTCTATTGAAATGCACATCTTCTCTACTTCAAAATGCCCCTAATAATCATCATTTTAAATCGAAAGTCTCCTAATTTAGATAGGTCTTATTTCGTGGTTCTTTAGTTCGTTGAATAAGGTATAACCTTTTTGCTATGATTTACCTATGTTTTTTACTAATGATTTTATACATAAATTATGAAAAATTCCCTCGGAGTGTCGTCCGCCTCAATCACGATTCGAGACGTTTACTCGTAATAGGAAGGCAAATGTTTTCAGAAACCAACAATGTCATTAGAGATTCTATTGCAGTCGAATAGCGATCTTATCATCTCTAGCCCATTTATATTGATGAAAATGGAAATCAGGTCCATATAGAAAAATAAATATGACGATCGCTTTAAAAAAGATGGCTTTGCTACAAAAGGTCGCCTCCATATTGTTTATGAGCCCAAAGCATATGAACGAACACCGCCAATTAATGAGTGATATTTTGTTGATGTAATTCGAAAGGTTAATGAAAAAGAAGCAGAATAGGGGGAGATGAATGTTAAAAAAACGATTCATAAGTTTAAGTCTAATACTAGCATGCTCACTGCTTATCACTGCTTGCGGAAAAGATAAGTTTGAAGAAGTTACATATAAAAAAGGTTTCCCAAAAGAAGATAATCCTGGTTTAACTGAACTTATGAAGCATTATTTATCTGAAGAAAGTACAGATCAAGAAATAATAAGAAAAGACGGAAGCATTTTATTTTCAACTCTAGGCAACCAGCGAAAAGACGTTCAATATTTTGAGTATACAGAAGATCAGTTAAAGCAATATTATAAGCCTATACTGACAGCGGAAGACCCCAAAGACACTTTAGATAATTTAGACGAAAGTAATCGCTATGAAAAGTCTTTGTATCATTCTATAAAAAGCAAAGAAAAATATAATCTTCCTGCTATAAAAACAATGTCAAACAATCGACTAGAGGTGAAAACAAAGAGAAAGATAAAAGTATTAGATTTGACAGATATATTAGGTGAATATGGAATAAAGAAGTCTGATGACCTAGAGATCTATTTAGAAGCAGTAAATTCTAAATGTTTTTCTCTTGTCATTCAAAACCTCAGTTATGAAGGAAGTAAAAATCTTACAATGCAACTTTTCCTGACGCAAGATTTAAAAAATATTGAAACAACAATGTTAAACAAAGAAAGTCTGCAAGAAACATTGTCAACTGGGAAACTAAAAGACTATTATGGTTTGTACCCAATCGTAGATAAATCAGGTAGATATATATTTTTATCTAATTTTTTCATCTTAGATAAAAAAACAAATCAGTTAAAAGAAATTAAAAAGGGTGACTATTTAAGCGAAGATGGAAAATATGTTTATCTAAACGGGGATAAAGAAGAAATTCAAGACGGTGTTCAAAAAATCCAAACAGTGGACAACTATTTAAAAGGAAACGATGAGTATGAAGCTCAGTTCAAGCTGGATTTCGAAAATATTGCAGAAGAGATGGATTTTAAATCAAGTGGAACAAGCATTGCTCAAACTTGCTATTTTAATGAAAACTATGTTGTCTTACGTATTTCTTACAATGGGATGATAGTTGGGACAGCAGGGGCAGTCAATGTCCTAATTGATTTAAAAAATAAAAAACAACCGACTGCGTATTTAGTTGATTTAGGAATAATGTCAAGGAAGGTGTATTAAACATAACATTCAAGTGTTTAGAAGATTTTTGAAAAAAATGATTAGTGTTAAAAAAACAATTAATAAGCTTAACTTTAATACTGGTTTGTTCATTGTTTATAACAGGCTGCGGGATCATGGTTGAAACGGGTATTTACAAAACAGATAACTACATGAACATTTAGTTAATATCACAATCAAATGTTAAAGTCTTACTTTCTGGGGTTAGCCGAGTGATTTCACAAAGATTCGGTTAACGATTTCAAAAAATAACAAATAAAAGGACATATCAAAATGAAAAAAAGATCGATAATCTTAAATCTAATCATGATATTCGCCCTGTTTATAACAGGTTGCAAAAATAAAATTGAAGAAGCTACATATGAAAAAGGATTTCCTAAGGAAGATAGCCGTGGCTTAGCTGAATTCATGAAACATCATCTATATGAAGAAAGTACAGATCAAGAAATAATAAGAAAAGACGGAAACATTTTGTTTTCAACTTTAGGGAATCAACGAACAGATATTCAATATTTCAAGTATACAGAAGATCAGTTAAAGCAATATTACAAGCCTATGTTGACAGCGAAAGATCCGAAAGATACTTTAGATAAATTAGACGAAAGTAATCGCTATGAAAAGTTTTTGTATCATTCTGTTAAAAACAAAGAAAAATACCATATTCCTGATTTGAAATTAATGTCAAATAATCGACTGAAAGTGAGGACAAAGAAACAGGTAAAAGTATTAGACTTGTCAGAAATGATGGAAAAATACGGTATGGAAAAGTCTGATGAATTGGGAATTTATTTAGAAGCGGTAAATTCTAAAAGTTTTTCACTTATCGTTCGAAACCTCAGTTATCAAGGAAGTGGAAACCTTATAATAGAACTTTTCATGACGCAAGATTTAAAAAATATTGAGACAACAATGTTAGAGCCAAAAAACCTACAAGAAACATTGTCAACAGGGAAATTAAAAGAATTTTATGATTTGTATCCAATCATAGATAAGTCAGGTAGATATATATTTATCTGTAATCTTTATATTTTGGATAAAAAAACAAATCAGTTAAAAGAAATTAAAGAAAATGATTATTTAAGTGAAGATAGAAAATATGTTTATCTACACGGGTATAAAGAAAAAATTCAAGACGGTGTTCAAAAAATCCAAACAGTCGATAATTATTTAAAAGGAAACGAAAAGTATGAGGCTCAGTTCAAATTGGATTTTGAAAATATTTCAGAAGAGATGGGTTTTAAATCAACTCTTGTAAGTATTGCTGAAATTTGCCATTTTAGTAAGGACTATGTTGTTCTACGTGTTTCTTACAATGAGATAGTCGATGGGAAAGCAGGGGCAATTAATGTCCTGATTGATTTAAAAAATAAAAAACAACCGACTGCGTATTTAGTTGATTTAGGAATAAAGTCAAGGAAGGTATATTAAACGTAAGAGGATGCTGAGTAGTGTTAAAAAAACAATTAATAAGCTTAAGTCTTGTTCTAGCATGCATACTGTTTGTAGCCGGTTGCGAAAAAGAAGTCATATATGAAAAAGGCTTACCAGAAGACAGCCCAGCATTTAAAGAATTTATGAGACATGAGCTCGGATCATCTACAGATTTAACTTTGAGTTATCAAGGTCAAAGTTATTTGATGATGCGTAGTGACACAAAGGGACTACGATACTACAAATATACAGATGAACAACTTCGGAATAGTTACAAACCGATTTTTTCTGTGAAAAAAATTTTTCCAAAAAGCTAGGTGACTTAAGGCGTGTCAATTTTTATAAAGAGGGAAAAATCATCCATAATAAACTAGTTGAAAACCTGCCGGATATGAAAATAGGCAAAAATAATGTTTTGAACGTGAAAACAAAAACTGGAGAAAAGAAGTTTGAGTTACCATCAGCGAAAGGGAAAAAAGTATATCTTTCACTTTTAGCGATTAATAAAGAAAATATGTTGATACAAGCACGAATATATGAAAAATTAAAAGATGGTGACTTAGGGGAACTAAACGAATATTATCTGTTTTTAAAACAGGATTTCTCAAAACATCAAATTGTCGAAGAAGAAAAATTAAATGCCACAATCGAGTCAGGGAAGTTAAATGATTATCTATCTGTATTTCCAAAGGTGTCAAAGGATGGAGCATACCTGAAGTTGTTTGACAATTATATTTTAGAAAAGAAGACAAACAAAGTTCGAAAAATCAAAGACACTGATTATTTAAGTGTAGACGGAAAATATGTTTATATTAATGGGAAAAAAGCTGATATTTCTGAAGGTGTTCAAAAAATCCAAACAGTCGATAATTATTTAAAAGGAAACGATAAGTATGAAGCACAGTTCAAGTTGGATTTTGAAAATATTTCGGAAGAGATGGATTTTAAAGCAAGTGGTATAAGCATAGCTGATATCAGTTATTTTAATGAAAATTTTGTTGTCTTAAGTCTTACTTATAATGGGATAATCGTTGGAACAGCAGGCTCCGTTAATGTCCTCATTGATTTACAGAGAAGTAAAAAGCAGCCGACCGCATATTTGGTTGATTTAAATATATTATAGTGAATGGAAGTAGATGAATGATCAAAAAAAATTTATTTTTAGTTATATTGTTATGTATAGGCTTTGTATGGCTAGTTATATCCAGTTATGAAAAAGATCCATACGAAGAAGTCATTTATAAAAAAGGTTTACCAAAAGAAGATAGTCCGGCATTTAAAGAATTCTTGAGAAATCACCTTGGATCATCCACTGATATTACTTTGAGATATCAAGATCATACTTATACTATGGCACGCGATGATATAGATGATGGGCTACAATTTTATAAATATACAGATAAACAGTTGTACAATCGTTATAAGTCTGTCTTTTCTATGCGAAAAAACATTGAAGATAAATTTAATGACTTAAAAAATAATGTTGATTTTTACAAAGAAGGAACAATCATTCAGGACAAAGTAGGTGAAAATCTACCTGATATGAAAATTGAAAAAAAGAGTCTTTTGAGCGTCAAAACAAAACGAGGAGAAAAAAAGATAAAAATACCATTATCAACAGATTCAAAAGAAGCTTCTTTCAATCTTCTAGCTGTAAATAAAACAGATATCATGATAGAGGTAAACGGCGAAGCTTCTGAATCATATTATCTTTTTCTGAAACAAGACTTTTCAAAACATCAATTTGTTAAAAAAGAAGAATTCTATGCCGCAATCCAGTCAGGAATACTAAATCATTATTTATCTCTATTTCCAAAGGTGACTGAGAATGGATCATACCTGAAGTTGTTTGATAATTATATTTTAGAAAAGAAGACAAACAAAGTCCGAGAAATTAAGAATACTGATTATTTAAGTGTAGACGGAAAATATGTATATATTAACGAGCGTAAAGAAAAAGAAAGAGATGTCATGTCTGACGGTGTGCAAAAAATCCAAACTGTTGATAATTATTTAAAAGGAAATCATAAGTATGAAGCTCAATTCAAGATCGATTTCGAAAATATTGCAGAAGAAATGGATATTAAAGCAAGTGATGTTAGGCATGCCGAAATTCATTATTTTAATGATGATTATGTAGTGTTAAGTGTCTCATACTTCGGAATCATGGGGGTTATAGCAGCGGGAGATGTTAATGTCCTCATTGATTTGCAGAAAAGTAAAAAGCAGCCGACCGCATATTTGGTTAATTTAGGAATAGACTAGAAATGCTTTAAGATTGTCGTGAAGTCAAGGTAATGTAAGCACATTTTCGTGATTTTAATTAAGCTGTCTGACGAGTTTTTCTTCATGTCTGATTGTTTTACAGAAAAACAAACCAACTGTTTATTGCATGATTATAGTGAAAACTACGTAGTTTAACTGGGTCAGGAGGACTTTATTTACAACAAGGAGCTGTCTAAAAAGTCCTTTTTCAACGTAAATCAGGGGGAATTGCGAGACTCCCGCGGAAAGCGAGCAAATTCCCCAATTTTTATTCATCCACACGACTTTCAGGACAACCCCTAGTGAGTTCTTAGAGATAAAACTTTTTCGAAAAAGGTCAAGAAGGCATGAACGATCTATAAAATAGGAACGAGAGTGTAAACTAAACTGTGTAAGTAAGCGAGCGGTACAGCTCTTGCTTCGCAGTTTAGTTTTTTTATTGTTAAACTAATGGTTAGAGCAAGACATGCAAAAATGTGAAAAGAGAAGTGAACCCAGATACGATGAGATGGATCGTTTGAAACTCAAGTCAATCAGTGCATAATGATTTGAAAGAGAACGATAATGAAAGCTCAATTGCGTATGAGATGAAATGTAATACAGGTTTAATGAAAATTTTTGTTGTGTGTTTCATGCTATGGAATCATAGGGAGATGATAATGTTCTGATAAAAATCAAAACATCCAACTGCATATCTGGTTGATTTGGGCATTTTTTAAGATATACTGAAGATGTGGAACATCATCTTGAATAAACAAGGTGAAGAAAATCACTGTAAGATTGGCACGTTTTCAGTATGATTATGAAAATGCTGCTGATTTACGTTTCTTATAATACTGAAGGGGCAGAAGAGTCGTTAATGTGCGGATTGATTAAAAATTCGGCTTTCTGGCGTTTTTTCATTCGGTATTGTTAACAAAACGTAGAGGAAGTAGATTAATGATTAAAAAAATATTATTGATTATAGTATTGTTAATAGGCAGTGTATGGGTTTTTATATCAAGTAATGAAAAAGATCCATATGAGGAAGTCATTTATAAAAAAGGTTTGCCAAAAGAAGACAGTCCAGCATTTAAAGAGTTCCTAAGAAATGACCTTGGATCATCGACAGATGTAACTTTGAGGTATCAAGATGATACATATACAATGGTACGCAGTGGTATAGAGGGGTTAACTTTTTATAAATTTACAGATAAACAGTTGCGGAATAGTTACAAACCTGTTTTTTCTATTCGAGAAAATTTTGAAAAGAATTTTTATGATTTAGAATACGGCGTTGACTTTTTTAAACAACGAAATATCGTTCATGATAAAATAAGCGAAAATTTGCCAGATATCAAAATCGAGAAAAAGAATCTGTTGAACGTGAAAACAAACTTTGGTCAAAAAAACATAAAAGTACCGTTATCTACAGATTCATATGAAATTTCTCTCGATCTTCTCGCTATAAATAAAGAAAATATGCTGATAGAAATAAGTGGTTATAGACCTGGCAAAGCTTCAGATATATATTATCTGTTTTTAAAACAAGATTTTTCAAAACATCAAATCGTCAAAGGTTCAGAATTAAATGCCACGATTGAGTCTGGAAAATTAAACGATCACCTGTCAGTGTTTCCGGAAGTGACGAAAGATGGATCATATCTTAAGTTGTTAGGTAAAAATATATTGGAAAAGAAGACAAATAAAGTAAGGGAAATCAAAGATCATGACTTTTTAAGTGCGGACGGAAAGTATGTCTTTCTTAATGGAACTATGAATAAGAAATTTCCCGAGGATGTCCAAATTCAAACAGTGGACCATTATCTAAAAGGAGATGAGAAATATGTGGGTGAGTTTAAGATAAACTTCAAACATATTGCCGATCAGTTACATTACAAATCAAGCGGTGCTAGTTTTATTGAAATCCTTTATTTTAAAGAGGATTATATCGTATTAGATGTTTTATATAGTGGCATGATAATTGGGACAGCAGGATCTGCTAACGTCCTCATTGATTTACAAAAAAGTAAAAAACAACCGACTGTATATTTTGCTGATTTAGGAATAGAAGATGCATTGTTTTCTGGCACTGATCAGTTGTGGAAAAGATAAAACTGTAGAGACAAATAAGGATGGTTAGCAGACTGCTTCCGGTAGCTAGACTGTGCCTAACATTGGAAGCAGTATTTTTTACGCTTAGCAACCATAAAAGCCTAATAGGCAGTGTTTAATTCCAAATATCCTCAGCAATTTCCACCACATGGCGCAATTTTGCCCACTGTTCTTCTTCCGTCAGCAGATTGCCTTCTTCAGTTGAGGCAAATCCGCATTGTGGGCTTAGACATAACTGGTTCAAGTCAACATAACGGGAAGCCTCTTCAATTCGCCGTTTGATTTCATCCGGTTTTTCGAGTTCAGCAAACTTAGAGGTAATCAGACCAAGCACAATTTGCAAGTCCTTCCGTTTGACATAGCGAAGCGGTTCAAAGCTGCCAGAGCGCTCATCATCAAATTCAAGGAAAAGCCCGTCAAGATTTAATCCATCGAATATTGTTTCTGCGGCGGCTTCATATCCGCCTGAGGCTACCCAGGTTGACTTAAAGTTTCCCCGGCAAATATGCATGGTCACTGTCAAATCTTCAGATCTACCGTCAAGTGCTTGATTGATCGTGTCAGCGAACGATTGCCGCAATTCGCCGGGATCTTGTCCGAAGGCTTTAATTTGTTCATGACCCTGTTCTGAGAAAAAGACGGACCATGCTGTATCATCAAGTTGCAAATAGCGGCATCCAGCATCATAAAACGCTTGAATAGCTTTTTTATAAGCCTGTGCGACATCGTGGTGAAATGCATCTAAATCCTGATAGACACTTTCTTCAAGTTTCCCTCTAAAAAACAGCATATTTGGACTCGGAATCGTCATTTTTGCAGTATGGGAACCAGCAATGCGCTGAAGAAAGCGATAATCATCAACCATTGGATGATTTGTAAAATCAAGCTTACCATTCACTTTGATCCCATGCGCTTTTGTTTTGATATTATGAAATTGAATTCCGCTTTCTGTTTGATAGCCTTCCACACCATCAAGCCCTTCAAGAAAATCAAAGTGCCACCAAGCCCTGCGAAATTCCCCATCAGTTACTGCCTGTAGTCCGATTTCTTGTTGTTTTTTGACAATGCGTTTAATCTCTTCATTTTCGCTTTCTCGTAATTGTTCGGCACTGATCTCACCTGCTTCTTTTTGCAGACGCGCTTTTTTGATACGTTCAGATCTTAATAGACTTCCGACTTGATCGGCCCGGTATGGTCCTTGTTTCATTGGTTATCCCTCTTTCTGTTTGATATAAAAAAGCCCTTCCTGATAAGGAAGAGCTTGACCGGCAATCTCCTCCTTATCTCCAAGAAACGCAATGAGCGCTCCTATCAGGATTTAGCACCATTCTGTCTCAGACAGCGGTTGCCGGGTTTCGCAGGGCCAGTCCCTCCACCACTCTTGATAAGGAAAACTTTTTTAATTGTTTTAATATTAATACTTTTTATAAAAATGTCAATAGATTTTGATGTAAAACTTTCTGAATGTTAGTTTTTTTGCGTCTCACAAAGCTAATTGGTTCAACCAGTAGGAACGTTCCTTATATACATATTTTTCATATTTAAACTAAAAATAGAAACATTTAATCGCAAAGATCAGTCTAAACAAGTGTACTCGCTTCACGAAGCGGGAAGGATAATGAATGACACATTTAAGGAGGGTTTTTTATGAACAAAAAATCGTGTTTCAGTCTTTTGGTGAGTGGGATTTTGTGGTTCATGATGTTTGCTGGGGCGGCACCTCTTTCAGCTCAAGCGGAACATAACAATAAACCGATTGTGACAAGTCATATCTATCAAAACGTGCAGAAGTTGAAATATCCCCAAGTGAAAAACATCGGTAACAAATCTTTGCAAACGAAGATCAATCAAGATTTTAACAATTATATTGAACGGTCATACCAAGATTACTTGAAAAATAAACAAGATGGTGAAAAGCACGGCTATAAAACGGATTATCAAACCTCTTTTCATGTGAAATATGCGACTGGCCAACGTTTAAGTATTTTAACGGAGAATTATGTTTTTTCAGGAGGGGCACATGGTTTAACGGCGATTCGTTCGTTTAACTATGATCTAGAATTACAAAAGCGTATCTATTTGACAGATGTGCTAAATACAGCTTCAAAAGTAGAAAAAACGAAGGATTACATTTTCAACTATATTCAAAAACATCACGAGATTTTCTTTCCGGATGTGAAAAAGAAAGATATTGTTTTAAATAAAGAAACGGCATTTTATTATACAAAAACTGGGATTGCCATCGTGTTTCAACAGTATGATGTAGCACCATATGCTGTTGGAAATCCGGTTGTCCATGTTCCAAAATCTGTTTATCGTTAAGTAGCAGTCCGCTACAGAGCGGACTGCCTACTTTATCTTGCTTTTTCCTCAAACAGCTTCGCAATCTCCACAACAACATGAACAGCTTTCACCATATGATCAACAGAAATGTATTCATATTTTCCATGGAAATTCTGCCCGCCTGTAAAAACGTTCGGGCAAGGTAGACCCATGTATGAAAGTTGGGAGCCGTCTGTTGCGCCGCGGATCGGTTCGATGACTGGTTTGATCTTCAAATTTTTCATTGCTTTTTCGGCAATATCAACAATTTCTTTAACCGGTTCAATTTTTTCCCTCATGTTGTAATATTGATCATGCATCTCAACGATAATGTTGTCTTTTCCGTATTGTGCTCTTAACTTATCGGCAATTTTTTCTACGGTTGCTTTTCTTTCGTTGAAAGCGTCTCTGTCAAAGTCTCTAATAATATAGTGTAGCTTTGCTTCTGAGACATCCCCATTGATTTTCAGCAGATGATAAAAACCTTCATAACCTTCTGTAAATTCAGGCACTTCTTTTTCTGGGAGCTGTGCGTGAAACTCCATGGCGATTTTGGCGGCATTCACCATCTTGCCTTTTGCTGTTCCTGGATGAATGCTTCTTCCTTTGCAGGTGATTTTCGCTACAGCGGCGTTAAAGTTTTCATAGTGTAATTCACCAAGGGCGCCGCCATCAACTGTATAAGCGTATTTGGCATGAAATGCTGAGACATCGAATTTATGCGGACCTCTGCCAATCTCTTCGTCAGGTGTGAATGCAACTCTGATGTTGCCGTGTTTAATTTCAGGATGTTCAAGTAAATATTCCATCGCTGTCATGATTTCAGCAACGCCGGCTTTGTCATCGGCGCCGAGCAGTGTCGTTCCGTCTGTTGTGATCAGTGTCTGACCTTTATAATGGGCGAGATCAGGGAAATCTTGAGGAGAGAGAATGACACCTAGTGCTTCATTGAGAACAATATCTTTTCCATCGTACTGTTCGATGATTTGTGGATTGACATTTTTTCCGGTAAAATCTGTCGCAGTATCGACATGAGCCAAAAACCCGATTGTTGGTACAGAATTGTCTGTATTAGCGGGAAGTGTTGCCATGACATAACCATTTTCATCAATCGTGACGTCCTCCATCCCAATTTTCTTTAGCTCTTCAACAAGCATCTTGGCGAGTGTCAGCTGACCGGGTGTCGAAGGGCATGTCTCAATGTTTTCATCTGACTGAGTGTCAACTTTTGCATATGAAATCAACCGTTCAATCAATTTGTTCTTCATGTTTCCTTCATCTCCATTTGTTGGGTTTCATGTTTATCTTATCATGCGCTGTCAGAAAAATCTGTAGTTTTGAAACTTTTCTCAACTCTCACCTCTCTAATGATTGAAGGAGGAGCAGCAGTGAAACAAATGAAACTCGTAAAAAAAGCAGTCGCAGGGCATTCACAGGCGTTTGAAACGCTTTTCCAAATGCACAGTAACCAACTTTATCGGACAGCTTATTTGTATGTAAATAATAAAGAAGATGCATTAGATATTTTACAAGAGACCGCATATCAAGCCTTTATCTCGATTTCTCAGCTAAGACACCCCGAATATTTTTTGACATGGGTGACAAAAATTTTGATACATCAAGCGTATGCCTTGTTGAAGAAGAAAAAGAAAGTGGTCTTGATTGATTCACCAGTAAGAGACCTTGGACAAGATCAAGAAATGCCCGTTGATGACAGGATGGGACTGCTTGAAGCTGTTCGACATTTACGCCAAGAATATCAAACAGCTATTATTCTTTTTTATTATCATGATCTGCTGATTCATCAGATTGCCAAGATGATGAATGTACCAGAAGGGACCGTCAAAACCTATTTGAAAAGAGCGAAACTTGAATTAAAACAATTATTGACTGGAGGAGAAGCCGAATGGACAAAAATTGCTTCAAAAACGAAGTAAACGAGATTCATATTCCAGAACAAGAGCTTTCTGAATCAATATCAGCAGGTATAAAAAGAGCAAACCAGGAAAAAATAAGGCGCACCAAACGTGTTAAGCGTAACATTTTTATTTCTGGAGCTGCGGCTGTTCTTCTTCTCGGAAGCGGTTTTATTTCTCCTTCTATGCAAAATGTGTTGGCTGATGTACCAGTCTTTGGAAAATCTTATCAGAAGTTTCATGACTTTATTGGGCAAAATTTAGTACAAGCTCAGCAAGTTACGGAGCTGAATCAAAAAGCGTCATGCAATAACATTGATGTGACAGCAACAAGTGTTTATTTCGACGGTGGTGTCATTGGCATGACATTTAAGGTTACAAGTGATACGAGAAAAGATTTGGACGATGAACGACTGAGTCTTAAATCCACAGTATTTAACGGTGGACGTAAATGGGAAATAGCTTCTGTGTCAAATATGAAAAAAACAGATGATGGCTATATCGGCTACATTCAAATCGGATATCCTGATCAAAAAATCCCTGATCAATTGACATTGCCAGTCACAATAACAAGCATTAATGGAATAAGGGGGAAGTGGGTATTTAATATACCAGCTAAAAAGTTGCCATATCGATCTGTGAAATTTAAGCAAAACAATACTAGTGATCAGATCAAGCCTAAAAGAGTGGTTATTGGTAAAGAATCGACTGTCATCGACTACGAGGTGACAGCATCACCCAACGAAGGTGTGGGTATTGGCAAAGTGACAGATGATAAAGGACGGGAAATCGATTATTTAATGGGGAATCAAAGTCTTGCAGATCCAAAAAGAGTAGGAAACAGTGTTCAGCTAGAGAAGCGATTGATCTTAGGAAAGGTAGACAAAGATACAAAATATTTAACTATTAATGCTTACACCCATAAAGGTGATACTGCTAAAACGTTACCTCTTCAAAAAATGTCTGCCGTTGTGAGCGCAGATCACCATGACTTTAAGATTGCGGTTGATCAAATAAAGAAAAACGGAAACAAACTAGTGGTCAATTACCATTTGAAAAATATTAATCGATCAATGATAGATATTGATAGCATGCAAAACTTTTTAGAAACGATGTCACTTATTGATTCGGCTTATCAAACCTATGAAGAAGCACCTAATGGACATAGCGTAAAAGGTAATTTTACAAAAGTACTCGATTCGAAGAAACTTCGTTTTCAATCCGTCTTTAAGATAGACGGTGAGTTTGGAGCTAAGAATTTCAGTCTTGATCATTATTCGTTAGCTGTAGATTTTGCTTATTTAAGTGCATTTTATTCGACTCCTCTAAAGCCGATTAAAGTAAAATTAACAAAATAACAAGTGTTGGGCTTTCCAAAATGTACTTTTCTGGAAAGTCCTTCGTTTTCTGGAAAAACTCTCACAGTTTGTTGAAAATCTCAATCTCACCGCCATGGGCTAAGATGATCTGCCTTGCAATTGCCATTCCTAATCGATTCCTGAAGTAGGGAGTAGTTCCTCGATAATATCGGTCAAGTCTGTATCTTTCTAATCTTATCATCTTTGATCAGGTTAATTTTGATGGTTGTACCTGACGGGTTATATTTGATGCTGTTGACAATCATGTTTTCCAATACGCGTTGTATGTACATATGAAAAAGAATGGTCTTCTCATTTGTATAAAAGTTCAAATGTTTATTGCTTGCGTCTGGTAAATCTTTCAGTCTTTCTAATGTTTTGCTTAATAAGAGGATAGTGGAACGTCAGGTTGGAATCTTCAATTAATTGTTGTATTCGATTCGTTCAGACAAACGCTCTTTTTCCTTGCTATCCATGTTCTTCATGGAGCAGGAAGAATGGCGAGACTCCTGCGGGAACAGTGAGTGAGGCTCGCGGATCACCCGAGGAAAGGGAGCAAATGTCCCGATTTTCATCCATGTTATCTTCTTCGTCTTCCCAAATCAATAGTTGAAGCGGCGATTGCGATAATTCCTAGGATAAATTGAATTAAAATAGCTATGATTGAAACTGCAAAGGTCAACAATTTTAGCAAAGAATAAAACGTGAATCTCAATATGCTTTTAAGAGCCCCTATAAATGTATTCATAATCATTAACTCCTTTATAATTTTAAAAGTGCATTTGTCATAAGGTCTTCCGCTCCCCCGTACATGAGAGCCGATGAAATAAAAGCACATCGTCCAGATAATAAACTGTATCCAGATGATCCTCTGTCACCTTATGCACCGGAATAACATCTGTATCCTTTACCGGATATTTCGAGATTTCAAGAACAGCCGTGTGTTCTTCCGTTGCTTCCCTATCAATGTTGGTTTCTCTTTTAACCGATCGCCTTTTCCATAGGCTTGTCCAATCTTTTTGGTTGTTTTTTCACAGGTACCAACACATGTAAATGAGGATGATATATATATTTTCATAATTTTTAGTAATCACTAAAGCTCAGAAATTCTAACGTCGAGGACGTCACTTTTTTATATTGAAACAGCTTTCTGAAACCCTTCATCATATTCGGTGACTTCAACATTCCGAACTGGAAGCGTCAGAAACAGCCAAGCGCAGTGATGTTGTCGATTAGCACTCTCTTACAACATTGGACATAATCTCAACTTCATCTCTCAACATGATTTACTACGAGAGACGGTCAGACATTGACATGGATTTTAGTGATCTTTTTTTTAGATCATTCGGTTTTTTAGACAACTCAGTTAGTGGATCTCTGCGATGAAGTCATGGGACTGCTTGTTGCCATTTATTTTGGAAGATAGCCTTGATACAACTATGCTACTTTAGCTCTTTTTAGCGTGGTGGCTGTTTTTTTAGGAAATGCGATACAAATGACGATCAGGAAAATTTTAGAGATAAAGTGAAAAGCAACTCTTTGTATAGACTTCATTGCTTTTCACCTGTTGGAGGATTTTCAAACATATAACCATGCCCTCTGATCGTTTTAATCCATTTTGGATGGCTTGGGTCTTTTTCGATTTTTTCCCGAAGCCGGCGCACATGAACCATAACCGTACTGTCACCATTATAAATTTCTCCCCAAACATCCCGATATATCTTTTGTTTGCTTAATAATTGGTTGGGATGGTGAGAAAAATATAGTAATAGTTTAAACTCCTGTGCCGGACACTCAATCCTTATTCCATCCACAATCAGTTTTCCTGATGTTTCATCAATTTGAAAATCTCCGAAATTATAAGAAAATTCCGGTGTTGGAGGTGCAACCTTTTTCAATCGTTTCAACTGGACTTTTACACGAGCCACAACTTCAAGGGGATTAAAAGGTTTGGTAATGTAATCGTCTCCGCCATAGCTAAACCCTTGCAATTTATCTACAGCAGATGTTTTGGCGGTAAGAAACAGAACAGGAATATTGGTAAATTGGCGAAGCTGATTGCAAATGGTGAATCCGTTTGAATCAGGAAGCATGACATCAAGCAATACGACATCTGGTTGCTGCTCTTTTAACAGCAAAAGTGCTTCCTCTCCAGTTTTTGCATTTAAAACACCAGAGAAGCCCTCGTTTTCAAACACGACATTTAATAGATCTAAAATAGATTCGTCATCATCAACGATTAATACTTTAAATTGTCCAAGAGAATGATCCATTTCATGACCTCCATTAATGTTACGCATTCATTTTTACATGAATGAGTATGTAAAGAAAGAATTCCCGCGATAAATTAATAGGATGTTTAGTTTTCTTAAAATTCTTATTTTTGAAAGGGGTTAAATAATAAAAAACTGTTTTTCTGATTGACCGCTGCAGAGGTACAACTCTACTGCCTACATACCCCAAAATTACATTTTGTAAAAGATAAATTCTTGTGAGAGGTCATGTTTTAGAAAGAGTTTAAGGTGTATGAGGGTGATGAAGAACGAAACGTTGGCTTATAGGAAAGAATAGAAATGAAAAGGAAACATATCCGATGTTAGAAAGAGCGTTTCCGAAAAAAGGGGGTGTTTCACATCAGCTATGTCAGCTGTCTGTCTTCTAATAGGTTTACTGATGGTGGTTTAGCATTGGTTTTAGATTGATTGGTCGTAGAATTTCCGATGCTGGGGGCAGTGCCTCCTGATGAGTCACCAAATATATCCGTTATTTTATTTGATTTGCAGCAATTGGGGTAACAAACTTTTCCGGCAGGATATGGCATGACAAAAAAATAACAAGGATCTAAAATATCCTGAGATCCTTGTTGTACCGCCTCACTTGAAGTAATCCGGTTTGTGAATGATAATCTGTTTGTTGTTCTGACTGATCACACCTTCACTACGAAGTTTTTTCAAGACGACACTTACCGTTTCACGGGAAGTACCCGAAATTTTAGCGATTTCTGTTGCAGTAATCGGGCAACTGACAACGATTGTGTCTTTTTCTGTTTGACCAAGGTTTTCAGTAAGGTAATAAAGGCCTTGGATGACTCGATCATGTGCATGAGAAAGTGTGATTCGCTTCAGTCGTTCTTCATGAAGAGCCAAAATATCTGATAATTGATTGAGAGCATCAAAGAGCAGTGTTGGATTGTCCCGAATAAGATCCTCGAAAATGTTCATGGGAATATAGTAGAGTTCAATATCTGTTAAGGCTTCAGCGGCATAATGGTAGTGTTCATCACGAAATAAGCCTCCGAATGGAAAGAGCGTATGAGGGCGTATGTAGTCGATGTAAAACATCGATCCGGTATCATTTGTATTTTCTAGTTTAATAAAACCATCAAGGAGAAGATACATCCGTTCCCGCGGGTCTTCTTCCATAAATAAGATCTGTCCTTTATGATAGGTACGCCAATAGATAAATTGTTTCATGTCTTCCAACTCTTTATCACTCAAGGAAGCGAATAAAGAAAATTTCTTCAGATGATGTACGATGTCTTTGTTCTTCATATTAAACTGATCACCCTTATTCATTTCATATGATAATCGTATACTAATTAAATATTACTATGTTTTAACGACAGGCAAAAGGAAGAACCCTTTAAAGGGTCTTCCTTTTTAATACTTAAGCTTGTTTTACAACGGTACCAGCGTTGCCTTTGAGCGCTTCTTTAGCCTGTTGCAGGGAGGTAATAATTGTTTTGTTGCCTCTTTTTATTTCGGCAAATTGTAGTGCTGCTTTTACTTTAGGTAGCATACTGCCTTCAGCAAATTGTTTTTCTGTTATATATCCTTTTAATTCTTCAGTTGTTACATGCTTAAGCTGCTTTTCAGTTGGTTTTAAATAGTCGACTGCCACATAATCGACACCTGTTAAAATAATGAGTTCGTCTGCTTGAACAAGCTCTGCTAATTTACAAGCGGCAAAGTCTTTGTCGATAACAGCGTCAACACCGCAGATTGTATGATCTTCTTCGAGGACAGGGACACCGCCGCCTCCTGCTGCAATTACGATATGACCATTTTCAACTAACTGATTAATAATATCATATTCGAGAATGGAAACCGGAATAGGTGATGGTACGACACGCCGCCAGCCTCTTCCGGCATCCTCTTTAAAGACGATGTCGCCATTTTGACTGTTCATCAGTTCTTTTGCTTCATCTTCACTGTAGAATGGTCCAATCGGTTTTGTCGGATTGCGGAATGCTTCATCATCACTATGGACAGCGACACGGGTAATGACAGTTGCTGCATGCTTGTTGATTCCTTTTGCTTTAAGTGCTTTATCAAGAGCGTTTTGCATCCAGTAGCCGATCATTCCTTGTGTCATCGATACGCAAGTTTCCAGCGGCATGGCTGGTGTTTTCGGTGAATCGGCTTCTTTTTGCTGAATCATCAAGTTGCCGACTTGCGGACCGTTTCCATGTGTAATAATTAATTCGGCACCACTGTCAATCATCTCAGCTAAATAGTTGGCTGTTTCATCTAAGGCCCGTTGCTGTGCTTCAGCACTAGCATCGCCCGTTTGTATAGCATTTCCGCCTAGTGCGACAACAATTTTTCTCTTTTTCATGTTTGAACACCTCTACTTCTGAAGTTATGTTAAATTGTAATGCCTCCCGTTGCTAGTTCCACGATTGCGACGATAGCTAAGATGAAAATGACGACCGCAACAATTAATTCAGCCTTGTTAAATAATGGACCTTCTTTATCTTTACGAACGGCTCTGAATACTAAGATACCTGGTGCGTATAAGATCATTGTTAAAAGTAAGAATTCGAGCCCTGCCGCATAGATGAGCCAAACTCCGTAAACACTAGCAATTACCCCGACGACCGTATTTTTGACTCGGTCAGGTTCTTTGTTGATCCAGCTGTATTTAAGTTGATACAGTCCAGAAAATAAGTACGGGATTAATATTGCTGAAGTTGCTAAGGAAAAAGCAAACTGGTAAGCAGCATCTGAAATGAGAAATGTCAGTAAGAACAGTTGAATGATTCCATTTGTTAGTGTCAGTGCATTGGAAGGAGCACCGTTTTTATTGACTTTGCCAAACCATTTCGGAAAGTCTCCTTCTCTGGCAGCAATCAGTGGTAGCTCTCCAGCGAAAAGTGTCCAAGCTAACCAAGCACCTAATACCGAAATAATCAAGCCGATATTGATGAAGGCTGCTCCCCACTTACCAACGATATGTTCCATAATTCCAGCCATTGAAGGGTTGGAAAGACCAGATAAATCCTGTTGATTCATGACACCGAGAGATAGCATTGTAATCATGATATATACAGCTAGTACACTAATTAAACCAATAACAGTCGCTTTTCCGACATCACTAGATTTTTTGGCCCGGCTTGAAAAAAGGACGGCTCCTTCAATACCGATAAATACCCAAACAGTGACTAGCATTGTGCTTTTCACTTGTGAACCAATTGAACCGAGATTCAATCCTTTACCCCAGAAATCTTGAGTGAATAAGTCAAGATTAAAAACAAAGATAATGGCAATGATGAATGCGAAAATTGGAACTAGTTTTGAGATGGTTGTAATCAAATTAATCATGGCAGCAGATTGCACACCGCGAAGAATCAAAAAGTGTACGCCCCATAAAATAATACTCGCACCGATAATTGAAGCTAAATTCTGACCATCTCCAAACGTTGGAAAGAAATAGCCAATTGAACTGAATAGTAATGTTCCGTATGCAACATTGCCAAGCAGGGCTGAGAACCAATATCCCCAGGCACTGTTAAATCCCATGTAACGACCGAATCCTTCCCGTGCATAAGTAAAGATTCCACCGTCTAAGTCAGCCCTTTTTGTCGTAAGATTTTGGAATGAGAGGGCTAAAGCAACCATACCGATTCCTGTAATGATCCATCCGATAAGAATCGCTCCTGCTCCTGCTTGAGAGGCCATGTCACTTGCGAGGTTAAAGGCTCCTCCCCCGATCATTGATCCAATAACAAGCGCGATTAGTGCGAACAGACCCAGTTTATTTTCTTCCGCCATTTTATTCACCTCATTTGGGTTAAGGGTGGAAAAGGGAGCAACTCCCTTTTCCGATTAGCGAAGATCGCCAAGAGTTGCAGCCATGACAGCTTTGATTGTATGCATGCGGTTTTCCGCTTCATCAAAGACTTTAGAATGTTTGCTGCGGAACACTTCATCTGTTACTTCCATTTCTTTGAGACCGTATTCTTCAAAGACATTTTGTCCATATTTTGTATTAATGTCGTGAAAAGCTGGTAGACAGTGAAGGAAGATGACATTGTCATTTCCAGTTTTCTTTACAAGTTCCATGTTGACTTGGTAAGGTGTAAGTAATTTAATTCTTTCAGCAAATTTGTCTTCTTCTCCCATGGAGACCCAGACATCTGTGTAGAGCACATCTGCTTCGGCAACGGCTTCATCTGGATTGCTTGTAACTGTAATTTTTCCACCGGACTCTTTTGCAAATGTTTTTGCCATTTCTACGATTTCTTGGTCAGGGAAAAGACTTTCAGGTGAACAGATTCTCACGTCCATTCCGACTTTTGCTCCCCCGATGAGCAGGCTGTTGGCAACGTTGTTTCGTCCGTCACCGATGTAAGTCAGTTTGATACCTTTTACATGTCCGAGGTGTTCTTTAACAGTCATAAAGTCAGCAAGCATTTGTGTTGGGTGCCACATATCAGTTAATCCGTTCCAGACAGGTACACCTGAATGTTCTGCAAGTGCTTCGACCTTTTCATGTTCAAAACCGCGGAACTCAATGCCATCAAACATTCTTCCAAGAACTTTTGCAGTATCTTCAATCGATTCTTTTTTACCAAGCTGAATATCGTCTTTTCCGAGATATTCTGGGTGAGCACCAAGGTCGATACAAGCTGTTGTAAATGCACAACGTGTTCTTGTTGATGGTTTTTCGAATAATAATGCAATGTTTTTTCCTTCTAAATAATGATGTTTAATGCCTTGTGCTTTCTTTTCTTTTAAATCTTGGGCAAGATTGAGTAAATAAAGAATTTCTTCTTCTGTATAGTCCTTTTCAGCTAAATAACTTCTACCTTTTAAATTCATTGATTTTTCCATTAATATATCTCTCCTTCATTTCGAAATAGTGGGTTAGCGCAAATCTTCACGGTAAATAGGCATGCTCATGCAGCGTGGGCCCCCGCGACCCCTTGAAAGTTCACCGCTAGGAACTTCGATGACTTTAATTCCTTGCTCTCTTAGGCATTCATTAGAAATGTAGTTTCGGTCATAAGTGACGACAACTCCAGGAGCAATAGCAAGTGTATTTGAGCCGTCATTCCATTGCTCACGAGCTGAAGCAATTTCATCTCCACCGCCGCAGAGGATTAAATTCACATCTGGAATACCGAGTGTTTTCTTCAGTACCGCAGGAAGGTTGTGTTCTTCAGTAATTTGAATATCGTCTTCGGTTTTTCCACGTTCAAGAACGAAAATTCTCATGTCGCCATCAGGTCCCTGAATCGCTGGATGTATTGTAAATTGATCGTGATCAACCATTGTAAATACAGTATCTAGATGCATAAAAGCTCTGCTTTTTGGAATTTCGACGGCAAGTACCCGATTGATTTGATCTTGGCGTTTAAATAGATTGCGTGCGATCCGTTCAATTGCTTGAGCAGAAGTACGTTCAGAAACGCCAATCGCAATTGTGTCACGGCTTAAAACAAGTTCGTCACCGCCTTCAATATTGAATCTAAAGTCACGGTCCAGCCAGACAGGGATATCGTGTCCTTTAAACCTTGGATGGTGTTTAATGATATATTGCATAAATAAAGATTCTCTCCGACGAGCGGGTTCTTTCATTTTGTTAATACTAAGTCCATGTCCAATAGCAGCTGCCGGGTCTCTTGTGAAGTATAGGTTTGGCATTGGATCAAGATAAAATGGATAATGATCTTCCATTAACTCGTGTAAGTGAGTGCGTCCTCCTCGTTCCAATTCGTTTTTGCGAATACCGCTCATGACATGTTCCACCATTGATTCGGTATCGAAAGAAAGTAAATAGTCTTTTAATCTTTGATAAGCGCCGTTTAAGTCGGCTTTGCTTTCCGCTAAGAGTTCGTTAATAAATTGTTCGCGGATAGGAGCATCGTGTAAAGCTTCAGTTGTCAGCTGCTCTAAATAGAGAACTTCTACTCCTTCATTTTCAAGGGCTTTTGCAAATTCATCATGTTCTTTTTGAACGGCTGGTAAAAATGGAATATCATCAAAAAGCAGGCGTTCTAGATATTCAGGTGTGAGGTTTTCTAATTCACGTCCTGGCCGCTTTAACATGACTGTTTTCAAAGTGCCGATTTCTGAATAAACGTTAATCGGTGTTGCCATGATCATTCCGCCTCCTAAAAAGCTCTTTTTGTTTACATGTATAGATTAATATAGTTAAATGTTCTAAGGTGTGAAAGCGCTAACAACGATAATGTGATATATTTCACATATTATTTGATAGAGTAAAAATAAAAATGAATAAATATCACTCTATCGACATGTTTCCCTATTAGAACAAGGTTTTAAACGTATAAAGTATGTATATCTTTTAGCGAAAGTTTTTTTAAAATTTTTTTAGGGAGAATAAAGTAGAAAAATGAGCAAACAAAAAAAGCTGAGCAAATGAATGATTCAGCTTTTCACGGTCAGCACAAGTGTTCATAGAATGTTTGTGCCATTTCAGGTGTTGGGGAGATGACAAGACATGTATCATTCCCGCAAATACAGCCAAGCATTTCAGGTTGATCTAGTTTATCAAGAAGAACGCCAATCGCATGGGCATTTCCCGGCATTGTTTTGATAACGACTAAGTTTTCTGTCCTTGTCACTTGTAAGACAACATCTGAAATTCTATCTTTTAGTATTTTTGAAGGATTAAGTGGTAAAGAAACATTTGTATGATAGACTAGTTTTCCATGTTCATTTAGCTTCTTCGCTAAATACATCTCTTTCATATCCCTTGAAATGGTAGACTGTGAGGCTGTCACACCACGGCATCTCAAAAGCTCAACTAGCTGTTCCTGAGTTTCAACGGGATGTTCAAGAATCGTTTGTTTAATGATCCATTGGCGTTCCTGTTTTTTCATTAGGGAGCCCCCTCTAATAAGCACGTATATCTTTATTATATGCAAATCCTGCATAGATACATAGACGCTATTTTACAATAAATCAAATATTATTTGTCATACATTGATTTTTCATATGGACGAAACGAGTTAACCTTTAAGGGGTCTTTTGATC
Source organism: Bacillus sp. WMMC1349 (assembly GCF_013155385.1). GTDB lineage: Bacteria > Bacillota > Bacilli > Bacillales > Bacillaceae > Bacillus. The sequence continues at coordinate 3,634,847 of NZ_JABJUQ010000007.1, read as the reverse complement.
TAATTCATAACAGAGTCTTTATACCCTTTTTTTCTATACAAAGCGATTAAATCAAAGCTTTCAGAGCAGATGTTTCAAACAATTTTAAAATAAAAAAAGATAAATAATACTTTAGTATGATTTGATAAAAATATAACTTCATTATAATTAAACGAAAAGGCCTGTAAAAAGAGGTGAAAATAGTTGGATTCAAGTCGTGTGATCGCTTTAGCACAAGAATATAAATCTGCCGCTGATGAAGTGAAAAAGTCCGAATTGCATCTATTAAACCGTCTATCAGCGAATGCTGCTTCTTGGAAAGGAAAGACACGGGAGCAATTTGACAGTGACTTTGATCAGTCAAGGTCGGCATATCAGCAGTTTGAAGCTGATCTGATTGAGGTTAGCAATGAATTGATGGCAGCGGCAGCAAAAATTGAACAAACAAAAGCTGAAATACTGAAAATGGAAGAGCTTGAAAGAGAGAAAAAGAGATGACAAATAGGAAGGAACGATCTGATGGGTAAGGAAATTCTAGTTGAACCGGAAAAGCTTGAAAGTTTGGCTAATGATTTTGTTGCAGAGCTGACGGACATGGAAAAATTGCATCGAGATCTTCATCTTAAATTAAGTATGATGAAGATGAGTTGTGATCCCCGTTACATCCCTTGTTTTTCAGAAGTAGGGGATGCATGGGGCAGCGGACATAACCTTGTTAGCAAACTTGATGATCATGAACGTTATATACGCCATACAGCTGATAAGTTCGCAGAACAGGACAATATTTTGAAAAAGTTATATCACTTATATGATCATTATGGTACCTTGACGGCTATGACTGGTGTTGCTATCAAACAGCTTAAATATTATGCATTAGGGGTAACAAAGTTTGTGGAAGGCAGTTCTGGGTTATATTCCGTTAGCCATACAAAGTTGTTAATGGGCCTTTCCAACCTGATTGATGAGTCAAAGTACAGCAGAGTGGCACGTGTTTTTTTAAGTCCAAAGTATTTGTTTAAACATTCAGATCTCCCATTTGCTGATTTGGTACATAAAAGAATGACAAAATACTTTCCTCAAGATGCAGCTGATTATGCAAATAAACTCAAAAGTTTTGCAACCGGAATGATAGATGATGCCGGAAAAGCCACAACATTCAAAAGTGTTTTGAAAGCTGGAGGTAAGTTTGCTAAAGGAAATGCGATTACGGCGGCCTTAATAACGGGAGCAACGGAAACTGTTGGGATGGGCCTAAAAATTTCGGAGAATTACAATAAGTATGGGGATAACCCCGAAGTATTAAAAAGAGAAAATGCAAAAGCAGTCGGAAATGCCGTCAATAATACAGTTTGGATTACAGGCGGTTCTGTTGCAGGAGCGGTAATTGGTGGGGCGATTGGAAGTTTTGCAGGACCTGTGGGAACTGTTGTAGTAGGGGCAATTGGCTCAGCAGTAGGCGGTTTTATCGGAGAAAAAGCTGCAAAACTTACAGCAGGTTTCGCTGAAAAAACAGCATTGCTGTTTAAAGAACCGATACAAGCTGGACTGGATAAAGCAAAAAAAGGGTTTGAACTGGTAGGCAAAGGTGTTACAGCTTTTAATAAAGGTGTGGACACCGCTAATGAAAGTATTCGTAAAGGGTTCAAGCAGGCGAAAGAAACGGCTGGTTCCCTTGTGTCTAGTGCAAAAAACTTCTTTTCAAGTAAGCTGTCGTTCGGTTAAGGAGAATAGAGATGAAAACATTAAAATTAAGTATTGAAGAACTCATTTTTTGTTTTTATAGTGAAGGATTATTTGAGCAAGGAATGTCGTTGAAACAAGCGTACTTTCCGGAGATGACTGAAAAACAGCTTGAATCCGTGTTTGAGATTTCTTGCCGCTCACTGTTGGCTAAAGATGTACTGGAATATAAAAATCATCAATATCAATTAAAAGAAACTTTCAGACCATTTATTCAAGTGATGAATCATGCAGATTATACCGTGAAAGCAGCAAAGTTCACCGATAAAGGAGAAGAAAGTATTTCTTATCATATCGCCGCTAGCGGGGTTTTTGCTCACTCATTGTGCTATGATCAGCAGGTTCATCAGATCAGCTGTCTGTCATCGAGAGAAGAAGTGATTGATCTCATTGTTCAATTTTTAACTATAAAAGAGAGATCAGAAAAGATTACCTTCACTTTACAACATGATCAATTTGAACAATTATTAAAAGAAGCCAGTGAAGAACAGGTGACAGTGGATGATGCTCTTGTGAAATGGGAGAACAAAAATCCTCACGCTGCGAGTCTATTTCAAGATCTTGTTTCACGTCAAGGAAAAATGGATAGCATAATGCTGATTGAATATGACCGCGATAATACCCCAGATGTAAAAAATATATTGTTTGTTATCCCTGGATCTGATCATACATGGCTGGCTATGGCAAGTGCAAGAAATGAGTTTTCGATTATGTCTGCTGAAAACGAGAATCTCCGTCATATCATTGATAGAAAGAGTCATTTTTCGAGATAAAGGAGGCTAACACTTTTGGATCAAACGAAAAAACAACCGATAAAAGTCAAAAGCCGGATATTTCTCAGGATATGGGGATTTTTAGGCTCAGCAGGTATCGGTTTAGCCGGGTTATGGCTTTTTGTTGAAGCGTTAAAATTTGAATCAAAATACTCGATTTTTTATCTTGGCGGCGGATTATTGGGAATTGTCTATGGGTTCATTACATTTCTTATATTTTGCCCGGCCTTTACCAAAAAAGGCGATGTCATCTTCAATATTATAGAAGGAAAAGACGGTCGTCTGTTTTCAGGAAAAAAGGTTGTTGAATTAAAAAATATTAAAAGTATTAGAATGGGACGGCACCGTTACAGTTTTAAAGGGATTTTCTTAATGGATATACTAATCGAGACACATGAGAACAAAGTCGTACGTATTCCAACATACAACATCCTTCCAGAACCGGAGTTTTACAAAGCGGTAGAATTGCATATTTTGCCGTATTTGACTGAAGCGACCCGAGAGGATTGGATTAGTCAGTTTACAGAAGTGCAGAGAAAAGCTTATTTAGAGAAGTTTCATCAGAATACTTGAAAAGAGCATAAAATGTAAAATTAAAATTGTTGATACCTCAGCATTTGTTAATGTGAAAAAGGTGTCCAATCATCATAGAATTGACTTATTGGACACCCTTTTCAATATTTATTTGCTTAAATCTATAGTAACTTCATATTCTTTTCTGCCATCGGATGGTGTATAAATCAGTTTAAAGTTTTTCTCAGTCATTTTTGTCACAAAAATGACTTTGCCTTTAATTTTTCTGCCAGGTGATAAATAGTTAAGTGAAAACCTTTTGTTGTCTGGTAATAATTTATAATCTGTTACTGTCTCGTAAAGTTTGTTACTCCCACCTTTTAGTTTGAAATATCCTGGAGCAACTTGACGCTTTTTCTTGGAATTGTTTTCTTGTGTGATGTCAACAAGAACATACTGTTCATCTTTTTTTAGTTTCAACAGTGAATCATCAAAATTTTCGAAAGAGGGAGTGGAAGTAGGGTCAATATATTGGGCTTCACTTATTACTTTTTCTACGTTTGTCACGATAAAAGTATTTTCAATATGGCTGCAAACAGCCTTTTCTCCTATTTTATAAATTTTCTTTTCATCTTTCTTTTCTTTTTTAACTTCTTCAGTTTTATGTTGATGTTTACTTTCAGCCTTTGTACTGCTGTTGGATTGGCCGCAAGCTCCGAGAAGCAGACCGAGAGATGTTAAAGCCGATACTAATAATAACTTTTTCATAGATCATATCCTCCAAGTTTTTCAAAAAATCTTTACTGTTTTATGTTAGTTAATACGACTTGGTTTTTAAATAGGTCGTTATACTCATTTGTTCCATTACTACTGTTAGAAAAGTTGATTGTCAGCTAAAATAGGAAAGACTGTGAAACTTTTTGAGGTATTCATCCGTCATAGTAGAAGCGATATAGTGAGTTTGCTATAATACAGTTGATATTCACGTTGAGTTTTTTGGAGAAACTTTGCTTCTGACACTGCCTGTCATGAGCAGACACCGACAAAATAGTATAAAAAGGTAGAGGTTATTATAATGAAAAAATTAGTATCTCATAAGCTAAGCTTTTTTTTGTTAGCTGTTGTTCTTGTATGGGCTAAAACCTATGCTTCTTATTTATTGGAATTTAATTTGGGCGTGAAAGGCTTCACGCAACAGATTCTGTTATTTATTAACCCATTTAGCTTTACCATTGTTTTATTAGGATTGGGGCTATTTTTTAAAGGACGTCGTTCCGCCGTATGGATCATCATCATAGATGCTGTGATGACATTTGTGTTGTACGCAAACATTATGTTTTATCGCTTTTTTGATGACTTCTTGACGTTTGCGAATCTTAAGCAAGCAGGTAATCTAGGAAATATGTCTGACGGTGTTTTCAGTATCATGGCTCTCCATGATTTCATCTATTTCCTTGATTTGGCGATTTTAATCGTGTTATGTGTGAAGAGACCTCAACTCAAGGCTTCACAACTGAAAAAAAGGTGGGCTGCTACGGTTGTACTTGCTGGTATTCTTTTATTTTATATAAACCTTTCAGTTGCCGAAAAAGATCGTCCTGAGCTTCTCACAAGAACATTTGACCGAAATTACATTGTGAAATATTTAGGACCATATAATTATACGATTTATGATGGGATTCAAGCTGCGCAGACAGCAAGTCAAAAAGCGTATGCAAGCAGTGATGATTTGACAAGTGTTATCAACTATACAAACTCACACTACGCTAAACCGAATAAAAAATATTTTGGCATTGCTAAAGGCAAAAACATTATTAAAATCCATTTAGAAAGTTTCCAGACGTTTCTGCTTGATTATAAACTGCATGGAAAAGAAGTGACGCCATTTTTAAATAAATTGGCACACGGAAGCAATGATATGATGTATTTTGATAACTTTTTCCATCAAACAGGACAAGGTAAAACTGCAGATGCTGAACTGATGATGGATAATAGCTTGTTTGGTCTACCAGAAGGAACGGCTTTTGTGACAAAAGGGCAAAATACGTATCAGTCCCTGCCAGCTATTTTAAATCAAAAAGAAGACTATACAAGTGCTGTGCTGCACGGAGACTATAAATCATTCTGGAATCGTGATCAAGTATACAAACAAATTGGCTATGACAAATTCTTTGATGCTAGTTCGTATGACATGTCAGAAGACAACCTTGTCAATCTTGGTCTAAAAGATAAGCCATTCTTTAAAGAATCCATTCCAATGCTAAAGTCGCTGAAAAAGCCGTTTTATGCCCATTTAATGACACTCACACATCACTACCCGTTTATTTTGGATGAGAAAGATGCAACCCTTGAAAAAGGAACAACGGGTGATAGCACTGTAGATGGGTATTTCCAAACAGCCCGCTATCTTGATGAATCATTGAAACAGTTCTTTAAAGATTTAAAGAAATCCGGTCTATATGATGACTCTGTCATTGTGATTTACGGGGACCATAATGGAATTTCAGAAAACCACAACCGGGCGATGGAAGAAGTATTAGGTAAAGAGATTACGCCATATCAAAATGTGATGAATCAGCGTGTACCGCTAATGATTCGTATTCCTGGTCAAAAAGGTGGAGTAAATCATACTTACGGTGGAGAGGTCGATGTCATGCCGACACTCCTTCATTTACAAGGGATTGACAATAAAAACTATGTCAACTTTGGAACAGACCTCTTTTCCAAAGAACATGATGAAACAGTTCCTTTCAGGAACGGTAACTATGTGACTCCGAAATATACGCTGATTGATACAACCGTATATGACACAAAAACAGGAAAAGAGATAAAACCAAACAAAGAAACAGAGAAATTAAAAACACAGGTATCAGAACAGCTAGACCTGTCTGACCAAGTTCTCTATAAAGATTTATTGCGTTTCCATAAACTGAAGGATTTCACACCGGTTGATCCATCTAAATATTTTTATGGGAAAGAGAAAGGCAATGAGTAAATGAAAAAGCGTGTGTCCAGATATGGACACACGCTTTTTCTTGTGTTTAACAACATGTGGTTCTAAAAGCATAAACATCAGGATAAGTTGGTATATAAGAGGTAAATGTGATTGGACAAGATAAAGAAGTGATGGGAGTGAGAAAGTTGACAGTGTTTGATTATTTTTTTAAACTACATCCTTTGAGGATTTCAGAAGGTTGGACGGTGAAAGAAAACCATCTCTATCAAAAACCGATTCGGGGTTATCATCAAAAATTACTTATATTAGAGCATAAAAGTGATGGGAAAGTTGTACAGGTTGAGTCTGCTAAAGAGCAGGTGTATGTGATAGAGACATTAAATGCTGACCAAAAGCTTGTTAATCAAATCACCGGTATTCAGTATGATCAGTTAGCTGAAAGACTAGAAGAACTGATTTGGAAAGAAGGTAGTGGTGAAACAAAAAGCCCTAATCATTTGCTAAGGCTAAGAATTCCGGAAGGTTGGACGGTGTTATACCATAGATTAACCGATACTAATCCACTTGAAGCAGGTCTTGATGGTGAGGTTTGGAAGTCTGAATTCAAACAAGAGTTAATGCAATTGCAGCATAATGATTGGATATTAGATGTGAAGTGGATTCCTGCAAGTGATCCGTCCGGTCATTATGTTGTCAAACTGATATGTAAAGATAATTGGGACCAACCCGATGAAGATTTTTCTTGCATCCACCCAAAGGAACTAGCCTATGAAATTGACTCCATTTTTAAAAGAGTAGGAGAGCGACAAAATATCAAATCATAATCATTCCAGCTGCCAAAGCTGGTTTTTTTAGTTGTTCTGTTAAAATACAGGACTTTTTTCATTTATTTATATTTTTCCATACCAAATTCCATTGAAAAAGAGTCTAAAGTAATGTAAAATTAGTTCTGGTCAAATATTAAAAAGGTCTTTTGGAGAGATTCAGCTTCATTGCTGAATTGGGAATTATAACATTCATTAGTACATAAAGTTATAATTCTCCATGACAGCAGTCGATTTTATTTATATAGGAGAAAAAAGATGGAATATTTTTTGAATTATTATCCGATTGCGATGATTCTGCTAATTTTTATTAGTTTTTTTGGCATTAAAATAAGCGCTCGCTTCAAAAAGATGTTAATCATCATTTGCCTTATAACAAATGGTGTTTATATTGTTTGGCGGTTTGGGTTTACTTTGCCAACTGCAAGTCCTGCAGATGTGACGATGGGGATTATTCTGGTTGTTACTGAACTGGTCGGATTTTTGCAACTGCTCGTTTTTTATACGCTTATTTGGAAAGAAAGGAAAAGAACTCCTGTTCTGTTGGATGAAAACGATCATTGGCCAAGTGTTGACATTTTTATTGCCACTTACAATGAGGAACGAAATGTGTTGAAGAAATCAGTTGCAGGTTGTTTAAAGCTTGATTACCCGAAAGAGCTTGTTAACATTTATCTTTGTGATGATGGCAAACGTAAAGATATTAAAAAATTAGCTGAGGAATTTGGTGTTCATTATTTAACACGTAAAACGAATGAACATGCAAAAGCAGGTAACTTAAATCATGCCATGAGTTGTACAACGGGTGAGTTGATTGTTACATTTGATGCCGATATGGTGCCACTGCCGTCTTTTTTAAAGAAAACGGTTGGTTATTTTAAAGAAGAAAAGGTGGCTTTTGTTCAAACACCACAAGCTTTCTATAATGAAGATCCATATCAGTATAATTTGTTCTCAGGAACTAATATTCCGAATGAACAGGACTTTTTTATGCGGAGACTACAGGCTGGAAAAGACCGTTTTAATGCTGTGATGTATGTCGGTAGTAATACTGTGTTTAGAAGAACGGCTTTAGATGAAATTGGTGGATTTGCTACTGGAGTCATAACGGAGGATATGGCAACGGGAATGCTGTTGCAAACGAAATATGAAGCTGCATTTGTCGGTGAAGTACTCGCGGTGGGGCTTGCCCCTGAAACTTGGACCGATTTGCTAAAACAGCGTGACCGCTGGTGCCGCGGAAACATTCAGTGTGGTAAAAAATGGAATCCTCTGTTATTAAAAGGGCTGACACCGATGCAACGGGTTCTTTATTTTGATGGTATTCTGTTTTGGTTTTTCGGTGTCTTTAAAATGGTATATATCTTAGCGCCATTGTTGTTTTTGTTATTTGGTATTCACAGTTTGAAGACGAATGTTTTGGAAATCACGATGTTTTGGCTGCCGGCGTTTTTGAGCTCTTATCTTTCTTTTAAATCTGTTTCCGACAAGCAACGCAGTATGAGTTGGAGCCATATTTATGATACGTCCATGGCACCGCATTTGGCGATGTCTGCTTTATCTGAATTTATTTTTAAGAAGCGGTTTGACTTTAAAGTAACACCTAAGGGAGTTCATACTGATCGACGTAAATTCAGGTATACTACGGCTTATCCGTGCGCTATTTTGTTTGCTTTGACAATTGCTGCCCTTGGTAAAACTCTTTATGACTATTTGGTTCTAGGTACGTTTGATATCAATATTACGTCATACAACTTGTTTTGGGTTCTGTATAATGCAATAGGTCTTTTACTTGCAATGCTTGTTGCTTTTGACAGACCGAGATTTCGTAGCTCTGAACGATTTATGATGAACAAACCAGCGGCATTCTCGACAAGTCAGACAGATCAAGAGCATCAATGTGAACTGGAAGATTTGAGTGATACAGGAGCCCGTGTCAGACTGCCTTATACAGCTGAAGCAGCTGTCTATTATCAAGTGGACAACCTGATCATTGATAAAGTTGGAAAGCTGCCAGTGCAGGTGATTTGGACAACGAAAGCTGGAGATGATATCGAAATCGGTTTGCGTTTTAAAGAATTGGACTCGGAATTATATGTTAATTTAATTGGTTATATGTTTACTGAAAAAAATGCCAAAAAAGCTGATCGGGAAAAACGAGCTGACACATTTTCAACCGTTATGCGCTTTTTGATGAAAACGGAAAAAAACCCTGAAGCTTTTAAAAGAAAGTATATTCGCGAAGCGTTCGAAGGAAAGGGAACACTGTCGATTCCAGGTGAAGATTCCTTAAGTGAGATTGCGATCAAAGATATTAGTCCGTCAGGCTGTCAAATTGAAACAAATATACCGCTTGAAATGGATGGGAACGTCTGGATTACCTTTGATGATCAAAACCTCGGACAGAGATTGGCACTTGTTTGTTGGACGAAGAGAAAGAGAAAACGTTATACAGCGGGATTAAAATTTCTAAATGAACAACCCAATGAGAAACCAGCATGATATAAAGTGAGACCCGAGAAAAATTCGGGTCTTTCTTCATGTTTCATAGACTCAGAAAGATGAAAAAATGGTAAAATCATAGAGGTGACTTAGAGAAGAAAGAAGGATATAAGATGAAAAACACGAAAATGCTTTTTCTGTTGTTTGTGGCGGTATTCACTCTATACGGTTGCTCAAGCTATGAAGCGAGTGGAGAAGAGCGGACAAAATCAAAAGCACCGGCTCATCCGGAGAAAGTAACACCTAAAAAAGAGACCGCCCATTCTAAAAATTGGATAAAGGTAGATAGCCCTGCTCGAATTCCGATTTTGATGTATCATAGCATCTCTTCTGGAAACAGTCTCCGTGTACCGGAAGCGCAATTTCGCAAACAGATGGAATGGTTAAAGAAAAATGGATACTATACGCTGACACCGGAAGAAGCCTACATTGTCTTAACGCAAGATAAAAAACCGAGCAAAAAATGTGTGTTGATTACTTTTGATGATGGATATACAGATAACTATACGAAAGCGTATCCGATATTGAAAGAATACGGAATGAAAGCGACAATTTTTATGATTGGCAAATCGATTGGCACTAAAAATCATTTAACAACAAAGCAAATGAAAGAAATGAGTCAAAATGGGGTTTCAATTGAGAGCCATACGATAAACCATGTCGAGTTGAACGGACTAACGGCAGACCAGCAGAAAAACGAAATGACACGGTCAAAAAAACTGTTTGACGGGATGTTCAACCAAAAAACCGTCATGCTCAGTTACCCGGTCGGACGTTATAATTCAGATACGTTAAGACTGGCGAAAGAATCTGGCTATCAAATGGCTGTCACAACAGAACCAGGGGCAGCATCAAGGGAGCAAGGCATGCAGGCACTTCATCGCGTCCGGATCTCACCAGGATTGTCAACTGAAGCATTTGCGAGAATGATAGAACGAAACAAGTGATTGCGGAAGCAGCTTTTGAGAGAGCTGCTTTTTCGCTTTCTACGACTACATTCAGCAGCTGCCACCGCTAGACGCACCTGAATCGAAAAAATCAGAGTAAGTATCAGTATGGTTATGGGAAACAGGGAAAAAACCGCTATCTTGATTTGTGATAGCATTTGTTTGATTGTAGCAATGCCGGCATCTTTAATCTCTCAAAAATCCCCTCTTTTGAACTTGATGTTGTCTATTGTAAACCCGCATCAATTGGTTATGATTTCTTTTACCGTATTCCAGTACATGAGATGGTGTGGGGGATTGAAAATATAGAACGATACCTCATTCAAGAAGCCTTTCAAACTTTATCTAATGTACACAATATAAGAAGAGCACTATGAGATTATGATTATATCCCCTCTGTTTGAGTTTTATATAAAGAATGGTAAAGAAAAAAGGGGCTGTCCTGAAAGTCGTGTGGATGAATAAAAATTGGGGAATTTGCTCGCTTTCCGCGGGCGATCCGCGAGCCTCCTCGGAGCTCGTTCCTTGCTCCTCTTGGGTCTCGCCTGGCTCACTGTTTCCGCAGGAGTCTCGCAATTCCCCCTGATTTATGTTGAAAAAGGACTATAAACCCACTCCTCTCAAAAAAAGAAGGGGTTAACCGAATTTTTCGAATCACTTGGTTAACCCAAGGAAGGTAGACTTTAAAATTTGATACTGATATTAAACTAAATGTACCAGCATTTTTGATGCCTTACGAAATTCCTAAATCAACCAAATAAGCAGTCGGCTGGTTTTTATTTTTTTGTAAATCAATTAATACATTAGTAGAGCCCGCCGTTCCAACTATAAACCCATTGTATGAAATACTTAAGACAACAAAATCTTTATTAAAATAACTGATATGAGCTATGCCCGCAGCACCTGAACTAATATCAACCTCGTCTGCAATATCCCCATAGTCTATCTCGAATTGTGCTTCATACTTATCGGTTCCTTTAAAATAGTTATCCACTGTTTGAATCTTTTGGACACCGTCAGGCATTACACTTGTTTCTTCTTCTTTTCGCCCGTTTATATATACATATTTTCCGTCTAGACTTAAGTAATCAGTGTCTTTGATTTTTCGAACCTTGTTTGTCTTTTTTTTCAAGAAATTATTGTCAAATAACTTAAGGTATGATCCATCCTCTGACACCTTCGGAAACACAGACAGATAATCGTTTAACTTTCCAGACTCAATTGTGGTATATAAGTTTTCTTCTTCGACAATTTGATGTTTTGAAAGATCTTTTTTTAAAAACAAATAATATACTCGCAAGTCTCTAACTATCGATTCATTACTCATCCGTACTTGAATCAACATATTTTCTTTATTAATTGCTTCAAGTTTAAGATACATGATTTCTCTTTCGTTTTCTGGTGGCATCGCAAGCTTTTTTTCTCCATATGTTGTTTTCACTTTCAACATATTCTTTTTTTCGACTGTTACATCGGGAAGATTTTCAGCTAGTTTATTATGAATAGTTTTTCCTTCTTTATAAAAATTGACACGACTTATTTCACTCAGCTTTTCAGGAAAATCTTTTTTTACAGAAAAAATAGGTTTATAACTGTTATGAAGCTGTTCATCTGTATATTTAAAATATCGAATTTTATCTGTATCACTGCGTGTCATCAAATAACTATGCCCTTGATGACTTAAAGTTATATCTTCTGAGGATAGACCGAGATTATTTCTCATAAATTCTTTAAATGCCAGGCTATCTTCTGGTAAACCCTTTTTATAGATGGTGTCTTCAACCTTATCTTTTTCGCAGCCTGTGATAAACAATGAGCATGCTAGTACAAGACTTAAGCTGATTAATCTTTTTTTCATATGAATATGTCCTTTTTATTTTGTATAAAGAAAACACTTTAATTTTATTTAGTTTCAAAAAAGCCGAATTAACCGAATTTTTTCGGAATCACTCGGTTAACCCCAGAAAGAGAAACTTTAAAATTTGATGTATATTGACAAATGTGCAGGCAGCTCATTTTTATTTTATAAATATTCATTCTACGGTTTGAAACGTATTCTTAAATCATCTACTACGAACCCCACGTCTAAAAATCCCTTTTTGACATTATTCCTAAATCAACTAAAAAAGCTGTTGGCTGGGTTTTGTTTTTCAAATCAATTAGCACATTAACCTCTCCTGCTGTTCCAACCAGCCTCCCATTATAAGCAACACTTAAGACAGCAAAATTCTCATTAAAATAACAGATATACGCCATACTAACTGCATCTGATTTAAAATTCATCTCGTTTGCTATATTTTCAAAATCTATCTTGAATTGAGCTTCATACTTATCGTTTCCTTTTAAATAATTATCGATTGTTTGAATCTTTTGGACTCCGTCTGGCATTACATCTCTTTCTTTTTCTTTTCGCCCGTTAATATAAACATATTTTCCATCTTCACTTAAATAATCATTTTTTTTAATTTCTTTTAACTGATTTGCTTTTTTATCTAAAATCATGTCATCAAAAAACAAAAGTGAATATCTTCCCGACTCGTCTATCTTGTCAAGCAAGTTGTAAAAATTTTTAAGCTTCCCTGTTGATAATGTTTTTTGCAGTTTTTCTTTGGCTATAACTGTTGTCTTTATATTTGATAGGTCCTGTGTAATAAAAAGTCCAACCGTACTGTTTACACTATCTTTTATACTATAATCTTGAATAACTAAAGAAAAACATTTGGCATTAACTACATATAAATTAATTTTCAATTCGTCGGAATTTTTGACCCCATATCTTTTCAAAAGAACTGGCAAGTCTAATATTTTATTATTTTTCTTGGTTTTCACTTCGAGTTGATTATTCCGTAATATCTTTACTTGAGGAAGATTATATTTTTCATGATTATTTATAGAATGATACAAAGATTTTTCTAAAGGTTCTGATTTGTATAATTCTTCGTTTAAAGTCTTTTTTGGATTTTTTGCAATAGATAAAGGCTTATAATACTCTATTAACTGATCTTTTGTATACTGTGAATAATGAATATCTTGTTTTTGGTTGATTGCTGCCGTTGAAAATACAGTAATTCCGTTCTTTCCAAAAAGTTTTTGATCTGTACTTCTAGTAAGAGTATGTTTCATGAACTCAATTAAACCATCGCTAGCTTCCTTTGGAAAACCTTTTTTATATGTGACTTCTTCAAACTTATCTTTTCCGCAAGCAGTGATAAATAGTGTGCATGCTAGTACAAGACTTAAGCTGATCAATCGTTTTTTCATATTCATATGTCCCTTTCATTTTGTATAAAGAAAAACACAGTAATTTTTTAAGTCTCAAAAATGAGGGATTAACCGAATCTTTGTGGAATCAATCGATCAACCCCAGGAACACTGAAACATTGATTCTGATAAAATCCTGATATTAAACTAAATGTACCAGCATTTTTGATGCCTTACGAAATTCCTAAATCAACCAAATAAGCAGTCGGCTGGTTTTTATTTTTTTGTAAATCAATTAATACATTAAAGGAGCCTGCTGTCCCAACAAACATCCCATTATAATAAACACTTAAAACAACAAAATTCTCATTAAAATAACGGATATCAGCCATGTCCGCAGTATCCGAATTAATATCCATCTTGTCAGCAATATTTCCGAAATCTAACTTGAATTCGGCTTTATACTTATGGTTTCCTTTAAAATAATTATCCACTGTTTGAATTTTTTGAACACCGTCAGGCATTACATCTTTTTCTTCTTCTTTTCGCCCGTTAATATAAACATATTTTCCGTCTACGCTTAAATAATCAGTGTCTTTGATTTTTCGAACCTTGTTTGTCTTTTTTTCCAAGAAATTATTGTCAAACAACTTCAGGTATGACCCATCCTCTGACACCTTTGGAAACACTGATAAGTAATTATTTAGTTTTCCTGACTCAATTTCCCCATATAATTTTTCACCTTCGACAACTTGATGTTTTGAGAAATCTTGTTTTAAAAACAGATAATATATTTGCACATCTCCATCTTCCTGTTTTTCATGTACTATTGTCTGTATCAACATATCTTCTTTATTAATCGCTTCGGGTTCAAAAGAATATATTTCTTTCTCCTTTGCAAATGGTAATTTAAACTTTTTTGCTCCATTAGCTGTTTTCACTTTCAATACATTATGTTTGTCTGACGTTATATCCGGGAGATTTTTGCCTAGTTTATCATGCATAACTGTTCCTTTTTTGGAAAGGTCAACTTGTCTTAGATCGTATAACTTTCCAGAATAATTTTCTTTTACTGAAAAAATAGGCTTGTAAATATTCTGAAGTTGTTTATCTGTAATTTTATAGTAAAAAAATTCGTCTGGATCACCCCGCATCATCAAGTAACTATGTCCTTGATGACTCAAAGTTTTATCAAAGGAAGATCTGAGCTCATGTATCATAAATTCTTTAAATGCCGGGCTGTCTTCTGGCATACCTTTTTTATATGTGGCCTCGTCAAACTTATCTTTTCCGCAAGCAGTGATAAATAGTGTGCATGCTAGTACAAGACTTAAGCTTATCCATCGTTTCTTTAACATTCATCTTCTCCTATTTTGCTTCTTTTTCATTAACCTTTTGAATTAAATTTACAAAATCATCGTCCCTAACTTCTTCTAGATAAGCTAGATGCTTTGAATCTAAACTAAGCCGGGCATCATCTATTTTAAACACTCGTTTTTCGTCAATGAGCTCCCCTAGTATATCACCATGCTGACTTTCTGTTGATACGATATCATCACTGTCTAGAGCAATCCAACTATCTCTATAACCTGATGCAGCGGTAATATCCATATCCTTTAGCTTTTGATAAACTTCCGGGTTGGCAGATTTTAAATGATTAATATCCTCTGTCACGGCCTTACATCAGTATACGCATTGGATATTCGACTGCAGCATAATCTCTGATAACATTGTTGGTTTCTGAAAACATTTGCCTTCCTATTACGAGTAAACGTCTCGAATCGTTATTGAGACCGACGACACTGCCGACCGAAAGATAATTTTTCTTAAAAAGCATATATATCCCTCTTTTTTCATAAATTATGTATAAAATAATGAGTAAAAAAACATAGGTAAATCATAGCAAAATGGCTATACCTTGTTCAACGAACTAAAGTACCGTGAAATAAGACCTATTCAATTTTGAATTTAAAGTTTTGTTGTTTCGAAAAATATTGAAAAAGAATACTTTATTGGGATTTATCTTAATCTAGCCAGAAGACTCCATCCTCAAAGTTTACTTAGGGTGGAGATGAATGGCAGTTTTTCAAGCAACGATATCTCATTCAAGAAGCCTTTCAAACTTAATCTAATGTACACAATATATGAAGAGCACTATGAGATTGATTTCATAGTGCTCTGCTTCTAAAAGAATTCAAAACATCTGACAGGGTTGGCAGGATTTGAACCTGCAACACTCGGTTTTGGAGACCGATGCTCTACCAATTGAGCTACACCCCTATGTAGCCTAGATGACAGGGTTCGAACCTGCGATCTCCTCACACCAAATGAGGTATTCTAGTCATATATACTACATCCAGAGATTATTAGTTGCCGCAGAGAGGCTCGAACTCCCGCTATTTGCTGTACAAGAACAATAGACATCTGTTACCGCAATACGCCCTCGCCCTTGAGAATGTTTGAACTTCCTCTTGTTCGGATGAAAATCGAATTGTTCATCCAATCAACAAGGGCTTGATTTTTTTGTTTTGTTCAGACATTCTATACCGAAATCTAAAAGATATTCTGTTTTTTTCTGAAGAGGTTGTTTGTACTCGGTTTTATCGAAAAGAAATAACAGTAAGAAAATGATTTCAATAGCAGCTATGATCATATGAAAAACCCTCCTCTTATACGAATATTGGATGAAAATGTTTCGGGAAAAAACGCAATGGAGTGGTACAATAGACGGGTTATAAAGAAAATTTAGCCTGCGTTGACCAACCTTACAGGGAAGTCCATGAGGGGATGTTTTTTACTAACTTCCATTTAATGAAAAAAGGTCGGACTATTAAAATCCAACCTGAGCTTGGAGCTTGTATTATTTTAATTTACCTCAACTGCTAAATAACATTTTCCATCTTGAACTTTATCGCATTTAACAATTTGTGGTCCGCGAGTTGTGCCATCCGCATTTTTCCAGTATACACTAACTTCCTGTGTAGCTGGATTGTATTCATACTGAAAGGCATCTCTAAATTCTGGAACATCTCTAATCCATACATACTTTGTGTAAGCATTTGCCGGTAATGCAAAAATAAAGCAAGCTACTGTGATTATCACCATCCCAACTGTTTTTTTGAACTTTGTTTTAAACATTTACAACACTCCCCCACTTCTTATGTTTATCCTATTTGTTGTCCAAATAGGATAAACCCATAATATCATCAATAAAATGAAATAAATGTCTTTTATTGTAGAAAAATGTTAATTTTATGTAATTTAATATTTGGATTCATCTGTGAGCAAAATTCGCTGGCTAATTCTTTAAGTTATCCTGTTTCCCGTTAAAACATGCGAGATTGTAATCTTCCGAATAAGCTGTCGGCGGATTCTGAACAACTAGGTTATTTCTATAATGAAAAATCAACCACCAAAACAAGCAGAGGCTTTCGAAAAGGTCCGGGGCGCATTTCTGCAAATGGAAAGGATACGTCTTCTGTTGATTCACCCAACACTTGTAGAAGTGGGTGACTTCTTGTTGATTGATGTTAAAATAACAATAACCAGACGAAAAGGAGAGAAGCAAATGACAAAGTACAGAGGCTATATCGGATCTTATACAAAAGCGGATAGTGAAGGCATTTATACGTTTGAACTTGATACGAAAGAAAAAACATTAACAACACCAAAACCAGTGGCAAAGCTAGGCAGCCCTACATACCTTAACATTGCTGCAGACAATCGTATGCTTTATGCTGTGATCAATGATGGGAATCAAGGTGGGGTGGCTGCATACCAAATTGATGGGCTTACAGGGAATTTGTCGTTCATGAATAAGCAAACGACAGATGGGCCATCACCTTGTCATGTTAGTGTAGATCCTCGAGATCACCATGTTCTTTCCGCAAATTATCATAGTGGAACAATCACAGCTTATCCTTTAGATGAAAAACGCGGGTTGCTTGCTTCGGTTTCAGAAGTGAAACATGGCGGATCAGGACCGCATGAGAGACAGGAAAAAGCACATACTCATTATTCGGGTTTTACACCTGATGAAAAATATGTGGTAGCTGTTGATTTAGGAAGCGATCAGGTGATCACTTATCAACTGTTGAAAGACAAACTTGAGAAAGTGAAAAGTTTCAATACAGCTCCTGGTTCGGGACCGAGGCATATTGAGTTTCACCCGAATGAAAAGTATGCCTATGTGATGACAGAGCTTAGCAATGAAATCATCGTTTTAGAATATCAAGCAACTACTGGAGAGTTTCAAGAATTGCAAACCATTTCTGCACTGCCTGAAGGTTTTGCGGGGGCAAGCCAAGGCGGCGCAATCCATGTAACAAAAGATGGGAAATTTGTATATGTTTCAAATCGAGGACATGATAGTATTGCAGTGTTCAGTGTTCAGCAGGGGTCCGGCAGACTCTCCTTAGTTGAACATGTTTCAACTGAAGGAGAATGGCCGCGTGATTTTGCATTTGATCCTACAGAGCAATTTTTGATTGCTTCCAATCAGGAAACAGGGGCATTAACACTGTTTGAACGGGATCCACTAACAGGGAAATTGACCCTTTTACAGTCTGATGTGCCTGCGCCAGAGGCGGTATGTGTGAAGTTTTTACATGGATAACACGAAAAGGCTTTCTAAAAAGTCCTTTATCAATATGATCAAGGGGAATTGCGAGAATCCTGCGGGAAAGCGAGCAAATTCCCCGATTTTTATTTCATCCATTCTAATTTCAGGATATCCCTTTTTTATAAATGTTATTGTTGGTCAAGAACTTTCTTCACTCTTATAAAGGCAACCATTTGTTTCATTTCCTCTTCGGACAGAAGTGCCCCATCAACTGATAGTTTTTGTTCTCCCCAGTTTGTCAGTTCTATCGGTTCATTGCAGTTGTTGTTTTTGATAGCTTTAGGATCGTCAACTCTGCTCAGCAAATAATCAGTTGAAGTAGCAAATAAATCGGCAATATCGCTAAGCGCCTCTAATGAAGGCCGGCGATAACCCGATTCATAACCAGCATAGGTACTTTTCGCAATGCCAAGGCGGTCTGCTGTGTATTGTAATGACCAGTTTTTACTTTTCCTCAGTGTAGTTAATCGATCTAAATTCATATTTACGCTCCTTTTGCTTCAAAGTGATTATAGCATATGATCTATAAGGTTTGTACGCGAAATGAATAACGTTTCTTGATCATTTTACATTTGAAGACTATAATTGCATGTGGAGGTACGCATTGAGCGTATTTAACTGCCTTGTTGTAGCCTTCATAGCCGCTTTATACGGTATAAAACGACTTCTTAATGAGGTGGAATACATGAAGAAAAAGATACTGCTGTTAACCACCGGTGGGACTATTGCTTCAGTAGAAGGAGAAAATGGACTTACTCCGGGAATGAAGGCGGAAGAGCTTCTCCGTTACTTATCAATTGATCGATCAAAATATACGATAGATTCTCAATCTTTAATGGATATAGATAGTACAAATATGCAGCCGGAACATTGGGTCAAAATGGCTCAGGCGGTATATCAAAATGATGAGCGTTATGATGGTTTTGTGATTACACATGGGACGGATACAATGGCATACACATCAGCTGCGCTATCATATATGCTCCAACATGTAAATAAACCTGTTGTTATCACGGGTTCACAAGTGCCGATTACATTTAAGAAAACAGATGCTAAAAAAAATATAAAAGATGCGATTCGTTTTGCTTGTGACGGTATCGGCGGAGTGTATGTTGTCTTTGATAGCCGTGTCATTTTAGGTACACGGGCTATCAAATTAAGAACAAAAAGCTATGATGCTTTTGAAAGTATCAACTACCCTTATATTGCATTTATTCATGATGAGAACATCGAGTATCATAAGCAAATCTCTGTGGTCAAGCATCAAAAATTGCAGCTTGATGCGTCCTTAAACACAGATGTTTGCCTGTTGAAACTGTATCCTGGAATGAAACCGGAGTTTTTGGACTGTCTAAAAGGTTCATATAAAGGTGTTGTCATTGAAAGTTATGGCAGCGGTGGAATCCCTTTTGAGGAAAGAAGCCTTTTAAATAAAGTAAATGAATTAATCGAATTAGGAATGGTTGTTGTCATTACTACACAATGTCTTGAAGAGGGAGAGGATTTGAGCATTTACGAAGTCGGACGGAAAATCAATCATCATGCTATTATCCGCTCAAGAAATATGAACACCGAGGCGATTGTTCCAAAACTGATGTGGGCATTAGGGAAAACCGAAGATCTGGCAGAGGTTAAGCAAATCATGGAAACACCGATTGCAGACGATATTATTTAAGAGAAAGCAGGGTTATCAAATGAATGAGGTGCCTTACCGGACGGAAAAAGATTTTCTTGGAGAAAAACATATTCCAGCAGATGTTTACTACGGTATTCAAACTTTACGTGCAGCCGAGAATTTTCCAATTACCGGATATAAGATTCATGAGGAAATGATCAAGGCTTTAGCCATGGTGAAAAAAGCTGCTGCATTAGCCAATATGGAGACGAAACGTCTTTATAAAGGGCTTGGTGAAGCAATCGTCAAGGCCGCTGATGAGATCATTTCAGGGCAGCTGGTTGATCAATTTATCGTTGATCCGATTCAGGGCGGCGCAGGAACTTCAATGAATATGAATGTGAATGAAGTCATTGGGAATCGCGCACTTGAATTGCTTGGTCATCGTAAAGGTGAATACATTCATTTAAGTCCGAATACACACGTCAATATGTCACAATCTACAAATGATGTATTTCCGACAGCTATTCATATTTCAACGCTTATGTTGTTGGAGAAACTACTTGATACGATGGCATATATGCTTTCTGCATTTAGGAAAAAAGCAAGCGATTTTGATCATGTCATCAAAATGGGGCGCACTCATCTACAGGATGCTGTGCCAATTCGTCTCGGTCAAGAATTTGAAGCTTACAGCCGTGTCATCGAACGTGATATTAAACGGATTAAACAATCACGCCAGCATTTATACGAAGTCAATATGGGCGCCACAGCAGTGGGGACAGGTTTAAACGCTGATCCGCGCTATATCAAAGCGGTTGTCAAACATTTGGGAGAAATCAGTGACCTTCCGCTTGTGGGGGCTGAGCATCTAGTTGATGCGACACAAAATACAGATGCCTACACAGAAGTGTCTGCCGCTTTAAAAGTCTGTATGATGAATATGTCAAAGATCGCCAACGATCTCAGACTGATGGCTTCCGGTCCGCGTGCAGGATTAGCGGAAATTGCTTTGCCGGCAAGGCAGCCTGGTTCATCTATTATGCCTGGGAAAGTTAATCCGGTGATGGCTGAGCTGATCAATCAGATCGCTTTCCAAGTAATCGGAAATGATCATACGATTTGTCTGGCATCTGAAGCAGGACAGCTTGAACTGAATGTGATGGAACCGATCCTCGTTTTTAACTTGCTACAATCGATCAGTATTATGAACAATGGATTCCGATCTTTTACTGAGCATTGTGTAGCAGGTATTGAAGCCAATGAGAAACGTTTACAAGCATATGTTGAAAAAAGTGCTGGAGTGATTACAGCTGTTAATCCGCATCTAGGCTATGAAACAGCAGCTAGAATTGCCAGGGAAGCGATCTTAACGGGGCAATCAGTACGTGAATTATGCCTTCAATATGATGTCTTAACAGAAGCTGAACTTGATCTTATATTAAATCCATTTGAAATGACAAACCCGGGTATTGCCGGGGCTGAGCTCTTAAATCGAGATTGATGAAAAGAGCGGAAACGCATTGAAGCCTTGTCGAGTGTTTCCTTCTATTTGTCATACCATCAAACCCTTTTTCATGATATAATGCTTTAATGTAATATAGTTAAATTTTAAATAATTTCGGAAAATGATGATTCAACGCACTTTGTAAGCGTTTCATGCATGAGGGGGACAAATGTTGAAGAACACACGGCTGCCATCAATGTTAGAAATCATTGTTGTATTAGGCTCTTTTTTAGCTATCGTTGGTTTATTTACAGTTAAGTTTGATTTGCCGATACAGCTTGCTTTGTTTATTTCATGGTTTTTGGTGATTATGCTTGGGCTGCGGCTCGGTCACCGCTATCAAGATTTGCAACAGTCGATTACAACTGGAATTTCCAATGGCCTTGAAGCCATATTAATCTTGGTTGCCGTCGGTGCTCTAATCGGCACTTGGTTAGCTGGTGGAGTTGTACCGACTTTGATTTATTATGGTCTGGAATTTATTCACCCTAGTATTTTCCTGCTCGCAACTCTTGTGATTTGTTCGATTACATCCATTGCTACGGGAACATCGTGGGGAACCGTGGGAACAGCAGGGATTGCGATGATGGCGATTGGAGAAGGACTTGGAATGCCTCTTCCGCTTGTGGCAGGTGCTGTTTTATCTGGAGCCTATTTTGGTGACAAGTTATCACCGCTTTCAGATAGCACGGTGTTAGCTTCTTCCTTATCAAAAGTTGAAGTGATCACACATGTAAAAGCCATGTTGTATTTATCTGTTCCGGCTTATTTCATTACGGCGGTTTTATTTACGGTTGTCGGCTTTATTTACGGAACTAAAAATGTTGATTTAGAAAAAGTGGAGTTCCTGAAAAACGCATTACAGGACACGTTTGATATCCATATTTGGATGCTAGCTCCGGCGGTCATTGTCATCGTCCTTCTGGCGATGGGAAAACCATCTCTTCCAACGCTAGCCATTGGTGCACTGTTGGGTGCTATCTGGGCTGCAGTTTTTCAAGATATGAACTTTGCTCATGCAATTAAAACAGCATACAACGGTTATGTGATTAATACCGGCATTGATTTTATGGATAAGTTGCTGAACCGCGGCGGAATTAAAGGAATGCTCGATTCTGTCGTTGTGATTATTTTAGGTTTAGGATTCGGTGGCTTACTTGAACATTTGGGGGTACTTAAGGTCATTGTCTCCAAGTTTCAACGAAAACTGACTTCTGCAGGAAATGTAACATTA
Source organism: Bacillus sp. WMMC1349 (assembly GCF_013155385.1). Lineage (GTDB taxonomy): Bacteria > Bacillota > Bacilli > Bacillales > Bacillaceae > Bacillus. Next base: position 3,612,435 of record NZ_JABJUQ010000007.1, on the reverse strand, counting down.
TCTACGCTCATTGTCGCTTTCTTGGCAAACTTTTTTGGTTGTGCAATGTATGTATCGCTGATATTAACACCGAAAATTATGGAAAAAAGCTATGATGATTTGCGAATTGATCGAAGAGTGCTGTCCAGAAATGCCGAGGTCGGTGGGACGATGACATCAGGAATGGTCCCATGGTCAGATAATGGAATATATATGGCTGGAATTCTTGGTGTTTCAACATTAGCTTATTTACCGTTTATGTGGCTGAGCTTTGTTTCAATTGGGATTGCAATCCTGTATGGATATACAGGGAAATATATTTGGTACACAGATTCAAAAAAACAGGCTAACACTTGATGTGTTAGCCTAAGGCTGTCGAGATTTTCTCGACAGCCTTTATTTAAATGATTTGGAAAACCCCTGGCTATGCCTGAGGTTCCAGAGAGCTTATAGCGTGGTCATAAAAAACCTCACTTCATCTCACCATAGAAGGAGGTATGCCCTCGTGAAAGACATGCACAGTCTATCACACACAACATGGAATTGTAAGTATCAAAAGAAAAAGGAGCTGTCTAAAAAGTCCTTTTTCAACATAAATCAGGGGGAATTGCGAGATTCCTGCGGAAAGCGAGCAAATTCCCCAATTTTTATTCATCCACACGACTTACAGGACAGCCTCTTCAATACATAAAAAAACAGCTACTGTCTTATCAGTTATGATAAGTAGTAGCTGTTTTTAACTTATTTGATGACTTCTTCGCCACCTGGTTTGTTTGCATAATGATATAGAACTCCCATCATGACTGCTCCACCAACTAAGTTCCCTAATGTTACAGGGATTAAATTATGAATCGCACCTGCTAGAGAAACTGTATCTGGGTGTGGGCTTACTAAAGAGATAGCAAATACAGACATGTTGGCGATACTGTGTTCATACCCAGAAATGAAGAATGTGAACACAAACAGCATCATTGAGAACATTTTTGCTCCGTCTCCCTTTTGAGCCATTGGGATAAAAAAGGCGAGACACACGAGCCAGTTACAAAGAATTGCTTTGAAAAACAATTCAATTGTTGGAGTATTCATTTTATGATCGGCTATATGCATTAAAAAGTTTGTAGAAGACGGATCTTTAAACAGTCCAGATGCAAAGACGATTCCTGCAAAAAAGACCGCGCCCATAATGTTGCCGATATAGCTAAAAACTAAAAGCTTAAGAACCTGAGGCCAGCGTAATTTTTTACGAAGTCCTGCTAATGTAAAGTAAAAAGTATTCCCGGTGAATAAATCTCCTCCGCCATAAGCAATAAGTATAATAGCTCCTCCAAAAGTAAGTGCAGCGAGTGGATATGCTACCGGAGAGTGTTCGGCAAAAAATAAGTTTCCTGATTTAAAGGCGACAACTACGCCAAACCCAATAAACATACTTGCCATCATTGCACGTAAAAGGTAGCGAAGCAGGCTTTGTTGATAGATGCCTAATTTTTTTAAAGCGAGCTCCTCTACCAGAGTAAGTGATTTTGTTTCCATGTTTTACACCACCATCAAATGTTTAATTCAGTGAAGTATCTTCGATTACCTAAACAAGTATATCAGGATATTGTGAATGGCTTCACATTTTTTATGAAATTAATGTGACAATCCTGTTGGTAAATAGCGAATAAACTTGAATTGTTATGCTTGAAAACACTTACGTTTCAATGCATGTAGAAATATGTAAAAATTGCTCCCTGAGGTAGATTTGTTTTCTTAGTTTGTTCTACTTTAACTTCTCCTTATATACAATTTGCTGTTTCAAGTTTATTTCCATATGAGGCAGTAAAAACATTCACGATTTTGTGACAGCGGTCGGTTGTTTAAAATGATACTTAACCCTTGCTGGATAAGCTTTCATAAATTTTCAAGGTAAAAAATTACTATTGAATGACAAAAAAAGTTTGATTTTTATTCAATATTTAGCCACAAAATCAACCATTTTTTAGGTAATTAGGTCTTTTTTTATGTAATCATTAGGTGTAAATTACATATGTAAGATTTATTTATAAGTCAATAGGAGTATTTTGGGAATGGCTACTTGAACTTTCTTTCTATTGTATTTTGAGAAATGATCAAGCTCACTATTCATGCTAAGTTTGTGAAATATTGAACAAAGAAATGAATGAGAATTTGTATTGAACAAAGGAAATGGAGGAAGCAAGGGATGAATGAACTAATCTTAGCGCGATTTCAGTTTGCTTCAACGACGATCTTTCACTTTATTTTTGTTCCGATGTCAATCGGACTTGTGTTTATGGTCGCCTTGATGGAAACCCTGTATGTTGTCAAGAAAAAAGACATTTACCGAACGATGGCAAAATTTTGGGGGCATTTATTTTTAATTAACTTCGCAGTTGGAGTTGTCACAGGAATCTTACAAGAGTTTCAGTTTGGGATGAACTGGTCAGAGTATTCCCGTTTTGTTGGTGATGTGTTTGGCGCTCCGCTTGCAGTTGAAGCCCTGTTAGCTTTCTTTATGGAGTCAACGTTCATCGGTTTATGGATCTTCGGCTGGGATCGTCTGCCGAAGAAGGTACATCTGCTTTCGATCTGGCTTGTTTCACTTGGAACAATGCTGTCAGCATTTTGGATTTTGGCGGCAAATTCATTTATGCAGGAACCAGTCGGGTTTGCCATTAAAAATGGTCGAGCGGAAATGACAGATTTCTTTGCAATTATTAAAAATCCGCAATTGTGGGTGGAATTCCCCCATGTCATTTTCGGTGCACTTGCTACGGGAGCATTTTTTATCGCTGGTGTAAGTGCGTATAAAATATTAAAAAAACAAGAGGTCGTCTTTTTTAAACAATCCTTTCAAATTGCGATGGTCATTGCACTGATTTCTGGTTTAGGTGTCGCTTTTAGCGGACATGAACAAGCTCAACATCTTATGAAAAGCCAGCCAATGAAAATGGCTGCAAGTGAAGCGCTTTGGGATGACAGTGGAGACCCGGCTGCATGGACGATGATTGCCAATATTGATTCAGAAAACCAAAAAAATCACTCGGAAATCAGTATACCGTATGCACTCAGCTACTTAGCCTATAAACAGTTTAGCGGTGATGTTCCAGGAATGAAAACGTTACAAAAGCAATATGAAGAAAAATATGGAGAAGGAAATTATATTCCGCCAGTTAAAACAACTTTTTGGAGTTTTCGGATTATGGCTGGAGCAGGCGGTTTAATGGTATTAGCTGCTATAACAGGTCTGATCCTCAGCTTCCGCAAAAAGCTTGAGACTAGCAAATGGTTTTTACGAGGTATGGTCGCTCTCATCGCCTTCCCATTTATAGCGAACACAGCAGGTTGGATCATGACAGAGATCGGACGTCAGCCATGGACTGTAACAGGAATATTAACGACTGCACAATCAGTTTCGCCTAACGTCTCTGCCGGTATGCTTTTATTTTCGGTCATTGCGTTTACAGCGATTTATCTCATTTTAGCTATTGTTCTCGTATACTTGTTTATCCGTGAGATTAAAAAGGGTGCCGGACACCATGACCATCACCAAGATGGCCATGTGTCAACAGACCCGTTTGATCAGGAGGTTTATCATGGTATCTCTTAATGAACTCTGGTTTATACTAGTTGCTATTCTTTTTATCGGATTTTTCTTTTTGGAAGGTTTCGATTTTGGTGTCGGTATGGCAACCCGTTTTCTCGGCCGTAATGAACTTGAACGTCGGGTGATGATCAATACGATCGGACCATTCTGGGATGCGAATGAAGTTTGGTTGCTAACAGGTGGAGGTGCGATTTTCGCAGCTTTTCCACACTGGTATGCAACGATGTTTAGCGGTTACTATATTCCATTTGTGTTTGTATTGCTCGCTTTGATCGGACGTGGTGTTGCATTTGAGTTTAGAGGTAAAGTAGAAACGGCGAAGTGGACGAAAACGTGGGATTGGGTCGTGTTCTTTGGCAGTCTTTTGCCTCCGTTTTTGTTCGGTGTTTTATTCACCAGTATTTTACGGGGAATGCCAATAGACGCTAATATGAATTTGCATGCTGGTTTTACCGATTATGTGAATGTTTATTCTGTCACTGGCGGAGTCACTGTTACACTGCTATGTCTTCTGCACGGTTTGATCTTTATTACGCTCAGAACAGAAGATGATTTACGGGACCGTGCACGACAATTGGCTCAAAAAATTGTTTTCCTTGTCTTGGCAGCACTTGTTGTTTTTGTTGCTTTGTCAATCTTTCAAACCGATCTATTCACAGGTCGCGGCCATATCACGATTCCGCTTGCAGCTTTGATTGTTGTCTGCTATGTCTTGGCGATTATGTTTATGAAACAAAAACGCGATGGTTGGTCATTTGTCATGACTGGTGCAGGAATCGCGCTTACAGTGGGGACGATTTTTACGGCACTCTTTCCGCGCGTTATGATTAGTTCAATAAAAAGTGCATATGATTTAACCATCTATAATGCTTCTTCAGGCGATTATTCGTTAAAAGTCATGACGATTGTGGCATTAACATTACTTCCATTTGTACTGGGCTATCAAATTTGGAGTTATTATGTATTTCGGAAACGTGTTAGTCATAAGGAGCCTATGATCTATTAATGGGAAAAGATCTCTTTCAATATAAAGGAATAAAACGCATTCTCGCGGTTCTGACCGGACTAACTTTGATTCAAAGTGTCGCAATCATTATGCAGGCTGAATGGTTGGCAGAGGCAGTTACTCGCCTTTTTAATGGAGAACAAGTCGGGGCGATCAATCTGCTAATGATTCTCTTTATCTCGGCATTTCTGCTTCGACATGCCGTGACACTTGTCAAACAGCGGATCGTTTATCATTATGCCGCTGAGACCGGGGCCCAGATGAGAAAGGCTTTTCTCGAAAAACTTTTTCAGTCAGGACCGCGGCTCACAAAAAAAGCAGGAACAGGGCAGGTGGTGACACTTGCCCTTGAAGGGATCACCCAGTTTCGCCGTTACTTGGAATTGTTTCTCCCAAAGATGATCAGTATGGCGGTTATCCCAGCTGTAATCGTTGTCTATTGCTTTTTTAAAGACAAATCATCTGCATTGATTTTAATTGTGACAATGCCTATTTTAATTGCGTTTATGATATTGCTAGGGTATGCCGCGAAAAGGAAAGCTGACAGCCAGTGGAAAACCTATGAGACACTTTCAAACCATTTTACAGACTCGCTCCGAGGACTAGAGACATTAAAGTTTTTAGGTTTAAGCCGCTCACACACGAAAAATATCTTTAAGGTGAGTGAACGTTATCGGAAAGCAACGATGAGTACACTGAGAATTGCTTTTCTATCATCATTTGCGCTTGATTTTTTTACAATGCTGTCTGTGGCAACTGTGGCTGTTTTTCTCGGGCTCGGCCTTGTAGAAGGGCATATTCATCTCGGTCCCGCGCTGACCATTTTAATTTTGGCGCCAGAATTTTTTCTGCCAGTTCGCGAAGTCGGCAATGATTATCACGCCACATTAAATGGTCAGGAAGCAGGGAAATCTATCAAGAAAATTTTAGATATGCCTGCTTTTAAAGAGGAGGAACCTCTTGAACTTGCTGAATGGGCTGATGAAGCTCAACTTGTCTTAAAAAATATCTCAGTGCAGCATGGAGAAGAAGAAAGCAGCTCGTTAAGTGATATATCCCTATGTTTAAAAGGGAAGAAAAAAATTGGGATTATTGGAGAAAGCGGCGCTGGAAAATCAACACTCATTGATGTTCTAGGCGGTTTTTTAGAAACGAACAGCGGTGTCATTGAGGTTGGCGGTCAAGAGAGAACACATTTACAGACTGAAAGCTGGCAACGTCAGCTTCTATATATCCCACAGCATCCATATATATTTCCAGATACGCTTTGTGCCAACATTCGTTTCTATTACCCAGAAGCTTCAAATGAAGAAGTCGCACAGGCAGCAAAGGCCGCTGGACTTACAGAACTAATCAACCAGCTTCCAGCAGGGCTTGAGGAACAAATTGGTGAAGGCGGGAGGGCATTGAGTGGTGGTCAGGCACAGCGGATAGCTGTTGCGCGGGCTTTTCTCGGAAATCGTCCGCTTCTTCTTTTAGATGAACCGACAGCCCATTTGGATATTGAAACAGAATATGCAATCAAAGAAACGATGCTCAAATTATTTGAAGATAAGCTTGTCTTTATGGCGACACACCGGTTGCATTGGATGCTAGATATGGATGAAATCATCGTGCTGCAGGACGGGAAAGTGGCGGAAACCGGAACACATCAAGAATTGATCGCAAAACATGGTGTGTATTACGATCTCGTTCAGGCACAGTTGTTTGGGGGAGCATCATGAAGAAAGACCAGTGGATTTTGCCATACGTAAAAAAAAATATCAAATTGTTTATGATCGTCATTTTGTTAGGTGGATTGACCGTTTGTTCCGCTGCTAGTTTGATGTATACATCAGGTTATTTGATCTCTAAAGCAGCGACCCGGCCGGAAAATGTCTTAATGATTTATGTACCGATTGTGGCGGTTCGGACTTTTGGAATTTTACGTGCCGTATCACGATATGTAGAACGGCTGACAAGCCACCATATGATTTTAAATATCCTATCTGATATGCGAGTGCGTTTATATAAGATTCTTGAGCCGCAGGCACTGAAATTACGATCACGTTTTCGCACAGGTGATATGCTTGGAATTTTGGCGGATGATATTGAACATTTGCAGAACATGTATTTAAAAACCGTCATTCCCAGTATAGCGGCTTTGCTTTTGTATATCGTATTCATCATTGCTCTCGGCTTCTTCTCTTGGCTTTTTGCTGGTCTTGTTGCAATTTATGCGGCTGTCCTCGTATTTCTTGTTCCACTCGTTTCATTGCTGGTGACAAGAGCGAAAAATACAATGTTGAAACAAGGGCGCAGTAAATTGTACCGCCAATTAACAGATGCTGTGATGGGTGTGAGTGATTGGGTATTTAGCGGTCGGCAAGCAGATTTTATTAGCGCTTATGAAGATGCAGAGAAGAAGTGGTTTGAGATTGAACAGAAACGTCAGCGCTTTACTCGCTGGAGAGATTTTGCTGTGCAATGTCTTGTGGCAGGATTGGTCTTGATTATGCTTGTCTGGGCCGGGGGACAGAGTGCCGCAGGCTCACTACCCCATACCTTTATTGCTGCGTTTGTGTTGGTTGTTTTCCCGTTGACAGAAGCATTTTTTCCGCTTTCTGATTCAATCGGGTCCATTCCTGAGTATCAGGATTCCTTGCTTCGGATTGAAAGATTGCAGTCAAAAGAGGAAGCAGAAGATCAAGTTGTTCCAGCTGTAAATGCTGAAGACATTCGTTTAAGTAATGTGACCCTTTGTTTTCATCATGTTTCCTTTTCTTATGAAAAACAACAGCCTGTCTTAGATGGCGTTTCTTTTACATTGAAACAGGGTGAAAAAATCGCTTTGCTTGGACCGAGTGGTGCAGGAAAGTCAACGATTTTAACATTGATAGAAGGTGCGCTGTCACCGACTTCAGGGCAGGTCACGTTTAATGGTATGAAGGCAGAATCGTTTCGTGGAAATATTTCTCATGTTGTCGCTGTTTTGAATCAAAAGCCGCATTTATTTGATACAACAATCTTAAATAATATTCGGCTTGGTCATCCTGAAGCAAGTGATGAAGAGGTATACTGGGCAGCACGCCAGGTGAAGCTTCATGACTATATTGAATCATTGCCCAATGGTTATCAAACATCTGTACAGGAAACAGGTAACCGTTTTTCCGGTGGTGAGCGGCAGCGGATTGCATTAGCACGGATTTTGTTGCAGGGGGCACCAATCGTTGTTTTAGACGAACCGACCGTTGGACTTGATCCGAAAACGGAAAGAGAACTGTTAATGACGATGTTTGAAGTACTTGATGGGAAAACTGTTCTTTGGATTACCCATCATTTAGTTGGGGTAGAAGCAGCTGATCGAATTCTTTTCCTTGATCATGGAAGTATCAAAATGGAAGGAAGCCATCAAAAACTTCTAAAAGAAAATCCCCGTTACCAGCGACTTTATCAACTGGATGCCCCAATTTTGCGGGACTAGACACAGACATACAGCAGCTTCAGATATTGATCTGGAGCTGTTTTTTGTCATACAGCAGACAATAGCCAAATGAGCGGTTTAATGAAAATGAACATGATGTTGATCAGTTTATCATGGTTTGCAAAATTGATGTGATAAGACGTGATGATGAAAATACTGAGACAGACGAACAGAAACAACCAAAACAGGTGTAATCGCCTTTTATTTCTGCCCAATCAGAACGCCCCCTAACAATAATGCTAATTCCGATCTTTATTATATGAGAGATACCATTGTTAAACGATGAACCAAAGACAGAGATGGACTAAGTCTCAGGTCTAAATTTAGCAAGATTTAAGCCTGTTATAAACTGGGGTTAAACGAAAGCTGATAAACTGGATTCATTAAAGGGGGGAGTGAAAAGAATGGATCAATATCCATCACAGGGAAAAAGAATCATTTGGATTGATCAAGCACGAGGGGTTGCACTGCTTGGAATTTTGCTTGCGAATATGCTGTTGTTTCAGTATGGGATGTGGGGAAATTTATCTGTTAAAACATTAGAAACATATGATTATTGGGCCTATGAGTTACTTCGGATTTTTGTTGTTGATAGCTTTATGCCGTTATTTGCTTTTTTATTTAGCTATGGCATCGTTCTGATGAAAGACAGGTTTGATCAAAAAGGTCTTGGTGCATACCGGATTGTCTTTGTTCGACGCTTTTTGATTTTGATAGGTTTGGGTTTATTGCATTGTTTTTTCGTTTGGGATGGAGACATTCTCCGTATTTACGGAATAATTGGGATAGGACTGGTGTTTCTGTTTATCAACCGGAAACCGAAAACCATTCTTATGTGGGCGATCATATTGTTTGTGACACATATCTTTGTGATTTTTGGTCTGAGATTGGCATCGCCTGATCAATTGGTTGAGTCTCATCGTCAGACAGCTGAGATTATGCAAAATGGCAGTTATTGGGAAAATGTGTTTTACCGAATAAATGGGGCTGCTTTCTTTCATTTGGATGATTCACTGCCAAGCTGGGCGTCATTAGGATTATCCATCCTCCTTCTGGTTGTGGTGATCATCCCTGTTTTTGTTCTTTCACCATTTTTATTTGGTATGTATGTAGCAAAAAAGAGGTGGCTTCATAAACCTCAGCATCATATCCGGAGAATCCGGAAAGTTTTCTTTGTCAGCTTGGTTCTTAGTATTCCGTTAAAAGCTTTACCTATTTTCTGGGACACGCCATTTATTTTTATTGTGAGTGATGGTGTAGGACCGCTGGCTTTAACATTTTGTTATATATCGGGAATCATACTGTTGATGGAAACAAGGAAGGGACAGCGAGTTTTAAAACCTTTCGGTATAGTTGGAAAATTATCACTAACGAACTATTTATTTCAAAGCATTATCATGACGACTATCTTTTACGGTTATGGTTTAGGATTGTACGGAAAGCTTGGTGTGTGGGTTGGTATCGGTCTTGCCGTCTTGTTTTTCCTCTGTCAGATCGTTGCTAGCTTTTGGTGGACAAAGCGGTTTCAAATGGGACCATTTGAATGGCTGTGGCGGTTGGGCACATATCATAAAGTACCCGCTATTATGAGGAAGTCCAATGTGTCAAAATAGTTAAATAAACGTTTGTTTAAAAGGGGGTTAGCAGAGATGTTTGCTGAAGATCTACCGATTTGGACGAAAAAACATGTACAATCAACCTTACCAAAACGAGGCTCTGCCAGCCATAAAGGGACGTATGGTACAGGGCTTTTGCTTGCCGGAAGTCCTGAGATGCCTGGAGCTGCACTGCTTGCCGGACTTGGTGCAATGCGAAGTGGGATCGGCAAACTTGTGATCGCTACATCTGAAAGTGTTATACCGATGATTGTACCCAGTCTACCCGAAGCTACTTATCTACAAAATGGCATGGAAAAGCTAGCCGAAGAAGGAATTGAAGAAGATTACCGAGCAATTGCATTTGGACCTGGCATTCCTCCTTCACAAACAGTAGAATGTGCTGTTGAGCAAATATTAGACAAACAAATTCCTGTTGTCTTTGATGCTGGTGCTTTATCAATCAGAACATACCCTGCTCGGGAAGCACCCATAATTTTGACACCACATCCTGGTGAAATTTCGCGAATGACAAATACTTCAATTCCAGAGGTGCAGAAAAAACGCGGTTTTTTTGCCAAAGAACAAGCGAAAACACTCGGAGTGACGATCGTTTTAAAAGGAAAACAAACCGTGATTGCTTTTCCTGATGGAGAGTGTTGGATCAATCAAACAGGCAATAGTGCTTTAGCAAAAGGAGGCACTGGTGATACATTGACTGGGATGCTTTTGGGTATGCTCTGTTGTCACGAAAATTGGAAAGAGGCTGTTTTGAATGCTGTATACCTTCATGGTGCCTGTGCTGATCAGTGGAGTGAAACCCGTTCACCACATACATTGCTTGCTCATGAAATTTCGGATTTGCTGCCTTTCGTTTGGAAAATGTATCAAGTGTAACATCAAAAAAACGTCCGGACAGAAAACCGGACGTTTTTTAATGTTAAGATGAACTTTCTTATCTTTTTGTTCCCCTTTTTCTAACCTCTTTTCAAGTACATCTAAATGAAAATTCACAAACAGAATGATTTTATTGGAATCGGATTGAACGGTTTGTAAGTGGCTGTCGTCTAATCATTAGAGACAAAAGGAAGGAGGTTTGGCGTTTTTGTGGATCAGCTAGATGAAAAAGAACTTATCATACAAGCAAAAAACGGAAAGGATAGCGCCTTTACAAAACTGTTTCAGCTAAACCATTCCTTTTTATATCAATATCTATTGAAGTTAACTTTCAATGCTGATTTGACAGAGGACTTAGTTCAAGAAACGATGTTGAAAGCATATATCAACCTTCAGCAGTTTCGGGGAAATGCCAAATTTTCGACATGGTTAATTTCAATTGCTTCCCGACTGTTTATCGATGACCAGCGACAGAAAATACGAGAAAACCGCAAGATGCAGGAAGCTGGAGAGGAAGCTTTGCGGAAAATGAAATGGGAAGTGTCGCTTCATGGACATGAATGGAGCGACTATTTGGAGCTGTTCGCCAAACTTGAACCGGAGTTTAAAATGCCGATCTTATTAAGGCATTATTATGGGTACACATATTCTGAAGTAGCTAAAATCTTAAAAATAAAAGAAGGTACTGCCAAATCCCGTGTTCACAATGGTTTAAAGAAAATTCGAAAGGAGTGGGATGAGTGAAGGAGCGCGATGAAAAAGAGACAATCTCTCATTTGAAACAGGAATTTAAAAAAATAGATGACATCTTTGAACCTGCAAGCCCCCCTCAATTTGAGCTGGACCAGCGTTTAGCTCTATTTAAAAAGGAGCGTAAACGGGCAGTACAAAAGGAGTTGCTTTGCTTTATTATGTCGGCATTCGTGATTTTGTCCGTTTACATCACAATCTCGATTCGTGTACCCGTCATATTTTTGACAGTGCAAGGGGTAGCGTTTGTCCTTCTTCCAGTACTGCTCCTGCTTAAAAAGAAATGGTGCCGGAAGATAGAGATGGAGGGTGATTTAGATGAATCTTGATTTCAATCAAGATACATTGTTGGTCCTGTTATTGCTTTCACCACTTTTATTTACACAAAGTATTTTGCTCTTTCTTGATGCCAAGAAAAAGGGGAGCAATGCTTGGTTTTGGGGAATTTGGGGCCTTATTCAAACACCGACACCGCTATTATTTTACTATTTATTTGTCGTTAGGCCCTTTCTCAAGAAAAGGAGGACGAAATAATGGCTGGATCTGAAATACCTTGGGAAATGATTACCCCTTTTATTTTGTTATATCTTATCCTTGTGGTTTCTGCATTGTTAAACTGTGTCAAAGAGAAGGAAACAAACGGTCCCAAATGGCTGTGGTTTCTTATTATTGTAGGGATTAGCATGATCGGACCCATTTTGTACTTTATCGTTTTCCGACAGAAGACTCCCTCCTCAGTCGTGTGAAGGGCGAAGCCAAACGATAGGTGGGAGATGAATGTCGGTTCGGCGATAGCCTAAAGGCTATTTTGTTTACCAGTCTTATATAAGATAAAGGCTGATGTTACAATGAAATTAGACAGTAATAATCATTCAGTGTTCTCAATGTATTATCAATATCGTAGAGAAGTCTTTGATGATAAAGTATCTGACTATGCTAAGGATATGTTTGTAAAGCTAGGCAAGAAATACAATATCCTCTAGTTGAGTGGAATCATGATAAAGACCATGTTCACATCCTGTTCAAAGCACATCCTAACACTGAATTATCAAAGTTCATCAATGCTTATAAAAGTGCTAGTTCACGATTAATTAAAAAAGGTTTTCCGCAGGTTAGAAAAAAGCTGTGGAAAGAAATGTTTTGGTCAAGAAGTTTTGGCTTACTAACAACTGGTGGTTCTCCCATCAATGTAGTTAAGAAATATATTGAAAATCAAGGAATGAAGTGAGGTGAAAACAGAATTTGAATTTTTGTTCTTTAATGCTTTATTTAGTTGATCTCCTGTGCTTACAGTTACAGTCCTCTCAACTTCTCTACTTTTTCAAAACTATTTTCTAGCCATGAAAAAACTCCCCCAAGGCAGACAGATTTTTTTATTTCATCTGTCTACCTTTAGGGGAGCATATCAGCCAGCGTGCTAAACTATTTTTTACTTATTTACTTGCGAGGAGCAATCAGTAAGTTTGTTTCAGTGTGATTGAAGTTTTTTCCATTTTGCTGCAATTCAGCAGTAATTTTGTGAGTACCTGCATTCGGAAGCGTTTTCCGAACCATCACTAGTTTAAACTCAGACGAACTTAAAGCATTGACGGGAACTCTAACAGTCTGTCCATCATCTAAAATTTGTGTTGAGTCAAGTGTTTTTCCATTTAAAGTATCCCGTGTGCTTGCATGGAATCGATATGGAAAGTGGAATACCACATAGCTTGCACCTATTGATATATTCGGTCTGTAAGTAATTTCAATGTCAGAAGTTGTCCATTCTATAACGCTTTGAACAGTTTTTGCTTCCAATGTCGGCTGTTTTGTCGGATTTCCTGGATCACATGGATTACCTGGTTTGTTTGGGTTATCCGGTTTGCCTGGATTACATGGATCACCTGGTTTGTTTGGGTTGTCCGGTTTGCCTGGATCACATGGATTACTTGGTTTGCATGGGTGCCCCGGATGAGGCCAATGCGGATGTCTATGTTTCGGCGGACAAAAGATAGGACATTTAAAGTGAAAACATTTTGTGTGCATTTTTGTGTGCATTTTTGTGTGCATTTCTCGGGCGCTTGCACTCTGAGTTGGAAGAAGCATGGACAAAAAAGTTGCTGAAGCTACTAGACCAATACTAATTTTAAGAAATAGTTTACGTTTGAGCATGGTATGTCCCCTCCGATTGGAATAATTTATAAAATGGACGTCCAAAACATTGAAGAAAAGGATAAAACAAGATCGCGATCTACTAAATTCCTTTTCTTGCTTTGAATTTACCACTTTCTATTAAGCAAGTAAATATATTTTTATTAAATTTCTAAAAAAAATTAGAATTCTAATTTTTTTGTAAATGATATGGAATTTATAAACATGTTTTTACAAAAAAAGTTGCGCTGTAATCAATTTTTATGCTTATAAGTAAAATTTAGTAAATATATTCTAATTGTATTTTAGGAATAAACAATGTTAATCTTAATATTGTTTATCGATATCGAAATCCGATATTATATAGTCTTTAGGAGGTTACAAATTGGAAGAAAGAATAGTGAGGAAACTATTTCTTGGATTCATTCAAATTCACATTTTGCATCATGCCAATCAACATCCGATTTTTGGATTGTGGATGTTAGAAGAATTAAAGGAACACGGATACAACGTCAGTGCGGGTACATTATATCCGATTTTTCACTCAATGGAGTCAAACGGACTTCTTCAAAAAGAAGAACAAAAAGTGGACGGCAAGATTAGAAAATATTACACCACTACTGAAAAAGGAGTAAACATTTTAGAGGAAGCAAGAATAAAAGCGTATGAGCTGTTTAAAGAGATTAAAGACAAGTAAAAAGGAGTGAGTTGATGTCAAAGCATAAAGCAAACAGAGGAATCAAGTCATTAATCGAAATTTTATTTGTCTCAACAAGACTTGGACTGACATCTTTTGGTGGACCCATCGCTCACTTAGGATACTTTCATGCTGAGTATATCCATAAACGAAAATGGCTTGATGAAAAAAACTATGCTGATCTGGTTGCTTTATGTCAGTTTCTCCCTGGTCCAGCAAGCAGTCAGGTTGGAATCGGAATCGGTGTCATGCGTGCCGGTATCCTCGGTGGGGTTTTGGCCTTTATCGGTTTTACACTTCCATCTGTTATCGCACTTATTTTATTTGCCTTAATTGTCCAAGGACTTGATATTGCAAATGCTGGTTGGATTCATGGTTTAAAGATCGTTGCTGTTGTCGTTGTTGCCCATGCAATTCTCGGTATGGCACAAAAATTGACGCCAGATGTAAAAAGAAAGACAATTGCTTTGTTGGCGCTGTTGGCAACGTTGTTGTGGCAAACGGCTTTTACCCAAGTCGGTGTCATCATCATCTCGGCCTTTATCGGTTATTATATTTATCAACAGCAAAAAGAATCAACTAAATCTGTTATGCCATTTCCTGTATCGCGAAGATTTGCATTCATATGTCTGAGTTTATTTTTCGGGCTTCTTATTTTTCTACCCGTATTGAGTGAATTGACTGCCAGCAGATGGATTCAGATGTTTGATCACTTTTACAGATCAGGTTCGTTAGTCTTTGGCGGCGGCCATGTTGTTCTGCCGTTATTAGAGCGAGAATTTGTTCTGACAGGATGGTTGAGTGAAGAGGCATTTCTAGCTGGCTATGGGGCGGCACAAGCTGTGCCAGGTCCTTTGTTTACATTCGCCTCATATCTTGGCGCGGTTATGAACGGCTGGCAGGGCGGATTGCTTGCGACAGTAGCGATTTTTTTGCCGGCATTTCTGCTGATCTTGGGAGCATTGCCGTTTTGGGATACCCTTCGCCGTAATCCAAAAATAAATGGCGCTTTAATGGGGGTCAATGCTGCTGTAGTGGGGATTTTGATTTCGGCATTTTACGAGCCCATTTGGACGAGTTCTATTTTAGAGCCGCTTGATTTTGCTTTTGCAGCGCTTTTATTTAGTATGCTTGTCTACTGGAAGCTGCCTCCATGGGTCATCGTTGTCACAGGTGCAATTGGCGGTTTGTTTATGACATTTTTTTGAAAAAGAAAAAGACTGCCTTATGATCAACAGTCTTTTTCTTTTCCTATTTCAGGAAGTGCGGTTTTAGCAATGTTTTTGTCTAACTCTTCATAATCATCGTAATGAATGGCATCATATAGTTGTTCACGGGTTTGCAGATCATGGAGTACATCTTTTTGTGTTCCTTTTTGATAAATGTCTGAAAAAACTCGTTCATATGCCTTCGCTGCAGCCCTTAGTGAAGTAACTGGATAAATCACCATGCTGTAGCCAAGCAGTTGGAATTCTTCTGCTGTATAATAGGGAGTTTTCCCAAATTCAGTCATATTAGCTAGCAGAGGAGCATTTACTGCGGAAGCCAGCTCCTGAAATTCTTCTGCGTTTGTTAATGCTTCCGGAAAAATAGCATCAGCGCCTGCCTCTATATAAAGATTGGCACGGTTAATGGCTTCATCTATTCCTTCAACCGCTTTTGCATCTGTTCGCGCCACGACGACAAGGGAGGGTGCCGTTTTCTTTATCGTTTTAATCTTTGCGATCATCTCTTCTGCAGAAATCAGTTTTTTCCCGTTTAAGTGTCCGCATTTTTTAGGGAGTTGCTGATCTTCAATTTGGACAGCAGCGACCCTGTTTTCTGCCATTTCTGCTGCTGTTCTTGCAACATTTAAGACACCGCCATAACCTGTGTCAATATCGACTAAAACAGGTAGGTTTGTGGCTCTTACCAATTCCCGGGCTTTTTCTGCCATCTCTTGTGACTGGATCATGCCAAGGTCTGGTATTCCGCGGCTTGCTGTATAGGCTGCACCAGAGAGATAAAGTGCTTGAAAACCGATGCTTTTAGCCATGATAGCTGCCATACCATCATGTGTGCCTGGTATTTTTAATATGTCTGGTGCGTGAATGAGTGTTTTGAAAGTTTCCGCCAGCTCTGTCTGGCTGATTTGCTTTGTGACAATCCACATCTTAACACCTCCTAAATCACAAACAGTTCCATAAAATCCGGGACGGTCGTGTTTTTTAATGTGTGCGGATCATTTAAGAGAGCGGTGATTTGTTCTGTCTGTCTTTTAGGAAAACGAGTTTTCAAATTGTCAATAAATTTTGCCTTTAGCAATGGAATGCCTTCAGTACGTCGACGTCGATGGCCGATTGGATACTCGACGACAACATTTTCTGATTGTGTGCCATCTTTATAAAAAATTTGGACGGCATTTGCGATTGACCGTTTTTCAGGATCAAGATAGTCTGTGGAATATTGTTTATTTTCCACCGTTGTCATTTTGGCGCGAAGACGATCAATCTCTGGGTTTTTCGCTGTTTCATCTTCATAATGGTCAGCTGTGATTTCTCCATAAATCAAACCGATTGCTGTTATATATTGAATACAATGATCGCGATCTGCAGGATTGTGTAATTCCCCTGTTTTATCAATGATTCTGATCGCTGATTCATGCGTCGTGATGACGACTCGATCGATTTCATCAAGTCTATTCTTTACTTGATCATGGAGCTGAATAGCCGCTTCTGCAGCTGTTTGAGCGTGAAATTCTGCCGGATAGGAAATTTTAAAGAGAATGTTCTCGATCACATAGCTATTAAGCGGGCGGTCCAGCGATATTTGTTCACCGCCAAACAGAACATCTTGGAAGCCCCACATTGGTGCAGACAGAGCAGTTTGATAGCCCATTTCTCCTTTTAAGGTCATGAGAGAAAGCCTAACTCCGCGGCTTGTTGCATCACCGGCTGCCCACGACTTTCGAGAGCCGGTGTTCGGTGCATGCCGATATGTCCGCAAGCTGGAGTTATCAACCCAGGCTTGGGAAACAGCATGAATGACATCCGTTTTTGTACCGCCGAAAAGATGACAGGCTACAGCAGTAGAAGCGACTTTAACGAACAGTACATGGTCAAGGCCTTTTCTATTCAAACTATGATTCAGAGCAAGGACACCTTGAATTTCATGGGCTTTTACAATTGCTTCAAGCACATCACCCATTATGAGTGGTTTTTTACCGGTGGATAGTTGCTGTCTACTCCAAAAATCAGCGGAGGCCAAAATTGCTCCCAAGTTGTCTGACGGATGCCCCCATTCTGCAGCTAACCATGTATCATTGTAGTCAAGCCAACGTATCATGCAGCCAATATTAAAAGCCCCTTGAACGGGATCTAATTCAAATTGTGTACCAGGAATGCGGGTACCGTTTGGGACCTGAGTTCCCGGAACAATTGGTCCGAGATGTTTCGTGCATTCAGGATACCTAAGTGCCAATATTCCGCAGCCCAGTGTATCCATTAAAACAAACCGTGCCGTTTCAATTGCTTCTTCACTGTTAATGGTGCCATTCACTGTGTAATCTGCAATGCTTTCTAGTAATGAGTCACATGTTTCAGTCGTTATCATCAATATCCCTTCCTTTGTTTATGGATGGAGGTGCCGCGGTCCTGTATAGTGCACCCTTGGACGGTACAGCCGATTATTAGCGTGTTGTTCAATCACATGGGCACTTAAGCCGACAGACCGTGCTGCAAAGAAAATCGGTGTATAAAGATCGATTGGAATCCCAAGCAGATAGTAGATCGGAGCGGCGTAATAATCTAGATTTGGATATAGTCCTTTTTCTTCACGCATGATGTTTTCGCCTGTTTCGCACATTTCAAATAAAGCCTGTTTGCCTCGTTTTTCTGAAAGTGAAAAAAGAGCGTTTTTTAATAAAGCAGCACGCGGATCGATCTTTTTCTTATAAACGCGATGACCAAAGCCCATAATTTTCTCTTTTTTGTTTAATTTCTCGTAAATTAGATGACTAAAACCTGTTTTTGTCTCTCCTTCAAGTAACATATGCATCACAGCCTCATTGGCACCGCCGTGTAAGTTCCCTTTTAAAGAAGCGACAGCTCCTGTAAAAGCGCCATATATATCTGAGTTGGTTGAGGCAATGACTCGAGCGGAGAAAGTAGAATTCGGCATTTCATGTTCACTATAAAGCATTAATGTTTGATCAAAGATAGCGGTTTCATGTTTGTTCGGTTCTTTTTCTGTCAGCATATATAAAAAGTTCTCACTGTAAGACATTTGCTGTTTAGGTGAGATCGCTTTTTGCTGATGTAAAAACCGGTAACTGTTGACAACGATATTCGGAATTCGTGCAATTAATCGTAGTGCTTTTGCTGTATTGGCTGCAACGGATTGGTCATTCAGTTCAGGATCATAACCAGCCAGTGCTGAGATACCGGTTCTTAAGGCATCCATTGGGTGAGTCGTTGTTGGAATCGATGAAAGAATGTTGTAAATCTCTTGGGGGAGGTCTTGGTTATGTTTTAAAGCGCTTTCAATTTTTGTTCGTTCCAATTCACTGGGTAGTTTGTGATAGAGAAGGAGATGAACGAGATCGATATAAGTTTTTTGTTCAGTAAGCTCCATTAAATCATAGCCTTTGATAACGATTTCTTCAGCATCAGTATCTAAATAAGATATTTCCGTTTCTCCAGCGATCACACCTTCTAGTCCGGGATTAAACACACTTTGTTTGCCCATTTTTTCACCCCATATTCGTTTTTAAACGTGATGTGATACTATAAACGTTTGAGCGTTTCTTCGATGGACTTTAAACTGCGTTTTATGTGATAACGCATGGCTTCTTCTGCCAAACTGCTGTTTTTTGCTTTTACAGCATTGAAAATTTCCTCATGTTCTTTCAAGGAAACGGACGGTTGATAATCAGGATTTTTATAGCCGCTGATTCTTCGGTACCGTTCAATTCGACTATTTAATTGCTCAAGAAAACGTTTTGCGGTTGCATTTGTACTGATGGTATGCAGAAAAGAGTGAAATTCAGATCCGTATTTGACCGTATCTGTATGCCGATCTTTTACAGCAGCCATCTTCATACATTCGATTCGGTCTTCTAACTGATTAAGGTCTTCCGTCGTGACAAGTTGAGCGGCTCCAGCAGTCAGGAGTCCCTCAAGGGCTGCTCGTACAGTAAAAACCTCTTCTGCTTCAGTGAGTGAAATCGGACAAACACGGAGTCGGCCGTTTAATTGTTTCATGACCAATCCTTCAATTTCCAGCCGATAAAGAGCTTGGCGTAATGGGGTACGACTAATGTTTAAGTTTTTGGCGAGGTCTGTTTCGGAAAGCTGTGTCGAAGGCTGATATTCAAGTTCAATCACTTTTCTTCTTAATTCATGGTATGCATAATCACATGCTGATTGCCTTTTGACTGGTTGTGAAGGTTGCACGTAAAAAAAATCACCTCCTTTTCCATTAGATACATATAATTGTATACAATAATACAATTGTGTCAATAACAACCACCAAAAAACACCCAACCAATTAGTTGGGTGTTTCGTTTTATAGGTCGTATGGATACAAAGAGGAATGTTTTTTGATCCATTCTTTTAACTCGGTGAGCATTTGTTCATAGCTGACAGGCTGATAAGGAACATCATCCCGTGTCATTAGTATACTTTTATCAGAATAGAATTGGTCATCAGGAACAATTTTAATTCCTCTAGAAAAGATTTCATTTAATAAGAGAAGCAGTTCATATTTTGAGATGAAGCGATTTCCGGTTAAGTGGATCAATCCGCTTAATTTAGAATCGAGCAGTTGTTCAATAGCTTTGGCAAGTTCCAATGTTGTCAGCCCGTTCCAAAAAACACGTCTAAATCCGTTTGTCACGTTTTCTTGTTGCATGAACCAATGGAATAACCCAATACCATCTTTTAGCTCTGGTCCGATAATCGATGTTCTAATTGTTAAGTTTTTATCATCCCATACTTCACCAAGACTTTTTGTTTGTGCATAAACCGAACATCCATCTTTCTCATCTGTTTCTGCATACTTTCCTTTTGAACCTGAAAAAACACAATCTGTGCTAATATGCATCAAATAATATTGGCAGTCATTGCTCCATTCCGCAAGTAAATGGGGCAAGAGACTATTGACACAAATGGCATCTTGAAGGTTTTTGCGGGCGGCGTCATTTAAGATGCCGGTTGCATTAATGACGACATCAGGTTTTACCTTTTCAAGCAGTTTTCTTATTTCAGCTGTCTTTTTGACATCTAGAAAAAAACAGTTTGGGTGATTTGGCAAAGAATGCCGTTGTGTCCAGTAAACATCGTATTGTTTTTTGGTAGAGAAAAACTCTTTTAACATATGTCCAGCCATACCGTTTCCGCCCAAGATCAGAAGTCTCACTGAATAAAGCCCCCTTCTTTCAACATATCAGCAATCTCAAATTTCGACATTAATTGGTTGTTAGATTGATACTTTTGAAAATCTGCTTTTGCAAACTTTTTATAGTGTTTTACTAGTTTTTCTGATGGATGAGAAGGTAGTATCACATAATGTTGGGCGTCATAAAGATAAGTAAATGGCGCTTCGTGATTTGAAACAAGTACTTCATGAAGTTTTTCACCAGGGCGGATTCCGATCTCCTTGATACCAACAGGATGTGAAGCTAACTCATCAATGAGAACTTCTGCAAGATCTAATATGTTGCAGGCTTTCATTTTCATCACAAAAATTTCTCCGCCCTTTGCCTCCTCTGAGGCTTTGAGCAGCAAGTCAATTGCTTCACTTACTGTCAGGAAAAATCTTGTCATGTCTTTTGATGTTAAGGTAAGATCCTTGCCGTTTAAGATCAAATCTTTAAAAAACGGGACAACACTTCCGTTTGTTCCTAATACATTTCCGCCTCTAATACAGACAAAGTCTGTTTGCTCACTATAATCATTTGCCCGAATCATCAGTCTTTCTCCTAGTGCCTTGGTTAAACCATAGAAGTTGACAGGGTCTGCTGCTTTATCAGTAGAAACATCGATAACTTTTTTAACACGATTTTCTAGTGCTGCGCGAATGACATTTTGTGTTCCAGTGACATTTGTTTTTAATGCTTCTTCAGGCTGATCCTCACAAATTGGAACATGCTTTAATGCGGCTAAATGAAAAATATAGTCGACATCCTGACAAGCGTCTTCTAAAGACGAGTAGTCTCTCACATCACCTATAACAAATTTAAGTGATGGATGGTAGTTAAATGTTCTTTCCATCTTAATTTGTTTAAATTCATTTCTTGAAAAAATTCTTATTTCCTTTGGTTTATATAATAATAATTTTTTCGTAAGTTCCGTTCCCCAAGAACCAGTGCCTCCTGTAAGTAGAATTCGGGTATTTTTAAACATAATTCCCCTCCTAAAGCAAAACATGATAGAATCTCAAAACTAGCATATAAATGTATATGATTTTATTGGAAAATCGGTGTGATAGATTTGCTGATGGAACAACAGATTGAGGGGTTAACCTATTCAATTTCACACCTTGATGAAGCGTGAATATATATAGAGAGTGACAGAAATTTGTAAAGTGACAAAAAAGGAGTAAAACTGATGAAAATCATGACGATTATTGGTACAAGACCGGAAATTATCCGCTTAAGTTTGATCATTTCCAAGCTTGATCAGTTTGCAGATCAACATATTTTGGTCCACACGGGGCAAAATTATGATAAAAAACTAAGTGAAATCTTTTTTGAACAATTAAATGTACGTAAACCTGATCATCATATAAAATTATCTAGTCATTCAACAGGTGCGCAAATTGGTGAAATTTTTACAGAGGTCGAAAAGTTGATCTTGAAGCTCCAGCCGGACAAAGTGCTTGTGCTTGGTGATACCAATAGTGCGCTTTGTGCCTTTCTGGCTGAAAGATATGGAATACCTGTCTACCATATGGAGGCTGGTAATCGTTGTTTTGATCAAGCGGTTCCAGAAGAAATGAATCGCAGAGTGATTGATTCGATCGCATCTTTTAATTTACCTTATACAAACATTGCCAAGGAAAATTTAGAACGAGAAGGTATGCATCCACAAAGAATATGGGTGTCAGGAAATCCGATCTATGAAGTGATGAACCATTATAAAGACAAAATTTCAGAAAGCAAAGTACTTGATGTTTTAAATGTGAAGCGTCAGTCATTTATTTTGGTCACAGCTCATCGGGCTGAAAATGTCGATATAAAGGAAACGCTTGAAAGTATTGTGACAGCTCTAACACAACTTGCTCAAACCTATAAAATGCCAATCATTTGTAGTGTTCACCCACGAACAAGAGACCGATTGCAGAAGTTTGGTATTCAACATCACAATCCGTTATTAAGATTTTGTGAACCGTTTGGCTTTTTTGACTTTGTTCATTTAGAACAGCATGCTAAATGTGTGATAACAGACAGTGGAACCGTTCAGGAAGAAAGCTGTATATTGAAAATCCCTTCCGTTACGATTAGAAACAGTACTGAACGCTCTGAAACAGTAATGTGTGGCAGTAATGTAATCTCTGGACTTGAAACAAGGAACATTGTGAAGGCCGCGGAGTTGATGATGGAGACGAAAGCCGATTGGGAGCTCCCTGATGGATATGAAGACGAAAATGTATCAAATAAAGTGGTTCAGTTTATATTGGGTGGATTGAGACATGTTTAATTAAACTGGTGAAAGCCTTCTCTGATCAAATAATCGTTTTTTGAAAAAATGTTAACATAGATATGGTCAACGAAAAGGAGGCTTTCATCATGAATCAAGTGTACGAACCTCTGCCAGTTAGTTTTTACCAAAAAGAGACACTCAACCTTGCGCAATCACTGTTAGGTTGTCTTTTAGTGAAAGAAACAAACGAGGGGCTGACGTCTGGATATATTGTGGAGACAGAGGCCTATAAAGGACCAGAAGACAGGGCAGCACACAGTTATAGAAACCGTCGAACAAAGCGGACAGAAGTGATGTACAAAGAAGCCGGACGAGTCTATACTTATCAAATGCACACCCATACATTGTTTAATGTCGTTAGTGCGGGTACTGATCAGCCCGAAGCTGTCCTGATCAGGGCGCTAGAGCCGAATGATGGTGTTTCATTAATGGAGAAAAGAAGAAATGGAAAAAAGCTCCGCGACTTGACAAATGGACCGGGAAAATTGGCAAAGGCACTTGGAATCACGATGGATGATTATGGGAAGCAGTTAACAGAACCACCACTCTATCTTGCAAAAGGATATATTCCTAAAGGTATTTCATGTGGTCCGCGAATCGGGATTGAAAATTCTGAAGAAGCGCGCTTCTATCCGTGGCGGTTTTGGGTTAAGGGAAATCATTATGTTTCTAAATAGATGGCCCTCTCTTTTTTAAAAAGTCTCTATCATACAATGTGCTTAAATATAAGATGAATTTCATAATTTGAGAAAACAGCAGGATAAAGGTCCTGCTTGTTTTTATTCTCAGATGTTCAAGTTCGTCTTATAGAGGAGGGTCTTTTCGATGATGAATAATCGATTTAAGTTTATTCTCGGTGAGTTGATGGCGGTAGACACACCTTTGACGAGCCATTATTTTGCCAATCAATTGAATGTAACCTCTAGAACAATTAGATCAGATGTGAAAGAACTGAATCAATTTCTTTATAGGGATGGTGCGTTTATCCAATCAATTAGAGGAGTCGGTTACCAATTATCCATTGAAAATAATGCACGTTTTCAGCAGTTTCTGCAGCATATGTTTCAGGGGGGATTGAAACATCCAGTTTTCCCAAATGAACGTATTTTATATTTGTTTAAAAGGTTGCTGTTAACTGATGAGTATGTAAAACTTGAAAATTTGGCGGACGACTTGTACGTAAGTAAGTCAACAGTTCAACATGATATGAGAGAGATTCGGAAAAGATTAAAACCATATGGTATTCAACTAGTGATCAAACCGAATTACGGATTTAAATTAAGGGGGGAAGAAATGAAATTACGGTATTGTATGGCAGAACATATTTTTCAGAAACAGGAAATCGATTTTGAGATCATTGATACCCGGGTCCCCATTCTTCCAAAAGCAGAACTAAATATGATCCGTGAGACAATTTTAGAAAACATAATGGATCAACAAATGTTTCTTTCTGATCTGGCTTTAAGCAATCTGCTTGTTCACATTGTCATTGCCTGTAAGCGAATTCGTAACGGAAAGCATGTCTCACTTTATGAAGCAGATGTAAAAGAGATGATGAATGATCAAGAATATCGTGTAGCTTGTTCAATTGCGCAAAATCTTGAAAAAAACTTAAAAGTGAAGTTTCCAACAGAAGAAACAGCCTATATGGCTATACACCTGCTCGGTGCTAAAAGAACGAAGGTAAATCATGATGACATGAATGACTTTATAGATGACGAAACAGGCCGGCTAGCAGATTTACTAATTGAAACGATTGATCACCAATTCAAGCTTGGTATAAAAAAAGACAAACAATTAAAAAGTGGGATTAGCCTCCATTTAAAACCGGCCTTGAACCGCTATCGATATGGAATGCATATTAGAAATCCACTGCTAGACACTATTAAAACGCATGATCCCTTGGCATTTGAAGCAGGAATCCAAGCGGGTGAAGTGCTAAAAAAGGAGACAGGGTTTGATATAGAAGAAAGTGAAGCCGGTTATCTCGCATTACATATAGGTGCAGCTATTGAAAGAAGAAAAACAAATATTATGTCAAAACGCTGTATCATTGTTTGTGTATCAGGAGCGGGAAACGCGATATGGATTGAGAGCAAACTAAGGTCAACATTCGGCGCAAAACTACAGATACTTGGGACAGTTAACTATTATAGATTAAAACAAATATCATTGAATGCCCTCGATTTTATTATTAGTACCATTCCTCTTCCTGAAAAGTTGCCAATTCCAGTTATTAAAGTGAATACCATATTGGAAGAAATAGATGTCTTAAAAATAAACCATGTACTCAATGCAAAGTTGGAACTAGTGGAAAAATATACAAGAAAACAGCTTATTTTTTTGCAGAAAACCTTTCAATCAAAAAGTGAAATTCTCCAATTTTTATGTGAGAAGGCGTTTAAATTAGGCCTTGTGGAAGAAGATTTAACCGCTTCAGTTTTTGAAAGAGAAGCTATCGCACCGACTTATTTTGGAAATCTTATTGCCATTCCCCGTTCAATGACAGCAAAATCACTTCAAACATTTTGGGCTGTGTGTACACTGCAAAAGCCGATAGAGTGGGAGAACAAAAAAGTCCAATTCATTTGCCTTCTATGCGTTGAAAAAAACAATCCATCACATCTTCAAAAAATGTACAAGTTGGTAGGTCATGTTTTAAATCATCGGTCAATTGTTCATGATTTTTTAAAATGCCAAACATATGAGGAATTTATCGATGTTGTTAGAAAACTTAATATTTTTCCGCAAGTAAGTGGAAAAACGTTAAGTTAAGATGAAAACGATTTCATTATAAGATGTAATGGCAAAGTGAATTTTGTAGCAAAAGGGGGAAATGGGAAAAATGAACATTTTGTTAGCCTGTGCAGCGGGAATGTCAACTAGTTTACTTGTTACGAAAATGGAGAAAAGTGCAGAGGTACAAGGAAAGGATCATACAATTTGGGCTGTTTCTGGAGACGAAGTTAAACAACATCTAGACAAGGCAGATGTATTGCTCATTGGTCCGCAAGTCCGTTATCTGCTGCCGCGATTAAGGAAACTAGGAGAAGCAAAAGGCGTACCCGTTGATGTGATTAATCCAGTCGATTATGGAACATGTAATGGCGCAGAAGTACTAAAAGCCGCTGAACAGCTTGCCGGTGTGTAAGAGGAGGCGGAAAAGGTGAAAAAGTTTAACGGATTTTTAGAGGAGAAAGTGATGCCCATTGCCGCACGGATCGCCGGTCAGCGTCACTTGCAAGCACTTCGAGACGGTATCATTTTAACGATGCCATTGATCATTGTCGGCTCACTATTTCTGATTCTAGCAAATTTACCGATACCTGGATATCCTGAATGGATGACGAAGGTTTTTGGTGACAAATGGGTTGACAAACTAAATTACCCAGTAGGTGTCAGCTTTGATATTATGGCACTTATCGCAACATTTGGGATCGCCTACCGCCTTGCTGAAAAATACGATATAGATGCGCTTTCATCAGGTGCGATCGCAGTGTCAGCTTTCCTTCTGACCACACCTTATCAGATCCCATTTACACCTGAAGGCGCAAGTGAGGCTATTTTAGTATCTGGTGGAATCCCCATTTCACTAATGGGCAGTAAAGGTCTGTTTGTTGGGATGTTAATTGCGATGCTATCGACTGAAATTTACCGCTGGATTGTCCAAAAAGATATTGTTTTTAAAATGCCAGATGGTGTGCCGCCAGCTGTCAGTAAATCGTTTATCGCTCTTATTCCCGGATTCGCAGTGATCGGTTTGATTTGGATTGTTCGTCTTCTCATTGAATTGACACCTTTTGAAAGTTTGCACAATGTTATCAATGTCATCTTAGGTACACCACTGTCTATTTTGGGAGGCAGTATTGGCGGAAGCCTTATTGCGGAAACTGTCCAGATGCTGCTATGGTCTTGTGGTTTGCATGGTGCGAGCATTGTTGGTGGGGTCATGTCACCGATCTGGTATAGTGCAATGGATGAAAACCGCTTGGCTTTTCAAGCTGGTGAAGTATTACCGAATATTTTTACAACCCAGTTTTTTGATATTTGGGTTAATACCGGTGGAAGTGGAGCTACTTTGGCGTTAGTAATCGTCATGTTGGTCAGAGCGCGAAGTAAGCAGATGAACCAGTTGGGAAAACTTGCAATCGGTCCGGCTGTTTTTAACATCAATGAACCGATTATCTTCGGAATGCCGATTGTCATGAATCCGATGCTTTTAATTCCGTTTATGATTTCACCGCTTTTAATCATTATCTCAACATTTATTGGGATGAGCACTGGTCTCGTTGCAAAGCCGGCGGGAATTGCAGTTCCGTGGACAATGCCACCGATTATTTCAGGATATTTAGCTACGGGAGGAAAAATATCTGGAGCTGTTATGCAGCTGATCAATCTGCTCATCTCATTGGCTGTTTACTACCCATTCTTTAGAATGTGGGATAGACAAAAAAATCAAGAAGAAAATCAGTTAAAAAATGTGACGGCAGAAGCTGAAAGCCAGCAGGCTGAGATCTAGAAAAGGGGTGCTGTAATGTCTGAAGAGTTAGAACAAACAATCTTTCAAATGATCCTTCACGGTGGAAATGGAAAAAGTTTGTCCATAGAGGCGGTTGCAAGAGCGAAAATAGGTGAATTTTCTGAAGCAAATAAGAAGCTTCGCATTGCTGAAGAAGAATTGTTAAAAGCCCATCACTTTCAAACTTCTCTCATTCAAAATGAAATAAAAGGGACAAAAACAGTGCCTTCACTGCTGATGATTCATGCTCAAGATCACTTGATGAATGCGATGACAACGAAAGACTTAGCGGTCGAAATTGTTGATCTTTACCAATTGTTCAATCGTGGGGGGGTCAATTCATGAACAAAATTATAAAGATGGTGACGATTGGTGGTGGATCAAGCTATACGCCTGAACTTGTCGAAGGCTTGATAAAAAGGCATGATGAACTTCCAGTTACAGAGCTATGGTTAGTCGATATTCCTGAAGGGCAAAAAAAGCTTCATATTGTAGGTGAATTGGCAAGACGAATGGTAAAAAAGGCCGGTATTCAAATGGATATCCACTTGACACTAGATAGGAGAGCGGCTTTAAAAGATGCGGATTTTGTCACAACTCAATTTAGAGTCGGCTTATTGGAAGCAAGGATAAAGGATGAAAAGATTCCGCTAAAATACGGTGTAATCGGACAGGAAACAAATGGTCCTGGCGGTTTGTTTAAAGGCTTGCGTACGATCCCGGTCATACTCGAAATGGCAAGAGACATTGAGGAGCTATGCCCTGATGCTTGGCTGATTAATTTTACAAATCCTGCTGGCATGGTGACAGAAGCCCTGTTCCGTTACTCTCATTTACAGAAAGTTGTCGGTCTTTGCAATGTGCCGATTGGCATGAAAATGGGAGTTGCCAAAGCGCTTGATGTTGATGAAAACCGCGTTGATATCCAGTTTGCGGGTTTAAATCATATGGTGTTTGGTCTTGATGTGTTTCTTGACGGTAAAAGTGTGAAAGATCAAGTACTAGAAGCAATGGCAGATCCAGCAAATACAATGACAATGAAAAACATTTCAGGGGAGGCATGGGAACCTGATTTTATACGCAGTCTTGATCTTATTCCATGTGGGTATCATCGCTATTATTATAAAACAAGAGAAATGTTTGAAAAGGAATTACAGGCTTCAAAAACGGAGGGAACAAGAGCCGAAGTCGTGCAACAAGTCGAAAAAGAACTATTTGAGTTGTACAAAGATCCAAATCTAGCGATTAAACCGCCACAGCTTGAGAAACGGGGAGGTGCCTACTATAGTGATGCTGCCTGTAACTTAATGAGTTCTATTTATAATGACAAGCATGATATTCAACCTGTCAATACACTTAATAATGGGGCGATCGCAAGTATTCCTGCTGATGCTGTAGCAGAAATCAATTGCGTTATCACAAAACATGGACCGAAACCCATTACAGTCGGTGATTTGCCAATCAGTGTTAGAGGTCTTGTTCAACAGATAAAGTCTTTTGAACGTGTCGCGGCAGAAGCTGCTGTAACTGGAGATGTTAAGACTGCTCTAGTGGCAATGACAATTAACCCGCTCGTGCCATCTGATAAAATGGCAAAACGAATATTAGACGAAATGCTTGAAGCACACCAAGCACACCTCCCCCAATTTTTTGAATGATGATCAAGGTTCCGGTTGGACAAGCCGGAGCCTTGATTTACATATTCTTGTTTTAAAGTAGCAAGATTTCAAAACCGCATCAATTTGAACTACTTAAAGCACTTCTATCGATGATTGCGAACGTTAAGAGCATGAGGAAATATATTTGCAATTTCAAAGACATCTTTCATTGTCCTGACGATCAAAACCATCTCTAAGGCTTTAGACCTCTTTTTTCTGTTTAAGAACATCCCAATGCCTACCTCCCCATCCTTGTCACAGTAATAATTACCCCAGAAAATTAGCACTTCAACAAACCGACCAAGACTAATTTCCTATTTAACTCTACAAACCCATCTTGTAACATAAAAAAGGATAAAATCATCAATTGCAAACAGGCTATTTGTATCAATTGGAGTTAGACCTGAACCCTTGGAGGGTGAACAATGAAAAAAATGATCATCATCTGTTTTACTTTAATATTAGCTGTGACAAGCGGATGTAATATAAATGACAATCAAAATAGCAAAACCGAAGCTGTGAAACCGATCGACATGGACCCGAAAGATTTGCCTAAAGTTCCCGCTTTTCAAGACAAGACAACAAGAGAGTATATGGCGTCGACGAAGGAAGTGGAGCCTGGCTATTATTTGCTTGAGTCGAAGTTGAAGGGATTTAAGATGTTGTTTCCGGAGAGAGGAGAAATTATTCCAGATCTTACAATGAATAAAGGGGAGAAACAAGAGAATATCGAGTTTGAAAGCTATAACCCAAAAACAAATGTTCTTTCTAGCGCGGCTGTAAATTATTTGTATAATACAGACTTTGTTGAAGATCATGAAATAATGCTTGATACAATCAGAGGGAAAAATGGATATAAAGGCAGCTTTACTAAAACTGATAAACTTAAAAAGCAAGTTTATTTTGCCTATAAAAAAATTGTTTTTAATGACTTGGATAGAAAGTTTAATTTCACTCATAGTTATTTTGGTTACGTAAAATCTACAGAAGAGAAAAATTTAGGCGCAGAGTTTTCTTTTATGTTTAATTGTCAAAAAGACAATAAACCATGTTCTTTAAAAGAAGAAGATGTGAGAAAAAAAGCAAAAAAAATGATTTATTCTATAACCTTCAACATAAAGAAGGAGAGTACAGATGATCTCGAATATAGATATAAAAAACGTTTTAATAAAAGTGATCTAGCAAAAGCAAAACAGGATTTTGAGAAACCATAGCAATGATCATTATTAAAAATCAGCACTTCAACAAACCGACCAAGACTTATTTACTATTTAACTCTATTTCCCCATCATGTAACATGAATAAGGATAAAATTATCAATTGCAAACAGGCTATTCGTATCAATTGGAGTTAGACCTGAACCCTTGGAGGGTGAACAATGAAAAAAATGATCATCATCTGTTTTACTTTAATATTAGCTGTGACAAGCGGATGTAATATAAATGATAAACAAAACAGCAAAACCGAAACTGTCAAACCGATCGACATGGACCCGAAAGATTTGCCTAAAGTCCCAGCTTTTCAAGATAAGGCAACAAGAGAATATATGGCATCTACAAAAGAAGTGGAGCCTGGCTATTATTTGCTTGAGTCGAAGTTGAAGGGGTTTACGATGGCATTTCCCGGCAATGGTAAAATTGTTCAAAGACTAACCGAAAATAACGGTGAAGATTATGAAACCACTATTTTTGAAAGTTTCAATAAAAAAAGAAACATATACCTCAATGGTGATATAAGTTATTTCTATAATAGAGATTATTCTTTAGAGACCATGATTGATTCAGTCAAATCGTCAAATGGATATAAAGGTAGTTTTAATAAAACGATTAAACCTGGAAAAGAAATTTATTTTGCTTCTACGAAAACCGTTTTTAATAACCCAGATCGAAAGTATAATGATTCGTACATGTACTTTGGATATATAAATTCTACAGAAGTGAAGCACTCTGGCATAGAATATTCTTTTATCGTTAATTGTCCTGACGATAAAAAACCATGTGTTCTCAATGATAAAACAGCTAAAAAGGAAGCATATAAAATCATTGATTCTATAATTTTTAATGCCGACAAGAAGAAGCAGAAAGATGGTAAGTAAAAATATTTTCGCAAATGAAACTGTGAAGATAAGATTAATCGATCTCGAATATCGATACAAAGACTGTTTTAATACAACTAATAAACGTGATCTAGCAAAAGCAAAGCGAGATTTCGAGAGTGATGCGCGTCAAATTTATAAAGAGGAAATGAATAAGGAACTCCCAAAAAGGTTCTACACATCTGAATTTAGATTATGAATAATAAGTTTAATTGTATCTCTCTAGGTTTCCATTCCATCAAAATCCCCCTAAGACTTTAGACCTCTTTTCTCGGATAAGAACACGCCAACACGCACCCCTCTTCCCAACCATACCAATGTTCAGCCATGAAAAACGGACCTCAAAAAACGATCTCAAGACCATTTTCCCATTTAATTACATATCGCTATCTTGTTATGATGGAAATGGATAATATTCTTCAATTGCAAACAGGCCATTTGGATCAATTGCTGGCAAGCCCAAACCTTTGGAGGTTGACCTATGAAAAAAATGATCATCATCTGTTTCACATTAATATTAGTTGTGACAGGAGGATGCAGTATGAATGACAAACAAAACAGCAAGGAAGACAACAAAACCGAAGCTGTGAAACCGATCGACATGGATCCGAAAGATTTACCTAAAGTTCCAGCTTTTCAAGATGAGAAGACTAGAGAGTATATGGCGTCTACGAAGGAAGTGGAGCCTGGATACTATCTGCTTGAATCGAAGTTGAAGGGGTTTACGATGTTGTTTCCAGAGGATGGGGAGGTTTCAAGCTATTTATCTAAAGAAGGCAAAAATAAAGAGATCATTGTATTTGATAGTTATGATTCAAAAGATGGTGTCTCATTAAATGCTCAAATAGAATATTATAGTAAAGATAACTTCATTAGTGATTCAGATACAACACTAGATAGAGTAAGAAGCCAGAATAGTTATACAGGCGATTTTGAAAAAATAAAAGGCAAAGGTAAAGATATTTATTTTGCCTTTAAAAAAAGAACCTTTGAAAATAAAAAATCTTACGGATATTTTGGGTATATTAAATCAATTAAATCAAAAGAAAAAAATCAGCTAGGAATAGTATACTCACTTATATTTAGGTGTCCAGATGATCCTAATCTTAACTCTTTAAACGAGAGTGACTCTAGAAATATTTCAAAAAAACTAATTAAATCTATAACCTTTTTAATTGATAAAAAGGAGAAATGAAAATGAAAAATAAAAATGTTTTCGAAAATGAAAATGTAAAATTACGCTTAATCAATCTAGAATATAAATATAAAAAAAGGTTTGCCTCAAGCAATGTCAATGAAGTCAAGCAAGCAAAAAAAGACTTTGAATCAGATGTTCGCAGAATCTATAAAGAAGAAACAAACAATGAACTCCCAAAGAATATTGAGATTTATACATCAAAAGAAGTTCTCAAGCAAAGTAAAGATCACACAGTAAAACAATCAGCATATGATGGAACAGCTATTCATATTAAGGACAAAAAACATCATGTTGATCAACTTCATATTATTTCCGAGGGCAGTGCAGATGAGGGAGACTGGTTGTATAACTTCTTTGGATTGTATCTTGGGATCGATGATAATCAATACCAAGCAATGAGAGAGTTCACCAGAGCTTCAAAGAAAAAAGCCGGAAATGCTGAAGTAATAAAAACTTATGCAATGGGACATTCTCTTGCAAACAATAACCAACTTATGGTGAAGTTAATAGATGGTGAGTTTGACGAAGTATATGGAATCAATGGTGCACAAGTGAGTATAGATCATTTGCTACTAGCTGATAGAAACTTATATGATGCAATAAGTAAAAAATTTAATATTAAAAAAGCAGATGAAATACTCAAAATCCCACCCGAAAAACTAAAAAAAGCCATTATCAAATACTACAAAGACAAAGGTGTCACCGCAAACATCACCCAGCGCATCTCCAAAGATGATCCTCTTTACGGTGTCAGCGGCAAAGCTGACTTCATCACATTCGGTCATGTCAACATGACAGACACAAACCCAGATATCAAAGGATTTCGCACTGTTATTGACCATATTCCTGATGAAGATATTCGAACTCTGAAAAGATATTTTCAACAGTATTCAGCTGATTATCAAAAAGGCGGACTGAATGGTTTTGTTAAAGCGGCAATAGGTGCCGATACAGATACCTTTAAAGGTCTTCAACAAGGAGGGCTCTCCTATTTTATTTCACACATGGATGAAGTTGGTCATCTCGAAACGACACTCATGAAAAGATTGCCTAAACTAAAGAAGTTTTTCAAAAAAATTAACGATTACAGCGGTCCTGTTCTCGATCAGCTTGAAGCGACCGGTTATATTGATTCAACAAAAAAACAGACATTAAAAACAGACCTCGAACAAATCAACCAGCACATTGAGAAAATGGAAGGGTTACTTGAAGATATTGCGAATTCTCAAGAATTTACAAAATACAATCCAGATGGGAATACGTTAGGTTATGTATTAGCAAAGTACCTTGAGATATATCGTACTTATCTAGACCTGCAAAAATCCCTAGATAAACTCAATGAAGACACAAAAGACCTGATTAAACTCATTGGGAAAGACCATTTCCCAACACCGATGTTAAACGCTTTAGCCCGAAAAGGTTTCAGTTACCAGGGCGAAGATATGTACTATTCCAAAAAAGGCAACGATGGCAAAGAGATTAAGGTGAATCTTTCATCTGCATTAAGAATTTATCGGGAAGGACTGAAGGCTGTTTCCGAAGTGGAAGATGAGATTGACCGTTATTGCCGTATCATTCAGCATGAATTTGACCATGATTTCGACCAGAAAAAACGCGATTTAAAAATGGAGATTCATCGCATGGAAGCCAACCCAACACTGGCAAAGCTTGATGTCCAAGTGTTGATTCATTCCGGGTTTAGTCACGCATTTGATCAAATTGAAAAAGTCGAAGTCCATGATTCATATGAAACAGCGCCGCTTCCTCAGTTTGACGGTATTGTGAGGGAATTAAGAAATATCGCTAGTGAAAAGAAGCAGTTTGTCGAAGATGTTCGCTCAAGCATTGAAAAACTGCTTGATCATGACAAGATGATTTCCGCCATGTTTAATTACCAACCGCAGGAGGCTGGATAAAACGGAAGCGGTTTCACTAAAAGATAAGTTCAACAGATAACAAAGTGAAAAAATGAAGAGCTCCTAAAAAATCAATTGAAAGAAGACCTTCAAAAGCCTGCGGGCAATTACCATAATATCATTTAAACGTTTAGAGACGGTTGTAAATTGCATCTAAAAAAGCTGCCAGAAAGCCAGTGAAAACTGACTTTCTGGACAGCCTCAAAACCTGATTGAATCAACTTCAACAGTCCAGTCAAATGAATCTTGTATAGCACCTTTTTGAATACCTGTTATCGTTTCATAGAGTCGTTTGGCGATTTTTCCAGTTTGTCCATTATTGATCACAAGCTGATGCTCTTTCCACATGAGTTCACCAATTGGAGAAATAACGGCTGCTGTGCCTGTTCCAAAGGCTTCTTCAAGTTGACCGGCTTTGTATGCCTCAAACAATTCCTCAATGGAAATTTTCTTTTCTATCACAGAGAATCCCCACTGCCTCAAAAGATAAATAACAGAATTTCTCGTAATTCCTTCTAAAATACTGCCGTTTAAAGCAGGAGTCACAATCTCATCGTTGATTTTGAAAAAGATGTTCATGCTTCCTACTTCTTCAATGTACTTTCTCTCAACACCGTCTAACCATAATACTTGTGAGAAACCAAGATTTTCGGCGACTTCCTGAGCCTTCAGGCTAGCAGCATAATTGCCAGCCGTTTTTGCGGTTCCGGTTCCCCCTGCCACAGCGCGGACAAATTCGCTTTCAACGGCAATTTTGACAGGGTGGATTCCTTCTTTATAATAAGAGCCGACAGGTGATAAAATGATCAGCAATTTATACATTTTTGAAGGAGCAACCCCAAGGAATGGTTCTGTTGAAATAATAAATGGACGAATATATAATGAGGTTCCTTCCGTTGTTGGTATCCATTCTTTATCTATTTGAATCAGTGTTTTTAGGCCTTCCAAAACCGTATCAGGATCAACTTGTGGAATGCAAAGACGGTTATTTGATTGATTTAAGCGTTCAATATTTTTTTTCGGTCTAAATAAAAGAACTTTTCCCTCTTTAGATAAATAGGCTTTTAAGCCTTCAAATACAGATTGTCCATAATGATAGACCATGGCTGCCGGGTCCATTTCAATCGGTTGATAAGGAACAATTTTTGGATCATGCCAGCCCCTTTCAACTGAGTAGTCCATTATAAACATATGATCCGTAAAAATTCGGCCGAAATCGAGCTGGTCTGTCTGGGGTTTTTGTTTTTTTGTTGTACTGAGCTGTACGCTGATGGTTTGTTTTGTCATGATTAATCTCCCTACTCTTCCCAAAATATTTACCTTCTATTGTAATAGATTTCAGATAAATTTGTAAAATATAATTTTTAAGAAAACTTAGGTTATAAAAAGAGATTCCCGTAGCGGGAATCTTTGTTATGATTTTTTCTTCCAAAAAGCTTCAATTTCTTTGTCTACATAAACCCAGCCTTTCCAGCCGAGGTGAAGTGTATCTTTCAGAAAGTAAGGATCATACTCATGCTTGGTTAAGTCGGCAACTTGGAAGCCTTCTGCTTCAATTTGTTTTTTAATCTTTACATAATAACCTGTTCGGCCTTTTTTAGGAAAACCGGTGTAATCATACCATTTACCATGAACAGGAACGGAGATGAACAGAGGTTCTGCTCCAGATTTTTTGAGAACATCAAGCATCATTTGAAAATCATCAAATTCCAATGATTGCGCATAGTTCATGTGTTTGTTATGACCTTTTAATTTTGCCATCTTCGGTTTCAATTTTTTATAGATGCCATTTGTAATTTTAAAGTCGTTATTTTTAGACTCTTTTTTACCTTGTGCTTCAGCCATACGTTTCAATTCGTTCCATGACTTGTTTTTGACACTATTAGAAATGGTGCGTTTTGGCCCTTCGCCTTCGGTCATCGAGTAATAGAGATCTTTCTTTTTCAGCACATTCATATAAGCTTTACCGAACGGCTTAAGCAAAGATAGTTTAAGCTGATCGTTATTGAGCTCAGCGCGGTAAAGTCCTGCAAGAAGCGCATCATTTGTAACGGCATGATAACGAAGCATGCGTTTGATCATTTTTTTCTTTACCCTTGGATCAATTCTTTCGTTGAATAACAGATCATAGCCATGTAATGCCGAAAAGTTTGGCGCAAAATGAGCTTCATCAGAGCCTTTTTTCTGAAACCATTGAGGGGAAATGATAAATACCATTTTCTTTCCCTTTAATTGATCCATGTGAGCTGCAAAGTTTAACGTGTGAATTAAAGATTGTGAACCGCCTTTTCCGACAAGATAAGGGGTAAAACCTTGATCATTCACTTTAAAATAGTTAGACGGATGAAATTTATCCAGACGTGACAGTTCAGATGACCCGTAAATCGGTAGATATTCAGGGTCTTCAAGCATTTTACTTTGAAGGTATTCTCCCTGGAACATCATTGGATTTAATTCTGTAGCGGATGTCTTAACACGATCTTTCGGAACAAGTGAAGACAACCAAGAACTTGGGACCGTAATCATGCCTAAAAAAAGTAAGAATGCCAAGATGATTGGCCCGAATAAAAAACGTTTTTTCATTATCTCAACTCATTCAGCTGCTTTATAATTTGATTTGGGGTATTCCATGCATCACGATCAAACTCTGTAATCGGAACAGTGATGTTAAAATGGTTTTCAAAAGCAAGCAGCAGCTCGACTGTACCAAATGAATCAAGAATTCCCTCTTCAAAAATATCGATATCCGGATTTTCCTTTACGATATCATCTTGACAAACCTCTGCTATTACGGAAAGTACTTCTTGATTAAAATCCATGATTACATTCTCCTTTTAGTTAAATATTTTTCCTGAGAAAATTAAAAATCCAAAGCATACGAAGTGGAAAGTCACCACAATTGAGACAACTGTTGTCCACTTATTGTTCGGCCACCATTTGTTTTTCTTATTCCATTTTTCAAAGAAATTGAAACCTGTCATGAGTAGCGCGTGATATAGTCCATAGACAATATACTGAAGGGCTAGACCATGCCAAACACCCATAAGAAGAAACAGTAGCACATAACCAATATTCGAAACAGCCATCCGGTTTTTGATCCATTTTTTCTTTGTCATCCAAAAAACAAAGCGCATGAACACATAATCTCTAAACCAGAATGAAAGAGACATATGCCAGCGGTTCCAGAAATCTTTAATATTCCGGCTAATAAACGGTTTATTAAAGTTTTCCGGTGACTTAATACCCATTATATAGCTAATACCGACTGCAAAAGCCGTATAACCGGCAAAATCAAAGAACAAGTAAAGACTGTACGCATACATATATAGCAATGATTGCGAGATATGACCGGACGTAATAAACGGCAGTTTTAAAATGATATACGTATTAATACAGTACCCAATAATGAATTTATATAAAAAGCCGAGAAAAATTTTGTTGATCCCAGTATACAGTAGATCTTGATATTCTTCTTTCGTCCACACCTTTTGCTCGTCTTTTTCAAAACGGCGGTATCTATCAA
Source organism: Bacillus sp. WMMC1349 (assembly GCF_013155385.1). GTDB lineage: Bacteria > Bacillota > Bacilli > Bacillales > Bacillaceae > Bacillus. The sequence goes on along the minus strand of NZ_JABJUQ010000007.1, from coordinate 3,574,727 downwards.
TCGGTCCGGATGAAATCGTTGGAAAAAAGACAACAAAGTAAATGAGTCTGCTAATCGGAATCTGTTTTTTGATTAAACCGTCGCGGGTTTCAAGAATAAGCTGAACTCCTTTGAAGGTTAAGTAAGAGATTCCAAGAAAGGTTGCCCAGTTGCTATTCGCAAAGAACGGCAGCAGCTTAGATATCACCAAAGGGAGAATCGAAGCTACTACTGTCAAACAAAAAACAATGCCGCTGTTAGCTTTTAAACGATAAGATATATAACCTTTAATTAGCAAAACTTGCCAGATTGTAAACAAGCAAAGAGCAATTACTCCATGAAGGTCGTTTGCAAAAATGAGAGCCAATACAATAACAGACATCGCCATATTATAATAGCGAATATTTTTACCTTTTAATCCGAAGATAATCGTCGGTGCAAGTAAAATTCCTAAAATGATGAAGAAGAGAAATGAACCGTACGGCGTCATATGCTTACCTCTTCTTTTAATCGTTTTCTATCGATCTTGCCATTGGCAGTCATCGGAATTTCTTTTTGATAGACAAACTTTCTTGGGATCATATATGCAGGTAGTGTGCTGCCTGCATCTTTCTTAATGGCACTTGTTAACTGATATTCTTTTTCGAAATCGTGTTTGGCAGGCACGATAACAGCAATCAGGTATTCAATTTTGTCTTCACGATAAAATGGGACAATCACAGCTGACTGTACATATTGTGACTGATTGATATGGTATTCGATCTCTTCCAGTTCAATTCGGTAGCCATGCAGTTTAATTTGAAAATCAAGTCTTCCTAAAAAGAACAGCTGGCCATTTTCTTTGTATCCTGCATCACCTGTACGATAAGCTGGTGCACCGTTATAGGTGAAAAATGCTTTTTCCGTCAATTCAGCTTCTCCTAAGTAGCCTTTGCTGACACTTGCCCCGGTAATGATAATTTCTCCTTTTTCACCTTCTTTGACTGCTTCACCATCTTCATTGATGATCACAATCTCTGTTTCCGGCTTTTCTGAACCGACAGGAAGGGATGAATAACGCTCTAATATTTCGTCTGTTACTTCGATGGAAGTGACAGCAACGGTTGCTTCGGTCGGACCGTATGTGTTAAACACACGCGCTTTTGGAAATCTTTCCTTCAACTGTTTGGCGACTGAAGCTGGCAGTGTTTCACCGCAGAACATAAAGACTCTTAAATCAGGCAGTAATTCCTCTGAAAAAGACGGATCCATTAAGCACATTTGTGCAAATGAAGGTGTTGATGTCCAAACATTGATGTTCGACTTCTTCAATGCTTCAAATAAAATTTTCGGCCGGTTAATCATATCTTTCGTGACCGTCCATAAAGTACCTCCGGACTGTAGGCATGGATAAAGATCCATAACTGACAAATCAAAGGAAAATGGCGCTTGATTTAAAAACACATGTCCATTTTCAACCGGAAAGTCATTTGTAATCCAGTCTGTAAAACTTTGCAGATTGCGGGCAGAAATTTGTACACCTTTTGGATTGCCTGTACTTCCAGATGTATAGATAATGTAGAATGTCTGATCATCTTTCACCCAATTGTCAGGGTTTGTTTCATGATGAACAGTACCATCCAAATGAATTGGATCGATCACAGAAATGAGAGCATCTCCCGTGTCAACTGTGTTTCCTGAATTGTTGAGCAAAAGTTCCGCTTTTGAACTTTTGATGATTTTCAATACGCGGTCTGCCGGAATGGAAGTATCAACAGGAATATACGGATGTCCTGCTTTTACACAAGCCAGAAAAGAAACCGCCATTTCCGGTTGCATATGACCGTAAACAATAATTGGTGAAGCATCACCGATCGTCTCTTTTTGTAGTCGGTTTGCGAGAATCTCTGATTTAGTCCAGAGCTCTCGATATGTCAGCTTCGCCTCTTCATTCACAAAAGCAAGTGTATCGGGTTGTGTTTGTGCATGGTTTTGAATTAATTCTATTAATTTCATTGTTTTTATTCTCCATTAAAAGTCATTATAAATATATGAACCTGTATTTGCTGTATGGAAACCGTAAATCAAAAACAACAGGAGCAAAATAACAAAATAATAGGAAGTGTTTAGCAGCCACTTCATTGTCGTTTTTTCGTAAAACATTTTTAACCTATTGATCATTGACCCTTTTCCTTTCTTAAATGAATTACCTTAACAAAATTATAAGACGAAATGGACGTACAAAAGTTTCATATCGTCTTCATTTTTGGGAATTTTTTTTTGTCTAAAATGGATGATTTTTGTCCCTATCAGCCTATTATATACATTTTTACAATAATATCAATTGATTTTTTTGAGTGAGTTAAGGAAATAAATTCTAATGACAGCAAAAAAAACAAGACCATAGAAAGGCACTCTTTTCTATGGTCTTGCCGGTTTATTTTCATGGAAAGGAAGTTTCAACTAATAACGCATATATGATGCTCCAACAATGATAAGCAAAATGAATAATACGACAATTAGCGTAAAGTTGTTATAGTAAGACATAAAGTCTCACCTCCCTTTACATGGTAGTATAGAATATGAAATTCAAATAAATTTTGCAACAGTCATCAATGTAAAGAGATGAAAATAATACAGGAGACTACTTTTGTGATCGTCGAAACTTTATTAAAAAAGATGACGTCTAGTATTCGAACAATCATAAATGAAGAGGTTAAGGAGACAGCTTAATGGAAATTTCACTCGATCAGATGGCAAGTTTACCAGAAGATCAAATAGAAGAATTAAGACGGTTGATGGAAAGTTGGAAAAATGAGCTGTTAGTCTATAAATTTGCTTTGGATCAAATGGACACAAAGTTCTCAATTATTAGTCAGGAATACAATTTAATTCATGGTCACAATCCAATAGAGCATACGAAGTCACGGGTGAAAAATTTTGAAAGTCTCATGAATAAGCTTGTAAGAAAAGGCTGTGAGATGACTACAAGGGCAGCTAAAGAATATATTCATGATATTGCCGGGCTTAGAATTGTCTGTTCATTTGTGTCAGATATTTATAATATGGTGGATGTATTAAAAGAGCATGAAGACATAAAAATCTTGAAAGTGAAAGATTATATTCAAAATCCGAAACCAAATGGTTATCGCAGCCTTCACTTAATCGTCGAGGTTCCGGTATATTTAACAAACAAAGTAGAACATGTAAAAGTTGAAATTCAAATTCGAACGATAGCGATGGATTTTTGGGCCAGTCTTGAACATAAAATTTATTATAAATTAAATAATGAAGTGCCAACAAAGCTCACAGATGAATTGAAAGAAGCTGCAGATGTCGCTCATTATTTGGATGAAAAGATGTTGAATATTAGAAAGAAAGTCGATCAATAATTTGTGTAGGGTTGATTTGTTGTCAACTTCATGAAACAGAGTGGACATAAACCGCCTGTTTCATGAATTGACACATATCCCCTTTTATCACTTGTTTTTTTTGACAAAATCATAGACTGCATGACCAGCGATCAGTCCTGTTACTCTTAAGCGTTTTTTGCTAATATGGTCAATCGTGTCGTATGGACTGTGATACCATGGCTCTAAAGCACCTGTTCCTGGCTCTTGCCAAATAAAGTTGGCCGAATCAATTCCCGCTTCATGAAACGGAACATGGTCAGATGATCCCCCTTTACTTAAGTGTAAGATATCCCCTTTTTTGAGATTTAAGGCCGCCTGTTTGCTTAATGTCCAGACGAGATTTCCTGAGCCGTCTAATGTATTTATATTCAGTTGTGAAGCGTTCTCCCAGTTTGTCGCCACCATGTCTAAGTTAAAGTTTGCTGCACTTCGTTTTACTTCCCGGTTAGACAATTTGCTAACATAATACTCTGAGCCGAGAAGCCCGATTTCCTCAGCGCCAAATGCAATAAAACGAATTTCTTTGTCAGCCGGGATGTTTTTCATAGTACGTGCCAGCTCTAAGACAACAGATGTTCCTGATGCATTGTCATTCGCACCCGGTCCATATGGAACACTATCATAGTGGGAAGTAATATAGACGATGTCTGGTTTTTTGACTCCTTTTGCTCGACGAACGCCGATCACATTTTGTGAAGTTTGATGTTTGAGAGCGTTAAGTTTGAGGGTAGCCTTTGTTTTTGTTAACAATGTTTCACCGTCTTCTTTGCCGATGCCAACAACCGGAATATCCACTGTTTTCCCGGCAAGGTTCGGAATAAGAGCGGCAAGGCTGTCTCGATTATTGTAAATAACGACTGCCGCCGCACCGGCATCAGCGGCGTTCTTTGCTTTTTCATAAAATGTTAGTTCTCCTCTTGAAATCACAGCGACTTTCCCTTTCACATCTTCAGTAAAGTCCCCAGACCGGCCGAGTCCAGCCTTGTAAAGCGGTGCTGTCAGACCTTTTTCAGGTGTAGGTGCAGAACCGGTAGCAGGTCGTGAAGGAACCTCATGTCCCTGAACGGTAAGCGTTCCTTTCAATCTGTCAGGAATATCAAATGTTTGAATCTTCACTTTTAGCTTCGATTTTTTCAGTTGTGAAGCAATAAATCTCGCACTCTTTTTTTCCTCAAGCGAACCTGCCACTCTAGGACCAATTGTTTCACTTAGATGATAAATTGTTCGAAAAGCACGATTTTCATTAAACCGCTTCAGTTTATTTACGGAATATTTAGACAAATCCTGCGAAACTGCTTGGACAGTATTTGTCCCTTCAACTGACGCTGACATGAAAAATCCGCTCAGTGCGATCGTTGCTGCTAAACTCAGTTTCATTAACTTTCGCTTCATTTAAAAACCTCCTTAATGGTTGTAACAGAAAAGATTTCACATCAAGCATCTTAAATCCTGCTTTACTAGAAGAATTGAGACGTAAGACCTTGGGCAATGTGGGCAAATGGAGATAAAAAACTTTAAAAAAGAATGGTTGACGTAGGGATTGTTTCTGTTTAAAATACGTTCGATTAATCGGATATCAGATTTTGAATCACATATGTGAATAGAGGAGAGTGTCATGTCAGTCGTCAAATCTGCAGTGCGCGTGCTGCGTGTATTTGAATTACTAGCCAAACATCCGGATGGATTAACAGTAAAGGAAATCAGCAGAGATTTATCGTTTCCGCAAAGCAGTACATTTAACTTAGTGGTCACGCTTTTTCATGAAGGTTATCTTCAGCAGAATGCATTAAAACGATATCGACTAGGTTCAAAACTGATTGAAATTGGCAGTGCAGCAATTGAATGTGTGGATGTATCAGCGCAAGGAATTCCATATTTGAAACAGTTGATGGATGGTGTTCAGGAAACCATTTTTATGGCTGTATTATCTGAAGATCAACTTGTCTATATTGCGAAAATAGATAATAACAGATCAATCAGAACAACCGCTCAGCCAGGTTCACGGAAGCCGCTTTATTGTACAGGACTTGGGAAAACATTTCTGGCTTTCCTGCCTGCTGAAAAACGAAACCGATTGCTTGATGAAATTACATTTGTGCGGTTTACAGACCGGACGATTATGGACAAAAAAACACTGCTCGATCAGTTGAAGCAATTTTCAAATCAGGGCTATGCAATTGATGATGAAGAAAATGAAGAAGGACTGTTTTGTTTGGCAGCCCCAGTATTTGGAGCAGATGGGGAAATAAAAGCTGCCATCAGCACGGCTGGTCCTAAGGAGCGGATGTTAACAAGAAAACCTATGATTACTGAACAATTGCTGTATACAGCGGGAAAAATTACAGAAAGTATCGGCGGTTACGTCAATCAGCCTGCACATAGGGAGGATACCGATGGATGTTATAAGTATAGGGGAAACGATGGTAGCGTTCACTCCAAATGAAGATGGTCCCCTCAGATATGCAAAAAACTACACAACCAGAATCGCAGGAGCCGAAACAAATACACTAATCGGGCTTGCAAAGCTCGGGAAAAAGACAGGCTGGATCAGCAGGCTTGGCAAAGATGAATTTGGCGCTATGATTCTCTCATCTGTAAGGGGAGAAGGCGTTGATGTCAGCGAAGTGAAGCTAGATGCAGAGGCACCGACCGGTCTGTTTTTTAAAGAGCGAGCGAATCAAACAAGAGTGAATGTCAGTTATTACAGAAATGCATCTGCAGCAAGTTTTTTACAGCCATGTGATATTAATGAGAACTATTTCAAAAATGTCGGGTTTCTTTATTTGACAGGGATTACCCCCGCTTTGAGTGAAAGCGCTTCAAATGCGGTGTTCTATGCTATGAAGCTGGCAAGAAAACATCATATACCAATTGTATTTGATCCCAACCTGCGAACAAAACTATGGGATAAAGACTTGGCAAAGCAGACATTACTAGAGCTTGTGAAGCAGTCTGACATTGTTTTGCCTGGTGTAAGAGAAGGCTACTTTTTATTCGGAACTCAAGACGAAAAGAAAATGGCAGAATCTCTACATCAACTTGGGGTTAAAACGGCCATTGTGAAGTTGGGTGCGATGGGCGCTTACTACTCTAGCAGAAATGACAGCGGTTACATAGATGGTTACCAAATTGAAAGAGTGGTAGATCCAGTGGGAGCCGGAGACGGATTTGCAGCAGGTGTGCTGTCTGGCTTAATTGAAGAGCTTCCGCTTTGTGAGTCTGTGAGGCGGGGCTGTGCTGTTGGCGCCATGGTGACAGCGGTAAATGGAGATATTGAGGGTCTGCCTGACCGTGAGTCATTGTTTCGCTTTATGGAACAGTTGGAAGACGATGATGTTAGTAGGTAAAAAGAATCAGAAAGAGAGGAGACAAGAAATGAGCGCTTTATTAAAAATTGAAAAACATAAAGTGATAGCCATCATTCGCGGTTATCACGCGGAAGAGGCTGTCCGTATTGCAGAAGCTTTACAAATTGGCGGTATTCGCTTGGTTGAAATCACTCTGAATTCGCCAGAAGCGATAAAAGCGATTGAAGCTGTTTCAGAACGCTTCGGACATCACATGTTAATTGGAGCGGGTACTGTCCTTGACTCAGAATCTGCACGGGCAGCACTTTTCGCTGGAGCAAAGTTTATTCTCTCACCAACTGTCAAAGTAGAAACAATTAAGTTGACCAAACGTTACGGTGCATTGAGTATTCCGGGTGCTTTCACTCCGACGGAAATATTGACCGCATTTGAAAGCGGTGGTGATATTGTGAAAGTTTTCCCAGGAACGATGGGACCGGGTTATATAAAGGATATTCACGGACCGCTCCCACAAATTCCACTTTTGCCAACCGGCGGTGTTGGTTTAGATAATATCGGAGAGTTTCTTGAAGCAGGGGCGATTGGAGCAGGAATTGGAAGTTCTCTTGTGCAAACAAATGCAGACATAAATGAGACATTTTTGAAAGAACTGGTTGGAAAAGCGAAACAATTTACAGCAGCCATTCAACAATAAGAGGAGATGAAAAAAGATGAAAATCACAAGTTATGAATGTTTTCAAATTCCACCTCGCTGGCTTTTCTTGAAAATTGAAACGGATGAAGGGATCACTGGCTGGGGAGAACCGGTTATTGAGGGGAAGGCCGCAACCGTTAAATCAGCAGTTCATGAATTAATGGAATACTTGATCGGTAAAGATCCGCTCAATATAGAGGATCATTGGAATGTCATGTATAGAGGCGGCTTTTACCGCGGCGGTCCGATTTTAATGAGTGCGATAGCTGGAATTGATCAAGCGCTTTGGGATATTAAAGGAAAATTTTATCAAGCTCCTGTTCATCAACTACTGGGCGGATCATGCAGAGATTCTATTAAAGTTTACTCATGGATTGGTGGAGACCGGCCTGCCGATGTGGGACGTGCGGCAAAGGAAATGGCTGAAAAAGGATTCACTGCTATTAAAATGAACGGTACTGAGGAACTGCAATATATTGATTCATACGAAAAAATTGATCAAGTCATTGAGAGGGTGGCAGCAGTTAGAGAAGCGGCCGGTCCTTATTTTGGAATTGGCATCGATTTTCATGGCAGAGTGCATAAGCCAATGGCAAAAATTTTGGCAAAAGAGCTAGAGACCTATCGACCTATGTTTATTGAAGAACCTGTATTGCCTGAGAACAATGAAGCGCTTCGCGATATTGCCAGTCTTGTCTCAATTCCAATTGCAACAGGAGAACGGATGTTTTCGAAATGGCAGTTTAAAAATTTGCTCATCGATGGCTATGTAGATATTATTCAGCCTGACTTGTCACATGCCGGAGGGATTACAGAATGTAAGAAAATTTTATCTATGGCTGAAGCGTTTGATGTCGCGGCGGCTCCGCACTGTCCGCTCGGCCCGATTGCACTGGCAGCCTGTTTGCAAGTGGATGCAACTTGTCATAACGCTTTTATTCAAGAGCAGAGCTTAGGAATACATTATAACAAAGGCACGGATTTATTAGATTATTTGCTAGACAAGGACGTCTTTTTATATGAAAACGGGTCTGTTCAAATACCAAATCGACCCGGTCTTGGTGTGGAAATCAATGAGGCACACGTCCGGAAAATGGCTGAAGTTGGACATCATTGGCGAAATCCGGTTTGGCGTCATGGTGATGGCAGTGTAGCGGAGTGGTAGGTTGTTTTTTGATAGTGTTTTCCATAAAAAGTCCTTAGCACAGGATGCGATAGAAGGGAAGAACCTAAATGAAAGCAGCAAATGTAAAGCAAAAGCCGACAAAGGTTCGAATCCGAATCTTGATGTTTATTTTTGTATGTGTCGTCATTAACTATATGGATCGTAGCAATATATCTGTAGCAGCTTCCCTGATCGGTGAAGACTTGAACTTGTCATCGGTACAATTAGGCTTAATCTTTTCCGCCTTTGGATGGTCGTATTGTGCACTGCAAATCCCGGGAGGTGGACTTGTCGATCGATTTGGTCCACGGCTTGTCTATGCTTTTAGTTTGATCACTTGGTCATTAGCGACATTGTTTCAAGGATTTGTTCGTGGATTCGGTACATTATTTGGATTGCGTCTTGCAACAGGGGCTTTTGAGGCTCCGGCGTTTCCGACGAATAACCGGGTTGTGACTTCATGGTTTCCTGAACAAGAAAGAGCATCTGCGATTGCTTTTTATACGTCTGGGCAATTTGCCGGTCTTGCCTTTTTGACACCTGCACTTAGTGCAGTTCAACATCTTGTCGGCTGGCGCGGTCTGTTTATTGTTACCGGAGCAGTTGGTTTAGTTTGGGGGATCATATGGTATTGCTTTTATCGTGATCCTAGTCAGCATCCGAAAGTGAACCAAGCAGAACTTGACCATATTGAAAAAGGCGGGGGAATCATTAGCCATAGTTCAACGATTGAAAAGAAAAAAAGTGCATTGAACAGGACGCATTTTAAACAAGTGCTCAGTCATCGAAAATTATGGGGAATTTACATTGGGCAATTTGCTGTCAATTCAACATTGTGGTTTTTCTTAACATGGTTTCCAACATACCTTGTTAAGTATCGGGGACTTAACTTTTTACAGTCAGGTTTCCTTGCTTCACTGCCATTTTTAGCCGCATTTTTCGGTGTGTTATTGTCAGGGTTTCTATCTGATTTTCTTGTGAAAAAGGGCATATCCTCTGGTGTAGCACGAAAAACACCAATTATCATTGGTTTGTTTCTATCGATTTCGATTATTGGTGCCAATTATGTTGAGCAAACATCACTCATTATTTTGTTCATGACCATAGCTTTTTTCGGAAATGGTTTGGCCTCAATTACATGGGTGCTAGTGTCATCTTTGGCGCCTAAACACTTGATTGGCTTGACAGGTGGTGTGTTTAACTTTATCGGTAGCCTTGCTTCTGTTATCGTTCCAATTGTCATCGGACTGCTTGTCAATGGCGGAAGCTTTGCACCTGCCCTTGTGTTTATCGGTTTTCTTGCTTTAACAGGAGCGCTTTCTTATATTTTCCTAGTAGGGAAAGTAGAAAGGATCGCAATAAAAGATGAAGTGAGAAAAGATCATCACCTGTCCATGTAATGTGAAGGACTGCCCGAAATTTCGGCAGTCTTTTCTGCATAACAAAATAGATTTGAAACAAAATAAACCTAAACTAAATGATAGGTGCTTATGATGAAAACATATTTTCAAAAAAATGGACCGCAAGAATCGTTTCAGCTTTTTTCAACTGAACATATTTTGACTTTGCTTGTTTTGACAGTACTTGGCATTTGCCTATTCTTTTTTAGAGAGAAGTTGCAAAATCCGAAAACGAATCGCATCATTCGGTTTACTTTTATACTTATTCTAATACTCTCCGAAATCGGGTATCATTCGTGGTTTATTTTTGTTGATTCTTGGACACCGCGTTACTCTGTGCCGCTTCATTTGAGTGACCTTTCTGTGTATCTTGTCATCGTCCTTTTATTAACAAAGAACATCAATTTGTTTAAGTTTCTTTATTTCGCCGGCTTGGGAAGTGCTTTACAAGCGATGGTCACACCTGATTTAGGAAGGTATGGATTTCCGCATTTTCGCTATTTCGAATTTTTTATCTCTCATGGAATTGTTGTTCTTTCATGTCTGTTCATGATTGCAGCCGAAAAATATAAACCTACGGTACGATCACTTTGGATGACATTTCTGATTGTGAATGTTTATGGCGGGATGATCTTTTTGCTCAACCGTTTGCTTCAGTCCAACTATATGTACTTAATGAAAAAACCGGGAGGCGGAGCTTCACTATTAGATGTTCTCGGTCCATGGCCATGGTATATTTTATCGGCCGAAGCGGTAACAATTGTTTTCTTTTATCTTCTTTATATGCCATTTTGGATAAGTCGAAAAATAAAAAATCATTGATGACCTTCAAAAATAATAGAGGCGAGGCGCCTTAACCGCCTCTAATAAATAATTTCGGGTTTATCTCGATTTTGATGTAAGTTCCAATAAGCCTCTGCTATCAGACTAGGATCGTAGTCCGTATCTTTTTCAACTTTCTTCATTATTGTAACTGTTCCGACAAAAACACCACTGGTTTTAAGTTCTTCACCTAAAGAAAATGCCAAATTGCGGTCTGTTGTCTCATTTTAGATCACAAGAAAATCGTTGGTAAACTAAAGTTCTGGGATTGACGGTAAATCGTAATAACTACAATTTACAAAATGTCATTACTGCGCTAAGATCAAATAGTAGGTTTGATTTATTATTGGTTAGCATCTTTTGGAGAATACGTGAAAACAAAACAGGGCCGATAGGTAGGAGAAAAAATACATGAAAACAAAAACCACGTTTATAGCTAGATATTCAGAAACAGATCAAATGGGGATTATTCATCATTCAACCTATCCAGTATGGTTTGAGGTTGGGAGAACGAACTTTTTAAAAACTGCTGGTCATTCTAACACGGACATTGAGTCAAGAGGTATTTTGCTTCCTTTATATGAAATGAATTGTCAGTTTAAAGTTCCTGCTAAATTTGAAGATGAATTAATAGTGGAAACATGTATTAAAAATATTTCTCGTGTTCGTGTTATATTCTCATATAAGGTAATCAATTGTTCAAACCATACGCTTATTGCAACAGGAGAAACAATGCATGCTTGGACCAATCATTCATTAAAGCCTATTAATATTGAAAAAGTTGCTTCTGATATTTATCTTTCTTTAATGAGAGTATTTAAAGAATAAACTTGCAAACAAGAAACTGCGGTATGACCCCCTATTATTCTGAAGGGGGTTGTTTATCACCTGAAAACTTCCTATCTATGACAAGCTCGGATAATTCCTCCTTCAATTTACAGTGATTTTCTTTGGCTCACTAAACAATCCACTAATTTTTCTCATATCACTATAAATACCTGTTTGGAACATTATTCCTGTGTCAAACCCTTTAAGTCAATCAGCTTGGTGGCCTCATATTGTCAAATGCCATAGCTTTTAACATTAAACGAAAAATCTATCGACCAAATTTATTGTTTTTTAGTAAACTACATACGCTTCTCCATTTTCTCGGTCTAGGCAAATTGATAAAACCTTATTTTATAATAGGAATAACGAGAGCAAAATTCCGTTATCCCTTTTCTCTTCGACATGTTGAGGATTTATCAGACGGCTATGTTTGTTTTACTCTTTGCAAAATATCGATTAAATCCTTATTCTGAATTGCGGCTAAATCCGCGAGTTACCCCATGACTCGCTTTGTTTATATGATGACAAGCATCTAACCCTCTTACAGTCTTGGGCCATTTCCTATTGGTCCAGTCACAACTTGTTTTGACATATCATTCATCTCTAATAGTTTATGACATATGTCAATGCCATTTTATCTATTTAATATTTTTTCTGTACATGAGTATAAGAACAATAACATTGCGTTATGGTAGGATAGAGAAAGATGAACACGAAGGACTGAAAAGATTGAAAACATTAAAGATCAACCAACGTTATACAGCAAAAATGAAAAAAGGCTATCCTTTGATTGAAAAGGAAGCGGTATATGCAAGTGACAACAATATAGATGAAGGATCACTGATCGAAGTATGTGATGAGCGGGGCGGCTTTTTGGGAAAAGGTTACTATGGAATGCAAAACAAAGGCATTGGCTGGGTGTTGACGAAAAACAGGGATGACTCGATTGATAAGCATTTCTTTCAAAGCCGGTTTGCAAAGGCTTTTCAACAGAGATCCCATCTGTCTCAAGATCCGGAAACGACAGCTTTTCGCCTTTTTAATGGAGAAGGAGACGGAGTCGGCGGCTTGACGATTGACAATTATGATGGCTATTATCTTATTCAATGGTACAGCAAAGGGATTTATTCGTTTAAAGAGATGATTATCGCAGCTCTTGATGAATTGGCTGATTATAAAGCACTCTACCAGAAAAAACGATTTAATACAGCTGGTCAGTATCTCGAAGATGATGATTTTGTGAAAGGAACAAGAGGAGAATTTCCGCTGATCGTTAAAGAAAATGGTATTGATTTTGCTGTTGATCTTAATGATGGAGCCATGACTGGCATATTTCTTGATCAGCGCCATGTCCGGAAAACCATTCGGGATCGTTATGCTAGAGGAAAGACAGTGTTGAACACATTCTCATATACAGGGGCGTTTTCTGTTGCAGCGGCATTGGGAGGAGCTGCAAAAACTACAAGTGTTGATGTAGCAAATCGCAGTTTGCAGAAGACAATTGAGCAATTTAACGTCAATGGTCTTGATCATCAGGAGCATGACATTAAAGTAATGGATGTATTTAAATACTTTCAATATGCTGCTAGAAAACAACTTCGTTTTGATTTAATCATTCTTGATCCGCCATCATTTGCGAGAACGAAAAAGCACACATTCAGTGCGGCAAAAGATTATAAAAATCTGCTAAAAGAAACGATTCAAATCACAGAAGACGCTGGTGTCATTGTGGCTTCAACCAACAGCAGTGCATTTGGAATGAAGAAGTTCAAAGGCTTTATTGAGGCGGCATGTAAAGAAACGGATACCGCCTTTACCATACTTGAAGAATACTCGCTTCCTGAAGACTTTAAAACGTTGAAAAGTTACCCTGAAGGGAATTATTTAAAAGTGGTGTTTTTAAAAATTCACCATTCTAGATGATCGAAGATCCAGTATCTTCGATTTTTTTAATGTTTTGGAAAAGGGGTTGCCGCTCGCTTTCCGCGAGCCTCCTCGGAACTTGTTCCTTGCTTCTGCAGGGTCTCGCCTGGCTCGCTGTTCCCGCAGGAGTCTCACAATTCCACCCTGATTCATGTTGATAAACCCATTCCAGGGACTTATAGCGTTGTAATAAAAAAACCTCAATAAAGTTGGTTTCCTGACCACTTCATCTAAGAAGGTATGCCCTCGTGAAGGGACATGAACAGGTTATCACACAAAGGATCACGTCGTTTTTTGAAGACGGATGATTAAAAAGAGCAATGGGCAAATCATAAGAGATATATATGAACGGAAAGGTGTCATCATCCATGAAGCTTCCGTCAAAATGAAGTGTCTCTCAATTCGTGGGTTACTTAAAAGGAAATCAACCGATATGAAAATCGGAAATCACGGTGTCGAGGTTTCTACATCGATACGGCGGGTAGAAATAAGAAACAAATCCGAACACATATTAGAAATCAGCAGTGGGAATTGTTAGAATATGATCCATTTAAAAGAAAAATCAGAAGAAATTCTTTACCATGAGTGAGTGAATGTGGTGCAAAAGGTAAAACCTTTTCAGCGGGTCTATTAGGACCGAGATCTGTAACAGAGGCTTTCAGCTGCAGAGCAAACCACCAGTTTACACTGGTAGTTTTGATGGTTTCAAAAAATAATACCTTTCTAAAAGATATTCATGTATATTAATATTACGAAAAAAAGTAGGAGGCCATTATGGATTACGGAGTCATATTGTCGATTAGTATTTATATGGCAGGAATGCTGTTAATAGGATATTTTGCTTATAAAAGAACTGCAAATTTAACTGATTATATGCTTGGAGGAAGAAATTTAGGTCCTGCTGTTACCGCTTTAAGCGCGGGTGCTTCCGACATGAGCGGCTGGCTGTTAATGGGTCTTCCAGGGGCGATGTACATCAGTGGGCTAAGTAGCGGCTGGATTGTTGTCGGTCTTACAATCGGAGCCTATTTGAACTGGGTGTATGTGGCGCCAAGGCTTAGGACATATACTGAAATATCAGGTGACAGTATTACAATTCCTGATTTTTTTGAAAACCGTTTTAAAGACGAATCAAGGATTTTAAGAGTGACATCAGCTTTTGTCATTTTAATCTTTTTTACTTTCTATACATCATCGGGTATGGTGGCAGGGGGAGAATTGTTTAAAACAGCATTTCACCTTGATTACCGGATCGGCATCTGGCTGACAGCTGGAGTCGTTATTCTTTATACATTATTTGGCGGCTTTTTGGCTGTCAGTTGGACGGATTTTGTCCAAGGAACAATTATGTTTGTTGCACTGATCATTGTGCCGGTTGTCGTGTTCGTTCAATTAGGAGGGATTGAGCCGGTATTTTCAGAAATTCAATCGGTTAACCCAGACCTCCTCCGTCCATTTAAGGGGACGACGGTGATTAGCATCATATCGCTCTTGGCTTGGGGTTTTGGATATTTCGGACAGCCTCATATTATCGTTAGGTTTATGGCCATTTCGAGTGTGAAAGAAATGAAAAATGCCCGGCGGATAGGTATGGGTTGGATGCTGTTTTCCATTTGTGGTGCAATGTTTACGGGGCTGATCGGAATCGCTTATTTCAGTATGAACCATCTCACATTGCAAAATAAGGAAACAATCTTTATCGTTCTATCTGACCTGCTGTTTCCTTCGATGATTACCGGATTTTTGCTGGCAGCGATTTTGGCAGCTGTCATGAGTACGATATCCTCACAGCTTCTCGTCACTTCAAGTGCGCTAACAGAAGATTTCTATAAAGCTTTTATTCGAAAACAGGCTTCTGACAAAGAGCTTGTCCTCGTCGGAAGACTTTCAGTTCTTGCCATTTCACTGATTGCTCTCCTTTTAGCCTTAAATCCGAGCAAAACGATTTTGAATCTTGTTGGCTATGCTTGGGCAGGATTTGGCGCTGCATTTGGACCTGTTGTGTTGTTGAGCTTGTATTGGAAACGAATGACGAAATGGGGGGCGTTGGCTGGAATGCTCTCCGGTGCACTAACTGTGATTGCCTGGGAGCAGATCAAGGCTTTTTCAGCTATCTATGAAATGATTCCCGGTTTCGTCGTTTGTACAATTGTCATTATTGTTGTTAGCCTGTTAACGAAGAAACCTTCGATTGAAATTGAAGAAGAGTTTGATCGAGCTGTGGAAAACTTGAAAGGATAAAAAACAACACATGAAAATGCGGATGATGTGTATGTTCTTCATGATGATTAGATAGTATGAGAAAATGAATTCCGTTAGATTTATTGAGAGAGGTTTTATTATGCATAAAATGTTTAATTGTGGACTTATCTTAACAATTTCAGGTTTTGTAATGTTATTCTTGGCCAAGCTTAGTTCAGAAGCTCTTCTTTTTGGAGTAGAAAATGATATGAATGATTTTTTTGGTATATTTAGCTGGCAAGTTTATATTATTCCACTTGTGTTTTTGATTATTGGTTTACCGTTTGTTGTTGTCATTTCGCTAATTTGGTTTTGGAAATGGAGTAATAAAAAATAGGGCCATACTAGCCGCCCTATTCAGGCTGTCGAGAAAATCTCGACAGTCTTACTTTTATCATCTACGCCATTTTATAATAGAGAAAACCATTAAAGTCCTCAAAAGAAGCTGAATTCATACTACTTGATTATGCTTTAAAATGCACCAGTTTGGTTGACTTTTCCCCTCAGTTCCTCTTAGATGAAGTTAAATGAGTGATGGTCTGGGATCTCAATGGTTTTTGGCTGACTTTTTTTAGCCAGTTTAAAAATTCTCAAGGTTATTTTACCAAATATCGGTGTTATTCTATATTTTGAGGGATTGTTTTATCAGTTTTCATTGGTATATAGATCTATTTAAATGGCTGTTACGGTTGAATGTAGCAGCCATTTAAATGATAAACACTACATTGAAATAAAAGAGATGAAAAACGGTGCTGCACAAAGCGTGATAATCGCTGCCAGTATCATTGATACACTTGAGATTGTTCCCGCCACTGCACTCAGTTCAAACGCCTTTGATGTGCCAGCACCATTTGCGCTTGTTCCGAGTAGCACACCTCTTGCGATTTCATTATCAATACGAAAATACCGAATTACAATTGGTCCAATCATTGTGCCGAGCAAAGCCGTCAAAATGACAAAAATGGCTGTAACTGCAGGCATTCCTCCAATAATATCAGAAACGCTCATTGCAATTGGTGCTGTAACTGATCTTGGGATCAGACTCTCAATGAGATCTGGATTAAGTTTCAATAGTTTAGCGATAAACACTGTTGACAAAATGGCAATACAGCTGCCGAGGATCACGTTAACAATAATTTCAAGTGCATATTTCTTTAGGACCGGAAAGTATTTATAAAGCGGAATCGCAAACGCAACAGTAGCCGGTTGGAGCATGTCAGTCAACAAATGTCCGCCGGCATTGTATGCATCAAAAGGCACATTGATCAAAAGCAATAGACCAACTAAGATAAGCGGTGTGACAAGTAAAGGTGAGGCATACACTTTAGGATGACGAGTGTAAACTGCTTTTACTCCCATATAAATTAAAACTGTAACAATAAAGCTTAAGCATCCGATGAACATGTATTTTTTCTTTCCTTTCTTTTTGCAATCATCTGTGTCAGCATTCCTGTCGATACCATAGCGACGAAAGTGCTAATGGCAACGACAAGCAAAATGCTTGTTCCAAATTCCGCGAATAAATCGGCATAATTGATAATTCCGACTGCAGAAGGAACAAAAAACAAAAGCAGTTCTGCAAGAAGCCACAATGCACCAATTTCGACCCACTCAAGTTTGATGACCTTGAAATGAAGAAGTGCAAAGATCACAATAATGCCGAGAATGCTTCCAGGTATGTTTATATGAAGAGCCTCAACAATTAGATTCATGAGGCGAGCAAATAAAAATAAAACAGCAACTTGACCCAATCCTTTTAAAAATTTTTTCATCACATTTCCCCCGTTCTATGCAAGAGTGTACATGAGATTTTTGTATAGGTAAAATACATATTAAGAATAGTCATTATTCATTTTATCTATAGTATAAAACTGTAAATCAGGGCAAAAGCAACAGTTTATTTACTAAAATTACAAACATGTAACAACAAACAATGAAGGCGTGGGATTTTGACTCAACCGTACTTCTTGGAGTGTCATGATTCTAAAAGACTAGATAAATATCCTCAAAAAATCGTTTTAAATAGTGACGGATCTATGTACAAATTCCTAAAAACAGTATTTAAAGCCTATTCAATATCTCTGTTTTTCGACTTACACTTTACATATTAGATATGTGCGTAAATCCTGTTATAGCCGTAAATGAAGAAAAATAAAGGAAAGCATGAATGAGTAATAGTCTATGCAAATCATGCCGTAATAACAGAGGTGAAAAAAATGGACTACTCAGGCACGCTGCAAAAGATACATGATGTTCTTTCACATAAAGGAATAGAGCTGGAGGAGCAAATCTCAAGATTGGAAAAGGCAAAACGAAACGTAGAAAAGGAACAGAGTTTGGCCATTAAAGAAATCAGACAAATTATGTGTCCAAGTCTTGAGAAGGGCTGGACTGGGAGCAGGGCTACCAGTTTTAATGGAGTGCGTGATGAAGCGTATACGGCGATGTACAGAGTTCTTAACGAAGATTATGAGAGATATATCCATAAGATCGACTTGAAGATATTTGCACTAGATGCTGAAAAGGGGGCGGTCCAGGCTGCAAGCTGGTCAGCGGATAGAGCGGATCTTTTACTCGAAAAAGGAGAAGAGGCTGTAGATGCATTGCATAGCACAATCAATGGGCTAAAGGGATGGTTAAAATGAACCAAACGATCAAATTCAATGATAGCGTAGTTATGAAAAAATTAGACGAGGTTAAAAAAAAGCTTGAAACTGTTTCTCTAAAAGGACCATCAGCACATTCTCTTGGACAAAACCAACTCGACTTTACAAAAAAATGGTTATATCGAGAAGAACAAATAAGTGATATGGTTAAACAATATAAAAAGACCGTTCATAAAAATATCGACGACACCCGTTCAAATGTAAAAAAACTGAAAGAACAAGATGAAGCACTTGCTAAAAAATAAATGGAACCCGAATAAATGGACAAAGTCCATATTATTTGGGTTTTTTTATACAATACGATTAAAAAGCTTTATTTGTGCAGAAAAACCCGAAAGTGGTTTAAAATAAAACTACAAAATGATGTACGAAAAGCTCTGAAAGGATGTCAACTGATGGACATGCGTCATTTAACCTATTTTTTAGAGGTTGCCCGTTTAAAAAGTTTTACAAAAGCAGCTCAGGCACTATATATCTCACAGCCGACAATATCAAAAATGATTAAAAACCTTGAAGAAGAGTTGGGAATTGAATTGTTTTACAGACGTGGTCGGCAGATCGAGTTGACAGATGCAGGGCAAAGCATGTATGTGCAGGCGCAAAAAATTACGAAGTCGTTTCAAAATATAACTTCAGAGCTGAATGATTTAATGAATGTAGAAAAAGGGCATGTTCGTATTGGTTTGCCGCCAATGATTGGATCTGGTTTCTTTCCGAAGGTCGTCGGTGATTTTAGAGATAAATATCCGAATGTTACTTTTCAACTTGTTGAAAACGGATCTATAAAAGTTCAGGAGGACATAGAGGAAGGTTCGCTTGATATTGGAGTTGTCGTTCTGCCTACTAAAGAAGAGATTTTTCATTCATTTACAATTGTTAAAGAAAATCTCATGCTCGTTGTTCACCCTTCACATCGCTATGCTGAACGAGATGAGGTTGAGCTTCAGGAGCTGCGTGAAGAACCATTTATTTTCTTCAGTGAAGACTTTGTTCTTCATGAACGGATCACTTCAGCCTGTTTGAAAATGGGGTTCCAGCCAAATGTAATCTATGAATCATCACAATGGGATTTTATCAGTGAGATGGTGTCAGCTAATCTCGGAATCGGTATGTTACCAGAAAGAATCTGCCGTGATCTTGATGCGGATCGAGTAAAAATCATTCCCGTTGTGAATCCATCAATCCCTTGGCATATCGCGGTTATTTGGAGAAAAGATCGCTATCTTTCATTTGCAGCTAGAGCTTGGATAGATCATACAAAATCTTATCAATGGAGTACAAATTAAGAGAAGGGGAGAAGAGCAATGAATATTAAGGATGTTGCAATAGGAATTGAACGTGTTAGAGAGGAAAAACCGCTTGTTCACAATATGACCAATCAGGTCGTCACCAATTTTACTGCAAACGGTCTATTATCTTTAGGTGCATCTCCAGTGATGGCGAATGCGAAGGAAGAGGTAGCCGATATGGTGAAAATCGCTGCCGCACTTGTCTTAAATATTGGCACACTTACCCTTGAATCTGTCGAGTCAATGATCATTGCTGGAAAAGCAGCGAACGATCAAGGTGTTCCTGTGGTCTTTGATCCCGTTGGTGCAGGTGCGACTCCTTTTCGTACCAACTCCGCTAAGCGTATAATGGACGAAGTCAAGGTCTCTGTTGTCAGGGGAAATGCTTCAGAAATTGCTAATATGCTTGGGGAAGAAAACTGGGTGATAAAAGGTGTTGATGCAGGTGAAGAAAACGGAGACAAATTGGTTTTAGCGAAAAAAGCAGCGGAGGAATGGCGTACAACTGTGGTGATTACAGGACCTGAAGATACTATCACAGATGGAAAAAGGCTTTACACGGCTCATAATGGGCATCATCTGCTGACAAAGGTAACAGGGACAGGCTGTTTGTTAACATCTGTGATCGGTGCGTTTTGCGCTATTGAAAAAGACTTTTGTCAAGCTGCTCTTTCAGCTGTTGTTTATTATGGCTGTGCAGCAGAACGAGCTGCAGAAAGAACCGAACACCAGGGACCAGGAAGCTTTCAGATCGAGTTTTTAAATCAATTGGCAGCGGTAAATGCTGAGAGTATCAAGCAAAGCGGTTTGATCGAAGAGGTGAAATGAATATGACGCGGATTTTAAAAAGAAAGATGCAGGATTTGTTATCAGTCTATTTTATTATGGGGTCAAACAATACAGATAAGGACGCTTTGACTGTGATTGAAGCAGCATTGACAGGTGGTGTTACCCTGTTTCAATTCCGTGAAAAAGGCGAACAAGCGTTAAAAAACGGTGACAAAGCAACCTTTGCAAAACAGGTACAGGCACTTTGCAAGGAATATCAGACTCCTTTTATCATCAATGATGATGTTGACCTTGCCCTCAAACTTGATGCTGACGGAGTTCACATCGGACAAGATGATGAAAGCGCAAGCGATGTTCGCGCTAAAATTGGTGATAAAATTCTTGGTGTCTCAGCCCACACGCTTGAAGAAGTTAGGCAGGCGGAAAAGGATGGAGCCGATTATATTGGTGTTGGGCCGGTTTATCCAACAAAAACAAAGCAGGATGCAAAAGCGGTACAAGGCGTTACATTCATTCAAAAGGTGCGAAATCAAGGTATTGAAATCCCTATGGTAGGAATCGGTGGGATTACGCTTGAAAACTGTGTACCTGTTCTAGCAGCAGGTGCGGATGGTATTAGTCTTATCAGTGCTATTAGCATGTCAAAAGAGCCAAAACAAACTGCTTCTGAGTTCTTTATGAAGGTTCAGGATATCAAAACTGCTCGTCCATAAGTTGTTTGAGAAAATGTTCGATCACAATGTACGAAACACCCATTGAAGAAGCGATCCGTCCAAGTGAAGAAATCTTTAAATGGTAATCGGTTAGCGCTTCTTTTTTCATTCTTGAGGAAATGGTTTTTTTTATTGTGTCAACAATGACCGGGTGAGATTCTACGATCGTATTCCGTAAAATGATGGTGTCTGGATTCAGCGTTTTCACGATGTTGACCAGTCCGATGCCAATATAAAAACCAAATGTCTCAAAGGCTTCAAAAATGTTTTTGTCACCGTTGTTAGCAAGCTCTGTGACCTTTTGAGGTAAAGGCATGTCTTCTGTTAAGTATGAAGAAAAAACGCTTTTTTCAGATGCATAGAGTTCCCAACAACCTTTATTCCCGCAACGGCATCTTGGGCCATTCAGATCAATTGACATGTGTCCTGCTTCACCTGCAAATCCCAGCTTTCCTCGATAGAGTTTCCCATTAATAATAATCCCTAAGCCGATGCCAGTATTAACACTCACGAATATGGCATGTTCTAAATCCTCAGCATCACCATACTCTTTCTCTCCGATAACTCCTGCGTTTGCTTCATTTTCAATGAAAATAGGGACAGCAAACTTTTGCTCTAAAAGATGTTTCAACTTTATATGGTGAATAGGTTTATTTGGTGTGAAAATGATATTTTGCATGTTATCAACTAATCCAGGTACACACACACCTATTCCCACTAAACCATAAGGTGAAGGGGGCATTTTTTGAATGGCAAGATCAACTAACTTGATTAATGTATGTTCTGTTAACCGAATATCTTCTTCGTCAAGTTCCTCCTCAACATGGACAATGATTTCTCCATCCAAGTCGGTTAGCACAACAATGATATAATTTGTTCCAATATCTACACCAATCGTATAACCTGCTTTTTCATTAAACTTCAGCATCACAGGGCGTCTTCCGCCACTAGATTGCCCTTGACCGATTTCAAAAATGATGTCTTTTTCAAGCAAAGAAGAAACTTGAGAAGAAACCGTTGATTTATTCAATCCAGTCATTTCTGAAATTGCTGCTCTTGAGATGGGAGCCTTAGAAATAATTTGTTTCAAAATAAGTGCTTTATTCAGCTTTTTGACAAGGCTTTGGTCTGCAGTATTCAAAGATTATCACTCGCTTCTATTCGGGAATTGAATCTTGTTTCATTATAATGAACAAATTTTTATAACTCAAATTTTTCTAGTATGTTCTATGCTCATAAAAAAAAGCACCCTCAACACAGTCGTAGATCATGTATAAATCAAGCCTTGATGATGAGAGGGTGGATCATTTTAGTGGTTATCAATCATTCCATACTTGTTTACTGCTCCATATGAATTCCTGTATGCGCTTTCACTTTCATTTCATTAAAATGATCTTGGTTCGGTACTTTTGAAGAAAAGATTGTTCCAAGATAAGCGCCTAAAAACCCGAGGGGAATGGAAAATATTCCTGGATTTGAAATTGGAATGAGCGGTTCACCGACAAAGATAGCACCACCGGCGGGATCCCAGACACTTGGACTGATAGAGACAAGAATCAGTGCGCTCAGAAGCCCGGTCAGACTTCCTATTAGTGCTCCTGTCACATTAAATCTTTTCCAAAAAACAGTGAACAGGATTAGTGGCAAGTTAGCACTTGCAGCAACAGCGAACGCTAAAGAGACAAGAAACGCGACATTTAGTGATTGAGCGAAGATAGCAAGCAGAATCGAAAGAATAGATACACCAATAGAAGCCCACCTTGCTGCGACCATTTGTTCTTTTTCAGTTGCTTTACCTTTTCTGATGATTTGACTATAAATATCATGAGCAAAGGCGGAAGCGGCTGAAAGCACAAGACCTGTCACAACCGCTAAAATGGTTGCGAAGGCAATGGCCGAGACAAACGCAAACAAGAAATCCCCTCCAAGTGCTTGAGCGAGAAGTGGTGCTGCCATATTTCCTGCTTGGTCAGCCGCTAAAATATTGTCAAAGCCGACAAATGCAGCTGCACCAAAACCAAGAAAGACGGTCATAATATAAAAGATACCTATAAACCATGTGGCTGAGACAACGGACTTTCTAGCTATTTTTGCATTTTTAACAGTGTAAAATCGAATGAGAATGTGGGGAAGTCCAGCTGTTCCAAGGACAAGTGCCAAATTTAGTGAAAGCGTTTCCAAAGGATCGTTATATTTATTGCCTGGATTTAAGAAATCAGGTCCAAGAGGTGTAGCCGTTTTCATTTTTTCAAACATATTTGTCAGACTGAATCCGAATTTAGAAAAAACGATAATTGAAATGATAAGTGTACCCGCCATTAAAAGAATGGCTTTAATAATTTGCACCCAACTTGTTGCAATCATTCCGCCAAATACAACGTAAATGGTCATTAAAACGCCAACAATACAAACTGCAAGCGTATAATTGATTCCGAGCAAAAGTTTAATAAGCGCTCCAGCACCGACGAGTTGGGCGATCATATAGAATGTTGAAATCGAGATGGTATTTAATGCAGCAACTCCACGAATCTTTTTCTGTTTAAAGCGAGAGGCAATCATATCAGCCATTGTAAATTTTCCGAGGTTTCGAAGCGGCTCGGCCACAATATAAAGAACAACCAAATAGGCGACAAGAAAGCCAATACTGTAAAAAAACCCATCAAAGCCATTCAAAGCGATCATCCCTGCGATTCCGAGAAAAGAAGCAGCTGACATGTAATCACCAGCGATTGCCATTCCGTTTTGCAGACCTGTAAGACCTCCTCCAGCTGTGTAAAACTCACTAGTTGTTTTCGTTTGTCTTGCTGCAAAGTAAGTAATGACAAGGGTGAGACTTACAATAACAAGAAACAAAATAAAAGCAGTCGTACTCATGATCCAACGCCTCCAATCTCTTTTTTGAAATCTTCTGTCAATTTATCAAACTGTTGTGCTTTTCTCGTGTAAACAATGCATAGTGTCCATGTCATCACAAATTGTGCAAAAGCAAAAATCCATGCCCATGTAATAGCACCTAATGCAGGTTGATTCAGGAATTCAAAGTAAGCTGTTAAAAGAGGCAGCAAGAAGTAAAAACTCAAAAAGAATATGGTCATTGGTACAATAAAAGCACGTTTCCGCTTCAATAGCTCCTGAAATGTCGGAGATGTTACAGCCTTATTGTAATCGGTTTGCTTTTCTAGCATAAATCCTCATTCCTCCTCTGAATTTGTCTTAAAAAGGTATGTGATAGACTAGGGTTTTATTCATGAACATTCATATAGAATGTCATTTCCTGCTTAGGTTAAATAAAAGAGCCGTTTCATCTAAGTATCTGACAAAACGGCTGGTGTTTTAATGGAAAAAGACTTTTTGCTAGTATGGTTGATAAACAAGTGGTCAATGTATGTATAGACGTGTTTAAACAGCTGATTGGATACTTTGAAAATCACAACCGCCTGTTTGAATATTATTGTTTCAGTTGTGTAGCAGAATTTCCATCTGCCGACTGAGTGCGAAGAAATTTTTTGACATCATCAATATCTAATCCTAGATTTTTCGCCTCTTTCATCATAATTAACCAATCTTCGTCCAACTTGTGTTTTGTTTGAGTATTCATAGACTCCTCCAATATGATAGACGTTGTTTATTTTAGAAAACCCTTTCCCGAGACGTATGAAAGTTGAAAAAACAACAGTCGTTTAATACCAATGATAAATTCATAAAAAAATTCATAAGTGCAGAATGAGCCCAGCTACGTATTCCCCAAATAACTGACTAAAAAAACCAAAATAGCTTAAATTCTTACTTATAATAATATACAAACAATGACTAACTGAATAGTATTCAATCAAAAAATGATTATTTCTCCCTATTAAAAAATTATTGTTTCTATCCGAATAGAAATGAAGTATTTTTATGAATAAAGAGGTTGAAACATAATGATTTATTAGGGTAAAACTCATGAAATATATTTGAAACAAACAAGAAATAAATAGGAATTTAGTCAGAGTTCTTTTTGCTTATTTGTATGGATGATGAAAAAATCAATAATCCAAAAATACTATTAAAAAAATATCAATCTGTAATATAAGCTTTTATTTTTAAATCAAGTGAAAAAAGCCTGTATTTTAAAACTAAATAATACTATTTTGTGGCAAAAAACAATATTTTTAAAGGTATCAATTTTGTAAATGAGGTCTTTAGATCTATTTTTATTTGATCATGTCATTTTGATAGTGTAAACACTGTAAGGTGATAAAATAAAAAGGCTTGGCTTTATTGAAAATGTTTATGGTGAGTTCGTGAAAGGAGAGAGAAGAGTTGGCAATTTTAGTATGCGGAGGGGCCGGTTTTATTGGCAGCCATGCTGTTGCGGAGTTATTAAGCCGTCATGAAGATGTCGTTGTAATCGATAACTTGCAAACAGGGCATGAGGCAGCGATTCTGCCTGGAGCTGTTTTTTATAAAGGAGATCTACGAGATCGTCAATTTCTCAAAAATGTGTTTCAGGAAAATGAAATTGAGGCTGTTATGCATTTTGCGGCTGATTCATTAGTAGGTGAAAGTGTAATAGAGCCATTGAAATATTATGATAATAATGTTTATGGGGCTGTATGTTTATTAGAGGTGATGAAAGAGTTCTCTGTTGAAAAGATTGTCTTCTCATCAACTGCAGCTGTATATGGAGAACCTGAGCGAATTCCAATTATGGAAACGGATATAACCGATCCGACGAATCCATATGGAGAAACCAAACTTGCCATTGAAAAAATGTTGAAATGGGCGGAAAAAGCTTATGGCATTCGTCATGTTGTGCTCCGTTACTTCAATGTTGCTGGTGCTCATACACAAGGCTTGATTGGTGAGGATCATCAACCTGAAACTCACCTGATCCCGATCATCCTCCAAGTTGCACTTGGGAAACGAGACAAGATTATGATATTTGGAGATGACTATCCAACTTCTGATGGCACCTGTATCAGAGATTATATTCATGTTATGGATTTAGTGAATGCGCATATTCTTGCGGTTGAGCGCCTCCGAAAAGATGGAGAAAGCGCTGTTTACAATCTTGGAAACGGGGAAGGTTTTTCTGTTAAAGAGGTCGTTGAAGTTGCCCGAAAAGTAACCGGTCATGTTATTCCTGCTGAGATCGCCAAACGGCGTGCGGGGGACCCAGCCCAGCTGATTGCCTCCTCAGAAAAAGCAGTTAAGGAACTTGGTTGGGAGCCGAAAAATGCAGAGCTAGAAGTCATGATTAAGAGTGCGTGGGATTGGTTTCTAAGCCATCCTAATGGTTATCAAAGCTGATGAATGGTAAGGTGAAAGAAAGAGCTTAGCCCTCGTGGGAAGCTCTTTTTTTTTCACCATTTTTTTATTTTAATAAACCTTAATTTAACATAATTTCCGATTTTAGCTTTCAGTTTCTTTATTTGGTTTATATGTAAAATGTACCACAAAATTACATTTATCTTCCGACGAAGCTCACATCTTTATGAAAAATCTTTGACAATTTTATGACATTTAGGTGAAAATAAAGTGAACTTTTGAAAAAAATAAGACTAATTGGTGAATATTTTGTTAACATAGCAAGGTAGAAGAAAAGTTATTTCAGAATCCTATTTTGATATTCTGGCCAAATTTATACACTGATAAGGAAGGATGGTGATCCTCTTGTTCAGAGCGTTCAAACCACTGATTCTGCTTGCAATGCTTTCATCTATTTTATTATTAGGCGGGTGCAGTGAAATCGCGGTATTAGATCCTAAAGGACCGGTTGCTTCACAGCAAAAAGATCTGATTTTATTATCGATTGGCTTTATGCTGTTTATTGTTGCAGTCGTTTTTGTTCTTTTCACAATTATGATCGTGAAATATCGTGAACACAAGAAATCTACTTACACCCCTGAAGCAGAAGGGAATGTGTTTTTGGAAATTGTCTGGACAGTGGTTCCGATTTTAATTGTTATCGCGCTGTCTGTACCAACTGTTCGTGCAATTTACTCTCTGGAAGAGGCTCCTAAAGCTTCAAAAGATAAGGAACCTTTAGTTGTTTATGCTACATCTGTTGATTGGAAGTGGGTGTTCAGTTATCCGGAACAAGAAATCGAAACAGTCAACTATTTGAATATCCCAACTGACAGGCCAATATTGTTTAAAATCGCTTCAGCTGATTCCATGGCATCTTTATGGATTCCGCAGCTTGGTGGACAGAAATATGCGATGTCAGGCATGGAAATGGAGCAATATTTACAAGCCGACCATGAAGGGACTTATAAGGGGCGCAATGCAAATTTCACGGGTGAAGGATTTGCAGAGCAAAAGTTTAATGTCAATGCAGTTTCAGAAAAAAACTTTAATGAATGGGTAAAGAAAACGCAAAAAGAAGCTCCAAAATTGACAAAGAGTCAATATGATAAGCTCATGCTTCCACGACATGCAGATGAAATGACGTTTTCATCCACACATTTAAAATATGTCAAACATGGTAATGACGCAGAGTATGCGATAAAAGCTCGTAAAAGATTAGGATATGTTCCTGTATCTCCGCACTCAAAATCAGATCCATTTGAACATGTGGAAACAGACAAAACGGAAAAACATGACCATCATTCTAAAGACCATGATTCTCACTAGGAAAGGAGGAAGCATTCATGAATTTCAAATGGGACGAATTCATCATCACTGGTGATCCGCTTATTCTTGGAGCGCAAATTTCGATTTTGCTCACATCAATTGCTATAGTCTTTGTGCTTACTTATTTTAAAAAGTGGAAATGGCTATGGGAAGAGTGGATTACGACTGTTGATCATAAACGATTAGGGATTATGTATATTATCGCAGCGGTGATTATGTTCTTCCGAGGCGGTGTTGATGGATTAATGATGCGTGCCCAGCTCACGCTTCCTGATAACAGTTTTTTAGATTCTAATCATTATAATGAAGTATTTACAACACACGGTACCATTATGATCATCTTCATGGCGATGCCGTTTCTCATCGGACTCATGAACGTTGTGATCCCTCTTCAAATAGGGGCTCGTGATGTTGCATTTCCATACTTAAACAACTTAAGCTTCTGGACGTTTATGGTCGGGGCCATGCTGTTTAATATTTCATTTGTCATCGGTGGTTCACCAAATGCAGGTTGGACTGCGTATATGCCGCTGGCCGGAAATGAAATGAGTCCAGGGCCTGGGCAAAACTATTATTTGCTCGGTTTGCAAATATCAGGTATTGGTACATTGCTAACTGGGATTAACTTTATGGTAACCATTTTGAAAATGCGAACAAAAGGTATGACGCTTTGGCGGATGCCGATGTTCACATGGACAACTTTAATTACTTGTGTGATCATCATTTTTGCTTTCCCTGTTTTAACAGTCGCTTTGGCACTGATGACGTTTGATCGTTTATTCGGATCAGCATTTTTCACTTTGCAAAATGGTGGAATGCCGATGCTTTGGGCGAACTTGTTCTGGATTTGGGGGCACCCTGAAGTATATATTGTGATCTTGCCGGCATTCGGTATTTTTTCAGAAATTATTGCAGCGTTTGCGAAAAAACAACTGTTCGGTTATAAGGCAATGGTTTATTCAATTGTCGCAATTTCCGTTCTCAGCTTTCTCGTTTGGTTGCATCACTTTTTCACAATGGGTAACAGTGCAGCAGTTAACTCATTCTTTTCGATTACGACGATGGCAATATCGGTACCAACCGGGGTTAAAATATTTAACTGGCTGTTAACACTGCATCGAGGCAGAATTAATATTACAACGCCGATGCTGTGGTCACTTGCATTTATTCCAAACTTTGTGATCGGCGGGGTAACAGGTGTAATGTTGGCTATGGCGGCAGCAGATTACCAATATCACAACACATACTTCCTTGTATCACACTTCCATTACGTGTTAATTGCGGGTACGGTGTTTGCTTGTTTTGCCGGATTGATCTACTGGTATCCAAAAATGTTCGGGTATAAACTGAATGAACGTCTCGGCAAATGGTTCTTCTGGCTGTTTATGACTGGATTTAACATCTGTTTCTTCCCAATGTACTTCTTGGGGCTACAGGGAATGCCGCGCCGTATTTACACGTATGGGGCAGAAGACGGTTGGACTGCATTGAATATGGTTGCAACACTTGGCGCATTGCTGATGGCTGCCGGATTTATCGTTCTTTGCTATAACATTTTCTACAGTTTCCGTCATTCAAAACGTGAGGAATCAGGAGATTCATGGGGAGTAGGTCGAAGCCTTGAATGGGCTACTTCTTCTGCGATTCCGCCGCATTATAACTTCGCGGTCCTTCCTGAAGTCAAGGGTAATGACGCTTTTTGGAAAATGAAAGAGGATAAAGTTGATGTTCATCCTGAAAGTAAATTTAAGAAGATTCATATGCCGAGCAATTCAGGTCGACCATTTATCATGTCGGTATGTTTCGGAATTGCAGGTTTTGGACTTGTCTTTGAGTGGTTTTGGATGGGAATCGCCGGCTTGATCGGGGTATTCCTCTGTATGATTCTTCGTTCTTTTGAATATGATGACGGATATTATGTAAGTGTTGAAGAAATAAAAGAGATTGAACGAAAGAGTGCCAAGTAAAGGAGGCGTGATTAATGGAACATGCAGAACATGGCAACTCTAACGCTCCTATGGAATATCAGTCAGAGACAGGAAGATTAAACATCCTTGGCTTTTGGATTTTTCTTGGGGCAGAGATCGCCTTATTCTCCACGCTATTTTCGACCTACGCTGTTCTTCATAACAGAACAGCCGGAGGTGTATTGCCAGCAGAACTGTTTGATGCCAAGCTTGTTTTAATCATGACATTCCTGCTATTAACCAGCAGTTTCACGTGCGGAATTGCCGTTCATGAAATGCGAAGGGGAAGCTTAAAAGGTGTGATGATCTGGATGATCATTACACTCTTGCTCGGTGCAGGCTTTGTTGGCTACGAAATCATGGAGTTCACACATTATGTACATGAAGGTGCCACTTTATCAACTAGTGCTTACTGGTCAGCATTTTTTGTCCTGTTAGGAACACATGGATTACACGTTTCAATCGGTATCTTCTGGATTATCGGCATTTTATTACAGACGAAAAAACGCGGATTAACACCGCAAACATCTGCCAAATTGTTCATTTCAAGTTTATATTGGCACTTTTTAGACGTGGTATGGATCTTCATTTTTACCGGTGTCTATTTGATAGGGTTGGTGAATGTATAATGGCCACAAAAAAATCGGCTCAGCATAGCCACTTTCCTTGGAAACATCTCGTAGGTTTCGTGTTGTCTATTGTGCTAACTTTATTGGCATTATGGGTGGCTTTATATACTGATTTAAGTATGACAGCCATTCTATGGATCATTTTTGGTTTTGCTATTATTCAGGCTGCTTTACAGCTATTAATGTTTATGCACATGACTGAAAGTGACAGTGGTGGTATTCAGGTGGGTAACACACTGTTTGCTGCCTTTATAGCTATTGCTATCGTAGTAGGATCAGTTTGGATCTTTGCTGCTCATAGTCATCACGGTGATAACCCAAAAGGCGGGTCTCCGGGTGAAAAGCATTCTGAGCATATGCATAGCGGACATTAATCAACAAGAGGCATTTTTGCTGATCAACTGCATCCAATTGTCCTTCCAAACAATTGTGATGCAGTTTTTTTATTTTGCCAGACTCATTTCTCTTCTTTGACTATCCTCAGCTCATCTGCTGCAAAATTCGTAATCACCAAGTTTACTCTTAAATCTTATTTTATTGGTTATTTTATCTCCTAATTACTTCCGATTGATTACATTTTCATGCTATCATAGAATAAAGTGGCAAATTGTACAGCGGTCTTCAAACTTGTGAGCATTGATTCGGAGGAGATTTACTTTAAGGAGGTTTACTTATGGTACGCGTTTTATTAGTAGACGACTACAAAGTGTTGACCTCAGGGATGAAGGAAATCTTAAAAAAATACAATATGGAAGTCATCGTGTACCATGAAGGTGGTGAGGCTCTGAAAGATTTGAAAGATTCGCCGCCGCAAATAGACGTCTTTCTTTACGATTTAAAAATGCCAATTATGAACGGTTTGGAGTTAACTCTTAGAACATTAGAAATCATACCCGATGCTAAAATCATGATTATGTTTTCAGGTGATGAAATTTATTCCTATTTTAATAAATTAGTTGAAGCGGGTATTAAAGGGTTTATTGATAAATGTTATACAGATGGTATGATTGCATCGAGCATTTTAATGTGTTTGAAAGGAGCTGTTCTCTTTCCTGAAAACTTGTTGCAGAAACTGAAATTAGATAGCAAATTAGTAGTTGATGATCATCTGACAAGTGGTGAACTTGATATTTTACAATTGGTAGCATCCGGAAAAACGAATAAAGAGATTGCTGCCGGCTTGCAAATGTCAACACGGAATGTTGAATATCATTTAAGTAAAATTTATAGAAAACTGAAGGTGACATCGCGTTATAGTGCGGTTCACAAAGGGACAAAGCTTAATTTAATCAATAAATAGTCTTTGTTTATCCTTCTGCACTTTGTTTGCGATGAGTATAATTCAACAACAAACTCAAAAGGTGAAAAAATGAATGATAAGTTGCGGCAGCTACAAGAGACGTTTCAGACAGGAAGATTACTAGGTAATATGGTATGGAATTCAGGTCCTTGGCTATTGATCTGTATCATTTTTTTCATGTTAGCTGAAGCTATCACACCGGTATTGCAATTGTATGCATTGAAAAACATTATAGATGGTGTCGTTAAACAAGATGAAATCGTGCAAAC
The DNA here is from genome assembly GCF_013155385.1 of Bacillus sp. WMMC1349. Lineage (GTDB taxonomy): Bacteria > Bacillota > Bacilli > Bacillales > Bacillaceae > Bacillus. The sequence continues at coordinate 3,542,735 of NZ_JABJUQ010000007.1, read as the reverse complement.
GGAGATGTGGACTATTATTTATGCTGGAAGCCTGGTAGTTCTCGGTGCAATACAATCGTTAGAAAAATGGGTCAAGACACTGCTTGGAGAGAGAGCGGTGATCACCGTGAATAGCATGTTAATTGATGCTTTTGAGCGAATACCGGGAATGCGCTTTTTTGAGGATCCTAAATATCGGGACAAGCTTGAAACATTGCGAGACCGTTCAACTTGGCTTCCTTCTCAATTCATTTATATTAGTTCAAGTTTATTTACAGCAATTGCTTCATTAAGTGGAGTTGTGTTACTGATCGCCTATCTTTCTCCAATGTTAGCTGTCATTCTTGTTTTTTCAACCGCCCCGTTTGCCTTTGTTCATAACCATTATAATGAAATGGAGTGGGAATACAATAAAGAATATGCTCCAGTCAGGAGAAAGGCTGCATATACACGGAATCTGCTCCTTAACAGACGAGCGGCAAAGGAAATCCGCTTGTTTGGTCTTGGGGCTTTCTTTCTGAACTTATATCAAGCAACATTTCAAACTTTATACCGTGTTTTAAAAATTATACAAATCAGAAGTGCGCGATGGTCTGTGTTAGCGGGTTTTTTATCTGGTGCTGGCACAGGATTGGGTTATTTTTGGATATTATCTCGATCCAATTCACCTCACTTCACAGCAGGGGATATTTCCCTGTATTTGGGGGCTGTACTTCAATTATCAATAGCTCTGAGAGATATTGCAAAAGAAGGGGCAGATACATTAGATATCTGGCGGATGGGAAGAGACTTTGTTCATTTTATGAATGCTAAAAAAGATATGATACTTCCTGAAAAAGCAAAATCGTTTGCAACAGATGGGGCACTGGCTGTCGAATTCAAAAACGTCAGCTTTCGCTACCCGAATTTTTCAGAATGTGAGGATCAAGAAAACGAACGAGCTGATGTCCTGAATGAGTTAAGTTTTTCTATCTCGAAGGGAGAAAGAATCGCCATTGTTGGAGCGAATGGTTCAGGAAAAACGACTTTGATAAAGTTGCTCTGCCGTTTTTATGAATATCAAGAAGGAGACATTCTCATTAATGGGATCAATATTAAAGAGCTTGATTTGCATCAATTAAGAAATCGAATTTCCGTTGTATTCCAGGAATTTGGCAAGTATGAACTATCATTGAAAAATAACATTGCGCTTGGTGATTGGGCAGCCTTAGATCAAGAAAAGCTTGTGAAGGCGGCTCAAGCTGCCGAGTTAAAACAATTGATTGATGATCTGCCTGAAGGGCTAGATACTATGATTGGACCTGAATGGGGAGGGACAGATTTTTCAGGCGGCCAGTGGCAGCGGATTGCTTTAGCAAGGTCATTTATCAAAGATGCCGGACTTGTTATCCTGGATGAACCATCTGCTTCCTTAGATATACGTGCCGAATATGAAATCTTCCGCCAATTTCATCGGTTTACACAAGGGAAAACAGTGATCATGATCTCTCATCGTTTTAGTACTGTAAAAATGGCAGATCGGATTCTGGTACTAAAAAACGGCAGAATTATAGAAGCTGGAAGTCATAGCGATCTGATGAAGCAAAATGGAGAGTACCGAAAGATGTTTCAATTACAAGCTCAGGTGTATCAAGGGAAGGATGAGGGTCATTGCTAAAGATTAATTCTTTTTTGAAAAAACTTTCGCAAACTTCGTCTTTCATTTTTTATGGTTTAAAGTTGTTTTGGCGCTGTGATCACATTAAGTCCAGCATCTTGTTTTTTATCACATTGTTTTCCGCATTATTGGGCCCTTTGCTCGTCTGGTTAGGTGCAAAAGTCATTGATGAGATTAGTCATGTACCTTTCAAATGGTCTTCTTGGAATAGTTTGTTTTGGATGGCTCTCATATATATAGCACTTACTTTAATTGTAGATGCGCTTCAGCCAATCGCAGAAATGCAAAAGCGACTGCTTACTGCCAAGTTAGAAGCTTATGTTGATGTAGAGCTAATGAAAAAAGCAAATTCCATTCCTGATATAGCTGCTTTTGAAGATGCATCTTTTCATACCAATGCTCAAGTCATCCGTTACAATGAATATTTTGTCATGATGTGGGTGACAATTGTTTCGCAAACTTTTAGCGGAATTGTCATGATTGTCGCTGGCAGTCTGCTGATTGGAATGTTTGCTCTTTGGATTCCGCTGCTGTTTCTTATTTTAGCCCTGCCAAAATTGTACTGGGAAGCGAAATTAAATAACGCAACTTTTGAAGGAAGAAAAGAAGTTCAGGATTTAAGAAGACGTGCAGAATATTTCGCCGGTGTGCCTCTTATTCCTAAAACAGCAGGAGAAATGAAGATGTTTAATCTAGTTCCTTTCTTCAAATCTTCTTATCGAAGTACGTCTATGAAACTGCTGCAAATGATTTCTAATGATCAAAGAAAGTTGGCTTTGTTTCATCTTTTCTGGTCTGTATTACAATCATTAGCTGTCGGAGGTGTCCTCATCTATATTGTGCGGCAAGCGCTTCAAGGCACTTTTTCAATCGGTGACTTATATTTGTTTATCGGAGCTGTTGTTCAATTTAATGATGGGATAAATGAATGGTTTGCCGCAGTTGCCATTGGTGCAAGAGAAACCAGACACTTAGGGAATATTTATGAATTTTTGAATAGCAAAAATGCCATGGAAACGGGAGAAACAAAACTAGCCGCTAAAAAAAATCAAGGGTATACATTCGATCATGTCAAGTTTTCCTATGACGGGTCAAAAACGATTCTTGATATTGAAAAGCTTGAGATTCCTTTAAACAAGACGACTGTCATCGTCGGTGAGAACGGGTCTGGAAAAAGCACATTGATCAAATTGCTGCTTCGCTTCTTTGATCCGAATCAAGGGACAATCTTTTATAATGGTCTGCCGCTTCATGTTTATCAGATTGAACAATTTCGCTCAAAAGCGACAACTGTATTTCAAGATTTTTTACGATATGAGATGACTCTTAAAGCAAATATAGGTCTCGGTGATCTCGCTTCCTGCGAAAACATAGCTAAAATCAAAAAGGCCGCCTTATTTGGCGGTGTTGACTTGTTTTTGAATAAGCTAGAAAGCGGTTATGATACAGAGTTGGGCAGACTATTTGGCGGCAGAGACTTATCAGGCGGCCAGTGGCAGCGGATTGCGATAGCCCGATCTTTTATGCGAGATGAGTCGGCAGACCTGTTCATTTTTGATGAGCCGTCATCTGCCTTAGATGTATTTATAGAGAAAGACATATTTGCTAAACTAAATCAATTGAAAAAAGGGAAAACCGTCATTGTCGTCTCCCATCGACTAAGTACAGCTCGTTTTGCTGACCACATCATTTTCCTAGAGAAGGGGAAAGTAGCCGAAACAGGTACTCATAGTGAGCTAATGAAAAAACAAGCTCATTATGCTAGTTTATATCGTTTACAGGCGGAAAAATATCTCTAAATATGATAATGGAGCTGTCTAAAAAGTCCTTTTTCAACATAAATCAGGGGGGAATTGCGAGACTCCTGCGGAAACAGCGAGCCAGGCGAGACCCAAGAGGAGCAAGGAACGAGCTCCGAGGAGGCTCGCGGATCGCCCGCGGAAAGTGAGCAAATTCCCCAATTTTTATTCATCCACACGACTTTCAGGACAGCCCCATTTAAGCTATTGTCTTGAATGTTTACGGATTAGTGGAAGTCCATAAATGAAGAATGCTGCGATATGGGCAATGATAACATTTAAAGTGAAGAGTATAACCATGAGAGAGTGTCCTGTAGGAGAAAGTCTGTTTGTCATGTAAAAAAAGAAAAATACCCACATTAACATGATCGGCGGTATAGAAGAAAGGGCGACTTTCTTATTGTCCAGCCATAAAAACAAAGGAGTGGCGCTGGCAATCAGCAAGTAAGCGAAAAACATATCCATACGTTTAACCCCTTTCAAAAAAAGTAAGCGTTATCAAATAGCGAATTGTGTCAATTTAAAGGATGTTTTGTGAACATTCTGTTACAATTATTATATCACATCATTAGAAAAAAGATACATATTAGAGAGCAATTTCCACACTTTGTTATTCCTAATTTTTCAGTAGGAAATATGGATTAAATCTAGAATATGTCATAAACCAATAATAGGGAGATTGTTGCGATGAGAAGACTTGTTAGCATGACCTCAGAAGCCGACATCATGAAGTGTATCCATCTTTCAGAATACGCCTTTCAACGAAAACTTTCTCAGGAAGAGCTGACCAGAGTTAAGTTGAAGTATCAACAGCATGAAGTGATTGGAATGAAAGAAGGAGAAAAGCTTATTTCTAAACTGAATATCATTCCATTTGAAGTGCAAATTGAACATCAGGATATGAAAATGGGGGGGATTGGTGGTGTTGCAACTTGGCCTGAGGAACGAAGAAAAGGTACAGTTAGACAACTTCTAATAAAATCTTTAGAAATCATGAGGAAAAACCGCCAGGCGATCAGTTTTTTACATCCGTTTAACATTTCCTTTTACCGTAAGTTTGGTTGGGAGCTGGTGTTTTATGAAAAGGTGTTTACAATCAAATGTGAACATCTTACACCGTTTGAACAACCGGATGGATATGTGCGAAGGTTGGATAAACTCGAAGGGCTGGCTGAAGCGGGGAGGCTCTATGAGCAGTATCGAAAGCGGTATAACGGGTTATTAAAGCGTGATGAAGAGGACTGGATGACAAACATTTTATCAGATCCGCTCATGTTGGCTGTTTACTATTCAAAGGATGGGCTAGCACTTGGTTATCTCCTTTATAAATTAGAGAACCGGAAAATAATTGTGGAAGAATGGGTTGATTTACATCATGAGTCACGCTGTGGTCTTTGGAATTTTCTTTGCCAGCATGATTCAATGATTGAACAACTTGAGATCACAGTTCACCCTGATGATGGTCTGGATTTTTTCCTTCACGAACCAAAAATCAAGCAGGAGATTCATCCTTATATGATGGCAAGAATCACAGATATCCATTCTTTTTTGCAAGATTACCCGCTTAGGCACCTTATCGAAGAACCGTTTGTCTTTCAGGTCACTGATGAAGTAGCAGAATGGAACAACCAAACTCTCCAGGTTGATAGACATGATGTGGAAGCAGTAAATGCAGAAACGGCTAAAAATCTACTAACAATTGATATCCAGTCCTTCACAGCTTTTTTGCTTGGTGCTCGAACAGCTCAATTTTTCTATCAAGCTGGGAAACTTGTGGGACATCGTGAGGAAGTAAAGAGGCTTGATCAAACTGTAGTACCGTTAACGCCTTGGTTAATGGATTACTTTTAAAAAGCAAAAGGTCTTTGTGTTTGACCGCAAAGACCTTTTGTGTTTGTGATTAAAAAATGAAGTGGGCACAAAGTGCAATAACCGGTAATGTGATCAATGTCCGGACGATGAAAATCAAGATCAAGTCAAGGAAGGACACTGGGATTTTTGAGCCGATCAAAAGACCGCCGACTTCTGACATATAGATTAATTGAGTCACAGAGACACAGGCGATGATAAAACGTGTCATCTCACTCTCTATTCCGCTTGCAAGCACAGATGGGAGAAACATATCAGCAAACCCGACGACAAGTGTTTGTGAGGCCTCTACCGCTTCTGGAACTTGTAACAGTTCAAGCAAAGGGATAAACGGGATACCAAGCCATTGAAAGACCGGTGTATAGTTGGCGACAATTAAAGCAGCAGTCCCGAGTGCCATTACGACGGGGGCGACACCCATCCACATATCGAGTACGTTTTTCATTCCATCTTTTAGAAAATCTTTCACACTAGTGTTTTTCTTCGCTTTCTTGATCGCTTGGTTGATTCCCCATTGAAACGAAGTGAATCCTTCAGGAATCGTTTCCAGGTCTTTGTTACCTTGATCTGTAATATATGTATCAGCCTTACGTGATAAAGGTGGAATCCGTGGTGTGATGACGGCTGCGACAACTCCGGCAAGCAAAATAGTCAAATAAAATGGAACAAACATATGACCGAGGTCTACTTGAGAGATAATCACAAGAGAGAACGTGATAGAGACAACGGAGAAAGTCGTACCGATAATCGCGGCCTCGCGTTTCGTATAGAATCCTTCTTCATATTGTTTGCTTGTCAAAAGAACACCGATCGTGCCATCGCCAAGCCATGAAGCCATACAGTCAATTGAAGATCGTCCAGGAAGCTTAAAGACCGGTCTCATAAACTTTGTCATTAATGCTCCGAACAATTCAAGCAAGCCAAAGTTGAGCAAGAAAGGTAGAAAAAGTCCGGCAAATAAGAAAACAGAAAAGAGAACAGGTAAGAGACTATTTAATAAAGTTCCTCCCGTACTGCCTGAATAAACCGCTGACGGTCCAACTTTAAAAAACGTCATAATCGCAAAAATCATTCCAAAAAAGCGGATAACATACCAGAATAAAGATACATTCAAGAGATTATTAAAAAATTCACTTTTTTTAATAAGAGATGGATGAAAGGTTTTTGTAATAAAGGTTAAGATAAATGTTACGGTAACAATAAACATCATGATGAATGGGAGCTGATGATTAAGCAGTTCTTTCAGTGCATCGGAGAGTACTGCAATGGGTATTGTTAATTTTTCTTCATTTTTAATGGGGACCATAAACAATATGATCCCGATCAGCGAAGGAATCAAGAATTTCATGACGTCCAGTCGTTTACGCTTTTGAAGTGCTTTATCCAAATTGAAAAACTCCCTTTTTTTTTAGGTAATTTGTTGCATGGTTTCTCAAATATTCAATTTTATGCATCTTTATTAATTTTAATACAAATAGATCAAAAATCAAGTTATTAGAACATTCGATATCAAATAGTAAAAATCCTTTACAACAAAAAAGGAATTTTTTTGTGTGTGACCAACCGAAACATTTTATTCAGTTGTGCGTCATATCATGTGAGAGGAAGTTACTGTAGTTTTAGCGTGTTAGTTATAAAGGCGGGGTTTTAATGAATGAGAAAAAAAATTTCACAAACCCCTTTTACCAAGGGGATTTGATTTTTGCATATACCATCTTTTTTATCATTAGTGTTGTTTCAGTTTATGCAGCTCAGCAATTTAATCAATATGGTGAGCCTTTTGCGATGAAACAAACCCTCTACTATTTGCTCGGTGCTTTTATTATCATTGCATTTCTATATTTTGATTTAGAGCAAATCGAAAAATTAAGTTTTTTCATTTTCATTTTATGTATTCTGTCACTGATTATTTTAAAGTTAAGTCCTGAACAAATCGGCGGGAGAGATTTTGCTCCTATACGAAACGGTGCAAAAAGCTGGTTTATGCTTCCTGGCTTTACATTGCAGCCTTCTGAGTTTATGAAAATCGGCTTGATCATGTATTTAGCATCTTTTATGTCCAAACACAGTCCGACAGGAAAACGGACGTTAAAAGCAGATTGCATCTTTCTAATGAAAATCTTTGGTATTGTCATTGTGCCGGTAGGGCTCATTTTAGAACAGGACACTGGTACAGCCGGGATCGTCATGTTTGTGATTCTTGTGATGATCTTTCTATCAGGCGTTAACTGGAAGCTCATCTCGCTGATCTTTTTATCAGGCGTCACCGTCGCAGTTTCAATATTATACGTGATGATTAGCTTTCCCGATCTTGCGGCTTCGGTCGGAATTGAGAAATATCAAATTAACCGTGTGATGACATGGGTCAATCCGAGTGAACAAAACCCCGATGCGAAATTACAGGTCGAGCGGGCGCAAATGGCCATCGGTTCTGGTCAGGTGTTTGGTAATGGTGTGCGCGACCTTCAAGTTTATGTTCCTGAAGCACAAACAGACTTTATTTTTGCAGTCATTGGTGAAAGTTTTGGGTTTGTTGGCTGCACATTCGTTGTCATTATGTTTTTCTTTTTAATTTACCGATTTGTTGTTCTCATCGACCGAATACATCCATTTAACAAGTTTGCCTCATTTTTCTGTGCCGGTTTTACGGCTTTAATCGTCATTCATACTTTTCAAAATATCGGCATGAATATTGGAATTATGCCTGTGACAGGTATCCCCTTGCTACTAGTGAGTTATGGAGGCAGTTCGGTTGTCGCTACACTGACAGGTTTTGCGATCGTCTATAATGCGAGTTGCCAACTAACTAAATATCAAAGATATATGTTTAAATAACAGTCTGATATCTCAGGCTGTTATTTTATTGTGTTAAAAGTGTCATCTTTCACATCGTTCATGTATAATAAAATTTAGTGGTTTTTGATAAGAATTAAGGCGGGGGAGTAATGAGTCAGAAAAAAAATATCACAAGTCCTTTTTATCAGGGGGATTTGATTTTTATATTAGCAGCTTTCTTGATGATTAGTGTTGTGGCTGTTTATGCTGCGGATCCGTCATTCTCTTTAAAAGGTTATCCTGTAAAACAGCTGATTTATTATTTAATTGGTATTTCACTTATCATTGGCTTTCTTTATTTTGATTTGGAACAGATTGAAAAAATGAGCTTATATATATATATATCTGGAATCCTCTTGTTAATTCTTTTGAAAATTAGTCCGGAATCGATTGCTCCGGTGGTAAAAGGTGCTAAAAGCTGGTTTAGATTTGGTGGTTCAGTCACTTTACAACCTTCGGAATTTATGAAAATCGGTTTGATTATGATGCTGGCGTCAGTTATTTCAAAAGCCAGTCCAAAAGGTTCGCGCTCCATAGAGGAAGATGTTCATTTATTATTGAAAATTGCTGGAACTGCTGTAATTCCAGTAGGGTTGATTTTCCTACAAGATGCTGGTACAGCAGGAATCTGTATGTTTTTTGTCGCTGTTATGATCTTTCTATCCGGAATAAACTGGAAATTGATTGCGATTGTTGCAGGTACTGGTATAACCGTCGTTTTACTTGCTTTATTAGTCGTGATTTCTTTTCCCGAGTTTTCTAAAGATGTCCTTCATATACAAACATATCAAATTGATCGGGTGATGACATGGTATGATTCAAGCAAGCAAACGTCTAAAGACACATACCAAACGGACCAAGCTGTGATGGCGATCGGGTCAGGACAAATTTTTGGTTCGGGTATTAACGATATGAAAGTGTATGTTCCAGAAGGACATACAGATTTCATATTTTCAGTAATCGGCGAGAGTTTCGGCTTTATTGGCTGTACCGTTGTTGTCATCATGTTCTTTTATTTGATTTACAGGCTTGTCGTGTTGATTGAAAAAATCCACCCATTTAATCGGTTTGCCTCACACTTTGTTGTCGGATATACCGCTCTGATCGTTATTCATACATTCCAGAATATCGGGATGAATATCGGTTTAATGCCTGTCACAGGTGTCCCTTTGCTGTTTGTCAGCTATGGCGGAAGCTCTGTGGTGGCGACGATGCTTGGATTTGCGATCGTCTACAATGCGAGTTGTCAGCTTACAAAATATCAAGGTTATATGTTTAAATAATAGGCATGAAAGACAGTCAAAAGAGAAACATGGCTGTCTTTTTTTGTGAAGTCATTTCTCTTTGGAATGAAACAAAAATTAGATATGATAAAGTCATGAGGAGGTATAGCGATGAATCAAACGATTGAAACGATTTTAGATCACCGTTCCATCAGGTCTTTTACAGATCAGCCTCTGACAAAAGAGGAAATTCGTTTACTCGTTGAAAGTGCCCAAAGTGCATCAACATCAAGTTATATTCAGGCTTATTCAATTATCGGTGTAACAGAGCAGAGTAAAAAACGGAAGCTAGCTGCCTTGGCGGGTGATCAGCCATATGTAGAGAAAAATGGTCACTTGTTTGTGTTTTGTGTCGATCTCTTCCGCCATCACAAAATTGCCCGGGAAAAAGGGGAAGATATTCAAGCTTCTCTTGAGGGGACAGAAATATTTATGGTCGGCTTAATCGACGCAGCACTTGCTGCCCAAAACATGGCGGTGGCAGCTGAGTCAATGGGACTTGGCATCTGCTATATCGGTGGGATTCGAAATGATTTAGGAAAGGTTTGTGAGCTGCTGGAAACACCTGAATATGTTCTTCCATTGTTCGGTCTAGTTGTTGGCCATCCGGCAAACCGTTCCGCGAAAAAACCAAGATTGCCATTAGAACATGTTTATCATGAGAATACTTACAGCTTAGATCAAGAAGATTTTCACAAAGCTTTAACCGACTATGACAAGACGATTTCAAGTTATTATGAAAATAGAACGAATGGTAAGCGAACTGATCAGTGGACAGAGCAAATCATGCGTCATTTGAAACAGTCGCAACGAACATATCTCAATCAATTTGTAAAAGAAAAAGGCTTTAACAAAAGCTAGAACACCGCTTCTTTTTGAAGGGGTGTTCTATTTGATGATCACATATTTAAAGAAAAGATAAATCATAAACCATATTGGAAGACTGATCACAATGCCGGACAAACAGCCTTTTGCAAAGTTTTCTTCATCGAGTGGTATGAGTTTTTCTTGAAGCGAATCTTTTGCATTCATCAATCTTCTGCGCTCCTCCCGACTTCAATTTGCTATTTATATCGGTTATCCATAAACGTAAGTTAAGGAGGATGCGGACATTTTTTGCTAGGAACGTCAACGACGCCGAAAAACAGCCGCTAAATATTGGACTGGCCAAAGAAGTAAAAGACCGCTCACATATAAAGCAGTTAACAGCCAGCTGAGCGGTATAAGCAAAATGGTGTCAACGGTTTGCTCTGCTGCTTTTGGGAATGGGTGTGGGGTGTTTTTTTGCAGGTTGTTGATGAGATACAATATTGTAAAAAAAACAAAGCATGCAATCATGAAGGATAAGCCAAATAATATGAAAAATGAAAACATATAGACGAAGTCCTCCGGTTGCTTTTTTCAGAAGGTTTCTCCTGTGAACAAGATTTTACCATAAAAAAGCCTTGTTGAGTGATTCTCAACAAGGCTTATCACTATTCGACGATAAACGGCTTTTCTGTCAAAACAGTGCTTGATTTCCCTTTCGTGGAGGCATAGGCAAGCATATAGTACCGACCCGGTTTAAGTGCTGTTGTGTCATTGATCATACCATTCCATTGATAGGTTTGATAACCTTTTTCTTGGTTTTTATAGACACCTGCTTGGCCGATGAATTCGAGATTCTCATCATATACGAGAAATGCCAAGTCTTCCGCTCCGCCTGGTAGATAGGCTTCAATTGTGTGTGTGCCAGCCTTTAATCCAGAGGCAACAGTCACTGAAGTGACACGTGGGTAGTCAGGTTCTTTGACAATGAAAAGAAGCGGAATTTCAGCAACTTTTTTCTCTCCATCACGGACAGTTACTGTCCCTTCATATGTGCCGGCCTTTGCTTTATTGGCATTCACCATAACCTTGACTTTTGCTTTTCCCGTTTTCTGAGCTGGAATGACAACTCTTTTCGTTCCTCTTACAGAAACACCTTTTCCTTTGAAAGAATATTCAAGCTGATAGGATTTTCTAAGTGATGAAAGGTTTTCAATTGTAAATGTTTTTGTTTTTGTTTGCCTTCCTTTATCCTTCATGTATGTTCCGAATGAATAGCTACCAGGAGTAACAATTGAAGAAGCATGCAAGGCATCCATAATTCGAACACTACCTGCTCCTTGGGTATTGTGAGGATAACGTTTCCCATTTTCATCTGTTAATTTTTTAGCAGTATTCATCAGAACGGCTTTGATTTGGTCTGGTGACCAATCTGGTTTTGCTTGTTTGACAATAGCTGCAACACCAGCTACATGTGGTGAAGCCATGCTTGTTCCCTGCATAGATGCATAACCATGAGGGTTTGTTGGATCATGTGTCGGAACTGTACTGACAATATTAACACCAGGTGCAGAAATGTCAGGCTTAATCATCCAAGTATCCATAACAGGACCTCGGGATGAAAATGCAGCCATTGTTTCGCCAAGTTCTTTATCTAGTTTGAAAGAAAAAACGGCGTTCCGGTTGCTTTTTTTGATCTGCTGAACAAGCTCTTCTCCGTCTTCCTTAGAGAGCTTAATAGTTGGTACGGCCATACCTTCTATCATACCAGTTTCAATTTCTCCAGACACATGATTGTAAATAATAGCTCCAATCGCTCCAGCGTCTTTAGCATGCTGAGCTTTATCAACAAATGGGATGTCGCCCCGCTTTATCACGGCGACTTTTCCTTTGAGATTTTTTCCTTTGAAATCTTCAGGTTGTCCAATTCCTGCTTCAATCAGCTCAACCTTTTGATTATTCAATGATAGAAGGTCTTCTGCTTTATTATAGCCCATCACTTTCGCTGTTTGATATGAATCAAAGTGAACAGAATATTTTTGATATGGAAGTTGTGTGGCACCGACAGAAATAGCTTCCCTTGATGTTCCGGGCGATCCGACCGTCCAATTTTTCGGTCCGCTGTTGCCATTCGATGTTACGGCTGTCACGCCTTCTGACATGGCCCAGTCAAGTGCAATACTTGTTGCATAGTCAGGGTTGTTTACTGAAGAGCCTAAGGAAAGATTAATAACTTTCGCTCCGTCTGTAACTGCTTTTTCAACGCCTGCGATTACATTTTCAGTTGTTCCGGTTCCACCAGGACCGAGGACGCGATAGGCAAGGAGAGTTGCATCTGGTGCGACACCTTTGATTTTACCATTGGCAGCAATTGTTCCTGCTACATGTGTTCCATGGCTAGTTGCTCCACCGCGAGGATCTCCTGCAGGTGTTTCTTGTGGATCATAATCATTGTCAACCAAGTCATATCCTTTGTAAGGTCCAAAGTTTTTCTTTAAATCTGGATGTTTATAATCAACGCCAGTATCAATAACGGCTACTTTGACACCTTTACCTGTAAAGCCTGAACGCCAAGCTTGATCTGCACCAATATATGGTGCGCTTTTATCCATTTGTGGATGATAAGTATCTTTTGAAAGCATCACGCTTTTTTGCTTTATAACATCAGGTTTGTAAGTCGTATTAGGGTAAACAGCTTTGACGTCTTTTACAGCTAGAAGTTTGGGAATGTCACTTGCCGGTAGTTTCAGAGAAAATCCAGAAAATACACGGTGGTATTCCCGTTTTACTTTTGCTTTTTTGATCTTTTTCATTGTTTGAGATTTTACTTTGTTTCGTGCCGCATTTAACGTAGCCTTTGACTGTTTTTCTCCCTTCGCCTTTGCCTCAGCAAGCGATTTTTCCTTTAGTTCAACAATGACTGTGGTCTGTTTGTCTGAAGTGGTATCAATATCTCCGAAAATTTCAGCTTTCTCTAGTTCAGCCCCTTGTTTTTTAGCTGATTGAGCATGAACACCAGTGAGAGAACTAGATACAGTAAAAAATAAAATAAAAGCAAAAATAGAAAAGCGGATAAGATTTTTTTTCAATAGATTTTCCTCCTTTAGTAAATATGCAGAAATAAAAGTAGATTTGGAACATTTTAAATATTCTATTATTTTTCGCGAAATCCTTCAAAGTTTTTCAAAAAATTTATGGAGATGATATTTATACACAGTTTGTTGTGTATAAGTGAATAAAGCTGTGTATACATATGGTGAAGAATATTTGTTCTAATACTATATGTTGAACTGTTATGTGGATATGTGGATATCTACTGTGGGTAACATGTGTTTATCCTTAGGATAAGCTGTGAATAAGCCGATCCTTCAGTTTTCAACAAAACTTCTAAAAACTAGAACTATTTTTCACCCAGATTATGACAAACAATTCTAGTTTTCCAAGTTAAGATAGAGTCTGAAGTTAATAGAGAAACTAGAAAAAATGGAGGGATTTTTATGAAATGTTTTCTAGATTTTATGAAACTGTGGGTGATTGTACTGCTTCACTATGTCATGCCTGTTAGACAAAGACAGATCAACATGCTGAGCTGTTTATACAAAGAAGTGAATCTCTGTTTTGGTGGATTACTGGAGTTTGGAGGGGATAAGGAAAACCAATTAGAACAATATGGACAAGCAGGTTTTTTACCAAAGAGAGAAAGGTACACAATGAAGTTCAAACGATTATTAAAATGGGCAAGGGCTGGGCCGGACTTTACATAAGAGAACAAACAATGTAAAATCCCACTCATAATGGGAAGTGGGTGACAGCTTTGAAAATCTACAAGGTATTAAATAACAATGCAGCGATTATAAAGGAGGATGGACAAGAGAAAATTGTCATGGGACCGGGAATTGCTTTTCAAAAAGGTAAAAACGACACCATTGTTAGAAAAAAAGTCGAGAAAATTTTTACCATCCATGAGGAAAACGAGAAATTCAAACAAATACTTGAAACACTTCCAGAAAAGCATATTGAAGTAGCTGAAGAGATTATCAGCTATGCGGAAGGACAGCTGTCCGCACCGTTAAGTGATCATATTCACATTGCCCTTGTCGATCATTTATCATTCGCAATTGAACGAATTCAAAAAGATTTAACGATTCGAAATAAATTATTAAACGAAATAAAAGCGCTTTATAAAAAAGAGTATGAAATTGGACTTTGGGCCATAGAGCTGGTCAAAGAAAAATTAAATATAGATTTGCCTGAAGATGAAGCGGGGTATATCGCACTGCATATTCATACCGCAAAAATGGATGCGGAAAATATGCATACGACCCTTAAATATACAACGATCATTAAAGAACTGATTGAAAAAATCGAAAGTTTTTTTGATCAAAAAATAGATGAAAACAGCATTTCATATCAGCGACTTGTGACACATTTAAGGTATGCGATTAATCGGTTTGAATCAAATGAAGCATTCCATGTCATGGATGATGACATGCTTTATTTTATCAAGCAAAAATATCCTATATCATATCGATGTGGAGTAGAACTGGCTGATTATTTAAAAACTGAATATGAACTTGATCTTCCAGAGTCGGAGATCGGCTATATTACACTGCATATTCAGCGGTTAAACGATTTGTAATACCGCTGATATTCCTGTGTTCAGGCTTTTTTAGTACATTCTTCATAGAGAAATAACATATTTTTAAAAAAGGTTGACGAAAGCGCTAACACATAATATAATGAATTTGTGTTAAAACTAAATACCGGGGATTGTGACTGGTAGAGCAGGCAAGACCTAAAATTTGCTTAAATGAATGGGGGAACTTTATCCTCATATTCATTGGTGAATTTTAGGTCTTTTCTGCTTTTCAATAAAAAAGGAGGAATCATCATGAATCACAAAGAAATCGCTGTACGTCTCATTGAGCTTCTTGGCGGAGAAGATAATATTGTTAGCGCTGCACATTGTGCAACAAGGTTGCGTTTAGTTATAAACGATGAAACAAAAATCGATCAAGAACAAGTTGAAGATCTTGATGGAGTAAAAGGAGCTTTTTCCAGCTCTGGTCAATACCAGATTATTTTTGGGACTGGATTAGTCAATAAAGTGTATGCAGAGTTTGCCAAAGAACTGAATCTCGATCAAAAAGAAACAGTTCAACATAGTGAAGCTGCAAAACAAAAAATGAATCCGTTGGCACGGTTTGCAAAAACGTTGTCAAACATATTTGTGCCAATTATCCCGGCGATTGTTGCAAGCGGTTTATTAATGGGTCTTTTAGGAATGATGAAGGCGTTTAACTGGGTTGACCCTGAGACGGCACTGTATAAAATGCTCGATATGTTCTCAAGTTCTGCATTTATTATCTTGCCGATCTTAATTGGTGTCAGTGCTGCGAAAGAGTTTGGTAGCAATCCTTATTTAGGTGCTGTGCTCGGTGGAATTTTAATTCACCCAAGTTTGTTTAATCCGTGGGGATTGGCAGAAGGAACACCAGGTGTGATGGATTTATTCGGTCTTAAACTCGAAATGCTTGGTTATCAAGGTACAGTAATTCCAATTTTACTTGCTGTATATGTCATGAGTAAAATCGAAAAAGGTGTCAGAAAGATTGTTCCAAATGCAATCGACCTGTTAGTAACACCGTTTGTTACGATTATTTCAAGTGGATTTATCGCGTTTATTGCCATTGGTCCTTTAGGCAGAATGCTTGGTACAGGGATCTCAACCGCTTTAACAAATGTATATGAGTTTGCTGGACCTGTCGCTGGACTTGTCTTTGGAGGCACATACTCCTTAATCGTTTTAACTGGGGTTCATCATAGCTTCCATGCGATTGAGGCTGGGCTCCTTGCTGATATTGGGAAAAACTACTTGCTGCCAATCTGGTCCATGGCCAATGTCGCGCAAGGTGGAGCTGGACTAGCTGTATTCTTTATGGCGAAACGTGCAAAAACAAAAGAAATTGCTTTACCTGCTGCATTCTCAGCATTCCTTGGCATTACTGAACCCGTTATCTTCGGTGTGAACCTTCGTTACCGTAAGCCGTTTATCGGTGCAATGGTCGGTGGTGCACTAGGTGCCGCATATGTTGTCTTGATGGATGTCGCTGCAAATGCTTACGGTTTGACAGGAATTCCGATGATTGCGATTGCTGCACCACTTGGAAACGCCAATCTCATCAATTATCTTATCGGAATGGTGATCGCGGTTTCAGTTGCCTTTGTCACAGCCTTTTTCTTAGGCATTAAAGAAGACGAGAAAAAGAGCTAATGGAGGGTTTGAATGAATGAGTAAAGATCAGGAACTTCGTAAGCAAGCAGTCGATCGGGTTGAGGAATATCAAGAGATTGTCAACCGTGACCCTTATAGATTGCATTATCACATGATGCCTCCTGTCGGTCTGCTGAATGATCCAAATGGATTCATTCAGTGGAAAGGGGTCTATCACCTCTTCTATCAATGGTTGCCTTTTAAAACTGGACACGGGGCAAAATTCTGGGGACATTATTCCTCAGAAGACCTTGTCCACTGGCGACATGAGGAGATCGCTCTCACGCCAAGTGATTGGTTTGATAAAAATGGATGTTACTCAGGAAGCGCCATCGCTGATAATGATCAGCTTCAAGTTTTCTATACAGGGAATGTGAAAGATGCCGAGGGGAATAGGGAAACCTATCAATGCCTTGCTGTCTCAAAGGATGGGATCTCTTTTGAAAAGAAAGGTGTTGTCGCCAGACTTCCTGAAGGATACACACCACATTTCCGCGATCCAAAAGTGTGGAAAAAAGACGGTCGCTGGTATATGGTGCTCGGGGCGCAGACCGAACGTTTGGAAGGCAGAGCAGTATTGTTTACTTCTGAAAACTTAGAAGACTGGACGTTTCTTGGCGATATTGCCGGTTCAAATAAAGGTTCACTTGGTGAGTTCGGTTATATGTGGGAATGTCCAGATATGATGCCACTTGGCGGAAAAGATGTCTTGATTGTCTGCCCTCAAGGGTTAAAAGCGGAAGGTTTCCGTTATCAAAATGTTTATCAGTCAGGTTATTTTGTTGGTCAGTTAGACGACCAAAAACCGGAATTTAAACATGGAGAATTTGAAGAACTTGACCGTGGCTTTGATTTTTATGCACCACAGACAACAGAGGACGAATCAGGCAGAAGAATTTTATTTGCCTGGATGGGTGTTCCTGACCAGGGTGAAGAAAGTCATCCGACAATTCCGAATCACTGGGTGCATTGTATGACATTGCCGAGGGAATTAACTTTACAAAATGATAAGCTGATTCAAAAACCGGTTCAGGAGCTCAGAGCATTACGGCAGAATGAACAAAACTTTGAGATTTCACTCAGTCAAGCTGCTGAAAAACTAAATATTGACCATGAGAAAACAGAACTTTACCTGAGTTCACCAAAGGTAGAAGAAGGATTTGAGCTATCCTTTAGAGGAGCGGCCCGCCTTATCTATAGGAAAGAAGATGGTGTCCTGACTTTGGAAAGGAACAGTTATCTTGATGAACGGGTGGAATCAAGGCATTGCAAGATTGGTGAGCTCAGAGAGTTAGACATCTTTTTAGACGCTTCTTCAATTGAGATTTTTGTAAACGATGGAGAAGAAGTATTTACAGCTCGCTATTTTCCTTACCCGGGAAATAATGACGTGTTGATCAGCAGCAGAAAAAATCTCTCATTAAATATGACCTCTTGGACAATGAAGTAAGCACGATGATTTCCTGTTACAATCCCTTTATGATATGCTATTTATAGAGAGACTGTGCAGTTGTAAAGGGGTTGTTTTCTTGGATCAAAAACAACAGAATTTGACAGCCATACGGTTAAAAAAAATTGCAGATCATATTGAGGATACGAGGGAAGAATATAATCATTTGCTCCTTCAAGTGCAAAAGCTCGTCAGTGGTAATGAGAAAACGATTCTGGATGATGAAAAAGTCAATGAAAAACTGTCAAGCACTTATCAACAAATGAAAGAATATGCCCTGTTTGTTAAGGCGATTGAGGCATTTTTAAGAACTTCGGCTAGAAATATAAAACGTGAAGACAGTTAGATTTAAGATAAGACCCCTTTTTCCGAAAGAGGGGTCATTTTTTGTGGAAAAGAAAACCCTAGGCTAGTCTTGGGTTCCAAAAAGCTTTCAGCGTTGTATAAAGAGATCCCCCAGAGTGAGTGCTAAAATATTTTTGGTTCAACAACCAAAATATGAGCAAGCGGAGGAGTTTTGAAGTCAAATGACACTAATAGTCTAGCGCACACAAGATGGAATTGTAAGTATCATATCGTATTTGCGCCGAAAGTACAGAAAACAGGTCATATGTGGAAAAATCAAGAAAGATATAGGAGAAATACTCCGAACTTTATGTGAAAGAAAAGGAGTCGAAATGATTGAAGCAACAGCGTGTAAAGACCATATCCATATGTTAGTGAGCATTCCATCAAAGATAAGTGTGTCAGCATTTGTGGAATATTTGAATGGGAATAGCAGTTTAATGATATTCGATCGCCACGCAAATTTGAAATACAGATATGGAAATCGGATATTTTGTTGCCCTGGATATTACGTAGATACAGTAGGAAGAAACAAAAAGGTAATAGAAGAATATATATGAAATCAGATACAAGATGATATCGTCACGGAACAATTAACGATGATTGAATATATCGATCAAATTCACAGGTGAAGAGGTCAAAAAAAGAAACGAAAATAAGGAGAAGGCCTTTGAGGTCTGGCCAGTAGAGGTAGTACATAAGGCGAACCATTCAGAAGCCCTTTAGGATTTGGTCAGTAACAAGGCTTTCAGCCGCAGAGAAAGAAGCTGTCTAAAAAGTCCTTTTTCAACATCAATCAGGGGGAATTGCGAGACTCCTGCGGAAACAGCGAGCCAGGCGAGACCCAAGAGGAGCAAGGAACGAGCTCCGAGGAGGCTCGCGGATCGCCCGCGGAAAGCGAGCAAATTCCCCAATTTTTATTCATCCACACGACTTTCAGGACAGCCCCAATTATTATTTGCTAAGGCGGAGAGCAGAATGTTTTGTCGGTCCAACAAATTGATTTAACTTAAACGATTCGCGAATAGCGGCTGTAATAAATTCTTTTGCAGAATAAATCGCTTCCTTTACACTGAAACCTTTCGCAAGTTCAGCTGTGATAGCTGCGGAATAAGTGCAGCCTGCTCCATGAGTGTAAGGTGTCTCAATCCGATCTCCTTCAATGACCTCGGTTTCTTGACCATCGTATAGAACATCGACAGCTTTTTCATGTGCTAATCTTCCTCCACCTGTAATCAGGACGTGTTTAGCACCAAGATGATGAATCAATTTAGCAGCTTCTTTCATTTGTTCAACGGTTTTAATTTCTCCAAGACCGCTAAGTTGTCCAGCTTCAAAAAGGTTTGGTGTAATCACTGTTGCAAGCGGGGTCAGAAGCTCACGCAATGCTTTCGCATGTTCCGGATAAAGCACTTCATTTGCACCTTTACATACCATGACCGGATCAATCACAACATTTTTCATATCGTGGTCTTTAATAGTTTCAGCCGCGATTTCGATGATCTCAACGGTTGGAAGCATACCTGTTTTCATCGCATCAACACCAATACCTTCTACAATGGTTTGAAGCTGTGAACGTAAAATATCCTTTTCAACAGGGAAAACTTGATGATTCCAGTTGTTAGTGGGATCCATAGCAACAATAACCGTTAGAGCTGTCATCCCGTAAACGTTTTTTTCTTGGAATGTTTTCAAATCTGCCTGAATACCAGCACCTCCACTTGAATCAGAGCCGGCAATTGTTAGTGCTTTGTGCATTGTCATGTTAAGTCATGCCTCCAAATGATAATCAATTCCATCCTATAGAGTGGTTAGTATTTATTATAGTCAGGTTTTTAATAGATCACAAATCAAGAATATCGGACTTTTGTTCATGTTAAAATGAATATTTTTTGTTTTATAATAGAAAAAGAGTTTTAAAAAAGGAGCTACTTCATTCGTGAGAATATCTATTGTCATTGTAACGCATAACAGAATCCCTGCTTTATGTGAATTGCTCGAATCTATTGTCAAACAATCTATTAAGCCCTACGAAGTCATTATTGTCAATGATGCTGGTGAAAGAATCGACTCTGTACAGTCGCTTTATTCAGACCTTCCGATTAAAGTGATCGATCTAGCTGAAAATGTCAAGCATGTTAAAGCAAGAAATATAGGGGTGAAAGAAGCAACCGGAGATGTTATCATGCTCAGTGATGATGATGATTTTTTTACGCCCTGTCATATGGAAAGAATGGCAAATGCAATGAAGGTGGCTGATCTCGTTTATTCAGATGCAGAAATCGTCTCTTTTAAAATGAAAGATGAGACGCGAATTCCGATTAGTCGGCGTCTCTTTGCTTATGCGCTCGATTTGGAGGAGATGCGAAAGTTTTCTACATATATTCCTTCTGGAAGTATGTATAAACGCTCGCTTCATCGAGAAATTGGCTATTTTGATCCCGGTGTCCATCATTATTGGGATTGGGATTTTTTTCTCCGTACAGCAGCAAGTTTTCAAGTGAAAAGAGTGCCTGTGGCAAGTGTCATCTATGCATTTTCAAATCAGGGAGACAATCAATCTAGCAATCTCAGTAAAAAGCGACAGTATTATTTAAATATTCTCTCTGAAAAGCATCAGCTTGGCAGTTTGCCTGTGAAAAATTTTTTTGTACTTCTTGACGAACCACAATTAAGAAAAAGACAAGCTGTTAGTGAGGTTGTCTGGGACGGTGAACCAGTGATATCTAGGTTTAGTAACGTAACTTTTTAGGAGGTTAAACCATTGAAACAAATATTGAATGACAGCTGGTGGGAACAGCTACAAGATGAATTTGATAAGCCTTATTATCAAGAATTAAGGGAAATGTTGAAGAAGGAGTACCGGGAGCATACGATTTATCCTGAACCAAACGATATTTATAATGCTTTACATTATACTTCTTATGATCAGGTTAAAGTGGTGATTTTGGGGCAGGATCCGTATCATGGACCTGGACAAGCACATGGTTTAAGTTTTTCCGTCAAGCCGGGAGTAAATCCGCCGCCATCTTTAAGAAATATTTTTGTCGAGTTGCACGATGATATAGGAGCAGAAATACCGAATCATGGTTCACTCGTCAGTTGGGCAAAACAAGGAGTCCTATTGTTAAACACCGTTTTGACTGTCAGAAGGGGGCAGGCAAATTCACATAAAGGAAAAGGGTGGGAACAGTTAACAGATAGTGTGATTGATGTTTTAAACAAACGAGAAAAGCCAGTCGTTTTTATTCTTTGGGGACGTCATGCTCAGTTGAAAAAAGAGAGAATTGATATATCAAAGCATTTTATCATTCAATCACCACACCCTAGTCCTTTTTCAGCGAGAAACGGTTTTTTTGGCAGTAAACCATTCTCAAGGGCAAATCAATTTCTGAAACAAATTAATGAAGAGCCGATCGATTGGTCGATACCGAAGTTGGTTGAACTGGAGCAGTGCTAAGTCCTAGCTAAAATAGGTTTTTATCGGTAGAAAATAACAAATTGTCATCTGCATCAGTCTAGCTTATTTGTTAAAATGAAGTGGAAATCAAAAAAGGTTTGGGGGATTAAGTTCATGAACATACATATGTCCAGTCTGCTTCAGAAGATGGAGGATGAACTGAAAAAGGCAAAGAATTGTCCTCAGGAGAGTGAGCTTAAATTACACATTGCAGTGATCCGCTCCCTTTGTGATGTCATTGTTGAAGAACGGCGTCCGGCCGTTCAGTCTTCTCCTTATTCACAGTCAGGAAAAAAAACTTCAGGCGACCTGATGCTAGAAAAAATGATGGGAACGAGCGGGGCTGAACAATTTCAAAAACAAGAGAAACAAAACCGAGAGGATGATGGGAACGGCGATTCGATTTTTGATTTTTAGAGAGCTTGTTTGTTTTAAAGAGAGAGGTTGATCAATGTGAAATTGTTTTTTGGGGCTTTACAATGGACAGCATTTATCATTGCGTCCGCTATCGTGGTCCCTATTGCCATCGGGCAGGCATTTGAACTGAATCAGCTTGAAACAGCAGAACTGATTCAAAGCACATTTTTCGTCTTAGGAACAACTGCTTTTGTTCAATGTTTGCTAGGACACCGTTTGCCGATTAATGAGAGTCCAGCCGGTCTTTGGTGGGGGGTCTATACGATTTATGCTGGACTCACTGGAACAGTATTTGCATCCTTTGGGGAAACACTCCAAGCATTGCAGGGGGCAATGTTGTTAAGCGCAGTTTTCTTTTTCTTTTTCAGTCTATTTAAGATCATTGATAAATTAGCCGTGATGTTTACTCCTGCTGTGACAGGTATATATTTATTACTTTTGGTGATACAGCTGAGTGAACCGATTATCAAAGGTGTCATGGGAATTGGCTACCGCAAGGATGAAGTTGACGGTCTCGTTTTTTTGCTTGCAGGAGTCATTATGATTGCCACATTTCTGATGAGTAAGTCGAATGTAGCATTTTTTAAACAATATTCTATTTTAGTTGCGCTTTTTGGTGGTTGGATTTTATTCGCTCTGTTTGGTGTGGCAAAAGCTCCGCAGCATACAGATCGATTTTTTCACATGCCTAGCCTGTTTCCTTTCGGGGTTCCGGTGTTTGATAGCGGTTTAATTGTGACTTCTTTGTTCATTACGATGTTGTTAATCGTCAACATGCTGGCAAGTATTCGCGTAGTTGAAGTGGCTGTTCAACAGGTTGAAAAGCTGGAGGAAAGAAATCGAGCTCGTCCGGCGGGATTTATTGCAGCGGCGGGTCATTTACTCAGCGGCTTACTGGGGGCAGTAGGAACGGTGCCAATTTCCGGAGCAGCCGGTTTTATCCAAACAACAAGAATTTCTTCAAAGAAACCATTTTTATTAGGGAGTTTTATCATTATTTTCATCAGTTTTTTCCCGCTGATCATGAATCTATTCGCAAGTTTACCGTCTCCTGTTGGTTTTGCTGTTAACTTTGTTGTGTTCTCAACGATGATCGGTATGGCTTTTTCTGAATTTGATTCATATGAGGCAAGTGAGGTAGGGCGTGTCCGGTTTCTCATCGGGATATCCCTTTTGGCAGGAGTAGGTGTGATGTTTGTTCCTGAGAGTGCCTTGAAAGGGATGCATCCTGTGATTGTATCCATTTTAAGTAATGGTCTTGTCCTTGGTACAATGCTGGCCATTGCCATAGAACAAATTCAGCTAAGAAAAAAGAAATCTTGAGTGTCATGAAAAGAGAAAGGTAGGCAATTGATCATGAAGTTATTTTTAATTATAGGTTCTATAAATGCGATGCTTGCCGTTGCTTTGGGGGCATTTGGTGCCCATGGGCTTGAAGGGAAAATTCCCGAGAAATATATGCAAATCTGGCAAACTGGTGTTCAGTATCATATGTATCATGCACTTGGATTAATTGCCGTTGCGCTTGTTGCCGGCAGAATAACTGATGCGGGCAGTTTAACTGTTGCCGGTTGGCTGATGTTTATCGGAATTATCTTATTTTCCGGTAGCTTGTACGTCTTGAGTCTCACGCAAATCAGCGTCCTTGGCGCCATTACTCCGTTAGGCGGTGTAGCTTTCATTGTCGCGTGGATCATGGTAGTTGTGTCTGCAGTTAAATACTTATAATTGCTTTCGGCTTGGTAATATAAAGAGAAAGTGGGTTTTGAAGCAAAGTACTGAACAATCTTTCATGTGGGCAAGACTCTTATTTGAATATCAAGATTTGACCAATCCTTGGGGGTTGGTTTTTTATTGTGGCTGTCTAAAAAGTCCTTGATCAACATGATTCAGGGGAAATTGCGAGACTCCTGCAGAAAGCCAGCAAATTCCCCAATTTTTATTCATCCACACTACTTTGGATTTGTTACCTGACCAACAAATTGAACTTTACCTAAGTGAAAAATGTGATAGTTGCATCTGTTGTTCATGACTATATTCAGTAGTATACGTTCTCCTTTTAGAGTTTATAGCTGTCCACTCCCTTTCATGCTCCTATGAAAGGTTACCCCCCGGGATAACGGAGATTAGCATATAAATGACTTTATCGTTTTCCGACAGAAGACTCCCTCCTCAGTCGTGTGAAGGGCGAAGCCAAACGATAGGTGGGAGATGAATGTCGGTTCGGCGATAGCCTAAAGGCTATTTTGTTGTCTACTTCATACTTAAGGATATAGTCTTATATAAGATAAAGGCTGATGTTACAATGAAATTAGACAGTAATAATCATTCAGTATTCTCAATATCGTAGAGAAGTCTTTGATGATAAAGTATCTGACTATGCTAAGGATATGTTTGTAAAGCTAGGTGAAAATACAATATCTCTCTAGTTGAGTGGAATCATGATAAAGACCATGTTCACATCCTGTTCAAAGCACATCCTAACACTGAATTATCAAAGTTCATCAATGCTTACAAAAGTGTTAGTTCACGATGAATCAAAAAAGGTTTTCCGCAGGTTAGAAAAAAGCTGTGGAAAGAAATGTTTTGGTCAAGAAGTTTTTGCTTACTAACTACTGGTGGTTCTCCCATCAATGTAGTTAAGAAATACAAGGAATGAAGTGAGGTGAAAGTCATGATCATCAACAAGGCATACAAATTCCGTATCTATCCAACCAAAGAACAAGAAATTCTAATTGCTAAAACAATCGGATGTAGTCGTTTCGTATTCAATCGCTTTTTAGGGCAATGGAATGACGCATATAAAGAAACAGGCAAAGGATTAACTTATCATTCTTGTTCTGCTGAATTAACAAAATTGAAAAAGGAATTCGTATGGCTAAAAGAAGTTGATAGCATTGCCCTTCAATCCTCACTGAAAAACCTTGCTGATTCATATACACGATTCTTCAAGAAACAAAATAAAGCACCACGCTTCAAGTCTAAAAAGAATGACGTACAATCCTACACGACTAAAGAAACAAATCACAACATTACTATTGTAGACAGAAAAATCAAATTGCCGAAACTTGGTCTTGTTCGCTTTGCCAAAAGTCGTGAAGTACATGGTCGTATCCTTAATGCTACCGTTAGACGAAATCCTAGTGGCAAATACTTTGTATCCATTCTAGCCGAAACAGAAGTACAACCATTGGAGAAAACGGATTCATCTATTGGTATAGACTTAGGCATCACTGACTTTGCCATTCTTTCTAATGGTCGTAAGATTGACAATAATAAGTTTACATCAAAAATGGAAAAGAAACTAAAACGTGAACAGCGAAAGCTTTCAAGACGTGCATTAAATGCTAAAAACCATGGTATTCACCTTCTTGATGCAAAAAACTATCAGAAGCAAAAACGTAAAGTTGCTAGATTACACGAAAGAGTAATGAACCAACGTGACGATTTCCTTAATAAGTTAAGTACAGAAATAATCAAAAACCACGATATTGTCTGTATCGAAGACTTGAATCCTAAAGGAATGTTACGCAATCATAAGTTAGCAAAATCAATCTCTGATGTGTCATGGTCTGCTTTTGTATCGAAATTAGAATACAAAGCGAAATGGCACGGTAAAACAATCGTAAAAATAAGCAGATGGTTTCCGTCTAGTCAAATATGTTCCGATTGTGGACATCAAGATGGCAAGAAAACTCTTGAAATAAGAAATTGGACTTGTCCTGTTTGTTATGAACATCACGATAGAGATATAAATGCCAGCAAAAATATCCTAGCCGAAGGCTTAAGAACCTTAGTTTTGGATTAAATATAGAACCGTAGGAATCTACGGGGATAGCTTGGTCAATAAGAGAAACCTCTGTTGGCAAAGAAATACGTCAACAAGTACGCTCTGTTCCCAAGAATCTCCCACTTCAATCAGACTGCAAGGTCGATAAGTGGGGGTAGTTCAATGAATGGCTATATGATCAACGTATACAGCTGATTGACCGCTGCTATTAGAAGCACCTATAAACTGAACACCAATTTCTTTCACATCATGTAAATTTGAGATTGATGATAAATTTAATGATATGACCGTTCCATTTGCTGCATTTATTTTTACACTTTGTCCATCAAACCATTTCCAATTAGAACCGGTTTTTATATAAAGCTTTGCATCAATTCCATTCCCAATGTTACCCCAGTTTGCATGTTTTACTGTTGCTTTTAATTGAGATTTTCCGCTAAAATTTTGTTGTTTAGTTAAAGATAGATAATGATTAGAGTGATGACTTAATTGAACGTTTGCTTTTAAAGAGTAGTTATCCTTTGCCGACCATTCGTTTGTATGCCAAGGACCGCCTGAAACATTTTCACCACTCCAGCTTTGTGTTCCTGATTCAAAATTATAAAGACTGTTTTCTGTCCCCGGACTTCCTGGATCATTACCTTTATCAAATATTGAGCATAATTTAGATGTCGCTTTTAAACCATATGAACCATGAACGATTGTTTTACCCCATGAGGTTAAATTGTTACCCGCCCAATCATGTGTTAAATCCAAGTAATCCCAGTCTGAACTATTTCCTTTCCAAGACCATGCAAGCCAGCCGACATTTTTATGTTGAGAATAACTCATAATGGTTGCTTCGTCTACATCTCCATTTGTATGTTTTTCTCCAAATTCACCGATGATTAAAGCAAGACCTTCGTTAAGAACATTGTCAATATTTGATTTAACTGTAGCTGCATCTTTCCCTGCATATTCATACATATGAATAGAGAACATCGTATTTTTTAATGGATCTGTATTGAACACTTCTTTACCATAATGATGAATCGAAGCTGGATATTGACCCCAACCTGCACAATCAACTATGAATGTATGGTTCAATCCTGCATTCCTTAATTTTGGAATCGCTTGTTTGTAGCCTTCTGCCCATTTTGCACTATCCCAAGTACCATGCCACTCGTTTGCAATATTTATGATGACTTTATCTTCTTTACCGATAAGTGCCTCTTTTATACTAATCCAATAATCAACAGCATTGTTCAGAGCAGTAATATCATCTTTTCCAGTGGTATCGTGTACTTCTAATACAGCAATAAGTTTATTCTTCTCTGCTAGATGAATAAGTTTTTTTACTGTATTGATGTCATCCTTTGTATATTGACTACCATCTGAAAGGACGATTCGAACTGTATTTGCTCCTGTTGCTGCAATGGCTTGGATAGCTGTTGCAGAGTCATCTTTATACCATGAATGAGCATGGTTAATACCTCTCATCACAAACGGATTGCCTTTTGCATCATACAGAGTGTTACCGCTTACATGAAACCCTTTCGCTGACTTTGCTTCTGAAGTAGAAACAAATAAAAAAGTCGATAGAATGAAAAGAAAACATAACATTAGACTAGGAACATTTTTTATTACCCTCATGTCATCACCTCTAAAATATTTTCTGCAACTCATTTTCTTAGCAATTACTTTTTCATTTCCTGCAAGTATTAGGTAGAACAATTGTCTATCGATCGAATTAAATTCTACAGACGAGCTGAAAGAAAGACAATATATTTTTTGAAAAACTGTCAAAAATAATGAATTTGGCATATAAGATTTATGTAGTTTAGGAATTACGTATCATTTAAATTTGTGAAATTAACCTACAATGTTGGGACTGACTCTATTCGTTTTGTCAACATTTAGAAGGAGAAACAGGTTTAGTATTTATGATTGTCGGGCAGCCTGTAGGTGTTTTCGGATGCAATGACTGACTTTTGATGAGAATTTGGAGTTGGTTTCGAACATTAAAGCTAAAACTGTGGCTCCAAGCGTTTGTCTATCTGTTGTTGTTTATAACCAAGTCATCATACTAGATGCTAATATTACTTGATCATAGCACGGAGCCGATCAGTTTTTGCTGTAGACTTGAGGTCAAGGGATTAATATCACCTCTGCAAAAAAATGAGTAGTAAAAGTACATTTTCATGATAAAT
This sequence comes from Bacillus sp. WMMC1349, assembly GCF_013155385.1. Classification (GTDB taxonomy): domain Bacteria; phylum Bacillota; class Bacilli; order Bacillales; family Bacillaceae; genus Bacillus. Next base: position 3,514,581 of record NZ_JABJUQ010000007.1, on the reverse strand, counting down.
TTAATATAGGATAACTGAACCATTCTTCCAGAAGGGAGTTGTACATTTCGGAGAATCTCATCTTCCGATTAAAAGAATGAAAATCAAACTAATCATAGCAGATGACAATTCATTTATTAGAGAAGGGATGAAAATCATCCTGAGTACGTACGAGGAATTTGAAGTATTAGCAACAGTTGAGGATGGCAGGCAGGCGGTTGATTTTTGCTTAAGCGAAACGGTCGATATTGCACTCTTGGATGTCCGAATGCCAAATATGAACGGAGTAGAGGCTGCAAAGTTTATTTCTTCACAAACAAATACAAAACCGTTTATTTTAACGACGTTTGATGATGATGAATATATTGTTGCTGCCATTCAAAATGGAGCAAAAGGATATTTATTGAAAAATACAGAACCAGAACGAATTAGAGATGCGATGAAGAGTGTTTATTATGGACATACTGTTATGCAGGATATTGTCATTGATAAGCTAAAATCGAGGTTAATTAAAAGCCAAAAACCGGAACTTAAAATTGATCAACGTCTATTTACTGATAGAGAATTGAGCATTATGGCACTTATCGCCAGGGGGCTTTCAAATAAAGAAATTGCAAAGGAACTCTTTATTTCTGAAGGGACAATCGCCAACTATATTTCTGCAATCTTGGGGAAAACAGGGCTTGATCATCGAACACAAATTGCGATTTATTATTTGACGGGAAAGGTAAACTTTTAACTGAGGGATCACAATGGAATTACGAATCATGATAAGTAAGCTTATTTTAATCGGATTTATCATCTACAATTGCCTGTTTTCAGAACAAGTTAAAATACCAATGCTTGTGTTTTGTCTATTGATTTATTTCTGTATAAACCTTTTAATTGCAATCATAAAAAAAAGAGCGGCAAGACAAGTTTTCATCATCATATCGATGTTCCTTTCCGCTTATTCTTATTTTGAGGTTGAGCCTTTATTTATCTTATTGTTACCTTTAAATCTCTATGAATGGGGAGAAGATATGCCGCGCTTTCGGCGGGTGATCTTTGTCATATCGATGATTCCTATCATTTTAATTAATGGACAGTTAGCAGCTATTTATGGATTAACTGCCGCTTTTTCTTTTCTGTTGTTTTCCATAACAAAACTGGATGAAACTCGGATCGAAAAGCTTGAAAACCAAGTCGATCAAACGAGGAAAAGTAATGACACTTTAACGAAAACGATCAATGAAAATCAAGAGTATATGAGACAGTCTCAATATACATTTCAATTAGAAGAACGTAACCGCCTTTCCCAGGAAATACATGATAAAATCGGTCATTCAATGACGGGGACACTTATTCAGCTGGAAGCAGCAAAACGTTTGCTGGAAAAAGATAAAGAAAAGGCTGCCGAACTATTGCAAAATGCGATTCATATATCAAAAGAGGGCATCGAAAAAATCAGATGGACATTGAAGAACATCAAACCGTCTCCCGAACAGATGGGGATCAACAGGCTAAAGTTATTGATAGATGAATGTTCAGCCCGGCACAATATTCAAATCTCTTTTCTCTATCAAGGCGATTTAGATGTTGTTTCTCATATTCAATGGAAAATCATCTTTGAAAATATTACAGAGGCTTTAACCAATACCATTAAGTATGCTAAGGCGACACATGTGTCAATCAATATCCATGTTCTTAATACTCTAATTAAAGTTGAAGTAAAAGACAATGGTGAAGGACACGGAAAGATCAAGAAAGGTATGGGTATTATCGGCATGGAAGAACGGGCGGCTTCTGTTCATGGCAAGGTGATTGTTGATGGTTCTAATGGATTCTCTGTCACTACATTGTTACCGAAATATGAATGATTTCATATGAAAATATGAGGATTCTCATGTTGAAAAGATGAATTGCTGCACTGCCGCAGACTTCATCTTTTTTTTATAATGATATTGTCAAGTAAAAATGAGGTGGAAATCATGAATGTACTAGAAATAAAAAATCTAACGAAAAAATTTGGTGATTTTGTTGCTGTTGACAATTTATCATTATCAATAGCTGAGGGTGAAATATTTGGATTTCTTGGTTCAAACGGCGCTGGAAAAAGTACGACCATTCATATGATTGCAAGTTTACTGCGGAGCAATGAAGGTGAGATATTTATTCTTGGTCAAAACATTGCTAAAAACCAAAAGTTTGCCAAAATGAATATTGGTATTGTGCCTCAAGACTTAGCGATATACGAAGATTTAACAGCATATGAAAACGTGAAGTTTTTCGCTGGACTATACGGGCTAAGGGGGTCCCATTTGCATGAACGTGTTGAAGAAGCATTACGATTTGTTGGTTTAAGTGATAAATTCAAGAGTTTCCCGAAAAATTTTTCAGGCGGGATGAAGAGGAGACTGAATATTGCCTGTGCGATTGCTCACAGACCAAAGCTGATCATCATGGACGAGCCAACAGTTGGAATCGATCCCCAGTCGAGAAATTATATTTTAGAGTCTGTTAAAAAGCTGAATGCGATGGGCTGTACCATTATTTATACAAGTCACTATATGGAAGAGGTCGAAGAAATCTGTTCACGAATTGCGATTATCGACCATGGGAAAATTATCGCTGAAGGAACAAAAGAACAGCTAAAAGCGATCATTACTCATACAAAAGATATTGTGATTGCTGTTAAAAATCCAGAAAGCATTGACACTGACAAACTAAAAAACATCAGTGGCGTAGAGATGGTTTCTCTTGAAGAAAATCTACTAAAGATCAACTCTAATGCTGAGGTCAACAATTTAAATCGAATCATTGAGCAGTTAATGAACAATTCTGTTGAAATTCGTTCATTTGAAGAAAAAGCACCAAATTTAGAAACCGTGTTCCTAACCTTAACCGGAAGAAATTTACGCGACTAGAAAGGAGGTACTTGGTTTGAATATACTCAACATTGCTAAAAAAGAAATCATCACTTCGTTTCGTGATAAAAGAACGTTATTTTTTATGCTGTTATTTCCAATTGTACTGATTATTATTCTAGGAACCGCACTTTCAAGTGCCTTTGACCAGCAATTAAAAGTTGATGATGTTCAGGTTCTCTATCAAGACCAGTCAAGCGGAGGGTTATCGGTAGGTTTTAAAGTTTTTATAAAAGAAGCGAAAAAATCTGGTGTCGATTTCAAACAAATATCAACTGGCATGAACGGAAAACATGAAGTCAAACAAGGGCATTATGATGCCTACATAGAAGTCAAAGATAGCGGTATTAAACTTTATCAAAGTGATAAGCGAAATGTTAAAACTAGCATTATTCAAGGAATGCTGACGGCGTTTAGCAATCAGTACAAAGCAGCTCGTGAGATGATTAAAGTGAACCCGCAACATGCCAAAATGGCTTTGGCAAACCGCTCTCATGACAATTATATTAAGGAAACATCAATCAATTCAAACAAACAGCCGCGTTCGATCGACTATTATGCGGTCACTATGACAACGCTGATGGCCCTCTATGGAGCGATGCATGCGAGTTTTCTTATTAGAGGAGAACGACTTGGCAAAACCGCTGATCGGCTAATGGCTGCTCCTCTTCGTAAAGGTGAAATCTTTGCTGGGAAGCTACTGGGCTGTATGCTGTCAAATGCAATTTGCATATTTTTGATTGTAACGGTTAGTAAATCTGTATTTAAAGCCAATTGGGGGGAACACCTTGGTGCTGTGTTCATTGTGTTGTTGTCCGTTGTCCTATTTGCTGTCAGTCTCGGTCTTGGTATTGGCGCGATGACGAAAACGGGTGAAGCGGCAAAGGCGATCATCGGTGTATTCATTCCGCTAGTTGGCTTTTTTGGAGGTGCCTATTTTCCCCTTAGTCATATGGAAGGGGCTATAGCAGTGATTAAAAAGCTTTCACCACTGACATGGACGAATGAAGCCATCACAAACATTGTTTTTTCAAATGATATTGGGGCAATGTTTCCAGCAATTGCGGTAAATACTGGGTTATCTGGTTTGCTGTTGCTGATCGCGCTTGTTTCATTACGTAGAAGGGAAGGGCTGTAAAATGAAAGAGATGTTTTGGTTAATTAAGAACACATTATATGTGACATTTAAAAAGAAGAAAAATATCATCTTATTTCTATGCCTTCCACTACTAGGAATATTTATATCGATTGTGGCTAGCCAGGATCATAACGGCACAAATGTAAAAGTTGGCATTGTCAGTCATGATAGTGGTCAGGTTGCTGCTGACACGAAGGGGTTTTTGCTGGGGCTTGAAAATATGAAAGTCATGAGTATCGATCAATCGGAAATGAAAAGTAAACTTGCAGCAGGAAAGCTTGATTGTGTCATCACAATAGATGAAGGATTCACTCAAAGTGTCTATGAAGGGAAGCCAAACCATATTAAAATTTCCTCAATAAAAGGGGCGGAAATTACTGGTTTTGTAAAATCGTATTTATATCATTACATTCATAATATTGCAGCGATCGGTAAAACGGCGAAGGGGGATTCAAAAACCTTTCAAAAGATGTATCAACATTATCAAAATGATACATTTAAAGTGAATATTCATAAGGTTGAAGATAAGCATCAAAATGAAATGAACTATCTCATGATCGGTTTCCTTCTAATGGCGATGCTGTATTCTGCAGGCAGTTTGTCTGAAATCCTAATTAAAGAAAAAGAAAACAGAACTTATTTCAGACTTTTGACAACACCGATTACCGCAAAGCAGTATGTACTGTCAAATATCGTGGTCTGTATGCTTGTTGTCACATTCCAAATCTTTTTTACAATGGTAATGATGAAGCATGTCTTTCATGTTGAACCAGGGGTTCCATTTTGGCAAATGGCGGTTATCTTAATGTTATTTGGATTAAGTGCTATCGGGCTGTCATTGATCACGGTTGTTTTTGCGAACAATTCCAAAACTGTAGGAGCTTTGCAAAACCTGATCTTCACCCCGACTATCATGATTTCTGGTTGTTATTGGCCTGTTGAAGTGATGCCAACATTCGCTCAAAAAATGGCTAATTTTCTCCCGCAAAGATGGGTTTTAAAGACATTGGAACAATTACAGGAAGGTCAGCAACTTCAACATTTATATTTGAATCTTCTGATCTTATTTGCTTTTGCGGCAGCATTTTTCTTAATTGTAGTCTACAGATTCAATCACAATAACAATGTGAGGAATTTTGGCTAAATCAATAAAAAAAGGGGGCTGTCCTGAAAGTCGTGTGGATGAATAAAAATTGGGGATTTTGCTCGCTTTCCACGGGCGATCCGCGAGCCTCCTCGGAGCTCGTTCCTTGCTCCCCTTGGGTCTCGCCTGGCTCGCTGTTTCCGCAGGAGTCTCGCAATTCCCCCTGATTGATGTTGAAAAAGGACTTTTTAGACAGCTCCTTTTATCTAGGTGTAAAAGTAGCCATTTGATATGGATATTCATAATTAATCGGTTCATCAAAGGTAATGTAATCAAGATATACCATCAATAGCAAATAACGGGTGCCTGTTTTTCTGTCACTTAAAATGAGATGGTCACGGCCAGCGGCTTCAATTTCTCCTCTGAAAACTTTTGCACCCCATTCCGGATTGTTTTCAAATGTCATGTAAACAGTTGCCACTTTGCCGCGGTTCAGCCGCAAAATATTTTCAATGTAGGACTGTTCTAACGGCAGCATTCCAGGTATGCTTGGAGCTGCCTGCTGTGGGGACATTGTAGTCATTGGCGGAACTTGAACTCCGGTCGGCTGCATTGGATACATTTCTTGACCGCCTATTTGTGGGAATGGCGGCTGCATTTGCTGTTGATACATTTGTCCCGTTTGAGGGTAAGGATTGGGTCCCATTTGTTGCTGGCGGAAATCCGGCATTTCAAGCTCTTGCAGAGGCTGAAATTGATTTTTTTTAGGTTTCATTTCGTTCCTCCTTATGTCTTAACAATCACATCATACCTTTACCCGGAACCTACATGAAACCGGGCCAGCGGTATTTAAGATGTTAGATCAGTATTTCTCATCCCTTAAACAGTATGAGGCAGGTTTCTTGAATATGACATTTAGGAAAAAAAGGCACTCAGAACGTACAATTCTGGAATTTTCAAATGAAAGAAGCGATTGTTGAACGGAAACCTTCAAATCGGGGGTATGAAAAAATCGGCTGGATCGTAAAAATCCAACCGATTTGATTGCGAGCTGTCATTACCCTGTAATGACTTCATCATGTGGATGACGGATCGGTGCTTTCTTTTCTTTTGCAAATGTAAATGCCATTGTTAACGGACCAACGCGGCCGATGAACATCATCATCATAATAACTGCTTTTCCCACAGTTGTTAACTCAGGGGTCAATCCCGTTGATAAGCCGACTGTTCCAAAAGCGGATAACACTTCAAAGACGATACTTAAGAAGGGAGCATCCTCAGTGATTGTCAACACAAATATCGTCAACATTACAAATGAAAAACTGATCACAATAATAGCCAGTGCACGCAAAATGGTTTGCATTTTAATCGCGCGATGAAATACGACCGTTTCGCTTTTGCCTCGTAAAAATGTCATGGTTGCCAATATCATCACAATAAAGGTCGTCAGTTTGATTCCGCTTCCTGTTGAGGCGCTTCCTGCACCAATAAACATCAAAACGATGATCAGGAGAAGAGACGGTGTTGTTAATTGAGCGATATCTAACGTATTAAATCCAGCAGTTCTTGGTGTGACGCCTTGAAAATATGCGCCCCATAATTTTTCTGTTAAGGAAAGGTTTCCTAAAGTCCCTGGATTACCATATTCCAAAATAAAAATCGTCAACGCAGCGATCGTGTTGATGGTTAGTGTTCCCACAATCATCAGTTTAGAATGAAGCGACAATTTTCGAAAGTTTCGTTTTGTCCATAAATCTATCATCACTGTAAATCCGATTCCACCAGTAATAAAAAGCCCTGTAATCACCAGGTTGACAACCGGGTCACCTACATATTGAGACAAGCTGTCAGACCAGAGGGAAAAGCCTGCATTATTAAAGGCTGAAATTGTGTTGAAAATACTATGAAACATGCCTTCCTTCAAACCATATTCAGGGACCCATCTAATGGAAAGAATAATAAAGGCGACAAACTCAATAACAATGGTGAAAATAAACAAATGCTTGACTAAACGGACAAGACCGCCTAAAGAAGTTTGATTAAAAGCTTCCTGAACGAGAATTCGCTGTTGTAAACCAATTTTCTTACCAATCATCATGACGATTAAAACAGCAAACGTCATTAAACCTAATCCACCAACCTGAATCAGACACATAATGACAGTTTGTCCGAAAACGGTATAATCTACCCCGGTATCAATGACAACCAAGCCAGTAACAGTCGTTGCCGAGGTAGCCGTAAACAGAGCGTCAAGCCAAGAGATATATGTTGTTGAGGCGATTGGCAGTTTCAATAGACAAGCACCAACTGCAATAATAATTAAAAAGCTAAGTGCCAGAGTTTGCGGTGGACTAATATTAATTGTTTTTCCTTTTACAAGCTTTGTTGAAACTGATTTTGGCATGTTGTCTATCCTTTCTATCTATTAGAAATGGTACGCCATTCATTTTGTACTTTTTCAAATAATGATAATGTACAGTTTAATATCGGATTTGTCAATATAAAGAAGTAGGTTATGATTGATTCTTTAGCCCTGCTTTATGTAGAAAATCATCTGGAAACGGGGATGGGTAAGGATTAAGAATTTGTGCTTGAAGAACAAGATGCGGGATTTTCTTAAGAAAGAGCAGTAAGTGCAACGGGAACATTAGTCTTGCTTATATCATTATTCTGTTCATTGTTTTGTTCAGCGGCAAATGAATGGGTCGCTGGAATGATTACAACGAGACTCATGACTAGAGACAGTACTACTGTTATATCTTTCTTCAAACAAAAAACATCCTTTCCTGTAATATAAACAACTATAGACCTTTTTGGAATGCTTTTCATATGATTTAATGAAAATTAAGAAAGGTATGATATTTCGTGAGAGTTATTTGGTTTTTTTAGGGTCTGCTCTGATGGGAATCATAATGAGTACCATTAAAGAAAAGTTTCCGTCTACTGTGATAACAGTTGTTTTGGTGGTTTTTGTGGCTGCTTGTTTGATTTTTGACCTGGTTAAACGTAAGAGGAGCCAAGAGCAGGGTGATAAAAAATATGATTTTATATGGTGGATTGCAACACTTCTCATGGTCTAGTGATGACTTTTAATACTGTTTTTTTGAAAATTGACCCTTTGTATAATAATATCGTTATATTGATTTACATTGTGTTAATGGTAATTATTAAGAGTAGATGGAAGAGAAGAAAGTTATGATAGATTAAGCTCCCCATTGGGGATTTCTAGAATCTCCATCCTTTGATGTCGCGATCGAAAGAATAAAGTAGAATATTTTTAAAAATTATAAAGGGGTTGTCCTGAAAGTCGTAAATTGGGGAATTTGCTCGCTTTCCGCGGGCGATCCGCGAGCCTCCTCGGAGCTCGTTCCTTGCTCCTCTTGGGTCTCGCCTGGCTCGCTGTTTCCGCAGGAGTCTCGCAATTCCCCCTGATTGATGTTGAAAAAGGACTTTTTAGACAGCTCCTTTGACTGTTAAATATATAAAAAGGAAGGTAGTTGTTTTGTTGTTAGACGGTTTCCGACAAAGAATGACCCAAATTCTCCGTAACGGGCGCTGACTTCATCAAAACGCATTTCATAGACAAGTTTTTTAAATTGAAGTACATCATCAGAAAACAGTGTAACACCCCATTCGAAGTCATCAAAACCAACTGAACCGGTAATAATTTGTTTGACTTTACCAGCATAACCGCGTCCAATCATGCCGTGGCTGCGCATCAGTTTTTTTCGTTCTTCCATTGACAGCATGTACCAGTTGTCATTGCCTGACCTTCTTTTATCCATTGGATAGAAACAAACATGGCGAGCGTCAGGAAGTTCAGGATAGAGGCGTGCCCGCACCTGCGGATTTTGATAAGGATCGCCTTCACCGCTTCCCATATAGTTGCTAAGCTCAACAACAGATACGTAAGAATAAGCAGGAATTGTATATTCTGCAAGTTTTGACTTGTTGAATTCAAGTTCAATTTGATTTAATTCTTCCATTGTTGGGCGTAATACCATGATCATGAGGTCCGCCTTTTGACCGACAATGCTATACAATGTATGACTACCATTTCCTGATGTTTCTGTTTTCCCCCACTTTTCAAGGAGACTGCTAAATTCGCTCATAATCACTTGGCGCTCATCACTTGATAACAGCTTCCAAGAAGACCAGTCCATCGTCCGAAAATCGTGAAGGGCATACCAGCCATCAAGTGTTACTGCAGCTTCATTTGTCTTTTGCTGTTCACTCATATTGATCACTCCCAAATCTTATGTATTGATTTCATCATAACATAGTTCCCTCCACTTCATCTGTTTAGAAGTTTTGAGTGCATTTTTTAAAAATATATTTTTGAAAGCGCTATAATAATCATGAATATTTGAATTTATATTTTAAAAGAGTATGCTAAAATAGAGAGGTTTTTTTGTGACAATATCAAGGAGGGTACATAGTGGCAGATCTATTTTCAACAGTACAAACAAAAGTAGCAGGCAAAGGGGTTAAAATTGTATTTCCAGAAGGTTTAGATGAACGCATTTTGAAAGCGATCAGCAATCTTAGTGAAGATAACGTATTAAAGCCCATTCTCATCGGAAACGAGCAGGAGATTAAGGCAAAAGCGACAGGGTTGAATATCACCATTGATGGTGTTGACATTTATGATCCACATACATATGAAGGAATGGAAGACCTTGTTCAGTCTTTTGTGGAGCGTCGTAAAGGAAAAGCAACAGAAGACCAGGCCCGCCAGATCCTTTTAGATGAAAACTACTTTGGTACAATGCTTGTTTATAAAGGGCTAGCTGACGGACTTGTCAGCGGTGCGGCACATTCTACGGCCGATACAGTTCGACCAGCACTGCAGATTATCAAAACAAAGCAAGGTGTTCAGAAAACGTCAGGTGTTTTTATTTTGGCACGCGGTGATGAGCAATATGTATTTGCAGACTGCGCAATTAATATTGCACCCGACAGTCGTGATCTGGCAGAAATTGCAGTCGAAAGTGCTAAAACGGCGAAAACGTTTAATATTGAGCCTCGTGTGGCGATGCTCAGCTTTTCAACAAAAGGGTCGGCAACATCTGATGAGACTGAAAAAGTGGCTCAGGCAGTTACCATTGCGAAAGAAGCCGCACCAGAACTTACAGTAGACGGTGAGTTCCAGTTTGATGCGGCATTTGTTCCATCTGTCGCTGAGAAAAAAGCTCCAGGCTCCGTGATTAAAGGCGATGCCAATGTGTTTGTTTTTCCGAGTCTTGAAGCGGGAAATATTGGGTACAAAATCGCTCAGCGCCTTGGCAGCTTTGAAGCCGTCGGTCCGATTTTGCAAGGACTGAACATGCCTGTCAATGATCTGTCTAGAGGATGCAATGCAGAGGATGTATACAATTTAGCGTTGATTACAGCTGCTCAAGCACTATAATGAAAGAGACGGTGAATCTTGTAAAGGTTCACCGTTTTTCTATCAATGGTATAATAGATGAATCAGAATGAATGATGAAAGGGTATGCATCAATCATGACAAAGCAATTGATGGATTTACTGATCCAGCCGACATGGAGAATCATTGACCAATCAAGTCTTGGTCCATATTTTGATGCGAAGCAATCTTTTGCGATAGATGACACACTGTGCGCCTCTGTCGGAAAGGGGTTGTCTCCGGCGACAGCCAGATCATGGGTGCATCATGATACAGTTGTTCTTGGCATTCAAGATACAAAGCTTCCTTTTTTACAAGAGGGAATTTCTTTTCTTGAGAGCTCCGGCTACAAAGTCATCGTCCGCAATTCAGGAGGACTGGCAGTCGTATTGGACAGCGGGGTGTTAAATGTCTCTTTGATTTTTCAGGATAAGAAAAATGGAATCGATATTGACCGCGGCTATGAGGCAATGGTTGAGCTGATCAACAGAATGCTGTCAACTTACAATGTAGAGGTTGAAGCATATGAAATTGTCGGATCTTATTGTCCGGGCAGTTATGATTTAAGTATTGGCGGTAAAAAATTTGCGGGTATTTCCCAAAGACGGCTAAGAGGCGGTGTGGCGGTTCAAATTTATGTATGTGCTGATCAAAGCGGCAGTAAACGGGCTGAACTGATCAGACGTTTTTACGACATCGCTCTAAAAGATCAGCGCGGGCAAACAAAGACCGTTTATCCTGATATTCGCCCTGAAACGATGGCTTCACTATCTGAACTTCTTCATGAAGACATCTCAGTTCAAAACCTGATGCTTGCTCTATTGACTGAGTTGAAGGGACTCAGCGAGCGAATTTATGAAGCACCGCTCCTGGAGGAAGAAGAGAACGAGTATGAAAAAAACCTGTTACGTATGCTGGAACGAAACGAAAAGGTATTTCATAAATAATAAACGCTCCGGGGGGAATTCGGAGCGTTTTCATGTTATTCTGCCATTTTTTCCAAGTTTCCATTGCGATCCATTTTAAAAGCTGGAGCAGCGTGTTCATCATCTTCAAATAAAACTAGCTTTCTTGCACGATTCATAATTTTTACAAGCGTTTCGTAGTCTTCTTGAATGGTCGTTTGATCTTTCTCCAGTTTTTTGACCTCTGCTTCAAGTTTTTCTACTTTTTTCATTAAGTCTTCATTTTCAGATTTTAAACGATTATTTTCCATTTTTAGAGCTGTCGTTTGTTCTTGCTTGCCTGTATAGTTTTGTAAAAACTGAATGACATCCTCTATTGTCATGTTCGTTGGTGAAACAGCAGTTTGCGTGTTACTCGCTTGATTTGGTGTTAGAAGATGCGACAAACTAGCTAACTCTTCTTTGAAGTTTTCATCTACATAAGGAAGATGCTCACTTGCTATCGGTGCTTGTTGTTGCTCATTTTCTTCTTTTGGTTGTTGCTGAACAGTCGTTTCAACTGGTGTCTTCGTATTGATTTCTGCTGTTTCCATTGGTGGTTTATACAATAATCGTTTTTTCGCTGGTTGACCATTTCCAAGCGCCCGCATTCTTTGTTTCCGCTGTTTTTTTGCTAGCTGTAAAGCTTTTTCATATTGATGTCGAACTACGGCATTCCATCTAAACCCACAAGCGGCAGAAGTCCGGTTTAATTTGTCACCAACTTCTTCAAAGGCATTCAATTGTGTGCTGCCTTCTCTAACATGCCGTAAAACAGTTTCGGCTAGCAATAAATCATTCTCCTCAGACCAAGCATCTTGTCTTTGTTTCATGAATTCTCAACTCCCAATCTTAAGTATTAATATTAGAATGTCCAAGTTGGAAAATATTTATACAAGTTTGCTAAAAGAATAGGATTTGGTTCGTTTCGTGAATGGTTTCTTGCAGGAATAGAAGAATCCCTGTACAATAAAACTTGGTGTCATTTTTATGATAGCTCGGCAAAATTGAATGCCTTCCATAAAGATAATGAACAAAATGAAAGGAAGCGTATGAAATGGCTAATGAGTTTCGGGTATGTGATGATTGTCAAGCCACAAATTTAAAGACGCTTTTGCCTCGATTAAAAGAAGTCGATCCGGAAGCAAAAGTGGAGATCGGTTGTCAGTCTTATTGTGGACCAGGACGGAAAAAATCATTTGCATTTGTGAATAATCGTCCGCTGTCTGCTCCTACTGAAGATGAGCTGATCGAAAAAATTAAGAAAAAATTAAACAAATAATCGCCTCCCTTTTGGGTTAGGCGTTTTTACTTTTAGAACAAATCCACAGATAAATTCAAGGATGTTTTCAACAAATGTGAGCCGATATAATAGAAATAGGCCAAATAGAGACAACTGGCAGACAGACAGCCAGTTGATTGAAAAAGAGGGACATATATGGCGTATCCATACGGAAAGTTATCAGAAGAAAAAGTGTTTAAAGACCCTGTTCACCGCTATGTTCATGTGTGGGACAAGTTGATCTGGGATTTGATCGGAACCCGTGAATTTCAAAGGTTGCGCAGAATTAAACAGCTGGGAACGACATACTTAACTTTTCATGGGGCTGAACACAGCCGTTTTAGTCATTCACTTGGTGTCTACGAAATTGTCAGGAGAATGGTTGATGACGTGTTTAAAGGCAGACCAGAATGGGATGATAGTGAGCGGGATTTGTGTTTGTGTGCGGCACTGCTGCATGATTTAGGACATGGTCCATTCTCACACTCATTTGAAAAAGTTTTTCGTCTTGATCATGAAGATTTTACCCGTCAAATTATTTTAGGTGATACAGAAGTTCATCAAGTGTTAAAAAAAGTGAGCCCCACGTTCCCGAAAGATGTCGCTGAAGTCATAGCAAAAACGTATCGAAACAAACAAGTGGTCAGTTTGATTTCAAGTCAAATTGACGCTGACCGTATGGACTACCTCCAACGTGATGCGTACTACACGGGTGTCAGCTATGGACATTTTGATATGGAACGAATTCTTCGTGTCATGCGTCCGCGCGAAGATCAAATCGTTATCAAACAAACGGGTATGCATGCTGTAGAAGATTATATTATGAGCCGATATCAAATGTATTGGCAAGTTTATTTTCATCCTGTGACAAGAAGCGCTGAAGTGATTTTGACAAAGATTTTGCACAGGGCAATGAAGCTTTATCAAGAGGGCTACGAGTTTACGCATGCACCTGTTCATTTTGATTCACTTTTTGAAGGCAATGTCACATTAGCAGATTATTTAAGCCTTGATGAGCCTATTATTCTTTATTATTTTCAGTCATGGGAGAATGAAGCTGATCCGATTTTGGCTGATTTATGTCGCCGTTTTATTAACCGTCGATTGTTTCAGTATGCTGAATTCAATCCGAATGAGGAAATGTCAACTTACTTTGAATTAACGGCGTTGTTTAAAGAGGCAGGTATTGATCCAGATTATTATCTTGCGGTAGACTCATCATCTGATCTCCCCTATGATTTTTACAGACCCGGAGAAGAAGAGGAGCGGCTCCCGATTCACTTGCTGACCCATAACGGTCAAATTAAAGAACTGTCACGGGAGTCCGATATTGTTGATGCGATTTCAGGTAAACGGCGGACAGACCATAAGCTTTATTTTCCACTTGATATCATTGAAGGATTATCAGAAGACCGGCATACAAAAAAAATAAAAGAACTGCTCGGATTAAGATAGAAAGTATTGGATGAAGGAGATGTCGGGGATTTGTTAAAAGAACATGCAAAGCTGATGAAGGTGTTCTCAGATTCGGGAGAAATTGTTGGGAGAAAAAAACTGCAAAAAATAATCTATATTGCAAAAAAACTCGGGCTTCCTTTTTATGAAAAATATGATTTTCATTTTTATGGACCATATTCAGAGGAACTCACACTTCAGGTTGAAGAACTTTGTAATCTCGGATTTCTCGATGAAGTCAAAGAGAAAAAAGGTGGATATTATCAATATCGATATTCTTCCACTGAAGCAGGAAGGGAATTTCTTCATCAGTGTGAGCTGGATATGAAGGATATCAAACCTTATATTGATGAAGTCAACCACCAATCTTCACGGTTTTTGGAACTCGTTTCTACGATCCTTTACTTTGAAGGAATGGATCAACAAGAGGTCAAAGAAAAAGTGTTTACGATCAAGAGTAAGCAGCGCTATACAGATGAAGAATTTGCTGAAGCGATCATCTACATAGAAAAACTGAAAAACCTGTCATGAGGCAGGTTTTTTATCATTTAGGATGAATTTACCATCTTTTTAGAAAAAGAAGGAGAATCCATTAATATGTTAGAAAATTTAAATAATTCAAAAAAGGAGTGGTGTGTAAAATGAAAAAACGTTTTTTTGGTTTGACCATGTTTCTTTCTGCCAGTTTGATTTCCGGAGCGACAGTTGGCGCCTCAAGTTTAAGTGCTCACCAACACAGTCATGAACAAAATGGGACTCAGATTGAATCGATACCGAAAGCAAATAGTTTCAAAGATTTAACAGGAAAAGTTGAAATTGAAAAAACAACAAAAACAAAAATATTAAATGAACAAGGAGATGTGATAGGCACAAAAACGTTTAAACAGAATGTGAATAGTGGGAATATTCGAATAAAAGAGGATGCCGGTAAACAAAGGGTTAGTGTATTACCGGTGGCTGACGAACAGTACCGGAAGAAGCACAGCGATTGGCAGACAAGAATCGTTGAGATTATCGAGCAGGCTGATATGATGTTCAACCGTGACCATGACATTGATTTTGTTGTTGAAAGTGTAGCACCATGGACTTCTTCTGGAGTTAATAGTTCGGACATATTATGGAACATGTCTCTAGCATTTAAGAAGGAAAACTATCAATTTGTCATCGGTTTTACAGCAAACGAAAACTATGAAGCTGGTGGAGTCGCTTACAAATATAACTACAAGCCAAACGGTCCTGCATTCAGTACAGTCTTAGACATGGGAACGAAAAATTCGGCAAAAGCAACAACACATGAATTGACCCATAACCTTGGTGTTGGACATGATCCACAAGGAAGCGGGATTGAATGCATTATGAATTATGATTATGCATATAAAGTTGATGTCTGGGATGATGATCATAATGGAGAAATTGAGCGCAATAAAGTGTGGTATCAATAGTGAAAAAAGAGAGGGAAACTGTTAAAACGTTTTAAGTGTAAACAGGCTGCCCAATCGTCCGAACGTGGGCATATTGGGCAGCTCTTTCAGCCATGAAACCTTGCCATTAAGATCGTATGATAATAATTCCCGTCAGAAAGCAGTTTGTCTTTTTTTAAGATGCCTTCCACTTCAAAACCATATTTTTCATAAAGTTTTATCGCTTTTTGGTTTGTTTCTAGTACACTCAAAGTTATTTTTTTTATCCGATTTGCATCTGCCCATCGAATAGTTTCTTTTAATAGATTTTTTCCTATTCCATATCCCCAATATTTTTTTAAAACACAGACGCCAAATTCGACTTTGTGGGCAGTTCTTTTCAAGCTGCTGCCTTCACATCTAGCGAAACCGACGATTTTTTCGTTCACTTCTGCAACTAAAAAGAGGTGATTCATGTTTTCAGTGTCATCTTTAATGATTTGTTTAAAGCCCAACTCACTGATGTAAGCTTCACCTTGTTCTCGATCTAAATGTTCTGTCTCTCCATCTATCTGCAGTCTCACTTCAGATAAGGTTTTCGCATCCTTTTCTGTGGCAGATCTGATGTGATAATGCAGATGATGCTCATGATATTTTTTGGGGGTTATTCTCATTTAATAGGTCTCCTATATTCGTTATGTTATGATATGTTAAAAGATTTTCGTGTTTTAGGAATCATGTGCGGAGAGTTTCTCATGTCTAAACTAAACTGTGTAAAGAAGAAAGCGTGCGGTTCTTTCTTACTCCTAGTGTATTTAGGCCTTTCCATCGACTTTCTTTTTATAATAAACTGTTATCTTCTGTTCTCTAAGCGTTTCAATGATATCATGGTAAGTGCCCGCAAGTTTTTGATGGTCTTCTTTGATTCGATGGATCTTTTTTTTGCAGCTCTGACTTTTCTTACCTACCTCTTCCTTTATCTTTTTGATAATGGCGCCTTCCTGTTTATCAGTTTCATCATTTAGTTTCTGATCATAGGCAGTCATCTTGTTTTTGACATGGTGAAGAGGTTGATTTAATTTTTTCACCTTATCTTCTGTTGAAACACTGCTTAAAAACTTATATTTTAGCGAAACGGTTTCCGTTTTTTCGAGTTGGTCAGTCAGTGGCTTCACCATTTTATCCAGCCTCCTGCGGTTGGTAATTAAACATGGCTGAAATCATCTTGTCGTGCTCAAGCAGTTTTTCAATGCTTGAGCGAACATCTTCGACAAACTCCTTCTTTTCACTAGCGATATTTTTTAATTCCCTCACAATACCGTCAAACTGAGGCAGCGGCGCTGTTTCAAATGAATCATGGACTTCCACTTTTTCAATTTGATCAAATGCGTGACTAAACCCGGAATGAATCAACACTTGGACATCAAGCTTTGCCAGTGTTGGGTTGGCTTCCATGCGATGAATCTCCATTTTTAAATCGCGTTTTTTCTGGTCGAAATCATGGTCAAATTCATGCTGAATGATACGGCAATAACGGTCAATCTCATCTTCCACTTCGGAAACAGCCTTCAGTCCTTCCCGATAAATTCTTAATGCAGATGAAAGATTCACCTTAATCTCTTTGCCATCGTTGCCTTTTTTGGAATAGTACATATCTTCGCCCTGGTAACTGAAACCTTTTCGGGCTAAAGCGTTTAACATCGGTGTTGGGAAATGGTCTTTCCCAATGAGTTTAATCAGGTCTTTTGTGTCTTCATTAAGTTTATCTAGGGATTTTTGCAGGTCTAGATAAGTACGATATATCTCAAGGTACTTTGCTAATACATAACCTAACGTATTCCCATCTGGATTGTATTTTGTAAATTCTTGAGAATTCGCAATATCTTCAAGTAACCCTTCCATTTTCTCAATGTGCTGGTTGATTTGTTCGAGGTCTGTTTTTAATGTCTGTTTTTTTGTTGAATCAATATAACCGGTTGCTTCAAGCTGATCGAGAACAGGACCACTGTAATCGTTAATTTTTTTGAAAAACTTCTTTAGTTTAGGCAATCTTTTCATGAGTGTCGTTTCGAGATGACCAACTTCATCCATGTGTGAAATAAAATAGGAGAGCCCTCCTTGTTGAAGACCTTTAAAGGTATCTGTATTGGCACCAATTGCCGCTTTAACAAAGCCATTCAGTCCGCCTTTTTGATAATCAGCTGAATACTGTTGAAAATATCTTTTCAGAGTTCGAATATCTTCATCAGGAATATGGTCAATAACAGTGCGAAATCCTTTGATATCTGGGTTTGTGTCTGTCATGTTGACATGACCGAATGTGATGAAGTCAGCTTTGCCGCTGACACCGTAAAGAGGATCATCTTTGGAGATGCGCTGGGTGATGTTTGCTGTGACGCCTTTGTCTTTGTAGTATTTGATGATGGCTTTTTTTAGTTTTTCGGGTGGGATAGTTGAAAGATCTGAGACCTCAAACAGATTTTTAATATGTCTTCCCAATTTATCATCTGCTTGCAATAATTGATCGATGCTAATCTGGGCACCATTAACACCATAAACTTCATCAAATTCTCCATCAATTAGTTGCACCATGACTTGATTACTATTAGCAAGTGAGTGCCCCATTCCATATGTTTTTAGTTCTTTAGAGTTTCCGACTTTCTCCTTTACAGCACTTGTGAATTCCCGTGTTGCTCTATATTGATTATCATCCATCCCAAGAAACAAACCAAAAAAATTATACTTCCAATCTTCATTATCTGCACTGCCCTCAGAAATAATGTGAAGCTGATCAATATTTTGTTCCCCATCCTTTATATGAATAGCAGTTCCATCATAACCTGAATCCTTAAGCGTTTTGTCTTTGTTTTGCTCAAGAATTTCTTTTGATGTATAAATCTCTATATCTTCTGTTAATTCTTGATGAGTTTCTTCTTTATATATTCTGCGAACATCTGCTACAAAGTCCTCTTTAGCTTTTTTAACTTCATCTGCGTTCTTTGAGACAAATCTTTTTTTATAACTGTATTCTAAATTAATTAAACGGAGTTTAGCATGTTCATTTTTAAATATATTTTTAGTTTCCATTTTTCTCCTCCCTGTTAATTTTAAAGGTAATGGATTTCACTATTTTAGTTGCTTTCTTCCTTGCTTCATCAACATTTAAAGAGCATGATTGATTATGTTTAAGACAAACAAAATCAAATGTAAAAACTATACCAACATAGTCCTCGTCCTTCGACTTAATATAACCTATATAGCTATGAGTAGTATTTCTTTCTGTGTCTGTATCATCATGTATGGTTTTCACATATGCAAAATAAATATTTTTATTTTTTTCTTGTATTTTTTCAAAATCTCCTTTATATCCATTATCTTTTCTTACTTGCTCCATCATCTCATCCGGATCATTGATATATGATTTGTATCGATAGTATTCTACTGATACACTCATATCAACATTTGTTTTTTTATTATAATTACGAAAGGAGATAATTTCTTTGTCTTTTCCAAGAGACGATAAAAAATCATCATACACTGCTTCCTCTGGAAACAACATCGTAAACCCCTTCAACTTCGATTCAAGCAGATAGTATCCAGGCTCCACTTCCTTCGTAGACGCCATATACTCTCTAGTCTTCTCATCTTGAAAAGCTGGAACTTTAGGTAAATCTTTCGGATCCATGTCGATCGGTTTCACAGCTTCGGTTTTGTTGTTTTCCTTGCTGTTTTGTTTGTCATTCATACTGCATCCTCCTGTCACAACTAATATTAATGTGAAACAGATGATGATCATTTTTTTCATAGGTCAACCTCCAAAGGTTTGGGCTTGCCAGCAATTGATCCAAATGTCCTGTTTGCAATTGAAGAATATTATCCATATCCATCATAACAAGATAGCGGTATGTAATTAAATGGGAAAATGGTCTTGAGATCGTTTTTTGAGGTCCGTTTTTCATGGCTGAACATTGGTATGGTTGGGAAGAGGGGTGAGTGTTGGTGTGTTCTTATCCGAGAAAAGAGGTCTAAAGTCTTATGGGGATTTTGATGGAATGGAAACTTAGGGATCTACAATTAAACTTATTATTCATAATCTAAATTCAGATGTGTAGAACCTCTTTGGGAGCTCCTTATTCATTTCCTCTTTATAAATTTGACGCGCATCACTCTCGAAATCTCGCTTTGCTTTTGCTAGATCACTTTTATTAGTTGTATTAAAGCGCTCTTTATATCGATATTCAAGATCAATTAATCTTATCTTCACAGTTTCATTTGCAAAAATATTTTCACTTGCCATCTTTCTGCTCCTTCTTATTTTTACTGAAAGTTATAGAATGAATAATTTTTTTTGCTTTCATTCTTGCTTCTTTTTCCTTTAAAGAGCATGGTTGATCATCTTTAAAACAACTAAACGTAAAGTTGTATTCAATCCCTAGGTCTTCTTTTGTTGATTTTACAAATCCAAAATAGCTATATGAATAATTATATTTTCTCTTTAAATCATCAAAAACATATTTCTGGTATGCAAAATATATATCTTTGTCTGCCACACTATTTTTTTCGAAATCACCTTTATATTGTCCATTTTGACTTCTTATTGTATCAAGCATTGTTTCAGGATCGTGAACAAAGCTTTCCTCTTTATAATATTTTACAGTTCCGTAAAACTGAATATTTGTTTTTGGGTTGTTACTCTCGAAACCTATTTTTTCATAATCACCTCGTATTCCTGAAAAATTATTCGAGTATTCAGCGTTTTCCGGAAACAACATCGTAAACCCCTTCAACTTCGACTCCAACAAATAATAGCCAGGCTCCACTTCCTTTGTAGACGCCATATATTCTCTTGTTGCCTTATCTTGAAAAGCCGGAACTTTAGGCAAATCTTTCGGGTCCATGTTGATCGGTTTGACAGTTTCGGTTTTGCTGTTTTGTTTGTCATTTATGCTACATCCGCCTGTCACCACTAATATTAAAGTAAAACAGATGATGATCATTTTTTTCATTGGTCAACCTCCAAGGTCAGGTGCTTAAGTTGTTTAGATGTATAGCACCCGTTTAGGAGTCCCTCATTGTTGTCTCTTTTTCTGCTCCTTTTTATTTACATTAAAAGTTATTGAATCGATCATTTTGTTGGCTTTTTTCCTAGCCGATGCTTCATTTAGATTACATGATTTTTCATCTTTAAGGCACTTAATGATAAAAGAAAATTCTATACCAGAATGCTTCACTTCTGTTGACTTTATATAACCAAAATACATATAAAAATCATTATACTTTCTATCTGGGTTGTTAAAAACGGTTTTTTTGTAAGCGAAATATATTTCTTTTTCGGGTTTTATCGTTTTATTAAAATACCCTTTATATCCATTTTCCCCTTTAACTGAATTAATTATGGTTTCCAAAGTATAATCTTTATTATAGAAATAACTCATATCACCTGTTATAGAAATATTTGTTTTGGGATTGTTACTTTCAAAAATAATAGTTTCATAGTTTTCACCGTCATTTTCGGTTAGCCTTTCAATTATTTTACCATTTATAGGAAATGACATGGTAAACCCCTTCAACTCCGACTCCAGCAAATAATACCCAGGCTCCACTTCCTTTGTAGACGCCATATATTCTCTTGTTGCTTTATCTTGAAATGCCGGAACTTTAGGCAAGTCTTTCGGGTCCATATCGATTGATTTGACAGCTTCGGTTTTGCTATTTTGATTGTCATTTATATTACATCCGCTTGTCACAGCTAATATTAAAGTAAAGCAGATGATGATCATTTTTTTCATTGTTCACCCTCCAAGGGTTCAGGTCTAACTCCAATTGATACAAATAGCCTGTTTACAATTGATGATTTCATCCTTTTTTATGTTACAAGATGGGTTTGTAGAGTTAAATAGGAAATTAGTCTCGGTCAGTTTGTTGAAGTCCTGATTACCATGGATGAACATTGATATGATACGGATAGAGAGGTGGGTGTTGGGTGTTCTCAGGTAGAGAAAAGAGGTCTAAAGTCTTAGGGATGATTTTGATGGAATGGAAACTTAGAGGTCTACAATTGAACCATTATTCTTCATAATCTGAATTCGCAGATAAGTTTTTAGGATATGTAAACGTTTTTGGGAGTTCCTCATAGGTTTCCTTCTTATAAATTGTGCACATCAGCTTCAAAATCCTGTTTTGCTTTTGCTAGATCATTTTTATTAGTTGTATGAAAGCGTTTTTTGTATCGATATTCGAGATCGATTAATCTTATTTTCACAGTCTCATTTGCGAAAATATTGTTACTAGCCATTTTTCTGCTCCTTCTTGTTAACATTAAAAGTTATTGAATCAATCATTTTCTTGGCTTCAGTTTTAACTTTTTCTTCATTGAGAACACATGGTTTTTTATCGTCATGACAATTAATAATAAAAGAAAAATCTATACCAGAGTGCTTCACTTCTGTCGAATTTATATAACCAAAATACCTATACGAATCATTATACTTTCTATCTGGGTTGTCGTGAACGTTCTTTTTGTAAGCGAAATAAATTTCTTTTCCAGGTTTTTTAATTTTGTCAAAGTCACCTTTATATCCATTCTGTCCTTTGACAGCATCAAGCATCATTTCAATATTATCAACAATACTTGTTTTATAATAATAACTTAAATCACCACTGATATAGATATTTGTTTTGGAATTGTGACCTTCAAAAACAATACTTTCATAGTTTTCACCATCATTTGAAGAAAGGTTTGGAAGAATCTCCTCGTTCTTTGGAAACAACATCGTAAACCCCTTCAACTTCGATTCAAGCAGATAGTATCCAGGCTCCACTTCCTTCGTAGACGCCATATACTCCCTAGTCTTCTCATCCTGAAAAGCCGGAACTTTAGGCAGATCTTTCGGGTCCATATCGATCGGTTTCACAGCTTCTGTTTTGCTGTTTTGATTGTCATTTATGCTACATCCGCCTGTCACCACTAATATTAAAGTAAAACAGATGATGATCATTTTTTTCATTGGTCAACCTCCAAGGGTAAAGGCCTAGTTTCAATTAATACGATTGGCCTGTTTGCAATTGATGATTTTATCCATTTTCATGTTACAAGATGGGTTTGTAGAGTTAAATAGGAAATTAGTCTCGGTCAGTTTGTTGAAGTCCTGATTACCATGGATGAACATTGATATGATACGGATAGAGAGGTGGGTGTTGGGTGTTCTCAGGTAGAGAAAAGAGGTCTAAAGTCTTATGGGGATTTTGATGGAATGGAAACTTAGGGATCTACAATTAAATTATTATTCTTCATAATCTGAATTCGCAGATAAGTTTATAGGATATGTAAACGTTTTTGGGAGTTCCTTATTGGTTTCCTCTTTATAAATTCGCCGCACATCAGCTTCAAAATCCTGTTTTGCTTTTGCTAGATCATTTTTATTAGTTGTATGAAAGCGTTTTTTGTATCGATATTCGAGATCGATTAATCTTATTTTCACAGTCTCATTTGCGAAAATATTTTTACTTGCCATCTTTCTGCTCCTTCTTATTTACATTAAAAATTATAGAATCAATGATTTTATATGCTTCCTTTTTTGCTTTTTTTTCATTGAGAGTACATGGTTTTTTATCGTCAGAACAATTAATGATAAAAGAAAATTCTAAACCAGAGTTCTTCACTTCTGTCGAATTTATATAACCAAAATATCTATACGATTCATTATACTTTCTATCTGGGTTGTCATAAACGATCTTTTTATAAGCGAAATGTATTTCTTTTCCAGGTTTAATTGTCTTATTAAAATTACCTTTATATCCATTTGACGATTTGACCGAATCAATCATGGTCTCTAAAGAATAATCTCTATTATAGAAATATTTTATATTACCATAGAGGTATACGTTCCTTGTTTTATTGTAACTTTCGAAAATAATAGTTTCATAGTTTTCACCATCATTTTCGGTTAGCATTTGAACGATTTTACCATTATCCGGAAACAACATTGTAAACCCCTTCAACTTCGACTCCAGCAAATAATACCCAGGCTCCACTTCCTTTGTAGACGCCATATATTCTCTTGTTGCTTTATCCTGAAAAGCCGGAACTTTAGGCAAATCTTTCGGATCCATGTCGATCGGTTTCACCGCTTCTGTTTTGTTGTCTTTCTTGCCGTTTTGTTTGTCATTTATGCTACATCCGCCTGTCACCACTAATATTAAAGTAAAACAGATGAGGATCATTTTTTTCATTGGTCAACCTCCAAGGGTTCAGGTCTAGCTTCAATTGATACGAATAGCCTGTTTACAATCCTTTTACATGTTACAGGATGGGGGTAAAGAGTTAAATAGTAAATTGGTCTTGGGTGGTTTATTGAAGTGCCAATTTTCAAGGGTAATCATTGATATGGCAGGGGAGAGGTGGTGGGTGTTGTGGTGTACTTAATAGAGAAAAGAGGTCTAAAGGCTTAGGGTGGTTTGGATGGAATGGCAACTTAGGGATCTACAATTAAATTATTATTCTTCATAATCTGAATGATAAGTTTTTAGGATGAGTAAACGTTTTCGGGAGTCCCTCATAGGTTTCCTTCTTATAAATTGTGCACATCAGCTTCAAAATCCTGTTTTGCTTTTGCTAGATCACTTTTATTAGTTGTATTAAATCGGTCTTTATATCGATAATCGAGATCGATTAGTCTTATTTTCACACTCTCATTTGCGAAAATATTTTTACTTGCCATCTTTCTGCTCCTTCTTATTTACATTAAAAGTTATTGAATCAATCATTTTTTTGGCGTCGGTTTTAGCTGTTTTTTCATTGAGAACGCATGGTTTTTTGTCGTCAGGACAATTAAAGATAAAAGAAAATTCTATGCCAGAGTGCTCCACTTCTGTAGAATTTATATAGCCAAAATACATATACGAGTCATTATATTTTCTATCTGGGTTATCATGAACTATTTTTTGATAAGCAAAATATATTTCTTTTCCGGGTTTAATCTTTTTATTAAAATCACCTCTATATCCATTTTTTCCTTTGACTGAATCAATCATGGTCTCCAAAGAATAATCTTTATTATAGAAATAACTTATATCAACATTGATATAGATATTTGTCTTGGAATTGTAACTATCAAAAACAATAGTTTCATAGTTTTCGTCATTATACGAAGAAAGATTTGGAATTATATTTCCTCTTTTCGGAAATATAATTGTAAACCCCTTCAACTTCGACTCCAGCAAATAATACCCAGGCTCCACTTCCTTCGTCGACGCCATATACTCTCTTGTTGTCTTGTCTTGAAAAGCGGGAACTTTAGGTAAATCTTTCGGGTCCATGTCGATCGGTTTGACAGCTTCGGTTTTGCTGTTTTGTTTGTCATTTATGCTACATCCGCTTGTCACCACTAATATTAAAGTAAAACAGATGATGATCATTTTTTTCATTGGTCAACCTCCAAGGGGTTTGTTTGCAATTGCTGCTAGGCTCTTTTCTATATTACAGTATGGGTGGATGGTGTGTGAAGTTGAAGAGGATGAGTAATTAACCCGAATAACGTTTATGTATTATTCGGGTTATCATTTCCTATTAAATACCGCTTAAATATCGCTGATGCGTTTGCCTGCGACACCGTAGTTTTCTTTTTTCATTTCTTCGATGATGACCGCAATTTTTTCGACAGGTGCACCAGTTGTTTCAGAGACGACCTCTGTTACTTTTTCGACGAGATTTCTTTTTTGTTCGTCTGTGCGTCCTTCGAGCATTTGTACTGTGACATATGGCATGGTATTTCCTCCTCCTGCTAAAAATGTGAACGATCTCTTTAGGATCAGATGCTCTTATAGTATACTGTAATATATTAAATCTTTGTATACGAGAAAGAGGGAAAAGACGACTTTGGAGCATTTTTTAAGATATCCATTAGAAGTAATTCCATATGTTTTAATGACGTTGATCGCTGCTTTAACTGTCCATGAACTGGCACATGCTTATGTGGCGTACAAATTTGGTGATGAAACGGCTAAACGGCAGGGCAGGCTGACCTTGAATCCACTCAAGCATCTTGATCCGTTTGGGACGCTGTTGATTTTTATTATGGGATTTGGTTGGGCGAGGCCAGTACCTGTTAACCGCATTTATTTTAAAAAGCCAAGGCTTGCTGGAATTCTCGTTTCTATAGCAGGTCCTATCAGTAACTTAATTCTTGCTTTTTTTGGTTTTTTGATGATTGCACTAGGGATAAAGCTGTACGGTGTTCTACCTTTATCTTTCTCAAATGAATTCTTCACCTGTTTTGAAATATGGATCAATTTGAATTTGGTGTTGTTTCTCTTTAATTTAATGCCATTTCCGCCGCTTGACGGGTTTCGGGTCATTCAAGATCTGGTCTCACCTAATCTGCGGGCACAGCTGACGAAGTATGAAGCATACGGATCACTCGTTTTTTTGATCATCGTCATTACACCGCTTGGAAATTCTGTATTCTGGCCTTTTTTAAATAATGGCTGTAACATTATCATAGGTATATTTAACACAATGTTAAGACCGCTGATGTAGGAGGTATTTTTTATGGAACAAGGAAAAAAGAAAAAGCCGATTGGCTTTAATATTATTAAAAGCGATCCGACAGATGGACACGGAGGTTTTGGTGCCGGTTCGTTAAGCCTTGATAACATTTCTCCTGTTTTCGTTGATGTATTGGAAAAAGAAGCATTCATCGATATTGGTGCGATGCATGCTAGAAGTACGGTTGAAAAAGGGATTAAATTTCTTCCAAATAAAGAGGAAGTGCCAAATGGAAAACCTTACTGGCTTGTATGGGTAACGATTGACCGCAAAGAGGAAGGGCCTTATTACGCAGGGGTTACCGCTTGTGAAATGACGGTCGACAGAAGCATTCGCCGCGGCTATAAATCACTGCCTGAACATGTCAACCTAATGGATAAGTCGATGAAACGGAAGATGATCGTTGGACATATGGATGAAGATTCTAAGGGTGTGCTTGCGGAATTTCTTAAACAACATGATCAGGGATTTTGGGATCGTTCATCAGCTGAACTAAAAAATAGTTTGTTGCAGGAGTAGCATTATTGGCATGTGTCTGGATATATACCGGGTACATGCTTTTTCATTTTGGAGGCGGCCTTCGATTATCATCTTCCTTATGATAGACCATATTTATACCAGGATATATGATATAATCATATGACCAGGTACTAATTCGGTGAAGGAGAGAGATTGATGTTCCATACCCAACAAATGAAAGAAATCATTCCACATCGTGATCCATTTTTATTAGTTGATCGTATTCTTGAAGTCGAGGAAGGGAAGCGGGCAGTCGGAATAAAAAATGTTACGGCTAATGAAGAATTCTTTCAAGGCCACTTTCCAGGTTATCCAGTCATGCCAGGTGTTCTCATCGTGGAAGCGTTAGCGCAAGTAAGTGCAGTTGTGATGTTAATGAAGGATGAAAATCGAGGGAAGATTGGGTTGTTTGCCGGAATTGACCGTTGTCGCTTCAAAAAACAAGTCCATCCTGGAGACCAGTTACGGCTTGAAGTAGATATCACAAGAGTTCGGGGGTTCATTGCAAAAGCCCATGCTGTTGCTACAGTAGATGGAGAAATTGCTTGTGAAGCAGAAGTGACATTCGCTCTTTACAATTAATAAAACAAAACTGCACGCCTAATATCGGGTGCAGATTTTAGTCAATCTATTCGCTTTTTCTAAACCATCTTTCCCACCATTTTAGCGGTTTCTTTGGTCTGGTGAATTTTTGCAGTTTTTCTTGTTTTTTATCGATTTCCTTGCCGAAACAGACTTGTTCTGGCTCTGTTCCTTCTATAAAATAGCTGAAATGTTTAGTGTGACAGCTCGGTGCAGCACCATAGCCTGTGACAGGATCAATGTACATTCCTTTCACCCCTTCTGGCGGCAATAATGCTCGATACGGTTGGTTTTCAAGTGCTTTTTCCATAAAGGTGGCCCAGATTTGTTTAGCATAATTTCGTTCTGCTACAGCATCAATTGTTCGTTCTTTGTCATAGCCTGTCCAGACACCTGAAGCAAGCCCAGGATAAAAACCGATCATCCAGCTGTCTGTACTGGTCGTTCCAGATTTCCCTGCATAATCGCGCGTTAATTGGTCAGCAATCTTTTGACCGGTTACTGATGTGTAGCCATTGAGAGATTTGTCAAACATCCCTGTCATCATGTGTGCTGTAATAAATGCCGCCTGTTGGTCGATGACCTGTTGATCATCGTTCGGTTTTTCATAGAGTACGTTACCATCTGAATCGGTAATTTTCGTAATAAAAGATGGGTTGATTTTTTTTCCGCCATTTGCAAACATGGCATAACCGTTCACCATCTCAATCGGTTTAACCGGAGAAGTTCCTAAGGCAAGCGATGGTACCTTCTGTAAATGGCTCTTAATTCCAAATTGTTTTGCGACATTTACAAGCTTATCCATCCCAAGAAAAAGGTGTGTTTTGACTGCGTAAATATTGTCAGATAAAGCAAGTGCCTGTAACAGGGTAATCGGTCCATTTGCATAATATCCATGATAATTGCCCGGGGAATAGATTTCCCCGCGTCCAAGATCAAAAGTTGTTTCTGCGCTTCGCATTCGTGTTGCTGGTGTAAATCCGTTTTGAATGGCTGCATAATATAGAAACGGTTTCATCGTTGAACCTGGTTGTCGTTGGGCCTGTGTCACACGATTGAATGTACTTTTTTGATAATTGCGTCCACCCACAAGAGCGAGGACATGACCGGTTGTCGGATCGATTGCGACAAACCCTGCTTGAATATCAGATGTCGAATCGATTGTATGATTGATCGTCTGTTCAGCAATTTTTTGCAGACGAGGATTGATCGTTGTATAAATATGATAACCGCCTGTTTCCGCTTGCCCTGGTGTTAAATCTAAGATGCGTGCGGTTTCTTTTAAAGCTTCATCAAAAAAATAAGGAGCGGTTTTCGCATCTGGTTGTTGGTCAAGTGGCTGATAGGAAAGCGGCATGTTTTTGAGTTTTGCTGCCTCCTGTTTTGTCAACTTGTGTTGTTTCGCCATCATCGTTAAAATCATCTCCTGGCGATCTTTCGCTTTTTTTTCGTTAACTAATGGCGAGTAGAGAGATGGACCTTTCGGAATCCCGGCAAGCATTGCGGCTTCGGCTGCGTTAATATCTTTAGCGTGCTTGCCAAAGTACAAACGGGAAGCAGCTTCGATTCCATATGCCCCATGTCCA
The DNA here is from genome assembly GCF_013155385.1 of Bacillus sp. WMMC1349. Taxonomy (GTDB): domain Bacteria; phylum Bacillota; class Bacilli; order Bacillales; family Bacillaceae; genus Bacillus. The sequence goes on along the minus strand of NZ_JABJUQ010000007.1, from coordinate 3,485,753 downwards.
TAATAAATCGTATTTAAATAGCCTTCTAAAATGTCTTTTTTTGAATAGTTTTGCTCAAGACGGATCGTATAGAAAGCCTCATTCCATTTTCTTTTCCATGTTTTATCATGTTCAAGAAAGAGATTTCTCGCATATTGTTGGGTAATCGTACTTGCTCCTTGAACTTTAGACATCGCTTTCAAGTCGGCAACTGCAGCTCCAGCCATTCGGAGATAGTCAAACCCATGGTGTTGAAAAAAGTTTCGATCCTCAACAGCAATTGTTGCATCAATGACAGCGGGGTTGATATCTTCAAGTGAAACCCAATACCGTTTTTGCCCCCCATGTGTCTCACCTAGCTGTTTTCCATTTCCATCATAAAGTACAGTTGATTTTGCAATCTGAACAGAAGGAGCACCTTGCCATCTGGCAACAAGAATCACCGAGATCACAAGAATCGAAAGGAAGAGGATCATCAATATACTGATGAACAGAAAAGCCCGGATTGTTTTAATGGTCAAACGGACTCGCTTATCCGTCATCATATCCATGCTAAAATCTCCTCCCAAGTTTAAAATCAAATGTTCTTATCATTATGAGAAAAAAATGAGGGATTTAAACTAGGAGAAAAAAAGAATGGATAAAGCAAGGATAAAATGAAGGGGGTCCTGAAAGTAGTGCGAATGAATAAAAATGGGGGAATTTGCTCGCTTTCCGCGGGCGATCCACGAGCGCGAGCCTGGCTTGCTGTTCCCACAGGAGTCTCGCAATTCCCCCTGATTCAAGTTGATAAAGGACTTTTTAGACAGCTCCGGGTTGATGATTTTCTTTTTTAGTCTAAGTGATCTAAAGATTAAAACCTTAAGTCCGCACGCTTCATTTTGATCATATACATCAAGATGAGAGCAAATGACAAAGCCAGAATGACACTTGTATGGATGAGGGCTGTTCCAGATTGCCAGAAGTTGTAGGCTTGTCCATACATCCATGGAAGATATGATGAAAGTGGCGATATCGTTGAAATAATCAGCAACATCAGCCAAATACCAAATCTGTTTTCTAGAATAAGTAATAGGCTCACTAAAAAGCTGAGAGACATCCAAGCATATAGAAGTGAAAACGTTGTGCCAGCAGTAAAGTTGCCATTCCAGACTAGTATTAAAAAAGATAGGAGGACATAGCCAGCAGTTCGCCAGCAGACCATCACAATTTCTTTCCTGATCAATCTTGTGCGTGATGTTATGCGGCCGGGAAGTAATGGGTACAGTTCTCGTAAATCTAAAATCTTGCTTAAAACAAACAGAGCACCAAACATAGAAAAAGCGATCCATAAGACAGAATCAACTAAAGTGTTGTTCGTCAACACATGTGCTATGTTGACTTGAACACCTTCATTTTTCCACATTGATAAATCAAGTGATTGTTTAAGCCGCAATGAGATCGTGCCGGACAATAACCAGAGAACATCAATTTTTTTCATCGTTCAGTTCTTGGCATGACGAGGGTTGTTTGAATCACAATTTGATAAAACACAAACACCAAGATCAGAACTGCACATTCAGTTGCAGACATAATCAATAAAGGTGAGGTTCCATTTGCATGAACTCCTAATATCATTCCTTCCCCAGGTAGAAATCCTTTCATAAAGATGTTCGATTTGAAAAGGGCTAATACAGCAAATGACCACCCTAAAGATAAGGAGAATGCGATAAGCACTTTTTTCGTTAGAAAAGCACCTGCAAAACCTAAAAAGATGATGAAGCAAAATGACCACCAAACAATAAACCAGCGGGAGACAACAAACCAAAAAGATGATGCTGTTAATTGAAAAAACGGGTGGGTATTTGTTTCAGCAAAACCATCAAATTTAAAATAACCAATCACAATACTCCAAAATAGTAAAATGATCACGACATAGGTCGCAATTGCTGTTCCTAAGGCAAGATAGCTCCAAAACAATGTGCTACGTTTCTTGAGCCGCGCCAATGAAGCTGTGCCGAACGGCGTCCACAACCATTGTGTTGTGTCAAAACAAAGCAGTGTTAAAATCAGCCCGCTAAAAAATGGAATGACCAGCAGGGAACCGCTGATTTCCAAGAGCCAGTCTAGCAAAGAAGGTGTATTTGTATTTGGGAAATAAACCGGCTCAAAAACAACAATTGCTCCTCCAGCAAGCAAAAATGCCAATAAAAGTCTTTTCCAACGTTTTATCATATGCAGTTTTATAACGTGTTTGATCATACAGTCTGAACTTCCTTTAAAACACCTTCTTCAAGCATATAAACTCGATCACATAATCGCTGAACTTCTTCCTTATGATGTGAAACGAGTGCAACACCTGCCCCTTGCTCCCGCGCTTCAAAAAGCATTTCTTCAAAGCGCTTTTTACTATCTTCATCAAGCGCGTTTGTCGGTTCATCAAGCAACAGTAATTTCGGTTTCTCCATAAACACTTGTGTTAGACCTAACCGTTGATTCATCCCAAGTGAATACGTTTTAACACCATCTTTTAAATCAGGATCTAGTTTCAATTTTTCCATCGTAGCACGAATCTCCGGATTCCCTATTTCACCTTTTAGATCAGCCAACATTTTCAGGTTGTCATAACCTGATAAACGGTCGATAAACCTGGGTGTCTCAATCAGTAAGCCGATGTTTCCAGGAAACTGGCCTTTTTTGAGTGTTTCGCCATGAACCATAACATCGCCGCGATCGGCATACATTAAGCCTGCCAAAAGTCTGAGAATGGTTGTTTTACCTGAACCATTGCCACCGACAATTCCGACGATCTCTTTCTCATTGATTGTAAGATTGACATCTTCTAATACACGTTTTCCTCTAAAGCGCTTTTGTACGCTGCGAATTTCTACAATCATCGTACAAGCCCCTTTCTTTTTTTGTAAAATAACGTTATGAACAGTAAGAAACCATAAACAGCGATAGTTGAAAGCAATACAGCCAGATTAATCCCAAGCGACTTCCATCCATTTCCATGATCGTAAAGAACAAACTCAGGGATGGATAATGGTACCCATTTCTCAGGGAGAATCGAAAAATAAAATAATAGAATAGGTAAAATGACAATCAGTATAAACGGATAAACAATCGTTTCCCAAAGTCGTTTAGCCATTTGCAGAATCCACAGTGAGCAGAGGGCATATCCAACAGCTTGCAACATTTGAATGATGACCAGCACCAGCATTGTAAGAAATGGTCCGAAAATGCCATTTAAGCCTTCAGCAATAACTAATGGATCTGATGTCCATTGAAAGCCATGAACCGTACCTAAAAAAAGCAGTGATAATAAGTCTCCTATAAGTATGTATAAACATACACACGCTAACGTGAAAGATATTTTTCTGAGCATGTATGGTGTATAGCCGATTCGCATCATGCTCCACACTCGCAAATCGCTTAGCCATTCTCTTGCTAACAGTTCTGATACAAGTAAAATAATGAGCAGCGAAAATACCAATGGAGAAGCATCAAAAGAACTTAAATATGCATGGAATAATACAGCATTGATTCCTGTCCCAACAAGTCCATGATTAAATTCCAACATTGTAATGGTTAAAGGGAACAATAAAATAATAGCTATTAATGAATATGATTTCAGTTGTTTGACTTGCAGAAAAAAATGATTCATTTGCATGATTGTGTTCCTTTCAAAATAGAGTATATGTCTTTTTAAACCTAAAAGTAAACAAGTGGATGTGAAATATAGTTTTCACACATCTTTTATCCTGTTTAAAAACCATTCCTTTCTCTTCTTGGGAATACTTTCTTATAATAAGTGGACGTCGTTAAAAAGCAAATGGTTATGGAAAATTTATAAAAAAAGAAAATCTTATTTTTTTACTCCAATCTTTACAATACCCTGCAATTCCTCTATACTTTTTCCTTGGAATAAACAACGTTTTTAAAGTGAAAAATAAGTGGACATCTAGTTGATGACGAAAGGAAGATGACGCTGTGAGCGGACTTTGGTATACAGAGAAACAAACGAAGAATTTCGGAATTACAATGAAAATCAACAAGACTTTACATACAGAACAAACAGACTTTCAAAAACTTGAAATGGCGGAGACAGAAGAGTTTGGCAATATGCTGTTTTTAGATGGCATGGTGATGACCTCTGAAAAAGATGAGTTTGTCTATCATGAAATGGTGGCCCATGTTCCATTGTTTACACACCCAAATCCTGAGCAAGTGCTTGTTGTCGGCGGCGGTGACGGCGGCGTCATTCGTGAAGTCTTAAAACACCCGAGCGTCAAAAAAGCAACACTTGTTGATATCGATGGCAAAGTGATCGAATACTCGAAGAAGTTTTTGCCGTCTATTGCTGGTAAACTTGATGATCCACGTGTTGAAGTGAAAGTGGATGACGGTTTCATGCACATTGCCAAATCGGAAAATCAATATGATGTCATTATGGTGGATTCTACAGAGCCAGTCGGTCCAGCTGTCAACCTATTTACAAAAGGTTTCTATGCTGGAATTGCCAAGGCTTTAAAAGAAGATGGTATTTTTGTTGCTCAGACAGATAATCCTTGGTTTACGCCTGAGTTGATCACAAATGTTCAGCGTGATGTGAAAGAAATTTTTCCAATTACAAAACTATATTTGGCGAATATCCCTACATATCCAAGTGGATTATGGACGTTTACGATCGGTTCGAAAAAATACGATCCGCTACAAGTGGAAGAGAGCCGTTTCTTTGATATTGATACAAAATACTATACAAAAGAGATTCATCAAGCGGCATTCGTGTTACCTAAGTTCGTTGGTGATTTAATCAAATAAAAATAACTTGCGCAGGCAGTGGTTCTGCGCTTTTTTCGAGGAGGCAGATCGATGAGATTTGATGAAGCATATTCTGGAAAAGTTTTTATCGCAAGCCGTCCTGATTGGGAAGAGGCTGACGCCATTCTTTACGGAATGCCGATGGACTGGACGGTTAGCTATCGGCCAGGTTCCCGGTTTGGCCCAGCGAGAATTCGTGAAGTATCGATCGGGCTTGAAGAATACAGTCCTTATTTAGATAGAGAGCTTGGTGAGATTCATTTCTTTGACGCTGGCGACATACCTCTGCCTTTCGGAAATCCAGAGCGCAGTCTTGAGCTGATCGAAACATATGTTGACAGCATTCTGGAAAAAGGTAAGTTTCCGCTTGGCTTAGGCGGCGAACACCTTGTCTCATGGCCTGTTATTAAAGCGATGTATAAGAAATATCCCGATCTTGCTATCATCCATATGGATGCCCATACAGATCTTCGTGTTGATTATGAAGGAGAGCCGCTTTCACATTCAACACCGATCCGTAAAGCGGCAGAACTGATCGGTCCTGAACATATTTTTTCATTTGGGATTCGTTCCGGAATGAAGGAGGAGTTCGAATGGGCGAAAGAAAACGGTATGCACATTTCCAAGTTTGAAGTACTTGAGCCTCTTAAACAAGTTTTACCGAAACTCAGCGGTCGTCCGGTCTATGTCACGATCGACATCGATGTCCTAGATCCAGCACATGCACCTGGAACTGGTACGGTCGATGCTGGAGGGATTACTTCAAAAGAATTGCTTGCTTCGATTCATGAAATTGCCCGGTCTCATGTTCATGTCGTCGGGGCAGACTTAGTTGAAGTGGCGCCGATCTATGATCATTCTGAACAAACAGCAAATACGGCAAGCAAGCTTATTCGAGAAATGCTGCTCGGTTGGGTAAAATAACCCTGAGCTGTCCTCTTTAGGACGGCTTTTTTCTTCATCATTTTTTAGAAAAATTGTTTATCTTCAAGGCTGTTCTGTTAAGATGTATATAAGGGAAAATAGTACTTAAGAAGGTTGTAAAAAGGATGTGTCAGAATGGATCAGGAGATGCCCGTGAACATTCATGTAAAATCTCTTATTCAGGAAGGAGCAGATGCTGAAACAATTGAATTCAAAACAACAGGAATTTATTATATGAAAAAAGATAAAATATATCTTTCATATGAAGAAGAACATGAAGCGGGCAAGATTAAAACGGTTGTCAAGGCAAGCGAACATGAAGTCTTGATTATGCGTTCTGGTGCGATTAAAATGAAACAAAGATTTAGGCCGGGAAGTCGGACGACCACCCGTTATAAGATGCCTTTTGGCAGTTTAGAACTGGGGGTTGATACGAAGGTATTATCGGTCAGTCAGCAGTCTTCAAACGGAAATATTCATATTTTGTATGATATGATCATCAGCCAAGACCAAAGACATTTACATAAAATGTCAATTTCGTATCAAGGAGGACATGAGTCATGAACATAGTTGAACAGACAAAGGATAAGCTAAAACAGGAAATCAAGGAAGCAGTCATTAAAGCAGGACTGGCTGAAGTGAGCGACATTCCTGAGGTCGTGTTAGAAGTACCAAAAGATAAGTCACATGGCGATTTTTCAACCAATATGGCAATGCAGCTAGCGAAAATTGCCAAAAAAGCGCCTCGCAACATAGCCGAAGAGATTGTCACATCCTTTGATAAAAGCAAAGCATCGATTGATAAGCTTGAGATTGCAGGTCCTGGATTTATCAATTTTTATATGGACAATCAGTATTTAACAAATCTGATTCCAGCTGTGCTTCAAGCAGGAGAAGCGTATGGTGAAACAAATACTGGCGGTGGTGCGAAGGTTCAGGTCGAATTCGTGTCTGCAAATCCGACAGGGGATCTTCATTTAGGACATGCCCGCGGTGCAGCTGTCGGTGATTCCTTATGTAATATTCTCGAGAAATCCGGTTATGATGTCAGTCGCGAATATTATATTAATGATGCTGGTAATCAAATAAACAACCTTGCCTTATCAGTTGAAGTACGTTATTTTGAGGCGCTTGGCAAGGAGAAACCGATGCCTGAAGACGGCTATCGCGGTGAAGATATTAAAGGAATTGGCCAAAAACTTGCGGAAGAGTTTGGTGATCGTTTTATTCATCAAGAAGAAAGTGAGCGTCTCGCATTTTTCCGTGAATATGGCTTGAAGTATGAACTAGCAAAACTTCGCGAAGATCTTGAAGATTTTCGGGTACCATTTGATGTTTGGTATTCAGAGACATCACTTTATCAAAACGGTAAAATTGATGAGGCGCTCGATACCCTTCGGGAAAAAGGACATATTTATGAAAAAGATGGCGCGACATGGTTTCGGTCCACAGCATTTGGTGATGACAAAGACCGCGTCTTAATTAAGAGTGACGGATCATACACGTATCTCCTCCCAGACATTGCCTATCATAAAGATAAGCTGGCCCGCGGCTTTGATAAATTAATTAATATTTGGGGTGCAGACCATCACGGTTATATTCCGCGGATGCAGGCAGCCATTGAAGCTCTCGGCCATAAAAAAGGCACACTTGAAGTGGAGATTATCCAGCTCGTCCACCTATACAAAAACGGTGAAAAAATGAAGATGAGCAAACGAACAGGTAAAGCTGTCACAATGCGTGATTTAATTGATGAGGTCGGTCTTGACGCAGTTCGTTATTTCTTTGCGATGCGCAGTGCTGATACCCATATGGATTTTGACCTTGACCTTGCCGTTTCGTCATCAAACGAAAATCCGGTTTATTATGCACAATATGCACATGCGAGAATTTGCAGTATGCTCCGTCAAGGTGAAGAAAAAGGGCTTTCTTTTGAAGGGAATCTTGATCTAACAAAAATTACTTCTGAAAAAGAGTATGATTTGTTAAAAGTGATCGGTGGATTCCCTGAAGCAGTTACTGATGCTGCTTTGAAAAGAATTCCACACCGTGTGACAAACTATATTTTTGAGCTATCATCTGTGCTTCATAGCTTTTACAATGCTGAGAAAGTTCTTGATCCGGCTGATGAAGAAAAAAGCCGGGCTCGCTTAGCTTTAATGAAAGCAACCCAAATTACATTAAATAATGCATTAACATTGATTGGTGTTTCCGCACCTGAAAAGATGTAAGAATAAATCCCTCACCCACTTCAAATGGATGAGGGATTTTGTTATGTTGGAAGAAAGTACAACAAATGGAGGTTTAATCATGCATGGATTAAGCATCTTACTGGGCTATATATGTGTGGTGGCTTTTTCTGTTTTATCAGCGTAGATTTACTGTTAATCCACCATTTTTTAAGACCTCCAGATCAGGTCTCCTATAAATCGTTTCTCATGCCCAAAAATCCTCAAAATAGAGGGTCAGATGTAAAATCAACTTCTCAACTAGAGGTGTCAAAAGATAATGTTCATTATAGATAATTGATAAGGTTTTGCAAACCATATTTACAAAATAAACCCAACAAACCCATTTAAACGTATAAAGTGCTATGTTATACTATTTTGGGAGTGATTTGAAATGGCTGCTAAAAAGTTAACAAAGGACCAACTAAGAAAGAACTATAACAGGTGGGTTAATCGCTTACCTTTAATTAGCACCAATATAGCTCTTATTATGGTTCTAAGTCGGCTTCTATTTGGCACCTTAAAGGGAAAACAAATGTTTACAATCGGGTTCCTCATTTTCGCTATTCTGTTTGTTTGTGTCGGAGTCATCTCGGGTTTTGTTCTTCGATTCATCTATAGGAAATTCGAAGATGTTTGGTCAAACAAATAGGTTTTAAAGCGTATCTTTTATACGCTTTAATCACAGTGGTGATGATGGCTCCATTACCCTTTAACTCATGTGAATCAGATGAATGAAACGTGTCATACTTGTTCAAAGGGGAAAAAAAGATTGACTAAATTTACAATGTTGAAACAGTCACTTTAAGCGGCAAAGAAGTCAAAGCAGTTTTTTCTAGATGAAGCAATCTTTTTTTCAAAAACTTATTGGCAAAGAATCCACTAAGATGGGTTCAGATTAGGAGCAACAAACCATAAATCACAGGAGGTTTAATCATGCATGGATTAAGCATCTTACTGGGCTATATTTGCGTGGTGGCTTTTTCTGTTTTTTCAGCAACAATGGTTTACATCTTCATGCACTTTGAAACGTATGGTTTTTCACCAGCTCCTGTGATAAGTACGTTTATGTTAGTTGGTTACGTCCTGTTTGCTACTCCTGTTCAAATTTTCGTCAATCGCAAACCTAAAAAATTTTCTCGTTGGCATTTAGTGACTTACTTCATCGTCTCTTTTGCAGTCTGTGCAACCTTATTAGTCTTATTAAATAGTTATAGGTGGTATAATTTGACGGAGCCTATGCTTTATATTTTTAGCTTTGTTCTTGCTTTCATTTATTGGTTTTGGGATTCTGTTTTTCTTCAAAGAAAGCCCAAAACCTCTTCATAAGTTTGCTTTTTAGGTAAATATGACACAATAGATTGATTTTATGACAAGCCCCAGAAAGACAGTTTAAAACAACTTCACAATCGCTGATGGTGATAGAACACGCCCTGTTGATTTCACTTCTCCATCGATCACAATGCCCGGCGTACTCATCACACCATAAGAGATGATCTCTTGAATATCTGTTACTTTTTCGATTTCTGCCTCTTTGCCGGACTGATCGAGTGCTTTCCGGACATTTTGTTCAAGTGTCTGACAATTCCTGCAACCTGTTCCTAAAATTTTAATATTCATGTAAATCCTCCTCTAAAGTATGAAATGAAATAAATACCCGATTAAAATAATGCCTGCGGAGACGATTCCGAAAAAGATCATGACAAGTTCTTTTTTGAGGACACGGCTAAGTAAGATGCCTTCTGGTACTGATAATGCAACTGTCGACATCATAAAAGCGAGAGCTGTCCCCATTGACATTCCTTTAGCGACAAGGACCTCGATGATTGGAAGTGTCCCGATCGCATTGGAATATAGCGGAACCCCGATAAGTGTTGCGACGATTGGCGAGTACCAGCTGTCACCAGCGAAACTGATAATGAAATCTGTAGGTATATAGCCGTGAAGACCGGCCGCAATGCCAATCCCAATCAGAAGGTACGGACCAGTTTTTTTGATCACAGACCAGACATTTTCAAGAGCGAATTTGAGGCGGTCAATGTGTGATAACTTAACAACTGTCGCCGCCTCGGTCTGTTTAATTTGATAGACATACTCTTGAACATATTTCTCAAGGTGCAGTTTCTCAATCAAAAGACCAGCCAACAATGCGACTGTGATACCGGCTAAAACGTATAAGACCGCTACTTTGAAACCGAACATCGAGACAAGTAATACAAGTGATACTTCGTTAACAATCGGCGATGTGACAAGAAATGTAAAGGTGATCCCCAGCGGAATACCAGCTTCAACAAAACCGATGAAAAACGGAATTGTTGAGCAGGAGCAGTATGGTGACAGTACGCCGAGACCGGCCGCTCCGAGATAACCGACCGCTTTTTTCTTGCCTGTTAAATAGTTTCGAACGGACTCTACTGGGAAAAACGAACGGATATAGCTAATCACAAATACCATGATGGCTAATAAAACCGCAATTTTAGTGATATCCATTACAAAAAACTGAACCGTTTCTCCAAGCCGGCCTTGAAAATGAAGTAATTCATAGGCAATCAAATGCCCAATCTGCTCAAACATGTTTTACCGCCTCTTGAAGTGAAAATACCGTATTTCGACCTACTTTTTCAGAGTAGATCAATTCGCCCCTTTCTAACAGCCGAATATGATGTGTCATCGTAGAATTTGGTACATTGAGAGCACTGACAAGTTCGCAAAGACACATCGGCTCGATTTCTAGCAGTTTAAGGACTTTTAAACGGGTTGGATCTGCTAACGCTTTATATACGTCTGCCTTTTTTAATAAAGTCTTTTCATCAAACTTTTGTTCTGCAACCATTTGATCTAATACTTCATCTGATTTTAGGGACCAATTCACAGCTGTCACCTCCTTTTTGATTATTATAAAACTAGTTTTATAGTTTTGTAAACTTTTAAGTATTTCGATCTCCACACCGTGACATGATTTGCACGAACATCTTTTTAAAAAGCCGCTTAGAATCAGAAAATATATTGACTGAACACTCATTCATTATTTAAGATAAAGATAGTAAAGGGGATTCTCGGGAAGTTGGATTGGGAGAACTGAAAGGGGGAGCTATTGTTGAGTAACTTATTATGGTTAAATTTCATTGCATTTTTGGGAGTAACCTTTTACGCCGTTTATCTGTTTATTTACTTGATCAGGACGAGGTTGAGTTACATTAGACTCGGACAAAAAGAGGTTTTTGATCAACGGATCAAGGAACGGCTTCAAAGGATTTGGCAAAATGTCTTCGGTCAAAAGAAATTGCTCAAAGATAAAAAAAGCGGGACTATTCATGTCATGTTTTTTTATGGTTTTATTCTTGTCCAGTTTGGGGCACTGGATTTTATTATAAAAGGACTTTTGCCAGATAAAGGACTGCCGCTTGGTGGCGTTTATCCTGCATTTACATTCTTTCAGGAAATTGTTACACTGCTGATTTTGATTGCAGTTGCTTGGGCGTTTCATCGGCGTTATATTGAAAAGCTTGTTAGACTGAAACGAAATTTTAAATCAGGCCTTGTGCTCCTGTTGATCGGTGGGTTGATGTTTACGGTTTTGCTTGGGAATGGGATGAATATCGTTTGGCACGATCACTCGCTTTCTTGGCATGAACCAATGGCATCAGCAGTTGCATTTGTTTTGGGATTTCTGGGTGAAACTGCCGCGACAGTTGTGTTCTATCTGGCATGGTGGGCCCATCTCTTGATTTTGTTAACGTTTTTAGTATATGTTCCGCAATCAAAGCACGCTCATTTGATTGCTGGTCCTGCAAATGTCTTTTTGAGCAGGCTAACAAGCCCGGGAAAGCTTGAAAAAATTGATTTTGAAGATGAATCAAAAGAAACGTTTGGTGTTGGCCGGATTGAAGAGTTCAGACAATCACAGCTTATCGATCTTTACGCTTGTGTGGAATGTGGTCGCTGTACAAATATGTGTCCTGCAACAGGTACAGGTAAAATGCTGTCACCAATGGATCTTATCTTGCGGCTTAGAGACCACCTGACAGAAAAAGGAGCAGCTGTGACATCAAAGACACCTTGGGTACCGGCCGCATTTTTTCAACATACAAAAGCTAATCAGCTAGCAATGGCAGCAGGTGGAGAAGGATCAAAAGAAGCTGCAGCCACAGAGCTTTATAATCCAAGCTTAATTGGAGATGTCATCACAGAAGAGGAGATCTGGGCTTGTACGACTTGCCGGAATTGTGAGGATCAGTGTCCAGTTATGAATGAGCATGTTGATAAGATTATTGATCTTCGTCGCTATCTTGTCCTAACAGAAGGAAAAATGGATGCTGACGCACAGCGTGCGATGACAAGCATTGAGAGACAGGGGAACCCATGGGGATTAAACAGAAAAGAACGAGAAAACTGGCGGGACATGCGTGAAGACGTTGAAGTACCGACTGTTAAGGAAATGAAGAAACAAGGAAAAGAGTTTGAATATTTATTTTGGGTTGGATCGATGGGATCTTATGACAGACGCAGTCAAAAAATTGCGATTGCTTTCGCACACCTTCTTCAGCATGCGGGTGTCTCATTTGCCATTCTTGGAAACAAAGAGAAAAATTCAGGTGATACACCAAGACGGCTTGGTAATGAATTCTTGTTTCAAGAGCTAGCTGCGAAAAATATTGAAGAATTTGCAAAACATGATATTAAAAAAATTGTAACGATCGATCCTCATGCATATAATATTTTCAAAAATGAATATCCTGATTTTGGTCTTGAAGCAGAAGTTTATCATCATACCGAATTACTCGCCTCACTTGTTCGAGACGGCAAGCTTAAACCGAAGTATCCGGTTGAGGAAACGGTGACTTTTCATGATTCCTGCTATTTAGGACGTTATAACGAAGTCTATGATCCTCCTCGTGACATCCTTCGTTCAATCCCGGGTATCCGCTTAGTGGAAATGGAGCGCAGCCGGGAAACCGGAATGTGCTGTGGAGCAGGCGGTGGCTTGATGTGGATGGAGGAAGAGACAGGAACAAGAATTAATGTAGCGCGAACAGAGCAGGCACTGATGACCAATCCGTCGGTGATTAGTTCCGGTTGTCCGTATTGTCTCACAATGCTTGGAGATGGAACAAAGGCAAAAGAACTTGAGGAACAAGTTTCCACAAACGATGTTGCTGAACTGTTAGAACGGGCAGTATTTGGCAAAGAAGATCAAGAGGAGGAGGCATCCTAGATTTAGAGATGAAAAAGAAGGTGTGAGTAGAATCTCCGCCTTCTTTTATCATAAGCATATAAAGAAGGATGAGGGGAGAAATCATGGTCAAATCAGTAATTGTTGGAGGTGCACGTACACCTTTTGGAAAATTAGGGGGAGCGCTTCAGACGAAATCAGCTGCTGAGCTTGGGGGTATTGCCATTCAAGCCGCATTAAAACGTTCTGGAGTAAGAGGAGAAGACGTAGATGAAGTGATCATGGGTTCAGTTTTGCAAGGAGGGCAGGGACAATTGCCTTCAAGACAAGCAGCGAGATATGCAGATCTCCCTTGGTCTGTCAAAACGGAAACCATGAATAAAGTTTGTGCTTCTGGGATGAGAAGTCTGACAATGGCTGACCAGATCATTCGTGCTGGTGATGCAGAAGTGATCGTTACTGGTGGAATGGAGTCGATGTCTCATGCACCTTACTTGCTGAAAAAAGCAAGATGGGGCTATAGGATGGGAGATGGAACTGTTCAGGATATGATGCTGATGGATGGTTTGACATGTTCTTTTACAGGTGTACACATGGGGTCTTATGGCAATGCTGTTGCGAAAGAATTAAAGATTACGAGAGAAGAGCAAGACCGCTGGGCATTAGCAAGCCATCGGCGAGCTGTTGAGGCAACGGATTCAGGATTGTTTCAAGAAGAAATTGTCCCTGTCAATATCCCACAAAAAAAAGGTGAGAAATTGACTGTGGACCGTGATGAAGGTCCGCGCCGAAACACATCAATCGAAAGGCTAGCAATGCTTTCACCTGTTTTTGACGAAAACGGTACGATTACAGCTGGCAATGCGCCTGGAGTAAATGATGGAGCATGTTCGCTCATTATTGCAAGTGAGGCAAAGGCAGAAGCCCTGAACTTAAAACCGCTGGCAACGATTATGGCCCATACTTCACTTGCTGTTGAGGCCAAAGACTTTCCAAAAACACCTGGGCTGGTCATTGATGAGTTGCTGAAGAAAACGGGTGCTGATCAAGCTGATATCAGTCTGTTTGAAATCAATGAAGCATTCGCGGCAGTTGCTTTGGCAAGTGGGAAAATTGCTGGAATTGATATGGATAAGGTCAATGTAAATGGTGGTGCAATTGCACTTGGCCATCCGATTGGTGCGAGCGGTGCACGGATCATTCTCACGCTGATGTATGAGTTGAAACGACGTGGTGGCGGTACGGGCATAGCCGCAATTTGCAGCGGCGGCGGTCAAGGCGATGCTGTTATGATTCATGTTTAAGGGGGGGAAGAAATTGAGAAACGACACGATCATGGTCATTGGTACAGGACAAATGGGTGCGGGAATAGCCCAAGTTTGTGCTCAGGCAGGCTACAATGTCTATTTGAACGATGTGTCAGCTGAACAAATTCAAAAAGGAATGAAGCGAATTTCAGATCAGTTGATGAGGCAGGCGGAAAAAGGGAAAATGTCACAACAAGATGTCAAAGAAATCTATCAGCGGCTCTCCCCAGCACCTGATTTGGAAGATGCTCACGAGGCCTTCCTCATTGTTGAGGCTGCTATTGAAAATATGGATGTGAAAAAAGAGATTTTTAAGCGTTTGGATGATGCAACTGGAGATTTTGCAATTCTGGCATCAAATACGTCATCTTTATCAATTACAGAGCTTGCATCAGTGACAAACAAACCAGAACATGTCATCGGTATGCATTTTATGAACCCAGTACCTGTTATGCAGCTGATTGAAGTGATCAAAGGGCTTGAGACAAGTGAGGAAACGTATCAAACAGTTGTTGCTGTGGCTAAAAAGCTTAACAAAGTGCCAATTGAAGTCCATGATTTTCCTGGTTTTATTTCCAATCGAATTTTAATGCCAATGATTAATGAAGCAGTGTTTGCGCTTTACGAGGGTGTTGCAGACAAAGAAAGTATTGACAGTATTATGAAACTGGGAATGAACCACCCAATGGGACCGCTTGCTCTAGCTGATCTCATTGGACTTGATACATGTCTTTCTATTATGGAAACACTTCATCAAGGGTTTGGTGATGATAAATACAGACCATGTCCACTACTGAAACAATATGTCAACGCTGGACGTTTAGGGAAGAAATCGGGTAGAGGTTTTTATATGTACGGCAACAATTGAAGAGGAGGGGCAAAAAGTGAACCTTCAATTGACAGAAGCACAAGCCGGGATGCGAGATCAAGTGAGGCAATTTGCTGAACGCGAAGTGGCTCCGTTTGTCCCTGAAATGGAAAAGGGGCATTTTCCGTCTGCTATTTTAACAAAAATGGCAAGTTACGGTTGGATGGGTCTGCCCATTCCTATGAGGTATAAAGGGGCTGGTACTGACTTTGTTTCGTATATCATCACCATTCATGAGTTATCAAAAGTCAGTGCTGTTGTTGGGGCTATTTTATCTGTGCACACATCACTTGTTACAATTCCTATCCTTTTGTATGGGAATGAACAGCAAAAAAATGATTATGTCAAAAAACTTGCTGCTGGACAATATATAGGAGCCTTTTGTTTAACAGAGCCAAGCGCCGGTTCTGATTCAGGGAGCATTAAAACAAAAGCAGAAAAACACGGATGTACGTACGTTTTAAACGGAACAAAGATTTTTATTACGAACGGAGAAGCGGCAGATGTTTACCTCGTCTTTGCAAGGCTGGGGACAAAGGGGATTTCAGCTTTTATTATTGAGAAAGGCACAAAGGGTTTTCACATTGGCAAAGATATCGCGAAAATGGGACTTCACGGTTCACAAACAATGACACTGCATTTTGATAACGCTGTCATTTCCTCCCACCAGTTGCTTGGTGAGGAAGGCGAGGGATTTAAAATTGCCATGTCTCATCTAGATACAGGCAGAATCGGAATCGCTGCACAGGCGCTTGGTATTGCTGAAAGTGCGCTTAGTGATGCGACAGAACATGTCAAGGTGGCGTATCGGAAGGGAGAGCTCCTCAATCAACAGCAGGGGCTAGCTTTTAAATTGGCTGATATGGCGACGCGGACAGAAGCGGCCAAGCTTCTCGTCTATCAAGCTGCTTCACTAAAAGAACAAGGTAGAAAAACTGGAAAAGCGGCATCAATGGCTAAATTGTTTGCCTCAGAGACAGCGATGTATGTGACAACTGAGGCTATTCAACTATTTGGTTATCAGGGGTTAACAAAAGATTATCATGTAGAACGATACTTCAGAGATGCGAAAATATGTGAAATTTATGAAGGAACAAACGAAATTCAACGGATTGTCATTAATAAGCATATATAAGGGGTGGGAATGCGATGATGTTTAAGCTGTCTGAAGAGCATCAAATGATTCAAAAGATGGTCCGCGACTTCGCTAACTATGAGGTGGAACCGACAGCGGCTGAGCGTGATGAAGAAGAAAGGTTTGATATTGAGATATTTAAAAAAATGGCGGAATTAGGATTGACGGGCATTCCGTGGCCAGAAGAATACGGTGGGATCGGCAGCGATTATTTAGCATACGTCATTGCAGTGGAAGAACTCTCAAGTGTATGTGCGTCAACAGGTGTCACTCTGTCTGCTCATACATCACTTGCAGGCTGGCCAATCTATACTTTTGGAAGTGAGGAGCAAAAGCAAAAATACTTGAAGCCAATGGCACGTGGAGAAAAGATCGGTGCTTATGGCTTAACTGAACCAGGTTCAGGCTCTGATGCAGGTGGAATGAAAACAACTGCAGTTAAAACTGGTGATGAATATATCATAAATGGAACAAAAATTTTTATTACAAATGGAGGAATTGCTGATTACTATATTGTATTTGCTGCTCTCGATCAGGAGAAAAAACATCAAGGGTCAACAGCTTTTATAATTGAGAAAGACTTTCCCGGTTTTTCAGTCGGTAAAAAAGAGAAAAAGCTTGGAATTCGTTCATCACCAACGACAGAAATTATCTTTGAGGACTGCCGTGTCCCTGTAAAAAACAGGCTTGGTGAAGAAGGAGAAGGTTTCAAAATTGCCATGATGACACTTGACGGCGGGAGAAATGGAATTGCTGCCCAAGCTGTGGGGATTGCACAAGGAGCATTTGTGGCTGCCAAAGCTTATGCAAAGGAACGAAAGCAATTTGGTAAACCGATTGCTGAACAGCAGGGAGTCGCATTTAAACTAGCTGATATGGCGACAGAAATTGAAGCATCAAGGCTTTTAACCTATCAGGCAGCATGGCTTGAATCTCAAGGCTTGCCTTATGGGAAAGCATCTGCGATGTCAAAACTGTATGCTGGTGATACAGCCATGAAGGTGACAACAGAAGCTGTTCAGATCTTTGGCGGATATGGCTATACGAAAGATTATCCAGTTGAACGCTATATGCGTGATGCGAAAATTACCCAAATTTATGAAGGTACTCAAGAAATTCAGCGTATGGTGATTTCGAGAATGCTAATCAAATCCTAGGGTGTAAACAGAGAGGGACAAGCTTATTTGCTATGTTCGTTTCAGGTCCAAGCCGGTCTGCTTTTCTGTATCTTTTACCGAATGTTTTCTGCCTTTCTTTTAGTTATTGTATTTTAAGTAAAAATTATTGAATTAACGGGAATAAAGGTAGCATAAACTGTTTGCTTTTGTTTATAATGAGAGGTATGGTTTGTCGTAAAAGACGGGAATTACATGCTTATTTTCTATGACAAAGATAGTAGATACATACATGAAGATAGAAAGGGAGTGTCTGGCCATGAGCTTGAAACAATACTCAGAAGAACAGCTGAAGGAAATGGCTTTAGTTGAAATTGCACATGAAATTTTCTTAGATGAAAAAAAATCAATTACATTTCAAGAACTTACAGATAAAGCAGTTTCTCTGCTCGGACTTGGAAAAGAAGAGCTGGAGGATCGCATTGCCCAGTTTTATACAGATTTAAATATTGACGGTCGCTTTTTAGCGCTGTCTGATCAGACATGGGGATTGCGCAGTTGGTATCCATATGATCAGCTTGACGAAGAAACACAGCCGACTGTAAAGGCGAAGAAGAAAAAAGCGAAAAAAGTTGTTGAAGAAGAAGAAGATTTTGATAATGAAGATGATATTCTTCTAGATGATGAAGTTGCTCTTGATACCGATGAATTCGATGATATCGATGAAACGGATGATGATGAAATTGATGATCTTGAAGACGAAATTTTGGATGATGAAGAAGATTTTGATGAAGAAGAAGAGGAATAAAC
Source organism: Bacillus sp. WMMC1349 (assembly GCF_013155385.1). Lineage (GTDB taxonomy): Bacteria > Bacillota > Bacilli > Bacillales > Bacillaceae > Bacillus. The sequence continues at coordinate 3,467,411 of NZ_JABJUQ010000007.1, read as the reverse complement.
TGATAGGATTTAAATTGGATCTTGACTTTCATAAGTGAACTATGTAGTATGTATTTTGGGCTCTTCAAAAAGAAGAGATTCAAGTGATACGGACTATCAGCTCCCTTTCAAGAAATTGAAAGGGAGCTTTCTTGTTTTTCCGTCCCTAACATATCTTAATCATTTAGAAAACAACTAAATGATTTTTCATAAACGGAGCATTTTAATGAATAAGTGTCTACATGAAGAGAGGGGTACAAATATGACAAAATATATCTTTGTAACTGGAGGAGTTGTATCCTCACTTGGTAAAGGAATTACAGCATCTTCACTTGGGCGTCTCCTGAAAAACAGAGGTCTTAATGTAACGATTCAAAAATTTGATCCTTATATCAATGTCGATCCTGGAACAATGAGCCCATATCAGCATGGTGAAGTGTTTGTAACAGATGATGGGGCGGAAACCGACCTTGATTTAGGTCATTATGAACGTTTTATTGACATTAACTTAAATAAATATAGCAATGTAACGACTGGGAAAATATATTCTACAGTGCTGAAAAAAGAACGAAGAGGCGATTATTTAGGCGGCACTGTCCAAGTAATTCCGCATATTACGAATGAAATTAAAGAGCGTGTTTTCCGTGCTGGAAAAGAAACAAGCGCTGATGTTGTCATCACGGAAATCGGCGGAACAGTTGGTGATATCGAATCATTGCCATTTCTTGAAGCCATTAGACAGATTAAGAGTGATATCGGGCGCGAAAATGTGATGTATATCCATTGTACACTTGTTCCTTACATTAAAGCGGCAGGAGAAATGAAAACAAAGCCGACACAGCATAGTGTTAAAGAATTGCGCAGTCTTGGGATTCAACCAAATGTGATTGTTGTCAGAACGGAACTACCGATTTCTCAAGATATGAAAGATAAAATTGCATTGTTTTGTGACATTGATCCGAAAGCCGTCATTGAAGCTGGAGATGCAGACACACTGTATTCCATTCCGCTTGAATTGCAAAAACAAGGACTTGATCACCTCGTCTGCAGTCACTTGCAACTGGAATGTAAAGAAGCTGATATGGAAGAGTGGAAAATGCTTGTTAATAAGGTGCAAAACCTTTCGAAAACAGCAACTATCGGTTTAGTAGGCAAATATGTCGAGCTTCAGGATGCTTATATTTCTGTTGTGGAATCTCTCCGTCATGCGGGATATGCATTTGATTCAGATATCCAAATTAAATGGATCAATGCTGAAGAAGTAACTGAAGAAAATATTAGTGATCTGGTTCGCGATGTAGACGGTATTCTTGTTCCGGGTGGATTTGGGGATCGCGGAGTTGAAGGGAAAATTGCAGCAGTTCATTATGCACGCCAACACAAAGTTCCGTTTTTTGGAATTTGTCTTGGGATGCAGGTAGCATCAATTGAATATGCGAGAAATGTTCTGGGACTTGAGGGAGCCCATTCCGCTGAAATTAATCCTTCAACACCATATCCGATCATTGATCTTCTTCCTGAACAAAAAGATATTGAAGATCTTGGTGGAACCCTTCGGCTTGGTCTCTACCCGTGCAAGCTTAAGGAAGGAACAAAAGCGTTTGAAGCTTATCGAGATGAAGTGGTGTATGAACGTCATCGCCACCGTTATGAATTCAACAATGAATATAGACAACAAATGGAAGAAGCCGGTTTTGTATTTTCAGGGACAAGCCCTGATGGCCGCCTCGTAGAAATTATTGAGCTTAAAGATCATCCGTGGTTTGTGGCTTCACAATTTCACCCTGAATTTACTTCAAGACCGACAAGACCTCAAGCCTTGTTTAGAGACTTTGTCCAAGCGTCACTAAGAGCTTCTGAAAAACTGTAAGCATGAAAAAACCTGTCAGCACAAGTTGACAGGTTTTTTGTCATTTCTCCACGAAGGTTATATTTTAAAATCTAATCTAGTACTATCATCGTATGGCATGAGAAGAAACAACTAATTTTAAGCTGGGCGGTTTCTTTCATTGGTATTCCTGAAGAATTTCCTTTAATGTAAAGGAAAGGGCATGGTAAATGTAGAGGCTCACCATGAGTGAAGGAAACCCGAATCGTGTACCATCTTCATTGGGAAGAAGCCGCCTTGTTAAGTTTAAGTCAATATGGACATCGGCAAATGATTCAATAGATGTGTCTTCTTTAGATGAAGGGGAGACAATGATCAATCCAACCCCTTTTTCATTCAGTTTTTCAGCTGTTTGTCGATCGGCATGCTCCATTGGTGTGGCACAAAACATCAGCGCCTTATCAGCAGGTTGAAAAACAGGCCAATCTGCTTCAAGGGAGGGAAGCGGTTTAACTGAGGGAAACGGTTCAGAACTGTGCAACGCTTCGTTTAAAATGCCTTCTAATTCATTTTTTCCATAAACATATATGGAGTGATCACTAATCACTGCTTGAGCTAGAAATCTGGCTCCATCTTCAATCGCCAAGGCTTCCTTTTCTTGAATTCGATTAAAAATTCCTAATAACTGTGTGGTGAACATTTTAAGCAAGTCGACTCCTCCTTTTTTCCTGTCTATCATTATATACTAAAGAAGAAAATTGGGAAAAACCCTCTAAATCTGTCGCAAACTTAAATACTTGAATTAAAGGAAAAAAGTAAAACAAAACAGAATAGATAAACTACTGCTTTATTTTGACGAAAATTACGTGTAGAGGTGTGTAGAAAAATGAATGAGAAGATTCTAATTGTAGATGATCAGTACGGGATTCGCGTCTTGCTGAATGAAGTTTTCAATAAAGAAGGATACAATACATTTCAGGCTGCGAATGGACTTCAGGCGCTTGACATTGTTGAAAGAGAACGCCCAGACCTTGTATTGCTTGATATGAAGATACCTGGAATGGACGGAATTGAAATTTTAAAAAGGATGAAAGTGATCGATGATCAAATCCGTGTCATCATTATGACAGCTTACGGTGAACTTGACATGATTCAGGAGTCAAAAGAGTTGGGAGCCCTTACACACTTTGCAAAGCCCTTTGATATTGACGAAATTCGCGAAGCAGTCAAAGTCTATCTGCCCATCAAATCAAACGGATAACAGAAAAAGTTTTCGATGTTGTCACAGTCATGTTATTGCCGATTTGCTGAATAATTGTTATTCTATATAAGTAGAGAAAAGCTAAAGTAGTAAAAAACATTTTACATATGGCAGGTTTTTCTGGTCATACTAGTTGGGTGTGGAGGCTTTTTTCGAAAAAAAGCAAATCAGGCTACATAAGGAGGACTTTCGACATGCCTTTAGTATCAATGACGGAAATGTTGAATAAAGCAAAAGAAGACAAATATGCTGTAGGACAATTTAACCTAAATAACCTTGAGTTTACTCAGGCTATTTTACAAGCAGCTCAAGAAGAAAAATCCCCTGTTATCCTTGGTGTATCAGAAGGCGCAGGACGTTATATGGGCGGTTTTAAAACAGTTGTCGCAATGGTTAAAGCGTTAATGGAAGAATACAATGTAACTGTTCCAGTTGCGATTCACTTAGATCACGGTTCAAGCTTTGAATCTTGTGCAAAAGCGATTCATGCTGGTTTCACTTCAGTTATGATCGACGCTTCTCACCATCCTTTCGAAGAAAATGTTGAAACAACTGCAAAAGTGGTTGAACTTGCACATTTCCATGGTGTTTCAGTTGAAGCTGAACTTGGAACTGTAGGTGGACAGGAAGATGATGTTGTAGCAGAAGGCGTGATCTACGCTGATCCAAAAGAATGTCAAGAGCTTGTTGAACGCACTGGCATTGACTGCCTTGCACCTGCATTAGGTTCTGTTCACGGTCCTTACAAAGGTGAACCTAACTTAGGATTTAAAGAAATGGAAGAAATCGGAAAATCTACAGGTCTTCCGCTTGTTCTTCACGGCGGTACTGGAATTCCAACTAATGATATTAAAAAATCAATTTCATTAGGTACAGCAAAAATCAATGTCAACACTGAAAACCAAATCGCTTCTGCAAAAGCTGTTCGTGAAACATTAGCAAAATTAACAGAAGAGTATGATCCACGTAAATATTTAGGACCTGCACGTGAAGCTATTAAAGCAACAGTTATTGGCAAAATGCGTGAATTTGGTTCTTCAAACCAAGCATAATGATCTTAGAAAAACACCTGCTTTCCATAAAATTTGAGGAAATAGGGTGTTTTTCTGCATGCGTGATTTAGCATGGGGCTCTTTTGCTTCCAGTTCAGTCAAAAAGCCGCCTGATTTAAGACAGGCGGTTTTATCCTTATCATTTAGAAAGCGCAAACATGTTTTAAGTTTCAGATATTTTTATGACAGGAGGTTTTGTCAAGTATGCTGTTTTTTATTGATACTGCAAATTTAGACGAAATTAAGGAAGCTCATGCTCTCGGTGTTTTAGCTGGGGTTACGACAAATCCTAGTTTAGTAGCCAAAGAAAATGTTTCGTTTCATGACCGTCTGCGTGAAATTACAGATGTAGTATCATTAGGATCTGTTAGCGCTGAGGTTATTTCTCTTAAGGCGGAAGAGATGATTGAAGAAGGAAAAGAGCTTGCGAAGATAGCACCGAATATTACGGTGAAAATCCCAATGACAGCCGATGGCTTGAAGGCTGTAAAAACATTAACTGATCATGGTATTAAAACAAATGTTACACTAATCTTTAGTGCTAATCAGGCATTGCTTGCAGCTAGAGCAGGAGCGACTTATGTTTCCCCATTTTTAGGACGTTTGGATGATATCGGTCATAATGGTCTTGATCTAATAAGTGAAATAAAACAGATCTTTGATGTGCACGGTTTAGATACACAAATTATTGCGGCATCAATCCGTCATCCGCAACATGTTACTGAAGCTGCTTTGAGAGGGGCTCATATTGGTACAATGCCACTGCAAGTGATTCATCAATTAACAAAGCACCCGTTAACAGATATTGGGATCGAGAAGTTTTTAGCAGACTGGAATAAAAATAACAGTTAAGGATTGTTTTGTGAGTGGCAAGTGAAGGGAAATCCTTCTGCTTGTCACCCTTTTGTTTATGTTTTATACTTAGAGGACTTTTTCCCACGCGCAGCTTCGCCATATTCTTCCCAATAATTTTTGAGAATATTGTATTCTTTTTCTTTTAATTGGCTAGAGTTTTTAAAAGGACCATTTGTTTTTGAGAGGGCTAAAATGATCATTAGCTATCTTCTTAGGAAGGAGACGATCATGGAAAAGTTAAATATAGCCGGCGGAGACCCCCTGAATGGGACAGTACATATAAGCGGTGCCAAAAATAGTGCAGTCGCTCTTATACCTGCGACAATTTTGGCTCATTCAACGGTTACGATTGAAGGTCTTCCGCATATATCAGATATTTTAACACTACGCGATTTGTTAAGGGAGATCGGTGGAAATGTTCATTTTGAAAAAGGGGAAATGGTCATTGATCCCAAACCGATGATCAGTATGCCTTTGCCAAACGGCAAAGTGAAACAGTTGCGGGCGTCCTATTATTTAATGGGAGCGATGCTCGGTCGTTTTAAAAAAGCCGTTATCGGACTTCCTGGCGGGTGTCACCTCGGTCCAAGGCCGATAGATCAACATATTAAAGGTTTTGAAGCGCTCGGAGCGGAAGTGACAAATGAACAAGGTGCGATCTATCTGCGTGCAGAACAATTAAAAGGTGCACGAATCTATTTGGATGTTGTCAGTGTTGGAGCAACGATTAATATTATGCTTGCTGCTGTGCTTGCAAAAGGTAAAACAGTGATTGAAAATGCCGCAAAGGAACCGGAAATCATTGATGTTGCCACCCTTTTAACAAGTATGGGTGCTAAAATAAAAGGTGCTGGCACAGATGTGATCCGAATTGAAGGTGTAGAATCACTTCATGGTTGCAGACACTCGATTATTCCAGATCGGATAGAAGCAGGAACTTTTATGATTGCAGCTGCTGCAATGGGAAAAGAGGTACTGATCGATAATGTTATTCCGACACATCTTGAATCAGTGATCGCTAAATTGCGCGAGATGGGGATCAGAATTGAGGAAAGCAATGACCAGTTGTTGATGGTTGGAGGGCAGAAAGAATTAAAGCCAGTCGATCTCAAAACACTTGTCTATCCCGGTTTCCCGACTGATTTGCAACAACCGATGACATCCCTTTTAACAAAGGCTAATGGGACAAGCGTTGTCACTGACACGATTTATTCAGCCCGTTTTAAACATATAGATGAGTTACGACGAATGGGTGCATCGATGAAGGTTGAAGGGAGATCAGCGATTATCACAGGTTCCGCTGCACTTCAAGGTGCTAAAGTGAAAGCGAGTGACCTTAGAGCGGGAGCGTGTCTTGTTATAGCCGGTTTAATGGCAGAAGGCATTACTGAGATAACCGGACTCGAACATCTTGATAGAGGATACAGTCAAATTGAAGAGAAACTGTCCAATCTGGGAGCTGTCGTTTGGCGTGAGAAACTAACAGACCAAGAATTAGAGCAGATGCAAAATTCCTAAATCGCTTTTTTTGAATACGATATGGAAGTGGAGAATAAAAGATCTGGAATGATGAGAGGGGATAATAAAGGGATGGAAAGAAGCTTATCAATGGAACTTGTACGTGTGACAGAAGCTGCAGCGCTTAAGTCAGCCCGCTGGATGGGAAGAGGTAAAAAGGAAGAAGCTGATGATGCAGCAACAAATGCTATGAGGGATGTTTTTGACACTGTTCCAATGAAAGGGACAGTCGTTATCGGTGAAGGTGAAATGGATGAAGCACCTATGCTTTATATTGGGGAAAAACTAGGAAATGGTTATGGACCTAGAGTAGATGTAGCGGTTGATCCATTAGAAGGAACAAATATCGTTGCAAGCGGTGGTTGGAACGCACTTGCTGTTATCGCTGTGGCGGATCACGGTCATCTTCTAAATGCACCTGACATGTATATGGATAAAATTGCTGTCGGACCAGAAGCGGTCGGTTGCATAGACATTGAAGCCCCGGTCATCGATAACTTGAAGGCTCTGGCAAAAGCCAAAAATAAAGATGTGGAAGATGTTGTAGCCACCGTTTTAAACCGTCCGCGCCATGAGCAAATTATCCATGAACTTCGGGAAGCTGGAGCTAGAATTAAGCTGATTAATGACGGTGATGTAGCTGGAGCGATTAACACTGCTTTTGACCATACAGGAGTTGATATTTTGTTTGGATCTGGTGGTGCGCCAGAAGGAGTTTTGGCTGCAGTTGCATTAAAAGCTCTAGGAGGAGAAATACATGGTAAGCTTCTCCCGCAAAATGATGAAGAGATGAAACGGTGTGAAAAGATGGGAGTCGATATTGAAAAGGTGCTGCGAATGGAAGATCTCGTAAAAGGGGATGACGCGATCTTTGCTGCAACTGGCGTGACTGATGGAGAACTTTTACGCGGGGTGCAATTTAAAGGGTCTGTCGGAACGACTCACAGTATTGTCATGAGAGCTAAGTCTGGAACTGTTCGCTTTGTTGATGGAAGGCACAGTCTCAAGAAGAAGCCTAACTTAGTCATTCGTCCTTAAGGAGATAAAAGCGGGGCAGCTTCTCCCGCTTTCCCTTCTGTTGAACATACTTTCATTATTTGGTACAATTGCAGACAGCTTGTTTTTTGTTTTGATAAAAGTTGAATATGGTCGTCAAATAAGGTAAAAATAAAGAGTGCTGCACAATTTTGCTGCGCATCCTAATTTTTGGAGAAAGCCTAAATTCCTGCCGCATAAATACGAAATGCGATAATTCTTCTCTTGTTAAGTCCTCGCTTCTTTCTCGACTCATGATAAACCTTTTCATTCTTTGCGATATATGGGTAGAAGCGTTACCGGTAGATGAAGTTGCTGTTTAAAGAGTTTAAAATAAGACCAAAAGTAAATATTTGATTAGAAAAGCGTGGTGTTCTTTGTGAAAGATGTGTCTATTTCATCTTTGGAAAATATGAAATTAAAAGAACTGTATGAATTAGCGAGATATTATAAAGTCTCGTATTACAGTAAACTGACAAAAAAGGAATTGATTTTTGCCATTTTGAAGGCCAATGCTGAAAAGGAAGACTTATTGTTTATGGAAGGTGTTCTGGAAATTATTCAATCAGAAGGTTTTGGCTTTCTGAGACCGATTAACTATTCTCCAAGCTCAGAGGATATTTATATTTCTGCATCCCAAATTCGTCGCTTTGATTTGAGAAACGGTGATAAAGTTTCCGGGAAAGTCCGTCCTCCAAAAGAAAATGAACGTTACTACGGTTTGCTTCACGTAGAAGCCGTTAATGGTGATGATCCCGAATCGGCAAAAGAACGTGTCCATTTTCCTGCATTGACGCCTCTCTATCCTGATCGCCAAATGGTGCTAGAAACAAAACCTAATTATTTGTCGACAAGAATTATGGATATGATGGCACCGGTTGGTTTTGGACAGCGCGGTTTAATTGTAGCCCCGCCTAAAGCAGGAAAAACGATGCTCCTCAAAGAGATTGCCAACAGTATTACAGCTAATCATCCAGAGGTTGAGTTGATTGTGCTTTTAATTGATGAAAGACCAGAGGAAGTAACAGATATTGAACGATCTGTGGTAGGTGATGTCGTCAGCTCGACATTTGACGAAGTACCGGAGAACCACATAAAAGTAGCTGAACTCGTACTTGAGCGAGCAATGCGGCTTGTCGAACATAAAAAAGATGTAGTGATTTTAATGGATAGCATTACAAGGCTGGCGCGTGCCTATAACTTAGTGATTCCGCCAAGTGGCCGAACACTGTCAGGCGGAATTGACCCTGGAGCGTTCCATCGTCCAAAACGGTTCTTTGGGGCGGCTCGAAACATTGAAGAAGGCGGCAGCTTGACAATCTTGGCAACTGCTTTAGTTGATACAGGTTCACGGATGGATGATGTCATCTATGAAGAATTTAAAGGGACAGGAAATATGGAGCTTCATCTTGACCGTTCTCTTGCGGAAAGAAGAATTTTTCCTGCAATTGATATTCGTCGTTCTGGTACGCGTAAAGAAGAGCTGCTTGTTCCGAAAGAACATCTTGACCGCTTATGGGCCATTCGCAAATCGATGTCTGACTCACAGGATTTTGTTGAGAGGTTTATGAGAAAAATGAAAAGGACTAAAACAAATCAAGAGTTTTTTGATATCTTGATTCAGGAATGGAAGCAAGCCAATATGTCAGCAGCAAAAAGATAATAACAAAACTTTAGTTTGCAAAACATCATGATCGCTGTTATAATTCTATCATGTGCGTTCCGGAGGTTTTGCCGGAATATTAACTCTGTTTCCGAATGGGATTCAGGGCGGAAGGAGATGACAGACATGAAAGCAGGAATTCATCCTAATTTCAAAAAAGCAACAGTGAAATGCGCTTGTGGTAACGAATTTGAAACTGGTTCAGTAAAAGAAGAGGTACGCGTTGAAATTTGTTCTGAATGCCATCCGTTCTATACTGGCCGTCAAAAATTTGCTACTGCAGATGGTCGTGTTGATCGTTTCAACAAAAAGTATGGTCTTAAGTCTTAATAGATATAAAAAAACAGGCGAGAATCCTTCTTGCCTGTTTTTTACATGGGAATACCGCTGGAGAGGGGATAAAGACGATGTACATCATGAAGCAAAGTGGTTGGCTTGAACTGATATGCGGAAGCATGTTTTCTGGTAAATCAGAAGAACTGATTCGCCGAATTAAAAGAGCAACATTTGCCAAACAGCAAGTAAAAGTGTTTAAGCCTGCAATTGATAATCGCTATAGTAGCGACTCGGTTGTGTCACATAATGGAACAAAGATTATTTGTCATGCGATCACTTCTCCACAAGAGATTTTTCAACATATTAGTGAAAAAACCGATGTGATTGGCGTTGATGAGGTGCAGTTTTTTGATCAATCCATTGTCAGTACTCTAACAGCTTTGGCGGATAAAGGTTATCGCGTCATCGCTGCAGGTCTTGACCAAGACTTCCGCGGGGAGCCTTTTGGAGTTGTTCCAGATCTGATGAGTTTAGCGGAAACGGTGACTAAGCTGCAAGCAGTATGTTCTGTCTGTGGTTCACCAGCAAGCCGAACCCAAAGGTTGATTGAGGGAAAACCAGCTTCATATGATGATCCAGTTATTTTAGTAGGGGCCTCCGAATCCTATGAAGCACGGTGCCGTCACCATCATGAAGTTCCGGGTAAACCGAAACCATCATAAAATATATGATAAAAAACACTTGCGAAAACAAGTGTTTTTTAGTGTAATCCAAACTTTTCAAAAAGAAAAAATCGATTTGAATCTGCTTTTCGGTTTTTCTTCCAAAGGAATGGTGTCCTTTTCTTTGGTCTGGTTGTTTTCCAATTCGCTTATTTTCTGTTTGATATCTTTAATTTGCTGTCGCTCTTCTTCAAGATCCCGTCTTTGCTGAAGAAGCTGATAAGAGACGACCTCATCGGCTTTTTGCTCCAGTTTTCGTTCGAGTTCTGCCATTTTTTTTTGTAATAGTTGACGCTCAAGCTGTTCATGTTGTAAATATTGCTTCATTTTCCGTTCAAGCCATTCATCAAGTTGTTTTGGGTGATTTGAAAGAGAATTGTCATTTCTTTCGATTAAAAAAGATTTTTTCTTTCTTTCTATTATGATATCCTGCATCGATATTCCGTTTTTCAATTGTTCTTTTACTTTTTCCAGAATGGTCATGTCGTCATCTGTGAAAGAGTAGTGGCCAAGTTCATTTCGAGAAGCAGGAATCTCGAGCTGCTTCACCCAACGCTGTACTGTTTTTGTGGAGACACCCAATTTATGTGCCACATCTGCTGTATTCAATTCGCATACCTCCTTTTAGCTGTCATTGATCATCTAAAAGGGATATTCGACTTGAAAGATAAGCTTCCTTCCTGTTAGACAAAAGAAGAAGGGATTCGGCAAAGAAAGTGTTATTTCTTCAGGGGAAAGACTGTTTCTTCATATAACTCCAGCGGTAAACCATCAGGATCTGAAAAAAAAGTAAACCGCTTGCCTGTTTCTGGATCAATTCGGATTGGTTCAGTTGTTATACCATTTTGCAAAAGCTGGCTAATGGCTTGATCAAGATCTGTCACTGTAAAGGCTAAATGTCTAAGCCCGGCTGCTTCTGGATATGAGATCCGTTCAGGGGGATTTGGAAATGAAAACAGTTCAAGACAATAGCGGCCGTCCAATGCTAAATCAAGCTTGTATGAATTCCGATCCTTTCTGTAGGTCTCACTGATGATCTCCAAGCCCAGCTTATCAACATAAAAAGTTTTGGAGGTTTCGTAATCTGAACAGATGATGGCAATGTGATGGATCGATTTTAGCATCAGATCAACTCCTTTTTATTTAAAAGTATAACAAAAAGTATCCTTAGGACGTAGGCGTCGTCTGTGTCAACACTTCCAAGTTGTTTTGACGAAGAGGAATCCCTATACTATAATTAGAATGTTACGCACAGTAAACAGAGGTGAAGACCGTGTTAGACCGTTTAAAATCAATTGAAGATCGGTATGAAAAATTAAATGAAAAATTGAGCGATCCAGAGGTCGTCAATGATCCGAAGAAGCTTAGAGAGTACTCAAAAGAACAATCTGATATACAGGAAACAGTTGAGGTATATAGACATTACCGGACGGCATCAGAGCAGTTAGATGATGCAAAAGCGATGCTTGAAGAAAAACTTGATTCTGACATGCGTGAAATGGTTAAAGAAGAAATTTCTGAACTGCAGGAAGAAGTTGAAACTTTGACAGAGCGTCTAAAAGTATTGTTGATCCCGAAAGATCCAAACGATGATAAAAACGTCATCATGGAGATTCGTGGTGCAGCAGGCGGGGAAGAAGCCGCTTTATTCGCTGGAAATCTTTATCGTATGTATAGTCGCTATGCCGAGCTTCAAGGATGGAAAACAGAAGTGATGGAAGCCAATGTGACTGGAACAGGCGGTTATAAAGAGATTATTTTTATGATCAATGGTAATGGTGCCTATTCAAGGTTGAAATATGAGAATGGGGCGCACCGTGTTCAGCGGGTTCCTGAAACAGAATCAGGCGGACGCATCCATACTTCAACGGCAACAGTTGCCTGTCTGCCTGAAGCTGAAGAAGTCGAAGTTGACATACATGAAAAAGATATTCGTGTCGATACTTTTGCCTCAAGTGGACCGGGAGGACAAAGCGTTAATACGACGATGTCGGCAGTCCGTCTGACACACCTTCCAACAGGTGTCGTCGTTTCATGCCAAGATGAGAAATCCCAGATTAAAAACAAAGAGAAAGCGATGAAGGTATTGCGTGCAAGAATTTATGATAAATTTCAGCAAGAAGCACAAGCTGAATATGATCAAAACCGTAAATCAGCAGTTGGTACAGGTGATCGCTCCGAACGGATCCGTACCTACAACTTCCCGCAAAATCGCGTCACAGACCACCGGATTGGTTTGACAATCCAAAAACTTGATCAAATCCTTGAAGGCAAGCTTGATGAAGTGATTGAGGCGTTGATTGTCGAAGATCAATCCAGCAAGCTTGAGCAGGCAGGGAATTAAAACATGAAAACGATATTTGAAGCCCTCAACTGGGCTTCTTCTTATTTGACCGAAGCGGGCAGGGACCGAAATGCTGCAGAAATCTTGCTAATTGATCAACTTCAATTGGAAAGAAGCCAACTTTTGGCAAATTTTCACGATGTGATGTCTGAAGCTGACTTGTTGCAATTTGAAAAACAAGTTGAACTTCATTGCTCTGGTGTCCCTGTTCAATATATTACAGGGAAAGAATTTTTTTATGGCCGAGAATTTTTAGTGAACCATCATGTATTGATTCCACGTCCTGAAACAGAAGAAGTTGTTGAGACTGTTCTTTTTCAGGCAAACCGTGTTTTTCCTGATAAGCAATGTTTGCAAACAGTTGATATTGGGACTGGGAGCGGGGCGATTGCAATTACCCTAGCTCTTGAATGTCAGCGCATGTCTGTTTCGGCAACAGATATCTCACAAGCAGCATTAAAGGTGGCGATGAATAATGCTGATCGACTTGGAGCGCAAGTTGATTTTTTCAGCGGTGATTTGCTGGAACCGCTGATTTCACGAAATAAAAAGGCTGATATTATCGTCTCTAATCCTCCTTATATTTCAGAAGAGGAGATGGCGCTGTTGTCTGATGTTGTCCGTCTTCATGAACCTGTTAATGCCTTAACGGATGGAGCAGATGGGTTGCAATTTTACCAGCGTTTTATGAAGGAAATTCCCAATGTCATCTCAGAAAAAGCGCTTATCGTCTTTGAAATCGGCTGGACACAGGGAGAGGCTGTACGGGACATGTTTCTGACATTCTTTCCAAAAGCAGAAGTTCAGGTAAAACAAGATTTGAATGGAAAGGATCGCATTGTATATGCGGTCATTTAACATACAAACAAAAAAGCCCTTTATTAACGAATCTGGCGGAATTGCGAGACTCCTGCGGAAACAGCTCCGAGGAGGCTTGCGGATCGCCCGTGGAAAGCGAGCAAATTCTATTCATCCACACTGCTTTTCAGAACACCGCTCACTTCATTTTAAGAGACATAACCTAATGTCTCTTTTTTAGATTAAAAGCTTACTAGCTTTTTTTGTATTACCCGTTTAAACCGTTTTGTTTTTGACCATAATAGGGCTAGAAAAGGTTCAAACTAACGGTGAGGAGCGGGGAGAATATGAAAAAATCATTGATAGCTATTATTTATATATTTTTGTTATTAATAGGTGCGATTGCGAATTTGTCATTGGAAGAGACAGCCCAGTCATCTAGTCAAGATCCAGCTGTTATTCCTGATGAAGCGATTCGTTTTCGTATTTTAGCAAATAGCAATAATAAAAGTGATCAAAATATAAAGCGCAAAATTAGAGATGAAGTGAATCGGGAAATGACAAACTGGGTCAAAAATTTGACGTCAGTTGAGAAAGCAAGAAAGGTGATTCGTTCAAAATTACCCGAAATTAAACAAATCGCAAGAAATGTAATAAAGCGTGAGAATCGTAAGCAATCTGTTGCAGTCAGTTTTGATAAAGTTTCTTTTCCGACCAAGCTTTACGGCAATATGGTATATCCAGCTGGAGAATATGAAGCGGTGTTAATTACATTAGGAAAGGGAGAGGGAGCCAACTGGTGGTGTGTTCTCTTTCCGCCGCTCTGTTTTCTTGACTTTTCCAATGGAGAAGCTGTTAAAGCACCTGAAGAGGATGAAGAGAAGCAACGAGAAGAAAAAAAGACTGAGACTGAAGAAGCAAAAGGAGAAGAAACCGAGGTTAAGTTTTTCCTTGTTGAATGGGTGTCAGGATTGTTTTCTTGATATAGTTAGTAGAAGGTTATTTTGTCGCTTCATGATGTGATATAATTTTCCAAAACGGTATAAAAATTCTTTTCAGGAGGGTACCGTCATGATTTTCGCGGCAGATGTGTAAAGAACCTATCAATTGTTGACTACTTTTTAAAAAGAAGTTCCTGCTAATCATATTTCTATCAAATCAAAAGGTATATTTTACTGTCGCCCTCATAGAATGAATAGAGAAGCGAAAAAACGGGGTGAAAAGATGTTCTACCAATTGAGGTTAGCGGAAAAAAGAGATAAGGATGCGATTCAATCGTTCTTAACAGAGGCGGGGACAAGCCATAAAGGAATTAACGAAGATAAGAATCACTTTATTCTCATGGAAGATTGCCAGAAAAAAATCGTCGCTTGCCTCGGAATGGAGAAAATTGAAAATGAAAAGGGACTTTTACGGTCATTGGTCGTTTCTGATCAGTTAAATCAAGGTCATGTCGTTTCACTATTCCAAAGTATGCAAGTGTTTTGTGAAAAAAGGGAGATTCATACGTTATATTTAGTCACTAACAAACAAACATCTGTCAATTTATTAGAAGTGCTAGGTTTCAAGCAAACTGAAAATAAACCGAATGAACTGAATCAATCACAGCATGCTTCAGTGTCACTTGAAGCAAATGAAGCCGTTTTAATGATGAAAAAGTTAACATGATGTTTTACTTATACACAGGAATATCCACAATTTTAACAGCGTTGTCCACAAAATGTGGATAACGCTTGTTTTCTTTTCTTTCATCTTTTATACTTTCAACAGGATTTACATAAAAAATGAAGGTTTTTAGTGTTTTGTTAAGGGAGATTTGATGTAAATGGATACAATCACATGGACTGTGGATGTAACAACTGACTTGTCCACAAACTGTCCACAACTGACAGAAGCAGCTCAAATGCTTCAGAATAATGAAGTCGTATCTTTTCCAACGGAGACCGTTTATGGATTGGGAGCTAATGCCAAGAATACGGATGCTGTTACTAAAATCTATCAAGCGAAAGGTCGGCCAAGTGACAATCCTCTAATTGTTCATATCGCAGATGTTGAGCAATTAAAAGAGTTTGCTGATATGTCTTCAGCGCAGGTTGGCATCTTAATAGAACATTTTTGGCCAGGACCTTTGACACTTGTTTTGCCTTGTAAACCAGGTGTGTTATCCACAAGAGTAACAGCTGGATTGGACACCGTGGCCGTGAGGATGCCGGCTCATCCAGTTGCGCTTGAGTTAATAAAACGGGCTGCCATTCCAGTAGCGGCTCCAAGTGCCAATTTATCTGGTAAACCGAGCCCGACAAGAGCCGAACATGTTGTTCATGATTTGAACGGTCGGATTGCTGGTATTGTTGATGGCGGTCCTACTGGTGTAGGAATTGAATCAACTGTTATCTCCTGTACAGGAGATGTACCTGTCATCTTAAGACCTGGCGGCGTCACAACAGAACAACTTGAAGATGTAATCGGTCAGGTCAGAATCGATAAAGGAATCGCAAATGAGCATGTGGCGCCATTGTCACCGGGAATGAAATATACTCACTATGCACCAGAAGCCCCGCTTGCCATTGTGAAAGGAAACCGTGAAAATATTCAGCGGTTGATTGAGCAATATCAGAAAGATGGCAGGAAGGTGGGTATTTTGACTACTGAAGAGTATGCTGATGCCTACAAAGCGGATGCTGTTTGGGCATGCGGCAGGCGAGATCATTTAGAAACTGTTGCAGCTGGATTATATAACAGTCTTCGTAGTTTAGATGAAAAAAAACTCGATTTTATTTTTGCTGAGTCTTATCCAGAAGTAGGTGTCGGGCACGCAGTCATGAACAGATTGTTAAAAGCGGCTGGACATCGGATTATTGAAGTGTAAGCTAAGAGAGAGTTCTATCACCTTTTGGACACGCATAGGCTAGAAAAGCAGGCGTGTCCAAGGGGGAATTTCATGAATGTTGATGTAGTATTAGGTGAAATCCTGACGCTAAGTATTATGGCCTTTGCACTTGGCATGGATGCTTTTTCAGTGGGACTTGGCATTGGAATGACAAAGTTGACAAGGAAACAATATGGTCAAATAAGTGTGCTTATTGGACTGTTTCATGTCATCATGCCTCTTGGCGGAATGGTGGCAGGACAGTTTCTCTCTGATACGCTTGGAGTCATTGCGACATATATGAGCAGTGCCCTACTTTTAGTGCTCGGTATTCAAATGATTTCTGCATCTTTCAATAAAAATGGGGAACGGGTCATTTCTCCGACCTGTTTCAACCTGTTGATTTTTGCTGTTGGTGTAAGTCTTGACAGCTTTTCGGTCGGTCTTAGTCTAGGGCTTTATGGCACAAAACCGATTTTAACAATTAGTTTGTTTGGTTTGATTAGTATGCTTTTGACATGGGCAGGTCTTTTACTTGGGAAAAAAGTTCAATCATGGCTTGGGGCTTATAGTCAAGCTTTAGGCGGAACCATTTTACTTAGTTTTGGGCTTAAATTGTTACTCACTGTTTGAATCTAAAAAAGGGTCGGTCCTTTTTTTTTATCTAAATTTATTTTTTTTCGATAAAATCCATTATAATAATAGAAAGGAGTGAGCGACATTGAATATCTTATTTGTCTGTACAGGAAACACATGTCGAAGCCCAATGGCTGAGGCACTTTTTCGATCTGTTGCCTCGCAAAAAAATCTAAATACAGCTGCGAAATCTGCTGGTTTGTTTGCTCCTGACCATGGGAAAGCTTCTGTGTATGCGATTGAGGCTCTTTTTGAAAAAAGTATTGCTCTGAATCATTCAACATCAAAACTTTCTCACGAGAAGCTCGAATGGGCTGATCTCGTTTTAACGATGACAGAGCAGCATAAACGTTTAGCCATACAACAATTTTCGGAGTATCAAGAAAAGGTCTGTACGTTAAAAGAGTATGCAAATGGTGAAACTGGGGATGTTGTCGACCCATTTGGCGGTTCTCTTAGCGACTATCAAAAAACAAGGGATGAACTTGAACGCTTGATCAATATGTTAGCTGAAAAGCTCTCCGAACAATGACTGTTTGCGAAACAAATAGCAGTGGGTAAAATAAGATTTAACTGTATTAGCACCATATCAATCACAATGTTGTAACTCTGATGAAATCAAAACTGGGGAGGTACCAATCTATGAAAGTAATCATTGCTTCAGATCACGGTGGAATGAATATTAGAAAAGACATTATTTCTTTAATGAATGAATTAAACATCGAATATGAAGATTTAGGTTGTGAATGCGGCTCAGAGTCTGTGGATTACCCAGATTATGCATTTCCGGTTGCTCAGAAAGTGGCGAATGGTGAAGCGGACAGAGGAATTTTAATATGCGGCACTGGGATCGGCATGAGTATTTCCGCTAATAAAGTGAAAGGGATTCGCTGTGCCCTTGTTCATGATGTATTTAGTGCCAAAATGACAAGAGAGCATAATGACACAAATATCTTGGCAATGGGTGAAAGAGTGATTGGTCCAGGTCTTGCAAGAGAAATTGCTAAGGTATGGCTGACAACTGAATTTTTAGCAGGACGTCATGCCATCCGAATTGGGAAAATTGCTGATTATGAGGAAAAGCAATAAGGTGTCAGTGAACATGAAAAAACTCGAACAGACATGGCGGATCATATTGGATGAGTTTACTCAGGAAGCTGGATTGCAGGCAGGTCAGATTGTTGTCATCGGTTGCAGCACGAGTGAGGTAGCGGGAAGGCATATCGGTACTTCCGGAAGCGAAGACATTGCTGAAATGATTTATAAAGGACTTGAGATACTTCAGAAGCAAACAGGTGTAGTCTTTGCTTTTCAGTGTTGTGAACATTTAAACAGAGCTCTAGTTGTCGAAAAAGAGACGGCTCTAGCCAACCGTCTTCCAGAGGTCTTTGCCGTTCCAGTAGCGAAAGCTGGCGGTTCAATGGCTTCATTTGCTTTTAAGCAAATGAAGGATCCTGTGCTTGTAGAAGAAATAAGAGCTGACGCAGGGGTCGATATAGGAGATACATTTATTGGGATGCACTTAAAATCGGTTGCTGTTCCCGTACGTCCAACTGAAAAGCAGCTTGGTGAAGCCCATGTCACACTTGCTCGGACAAGACCTAAACTTATTGGCGGGGTTCGCACGGTGTATCAAAAGGAGTAGCTAACAATAACAAAGCGAACTATACGTTTTGTTTCAGTTTTTAATATTCGGATTTAACGAAATTAAAAACGATTTTTTAAAATATTCTCTTACATTTGCATGAAAAAACTTGTACAATGAGATGGTAAGTTTAACGAAATGGAAACGGATAGGAGAGGATCTCGCTGATGAAATACTTACGTGTGCAAGATGAACAAATATTTAGTGCCATTCAAAATGAGCGGAAACGTCAACAGTCGAAGATTGAGCTAATTGCCTCTGAAAACTTTGTAAGTGAAGCGGTAATGGAAGCTCAAGGCTCCGTGTTAACAAATAAATATGCAGAAGGATATCCTGGTAAGCGTTACTACGGAGGTTGTGAATATGTAGATGTCGCTGAAGACATCGCACGAGATCGAGCTAAACAAATTTTCGGCGCAGACCATGTAAACGTTCAGCCGCATTCAGGGGCACAAGCTAACATGGCTGTATACTTCACGATTTTGGAACACGGAGATACAGTGTTGGGAATGAATCTTGCCCATGGCGGACATTTAACACACGGCAGCCCTGTAAACTTCAGCGGTGTTCAATATAACTTTGTTGAATATGGGGTTGATAAAGAGACCCAATATATTGATTATGAAGATGTCCGTGAAAAAGCGCTGCAACATCAGCCTAAACTGATCGTAGTTGGAGCAAGTGCATATCCCCGTACAATCGATTTTAAAAAGTTCCGTGAAATCGCAGATGAAATCGGAGCATATGTGATGGTTGATATGGCGCATATCGCTGGACTTGTGGCTGCTGGTCTTCACCCGAATCCGGTTCCTTATGCTGACTTTGTGACAACAACAACCCATAAAACACTGCGCGGTCCACGTGGCGGAATGATTCTTTGCCGTGAAGAATTCGCTAAGAAAATTGATAAATCAATCTTCCCGGGAATTCAAGGCGGTCCATTAATGCATGTCATTGCAGCGAAAGCCGTTTCCTTCGGTGAAGCTTTAAAAGATGATTTCAAAACATATGCCCAAAACGTTATCGACAATGCAAAACGGTTGGCTGAAACATTGAAAAAAGAAGGTATTCAACTCGTATCAGGCGGAACAGATAACCATCTTGTGTTGATTGACTTGCGCTCACTTGGAATTACAGGAAAAGTGGCTGAACATGTACTTGATGAAGTCGGCATTACTGTCAATAAAAATGCGATCCCTTATGATCCGGAAAAACCATTTGTAACAAGCGGAATTCGTGTCGGTACAGCAGCGGTAACAAGCCGCGGCTTTGATCTTGAAGCAATGGAAGAAACAGGAGCGATTATCGCACTTGCTCTTCAGAACACTGAAAACGAAACGAAGCTTGAAGAAGCAAGAAAACGTGTTACAGCACTCACAGATCAATTTCCTTTATATACTGAATTAGATTATTAATTACATTCTGCCGTTCCCTTCTAAGGGAGCGGCTTTTTGTCATTGAATAGATGTTGAAACCTGCTGCCTTTTTATGTAGAATCAATAGAAGTGTGAAAAAAATGACTGCTGGTTTCGTGCAAACAACAAAAAGGAGCTGAAAATTGATATGGGAAAGGTATATGTGTTTGACCATCCTCTTATCCAGCATAAACTTACATATATTCGCGATGTGAGAACTGGTACGAAGGAATTCAGGGAACTTATAGATGAGGTTGCAACATTAATGGCTTTTGAAATTACCCGTGATCTCCCGCTGAAAGAAGTCGATGTTGAAACACCGGTCCAAAAAGCTAAATCAAGTGTTATTGCCGGGAAAAAACTTGGGGTTGTTCCAATATTAAGAGCAGGTCTTGGTATGGTAGATGGAATTTTAAAGCTAATCCCTGCGGCAAAAGTTGGTCATGTCGGACTTTATCGCGATCCTGAAACATTGAAACCTGTTGAATATTATGTCAAATTACCGACAGATGTAGAAGAACGTGATTTTATTGTTGTCGATCCAATGCTTGCGACAGGTGGTTCTGCTGTCGAAGCGCTCAACAGTTTGAAAAAGCGCGGTGCAAAAAATATTCGTTTCATGTGCTTGATTGCGGCACCTGAAGGTGTAGAAGAAGTTAAAAAATATCATCCTGATGTCGATATATATATTGCAGCATTAGATGAAAAATTGAATGAAAAAGGTTATATCGTTCCAGGTTTAGGAGATGCTGGAGACAGAATGTTCGGAACGAAATAACAAAGAAAATCCTAAAAAAGGGTTTTCTTTTTTTCAAGTTTATCCCATAATTAACATGTGTCCTAACTAGGTCATATTCATGAATTTTTTGTGGAGGGATAACAAGATTGTGAAAACTTTTTTAATTCTAAACAGATTGACACCTTGGGGGGGCTATTGTATGCTAAAATAGGCTATTATGATTAGGGATGCAAAGCGGATATCATAATGACCAGTCCTCTGTTAAAATCCTTTTGGAAACCCCATGTTAACAGGCGACAGACGGATCTCACCCCGCATTTGCAAGAAGATGAGTGTGACGTAATCGGAACACTTTTTTCTGTGGAATGGTCGGCCGCCTCTTATCCACATCCTGGCAAAATAGATTTTGAAATTATACCATCAGGAGCGTATGTGATGACCGATGTAAGCCTTTCATTTCGTAGGCAACAAAAATATGTGATGTATGTTTTGGCAGCCTATGTGTTAGGTTATGGAATTTTGCCATATCAGGCGCTTTTTTTAGGTTTGATCATCGGAACTGCTTTTAGTTATTTTAATCTTTGGCTGCTAATGAGAAGAATGCAAGCCTTTGATAAAGCAGTTGCAAAAGGCAAAATGATTCGCTCACTCGGAACTGCTTCAAGGTTTTGCAATGCCATAATAGCTGTGGCCATTGCGTTTAAATACAATGAAGATGTTCATATGGCAGGTGTCATTGTGGGGTTAATGACAATTTATCCTGTTATTATGATAGATTCCATTATTCAGTTAAAACGTTCGTCAATGGAAGAGAGGTGAAAACCTTTGAATCACGGATCTAAAACAGTAGATTATTTTGGTCTAACTTTTGATTTAGCAAGCGTTTTAATGATTACTGTGACATGTGTTATCGTCTTTCTTATAGCTGTACTCACAACAAGAACATTAGCAATCCGTCCAACAAAAGCACAGAATTTTATGGAGTGGATTGTTGATTTTGTGCGCAATATTATTGACAGTGCAATGGATCTTAAAATCGGTAAAGACTTTCTTACGCTTGGCGTAACACTGCTGATGTATATATTCGTTGCGAATATGCTCGGCTTACCTTTTTCCATTACAGTAGACCATAATCTATGGTGGAAATCGCCGACAGCTGATCCAGCGGTTACATTAACGCTAGCAGTAATGGTTGTTTCATTGACTCACTATTACGGAATAAAAAGAAAAGGATTATCTGAGTACACCAAAGATTTTCTCAAACCAATTCCATATTTGATACCACTTAAAATTATTGAAGAGTTTGCAAACACCTTAACATTGGGATTGCGTCTTTATGGTAATATATTCGCTGGTGAAATTCTGCTGGGTCTGCTTGCCGGTCTTGCAACGAATTTCTATTCTCAGAGCGTCTTTTTAGGACTAGTTGGAACAGTAGGTGCTGTCATTCCAATGATGGTATGGCAAGCGTTTAGTTTGTTTGTGGGTACCATCCAAGCGTTTATTTTTACAATGTTAACGATGGTTTATATGTCCCACAAAGTAAGTCATGATCATTAAAAAAATTGACATATCCCAAAAGGATAACATTTCAAAGGAGGAACTTTCTCATGAGTTTAATAGCAGCTGCAATTGCAATTGGATTAGGTGCACTTGGTGCAGGTATTGGTAACGGATTAATTGTCTCTCGTACGGTGGAAGGAATCGCTCGTCAGCCAGAAGCTGGTAAAGAATTAAGAACTCTTATGTTCATCGGGGTTGCATTAGTTGAGGCCCTTCCAATCATCGCGGTTGTTATCGCATTCCTAGCATTCTTCAAATAAAAATGAATATGTACTTGGTAAATGGCGAAGATCACAAATGAGGCCTTCGCCATTGCTTTATGGTTGATTGTACTATAACATTTCGGCCCGTCAGAATTCCTCTTGAATTGAGGGATTCTTCACAAGGCCTTTTAGAGATAATCTGCACGAAGGGAGTTGCCGTATACGATGTCTTATATACCACAGGTTATGGGAGCAGGGATTTCCTTTAACGGAGGTACGATGCTATTCCAGCTTGTCGCCATGTTAATTTTATTAGCGCTCTTAAAGAAATACGCTTTAGGACCGTTATTAAATATAATGAAGGAACGTGAGGACCATATCAATGGTGAAATCACGTCTGCTGAGACAAAGCATCAAGAAGCGAAAAAGCTCATTGAAGAGCAGCAAGCTCTTTTGAAAGAAGCGCGTGAAGAATCTCATGCTCTAATAGAAAGTGCGAAAAAACTGGGTGAACAGCAAAAGGATGATATCATTCAAGCTGCGCGCCAGGAAGCAGAACGCCTGAAAGAATCTGCAAGAAACGAAATCGTTAAAGAAAAAGAACAGGCGGTAAACGCATTGCGTGAGCAAGTAGCATCACTGTCTGTTATGGTCGCGTCTAAAGTGATTGAAAAAGAACTGGATGATCAAGCTCAAGAAAAATTAATTCAAGATTATCTTAAAGAAGTGGGAGAAAGCCGATGAGCCAATCTGCTGTCTCCAAACGTTATGCAGCCGCTCTTTTTGAAATTGCGCTTGAGTCCAAGCTTGTCAATCAAATAGAAGAAGAGCTGATTGTGATTAAACAATTGTTTTCTGATCATAAAGAATTAGGTATCGTGCTTGGTCACCCTAAAGTGTCAGCTGATCGAAAAAAGAAAATCTTGAAAGATTCTCTTGAGACCGTATCAACTGCGGTTCTGCATACACTTTATCTACTGATTGACAGAAGCAGAACGACTATCGTTCCAGATCTTGTAGATGAATATATTAAAAAAGCAAACCTTTATCGTAAAACAGAAGATGCGATTGTCTACTCTGTAAAGCCGCTTAGTGAAGCGGAGATTACGTCTTTTTCGCAAGTGTTTGCTAAAAAAGTCGGAGCCACTTCATTACGCGTCAGAAATGAAGTGAAACCAGATCTTATCGGCGGAGTGAAAATCCGCATTGGAAATCGCATATTTGACGGCAGTGTAAGCGGAAAGCTTGCTCGGATCGAACGTCAATTAGCTGGTCAAAATCGAAAGAAGGGGTGAAACCTAAGTGAGCATCAAAGCTGAAGAAATTAGCACGCTTATTAAACAGCAAATTGAAAATTATCAGTCTGAAATAGAAGTTCACGATGTTGGTACAGTTATTCAGGTCGGTGACGGTATCGCACGCGTACACGGTCTTGACAACTGTATGTCTGGTGAGCTGGTTGAATTTTCTAACGGTGTCCTGGGCTTAGCTCAGAACCTTGAAGAATCAAATGTAGGTATCGTTATCTTAGGTCCATACAAAGAAATCCGTGAAGGTGATGAAGTCAAAAGAACCGGCCGGATTATGGAAGTTCCTGTCGGTGAAGAACTGCTAGGACGCGTTGTCGATCCACTCGGCCAACCTGTTGATGGACTTGGACCGATTTTAACAAGCAAAACTCGCCCAATTGAAAGCCCTGCACCTGGGGTTATGGATCGTAAATCCGTCCATGAACCACTTCAAACAGGGATTAAACCAATCGATGCTTTAATTCCGATCGGTCGCGGTCAACGTGAGCTGGTCATTGGAGACCGTCAAACAGGTAAAACATCAATTGCGATTGATACGATCTTGAACCAAAAAGATCAGGATATGATTTGTATTTATGTAGCAATCGGACAAAAAGAATCAACTGTCCGAGGCGTTGTTGAAACATTGCGTAAAAGGGGAGCACTTGATTATACCATTGTTGTGACAGCTTCCGCATCACAACCTGCTCCACTTCTATACCTTGCACCATATGCAGGAGTTGCAATGGGAGAAGAATTCATGTACAACGGCAAGCATGTTTTAGTTGTTTATGATGACTTATCTAAACAGGCAACGGCATATCGTGAATTGTCTTTGCTTCTTCGTCGTCCACCAGGTCGTGAGGCATTCCCTGGGGATGTATTCTATCTTCACTCCCGCCTGCTTGAACGCGCGGCTAAGTTGAGTGATGCTAAAGGTGGAGGTTCTTTAACAGCACTTCCATTCGTTGAAACACAAGCCGGTGATATCTCTGCTTATATTCCGACAAACGTGATTTCAATTACAGATGGACAAATTTTCTTGCAATCAGATTTGTTCTTCTCAGGTGTACGTCCAGCTGTCAACCCTGGTTTGTCAGTATCGCGTGTTGGTGGATCTGCGCAAATCAAAGCGATGAAAAAAGTGTCCGGTACACTGCGTCTTGATTTGGCATCTTACCGTGAGCTTGAATCGTTTGCTCAGTTTGGTTCAGACTTGGATAAAGCGACACAAGCCAAGTTGAATCGTGGAGCACGTACAGTTGAAGTTCTTAAGCAAGATTTGCATGAGCCGCTACCTGTTGAAAAACAAGTTGCCATTCTTTATGCATTAACAAGAGGATTCCTTGATGATGTACCTGTTGAGGACATTAAACGCTTTGAAGCGGAAATGTATATGTATCTTGACCAAAACCATAAAGACATGCTCAACTCAATCGCACAAACAGGAAATCTTCCTGAAGATGAGGAAATCTCTGGTGCAATCAAAGGATTTAAACGCACCTTTGCACCAAGCAAGTAAACCAATACAAGTGAGAAAAAGAGTTTCTTTTTCTCTCTTTTCACTTAGATTCGATGAATTTGAAAACAAAAAGGTGGTGAAACCTTTTGGCCTCTTTACGGGATATTAAGTCCAGAATCACTTCAAATAAAAAAACGAGTCAAATTACAAAAGCTCAGCAGATGGTTTCTGCTTCAAAGTTAAACCAAGCTGAAGTGAAAGCTAAATCATTTGTTCCTTATATGGAAAAAATGCAGGAAGTTGTTGCAGATATCGCCCTTGGATATACTGGAACACATCCAATGATGTCGAGCCGTCCTGTCAAAAGAACCGGGTACTTGGTGATCACTTCTGATCGAGGTTTGGCAGGTGCATTTAATGCAAACGTGCTTCGTAAAGTGTATCAAAAAATTCAAGAACGTCATCAGTCAAAAGACGAGTATTCTGTCATTGCGATTGGTAAGGTCGGACGTGATTTCTTTAAAAAACGAGGAATTACCGTTATTTCTGAAATAACAGGAGTACGGGATGAAGTGACATTCCCGGAAATTAGGGATGTGGCAAACAGTACAGTTCAAATGTTTATCGATGAAACGTTTGATGAGCTATACCTGTTCTATAACCACTATGTCAGTGCCATTTCTCAAGAAGTAACAGAGAAAAAGTTATTGCCGTTAACCGACATTGCAGCTAACACGAAAAAGACTTCATATGAATTTGAGCCTGATGAAGAAGAAATTTTGGAAGTGCTGCTTCCTCAATATGCAGAAAGCTTGATTTTTGGTGCAATTCTTGACAGTAAAGCAAGTGAGCATGCTGCAAGAATGACTGCGATGAAAAATGCCACGGATAATGCGAAAGAGATTATTGGTAATCTTGAGCTATCATATAACCGTGCTCGTCAGGCATCGATCACACAAGAAATTACAGAAATTGTCGGCGGCGCAGCTGCCTTAGAATAGAATTTTTGTCAGGAGGGATAGAGATGAAAAAAGGACGCGTAAGCCAAGTAATGGGACCGGTCGTTGACATTCGTTTCGAAGACGGTCACTTACCTGAGATTTATAATGCGATTAAAATTTCACATAAAGCGCAAAACGAAAATGAAGTAGACATCGAACTGACGCTTGAAGTTGCGCTCCATCTAGGTGACGATACAGTTCGTACAATTTCCATGGCTTCTACTGATGGTGTTACACGCGGAATGGAAGCTATTGATATGGGAGAACCGATCTCTGTACCTGTTGGAAACGTGACACTTGGACGCGTATTCAACGTACTTGGAGAGAACATTGATTTGGATGAGCCACTACCTGCGGATACAGCTAAAGATCCGATTCATAGACTGGCTCCGACATTTGATCAACTTTCAACAGAAGTAGAGATCTTAGAGACGGGAATTAAAGTTGTTGACTTGCTTGCTCCATATATTAAAGGCGGAAAAATTGGTCTTTTTGGTGGAGCAGGAGTAGGAAAAACAGTATTAATTCAGGAGCTTATTAATAACATCGCTCAAGAACACGGCGGTATTTCTGTTTTTGCGGGTGTTGGAGAACGTACTCGTGAAGGAAATGACCTTTACCATGAAATGAAAGACTCCGGTGTTATCGGAAAAACGGCGATGGTTTTCGGTCAGATGAACGAGCCGCCAGGTGCACGTATGCGTGTTGCCTTGACTGGTTTGACAATGGCTGAGCATTTCCGTGATAAAGAAGGTCAGGACGTTTTATTCTTTATCGATAATATCTTCCGCTTTACTCAAGCGGGATCTGAAGTATCTGCGCTTCTTGGCCGCATGCCTTCAGCGGTTGGTTATCAACCAACACTTGCGACTGAAATGGGTCAGCTTCAAGAACGGATCACATCAACAAACGTCGGTTCTGTAACATCGATTCAGGCTATTTATGTCCCTGCCGATGACTATACTGACCCAGCGCCAGCAACAACATTTGCTCACTTGGATGCGACAACAAACCTTGATCGTAAGTTGTCTGAAATGGGAATTTATCCTGCGGTTGACCCGTTGGCATCTACTTCCCGTGCGCTTGCTCCAGAGGTTGTTGGAGAAGAGCATTATACAGTTGCTCGTCAAGTACAGCAAATCTTGCAACGCTATAAAGAACTACAGGATATTATTGCGATTCTCGGTATGGATGAGCTTTCTGATGAAGATAAGCTTGTCGTAAGCCGCGCACGTCGTATTCAATTCTTCCTGTCACAAAACTTCCACGTAGCTGAACAGTTTACAGGACAGCCAGGTTCTTATGTTCCTGTTAAAGAAACTGTAAAAGGCTTTAAAGAGATTCTTGACGGTAAGCATGACAATCTTCCTGAGGATGCTTTCCGCTTAGTCGGCCGAATTGAAGAGGCTGTCGAAAAAGCAAAAGGAATGGGTGTAGAAGTTTAATCTGGACCTAGGAGGGCAAAAACATGAAGACCATAAAAGTCAATATCGTTACTCCCGACGGCCCAGTATATGAAGATGATATAGAAATGGTAAGCGTTCGGGCAGAGAGCGGTGAACTTGGTATCTTGCCAGGTCACATTCCGACGGTCGCTCCGCTAAAAATTGCCGCTGTCCGTCTAAAAAAAGACGGTGAAACTGAGCTGGTTGCCGTCAGTGGGGGAATTGTTGAAGTACGCCCTGATCATGTCACCATTTTGGCACAGACAGCGGAAACATCTGAGGAAATTGATAAACGACGTGCTTTGGAGGCTAAACACCGTGCAGAGGAACGCTTGAAAAAGCACACTCCTGATGTTGACATCATGCGGGCGGAACTTGCATTAAGACGCGCGATTAATCGCTTAGAAATTACAAAGTAAAAAGTTTAAATCCTTCCCATTTGGTGGGAAGGATTTTTTTGACTTGTATAATCGTCAAAGATTTCTACCCAAATCACTTGAAATGAGCAATGTTTATCTTTATCCTATAGCAGAGAACCTTAGGGCGAATAGTCAAGTTTGAATGTAAGGAGGCGTCATTTCATATGGAAGGTATTGGCCAACAAGCAGCTATCAGTATTCTCGTTCATCTCTTCTTTATCGCTTTGACATGGTGGGCTCTTCTAGCGGTAAATATCGATCCTCTGATCAAGAAAGGTAAAATCATTCAAGCGAGAGTATTAATGATTATACTGACGATTGCTATCGGTTCAATCGTCAGTAATTTTTTCTTGGATTATCTTTATTATTCAAGACAATTGCATAATTTATTTTCTTAAATTTTTGAAAAGGATGGTCAAGTTCTGCCAATCATGCGGGACTGACCTTGTTTTTCCACGTATTCTTTTCCTGCAATCCGTCAAAAATGGAAAGTAGGAGAGGATGATAGGAAATGAAGAAAAAACAATTGGTCAATGCCATAATTCTTTTTGGAATTTTAATGATTGGGGTCTACTCATTCAAATCGCTTGAAGCTGCAGAAAACACACCGCTTTTACAGCTTGTCACAGGTTTAACAGAGCACCATGTTGAGCTTGATGAATGGACACTTCATACGAAAAAACAGTTTATTTCCTCAAAACAAGAACTTATTGAAAAAGTGAAACATTTTAAGAAGCAATACCGACAATATCAATGGACTTTTACACAAACAAACCAGTCTGTAAAAGCAACAGGCATTCATACAGATCAAAAAAATAATATAAAATCGACGATTCGTTTAGAATCAACCCTCAAAAAACAAGGATTTGTATCGTATTTACTATATGAGCAAAAAGGTGCGGGCCAACGGGAAAACTGGAATCATACATATAAACAGTTTGAACGCAAAGCATTCGACATATTAAGAGAAAATACCATAATTTTCACTTGTCTAAAGGGTCACTTAAGTGGTATGATGAATGTTGTTTTGCAAAAAAAAGCAAATGATCTAATAAATGAATTTAAAGGAAAGTTAGTTGAAAAATTAATTGAACCAAATTTCGTATCTATTTCTGCCTATACTAATGAGTGGAGATCCATAAAAACTGAAAATCAGCAAATGAACTTGCAAATTTCACTTAGAAATGCGGGAATGGGCGAAAAACTTACCGTTACGGTTGGAACACCAATCATAACGACTGAATATTAATATAGAGAAATTGGGACGCGGAGGGGAATACCTTGGAAAAAATCATCGTCCGCGGCGGTCAAAGGTTAAGCGGCACAGTCAAAGTTGAAGGAGCAAAAAACGCCGTTTTACCAGTTATCGCTGCATCTTTATTAGCAAGTGAAGAAAAAAGCGTAATATGTGATGTGCCTACGCTCTCCGATGTATATACGATTAATGAAGTGTTACGTCATTTAGGCGCAAATGTGCATTTTGAAAATAATACAGTAACGGTTGATGCATCTCGTTCATTATCAACAGAGGCACCGTTTGAATATGTAAGAAAAATGCGTGCATCCGTTTTAGTAATGGGTCCGCTTCTTGCTCGCACAGGCCATTCGAGAGTAGCTCTTCCTGGAGGATGTGCAATTGGATCAAGACCAATTGACCAGCATTTGAAAGGTTTTGAAGCAATGGGGGCAAAAATTAAGGTTGGGAACGGCTTTATTGAAGCAATCGTAGAAGGTCGTCTTCAAGGGGCAAAAATCTACCTTGATTTCCCTAGTGTTGGAGCAACGGAGAACTTGATTATGGCAGCAGCTTTAGCTGAAGGCACGACAACTCTTGAAAATGCTGCTAAAGAACCTGAAATTGTTGATTTAGCTAATTATATTAATGCTATGGGTGGAAAAATCCGAGGTGCCGGTACAGGCACTATTAAAATTGAAGGTGTTAAAACACTGCATGGTGCTAAGCATAACATTATTCCTGATCGGATTGAAGCCGGAACATTTATGGTAGCTGCAGCCATTACGCAAGGAAATGTTCTTGTGCAAGGAGCAGTGCCGGAACACCTGACATCATTGATTGCCAAAATGGAAGAAATGGGTGTCGAGATTTTGGAAGAAGCTGATGGTCTTCGGATTATCGGTCCAGCTGAATTAAAATCAATCGATATTAAAACAATGCCGCATCCTGGATTTCCGACTGATATGCAGTCACAGATGATGGCTCTTTTGATGCGCGCTAATGGAACCAGTATGATTACAGAAACCGTTTTTGAAAATCGATTTATGCATGCGGAAGAATTCCGACGTATGAATGGAGATATTAAAATTGAAGGAAGATCTGTCATTATTAATGGTCCAGTGGATCTTCAAGGTGCAGAAGTAGCGGCTACTGATCTTAGAGCCGGTGCTGCGCTTATTCTTGCAGGGTTGGTCGCTGATGGACATACGCGTGTAACAGAGTTAAAACACTTAGATCGCGGGTATGTCAACTTCCATCAAAAGCTTGCAAACATCGGTGCTGATATTGAACGTATAAATGATGAAGAAACCGTTCACTTTGAACCGAAAGAAGTTGTAACTGACTTAAACGCATAAACAAATTCAAATCAGTATGTCAATTTGGCATACTGATTTTTATTTTCTGCTATCATTATGCACCAAAAATACAAAATTAATACATCAACTGTGTACAAAATGTACAGTCATATTAGCTTGTCCCCGCCCATAAAATAAAAATAGATCAATGTTGAAATGGGGGCTAATGATTTGAAACAGCTAATAGTCGTACTAACAGGAATATGTATACTGATTGTACTTGTGCCAACACTGCTTGTTATCCCTTTCCAAGGAGGATCCGGAATCAAAAAAACAGAAAAGCAGACTCAACACCAAAAGAAAAAAGTGACAACGACATTAAAAGAGTCTCCCGTTTCAATTCCGGTTTACAGAACGGCTGACCGCCAGGTTGAACACATTCCGCTTGAAGAGTATGTGGTTGGTGTTGTAGCTTCAGAGATGCCGGCTGACTTTGAAATTGAAGCCTTAAAAGCTCAGGCACTCGCAGCACGTACTTATATTGTGAGGCAGATGGTAGCTGATCAAACAGTTCGATCACCAAAAGGCTCACTTGTTGATGATACTCAAATGTTTCAAGTGTATAAAAACAATGCAGAACTACAAAAAATTTGGAAAGATGATTATCGTTGGAAGATTAAAAAGGTAACAGAAGCTGTTGCCGAAACGCAAGGGAAAATTTTAACGTATAATCATAAGCCAATTGATGCCTCATTCTTTTCTACAAGTAATGGCTATACTGAGAATGCAGCTGCTTATTGGACCAGTGATATTCCATATTTAAAAAGTGTGAAAAGTGCTTGGGACAAAAAATCCCCAAAGTTTTTGAATCATCAAACATTTGCGGCATCTGAGTTTGAGCAAAAACTTGGTGTTAAACTGGGAGGTTCAGAAATTGGTAAGATCACTGAACGAACACCTGGAAAGCGCGTCGCAAGTGTTGTCATCAATGGGAAAAAACTGGATGGCAGAGATATTCGTGAAAAGTTAGGTTTGAAATCAGCTGATTTTGATTGGAAGCGTAAAGGAAACCAAATCATTGTCACAACGAGAGGATATGGTCATGGCGTAGGAATGAGCCAATATGGGGCTCATTATATGGCGAAAGACGGTAAAACAGCTGAGGATATCGTCAAATATTATTATAAGGGAACAAATATTTCTAACGCTACTGAATTTGTAAATCGGTATATGGCTAAAAAATAAACACGAAAGGGCAGTCCAATCAGTCGATTTTTTGACGATTGGCAGCCCTTTTTTATTATTTTAACGAGTGGTGTACATCACACCAGATGATCTCCTTTTCCGATATGATTAAAGAAGAACAATTTGAAAAAGAGATGAAAAAGTTTACAATAGACGACAAGGGGGAGTGTGGATGGTCACCAATCATGAACATGTATTTGATAAAAAAGACCGGCCGCTTCGAGACTTGAGAATTTCTGTAACCGATCGCTGTAATTTGCGGTGCACATATTGTATGCCTGCTGAAATCTTTGGACGTGATCATCTGTTTTTACCAAAAAGTGAGCTTCTTTCCTTTGAAGAGCTTGAACGGTTAGCTCATTTGTTTGTCAAAACTTTTGGTGTTGAAAAAATTCGCATTACTGGCGGAGAGCCCTTAATGAGAAAAGATATGCCTGATCTCATTAAAAAACTGTCCCACATACCTGGACTTTCCGATATTGCGATGACAACGAATGGACTGTTATTGCCGGTTTATGCTGAGAAACTCAAAAAAGCAGGTTTAAAAAGGGTGACCATTAGCTTGGATTCACTGAATGATGAACGTTTTAAAGCGATTAACGGAAGAGGGGTTTCCGTAAGCAAAGTACTAGCCGGTATCGAAGCGGCAAAACAAGCTGGTTTAGGCATTAAAATCAACATGGTTGTCCAAAAAGGAGTCAATGAAACAGATATACTACCGATGGCTCGTTACTTTAAGGAAAAGGGCGAGATTTTACGGTTTATTGAGTTTATGGATGTAGGTAATACAAATGAGTGGAAAAAGCAGTCAGTCATAACAAAAGCTGATATCATCGAGATTCTCAATCAAGAATTGCCAATTGAAGAGCTTGAACCCAATTATAAAGGGGAAGTTGCCCAAAGATTTCGCTATCGGGATGGTGGCGGCGAGGTTGGTTTTATTTCTTCAGTATCTGATGCTTTTTGTGGTACATGTAACAGAGCAAGACTATCAGCAAAGGGCGAGCTTTTTACATGTTTGTTCGCATCAACAGGCTTCGATCTTCGAGCATTGCTCAGAAGTGGACAATCTGAGCAAGAGATTGAAGAGGCTGTCCGTACAGTGTGGCAAAACCGTGATGATCAATATTCACTTGATCGTACACATTCAAAAGCGATATCAAAAAATAAAGTGGAGATGTCATACATTGGCGGATAGGAATAACACCAGGCTGCCGGGAAGTACTCGGCAGTCTGTTTTCACTACAAATGCAGACAGTCTTCGGAGAGCTGATTCGTGGCTTGGATCACCTTTAAAAACATTTGTAAACGGTCACATCCATCCATATAGATAAATTCTTCCTGGTTTCCATCGTTCATAATGATCAAATGATCACCACCTACCAAACCTTTCTTATAACGGAAAGACGAGATCGTTTTATAATCGATATTCAGATAAAATGAAGAACCTAATAGTGAAGAATAAAACAGCAACCTTTTATCGGTTGCAGCAAGTATCCCCCTGTATGGGGTATATCTCGCAAACATCTTCGCGTTATATGTACAAAGAATACTAGATTTAATCTCCTCGTTTGGCTCAAGTTGGCTTTGAATAGCGGCTTTTCCTTGATTGATCTCCTTCATCAAACACTCCTCCTTTTATTATAATACGATTGTAACGAGAGAAGGTTTCTGGTTCATCTGGAAGGAAGTACGATTGTCATATGTTATAGTATAATGAGAAGCACTTTCACTGAAAAATGCACTGGCATTGTCAATTTAACATATTGTTTAGGCGCATTTTTGTTTTTAGCTAATGAAAGGCGGTTTTTTTATGCAATCCTATTTCTATCATCTGTTACAAATTGACCATATCGTCAAAATGAGTGATCTTCCGAATGAACAACAACTTACCGATTCGTTCGTGTTTATTTTTCACTTGAAGGGTGATGGAAAGATTAATATGAAACAGACTGAGAGCCTGCTGAAAAAAGAAACACTTTATATTTGTCCTCCCTATGAAACATTTGGAATCACCTCTGCATCTGCTACCATGAATATGTATCTTCTTCGGTTACAGATATATGAATGTGATGAACAGCGTCAAATGACTGTTACAAATTCCAAGCGTTTCTCTGATTCACAGATGATTGATGTTCAGTCTGTCGGAAATCTTGCCGCTCGTCTTCAAGAATTATCTGACTTATGGCCTGTTTCTTCAACACTTCAAGCAATGAAATCTCAGATTGAATTGCAACAGCTTCTTTACGACATCTGTTTAACGAAACAATTTCATTCTGCCGATACCGCATCAGCAATTGCAGAAACAAAGGGATTTATTAAAGCCCACTCAGATGCTTCATTCACACTGAATCAACTGGCAAAAATGGCCGGGATTAGTGCTAAACATTATAGTGAAACTTTTAAAAGACTTTACGGGCAAAGTGTGACAGAGTTTATTACAGAAACGAGAATCACGAAGGCAAAACGCTTAATGGCGAAAGCTAGCTATAAGCTTAGAGAAATTGCCAATCAGATCGGTTATCAGGATGAATTTTATTTTAGTAGGACATTTAAAAAACAAACTGGACTATCACCGACAGCATATATGAAAAAAAGACGAAAGAAATTGGCAGCATACGGACAAAACACAATTGGGCAGCTCATCCCACTTCATCTTATTCCTTATGCAGCCTCACTTCACCCGAAATGGACAGCATACTATTATAAACATTACGCACATGACATCCCCGTTCATCTTAGCGCGTATCGTTTTCATGAGCCATGGGAAGAAAATTTGCGAATGTTAGTAGCTGCTGAGCCTGAGCTCATTATCAGCATGAACGATATTTCTAAACAGCAACAGGAGCAATTGAATCAAATAACAGATGTACTCTATCTTCGTTCAGAGGAAAACTGGAGAACGAATCTTTGGACGACTGCCTCATATTTGAAGGAGGAAACAGAAGCACGCCAATGGTTGGCTACTTATGAACGGAAAGTTGAGTTGGCAAGAGAGCATCTTTCAGCTGTACGAAAACAAAAATTTTTGTTTTTGCGTCTCCATAAACAAGATGTTTACCTTGCTCACAATCGCTCTGTTCAAGAAGTATTTTTTGGTGATTTAGGGTTTCTATCAGCTGTTTCTCTAGATGAGCCGACAAATCAGGCCATTTCGCTTGAGACAATTGCGGCTTATGGTCCGGATCAGATTATGATGTTTATTTTCAAAGAGCCGGAAACATTGGCATACTATCAACAACTTCAACAGACAGCTTTTTGGCAAAATCTTAAAGCTGTGCAGCAAAAGCAAGTTCATCAAATCCAGTCTGATCCTTGGCGTGAATATTCGGCATGTAGCCATGAACGACTGATTCGCCAAGCTGTAAAGTACTTATCCGGAAAAAATCCATTTTAATTGCCGTATATTGTCCATGGTTTTCTAAGGAAGGCTTACCTATAATTTTAATTGATAATTATTATCAATTAATTGAGGAGGTCACATTTGTGAAAAAACTTTCTATATTTTTATTGGTCTTGCTTCTTGCCCTAACCGCTGCAGCTTGCGGAGACAAAAAAGAGAAGGCAAGCAGTGAGACAAAAGGTTCTGATTCAACAGAGAAAGATATTACATATCTTGGTCATACATATAAGGTGAAGGTTCCAACCCAAAAAATTGTCATTACCGGAAGCGTTGAGTCAATGGAAGACGCTAAGCTTCTAGACGTTCATCCAGTTGGTGCGATGTCTTTCTCAGGAAAGTTCCCACCATTGTTTGAAAGCATAACAGATCAGGCAGAACCAGTTGGTGAAAAAATAACACCGAACCTTGAAAAAATTCTTGAACTAAATCCGGATGTTATTTTAGCATCGACAAAATTTCCAGAAAAAATGGTTAAAAAGCTCGAGCAAACAGGAAAGACAATCCCTGTCTCCCATATTTCATCCAACTGGAAAGATAATTTGAACCTGTTGGCTGAATTAACAGGAAAAGAGGACAAAGCAAAACAGATTATTTCAGATTATGAAAGTGATCTGAAAGAAGCAAAATTGAAATTAGCGAAAACTGCAAAAAATAAGAAAGCAATCGTTGTTAGAATCAGAAAAGGAAATGTGTTTATTTATCCAAAAGAAGTATTTTTCAATTCAACACTATACGGTGAGTTAGGATTTACGGCGCCTGCTGAAGTGAAAGCAGCAAAAACGCAAGAACTGATTTCGATTGAAAAATTAAGTGAAATCAATCCTGACTATATGTTTGTTCAATTTGCCGACAACGAAAATGCAGACAAGCCAAATGCGCTCAAAGATTTAGAGAAAAATCCAATTTGGAAAAACATTTCAGCCGTTCAAAAGAATCATGTGTTCGTTAATGCTGTAGATCCGCTTGCTCAAGGAGGTACAGCGTGGAGTAAAATTGAATTTCTAAAAGCGGCGTCAGAAAAATTGGCAAAAAACTAAAATAGAAAAGGTTTTTCATTATGCGTTCAAAGCGAATGACACAGATGATCATCATTTCCGCTCCATTTTTGGTGATATTGTCCGTTTTTCTCTCTATATGCTATGGAGCAAAACAACTTGATACAGATGTCATTGTTTCAGCATTTCTAAATTTTGATAAAGGGAATACCGATCATCAAATTATCTGGTATTCCCGGCTTCCGCGGGCTGTTGGCGCTCTCTTGATTGGAGCAGCGCTAGCTGTGTCCGGAGCGCTTATGCAGGGAATAACTCGAAATTACTTGGCATCTCCATCGATTATGGGCGTTTCTGACGGTTCAGCGTTTATCATCACACTTTTCATGATTATGCTTCCGCAATCGACATCGCTTGAAATGATGGTGTACTCCTTTATCGGTTCTGCCGTCGGAGCACTGCTCGTTTTTGGTCTGGCATCGGTGATTCCAAACGGTTTTACACCTGTTCAGCTAGCGATTATTGGAACGGTGACAAGCATGTTGCTCAGCAGTGTGTCAGCGGCAATGTCCATCTATTTTCAAGTTTCACAAGATCTAAGTTTTTGGTATAGCGCAAGACTTCATCAAATCAATTCGGACCTTTTGAAGTTTGCTATTCCTTTTTTCATAATCGGCATCATTCTGGCACTTTCCCTTAGCAAAAGAGTGACGGTTCTTTCATTGGGTGACGATATTTCAAAAAGTCTTGGGCAACAGAAAAAAGCCGTTAAATTAATTGCGATGGTATCAGTTGTGATCCTGACAGGCAGTTCTGTCGCTATAGCGGGAAAAATTGCCTTCGTTGGTTTAGTTGTGCCACATATAACGCGCTTTCTCGTTGGCTCTGACTATAGCCGGTTGATCCCTTGTTCTTGTATCATTGGCGGTGTCTTTTTAACAATGAGTGATCTTGCTAGTCGATTTATCAATTATCCGTTTGAAACACCAATTGAAGTGGTCACCTCAATCATCGGTGTTCCTTTCTTCCTTTACTTGATAAAGAGAAAAGGAGGGGAACAACATGCCTAAAAAAATAGCAATGATTTACATTGTATTCATTGCACTTATATTACTTGTTTGTTATTTTAGTATAACAATGGGTGTTTTCTCAGTACATCCATTAGATCTGCTTGCTACCCTTTTTCAAATCAATCCAAATGAACAGAATAGCATTTTATTGTTTGAATTAAGACTGCCACGCATTGTTACAGCTGGCCTTGTCGGGCTCGGGCTGGGAATTGCTGGTGCTGTCATACAAGCAATCACAAGAAATGGCTTGGCTGATCCCGGGATACTGGGTATTAATGCGGGAGCAGGTGCAGCGATTGTCGGCTATTTGTTAATGTTTAAAGGTCAAATGGATTCACAGAGCCTTCTATCTGCAATGGGTATGCCTTTTTTCGGATTAATAGGAGGGCTTTTGGCAGCTATTTTCATTATGATGTTTGCTTGGCATGGTGGAGGGTTTGATAGCGGTAGAATTATTTTGGTAGGAATCGCAATTAACTCAGGTTTTAGTGCTATTTCATTATACTTATCATTAAAAATGAATCCTAACGATTTTGAAATGGCTATGTTGTGGCGAAATGGAAGTATATCAGCGGCAAATTGGACATATATTCAGGCTGCATTGCCTTGGCTTTTGTTATTTATCCCATTTTTGATTGCAAAAAGTCATGTGCTTGATACAATCCGTTTTGATGAGGATATTGTCAAAAGTTTGGGTATATCATCTAATCTCGAAAAATTGGTCCTGCTTTGCGCCTGTGTCGGGATTATTAGTGCCTGTGTCTCCATATCGGGAAGCATGGGGTTTGTCGGTTTAATTGCACCGCATATTTCCCGAAGGTTGGCAGGAGTCTTGCATCGCTATTCATTGCCATTAAGTGGACTGATTGGGATGTTTCTTGTCCTGTCGGCTGATTTGGCAGGAAAATTGTTGTTTCAACCAACAGAGGTACCAGCTGGAATTATTCTCGCAATTTTCGGTGTACCTTACTTCTTATACTTGCTTTTCAAACAAAAAAAGGCGGTTCATTAGGATAAAAAGGGGAGAAAGTAAATGGTTCATGATCAACATCTTCAGAGTATGGGCGTGGCTGATTGTTCGCCTGTGACGATTCCCAGGGCTCAACAGTGCCTGATGCGTTCGCGAGAGGGGAACCGTGATTACCGTATTTTTATAGCAAAACCTAGTGAAGAGCCGCCGCCAACGGGATACCCTGTCATCTATTTGCTTGATGGCAACTCAGTATTTGGAACAATGGTTGAGGCGATGCGGATGCAGGCGCGCCGACCCGAGAAAACAGGAGTCATACCAGCTTTAATCGTTGGAATTGGTTATCAGACAGATGCTCCATTTGATCAAAGACGAATTTACGACTTTACGCTTCCAGTGTCCAAAGATGAGTTACCTCCAAGACCTGATGGGAGAGAATGGCCTGTTTCGGGCGGAGCAGAAACATTTCTGTCTTTCATTGAAAACGACTTAAAACCGCAAATTGAACGTGAATTTAAAGTTGATAAAAATAGACAGACCATTTTTGGTCATTCTCTCGGCGGACTGTTTGTCTTGCAAGCTTTGTTTAGGAACCCCGGTTTATTTCAAACATATATTGCTGGAAGTCCATCGATTCATTGGAACAGGTCATTTTTTGCTAACGAAGCTGATTTTATATCACGTTTACAAAAAACAAATCTCAAGGTGGATGTCTTGCTTGGAGCAGGAGAATTAGAGAAAACACATCCATGCCGGATGAATGACAATGCAAAAACTTTGGCTAAACGCTTATCAGCGCTTGAAAACTTTGGTGTCCGAGCAGAATTTACTGAATTTAAAGGAGAAGGTCATATCACGGTTTTGCCGGTGTTAATCAGCAGAGCGCTGCGGTTTGCATTAAATCCCGTCAGTCGCAACTGATCTGAAGCAGGGGGGGATCCTGAAAATAGTGTGGAGCAATAAAAATGGGGGAATTTGCCCACTTTCCACAAAATTCTCGCCATTCCCCCTGATTCATGTTGATAAATGACGTTTTAGACAGCTCCATGTTTCCTCCAATTATAGAGAGAGTAAAGAAAATATACCGAAAAGATGACGGAAAAAATCGAAAATGATTTGACCGTTAGCATTTATTGGTATATTATATTTTTGAATGGTAATGATAATCATTCTCAATAGAAAGAGTGTACTCTTGGAAACTAGTACATCGAAAGGACATGGTGCGAGATGAATGACAGGATTGCTTTAGTGACAGGTGCTGGACAAGGCATTGGTGAAGCTATTGTTCGATCATTGATAGACCGCGGTGTGTTCGTTGTAGCGGTAGACCAAAATAGAGAACAGCTTCAAGAGCTAGTGTCAGATCTTAGAAATAAAGCTTCGCAAATGACGAGTTTTTGTGTAGATGTAGGTGATAGCACGGCTGTTAGTGAGATGGTAGACCGAATCGAACGAGAAATCGGTCCGATAGAGATGTTGGTGAATGTCGCCGGTGTGCTTCGAACAGGATTGATAACATCTTTTCGTGATGAAGATTGGGAGCAAACATTTAGTGTAAATACTTCTGGAGTTTTTTATGTGTCACGCTCTGTTTCTGCCTATATGATGTCCCGCAGGTCTGGATCAATTGTGACAGTTGGTTCGAATGCGGCGGCGGTCCCGCGAATGCATATGGCTGCATATGCCGCTTCAAAGGCAGCGGCATTGATGTTTACGAAATGTCTTGGACTTGAGCTTGCCGAGTACAATATTCGTTGTAATATCGTGTCACCAGGTTCAACGGATACCCCTATGTTAAGCTCGCTTTTCGCTAATCATGATGGGGCTGAAACTGTGATCACTGGATCCCTTGAAACATATAAGACTGGAATTCCACTCAGGAAAATAGCAGTTCCTGAAGATATCGCGAACGCTGTTATATTTTTGCTGTCAGACCAGGCAAGCCATATTACAATGCATGATTTGCGTGTTGATGGAGGAGCTACTTTAGGAATTTAATTCATTTTAAGGAGGGTTTCATCATGGATCATCACATTGTTACAGAAGTGACGGCACTACAACTTCTTCGTGAATATCAGGCTGATGCTTCATTTTTCTTATCTTCGCCAAAACGGACAATTCTTACGAAAGGTACATTTGCAGCCATTTCTGAACCGAACACATCCAATTTGCCGCAACGTGCTGCGTCAATCCTTAAAGATGCAGAGCAGTCGGGACTCCAACATCCTATTCTTGTCGGTGCAGTACCTTTTGATGGGTCAAGATCGATCAAACTGACAGTACCAACAGAGGTGTGGCAGACAGATCCGCTACAGGCTGATCAGAAAGGGGAGGAAATGGACAGCTCGATGGTCTGGGGAGTTGCTCCTGTTCCTGAACCTGAGGAATATATGCGCTGTGTTGAACAAGGCTTGGCCAGGATAGGCACCGGTGAATTAAGCAAGATCGTGCTGTCAAGGTCATTACAGTTGGACTCATCAGAAAAAGTCGATATTGGTCCATTGTTGTACAAACTCGCACAGCATAATCCAAGCGGATATACCTTTGCGGTAGATGTGTCTGAACGGATTTCACGGACAACAAAGAGACGAACCTTAATAGGCGCTAGCCCTGAGCTGTTGGTTTCAAGGTCAGGAATTAAAGTTTTAGCGAACCCTTTGGCAGGATCAAGACCCCG
This sequence comes from Bacillus sp. WMMC1349, assembly GCF_013155385.1. Classification (GTDB taxonomy): domain Bacteria; phylum Bacillota; class Bacilli; order Bacillales; family Bacillaceae; genus Bacillus. Next base: position 3,426,505 of record NZ_JABJUQ010000007.1, on the reverse strand, counting down.
AAGTCATGATATGACTGAAGATAGGCGGCGTGCAGAGGAATTGCTGTCTTCAGAAAAAGATCTTCATGAACATGCAGTTGTTGTTGAGGCAGTATCTGCTTCGCTCAAACCTTTTTGCAAAACGTTGGAGGTACCGTCGACCCCTTCGTTGATTAATACTGAGACGATGTGGCACCTTTCTACAGAGGTGACTGGGGAGCTGATCGATCCATCTATATCTTCGCTTGAATTAGCTTTAGCGTTGCATCCAACCCCAGCTGTTTGTGGCACACCGACAGATCTAGCAAAAACGGCTATTGAGAAAATTGAACCGTTTGATCGCGGTTTTTACACAGGAATCGTTGGATGGTGCGATGCCAAAGGGGATGGAGAATGGATTGTGACATTGCGCTGTGCTGAGGCTGAAGAACGCTCTCTCCGTCTGTTTGCAGGAGCAGGTATTGTTGCCGGATCAAGTCCTGAAGAGGAACTTGCTGAGACATCAGCCAAATTTCGGACGATGCTTCTCGCGATGGGTCTTGAAGAGAATGATTAAAGTCAAGGTGAAAAGGAGATGAAAAGATGCTGACGAAATGTCCGACATGGCCGAAAGAGTTTGCTGAGAAGTATCGGAAGATGGAGTGTTGGCGTGGTGAGACATTTGGTGGCATGCTCAGAGAACGGGCTCAGCAATATGGCAGTCAAATTGCAATGACATGCGGAGAAACGCAGATGAGCTACAAGGAGTTAGATATGAAAGCTGATCTTCTTGCGGCAGGCTTATTAAAGCTAGGAATTAAAAAAGCAGACCGAGTTGTTGTACAGCTACCGAACATTCCTGAGTTTTTCGAAGTGTGTTTCGCTTTGTTTCGAATTGGTGCTCTTCCGGTATTTGCTCTACCATCACACCGACAAAATGAAATCAGTTATTTTTGTGAGTTTACCGAAGCGGTTGCTTACATCATTCCAGATCAATATGCAGGATTTGATTACCGTCATCTGGCAAGGGGTATTTGTCAGAAATCGCCTGCATTACGGCATGTGATTGTCGCAGGTGATCCAGAAGAATTTCAACCGCTTACTAGCTTGTATGACGATCCTGTTAGCTATCCCGATGTGAGTCCTGCTGATGTTGCTTTTCTTCAATTATCAGGCGGAAGCACTGGGCTCTCCAAGCTGATCCCAAGAACTCATGATGATTATATCTATAGTTTGCGAATCAGTGCGGAAATTTGTCAGCTTGATCAAGATAGTGTATATCTTGCCGCATTACCGATTGCCCATAACTATCCACTGAGTTCACCTGGTGTACTTGGCACTTTGTATGCAGGTGGTAGAGTCGTTCTAGCTCAGGGTGGAAGTCCTGATGAGACTTTTTCTCTCATAGCGAAGGAGCAGGTGACGATCACAGCTCTTGTGCCACCCCTTGCTTTAATTTGGCTTGATGCTGCACAAGCACGTCGCGATGATCTTTCAAGCCTTGAAGTACTTCAGGTTGGTGGGGCGAAATTCAGTGCTGAAGCTGCTAGACGTGTCAAACCAGTGTTAGGCTGCACATTACAGCAGGTATATGGTATGGCAGAAGGATTGGTCAACTATACGAGGCTTGATGACTCAGAAGAAATCATCATCCATACACAAGGAAGACCAATGTCACCCTTTGATGAAATTAGAGTCGTTGATGAAAACGGATGTGAAGTGGAACCAGGGCAAACCGGTGAACTGTTGACTCGCGGTCCTTATACAATTCGCGGTTATTATAAAGCTGAGGAGCATAATGCAAAAGCTTTTACCAAAGATGGGTTTTACCGAACCGGCGATTTGGTCAGGGTGACTCCATCAGGTCATGTGATTGTCGAAGGTCGCGCTAAAGATCAAATTAACAGAGGCGGGGAAAAGGTAGCTGCAGAAGAAGTAGAAAATCATCTGCTTGCTCATCCCGCAGTCCATGATGCTGCAGTCGTTTCTATGCCAGACGAATTTCTTGGAGAAAGGTCATGTGCATACATTATCCCGTGTGACAAGACACTGACCACGATGGAGATTAAAGCGTTTTTAAGGGAGAGAGGGCTTGCGGCTTACAAAATCCCTGACCGCGTTGAATTGATCGATTCATTTCCACAGACAGGTGTGGGGAAAGTGAGCAAAAAAGCATTGCGAAAAGTCATTGCTGAAAAGTTGAAAACGGCTCAGAAAATAAAAATGTAATGAAAACAGAACGAAAGGATGTGATTTGATGGCCATTCCTGCCATCACACCTTACCAAATGCCAAAAGCCTCAGATTTACCGAAAAATAAGGTTTCATGGACACCGCATCCAAAGCGTACCGCACTTCTTATTCATGATATGCAGCAATACTTTCTCAGCGCTTACAGATTAGACGATTCACCAGTAAAAGAACTACTTGCAAATATCACACAGTTAAAGGATCAATGCAGAGAACTTGGTATACCCGTCATTTATACTGCCCAGCCCGGCGGGCAGACCCCTGAAGAACGAGGACTTCTGCAAGATTTTTGGGGAGAGGGAATTGGGACAGACCCTAATCAGCAAAAGATTGTTGAAGAACTTAAACCAAATGAACATGACATTGTTCTGACAAAGTGGAGATATAATGCTTTTAAAAAAACGAGCCTCTTAGATGTCCTGCAAACACACGGGCGTGACCAACTGATCGTCACAGGTGTTTACGCACATATCGGCTGTTTATTGACAGCATGTGATGCATTTATGCAGGATATAGAGACATTTTTCGTAGCAGATGCGATGGCAGATTTCTCAGCCTCATATCATAAAACGGCTATTCACTATGCTGCTGAACGATGTGCTTTCACGATCACTACCGCAAATCTGCTCGAAGAATTAAGCAATGGACAAGCAACTCATCAGACGCAAGTGCTCACAAAACAAACGATTCGCGAACAAATTGCTAATCTACTTCTTGAATCACCTGCAAACATTAGTGATAACGAAAACTTAATTGATCGAGGGCTTGATTCAGTTAGAATGATGAGTTTGATTGAACGCTGGCGTCATGCTGGAGCTGAAGTAACGTTTGTCGAGCTTGCCCAGGAGCCGACAATTGACAATTGGTGGAGACTGTTGTCAGCTGTTCCAACAATGCCTTTACCCAACACAGATTATCAGTAAGGGAGGTCATGGTCATGACGAAATGTCCAAATAACGGTAAACGATTGACTGGAGCACAGGCTGGTATTTGGTTTGCTCAACAGCTTGATCCTGAAAATCCGATTTATAATACTGGTGAATATGTCGAAATCCATGGCTCTATCGACCCGCAGCTTTTTGAGACAGCACTGCGTCATGTCATTGCCGAAGCTGACAGTTTGCATGCGCGTTTTGGCGAAGATGGAGATGGTCCCTGGCAGGTGATCGATTTATCTAAAGATTTTCCGCTCCATGTGATAGATGTTAGCTCAGAACTTGAGCCGCAGAAGGCAGCTGAAGCATGGATGAAGTCCGATTTAGCAACACCGATTGATTTAACACAAGGTCCGCTCTTTACTGAAGCCTTGTTTAAAGTGGCTCCTGATGTTTATTTGTGGTACCAGCGAATTCATCATATTGCAACTGATGGCTTTAGTTTTACACTTATCGCTGAGCAATTGTCAAAAGTTTATACAGCTTTGGTTCATCAACTTCCTGTCGAAGAGGGTACATTTGGCTCACTTGACTCGATTCTTGAGGTAGATACCGCTTATCGAGACTCAAATCAATATAAGCAAGATCGCCAATTTTGGCTTGACCGCTTTCGGGATCAACCGGAAGTGGTCAGCCTTGCTGACAGGGCATCAAGAACGTCTAACCGCTTTATTCGTCAGTCTTTGTCCTTGAACAGCACAGAACACCTTATGTCTTTGGCGGCTAAGCTCGGTGCTGGTTGGCATGAGCTTGTGATTGCTACTGCTGCGGTGTATGTTCATCGTCTAACGGGTGCGCGTGATGTAGTACTTGGATTACCGATGATGTGCCGTTTAGGATCTGCTTCACTGAATGTTCCTGGAATGGTGATGAATGTCCTGCCGCTTCGTTTAGCAGTTACCTCTGAGATGGAGATTCATCAACTTGTTCACCAGGTCTCACGAGAAATTCTTCAAATGCGGCGTCACCAACATTATCGACATGAGGAGCTGCGGCGAGATCTCAAATTGATTGGTGAAAATCACAGGCTGTTTGGTCCCCAAATTAATATTATGCCGTTTGATCACAGCTTAAACTTTGCCGGTCATATTGGGAAAGTCCACAATCTAGCGGCAGGTCCTGTAGATGATCTATCAATGAATATTTATGGAAAACCGGGGGGGAGCTCTTTCACAATAAATCTTGATGCAAACCCTGATGTATACAGTGAACAAGACCTTGAGAAACATTTGCACCGTTTCCATCGTATTTTAAAAACAATTTCCGAATTACCCATTGGCAAAATTGAAATGTTGCTTCCTGAGGAACGACGGCAAGTTCTAGTTGAGTGGAATCAGACGCATCACCCTTTACCCACAGTCAGTTTACCTACAGTGTTTCAAGATCAGGCAGCACAAACTCCTGATGCTGCAGCTGTCGTATTTGAAAACGATGTTCTTACTTATTCCAAACTGAACGAGCAAGCAAACCAACTGGCTCGCTTGCTGCTTGCCAAAGGAGCAGGTCCCGGAAAGTTCGTAGCTTTAGTCCTGCCCCGTTCACAAGAGATGGTCATTTCGATGCTTGCTGTTCTTAAATCAGGAGCAGCCTATTTACCAATAGACCCGGATTATCCGAGTGAGCGAATTGATTATATGCTTCATGATGCGCAACCTTTGTTCGTCATGACAAGTAAAACAAGAGAAGTGCCATTTTCTCAAAATCTGAACGTCATTGTCATAGATAAAGAAGATGTCATGAAAGAGCTTGGGCTGTATTCCTCTGGAGATTTAACCGAAAAAGATTGGAAAGAGCCGGTCACATCATTTCATCCGGCATATATGATCTACACTTCTGGTTCGACTGGTAGACCTAAAGGTGTTGTCATATCATTTGAAAGCTTAAAGAATTTTTTGTTATCGATGAAGAAACGGTTTCCTTTGCATCATCATGATAGGTTATTGGCGGTTACTACAGTCGCTTTTGATATCTCAGCCTTAGAAATTTTTCTACCGCTGATTAGCGGAGCGCATGTTGTCATTGCCAAGAAAGAAACAATTCAAGATCCATCAGCTTTGGCAAACATGATAACAGAGCATGAGATCACAATGATGCAGGCAACACCGACACTATGGCAGTCACTAGTGTCAACCGAACCTGAACAGCTTCGAGGGTTAAAGGTGCTTGTCGGTGGTGAGGCGCTTCCTCGAGAACTTGTATTCAAATTACAAAACCTGGGCTGTCAGATGACTAATCTCTATGGTCCAACGGAAACAACAATTTGGTCAACAGCAGCTGCTCTGGAAAATACCGAGGTAGAATCTCCCTCAATTGGCCAGCCGCTTTGGAACACACAAGTATATGTTCTAGATGCTTGCCTACAGCCTGTACCACCGGGAACGATCGGAGAGCTCTATATAGCGGGAGCCGGGGTAGCACACGGTTATTTAGGGCGACCAGAGCTGACTGCTGAACGTTTTATCGCCAATCCATTCGGTCCGCCAGGGTCTCGTATGTATCGAACCGGTGACCTTGTCAAATGGCGATCTGATGGTTCACTGAACTATATCAGCCGTACAGACCATCAAATTAAAATACGGGGTTTTCGCATTGAAATTGGAGAAATTGAGGCAGTCCTTGCCAAACATACTGACATCAAACAAGCGGCTGTCTTAGTCCGTGAAGATCAACCAGGTGATCGGCGTTTGGTGGCATATGTCGTTCCTATTTCGGGAGAGACAATTGACTCGACTGAACTACGCAGTTATGCGCAGAAAACCTTGCCTGATTATATGGTACCATCAGCAGTTGTCATTCTTTCTGAGTTTCCGCTAACTCCAAATGGAAAGCTTGACCGTCAAGCTCTTCCAGAACCGGAGTTTTCCGGACGAACAGGTGGCCGAGAGCCGCGAACACCTCAAGAGGACATTTTATGCGGTTTGTTTGCTGATATTCTTGGAGTTTCTCATGTCAGCATTGATGATAACTTTTTTGAGCTTGGCGGACACTCTTTGCTTGCCGGTCGACTCGTCAGCAGAATTCGTGAAGTATTAGGAACCGAACTAGGGATCGGTCGATTATTTGATCAACCAACACCGGAAAAACTAGCTAAACAGCTTGATCATGGAGGAGACACTAGACCGGCTTTACAAAAAATCGAGCGTCAACAAAAGATTCCGCTGTCTTTTGCTCAGCGCCGTCTCTGGTTTTTGCATTGTTTGGAAGGTCCTAGTCCGACGTACAATATTCCAGTTGTTATTCATTTGTCTGGTCAACTGAATCATGAAGCACTTGAAGCTGCACTTTATGATTTAGCGGTACGGCATGAATCACTTAGAACGATCTTTCCCGAGACACAAGGGAGATCATACCAACATATATTGAACATTGCCAGTGCACGTCCAAAACTGATCGTTTCCCAAGTGAACAAGACTGATCTGCCTGAAATACTTGATGAAGCTGCCAGATACAGCTTTAACCTTGCAGAAGAAACGCCATTTTGTGTTCAACTGTTTCAGCTTGAAGGCAATCAATATGTTTTATTACTACTTTTGCACCATATGATCAGTGATGGCTGGTCTTTGACACCGTTGACTCGTGATTTGCAAACTGCATATGAAGCCCGCTGTCATGGCAAGGAACCAGATTGGCAGCCGCTTCCTGTCCAGTATGCCGATTATGCGTTTTGGCAGGAAGACTTGCTTCATCATGAGAGTTATCTTGAAAGACAGATGGACTACTGGACGAAAACACTTGCTGATCTGCCTGATCAGCTTGAATTGCCGACCGATTACCCGCGACCTGCAGAATCAAGTTATTGTGGTGATACAATTCAGATTAACATAGATTTACAGTTACACAACCAATTGCTAGACTTGGCCCGTGATCATGGAGTGAGTTTATTTATGGTATTGCAATCAGGTTTAGTAACACTGCTTACTCGGCTCGGAGCGGGTTGTGATATTCCGATTGGTAGCCCAATTGCAGGGAGAAGCCATGATTCGCTCGGTGATCTGATTGGCTTGTTTGTCAATACGTTAGTGCTCCGAACGGACACGTCTGGTAATCCGAGTTTTCGTGAGCTTCTCAGTCGGGTTAGACAGGTGAATCTTGCTGCATATGAACATCAAGATCTTCCTTTTGAGCGGCTTGTTGAAGTTCTTAATCCTACTCGATCAAGAGCTAGACACCCGCTATTTCAAATCATGTTAGCATTTCAAAATACACCCGAGCCAGCGTTAAATCTACCTGGTCTTCAAGCAGATCTCGAGATGAAAAGTGTTGGGACGGCAAAGTTTGATTTAACATTCGAACTTCGTGAACATCGTCTTGCAAATGGAACAGGTTCCGGTATTACTGGTTTCTTGGAATATAGTACAGACCTATTTAAACGTCAGACTGCTATGGCACTTGTCGAGCGATTTTTGAAACTGCTGAAATCGGCTGCAACTAATCCTGATCAGCCAATTGAGCATCTCGATATTCTTATGCAAGAGGAAAGACAAATGCTGCTTCATCAGGGAAACAACACGCTTCAAAAAGCACCTGAAACTTGTTTGCCAGTATTATTTGAAGAGCAGGTTGAGAAGTATCCTGAAGCAACAGCTGTTATATTTGAGGATACATCTCTTAGCTATGATGAACTGAATAAGCGGGCAAATCGTCTTGCCCATTGGCTAATTCATAAAGGAATTGGTCCCGAACAATTCGTGGCTTTGGCTATGCCAAGATCATTGGATATGGTTGTCTGTTTGTTGGCTGTACTTAAAACAGGTGCAGCATATGTACCGCTTGATCCGAATTATCCGGCTGAGCGGATAGCATATATGCTGAAAGATGCGGAGCCGGTCTGCATCATGACAAACTCTGAGGTTTCAAGCCTTCTAGATGCAGGTGCTGTTGAAAAGATGATACTTGATGATTCAGAGATTAAAAAAGAACTGAAAAAGTATTCTAGCGATAATCCGAGTCATAGTGACCGTATTGCACCTTTGTTACCGCTGCATCCCGCATATGTGATTTATACTTCGGGATCAACGGGGCAACCGAAAGGAGTCATCATTCCGCATCATAATGTTGTTCGACTGTTTAAAGCGACAAATGACTGGTTCCACTTCAGTTCGGAAGATGTTTGGACACTGTTTCATTCTTATGCATTTGATTTTTCAGTTTGGGAAATTTGGGGACCGCTGCTTCACGGCGGCCGGCTTGTTATCGTTCCACATGAGATCAGCCGCTCTCCTGTTGAATTTTTAAGATTGGTTATTCGCGAAGGTGTCACAGTTTTGAATCAAACACCATCAGCTTTTTATCAGTTGATGCAAGCTGATCGTGACAATCCAGAGCTTGGCCAAAAGCTTTCACTGCGGTTTGTGATTTTTGGAGGAGAAGCGCTTGAGTTAAGCCGGTTGGATGATTGGTATCAGCGTCATCCTGAAAACTATCCGCTGTTAATTAATATGTACGGAATTACAGAGACGACGGTGCATGTCACTTACGTTGGTCTCGATCAGAAGAAAACATCTTTGCAAGCGAACAGTCTGATTGGTTACGGAATCCCAGATCTTTGCATCTATGTGCTAGATCGTTATCTTAAACCGGTACCGCCTGGAGTCACTGGTGAATTATATGTATCAGGAGACGGTCTTGCCCGCGGTTATCTAGGGAAACCTGATTTGACAGCTGAGCGGTTTGTCGCTGATCCATTCGGACCGTCCGGTACGAGGATGTATCGTACTGGGGATTTGGCCCGTTGGCGTTCAGATGGTTCTCTTGACTATATGGGACGAGCTGATCAACAAATTAAAATCCGTGGATTCCGAATTGAATTAGGCGAAATTGAAGCAGTTCTTGTCCATCATCATCAAATTGCTCAGACGGCTGTTGTTGTTCGTGAAGATCAACCAGGAGATCAACGCCTTGTGGCTTATATCGTTCCTGTCTCAAAAACAACAGAACTTGATTTCGCTGAATTGCGTCATGATGCGGCCCGAACTTTACCTGAATACATGGTGCCATCAGCTTTTGTGACGATTGACAAACTGCCGCTCACCCCAAATGGAAAGCTTGACAAACAAGCGTTGCCTGCACCGGACTTGACTGTGACTTTAAAAGGACGCGGTCCTAGAACACCGCAAGAAGAAATGTTATGTGAACTGTTTTCAGCTGTTTTGAATTTGCCTAAAGTTGGGATTGATGACGGATTCTTCGAGCTTGGCGGACATTCTCTACTCGCTGTTCAACTGATGAGCCGGATTCGTGAATCACTCGGGGTTGAGCTAGGGATTGGTGATTTGTTAGAAGCACCAACAGTCAGCGGTCTTACCGAACGACTTGAAGCGGGAAGCAGTCATAGTGCACTGGATGTTTTGCTCCCTCTTCGAACAAGTGGTGATCAATTGCCATTGTTTTGTGTTCATCCTGCGGGAGGATTAAGTTGGTGTTATGCGGGATTGATGACATCTCTCGGAACAGAATATCCTCTTTATGGTTTGCAAGCCCGCGGAATCGGAAAACAGGAAAAACTACCGAAAACACTAGATGAGATGGCTGAGGATTATATCAATCATATTCGTCAGGTTCAGCCAACAGGGCCTTATCACCTGCTAGGGTGGTCTCTCGGAGGGAATGTGGTTCATGCAATGGCAACTCAGTTACAAAATCAAGGTGAAGAAGTTTCGCTTCTCGTCATGCTGGATGCTTATCCGAATCATTTTCTTCCGATCAAAGCTGCTCCTGATGAGCAGGAAGCTCTTATTGCTCTTTTAGCATTGGGAGGATATGACCCTGATAGTCTCGATGGAGCGCCGCTCGAACTGTCCAGCGCAATTGAGATATTGCGCCGTGATGGCAGCGCACTTGCTAGTCTTAATGAATCGACCATTTTGAATCTGAAAGAAACATATGTGAACTCGGTCCGTATTTTGAGTACTTATAAGCCTCAATCATTTACTGGGGATCTTCTTTTCTTCCGGTCAACTATTATACCAGAATGGTTTGATCCGATTGAGTCCGAAGCATGGCTTCCTTATCTGAATGGGAAGATCGAGGAGTATCCCATCGATTGCCGGCATAAAGACTTGTGCCAGCCGGGACCGCTTGCCATCATTGGACGTGAGCTAGCGAAAAAATTGACTGTTCTAAATGAAAGGAGAAATCAAAGATGACAAATCCTTTTGAAACCCAAGACGGAACATTTGTCGTGCTGAAGAATCAAGAAGGCCAGTACTCGCTCTGGCCAGCCTTTATTGATGCACCATCCGGCTGGATCGCAGTTTGCGATGAAATGAGCCGCAGTGCTTGTCTAGACTATATCCGTTCACATTGGACTGATCTTCAGCCGAACAGCTTGAAGGCTGTTGTTCATAAAAATTCATGAGGCGGCCAGCCGTTCATGATATCAGAATCGGCAAGGGTTGACATATTTTGCTTTGCGGTTTTCTGCTCTTGAATAATCTGTAAGTCGATCTTTGACTATTGGCGCCCTTTTCACGTTTAACAAATGGTAGAATGAAAATACATCATGCAACATGTTTCTTGAAAATAAACATAATCAAAATGCGAGTGGAAAAACACGACACATGTTTCTCCACTCGCTTCGTTTTTTTTTTCTATAAAATGGGTGACAGAAGGATTGAAATGGCTTCTTTAAAGCGGATTCTTCGTTTTCGATTCTGATATTCTTCATAAGTCAGTTCTCTTGATACTTCTAGATCTTTTTCGAATGATAAAACGAGTTTTTTTGAAATGTTCTCATCATATAAAAAAGCATTCACCTCAAAATTAAGCTTGAAACTGCGCATATCAATATTTGCTGTACCGACCGATGCAATTTCTTCATCGACAATAATGGTTTTCGCATGAATAAAGCCATTATCATAAATAAAAACAGAAGCTCCTGCTTTGAGCAGGTCCCCGATATATGAAAGTGTCGCCCAGTATACGAAAGGATGGTCTGGTTTGTTGGGAATCATAATTCTGACGTCTACACCTGAAAGGCAGGCGATTCTCAGCGCGTCAAGGAGGCTGGCATCAGGGATAAAATATGGTGTTTGAATCAAAATCGATTGCTTGGCTGTAGAAATCATTTTGATGTAGCCGTTTTTAATCTGTTCCCATTCCGAATCTGGGCCGCTAGTGACAATTTGCATACCAATGTGCCCTTGGGGACTGGTCTCGGGAAAGTGATTGGCTTGATATGTAATGCTATGAGTATCTGTTGCCTGATTCCAGTCAAGGATAAATCGCGTTTGAATAGAATGGACGGCTGTTCCTTTAATTCTAAGGTGTGTATCTCGCCAATAACCAAAATCAGGGTTGAGCCCTAAATATTCATCTCCGATATTAAATCCTCCAACATAACCGATCATTCCATCGATGATGACGAGCTTGCGGTGATTGCGAAAGTTCATTCTTAAATTAATAAATTTAAATCGTGATGGAAAAAAGACTTCAACATATCCACCGGCTTTGACCAGCTTTTTAAAAAAGCTTTTTCTCAAGCTTCTTGAACCTAAGTCATCGTAAAGAACGCGTACTTCCACACCTTCTTCAGCTTTTTTGATGAGTGCGTCCCGTACTTTTTTTCCAATATCATCCCCTTTATAAATATAATATTGCAGATGGATATGATCTTTTGCATTTTCAATGTCATGAAGAAGTCGATCAAATTTTTGCCGTCCATCTGTTAATAATTCAACATCATTGTCTTCTGTAAAGACAGCATGATTATTAATGATTTGCATATAAATTAAATCTTTGCTGTCTGCTGTTGCCTTGTTACGAAACTGGAATTCACTGCTTTTCAGTTTTTTAAGCTGCTGTTCTAGAATCTTTTCAATTCCAATCCTTTTACGGTCTTCCCATTGAAAAAGACGAGTGCCCCTTAATTTAGTTCCAAAAAGCAAATAGAGAAGAAAGCCAAACACCGGAATAAAGAACATCACGAGAAGCCAAGCCCATGAGGCACTTGCATCACGGCGTTCTCTAAAAATAACAACAGTCGCTAACAAAATATTTAAAACTAATATAAAACCAAGAAAAATTGACGTTATACTAAGATTTTGAATAATATCCATGATAAACCTCACAAGCCGATTTGTTTTTACACTTTCCATTTATATCAGTTACTGAACTTTCAAGCAACTATGTCAAGTAATACGTAAATAAGTTCAGAAGGTTTCTAAATATTGTTTGGTTACAAGCAAAAAACTGTCAAACATTTTATAAGTAAGTTACGATATAAATACAAAAAGAACATTTTTAAAAGCAAGGTCTCTTTTTCAGGAGGAGAAATGTTAATGGAAAATAAATCAGTTTATCAAATGCCCGCATTTATGAAAGAAGAAATGGAAAACTTGAAACTGGCAGCTGCCCCAATTTTAAAGAAAAGAATGATTTTTCTGTTGACGGCGATACCGTTAGTCATTGTTTCAATCGTTTATCTTTCAACTTTCTGGGGGCAGACGTTCAATGGAATGGACATGACCATTAAAATTGGGATTGCTACATTAGGAGCGGCTTTTGGTATGGCCTTGTTCAGAGAGTCCTCCTATCAAAAAAGATATATTCGAGAAACAGTCGTTCAGTATATTTTAGAGCGGATGCAGAAAAGTGAAGTGCTTTCCGCTGAACGCAAAAACCAATATGTTAGAACGATTAAAGAACAACCGTTTAGTGTGATGAGCAGTTTTATTGAGTTTTTAAATGAAGAAGAAAACAGAAGACGACGATTGTCTGAAGAATAAGATGGGAAAGAGCTAGCTACGAGCTCTTTTCTTCTAACGACCTTCTGGTATTTCCCTCCCCATAATCTTTAAATCGTAAAGCTGACCATCCATCTCCGCAACGTTTGGAAAGTGTCCCCATGCAGTAAATCCATACTTTTGAAAAAGCTTTATACTAGGTTCGTTATGTGCAAAAATGAAAGCCAATAAGGAACGGATCCTGAGCATAGGCGCTCTTTCTAAAGCCATGTTTAAAACGGCTGACCCCATTCCTTTGCCGCGATATTTTTCATGGAGATAGATGCTGACTTCTGCCGTTTTGGCATATGCCGGTCTACCATAAAAAGACTCAAAGCTGATCCAGCCGATGGCTTCATTGGCTTCATTTTCAATGATATAAAGCGGTCTTGTTTCACTATGGCTCAAAAACCAATTGATTTTATCTTCAACTGTCACTGGTTCAATATCGGCAGTGACCATACGCGAAGGGATCGTTGAATTATATATCTCGACGATGATTGGAAGATCTTCTTGAGTGGCGATGCGCAATTTCATGGTCTTTTTCTATCCTTTCTATTTTTGGTTATCAGTCGACTTGTACACCTCGCACTAGTGCCGTTTGAGTATGTCTAATATTCTCCCGTTCAGATGAATTTATGTTCAAGCAGACTTTCAGCAGAAAAAATTTTTTTTGTAAATGTATATATTTTCTGAAAAGTGTTCAGAATGTTGCTGAGGTGATGAGTCATGAAAGAGGAAGAAAAGAATCGTACTTCCAAAATCACAAAGCTACAAAAGTTTTTCCGTAAACGTTGGGTATTTCCAGCTATTTATTTAATGAGTGCAGTCGTTGTATTAACAGCTGTTCTTTGGTATCAATCAGCAACAAATCAAGATGCTAAAGATAAGCTTGCAGATGATGGTAAGAATTCAGCCTATGATAACCGTGATGACGCGGTCGAAGTAGGAAAGCCGGTTGAAAATGTAGCTATGCCAGTTGTTGATTCAGCAAATGTAGCTGTAGTCAAAAAATTCTTTGAAACTGATGCAACGAGAGAAGAGAAAGAAGCAGCACTTGTAAACTATGATAACACGTACAGCATGAACAAAGGTATTGACTTGGCTAAGAAAGATGGTAAAACTTTCGATGTTTCAGCATCTTTAAGCGGATCAGTTGTCAAAGCTGCGAAAGACCCTGTGCTAGGCTATGTCGTTGAAATTGAGCATGAAAATGGTTTATCAACAGTGTATCAATCTCTATCTGAAGTGAGTATCAAACAAGGTGATCAAATTGAACAAAATCAAGTCATCGGTAAAGCAGGTAAAAACCTTTACAATGAAGAAAGCGGAAACCATGTACACTTTGAAATCCGTAAAGACGGAGTTGCTGTCAATCCGCTAAACTTCATGGACAAACCTGTATCAAGCATTGAGAAAGCGGTAGAAGAACAGGCGAGTGAAAAAGTAAAAGAGCCTGCACATCCATCTGTTGATGAAAAATCAAAAACAGAAGAAAAAACGGAAGAACAGAAAAGTGATATGGAAGGAAAAACAGAAAGAGAAGATTCTTCTGAAGGTTCCCAAACTGAAGACGGAAGCCAAACAGAAGATTCAAAACAGCCATAAGACATGTGATTGAAACGCCTATCAAGATGATAGGTGTTTTTTTCGTCTACCAGTCGAATGTAGGGATATAGGATTTGTCAAGAAAAGTGTGTAAGTTATTCTAAATATTTCAACACACGCTGCTTTATGTGGTCATGAATTAAAAGTTGATTCATCACCATAGCCCATCGTTGAACATGGCCACCTATCCATTTGTTTTCAAGTTCTTTTGTCCGTAAAAACAAGATTTTTAGGAGGGCATTCTCAAGGGGGAATGCTCCTTTTTTAGTCACTTTTCTAAAGCTAGCGTGTATACTTTCAACCGCATTCGTAGTGTACATCAATTTGCGTATCTTTTAAAAAAATCAAATGACCTCTTTTATTTTTGTTCTAACCCAAAAACAGCTCCCGGCATAAACGTGCCGGGAGCTGCATTTATAAAGCCTCAGGTCCTTCTTCACCTGTCCGAATATTAATCGTGTTTTGGATTTCATAAATAAAGATTTTTCCATCGCCTGGTTCCCCGGTTTTGAGCACATGTTGGGCGATTTCCGTGACTTTTTCCACTGGGACTTTACTGACGACAATTTCAACTTTTAGTCGTTCGTATACATTGCTTTCTCGTTTCACTCCACGGTAAAGTTCTGTGTGTCCTTTTTGGAGGCCGCATCCGTGTACATTGTAAAATGTAATCGATGTGACACCGATATTGCCTAGCTCTGTTTTCAGCTTTTCAAAATTCGTCGGGCGAGTGACAATTTCCACCTTATACATTTGACCGCTCATACCTTCACTCCTCTAAGTTAGTCTTGGTACGCTTTTTCACCGTGCATCGTTAAATCAAGACCTAAAGATTCTTCATCTTCTGATGCACGAAGCTTAAACATAAAGCTGACTACCTTTATAATAACGTAAGTGGCAACCCCAACAAATAAACAAGTTGCCCCAATCGCAATTAGCTGCTTCCAGAGTAAACTGATGTCTCCGTAGAAAAGACCATTTGCTCCACCTGAATTGACTGAAGTTGTTGCAAATATGCCAGTTGCAATTCCGCCCCAAATTCCGCCGATCCCATGAAGACCAAAGGCATCAAGCGCATCATCATAGCCGAACTTTTTCTTGAGAAAAAACACGCCCCAAAAACAGACAGCACCACCGATAAATCCAATCAAGACCGATGAAAATGGAGTAACGAAACCAGCTCCAGGCGTAATGGCGACAAGTCCGGCAATCGCACCTGATACAGCGCCTAACATTGTCGGTTTTTTGTGAACAAGCCATTCCACCAAAAGCCAGCCCATCAGCCCGGTTGCCGCAGCAGTGTTGGTGTTGATAAGCGCTGTCATCGCGATTTCATCAATGGTCAGTGCACTTCCGACATTAAATCCGAACCAGCCAAACCAGATCAGTGCGCCTCCGAGTAATGTCATCAGTAAGTTGTGTGGAGCTGTATGGCTCATATCTTTCCGTTTGCCGATCACAATTGCGATCACTAGTCCTGCTACACCTGATGAAATATGCACAACATTTCCGCCCGCGAAGTCAAGGGCTCCTAATTGAGCTAGCCAACCGCCTCCCCATACCCAGTGGGCAACAGGTGAGTAGACAAGCACTCCCCATAAGACCGAAAACATAAGAAATGCCGGAAACCGCAAACGTTCAGCAAAACTGCCGGATATAATGGCTGTTGTTAAAACAGCAAATGTCAACTGAAACATCATATACAATGTATGTGGAATTGTCTCGGAATAGTCGGGATTAGGGGTGAAACCGACACCTTTTAAACCGACAAAATCGAGTCCTCCGATCAGAGCATTTCCGGGAGCAAAAGCAAAAGAATAACCGAATAGGATCCATATAATCGATACGATGGCAATCGCTGATAAACTGTGCATGATTGTGCTCAATACATTTTTGCTTCTGACCAGTCCTCCGTAAAACAAAGCGATACCCGGTGTCATTAGCCAAACGAGTAGAGCGCAAAAGAACATAAATACTGTATCCCCCATCTGCATATATCATTCCTCCGTAGTATAAAAGTATTATTCTCTCATTATAGTGGTTATACAATAAGATCATGATAACTATGTCAGATCTTCTTACATGGTTTTTTGTTAGCTTTTTTTGAAGTGTCAGGTTTGCAGATTTTTTTATTGTCAGGTAAGCTTACTATAAAAAAGGTAAGGAGTTAGAACATGAGTAAAGTACTTATTTTTGGCCACAAAAATCCGGATACAGATACGATTTGTTCAGCGATCGCCTATGCTGAATTAAAAAAACAGTTAGGTATGGATGTAGAACCTGTTCGTTTGGGAGAAATTAATGGAGAAACCCAATATGCACTTGAGAAGTTTAAAGCGAATGCGCCTCGTTTGGTTGAAGCGGTTGCAAATGAAACAGACAGTGTGATTTTAGTTGACCACAATGAAAGGCAGCAAAGTGTCAATGATTTGGACCAAGTTCGTGTATTAGAAGTCATTGACCATCATCGGATCGCTAATTTTGAAACGAGTGATCCTTTATACTACCGGGCTGAACCAGTGGGGTGTACGGCAACAATTTTAAACAAGCTTTATAAAGAAAACGGTGTTGAAATCAAACAAGACATTGCAGGGCTCATGTTGTCTGCTATCATTTCAGACTCCCTGTTATTTAAATCACCTACTTGTACTGATGAAGATGTTCAGGCAGCAAAAGAACTAGCTGAAATTGCTGGTGTTGACGCTGAAACGTATGGATTAGCTATGCTAAAAGCGGGTGCTGATCTAAGTGCAAAAACAATTCCGCAGTTACTTTCTCTTGATGCGAAAGAATTTACAATGGGAAGCAGTAAAGTGGAAATTGCTCAAGTGAATACAGTTGATACGAATGATGTCCTTTCCCGCAAGGCGGAAGTAGAAAGCGAACTTGCAAACATTGTTGCTGAGAAACAATTGGATTTATTTGTCTTTGTTATCACTGACATTTTAACAAACGATTCCGTTGTGATTGTCTCAGGTCAAGCAACAGCTGCAGTTGAACAAGCCTTTGCTGTGACATTGAAAGATCGTACAGCAACATTAACAGGTGTTGTCTCCCGTAAAAAACAAATTGTCCCGCCATTAACAGAAGTATTAAAAGGATAATTGAAATATCAAAAAAGGGGCTATCCTGAAAGTCGTGTGGATGAATAAAAATTGGGGAATTTGCTCGCTTTCCACGGGCGATCCGCGAGCCTCCTCGGAGCGCGTTCCTTGCTCCTCTTGGGTCTCGCCTGGCTCGCTGTTCCCGCAGGAGTCTCGCAATTCCCCCTTATTTATGTTGAAAAAGGACTTTTTTTAGACAGCTCCTTTTTAAATTGTTATGACTCAGTGATTGATACACTGTTTGATTTTTCACGATTGATCGGCTTGCGGCTCCATGTATACAAGAACAGATTGATGATAGCGAACATTCCTGTGAATAAATAAATATTGGCAAAACCGATGTCTCCAACAATCAACCCAAATACAAACGATCCGACTGCAATTCCTGTATCCATAAAAGCGAAATAAGTAGCTGTCGCATATCCGCTGCGATTGATTGGAGAAGCTTGAATGGCGAGCGTTTGTAAACAAGGTGTGATTGAACCATAACCTGCTCCGATTACCGCTCCTGAAATTAACAGCATAGGTCCGCTGTTTGTCATGGCTAACAGACAAAGTCCAATACTGAAAATGATGATCGCTGGATAAATGACAATTCCAGGCCCGATTTTATCAAACAGTTTTCCAATAAACGGACGCGTCAAAATCATCGTCATCGCATAAACGAGAAAGAAATAGCTGCTCGTCTCGATGAGCCCGAGAGATTTAGCGTAAACCGAAATAAACGAAATCACGCTGGAATAACAAAAGGCAACAAACAGCCCGACAACGGAAATTCGCACTGCTCCTTTTTCAAACATATTGGAAAAGGATAATTTGACAACGGCTGCAGTTTGCTCATTTTTGTGAGGAACCCGAATGAAAATAGTGCAGAGAATGCCAATCGTTACAATTCCCGAAAATAAAGCAAACATTGTAGGAAACTCGATATCATTTAACAGACTGAGAGCAATAAATGGACCGATCACAACAGCCAGATTCATTGACATGGCGAAATAGCCCAGCCCTTCACCCCGGCGTTTGACTGGAACCAAATCGGCTGCAATCGCACTTGTCACTGTTGTCATGATGCTAAACCAAATGCCTTGAAAAAAACGAACTCCGATGAGTGGATAAATGTCTTGAATGACAATATAAAGGAAAGATGATAATGCAAATAATATAACACTGATAAGTGCCATTTGCTTTTTGCCAAACCGGTCGATCAGTGCCCCAGAAAAAGGTCTTGCTAAGATGGCGGAAAGCATAAATGCGCTAATCAAGAGCCCTGCTTCAGATTCAGTGCCTCCGAGTTCCTGTAGTGTATAAACAGGCAGTATTGTTAAAGAGGCATAAAAGTAAATGAATGTAAATAAATTCATGAGGACAACCATTATAAAGTCTTTTGTCCAAATCGATTCAGATTCCATAGGTTATTTCTCCTTCCTGTGTTCGGTAAGAAAACGGGTTAATAAATGATAAAATGTTTCTTTATCATTGTCATCAAACACGGAAAGTATTTCCTCATCAAACTGTTTTATTTTTAGTTGGATTTCTTTATATTTAATCATGGCTTCATCGGTTAATTTCACGACTTTTTCGCGTTTATCTTCTCCCTGTATCCTTTGTACCCATCCTTTTTTTTCTAACCGGTGAATTGTCCTTGTGATGGTCGGGGCTTCAACGTGCAGGTAAGTCCAAATGTCTTTTTGTGTCATTGGACCAAAGGTATGAAGGGTATACAAAATGGACCATTGCGCTCCGAAAAGTTCATAGGCTTCAAGTTGCTCATTCATCTTTTTCGAGAGTAACCGTGTGCTTTGATTCAGTTGATGCATAATCATTCGATTAATATTTTCCATGAATGCTCCTTTAAATATTTACCTAGGTAATTAATATTTTTTATTGTAATGGATGTTCTCGCTCCTGTAAAGTGAAAACGACATGAAGCATGAAATAAAATTGTGATGAAACCCTTGTCCTCCTTGAGTTTTTAGCATATTCCCAATCAAATGCTAATACACTGATACAAACCTAACAAAGAGAGTGTTTGAGGTGAGGGATCGTGGGAGTATTTCAAAATTCTACTTGGAAAAGCATAAAACGAAAAAGTTGTATTCATAATGAATTCTTTCAAAATACGGATCTCATTTCACACTTCTCACATCCATTTTAGGGAGGTCGAGTGGTGTGCACGATTACATCAAAGAGCGAACAATCAAGATAGGAAAGTACATCGTGGAGACAAAAAAAACAGTTCGTGTCATAGCGAAGGAGTTTGGTGTTTCCAAAAGTACCGTACACAAAGATTTGACAGAAAGACTGCCAGAGATTAACCCTGATTTAGCTAATGAGGTAAAAGAAATTCTTGATTATCATAAATCAATCAGACATTTACGAGGCGGGGAAGCAACAAAACTAAAATATAAGAAAGAGGAAATTCTTGAGAGAGAGCCGGTGAAATAGGGATATTGCCTTAGAAAAGAAAACTGTAATTTAATATCCTCCATTTTTATTTCGATAAAAAGCCACAAAAATTTATGAAGAACTTTAATAAGAATGCTTTTTTTTCTATTATTTATGATAAAATATATAATCAGGGCAGAATATGGACATTGCTGTGAAACAGATTTCAAGGAGGATATAGATAGATGTTTGCAAGGGATATTGGTATTGACCTTGGGACAGCGAATGTGCTGATCCATGTTAAAGGGAAAGGAATTGTCTTAAATGAACCGTCAGTTGTTGCGCTAGACAAAAACACTGGAAAGGTTCTTGCTGTTGGTGAAGAAGCGAGAAGAATGGTAGGACGTACACCTGGGAATATTGTTGCGATACGCCCATTAAAAGACGGTGTGATTGCAGACTTTGAAGTAACAGAAGCGATGCTGAAGTACTTCATTAATAAACTGAATGTAAAAGGTATTTTTTCAAAGCCGCGTATGCTCATTTGCTGCCCTACGAATATTACATCTGTAGAGCAAAAAGCGATTAAAGAAGCTGCGGAAAAAAGCGGTGGAAAGCATGTCTTTCTTGAGGAAGAGCCTAAGGTAGCTGCTATCGGAGCGGGAATGGATATTTTTCAGCCAAGTGGAAACATGGTGGTTGATATCGGCGGTGGAACGACAGATATCGCAGTGATCTCTATGGGCGATATTGTCACCGCCGCTTCTATCAAAATGGCTGGGGACAAGTTTGATCTTGAAATTCTAAATTACATTAAACGCGAGTACAAGTTATTAATAGGTGAGCGGACAGCAGAAGACATCAAGATTAAAGTCGCAACTGTTTTCCCAGACGCACGTCATGAGGAAATCACCATTCGTGGCCGTGACATGGTTACAGGTTTGCCAAGAACGATTACAGTAACAAGTAAAGAGGTTGAGGAAGCACTTCGTGAATCTGTATATGTCATCGTTCAGGCTGCCAAACAAGTGCTTGAAAGAACACCGCCTGAACTGTCAGCTGATATTATTGACAGAGGTGTGATCATTACCGGAGGCGGCGCATTGCTTAACGGTCTTGACCAACTTTTAGCAGAAGAGCTTAAAGTTCCGGTGCTTGTTGCTGAAAATCCGATGGATTGTGTAGCTGTTGGTACAGGTGTTATGCTCGATAATATGGACAAGCTCCCAAAAAGGAAGCTCAGTTAATCAAAAGCCTCATTCTCCCGAGAATGAGGTTTTTTTATTTAAAAGACTTAAAAGAATCAGAAAGTTGCCGATAATAAGAGTGCCATATTTAAATACTATTATAGAACAAATGTTCTCTTTTTGTAAATAGATAATTTGAGAAATTTCTCGTTTTAAGTCAATTATAGATTCTTTGAGGTGAAATGATGTTAAAAGGTCTTTATACAGCAACATCAGCAATGATTACCCAGCAACGTCGTACAGAGATGCTGACCAACAATATTGCAAATGCGAATACACCTGGTTATAAAGAAGACCAAAGTTCCATTCGCTCGTTCCCGGAAATGTTACTAAGCCGAATGGAATCTGGATCATTCAAAGCTGGTGGCTATTCACGATCATTTTCTAAAAACACACCAATTGGTTCCATCAATACAGGAGTTTATCTCCAAGAGTTAAAACCCCAATTTTCCCAAGGGGATCTCCAAAGTACTAATCAGGCGACAGATATTGCGATTAGTGAATCAAGAGTACCTGTCAATCAAGAGACGAATGATAAAGCGGCTCTGTTTTATGCTGTCAAGCTCGAAAATGGAGATATTCGCTATTCAAGAAACAGCCGTTTTTCCTTAAATGAAAATAATCAACTGACAATCAATGGGAATGCGATTCTTTCCACAACTGGTCAACCGATTACTGTCGGAAGCGAGAACTTTAAAGTCGCCGAGGATGGAACCGTAACTGAAAACGGTCAAAATCTTGGCAAAATCGATGTCAGGATTGCGCTTGATACAAGGAATTTAGCGAGAGAAGGTAATGATTTGTATCGGACGGAAAATGGAGACAATCTGCCGAGCGCAGTCAATCGTCCTGATGTCACTTACTCGGTCAAACAGGGGATGGCTGAACGTTCAAATGTTGATATAACAAGAGCTTATACAGATATGACAGCTGCTTACCGTTCATTTGAAGCCAATCAGAAAGTCCTTCAAGCTTATGATAAAAGCATGGAAAAAGCAGCGAATGAGATTGGAAGAATTGGATAAGTGTCCAGCTAAACAATAAATGGAGGCTATGATAAAACAATGTTAAGATCTATGGTAACAGCTTCAAACACGATGTATGAGCTGCAAAAACAGATTGATAATATCAGTCACAATCTTGCCAATGTTGACACGACGGGATATAAGTCTAAACATTCAAGTTTCTCTGAGCTTGTCAGACAAGAGATGAAACAAGTGGATGAAAAAAATAATGAAGTAGCCCAAAGCAGAAAAACGCCACCGGGGCTGCGTCTTGGTGTCGGAGCTGCTTTAACCGAACGGCTGACACATGCTCAAGGAAATCTGAAAGAGACAAAACGCGATCTAGATCTTGCACTGACTTCACCATATCAATATTTTCAAGTTGATGTCGGTGGTGAAGTTCAATATACACGAGATGGCTCATTTTATTTGACACCTGGGCAGGGCAATCAAGTTCAACTCGTTACTCAAGATGGACATGCAGTACTAGATCAGAATGGGAATCCGATTCGTTTTGATCAGCGTTTTAGCAGTTTTAAAGTTGATGCTGGAGGACAAATCACGGTAGCATCCAGCAATCAAGGTGAAGCGCCATTAAGATTTACTTTAGGTATTGTGAAGGCGGTAAAACCGCAGGCCCTTAAAGCTACAGGAAGCAATCTTTTCACTGTTCAGGATGAGTTACGCCCGACAGCGCTTATCAATTTAGTCGGTGCTAATCGCCGGGATATTTCGATGAAACAAGGTTTTCTTGAAGGATCAAATGTAGATGTGACAAAAGAAATGACCGATCTTATCGCTACACAGAGGTCTTATCAAATGAACTCCCGTGCAATCACAATGGGTGATCAAATGATGGGATTGATCAATTCAGTGCGCTAAGATGTAAATGGGACCGTACAGTACAATAAGTCTAAAAAATAAAGCAAGTGAAGAAACATGAGCAGTGTTTCTCCACTTGCTAATTTTTTGTTTCGTTTTTTCTCTGAAAGGAGCTGGCGGATGCCTGCTACTTTCAGTATGCTGTGGACTAATACCGCAATTCCAAACTCGATACCTGGAAAAGAAAACCTGCGGAACGCCGATTTTTTTTAAATTTCTTGTAATCCAAAGGAGCTGTCTAATCGGGCATTGCGAGACTCTTGATGGGAACAGCGAGCCAGGTGATACACCGCAGGAGCAAGGAACGAGCTCCGAGGAGGCTCGCGGATCGCCCGCGGAAAGCGAGCAAATTCCCAATTTTTATTCATCCATACTACTTTCAGGTCACCACCGTTTTAGTTTCTAGAGGATTGGTCGTGATTGAAAAAGATTCGGTTTCATAATATACTTCCAGTTGTACAGATAGGACTTGATTTGTCATTCTATACATATCTTTCAGTAAAGGAGATGTAAGCATGCTTGATACACAGCAAATTAAAGACATTATTCCCCATCGTTATCCGTTTTTGCTAGTTGATCGGGTGACAGAAGTAGAAGAAGGGAAACGGGCTGTAGGTTATAAAAATGTGACAGCAAATGAAGAGTTTTTTAATGGACATTTTCCAGATTACCCGGTTATGCCGGGCGTATTAATTGTTGAAGCACTAGCACAAGTAGGAGCCGTGGCACTCTTAATGAAAGAGGAAAACCGCGGTAGACTTGCTTTTTTTGCGGGAATTGATTCCTGCCGTTTCAAAAAACAAGTGAAACCTGGGGATCGTTTGGATCTTGAACTTGAAGTGACTCGTTTCCGAGGTGCAATCGGCAAAGGAAAAGGGGTTGCAAAGGTTGATGGAGAGGTTGTATGTGAAGCAGAGCTGATGTTTTCACTTGGAGAAAAACAGGCATAATAAACAACAGATGGGTTTATGATGAACCCATTTGTTTTTTTATCTTGAAAAAAGGAGACTTTTAGCGTGTGGAAAGAATTTAAAAACTTCGCGATTAAAGGAAATGTTATCGATCTTGCAATAGGGGTGATTATTGGAGGAGCTTTTGGAAAAATTGTTACCTCACTGGTTAATGATATGATGATGCCCCTTTTTGGTCTTTTGCTTGGCGGACTGGATTTTTCAGCGCTTTCCTTCACGCTTGGCAATGCAGAAATGAAGTACGGATTGTTTATTCAATCAATTATGAATTTCTTTATTATTTCATTTTCTATTTTTATTTTTATTCGGTATATATCAAAGATAAAGAAAAAAGATGTTCAGGAAGAAAAAGCTGTTCCAACACCTGAGGAAGAGCTACTGAAGGAAATTCGCGATCTTTTAAAGGAGCAGACAAGGCATTCTAAGGTGTAGGCTGTCATCGTTTAGACAGCCTTGGACTAAATATGTTGTTTAAACGCTTCAAGGAGTTTATCACCTGTAAATCCTTCTTTCATCAATCCTTCTAAAACTTTTTCAGAACCTTGTCTCAGTTTAGAAGTGATCATTTTACCGTCCAATAAAACGGAAACGTGTTCACCAAGGATGGTGATTTTTTTTACCTTTGCCAAAAGCAAGGCTGGCAAGTTACTTTTTTTGGTGATTGTTACATAAACCTTCACTTCTTTTTTTTCTTGGAGAAGATATTCAAAAAAATATCGATATTTCTTTGAGACAAGTCCTTCTATCATCCAATGGTTTTCCCCGTCTTCTTTATTAATAATCAAGCCGTCAATCAAAGGAAACTCTTCAATCTGCTTGGCTGTTTCATCCTGGCGGACAATTTTCAAATCAATCAGCCTAAAGGTTTTCATAACTTTCACCTCACAAGCTTCCATAGTTGTATCACCATTATATCACGATATTAGTGAAACACCGGAACGAGAACATCCTTTATTTTTCATAGAAACATATTTTATAATCTTTGATTTTTAATTATACTTATATGAAATAGGGGGTGACTTATGAACTACTTTCGTTTAAAAGAAATATATGTAAATAGCAGTAGTATACATGCTAAACGCCGCCAGCCACTTATATTTTGCTTTCTATCAGATAACTTCAAAAAATACGAAATTGATGTATGCCATGATGAAGATATCTTGTTTCGCTATGAAACAGACGATAGAATGGAAATTTATGAATTTCAATTAATTTTCAAAGAAAAAAAACTAACATTTCGCTTCCTTGCTTGGGACGGTGGCTCATATGTCCGGGTATACACCAGTCAGTGGTTAACATCTCCTGTTTTTTCACAATTTCTAAAAAATACATATTTGTCAAACAAAAAAGGAATGATGTTTATGATTTATCGCAATAAAAAGGGGAATTGAAAAGAATAACATTTTTTCGAGGAGCATTTCTTGTTTATTTATATTTTTCAGATGGGCTTTTCTTTTGTAGACTGTGAATATCGAAGATGAAGGGAGGGACCTGATGTTTAATCAGATCATGCTGGTTGGCCGCTTGACTAGAGACCCAGAGCTTCGGTATACATCAGATGGTGTTCCGGTTGCAAATATTACTTTGGCTGTCAGCAGACATTTCAAAAATGCTGCCGGTGAAGTTGAAACAGATTTTGTCAATTGTACACTTTGGCGGAAAACGGCTGAGAAAACAACGGATTATTGCAGGAAAGGAACCATCATTGGACTCAATGGAAGAATTCAAACGAGAAATTATGTGAATTCAGATGGGAAACGGATTTTTTTAACAGAAGTCGTTGCTCAATCTGTCCGCTTCTTAGGTGGAAAACCGCGTGAACCTGCTGAAGTTTAATGAATTTCCCCAATATTCTCCCGCTTAAATAAAATCAATGACCCCCTCAATTTCTCTCCATTATCTAACCAGTCTATTTTGACTGGTTTTTTATTTCGACACAAAAAATACAAATTTAAATTGACGAACATTTTTCCTGGTTGTATAATGAAAGCGAATACACAACATATGATCAGTACATGCACAAATGTGCAAAATAGAGGTGTTTTTATGGAGACAGATGATAAACGGTTATTAATTAAAATTTGTAAAATGTATTACGAAGAGGATATGACACAAAATCAAATTGCAAAAGCAACGGGGATATACCGAACAACTGTTGGACGCATGTTAAAAAAGGCACGGGAAGAAGGGATTGTCAAAATTACTATCGATGATCATGTCGGAGCATATTACGATATGGAACAGGAATTAGAGCAGCTCTTAGGATTAAAAGAAGTATACATATGTGAGACTATTTCTCAGCAAACTGCTGCAGAAAAGAAAAAAAGTGTTGGTAAAGGCGGAGCTGCGATTTTAAAGCGAGTCATAAAAGACGGCGATACGGTCGGTTTTGCCTGGGGAACAACGATGGCGGGAATGATCGGAGAATTCCATGGTGCAAAAAAACGCAATGCTTCTTTTGTCCCGCTTGTCGGAGGTCCTGGCACAATGGATACGAAATATCATGTGAACAGTATCGTTTACAGTATTGCCGGAGATTTTGGCGGAACTCCATATTTTATTGATGCAGCAGCTGTTGTTGAGAAAAAAGAAACAAAAGATGAGATTGTGAAATCCCATTACTTCCAAAAGATCCAGGCTCTTTGGGATAGACTGACAGTAGCAGTGGTTGGAATTGGAGCACCTTTTAGCTCATCCAATATGATTTGGACGGGCTTTTATGGAGACAAGGACAGGGAAAGTTTAAAAGAACAACATGCGGTTGGGGATATTTGCTCTCGTTTTTTCGATCATTCTGGAAAATTACTAGATACAGAGATTAATTATCGGACGATTGCAATAGATATCAATCGTTTAAAGAATTTGGAATACTCTATTGGGCTAGCTGAATCCCGTGAAAAAGTACCGTCAATTATTGGAGCAGCAAAAGGTAGATATATCAATATTTTGGTGACGACAGCTGAAACTGCTCAAGACATCATTGAGGAGGTAAAAAAAACATGATGATTTATTTGATCCTAGCCCTCGGGTTAGCTTGGCTTTTTCAAAGTATTTTTGGATTTTGGCAAATCAGACACTTTAATCAAAAATTTGCGGAATCCAGGCGTTTAGGAAGGGTTGCAATTGGCAGAAGAACTGGACTATTCAGAGCAGGGACTGTCGTGATGTTTGTCATTGATCAGCGAAACAAAATTATTCAAGCATCTAAAATGCAAGGAGTAACCGTTTTTTCAAGGGTAAAGCCGTTAAAAGGGTTTGAAGGGAAGTATTTATTAAAAATTGACCGGGATGATCTTGTTCGGCATGACCGGCTGACAAGAATGGCGATTGAAGATGCGCTGAAAACGTTCAATATTGTCGCTAAAGGAGGTGATGTCCCACAAAAGAAAACATGGCTTCAAAAAATACTTAAGTCATACTAAAAAAAGAGGTGAAGTATGAAAAACATCACATGGTTTGCAGAAAAGTTTATGGATTTGTTCAGACATGGCGGAGAAGTCTTTGTCAATATGGTGACGGATATCGTTCCGCTATTAATCATGCTGCTTGTTGCAATGAATGCAGTCATCCGGTTAATTGGAGAAAATCGCATTGAAGCGCTTGCGAAAAAATCAGGGAAAAATCCCTTGACAAGGTATTTGGTCTTGCCTGTCCTTGGTACGTTCATGCTCGCGAACCCGATGACACTGTCATTAGGAAAATTTCTGCCTGAAAAATATAAACCAAGCTATTATGCTGCAGCCTCCTATTCCTGCCATACGCACAATGGGCTCTTCCCCCATGTCAATCCTGGTGAGCTGTTTGTTTTTCTAGGAATTGCTGCAGGTATTACGACTTTAGGACATGAAACAACAGAACTTGCCCTCCGTTACTTTTTGGTCGGGATTGTGACCAACTTTTTAAGAGGCTGGGTAACAGATTTCACCACAGCATATGTGGCAAAACAACAAGGCATTGTATTGAAGGATTCCATACATCTTAAATAGGAGGGCGGTTTATAGATGAGTTCCTATCATTCAGTCATGATTTCAAAAGGCCCAGGAGGATATGGGGGACCGCTTCTTATCACTCCTGATGATAAGAAAAATAAAATTGTCTATATTACCGGCGGGAATAAGCCGGAATTTGCAGATGATTTGGCAGAGCTGACAGGCTGTACACTTGTTGACGGTTTTAAAAAGGCAGTACCAGAAGAAGAAATGGCTGCTGTGATCATTGATTGCGGTGGGACACTGCGATGTGGTCTTTATCCGCAAAAACGAATTCCGACCATCAATATCATGGCAACGGGAAAAAGCGGACCGCTTGCTGCACATATTACTGAAGATATTTATGTATCCGCTGTAAAAAAAGAGAATATCAGACTGCATGAGGCTGAAGAACAGCCTGATCAGTCTAATATTCTAACAGAAAATCATAATGAAAATAAACAAACCCATTATAGCACAGAGAAAAAGATTAGTGAACAAAAAATACCAAAAGGAGTGATGGCAAGAGTCGGTATGGCAATGGGCTCTGTTGTCAGTGTCTTTTATCAGGCTGGAAGAGATGCGATTGAAACCGTTATCAAAACGATTTTGCCGTTTATGGCCTTTGTCTCATTATTGATTGGTGTAATTATAGAGTCGGGAATTGGTGATATCTTTGCAAAGTTTCTTTCTCCTTTTGCAGGTTCTCTCCCGGGTTTACTATTGATTTCACTTATCTGTTCTTTTCCATTGCTGTCACCATTTCTTGGACCGGGAGCTGTTATTGCCCAAGTTGTCGGATCATTGATCGGTGTCGAAATTGGAAAAGGGAATATTCCGCCGAGTTTGGCGCTGCCGGCGTTGTTTGCCATTAACTCACAAGCTGCAGCCGATTTTATACCGGTCGGTCTCGGTCTTGCTGAAGCGGAAGTCGAAACGGTTGAAGTTGGTGTACCATCTGTGTTGTATTCACGATTTCTAACCGGAGCGCCGACAGTATTTATTGCGTGGCTGGCAAGCTTTGGTCTATATGAAAGCTGAGTATTTTTAGGGGAGGAAACAAACCATGGCGATGTTATTTCAAACAAAAATAAATAAGATCGGAGCATTTGCATCCGCTTTTACAGAGGAAAAAATGCTTATCTTATTCGGTGATGGGGCGCCGGAAGAATTAAAAGATTACTGTTTATCCATTGATGTCCAACCTGTTGAAGACAGCTTCAAGGAAGGCGATGAACTTTTAGTTGACGGGAAATCGTACAAAGTAACTGCTGTTGGAGATGCTGTGACAAACAACTTGGAACGTCTTGGACACATTACACTAAAGTTTGATGGCTCACAATTCGCTGAACTTCCGGGCACGTTATATCTTGAAGAGAAAGAACTACCTGAAGTTTTTGTTGGAGATCGTATTCAAATTAAAAGATGATGTAGGAGTGAGTTCGATATGGAAAGCAATAAAGGTAAAACAGCATTAATATGCGGAGGCGGCCAAAGTCTCGGAGAAGCGCTCTGTTATCGAATGGCAGAAGCAGGATATGATCTTGCAATTGCAGATATCAACGGTGAAAATGCTAAAAAAACAGCTGCTCAAGCGGCTAAAAGATATGGAAGGAAAACGTTAGCACTAATAACTGATTTTACGAAAGAAGAAGATGTCAAGGACATGATGATGCAAACCGTTACCGAGTTTAAGACAATTGATGTCATGGTTTATAACGCAGGAATCGCAAAAAGCAATAAAGTGATCGATTTTCACTTGCAAGACTGGGAACAGACAATTGATGTTAATCTGACCGGGTACTTTCTTTGTGCAAAAGAAGCTGCAAAAGTCATGATTGAACAAGGCGGCGGTTCAATTATTCAAGTGAACTCAAAATCAGGAAAAGTCGGTAGCAAGCATAATACAGCTTATTCAGCTTCAAAGTTTGGCGGTGTCGGCTTAACCCAAAGTCTTGCACTTGATCTTGCTGAACACAATATTCGTGTCAACAGTATTATGCCGGGAAATCTATTAAAATCACCAATGTTTCAAAGCTTAATTCCGCAATACGCAAAAAAACTCGGTATCCCAGAAAACGAAGTGGAACGTGTTTATACAGAGAAAGTTCCGCTAGGACGAGGATGTACGTACGATGATATTGCAAATGCGATCTTATTTTACGCTTCTGATCAAGCATCTTATATGACGGGGCAATCAATTAATGTGACCGGTGGACAGGTCATGCATTAACATCATATATGAGTGAATAGCCTGAGTTCAGCTGTAGTGCATCATCCAGCTCTCAGGCTTTTTTGCTTAAAATAACTTATAAATACTTGCTATTTTAGTTGTATAAACTTATAATTACTTATAAATGAGTGAGATTACTTAAAAACAAAGGAAATGATGACGTGTATCAAGAGGAAAGGTTAATTGCCATTATCGACTATTTAAAGGAACATAAACGGATTTCTGTTGAACAAATCTGTTCTCTATATCAAGTTTCTAGAGATACTGCGAGACGTGATCTCGTCCGGCTTCAAGAGCAGGGGGCAATTATTCGGACGAGAGGAGGAGCTATTCTACCTTCCATACATGATGAGATTAAGGATTATTCTCATAGACTAAGCATGGTTTCTGAAGAGAAAAACAAGATCGGAAAGGTTGCGACCACGTTAATTAGAGAAGGTGACCGCCTCATTTTAGATGCTTCTACAACAGTTCAAGCTTGTGCCGAGCATTTTCCTGATGTTAAATGCACAGTGATTACAAATTCAATTCATCAGGCAGATGTTCTCTCAGCCAAAGAAGGGGTTGATATACATCTTCTTGGTGGCAAGCTTCAAAAACAGCATCGTTTTTTATATGGGGCTTCTGTGATTGAAAAATTATCATGTTATCAAGTAGATAAAGCATTAATTGGTGTTGTTGGAATATCTGAACAAGGCTTGACGATTGCACATGAGGAGGATGGGCTAGTCAAAAAAAAAATCATTGCTCAAGCAAAACAAGTGATTGCGCTTGCTGATCACTCAAAATTGGGACGGACTAATTTTTACCGCTATGCCGAATTAAGTGATATTGATCTACTCATAACAGATCGGCTACCTGAAGAAAAGTTTCGCAGACTCCTTGATCAACACGGGGTCGACATACTTGTCGCGGAACAAGAATGTTAGAGGAGGAAACAGCTCATGAGAATGATAGCAACAGATTTGGATGGAACTTTATTAAACAGTGACAGCAAACTGACGAAGGAGAGTATTGCGGCAATTAAAAAAGCCCAAGAAAATGGAATAGAAGTAGTGATTGCCACTGGAAGAGCTTCTTTTGATGTGCAGAAAATTTTTCAATCAGCTGGTATCAAAACCTGGATCATTAGTGCGAATGGAGCCGTGATCCACGATCCTGAGGGATCGCTTTATCACAATATTCCACTCGAACGGGAAAAAGCAGCAGGAATACTTGAGTGGATTGAAAAAGAAGATTATTATTATGAGGTATTCAGTGATCAAGCAATCTTCACACCTAACAATGGCAGAGAACTGATTGCAATCGAATTAGACCGTTTAAGAAGTGCCAATCCAGATGTTGATCTTTCAAGGTTGGAGCATGCTGCCAAACAGCAATTCAGCCAGCATGGGTTTTCATTCATCCGCTCCTACCACGAATTGTTTCAACCAAACCGACATGTCAATATATACAACATATTGGTTTTTTCTTTTCAGAAAGAAAAACTTGAAAAAGGCAGGCAACGATTTAAAGGGGCAGAAGATGTCACACTTGTCACCTCTTCTGAACACAATTTTGAATTGGAGCATCTGCAAGCATCAAAAGGGTTGGCTCTTAAAAGGCTTTCTCAAAAACTCGGGATTCCACTCGAGGAAACGGCAACTGTCGGTGACAGTCTAAACGATTGTTCGATGCTGAAAATAGCAGGTAAAAGCTTTGCCATGGGTAATGCCTGCAAGGAGATTAAAGAGCTTGCCGATGATGTGACACTGACAAACGATGAAAATGGTGTGGCACATATAATACACCAGATCATCAAACAAAAACAAACTGTAAACTTGGTTTAACTCGTGCTTCTCTTCATTTCGGCGTCATGTCAAGAAAAGACAGCGTAACGTTAGGGAGAGCACGATTTAAGCAGCGGACTTGATCCGCGGGCTGCCTGACAATGTCGGCAGCCTTTATTTATACATATAGATCATTTTTCCTGTTACTTTTGGTTTATTGTAGGTCATCATTTGATTTGTTACTATTTAACTATTGTAATAAGGACTTTATCATCAGTTTAAGAAAATAGGTGAGGAAATACTTGGAATATCAAATGGATATGATGTATGAGAAAGCATTGCAGCTTTCAAACTGGGGAAGAACCGATGATGCTGTTAAGGCAGCAGAGCAGTTTTTGGCCTACTATCCGGATTCATATGAAGGTTATTATTTGCTTTCTGAGATATATTTTAACGCAAATGAATTTGAGAAAGCTATTGAGTTTGTCAAAAAAGCTTTATCATTCGATCCGCTCAATCATAAAGGATTGACCCATTTAGCCATCTTATATTATTTTTTGGAAATGTTTGATGAATATGAACAAACAACAGAATTTATCGTTTCTGAGTATCCCGACATTCCGGGTGTACATACTTTCTATGCGAGTTATCTAGCTGATTTTAAACAGGACTATGAAAAAGCCCGTTTTTATATTGAAAAAGCTGTTGAAATTGAACCGGATGATCCATATACACTAATGACCTATAGTAATATTTTGGCCCTGTTGTTTGAGGATCCCCGATCTAAGGAGTATTCAAACAGGGCGCTCGCTCAATACACTGAAGATGATGTGGTGCTAGCAACAGCGGCTAGTTCAGCATATAACAGAGGAGATTATTCAAAGGCTTTGCTATTAAACAAGACAGCGATTAAGCTAGAACCAAACGACGAAGGGCTTTTATCTAATTTAAT
This sequence comes from Bacillus sp. WMMC1349, assembly GCF_013155385.1. Taxonomy (GTDB): domain Bacteria; phylum Bacillota; class Bacilli; order Bacillales; family Bacillaceae; genus Bacillus. The sequence continues at coordinate 3,393,518 of NZ_JABJUQ010000007.1, read as the reverse complement.
GCTCTATACCATGTGTGACTTATGGTTTATGAGATTTCCTTTAAAAATCAGACGTTTTCATGAAAAACTGCGTCTTAAACGGCCAATTTTATTTTGGCCGCTTCTAGTTGTTGCTACATTTATATTAAAACTGTTGATATTTCCTTATTTGGCTATCGTATACGGTACACCGCATATTTTGCACGGCTTAGCAGTTAGGCTGGCAATGAAAAAAATGCCTGAACAGATGAGAACGAACGTGGGCGGTTCTTTGCCAATTGGATATTTGATATTTTGTGCTGTCGTCATTTGTATCATTATCATTTTTCGTTGGCTAAATCAGAGTTAGTGAAAAATTGAGAAAGAAGAGGTAATGGGAGTAGTGGAAGAAGATATAAGTTTATATGACATCTTTATGTTTTTGGTATATGGTGTAATCAGTTTTTACGTAGCTAAGTTTTTTGATCAAAAATTGGCAGAACTACAGATCAGTCTATTTGCAAGTTCTGATCGTCTTGTTTTTAGTTCTGATCCATTTAAATTCTACTATCTATTTTTAAGTTTCTTTTGTATACCGTATGCCATTCGCAAGTTTAAGAGAGGTGACCGATCTCAGCTGCCAGTCTCGTTCATTCTGTTTGTTGTGGCAGTCTCATTATTTTGCAATGATTTTTTTCAGTATCAAGAGGTTCAAAGAGACGCTATTTCTATAAGAGACGGGTTATTTTCCAGTACTAAACAGTACAATATCAAGGATATTACGTCTGTTCATGCCAATTACAAAGAAGAGCTAACAGATCCATTTGTGATCCATTATGATCTCGAGTTAAAGGATGGCAATGAAGTCAGTACAGCCAGGTCTATTGAATTTTTTGAAAAAGCCGCCCAATTAGATGGGTTTCTACTAAAACAAGGAATACATATCGAACGAAGCGGAATTAAACAAAGTGACCTAGATGATTTGATCAAAAGGTATTTTGATAAAGTTGGATCACAAACAAAGTTTGATATTATTCAAAAATTGTTAACGGATAAAGAGATTTTTAAAATTAAGCCGCTACAACATATACGCAAAAATTAACCGCTTCGCATTTGATACGTTCGTCATACACCCGACAAGGTGTGGCTGAGCGCCATGTTTAACTATGGGAAACTAAAATTTTACTGATCAATAAATGAAACTAGATTGAGCTAATATCGAATCCATTTAATGTTCCATTCAATGGTGAAGAGATTAGGAAAAAGAAGCAGGGGCAGAAAATGTTTCGAAAACTGGCAGAATAGGAAATATTCCGAATGCAAAAACACCCTATGCAACACATATAGATCATTTTTCCTGTTACTTTTGGATTATTGTATGTCATCACTCACTTTGCTACTATTTAACTATTGCGATAAGGACTTTGTCATTAGTTTTAAGGAAATAGGTGAGGAAATACTTTGGAAGATCAAATGGATATAATGTATGAGAAAGCATTGCAGCTTTCTAACTGGGGAAGAACTGATGATGCTGTTAAAGCAGCAGAGCAGTTTTTGGCCTACTATCCGGATTCATATGAAGGTTATTTTTTGCTTTCTAGGATATATTATGATGCAGATGAATATAAAAAAGTAATCCAGTTTGCCAAAAAAGCAGTGACATATGATCCAATAAATGAAGATGCTCTGACTCTTTTAATGTATGCATATTATGCAACAGACATGTTTGATCAATATTTAGAGACAAATAAAATATTAATATCTCAATATCCTGAAAGTTACTATCCATATTATCTGTATGGATATTATTTACTAAAAAATAAACAGGAATATGAAAAAGCTCGTTTTTATATTGAAAAAGCGCTCGAAATGGAGCCAAACGATTCGTCTTCCCTTGCTATCTATAGTGAAATTCTAGCATTTTCCTATGAGGATCATTTGTCTAAGGAGTATTCGGACAGGGCGCTTGCTCAAAACATTGAAGACAGCCAAATATTTGGAATAACCGCTAGAGCAGCTTTTTATAGAGGTGATTTTTCACAAGCTTTAGATTTAAACAAAGCAGCCATAAAGTTAGACCCAAACAATCAAAGGCTTGTAAATAATTTAATGTTTTTTATGGGAATTAATATTTGGTTTATGAAATACCCTTTAAAGATCAAACGTTTCCATGAAAAATTACGGTTCAAACATCGAAAATTATTTTGGTCACTCCTAATCGTTGCTACATTTATATTAAAAATCTTGATATTTCCCTATTTAATTCTAATATACGGAACACCTCATGTTTTGCAATATATAGCGGGTCCGTTGGTCAAGAGAAAAATGCCTGAACAAATGGAACCCAATTCAGGGTGCATTCTAGCTGGTTGTTATTTGCTCATTTTACTTGTTATATCTATTTTATTTATCCGTTGGATATTTTAGGGAAGAGAGAAGTATGAGAAAAAGTATAGATTTATCGGGGTTCATCATTTTATTGGTTTGGTGTGGATTATGTTTTTTAGCAGCCCTACTTTTTTATCAACTATATGAAAAACTGCAAATAAGCCTATTAGCTAGTTCTGATCGTCTGTTTTTTAGTTCTGATCCATTTAAATTTTATTATCTTTTTTTAGTTTTCTTTTTAATGCCGTTTGCGCTTCAAACAGTAAAGAAAGGGAGCCGGTTTCTGCCTTTTTCGAGAATCTTGTTTGTTGTAGGAATCATTTTATTATGGAATGGCATGTTTCAATATCAAGAGGTTAAAAAAAATGATATGTACGTAAGAGATGGGTGGCTTTCCATTACAAATCATTACACGATAAAAGACATTGTTTCTGTTGATGCCAATTATCACAAAAGGATAACAGGCACGTTTATGCTCGATTATGATCTTGAATTAAAGAATGGAAACAAAGTCAGTTTCACCATGTCTGATGATTTTTATGAACATGCGGTTAAATTAGATGAATTGCTTAAACAACAAGGAATACATATTGAACGCAGCGGAATAAAACAAAGTGATGAAGCGGAATTAGCAAACCAATATGATGATAAAGTTGGATCGCAAACAAAATTTAAGATTATTCAGAGATTGCTAACTGGTAGATAAGGAGATTTTTATGAAAAAAGATGATACAGAAAAACGTGCAAAAGTGAAAGTGATTCAATTTGACCAACATAAACATACTTTGTCTGAAACCGAACAGCCTTGTGAAACATTTGCTGATGTCGGCGGTTTAGAAGATGTGAAGAAGAAAATTAAAATGGACTTTATTTTACCATTGCAAAACCCTGAATACTTTAAAGCGTTTGGCAAAGCAACTGGAGGAAGTCTCTTGTTGTTTGGACCGCCAGGATGTGGAAAAACATTTATCGCAAAGGCAATTGCTGGTGAAATTCAAGCTAATTTCATTCATCTCGAACTTCAGGCGATTTTGTCTATGTATGTAGGTGAAAGTGAACATAATTTGCACGATATTTTTGAGAAAGCCCGTGAAAACAGTCCATGTGTCCTGTTTATTGATGAGATGGATTCCATTGGCGGAAATCGTCAAGGAATGAGTCAGCATCATGATAGAGTGTTGGTTAATCAATTGTTAGTCGAATTAGATGGTTTAGGATCTTTTAATGATGGAGTATATGTGATTGGCGCTACTAATACACCATGGTATTTAGACCCAGCTTTACGCCGTCCAGGCCGATTTAATAAAATGATCTTTTTACCGCCTCCAACAGAAGAGGAACGAATTGAAATTTTAAAATTAAAACTGTTAAACAAACCGCAAGAAAAGATCGCAATTGAAGAAATTGCTAAAGCGACAGCTCATTTTTCTGGAGCTGATTTAGAACAGCTCATTAGTGATGCGTCAGATCAAGCGATTGAGCGCTCATTACAACAAGGCGAACTGTTACCTGTTACCCAAACTGATGTGGTAAACAGTCTGAAAGGAAGACTTTCTTCGACCTTAGAATGGTTTGGGACAGCGAAAAACTATGCGATGTTTAGTGATGCAAATAAAGAATATCAAACTGTTCTTGAGTACATGAAGAAAAATAAGATCAAATAGGATGGTGGCAATGGATAAAGTCTTTCAATTACCAGAGAAAATGGCTCCATTCCGCGAGAAGTTTGAGAAATCAGCAAGGGCGTCTATCAAATTAACAGCACAAAAAGCTAAAACAGGTCGATATGATAGCAAAATTGCTGGTGATCCTTATTTTCCTAAATCAGAAGTGTATCCATTAGATGAACAAGGGAAACCAATGAAACTTCTGGCACAGATCAATTTCTCACAACTGCCGTGTCTTGATGGGTTTCCTAGCACCGGGATTCTGCAGTTTTATTTATCAGTTAGTGATGATGTGTATGGATTGAATTTTGATAACCCGTGTGAACAGACGGGCTTTTGTGTCAAATACTTTGAAACGCTTATTGAAAATGAAGAACAGCTTCTTGATGACTTTTCATTTGTCGAACTGGAAGATGAGTATCAATTTCCTATTACATGTGAAGCTTCACTGACAGCTGAGATCCAGTCGGAATTAGTTGGGGTAGCTGACTTTCAATTTGAACAATATGCCGGAATCGGTGCTTGGTCATTTTTTGAACAATTCGGTGATGATGAAGAAACAGTAATGGAAGAGTATAATGAAATGTACGGTGGTTTCGCACATAAAATCGGTGGTTATGCCTGTTTTACACAAGCAGATCCTCGGGATGATGACTTTTCTGACCATACAGTGCTCCTTTTACAAATTGATTCAGATGATGAGATCGATTCAATGTGGGGAGATGTTGGAATTGCCAATTTTTTTATCAAACCGGCTGATTTAAAGAAAAAAGATTTTTCCAATGTGCTATACAATTGGGATTGTTGCTAAAATGTTAAAACACCAGCTTGCCAAGAAGGCAGCTGGTGTTTTTTAACTTGACAACGTAAACAATTTTTCAAGTTCTGCTGAAGACAGTTCAGTAATCCAGCTTTCACTTTGAATGATTTGATCATTTAATGATTGTTTTGATTCGAGCATCTGATCGATTTTTTCCTCAATTGTACCTGTTGTAATCAGTTTATGAACATGGACAAACCGTGTTTGACCAATTCGGTATGCACGGTCTGTGGCCTGGTTTTCAACTGCTGGGTTCCACCACCTGTCATAATGAATGACATGGTTTGCGGCTGTCAAATTCAGACCGGTTCCACCAGCTTTTAAAGATAGGATCAAGATCGGAAATTCCTTGTTTTGAAATTGATCAACCATTCTGTCCCGTTCAAGCTTAGATAATGAGCCATTTAAAAATTTAACTGGCTCATTGAAAGATTCTTCAAGTTGCCGTTTGATCATCTCACCCATTCCGATATACTGAGTGAAGATTAGACAGCTTTCACGACTTTCACGAAGCGATTTCACCAATGTCACCAGTTTTTCAAGCTTGACAGACCGTTCTCCAAGGAGTTTTGTTTCATATTCCTTTAGATAGAGAGCAGGGTGGTCACAGATTTGTTTCAATTTGCCGAGCATGCTGAGAATCGAGGCTTTTCTTTCAATGCCTGTAAGGCTTGACATATAGTCAAACGTATCTTTTACAAGCTGTTCATAAAGTGAAGCCTGTTCTGCAGATAATGGAATAAACTCTTTTTCCTCCAGTTTTTCCGGGAGGTTGAGGGCGACTTCTTGATCTTGTTTTGTCCGTCTTAATAGAAATGGTTGAATCAGCTGTTGCAACTGATGGATTCGCTTTTCATCATGATCTTTTTCAATTGGCAAAACAAAGCGTTTCTGGAATCTACTGAGACTTCCGAGATAACCTTTGTTAATAAAATCATAGATCGACCATAGCTCTGTCAAGCGGTTTTCCATTGGTGTTCCGCTTAATGCAATATGATGCTGTCCTTTCAGTTTTCTAATCGCGCGGGACTGTTTTGTATGAGCGTTTTTAATATTTTGTGCTTCATCAAGACAAATACAGCTCCATGCCATCTGAAGAAAATCGTCAACATCTGATTGGGCAAGACCGTATGATGTTAAAACAATGTCTGCATCTTGATAAAGTTGCTGAAATGCTTTGTCTTTAGGCCGCTTTGGTCCATAGTGGAGGACAACTGTTAAGTGTGGAGCAAATGACTGAAGCTCACGCTGCCAGTTTCCAAGAACCGAAGTCGGTGCAATAATCAATGATGGTGTTTTTTGTTTCTGCTCTTTTAAATAAGCAAAATAAGCGATCATTTGAATGGTTTTCCCAAGACCCATGTCATCAGCAAGGCAGGCGCCAAAACCACACTTGCGAAGAAAAAGCAGCCAATCCAAACCTTCTTTCTGATAAGTCCTAAGCTGTCCTTGGAAATGTTCGCTGACAGGATATGGTGGGAGATCCTCGTGCTTGTTCAATTTTCTGATCATGTTTCTTAACTGAGATGACAATTCAAATTGAACTTCCTTGAACGCAGAGGTATCGATGACGTCGCTTTCTTCAGTTTGTCCCTTTTGATCTGTCAGCTCTCGTGCTAACACATCTGACATGTGCAGCCCTTCGGTTTCGGCACGTTCCATCAGTTTTTTCATTTGTTTAATAAAATTCGGGTCGATTTTGATCCATTGACCGCGAATATGAACAAGCCGTCTTTTATTGGCAACAAGCTGCTGAAACTCTTCCTCAGATAATTCAATTCCATTTGTGGCAAACCGCCAGTTAAAGTCCATTAAAGCATTTATTCCGACAAAAGATTCACCATGCCGAGCAGATGACACTTTCGCTTTTAGCAATATATTGCTGTCTTTCACGATTTGCCACCATGATGGAAGTAAAATTTCAGTACCGATATTCACAAATTTTTCACTAGCTTCAGATAAAAAGACCCAGGCTTCTTCTTCTGATAATAAAGTCGTACCTGAATCAAACGTAAGCCATGGAACCATTTTCTGAAACCGTTCTTGTTCACGACTAATTTTATCAGCATATCTCCGCCAAGACCTTTTCAATGTTTGCAAACCGTCGAAAAACTGGATTTCACCGTTTTTTCGATCACGCAAAAACAGTTCAATTTTCCAATCATCACCATCATGATCAGGTTCATTTAAACGGAGTCCAATCGTAAACGGCACAGAAGTTTCATTCCACCCGATCGTTTCGAGAAAGTCTTTTTCATCAAGAAAATAATCATTAAATGAACTGTTTGTTGAGAAATGCTTCATCATCATTTCCCATTTTGCTTTTAGATCATCATGGTAATTCATATAATCATCAACGGTATGGGAAAACCATTCAGCTGTAAATCCTTCCAATAGTTCTTCTTGATCCTTCCAGCGGAATACACCTTGAGTCCATGCATCATAATCGGGTAAAAAATCATCTTCAATGATAAATTCATAGATCGTAGAAGCTGTTTTCATCAAAGATTCTGTTTCTTTCGTAAGCACGACTTCACTAAAAGAGTTGAACGAGTTTTTACCGAGAAATTCGACTGCCATCCAAGGTGACAGAAGGACGGCTGATTTGTCCATATCTGCATCTTCAAGAAAAGTTCCATAAAAGGAAGATTCATGCCATTGGAACAAATGCCTTTCCATCTGATCTTGTGAAAGATAATGTCTATTTTGATCATAGCAAGACAAAGTAAACTTAAAATCGTTTAATTGTTCGACATGTATCACGATTTGGTTAAGATTCATCAATCAACTTTCCTTTCCTAAGCTCCTCTTGAAATGCTCGCAGTCTCTTATGGCGGGTTGTTAGTTGCTTTATATACCGCTTCCAGATGTGTTGTTTTTTCGTTCTTTTATAAAGGGTGCGCAGTTTTTTTAAATATTTAACGGCTTGTTTGTAAGCCGTGCGGTTTCGTTGCTCAATCAGCGCAGAAATTTCCCGGTGATAGGAAGGAATTAAAGCTTCAGGTGCTGAAACGGCAATATCTTTGAGCGCTCCCTGCCCGACTTCGGCAATTGAAAAACCGATAAGACTATGGAGCTCCATCCATTCGACAAACCGGTTTTCCCCATAGAGAAAACCGCTATATTCTGTAAAAGTATATGGTAGACAATGTTGACAATACCTTTCATACAAATGGTCATCTTTTGTGTGACGACTATAATCCCCCATCATAAGCAAAAATTCACTCAATACTTCACGAATATCTTTGTATGGTCTGTCCAGTTTGCAAAAACGAATTGTCAAGCTTTCAAGGGATGCATACCATTTTTTTAGACGTTTCCAATCCTTTTTCATGGTCATCATACTAAGCCATTGAAAAGTATATGGCAGCATGGCAGGAGAAAAGTCGTCTATTTTCTCTAATATAAGATCATCATTCTTTAAGAGAAATTCAAGATGATACCGTCCGAATTGTATGGTAGGCGACGGTTCCATTTCAGTCAAGATTTCAAGCTCTTTTTTCAGCCATTTTGGCCGGGCAAGCAGGGCGCTCCACATCATTTGAAATATTTGCAGTCTTTCATAATGAAAAGGATCATTTACGAGTATTAGCTTTCGAATCACAGCAGGAGTTTCTTCTAAAAATGGATCAAGTGAAAATGATAGTGCATAGGTGATTAATTCATCAATTGAGCTGTGAATTGTATCCATGAGCTGTTCGATATATGGATTTACACCAAAAAAATCTTGTTCGGGATGAATTCGACCATTTTCAAATAGCTGATTAATTGAAAACCATGTAGCAAGTGCTGCATGAATTTGATAGATCTTGTTTAGTTCTGGCTCTGATGGTGAGCGTTTTTTTATCACTGTGTAGTATCCAAAATAAAGGGATTGTATGGTTTGCTGTTTTTCTGGTGTTCGCTCTTCCCAACGCTCAAACTCCGTTTCGAAAAAACGGATCCAGTTTTCCAGCGTTTGAGAATCATCTTTAAGTTTGAACTGAAGCTGATTGACTGACAAGTGCTGCTGGTTATGTTTCTTCCAATTTTCTGTAAATGTTCCCAATTGATCATATTGTGCATATAAATATAAGTAAACAGCTAGCACATGGCGGCAAGGCTGTATTGCAGGGCATGAACAGTTGCTTTTTATGACATTAGAAAGATCGATATGAACTTTAACTGGAACGACATCTTGTACATAAGCAGCAGTAGAATTGTTGGTAAGCGGCTTGACACGATATACACAATCTTGTCTGTATAAAATAAGTGCCTTTTTCATCAGTTGAATGTTTTCTTGATTGCTTGGCAAAACATGCTTTAACTGCTCACCTGCTTCCATAACAACTGTCTTTGAAATCATTTCCTGAAGCATATTTATCGCTCCTAACCGAATCACTTTTGAAAAGTTTCCAATCTCTTTATTATAGCTTAATTTATTTATTCAAAAAAGATTTTCTAAAAAAGGACATAAAAAGGAATGGCTGTCGAATCATGTAATAGACCTATGGCAAAATAAGATTTCACATCATATAATGAAAAATGTATCGGAAATGTTTTAATTCATGGAAACTGAAAGGAAACGGATATGAATGAAAAGGAATTAAATCAAGAGGAATTTTTAAAGATTCTTATGCATGCTTATGACATTGGAGAAAAGTCTAAAGACATTACGACACAGGAATTACTTGAAGATTTGATTTTTCATATTAAAAATGGATATACAACGTAAAAAAGTTGCAAACAATAGTTTGCGGCTTTTTTCGTTTTTTTCGTATAGACTTACACTCGAATATCCCCGTTATTTGTCAATACAAATTTCTTACAAAAGAAGGATAAATGTGTATAATGAAGGTAACATTTTAATTGACTGAAAATTCAAATAAAGGGGGGATGTTCATGCAAGAGCAAATTGGTGGAAAAGATGTGTTCCTCGTGTTGAAAAAACGATTTGTTTTCATCATGTTGATGACCATTACAGCACTAACGGCAAGTACAGCCATTAATTATTTATTACTCACACCGATCTATCAAGCATCTGTTCAAATCCTCATCAATGGACGGCAATCGACAAGTATCAATCAACTCCAAACTAATCTTCAACTGATCAACACATATAAAGTAATGATCAAAAGTCCAGTTATTTTAAATAAAGTGCAAGAAGAGCTTAGTCTTCAAGAGACAGCAGAGGAACTGGAGAAAAAAGTCACAGTTGTTAATGAAAAAGAATCACAGTTTATCAGCTTTTCAGTAAAAGACAAAGATTATTCTAAAGCGATGAACATCGCAAACAAGATAGCTACTGTTTTTCAGAAGGATGTTAAAAAAATCATGAACGGCAACAACGAGATTCAAATTGTCGCAAAAGCATTGCCTCATCATTCACCAGAGCCAGTTAGCCCTCATAAAATATTCAATATTTCTATTTTTACAGTATTAGGTCTGTTAGCAGGTACAGGACTTGCTTTTCTATTTGAATTATTTAAAAATACACTAAAAAGTGAGAAGGACATAGAAAATACTTTAAAACTTCCTGTTTTAGGTAGTGTCTTATATACAAAAAAAGGACAGGCCCTTCGTTCGAATCATAAGGCTGATGAAGATTGCGTGGTACAGGAATAAAATCATGGTCACATTTAACTCAATCATTAAGTGCTCTTCCATCATCTTCCTGCTCTCGTCTCAATATCACATGTTCAAGCTTTTTGAAGTAGGAATCTCCCCTCGTTCAGATTTGATGTTTTAGTTAAAAGAATATGGGCATGATCTTTTGAGTATGTTTATAGAAAATGCCGGGCTTCTCTTAAAGAATCGAGCGGTCTATAAAAAACAGCCGCATCCAGTCCAGTGAAGACGGTTAGGTCTGTTGTAGAAAAAGGGCTGATAAGTTGCTGTGCTAACCGGCATTTACTGAAGCAGAGGGGGAGCGGCATGAACATTTCGATTGTTGGCACTGGTTATGTGGGCCTTGTGACAGGTGTTTGCCTCTCAGAGGTCGGTCATCATGTCACATGCATCGATATTGATGAAAAAAAGATTGGCTTATTAAAAAAAGGTGTTTCACCTATTTATGAACCAGGGCTTGAAGACATGGTGAAAACAAATCTTGCTAGTGGAAGGCTAACCTTTGAAACTAGTTTTGAAAAAGGTGTTTCTCAAGCAAATATCATATTTATTGCTGTTGGGACACCACAAAAAGAAAATGGTCAGTCAGATCTTCGTTATATTGAGAGCGCAGCAGAACTGATCGGTCGACACCTGAAAAACAATTGTCTGATTGTCACCAAAAGTACTGTTCCTGTTGGTACGACTGAGCGGATTTTTGAAATTATCAACCAGCATTTATCATGTTCAGTCCGAATATCAAAAGCATCCAACCCGGAATTTTTACGGGAGGGATCGGCAATTTATGATACGTTTCATGGTGACCGAATTGTTATCGGTACAGATGATAAACAAACCGCCGCTATACTTGAACAAGTTTTTCAGCCCTTTGGCATTCCAGTTTTTAAAACAGATATTAAAAGTGCTGAGATGATCAAATATGCATCAAATGCCTTTTTGGCAACAAAAATCAGTTTTATCAATGAAATCTCAAATATTTGTGAAAAAGTTGGGGCTGATATTGAAGCGGTCGCTTATGGGATGGGTCAGGACAAAAGAATCGGCGAGCAGTTTCTCAAAGCAGGTATTGGATATGGGGGCTCTTGTTTTCCTAAAGATACAAATGCGCTCGTCCAAATCGCCGGCCATGTAGAGCACAATTTTGAGCTGCTTAAATCAGTGATCAAAGTCAATCAAAAACAGCAAATGCTATTGGTTGAAAAAGCGCTCAAACGGTTAGGTTGTTTGCGGAATAAAACCATTACATTATTGGGGCTATCTTTTAAACCAAAAACTGATGATATGAGAGCATCTCCCTCGGTGGTAATTGCTGAAAAATTAACAGACCTTGGTGCAACCATTATCGGATTTGATCCGATTGCAACAAACAATGCTAAACACTTTTTACCGAAATCTGTACAGTATAGGGAAACCATTCAAGATGCAGTAAAAGGTGCTCATGCAGTCATGGTTTTAACAGATTGGGAAGAGATTAAAACCTTTCCATTAACCTCTTACAGAGATTTGATGGTTGAACCAATTATTTTTGATGGACGAAATTGTTATGAATTGAGAGACGCTGAAAGGGCGGGAGTTGAGTATCATTCAGTAGGTAGGCGTGAGGTTGTTCCAGTTCATAGTTAATGTCGAAAAATCACCTCCAATTGTTTAATAACAATTGGGGGTCATTCAAATTTCTACTCTGGAGACTGGACAGAAACATCTAAGAAATGTTTCAAAGCTGGATTTCGATTATCTTGTCTGTATGCGGCAACCCATTCTGCATAAATTGGCAAATCCTCAATTTCCTTGTAAACGACATCAATTTTAAATAATTGATGTGTAGGAGTTGGTACTAAGGCAATTCCCATTCCGGCTGACACTAAGCCAATCACCATTTGGTATTCGGTAGCTTCCTGAGCAATATTTGGAATGAAACCGGCTTTTTTACAGGTGAGTTCGAAATCTGTGTATAAAGAAGGCCATGCTTCTTTGGCAATTGCGACCAGTCCTTCACCTTCAAGATCCCGGAGCTTGATTCGGGATTTTTTTGTTAGTGGATGGTGTTTGGGAAGTACGAGTACACAATGACTTCTTTTCACTGTATAAGTTTTCAGCTCATTGTACTTTAACGGAGGATGCAATACTCCAATATCAATATGACCATTCAACAGAGCTTTCGTTTGATCTAATGTTGAAAGTTCCCGTAAATCGATTTTCACATCAGGATACTTTTTTCGATACTCCCTAATAATAGGAGGCATAATTTCATAAGTGGCAGAACCGACAAATCCAATGACAAGTTTGCCAAGTTCACCTCTGGCAGTACGTTGTGCCATGTCAACCGCTTGATCAATCTGAGACAGGCCTTCCTTGATCTGGTTTAAAAAAACACTGCCTGCAGATGTCAATTTGACGGTCCTCTTTGACCTTTTAAGCAAGGTTACGCCAATTTCACTTTCAAGTTGTTTGATCTGCTGGCTGAGCGGCGGCTGGGTCATTTTCAGCCGAAGAGCTGCTTTTCCAAAATGCAACTCTTCGGCTACAACAATAAAGTAGCGAAGATGGCGCAGCTCCATAATCACTCATTCCTTTCTGAATGCGATTTCAGTCTTTTTACATATTAATAGCAAGACTAATAAGTATTGGAAATGAATTTCCACAAGATGTATATTAATAATACAATAATTTTATTAAAAATTCATTGAAAAAGTTTGAAAACGAAGGAGTGAGTGTTTTGAATCATGTAGCCGCTAAAAATGAACCCCTTGTTGTTAGAGGAGCGGAGCTTGTGGTAGATTGTCTCCTTCAACAAGATGTTAAACACGTTTTCGGGATTCCGGGAGCTAAAATTGATGCAGTGTTTGATGTGTTAAAAGACAAAGGACCTGAATTGATCGTGTGCCGTCATGAACAAAATGCAGCATTTATGGCTGCAGCAGTTGGACGATTGACTGGAAAACCAGGAGTTTGTTTGGTGACTTCAGGTCCGGGAGCTTCTAATTTAGCGACAGGGCTTGTAACAGCCAATACAGAGGGAGATCCGGTTGTCGCTTTTGCTGGTGCTGTTAAAAGAGCTGATCGTCTCAAGAAAACGCACCAATCTATGGATAATGCAGCATTATTTAAGCCGATTACAAAATACAGTGTTGAAGTAGAAGACCCTCATAATATCCAAGAAGCTGTAACAAATGCATTCAGAGCAGCGGCTTCTGGACAGGCGGGAGCAGCTTTTATCAGCTTTCCACAGGATGTTATGACATCTTCTGTACCAGCCACACAGATTGGAACAATGTCAGTACCAAAGCTTGGTGCACCCCCAGCTGAACAAATCAGTGCGGCGATCGCCAAAATTCATAATGCTAATCTTCCCGTCGTTCTTGTTGGAATGAGAGGCGGAAGACCTGAAGCTGTAAAAGCGGTGCGCCGTTTACTTAAAAAAGTGAAGCTTCCGTTTGTTGAAACATATCAGGCGGCAGGAACACTTTCTCATGATTTGGAAGATCAATATGTCGGACGAATCGGATTGTTCCGCAATCAGCCAGGGGACATTTTGCTTGAAAAAGCAGATGTTGTTCTGACAATTGGTTATGATCCAATTGAATATGATCCAGTACTTTGGAATCAAAAAGGAAAGCGCAGCATTATTCATTTGGATGAAATCCAAGCCGATATTGATCATCACTATCAACCTGAACTGGAGTTGGTTGGTGATATCGCCATGACAGTTGCTCAAATTGAGCATGATTCACTGCCAATCCAATTTTCCAAACCGCATATTCATCTGCTTGCCCAATTGCAAGCGGCACTGGTTGAACATCAAGAACCTCCTAAAGAGAAAAAAACGGATCGCGTTCATCCGTTACAAATTGTGAAAGATTTACGCCATCTCATAGGAGACGAAACAACAGTCACCTGTGACATCGGTTCCCATTCGATTTGGATGGCACGATATTTCCGGTCATACCGTCCGCTTGGGCTGCTATTCTCAAACGGTATGCAGACACTTGGTGTTGCTCTACCTTGGGCCATTGCTGCAACACTTGTCAATCCTGGTCAAAAAGTTATCTCAGTCTCAGGTGATGGCGGATTTCTATTTTCAGCAATGGAGTTAGAGACTGCTGTAAGATTAAAAGCGCCGATTGTCCATCTCGTTTGGAACGACAGCACATATGATATGGTGGCATTTCAACAGGAAATGAAATATCACCGAACTTCCGGAATCGACTTTGGTGAGATTGATATTGTAAAATATGCTGAAAGCTTTGGAGCCAAAGGTCTGCGGGTACATTCACCTGAAGAGCTGAAAGAAGTGCTGCAGAAAGGACTGGATTTAGAGGGACCTGTTGTCATTGATATTCCAGTTGATTACAGTGACAATATTCATTTGGCGAGCGGGCATTTTCCCAAAGCGTTTGCCGAACAATTCAATAAAGAAACCTCTAAGCAATCTTGATCACAGCCATGCCCATACATTATAAAAAACATCAAGGGAGTGTAAAGGGGAAAATGAAAATGATGAGTAAACAAACACAGACTCAATTAAGCTGTCAAAACATTGATCAGGTTTATCAAGTCTCAACAATGATTTCCTTACTAGATGGTATCTATGATGGAGATTTTTACATGTCAGAAATAAAAGCTCACGGCGATTTTGGGATTGGAACATTTAATCAACTTGATGGGGAATTGATCGGTTTTGATGATCAGTTTTATCGTCTCCGTTCTGACGGAAAAGCCTATCCAGTTAAAGAGACCGATTGCTCACCTTTTTGTTCACTGACTTTCTTTCGCCCAGATGCATTGCACGAGATCAACAAGCCGATGACTTGTGAGCAATTTGAACAAGAAATAAAACAATTGATGCCGAGTGAAAATTTATTTTATGCCATTCGCATTGATGGTGTCTTTAAAAAAGTAAAAACAAGAACAGTTGAAGTGCAGGAAAAGCCATATCAGCCGATGGTCGAAGTGGTCAAAGACCAACCGATCTTTGATTTTGATCATATTAAAGGAACTATTGTCGGTTTTTGGACGCCGCAATATGCCAATGGTATCGCAGTAGCCGGGTTTCATCTGCACTTTATTGATGAGAAACGCAGTAGCGGTGGTCATGTATTTGACTATGAAATTGAAAAAGGCACAGTGCAAATATCTCAAAAACTAAACATGAACTTAAAACTGCCGGATACAACTGATTTCCTGCAAGCCGATCTAAACAGTCATGATTTTGAAGCTGGTATTGAAGCAACAGAAGGAAATCCTGAATGAACCCATTCGTGATCATGTGAATTGATTAACAAGCAACTGAGGGGACGGGAGTGAACTTTCCACCGGGGATTATATAAAAGAAGGGGCGTCCAATAAGTCAATTTTGATTATTGGACGCCCTTTTCACTGATATGTCAGCCGTTTTGAATCATTAATTTTTAACAATTTAACTCTTTTCGGAAAAGGAAAAGCCCTTTCATCTTTTTCTAACACCATTCATAATAAACTGTATCGTCCGTTCTTTCTCTTGCTCTTCATCCATATTTTCACTAATCAAAAAGCGGGTGATGATCAGACCAACAATTGAAGTAATTGTCATTCTGATAATGCTTTCAGCAGGCAGATCGGCAAGCTCGCCTTTTTCCTTGAAATATTCGATAATCTGTTTGAATTTTTCATAGACATGATCATTGAAAATGGTTTTAAACAGGTTTCGCATTTCCTCGTGGTAAAATACTTCCTGAAAATAAATTTTTACTACAGGAAAATATTTTTTAACAAAAGCAAACCGATTTGATAATATTTCTCTGACAAAATCTTCATATGATTCATACTGATGGTCGAACACTTCTTTTGCAAAGCTTTTCGCAAATTTAGGTGCAGCAGTATTGATAATCGTTGGCATCACAATTGACAGCAATAGGTCTTTTTTTGTTTTATAGTGCCTAAAGATCGTTCCTTCTGCAACACCCGCTTTTTTGGCAATTTCACTTGTCGAAGTGGATGCAAAACCTTTCTCGGAAAACATTTCAATTGCTGCCATGACAATTTTTCGCTGCTTCTCACTCATTTTGACTTCTTGATCATTGATCTGTAATAATTGTTCCAAAGCTTCACGATCCATATAATATCTCCTTCGGATTTCTGTCCTTTTATTATAATTAAGTTAAAAAAGGAACTCAACTGTCGGCTTTAGAGCTTTCGGTACTTTTTAAGAGTTAAAATGTTCAGTGAAGCAAACAAAATCACAAATCCGAGCAAAAAGACAATATCATTGATAATCTCAGTAAATCCCTGTCCCTTCATCATGACAAGTTTTAATGCGTCTGCCCCATAATAGATTGGCATGATATAGCTGAAACCTTGGAGCCAATCGGCCATCCCATCCATAGCAAACATGCCGGAAAAGAAGACTTGTGGAACAATGACAAGAGGGACAAATTGAATCAGCTGCAACTCATTGTTTGCAAATGTGGAAAGAAATGTGCCCAATGTCAGTGCAGTTAAAGAGAGCAGTGATGTCAAACATAAAACGATCCAGATCGATCCCTGTTGGTAAAGTCCGAGAATCTCAACCGAATACCACGTAATTAACACAGTTTGTAAGGTTGTAAATAATCCGAAACCAATACAGTACCCGCAAACGATTTCCCAACGTCTTAATGGAGTTGCAAGAATACGTTCAAGGGTGCCGCTTGTTCTTTCTCTTAAAAAGGAGATCCCAGCAATCAAAAAGACAAAAAAGAAAATAAACAGACCGACAAGGACCGGACCGACATGGTCAAAAGTCGTGAGATCCTCAGAGCCATAAGCATAAGCAATCTCAATATGCTGGCTAGCTTGTTTTGGCGTCTGGGATTTCTGGAGAATAGCTGCCACCTCTTTTGTGCTTGGATCACTTCCATCAAGAGTGATTAGTAGATTGTCTTTTTTTAGAGATATAAAAGCATCCAATCCGTCTTGATCAATTGTCTTTTTAGGTTCATTTTTCGAATATGAAGTCACTTCAACATGATTATTTTCAAGTGTTTGTACCAATTGATCTGGTAATTGGTAACCACCAACTTGAAAATCGGTTTTATCCTTGTCAAGAACAAGGGCAGTAAGGGTTAACACGAATAGCGGAGCGAGTAGCATCAGCATTAGTGTCCGTTTATCGCGAAAAAATTGTTGAATGATTTTAATGACTAACGCTTTAATTCTCATTTGATTGACCTCCTGAAACAAGAAAGACATCTTCTATTGAGTTGACTTTGTATGCTGTTTTAAATTCTTCTGGTGTACCAACACCAATTAATTTACCGTCCCGAATCAAACCGAGCCGGTCACACTTTTCAGCTTCATCCATGACATGTGTTGTAACAAGAATTGCAGCTCCTTTTGATTTTAAATGTTGCAGCTCATTCCAAATCGATCTTCTTAAGACAGGGTCGATCCCCACAGTTGGCTCATCTAAGGCGAGAACAGCTGGTTCATGAATCAAGGTGATGGCCAGAGATAACCGCCTTTTCATCCCGCCAGAAAATTGACTGACCTTTCGATGTTCATCATCAGTTAAGTTTACGAGACGCAAAACTTCTTTCATTTTTTGTCGTTTTTCAGCACTTTTAAGTCCATACAAATTTGCAAAAAAAGCTAAATTTTCTTTTGCTGTTAAATCTTCATACAATGCATCAGATTGTCCCATATAGCCAATCTTATTGAGCATCTCCAGATTAGGCATGTTAGTACCCAAAATTTTCACATGCCCTGCTGAAGGTAAGGTCATTCCGATCAGCATTTTAATCAAGGTTGTTTTACCTGCCCCGGAAGGTCCTAATAAACCGAATATCTCACCTTGTTTAATGGAGAAATTCATTTGTTCTAAGACCGTTTTTGAGCCAAAGTGTTTGCTCGTATTGATGAACTGAATGACTTGTTTCACTGTTGATCGCTCCTTTTACACATAGTGAGTGATTACTCACTATAAAAATAACACATTCGCAATCTCAATGGAAGTGATTACTCACTTTTTTATAATGTTGAAACTTAAGTTCAGTCTTTTTTCACTGAAAATTGAAAAAAGGTTAACAAAGAATAGATGACTCTAGATGGGTGATAGATAAACATTATCGAGAATTCATAAGGAGATGATGATCAAGTCTTCATGAAAAATAGGATTTTAAAAATTGTGAGGTGGTGGAGCAAGAATGAAACGACGATAATTCGCATGGTGTCTTCTAAAAAAGAAATTTATGATGAATTCATCCATCAAGTCTTATGGGAGCGGGTCTTGTGTTTTGTGGGTATTTCCATTAAAGTAAAAAATAACAATAGATCGGTTTTTTGTAGGGGCGTTCGGCTCACCTTCAGTTTAGAAAGAGGGGAGGTGAGAATATGACCGTGGAAAGCGCAATTCAATTGATGATTTCTTTTGGAATCGTGATTGTAGGGATTCTGTCGCTTGCCCATAGTTTTTCGAACAAAAAAAGTAAGAACGCCCCCGATTCCCACATCTAAGCGTTCTCACTCATGAGTTTTCTGGATAAAAAGCCGACTCCCTTACAGGAGCTATTCTATTGCTGATCGGAGATGTTGAGAGCATCTTCGATCTTTTTGTATTTACAGTATACTCTTCAGAATAAATTATATTCATGTTAGCTCTGTTTGTGTTTGAGAAGAAGCGTATACTGATTGTATATTGACTATATATTAATACGTAGTTTTATTGTAGCAACAAACACATAACATGTCCACAAACGAGACGTATTTTATGTTCTGAAAATCGACCAAAAAAGTGTACCAGAAAATAATTTTTTTGATGTACCATTTATTAATTTATTTTATGCGTCAGTTTAATGTCCTCATTTGAGCCACTAAAAACCATTGCCAACCGGTCAGAATCGAGAATTCATAGGGAGATGATGATCAAGTCTTCATGGAAAATAGGATTTTGAGCTCTCAATAAAGACTATGAGTTTTCACAAAAAAATGTATGTGATCGAAAACATTATAAAAACAAAATTAGGCTACATACCAACAAGATTGGATAAACACTTTTTTGATAAATATCTCAAAAACATGAAAAATCAAACAAAGAATTTTAAACCAATGATAGATTTTAATAAATTTGAGAATCAAACATAAAGTCTCCTTACAAAACAGATATTTGATATCATTTTCGATTATATATGCTTTTAACTATGAAAAATTGAAAATGTTAAAATACGTCTATGATTAAAGAAAGGGCGTCCTAAAAGTAGTGTGCATGATTGAAAATTGGGGAATTTGCTCGCTTTTCGCGGGTTCTCCGCGAAGCTGGTTCACTGTTCCTTTAAGAGTCTCACAATTCCCCCTGACATGTTGATAAAGACCTTTTAGACTGCCCTTTCTTAGTTGATGATAATCGCTAGATGGCTCACATCATTTTGTGCATCGTTTAAAATTTTTTTGTTTCAAGTTTTAGTGGTACTGGTATGGTTTTGTCAACTTTTTTATCGTTCAGAACATCATGTGCAGCCTGAACGGCAAGTTTGCCAATCAATTTAGGTTGTTGGGCGATGGTTGCTGCCATCTCTCCTGATTTGACCGCTTTGATTGCGTCCTCATTTCCATCAAAGCCGACAACTAGAATATCTTTTCCAGAACTTCTAATCGCTTCGATCGCACCGAGCGCCATTTCATCATTATGTGCAAAGACAGCTTGAATCTCGGGATTGCCCTGAAGTAAATTTTCCATCACATTTAATCCTTTTGTCCGATCGAAATTGGCGGTTTGTTTAGCAACAACTTTTAATTTTTTGTCAGCTGTTTTATGAAAACCTGAGCCGCGTTCACGAGTTGCTGATGCTCCTGGAACACCTTCTAGTTCAGCAACTTTTGTTTCTTTTCCAAGTCGTTTGACGATATAGTCAGCTGCCATTTGACCGCCTTTCACATTATCTGAAGCAACAAGTGTTTCTACTTTGCCGTTTTCAGCTGAGCGGTCAAGCGTAATCACTGGAATTCCGAGTGAATTGGCAGATTGGACTGCAGTTGAAATGGCTGCTGAATCAGTTGGATTAATAAGAAGAGCATCAACCCCTTGTTGAAGGAGGTCCTCTACATCATTTGTCTGTTTGGCTGAGTCATCTTGTGCATCAACAACGATCACTTCAATTCCTTGTTTTTTCGCTTCGGTAAGAACACCATTTTTTAATGAAACAAAAAACGGATTTTTTAGAGTTGAAACAGATAAACCAATTTTCATCGTTTTTCCTTTTTCTTGCTTGTTTTTCGCCCACTCTGGCGGTTCCAACGAACAAGCTGACACTAAGATAAGCGATAGAATTGTGATCACGGGCAGCCATTTTTTCATGAAAAATAACCTCCTTATGCTGTTTTCTTGCGGTCTAGCAAGACTGCGATTAAAATGACAATACCTTTAACAACCATTTGGAAAAAGGAAGAGACACCAAGTAGATTTAAACCGTTATTCAACGTCCCGATAATCAGTACACCAATTAAGGTACCAGCTATTCGTCCCCGACCTCCGGCAAGACTTGTGCCACCTAATACAACTGCGGCGATCGCATCAAGTTCGTATGATGTCCCTGCTGTTGGTTGTGCAGAATTCAGACGGGATGTCAAAATTGCACCAGCTAGCGCTGATAGAAGACCAGTAAGGGAATAGACCAGCACTTTGACACGGGCCACCTTAATACCCGATATGTATGCCGCTTTTTCATTTCCGCCAATTGCATAAGTTCGTCGCCCAAACGGTGTTTTGTGGAGGATCATCCAAAGAATGATAAAAGTAATGCCCATCGTAATTGCAGGGACAGGAATACCTAAAAAATATCCACGTCCAAACAGCTGAAATCCGTAGTTAGCTCCAAGTCCTGTGATAGGGTTTCCATCTGTATAAACCATTGTCAAACCGCGAAACATAGTCATTGTCGCTAGTGTTGCAATAAATGGAGCTATTTTCCCTTTTGTAATCAAAAGACCGTTTATTGCCCCAAGAACGGCGCCGATCAAACAGCCGATGATAACCGCAAAAACAGGGTCAATTCCACCGACGATCATTCCAGCAACTAGTGCACTTGACAAAGCAAGGATTGCCCCGACGGACAAATCAATGCCTCCGGTCAGAATCACAAAAGTCATTCCGAAAGCAATCAACGCGTTGATTGCGACTTGTCTTAATAGATTTAAAATATTTAATGGTTCCAAAAATCCTGGGTTCAACAATGAGACGATGACAACAAGAATGATAAGACCAAGAAATGGCCCAAGCTTTTGCAATACAGAGTCAACATTAAGGCTTTTTTCAAAAGGTTTAGCCGTTTGTGTTTTCATATGATTGTCCTCCTGTTGCGAGTGTCATAATCCGTTCTTGTGTTGCATCTTTTCTTAATAGCTCACCACTGAGATTTCCTTCGTGGATAACAAGGATGCGGTCACTCATACCGAGGATTTCAGGCAGCTCTGATGATACCATTAAGATTGCAACACCTCGGTCTGTCAGTTCATTCATCAACTGGTAAATCTCTCTTTTTGCTCCGACATCAACACCTCGAGTCGGCTCATCCAAAATCAGCACTTTTGGACCAATACCGATCCATTTAGCAATAACTACTTTTTGTTGGTTGCCGCCGGATAAATTGCTCGCCTGAATGTCGCGTGAATTCGTTTTAATTGTCAGCCGTTTGATTAAAAGATCAACAAATTCCTGCTCCCTTTTTTGATCAATCCAACCGTTCGGAGAAAAACTAGAAAGATTCGGAAGTGAAATATTTTCGCGAATAGATGTGTCAAGAATCAGTCCTTCGTCTTTCCGGTTTTCAGTAATAAAACCGATTCTTTTTTGAACAGCATCACTTGGTTTTTTGATGTTCACTTGTTTACCGTTAATCAATAGTTCTCCTCTGTCGAGGGGATCAAGACCGAAAATGGCTCTCATCAATTCTGTTCGACCGGCACCCATAAGCCCAGATATTCCAACGATTTCACCAGCATGTACATGAAAATTAATATTTTCAAAGACTCTTTTTTTAGATGCGTTTTTCACTTCAAATACGATGTCCCCAAGCTTTGAATGCCTTTCAGGGTAGCGTTCTGTCAGCTCACGACCAACCATTTTTTTTACCACTTCATGAAAATCGGTGTTAGCCATTTTTTTCGTATCAACGGTTTTCCCGTCACGCATCACTGTGATGCGGTCACAAATTGTAAAAATCTCTTCCATACGGTGTGAAATATAAATAATCGACACTCCATTTTTCTTTAAAGACCGAATCACATGAAACAGTTTTTTGACTTCTTTGTCTGTTAAAGCCGCTGTCGGTTCATCCATAATGATCACTTTGGCATCTATCATCAGCGCTTTTGCTATTTCAATCATTTGCTGTTGTCCTGAGCCTAGGAGACCAGCTTCTTTTTCAAGAGACAGGGAGACTCCCAGTTTATGAAGTTGTCTATTTGCTAGCGCTTTCATTTTTTTGATATTTAAAAATCCTAGTGTTGTGGAAAGTTCCCTTCCAATAAATAAGTTCTCCAGTACGCTCATTTCCGGCCAAATATTTAGTTCCTGATGAATGAAAGCAATTCCGTGTTTTTCAGCTTCTTTCGGATCGGAGAACTGTTTGGCATGGCTGTTTATTTTAATTGTGCCGCTATCAAGCTTATGAAGCCCTGTTAATACATTCATTAATGTTGACTTTCCAGCACCATTTTCGCCCATTAAGGCATGGACTTCACCTTCAAGAAGTTCGAATGAAACACCTGACAAAACCTGATTCTGACCAAATGCCTTATAAATGTCGATCATTTCAATGTGCATCGGTTATCCCTGCTTTCCAGATGAAAGATTTGTTCATCTAAAAGATCACTCCCGCGTGTAAGATGCAGTTTGCATAAGGTGTTGCTTCACCTGTCCGAATCACTGCTTTCGCTTGTTTTGTTGCTTTTTTTAATGCTTCGTGTGAAAGGTGTTCAATCGGCTGGTTAGAAAATTGTTTTCTTAAGAATTCAGCTTGTTTCGGGTTGTCTGTTTCCATTTCTTTGGCAATTGTTAGTTTTTCCACCTCCACTTCTTTCGCAAGCAGTTCGGTTACGTCTTTAAAACTGGGGGTTCCCAGTGACAAAGCGAGGTCAATTTTAGGAACACCTTGGGGGACAGGCAAACCGGCATCTGCGATAACAATAGTGTCAGTATGCCCGAGATCGGCAAGTAATTTTGCAATATGACTGTTTAATATACCGTGTTTTTTCATGAATGGTCACACTCCATTTCTTGTCTAGTTGGCATTCCCCCTTGAGCACCGAATTTTTGGACAGACAAAGAGGCAGCCCGATTGGCAAATCGCAGGGCAGATTCTATATTTTGTCCTTCTGAAAGAGCGACAGCAAATCCAGCATTAAAGGTGTCTCCAGCTCCAGTTGTGTCGACTGCATTTACAGGAAATGAAGGGATGAGTTTTTCTTCAGTTCCGTTATGATAACGAACACCGTTTTTGCCTTCTGTAATCAATAGCTTTCCCGGATGTCTTCTCAGCATTTCTTTTTGAGAGAGGTCCTGAAAGAGGAGAGAAGCTTCGTGTTCATTCGGTGTAATGTATGTTGCGTTTTCAATTGTTTCTTCTCGAAGCCACCGGGCAGGAGCTGGGTTGAGAAGCAAAGGAATCCTAAGTTTTTTGCAGAGCTCGCTGACATAATCAACGGTTTCTTCAGGAATTTCCTGCTGGATGAGGACGATATCGGCTCGTTTGATGGCTGCTATTGCTTTTTGTACAAATTGAGGTGTTACAGCATCATTTGCGCCCTTGACAACGATGATACTGTTGTCCCCGTTCGAAAGAACAATATGAGCGGTCCCAGTTGTTTGATGTGTAACCGTTTCCACATAGTCTGTCAAAACACCGTTAGCTTGAAAATTATCGAGAATCGTTTTTCCATATTGATCATCACCGACACACCCAACCATCCATACTTCCGCACCTAACCTGGCTGCTGCAACAGCTTGATTTGCCCCTTTCCCCCCAGGAACGGTTTTAAACGATTCTCCCAGTACTGTTTCCCCAGCTTTTGGACGCTTTTTTGAAGTGACGACTAAATCCATTGAAGAGCTGCCAATCACACAGATTTTACTCATTGTTATCCACCTTTCTTGTTGTCTGTCTTTCAATAAAAGAAACCGGCAACTGCACAGTTGATTTTTCAATATATTCGTTTTTTATTAGTTTTAACAGCAGTTTAGCTGCTTCTTTACCCATTTCATAAACAGGCTGCCTAATCGTTGATAATGGAGGAAATAACCATTCACTATGCGGAATATCATCAAATCCGATCAGTTGCAGGTCAGAAGGTACTTGAATTCCTCGTTTTAAGGCTTCATGTAAAATTGCTGTTGCAACGATATCGTTGCTGGCAATGATCCCATCTGTTTTCGGGTAGATCGAGAATAAATCCTCTGCCCGTTGTTGGGCTTCTTGAAAAGAAAAAGTCTCAGTTGTTAAGACATGAAAATCAACATCTGCATTGCTTAAAATATCAAGTGCCCCGTTAAATCGATCTTTTGCAGTCCGTAAGTGAGCCGGGCCTTTTATAAGTGTCATTCGTTTTGAGTTTCTTTTCATCATTTCTGAAGCCGCGAGTTGCCCGCCTTTTCTACTGTCTGCAAAAACAGACGGTACATGTTCATCACCGGTGCGATCTAAAAAAACAATCGGCATTGATAAATCTTGATTAATTGTTGCTTCAGGATCATTTGTCGCAGAAATCACACCAACGACTTGATTTTGTTTAAATGTTTGCAAATAATCGAGCTCTTTTTCAAGATTTTCATCACTGTTACCGAATATAAGCCTGAAGCCATGCTGATGGATTTCATCTTCAACACCACGGGCAAGTTGTGGAAAAAAAGGATTTGTTATATCAGGGAGCAGCAATCCAATTAGTCTTGATTCTCTATGATAGAGGGATCTGGCCACTTCATTAGGACGGTAATTTAATGTTTTCATCGCTTTGATCACGCGTGTTTTAGTGTCTTCATGAACATAGCCGGTTTCATTTAAAACACGCGAAACCGTGGCGACAGATACTTTTGCTGCAATTGCGACATCTTTAATCGTAGCCAAATATGACAGCTCCTCTTCCTTGTGTAACCGTTTACATAAAAGGTATCATGATCAGTTAAAAAAGGCAATAAAAAATTGGTGAAAACTTTATGTGCATGATGTAACGACTACGATGGATTTAAATAAGACATGGTAGGTTGACGATTCCACCTATCATGTCTTTTGCTTTAACAATATTCATTTTCTAACAATTGATTAATAAAATAAGCGACACCATTTTCATCATTGCTTTTTGTAATAAATGTGCTCATTTGTTTTAATTCATTAATCGCATTTCCCATCGCAATTCGGTGGCCAGCTTCTTCAAACATTGACAAATCATTCGGACTGTCACCGATCGCGTAAATATCTTTTTTATCGATCCCATAATGTTTGGCCAGTTCTTTTAGAGCACGGCCTTTTCCAGACATATCAGGCAGTATTTCAATGATATGCTTTCCTGAGGATGTGAGAGCGAGTTTTGGATATGTAGAGAGTTCAGCTTTTGCTTTTTCTAACTTGTCCAGATCAAATGAAAAACAGAGTAGTTTATAAATGTTTTCTTCTCCATTAAAAATGTCTTGAATGTTTGGGACTGGTTTAATGCCGAATTGTTTAAACTGAGTTAGAGCACCTTGCCAAAGGGTATCTTTGTCTTCATCTGGATTTGCACTCGCAATAATATCCAGTTCTGCTTCGAGCTTTTGTTTGCCATCATTAGGGGATAAGAGGGCATCATCTGTATAAACTTCGAAATAAATATGATGATCTGTTAAATATTGAGCCGCTTTCTGCCCAGCTTCACGATCCATTAATGTTCTGCTTAACAGCTTATAATTAAAATCATGAACTGTTCCGCCATTGGCTGCAATGATCGGAATATCCAGGTCATTCAGTAATGCTTTTACATCAAAAGTGGCTCTGCCTGTACAAATAGTTACAATACAGTCTGAAACCAGTGCCTTTTTAATAGCTGCTCGGTTTTCAGGAGAAATGATGCTTTCTGTATTTAAAAGAGTTCCGTCTAAATCAATTGCAATTAGTCTCATGGTGCTAAAATGACCTCCTATTAAAACGGTTTACTGTTTTTTAGCAGTATTTCCAAAAGTGAGTGGAACTGATAAGTAAAGGCTAAACTTAAAGTTGGATTTTTTCAAGCGAAAAAACAAAAAACCAAGGATAAATCATCCTTGGTTATACTCCTAACTGCTGTTTTAATTGTTGTCTAATTTCAGCAAGCTTGGTTTGATCAAGTTGATAATAATAAGTTTTGCCTGGTTGATAATCACTGCCTTTTAGTTGGAGAGTATCAATCGATTTGATCGATGCCATAAACGGAATCAATCCGATGGCATTTTGTAATGTCAAATTCATTGAAACGTTTTTTCCAACGGTATCAAGAATGTCATCATAAGCTGGGATTGAAGTGATCGATTTTGATTTTCCAATGATCGCTTTCAGCACTTCCATTTGTCTTTGACCGCGCATTAAATCAGTATCCGCTTTTCTTGTTCTAACATAGGCTAGGGCTTCTTCACCGTTTAAGGTCTGAGAACCAGTTGGAAGAACGACTTTACCTTTCGTATCTTTTTTAATTTGTTTGACAACATATTCATCTTTAATGGTAATCGGAACACCACCTAATTCATTGACAACTTCTTCGAAAGCTGTAAAGTTGCTTTCAATGACATAATCAACAGGTATATCAAGCAAATTCTCAACAGTTTCAACGCTTAGGTCTCGTCCACCTAATGAGTGTGCATGTGTAATTTTATCATAACCATGTCCTGGAATGTTCACATAGGAATCCCTCGGAATGCTTAGCAATTTAACAGAATGGTTCTTTCGGTTAAAGGATGCAAGAACCATTGCATCGCTTCGCTCTTTTTCCATGCTCTGACCGGGACGAGCATCTATTCCCATCAGAAGAATGGAAAAATTATCTTTATCAGGATTAAATTCTTTAATCCGTTTCACGGATTGGCTTCCTCTTGAAAGATCGACATGTGCTTCTTTTGCAGCATTCGAAACTTTAAAGTAGGCGTAAGCCCCCACAGCTACTGTAGAGGCTACGAGAATAGCAGTCAATGAAATGAAAAATTTAGCCCATCCACTTCGTTTCTTTTTCTTCGTTCGCTGTGATCTTGACATTGTGTAAACTCCTCTTTTATTTATATTAGTCCGTTCATTCATATGAAAATTTCAATTAACTTAACTTCTAATGTTTGATTTTACAAGACAATTCATTTTTTGGCTATATGGGGGTTGCTGGAATTTAAATCGTTTTCTACGATCTTTAATATGACGATAGAGACGTTAAAACGTTTCAATTTTATATTGAAAGTTTAAGAGTCGTAGATCCATCGCTTCATCAAACGTTTGTTTAAAAAGTGAATAAGATCACAGTTTTGTTCAAAACTATCATAGATAATGAATAAAGGGAGTGTGTTCAATTGAAGGCGGTGACTTTTCAAGGTCCTCAACATATTGAAGTAAGCCAAGTGGAGGATGCTAAGATTGAGAAAAAGGACGATATTGTTGTCAAAATTACTTCTACAGCAATTTGCGGGTCTGATTTGCATCTTTATCAAGGAAATTTTCCTTTACCCAAAGGCTTTCAGCTTGGTCATGAACCGATGGGAATCGTCGAAGAGACAGGACCGGATGTGACAAAGGTGAAAAAAGGCGACAGGGTTGTCATTCCGTTTACAGTCGCTTGCGGTCATTGCTTTTTTTGTGAAAATAATCTTGAAAGCCAATGCGATCATTCCAATCCGCACTATGACTCAGGCGGGTATTTTGGTTATTCAGAAAAATTCGGAAACCATCCGGGAGGACAAGCTGAATATTTAAAAGTACCATTTGGAAATTTTACCCCGTTTGTTATTCCTCAATCTTGTGAACTTGCTGATGAATCTCTGTTATTTTTATCAGATGTCCTGCCTACTGCCTATTGGAGTGTGATTGATGCTGGTGTGAAAGCTGGGGATACTGTCATTGTCCTCGGATCTGGACCAGTCGGTTTAATGACACAAAAATTCGCCTGGAAAAAAGGAGCAAAACGGGTTATAGCTGTTGACTATTTAGATTACCGCTTAAAACAGGCTGAAAGCTTAAACCATGTCGAAGTCTTTGACTTTACAAAATATCCCGATATGGGAGAACATTTGAAAGAAATTACCAAAGGCGGTCAGAAAATGCGGAACTGTGCAAATGACAGGGGTTTATGGCGGGAATTATAACCTGTTTCCACTCGGGGCATTTTTCGCAAGAAATGTAACATTGAAAATGGGACAGGCTCCAGTCATTCATTTAATGCCGGAAATATTTCGTTTAATTGAAACAGGCGAACTTAACCCTGCAGAAATTATTACACATCAACTTCCTCTAGAAGAAGCTGGGAAAGCTTATCATTTATTTCAGAAACGTGAAGATAACTGTATCAAAGTAGTCTTAAAGCCTTAACGGCAATCTTAAATTATATATTCACATAATGGTCACTAAATTGATAAATTCAAAAAATAAAATTTGTGCTAATATCTATATATAGTGTTTTTAAATAAAATAGACACAATATATGGCATTGATAGGAGAGGTCAGGATGGCATTGAGCATAAAAGAGCAAGAAGATAAATTATCACAATTAACAGAGACATTTCATGAGATTGTGGGATATGGAAACCACGATATTATGCAGGAAAACGCAAATGTAGATGGCCGTTCTCCAATGGGGCAGATGAGCAGATTTGCATCTGAAAGTGCAAGACATTATGCACTTCATTATCTTATGTCTCCAGAAATTAAGCAAGCAATTGATGATAACTTTTTATATCCGCACGATTTGGATTTTATGGCTAGCGGGACAACGACTTGTTGTCAAATTCCATTAGGAAAATTACTTAAAGATGGGTTTCATACGGGTCATGGTTCATTAAGAGAACCGAAAGATATTATGAGCGCAATGTCTTTGGCATCTATCATTTTTCAATCAAATCAAAATATGCAGCATGGAGGCCAGTCATTTCCGATGTTTGACTATGATTTGGCACCATATGTTCACAAAACATTTGAAAAACATTTGAAGCGGATCAAAGAATATCCAACTACATTAACAGAAGAAGAAATCATTGAAAGAGCATGGCAAGAGACTGATCGCTCAACATATCAGGCCTGTGAAGCTTTCATACATAATGCAAACAGCATGCATTCAAGAGGAGGCGGTCAAGTTCCATTTGTATCGATAAACTATGGAACTGATACCTCAAAAGAAGGTCGTATGCTGATTGAAAATGTACTGAAAGCGACAAAAGCTGGTCTTGGTAAAGGCGAAACACCAATATTCCCAATTCAGATTTTCAAAATGAAAGAAGGAATTAATGTTTACGAGACAGACAAAAACTATGATTTATACAAACTAGCGTTAGAAACGAGTGCCGAAAGATTGTTCCCAAATTTTAGCTTTATTGATTCCCCTGTGAACAAACCTTTTTACAATGGGACACCGGAAAGTGAAATTGCTTATATGGGATGCAGAACACGCGTGATGTCTAATATTAATGGGGAAGAAAACTCGATTGGTCGAGGGAATCTATCATTTACCTCCATTAATATTGTTAAAATTGCATTATTGAGTGAAAATACCGAACAATTTTTTGAATCATTAAATCATTATATTGATTTAACGATTGAGCAATTATTAGAAAGGTACGCTTTTCAATGCAAGAAAAGAGCAAAAGACTTTAAATTCCTCTATTCACAACATATTTGGCATGAAAGTGACCAATTAGAACCAGATGATACACTAGAAGACATTTTAAAACACGGCACATTAAGCATCGGATTTATCGGATTGGCTGAGGCTTTAACAGCTTTGATCGGTAAACACCATGGAGAGAGCGATGAAGCATTCGAATTAGGAAAAAGAATTATTCAGATGATGAGAGATCGAGCAGATCAAGCAATAGAGGAACATAAGTTGAATTTCTCATTAATTGCAACACCTGCTGAAGGATTATCGGGGAAATTTGTAAAAAAAGACAAAATTCAATTTGGCTCCCTGCCAAATATTACAGACCGGATCTATTACACGAA
This sequence comes from Bacillus sp. WMMC1349, assembly GCF_013155385.1. Lineage (GTDB taxonomy): Bacteria > Bacillota > Bacilli > Bacillales > Bacillaceae > Bacillus. Next base: position 3,362,940 of record NZ_JABJUQ010000007.1, on the reverse strand, counting down.
TTCATTCCATATTCCTGTTCATTATAAGATCACGGCCTTTGAAAAGATCAGAAGAGAAGCTCCTTTTCATCTGATGTGCAATGGTGGACACATCAGTTATATTGAGCTTGATGGAGATCCGAAGAAAAACATTAAAGCGATGGACATGCTTGTTAATGCTATGCGTCAAGAAGGGATGGGATATTCATCAATTAATCATCCCGTTGATCATTGCAGGAGTTGTGGATTTACCGGCATTATTGATAATGAATGCCCACAATGCAAAAACAAAGATGAAGCATTAATTGAACGGATTCGACGGATTACCGGCTATTTAGTTGGAGACATGTCAAAATGGAATTCCGCCAAAAGACAGGAAGAAAAGGACCGAGTGAAGCACCTATGAAAGTGATGAATATCATACATGACAGCATCGTAGATGGGGAGGGCTTAAGAACCGTTGTTTTCTTAGCGGGCTGCCCTCATATGTGTGAAGGCTGTCACAATAAACAAAGCTGGAATATCAATAATGGGTTTGACATGAGTGTAGATGAAGTGTTTGGGGAAATCATGAAAAACCCGCTCACAAATGTAACCTATTCAGGAGGAGAACCTCTCTTACATGTTGATGAGCTAATTGAATTATCTAAGAAAATTAAACAGCATTCAGAAAAAGATATTTGGCTGTACAGTGGCTTTACGTATGAACAAATTTTAAACAATGAGAAACATCGTGCATTATTACCTTATTGTGATGTCTTAGTCGATGGTCGATTTGAAATTGATAAACGTGATTTGACATTGCTTTATAGAGGTAGTTCTAACCAGAAAATTATTAAATTAGCATAAAGCAGAGCGTTTTAAGGGTATTCTCATTTTGGGATACCCTTTTCTTTTCAGTTAATTTAGTAAAGGCACTAAAAAGGAATGGAGTCGGATGGCGGGCTATAATCGACTAGAAGAATTTGAAAGATGGGGCTGTCTAAAAAGTCCTTTATCAACGTGAATCAGGGGGATTTGCGAGACTCCTGCGGAAACCGAGCAAATCCCCCATATTTATTCATCCACACTACTTGAGTGTTTTGATTCTTTTATTAAAAGGTTAATATTTTTACTGTCCCACAGACTCTCGAGCAGGTTGACTTCTTTTCAGATAAGTTCATAATAAATATGAAAAGCTAGATTGGAATAAAAGAAAGCGTTTTAACTCCTGAAAATCAGACAATGGAAGGAGAGTGCTTCATGACAAAAGCACCGATATTTTTACGACCTGAATTTAAAGAAAGAATTTGGGGAGGAACGGCTTTAAGGGATCAATTCGGATATGACATCCCTTCTGATAAAACTGGTGAATGTTGGGCGATTTCCGCCCATCCACATGGTCCGAATGTTGTCGCGTCAGGACCTTATCAAGGAAAAACACTTGCACAACTATGGAAGGATCATCGGGAATTGTTTGGTGGTGTTGAAGGAGACCGTTTTCCCTTGTTAACAAAAATTCTTGATGCTAATCAAGACCTTTCCGTACAAGTGCATCCTGATGATACCTATGCAAGAGAGCACGAGAATGGTGAACTTGGAAAGACTGAATGTTGGTATATTATTGATTGTCAAGAAGATGCGGAATTAGTTTATGGTCATATGGCGAGAACAAAGTCAGAGCTTGTCACAATGGTGAATAGCGGAGATTGGGATGGCCTCTTAAGAAAAATTAAAATCAAACCGGGTGATTTTTATTATGTGCCAAGCGGAACTATTCACGCTCTTTGTGAAGGTACGCTTGTTCTCGAAACTCAGCAAAGTTCTGATACAACCTATCGGGTATATGATTATGATCGAACAGATCAGAACGGAGAGAAACGCGAACTACACCTTACACAAGCTATTGATGTAACAACCGTTCCACATGTTGACGGACACGCTAATCAATCAACAGAAATCCGACAAGGAATCACGATGAAAACACTTGTAGAAGCGGAGTATTTCTCAGTGTATAATTGGAAGGTTGACGGTCTTGCTGAGCTTACACAAACTGCGCCGTTCCTCTTATGTAGTGTGATTGAGGGTGAAGCTAAGCTGATCCAAGGAGATACAACATTCTCAATCCAAAAAGGGACAAATTTTATTTTGCCGGCTGAAGCGAATGCCTTTAAGCTTGAAGGGAAATGTGAACTTATTGTTTCACACATTTAATCAAAAAGCTTAATGATCCGCAAAAGGGTCATTAAGCTTTTTTGTTGTGATGACGATAAAAAGAGAAAGCAAGATTAAAAAATTGGGAGGCTGAGATCGGGGGAGAAAAAAGTGTTTAAACAAATCAAGATGTTTAGTTTATTTACTGTCATTCTACTGATCATTCAAATGACAGTGCCTGCAAATCCTTCATTTGCATCATATACGGATACTTCCGTCTATAAAATCGACACTTCACAAGTATTTTTAAGTGAAAGTGAGGCGGCTAAGGCTGTCGAGAAATTAAAAGCAGAAACGGGCTGGCAAGCAAAGTATAAAGTAAAAAGCGGTACAACATATGAAATTGTCACAGGTGATATTGAAGGGGAAAGCACAGCAAATAATCTCCTCCTTCAACTTGGAAAAGAAACAGGTTTGAAAGGAACATACAGTCCACTCGGTCAGCGTGAGCCCTATGCAATAGCGATTTCAAGTGAATTTGTTGGAGAAGCAAAAGCAAAAGAACTCGTTAGCCAATTTGGAAAAGAGACTGGTTTGAAAGCTTCATACATGATAACAAAACAAGAACCGTATGTAAAAGTGGTCTCAGGAGTCATAACAGGTGAAGCGAAAGCAAAATCGACATTGGCTCTGTTTGAAAATGCGACTGGATTAAAAGGAACATACAGTCCATATGGAACAGGTCAAAGTATTGTTAAGTTGTTATCAAAGGAAATTGATAGTCAAAGTAAGGCAAAAAGTCTACTTTCACAATTTAAAAAAGAGACTGCTCTTACTGGCTCAGTTCAATCGGTCAAAAAACAACAAGTTCAATATAAAATCGTTACCGGTACGATCAAAGGTGAAGCAAACGTTAAGAACATGTTAAATCAGTTTAAAAAACAACTGAAAATCCAAAGCTCTTACCAGCCGATTGGTCAACGTGAACCATTTTACAATGTAAAGTCAGGCTATTTTAAAGACAATCGCAGTGCAAAAACGGCTGCCAGTCAGCTCAAACGCAGCACAGGCATTTCCTCAAGTGTTACAAAAGTGAGAGGAAAGCGATACTGGATGTTAAACATGAGAAACCTTAACAAACAAAACCTTAATAAAATGAACGCGTTTTTTAAAAAGAAAAAATGGCGTTATAACAAGACAAGCGCTGGAAAAAAACAAACCACTTACCGAATTGTTTCTTCTTCATTAACAGATCAATATAAATTGAAGAAGGGTGTTCAATTTTTCAAAAATAAAAAAGTGAAAGCGTCAACTCCAACCGCAGGGCGTTTGACTAGCTACCGGTATCGGATTGTCTCCGGCGAAACAAAAGAACAAAATCAAATTTCAAAAGGGCTCAACTTCTTTAAGAAAAATGGTATAACAGGGACTGCTGCACCAACAGGGAAGAAGGTATACAGCCAGTTTCGACTGACATCTGAAGCTGTTTTTCAAGAGAGTGAAATCACAAAAGCATTAGGTTTTTTCCAAACAAATGGTCTTCAAGCAACGACTGTTAAAACGGGTCAATTTTACGGACATTACAAGCTGAAATCTGAAGCTTCACTCAGTCAAGAAAAATTAAATCAAGCCCTCGCATTTTTCAGTGCGAGACATATCGCGGGTGAAACGCAGTTAACTGGACAATCTGGCTACAAATTGTACAAGATCACAACAAGCCCGATTTTAAGCAAAACAGATCTTGACAAGGGCGTGAATTTTTTCAAGAAAAACGCAATAAGTGCTTCCTATCACACGAAAACACCTGAACTTTTTTCAATCATCATCAATGAAGAATTTACAGGCTATAGTCAAGCAGAAGCAGCGGTCCAAAAGCTTAAAACCAATTATGGCTGGTCCGCAACTATCATTAAAATTAAAAACGGTCCACAAATCATGACGACTGATTATGGGATTACACTGAATAATATGATCGATAAACAAATGAAAGTCAGCCCGCAAACAGATTCTCCTGCATATGTTTCATTAACTTATATCGACATGACAAATCAAACTGTAACGGCTGATGTGCTGAATGTTAGATCAAGCCCTAATACCATAAGTAGCGGTAATATTATTGGTCAATTGAAAAAAGGTGATAAGGTTAATGTGATCTCACAGGAAAATGGCTGGGGCAAAATTCGAATGAATTGGAGAAATGCCAGCAGAGAAGAAGTTGAGCACTATGTAAATCCGAAAAACTTTACCCAAGACAGTCAAGCCTATTTCCAATTTTTAAAGCTTTCAGAAACAGCTGGTTTGAATGCAGCAGAAGTAAACGAAAAAATTCTTTATAATAAAGGAAACCTAATTGGAAGGGGTCAAGCCTTTATAAATGCGGCTACTCAATATCGAATCAATGAGCTATATCTGATTGCCCATGCACTACTTGAAACAGGAAATGGAACTTCTGCCTTGGCGAAGGGGACGCTCTATAATGGACGAATTGTTTACAATATGTACGGTGTTGGGGCTTATGACAGTAATCCTCTCTACCTTGGTGCAAAATATGCCTATGAACAAGGTTGGTTTACTCCAGAAGCTGCAATTATTGGCGGAGCTAAATTTATTGGGGAAAAATACATTCACCACCAGACCTATCAGCAAGACACTCTTTATAAAATGAGATGGTCGGCAAATGCGATTCATCAATATGCAACAGATGTTGGCTGGGCTTACAAACAGGTGGGAAGAATGTACAGCCTTTACACAATGCTTGACAACTACACGTTGTATTACGATATTCCTGTTTATCGCTAAATACTAAAAGAGACTCGGTTTTCCGAGTCTCTTAGTCTGTCTAGCATGATTTGCCCTCAAAAGTTTGGTCTTCATCTGTCTGATAGACAATTTGATCAATCACGCGTTCGCTTGCCTTTCCATCGAGATCATCAAAGAAATAGCGAACAAAGGAATCAATTTTTTCGAAATTATAATCTTGCTTCTGAATAATTGAAATCATTTGTTCTGTTGTTTTGGCAAGCGGTCCTGGAATAAATGAAAAATAATCATAGTAAAAATCACGTTTGCGAATGTAATCATCAACATCATAGCTGAAGAAAATCATCGGTTTGTTCAGTAAAGCGTACTCAAAGCAAACAGATGAATAATCGGTTACAAGAATATCTGTCACCAACAGCAACTCATTAATTTCTCTAAATGATGAGAAATCATAGTAAAAATCACTGTATTGATAAGAAATATTAATATCATTTTTAACAAACGGATGGATTTTAAACAAAAAGATATATTCATCTTTTAATTCTTGATACAACTGATCAAAGTTCAGTACATCGAATGGATAATAGGCTGATTGTTGACCATTGCCCCGAAATGTTGGTGCAAACAAGATCACTTTTTTATGTTTAAGAAAAGGAAACTCTTTATAAAGCCGCTCTTTCACAAAGGCTTTTTTTGCCTCGTCAAAAAAGAAATCTGTTCTAGGAATACCGGTTGCAATCACATTATCGATATCCACACCGAACCCTTCAGCATAATGTTTGCGAATATTTTCAGAGCTGACGATGACTTTTGTATAGTTTTTATGGTTTTTTGAAAAAGGAGATGGTCCTCCAGGGAGCCCGATCCTGCTGTATCCGAATGTTTTAAAAGCTCCGACCGCATGCCAAAGCTGAACAAGCTCTGCGTCTTTCCGAATTTTCAACGGATATATTAAAGGATAGAAGTCATCAAGGAAAATCATTTTGCTTGTTGCAAAATGACGAGCCATTGATATTAACTCAAATAAACTTTTTCGGTTACGGATACTTCCTTTTAAGAAAAACTTAAAATCAAAGTCATCATTTCGTTTTAAGAGATCTTCATAAACAAACTCAAAGTTTCCTGATAAATCAACACGACTGTCAGATGCAAACACAATTTTGTTCGCTTGAATTGGAAGGAGACAGAACATTCGGTAAGCTAGATTGAAAATCCATGTATTCAGCTTACGAAGGAAGCGGTTTGCCTCTTTCCCAGTATCCAATTCTAACAGGGCTGGATCAATTTCTTGGAGCTTGTGGCTCGATAAATTAATCGTTTTCTCATCTTCATCATAATTCACAATCAGATTAAATTTCATCAATTTTCTAGCTGAGTGAAATTCCATTTTTGTAGAGTAAACGTCATTCTTCAAAAACTTGCTGACATTTCCAACAGTATGAACTTCTTGATGTTTCACATTTTGATCATCGACGACTTCAATTTCTAGGAAAAGTTTATATTCTCCTGTTGGAATCGGTTTATCATTGACAAGTGTAGAAAAATTAATTTGCTGTTCAAAGCCTGCCCATTTGTAATCTTTCAGCATTTTCTCATGAATATCAGCGGGATTTGCCGTTTTACTTAAGGGACAATCACGCAATGATACAGCTTTAAAAAGATAGCCATTGCTTACAAGAAGGAGTCTTTTTCGGACTTGATCCTCTTTTAATAATGGCAAACCCTTTATATAAATGTAACCAGAAATATTCAATATTGAACCATTCCAAGAAAATTTTGAAATTTTTCGAACAGGAACCTGTTGATTTTCTTTAATGACTTTTGTTCTATCAAAAAGTGAATAAACTTTATCTTGTTTAAGCTCAGGTTCTTGCTGATTACGGTTGTTTCTTTTGCGGAATATTTTGTTCTTCACTTTTCTCGCTAACTTCTTCACGATTATACCTCTCTTTCTCCTCATTCGTCCTGGTTATAAAGGATTGGACAAAATCAGCCACCCGCTTAGAAGATTGGCCATCTTGATGAACGATAAATGTATTTGAAAAGTCCTTAATCTTTTTCGTATCAGGATTTTGAAAGCGGGTAATGTCTTCAGCCAATGCTGTCACACTTTTTGAAATAGGCCCTGGGACGAATGATTCAAAAGGATAATAAAAGTCACGTTCCTTTAAGTAATCTTCGAGATCAGGACAATAAAAATATATCGGTCGCTGAAGAATACTGTATTCAAAAATGACCGATGAATAGTCAGTAATTAAGGCATCTGATAATGCCATAAGATCGTATAATGAATATTGATCCCCAAAATCGATCACAAAATCATCTTTTTTTATTTGCAGATGATGACGCAAATATGGATGCAGATGAATCATTACCACATAATCCTCTTGATGTAATGCTTGTTTTAATTCGTCCAGGTTTAAAGGAAGTGATTCGTTTACTTGATCATGCCCGCTTCCACGAAAAGTCGGGGCATATAATAACTTTTTCTTTCCTTTAAGAGATGGATAAGCTTTCTCAAAATCAGTTTTGAGCGACTGGAGGCGAGCCTTGTCATAAAAATAATCGGTTCGCGGGACTCCAAGTGATAAAACTCTTTCTTCAGACATATGAAAAGCCTCAGAAAAATGAGAAACAGCGGCCGGTGAACTGACAATCGCATAATCATAATTGGAATGAACCGGAACGATTTTTAAGTAAGCAGATGATGGTCCAGATGGTTTGTCCTTCAAACTGTATCCGAATTTTTTAAAAGCCCCGCAAGCATGCCAAAGCTGAATGCTGATCGTTTCTTTTCGTTTTTTGATAACATATAAAGGAAAATAAAAATCATCAAGCAACAACATTCGGCATGTTGCGATATGGTAAAGAGAGCTAAGTAAATGGCAAAAATATTTGAATTTGCCGAGCAGTCCGCTGTCCATCTTTTTGAACAACAGTGTAAAATGTAGAGAGGAGTCTTGACTCAATTGGTCATAGACCCACTTGAAATTGTCACTCATTTTTTCTTCCCGGTAGGAAGCGATCACAACTTTGCGTTGATTAACTGGAAAAAGCATCACTAATAAACTGTAAGTCAAACGAAACAGTAATTTTACTGCATAGGTTAAACCGTTTTTCACTTTTTAAATTTCCCACTCAATGACAGTTTTACCCCATGAAGATGTTAAATCTGCTTCAAACACATTCGTGATATCTTCAATACTGCGAACAGGATAACATCCCCCTATGAGCGTCTCCAAATAGTCAGCGACTTCAGGGTATTCTGCTAAAAAGTTAACTGTACGGACGAAGTCTTCCCGTCCGCTGCGGCTGCTTCCAATCAATGTAATTCCTTTTTCCAGAACCATTCTTGTTTCGATTTCGACCGGATACTCTGATACGCCGAGCAAGGCGAGACATGCTTCAGGTTGAACATGATCAATCATTTGCTCAATCGCACTTTCGCTGCCGCGGCCACCGACACATTCAAATGCATGGTCAACTAAGATATCAGCAGGGATATCGTTAATTTGATATGCAGCATCAACAAAAGAAAAGTGTTCAAGCTTATATGAAGTTTTTCCGAAAATAAACACTTTGCTGTTTGGATAGCGTTTTTTAAGAATTAACGAAGTGATAAACCCTAAATTACCGTCTCCCCATACACCAAATATATCGCGTTTTTGGTGTGCGATTCTTTCAAAACGACTGATCGCATGCATCGTAATTGTGATCAATTCTGTAAAAGCGGCTACCTTTGGATTTAAGCTGTCTGGAAGTAAGACTAATCGATCTGGATCCATGAACATATAATCCTGCATAAAACCGTCATATCCGCTAGAACGAAAACGGCTGGAGCGCAAGTAATTCTCTGCAATAATTTCATGCCGTTCTGTAGGAGTGTTTGGGACCAATACCACCCGGTCTCCCACCTTAAAATGACCTGTCGGGTCATGCATGACTTTACCGATTCCTTCATGGATAAGTGCCATTGGCAATTTTTTGTCCATGACTTCTTTACCACGGGAACCTGTGTAATAGCGCTGGTCAGCTGCACAAATTGACAGATGTGTGGGCCGGACGACAACTTTATTCGCATTAATCATTTTATCTTTGTAAGTCACTTCAAACTGACGAGGTGAAACTAGACGATACGTTTGATTAATCATTGGGAAATTCGCTCCTGTAAGATAGCATTCGCAACTTTTAAATCATATGGTGTCGTCACTTTAATATTAAAGACTTCTCCGCGTACCAACTTGACTTTTTCTCCGGCTAATGAACAGATTTTGCAAGCATCAGTCAATACTGATTTTTGTTGATCTGACAACTGCTCGTACAACTCAACTAATCTTTTGATGCGGAAACTTTGAGGGGTCTGACCTTGATACATTGTATCCCGAACAGGAATCTCTGAAATAAATTCCTTATCTTCGGAAGCAATGATTGTATCGATAGCAGCAATCACAGTGTCAACTGCATCATACTGTAGGGCTGCATTGATGTTATCCTCAATAATCCGATGGGTTAAAAATGGGCGTACAGAGTCATGTGTGACAATAATGTCATCATCTTGAATGCCGAATTCTTTATCGATGTGGCGGATTCCATTCATAATGGACTCATTGCGGTCACTTCCACCCTCAACAACAATAAGACGGCTGTCTACTCCAATAAATTTCTTCAGTATATCTTTAGTATGATTAATCCATTCTTTAGGTGAGACAATTAAAATTTTATCAAAGCGGTCGTTTAGTAGAAATTTCTCAACAGTATGGATGATAATCGGTCTCTTGTTTAAGGAAAGGAACTGCTTTGGCATATTCACATTTCCCATTCGAGAACCTTTACCTCCGGCTAAAATCTCAGCGTAGATCATAAAATACTCCTTCCTTTTAACATTCATATTCGAAATAAGAATGGTTCAGTAGCACGCAAAAAAACGCTCTTGTTCAAGCCAGAGCATGCCAATTCACTGAACCTGTTGATCAGCTTCAGATCAATAGAAAATGTTTTAAAGACTCAGTCATAAGGGCTATTTTTATATAGTCCTATTCTAACATATGAACGTTCTATTTTTACAAACTTTCCAAAAAAATCATACAGAATCAGTGCGCTTGCACCCGGCATGGATTTGCTGGCTGACAAACTCCAATAGCCGCCGGCTTGCATCGCCTTGTGAATATTGATTCCATTCCTCTGCAAACTGTTTGGTCTTATCATCTTTTAGATGGAGATGTTTCAGCTCCTTTAGAAGCATCTCGCTGCTCTTGCAGGCTTTCCCCGGTATCACTGATTCATAATGATCGATTAATCCCCGTTTTTCATCATATTCCTCAATATCATATGTGAAAAAAAGCATCGGTTTATGAAATAAGGCATATTCAAACGCAACTGAAGAATAATCGGAAATCAGAATATCACTTTTATATAGCAACTCTTCTAAAGGAAGATCTGAGACATCTTTAACAAAGCCTTCTAGCCCATCTAATCTGATATGACGGCGCACGGCAGGATGAAGTTTCACGTGAAGTAAAAATTCCCCCTTCAAGTCTTCAGAAAGCTGTTTTTTTGAAAAAGGGAGAGTGATATTTTCAATATTAAAGTCTCTGTATGTCGGTGCATAGAGAATGATTTTTTTGTTGGGACATGAAACAGATTGTGGTACTTGAAAATATTGATCTGTTAAAGGGACACCAGTCCGTAAAAATTGCTGATCATCTTTAATGCCGAATGACCGCTTGAAAATATCGGCCATCTTATCAGACCCGACAACAACATAGTCAAATGAACGATATACTTGTTTAAATCTTTTGATATCCCGCGGATGTCGCTGTTGATTGGTTACATCTTCAAGACCGAATTTCTTCAATGCCCCATTTGCATGCCAAACCTGGATACATATTGTCTGAGACCGATTGTTTAGCGTACTTGTTAATAAAAAATAATTATCGCAAATCACAAATTTGCTACTAAACATCCTGTAAACAGCCTGAATGAGATGAAACGGATTTTTTTCATTGATCACTTTTGCTTTAACAGATGGATATTCCCTCTTAAGAGGAATCGCATGCCTTGTATAAAGCACTTCTAGATCAAAAGGTTTTTCTGAGTTCTCATATTCTTTTAGCAATGCTCTTGCATTGTCTGGAAACGAAACGAGAAGAACAGCTTTATCTCGCGGTTTCACCCATTTAAACATAAAGCCGATCAAAGAAAGGCCGACTGAATAAACCATAGTCAATAATGAGCGTATATTCATACTGTTATCCTATCTCTTTTCTATGCATCAATTTTAGACTGTTCTTTTATCGGTTCAGAAAGTAAAGGCTGTTTTTGCAACTTTTCCTCTTTCAAGACAGAAAAGACATATTTGGGGATATTCAACATCCTTCTCCATCTCGAAGGGTTTGTCATTAACCGATACAACCACTCAAGATTTAGTTTGATCAATATTTTAGGTGCTCTTTTGACAGTTCCGCTAAACACGTCAAAACTTCCGCCAACTCCGATTGCAATTGCTTGTGGAAATAAGTGTTTATGCTCATAAATGAACTTTTCTTGATGCGGGCAGCCCAGAGCAACAAAAACCATGTCAGGGTTGGTTTGGGCGATTTGCAGGGCAACGGATTCTCTGTCTTTAACATAACCGTCTGAATATCCGACGAGCTCGATATTCGGATACTCATGTGAGATTCGCTCAGCCGCGGCTTGAATGACATCCGGTTTAGCACCGAATAAAAAGACCTTTTTCTTTTTTTGGTTGGCAATGCCAAGCAAATTGATAAATACATCATACCCTGCGATCCGGGATTTTAGCCGATGATGTGTTAGCCTTGAAGTCAGGACGATGCCGATACCATCAGGCAGGATAAAATCAGCCGAAGAAACCGTCTGAAAGTAATCTTTATCCTTGGCAGCTGCATATCCAATTTCCGGGTTTACCGTTGCGATATATGCGCCTGTACTTCGATTGATAAAGGTTTCTTCAAGGTGATTGATAAAACCTGTTAAATCTCCATTTACAAAAGCAAGGTTTTGTATCTTTTCTGTTGGTAACATAATGGTATTCCTCCTTCCAAAAAATATAAATATATGACAAAAAATTTTAATTTGCAAGTGTAATAGACAAGACGTAAAATCTATTGGTCTAACGTATATTTTAGCATAGATCTTTCATAAAAGCTTAACAATATCTTTACAGCAGATTAAGAAAATTTACTATTTGAAACAATAAGAGTTATCAAGCTTTAACTCGATATCTTCAAAGAATGGAAAATTGTTCACTGTTATAGAACTTAACGAATGTTAATCAATGTGTTATAATTTATGATCAGTGGTATTATGTGTAAAGTTCATATTAATTTTTGATAAAGAAAATGGACAATTTGTTCGTTAAATAAAGTTTATTGATGAGCCTTTAAAGATGCTCTTAGAAAGGAGAATGATTTCTACAATGAAGAAAGTCATCACATATGGAACGTTTGATTTATTGCATTGGGGACATATTAAACTATTGGAACGAGCTAAACAGTTAGGTGATTATCTTGTTGTAGCGATTTCCACGGATGAATTCAACCTTCAAAAACAGAAAAAAGCGTATCACAGCTATGAGCATCGTAAGCTCATCTTGGAAACGATTCGTTATGTAGACGAAGTCATTCCGGAGAAAACTTGGGATCAGAAAGTCCAAGACGTGGTCAACCATGATATTGACGTTTTTGTCATGGGAGATGACTGGGAAGGGAAGTTTGACTTCTTAAAAGATTATTGCGAGGTTGTCTATCTTCCAAGAACTGAAGGGATTTCAACAACCAAGATTAAAGAAGAAATCGCCGGTTTGTAAAACGGTTTTAATGCTTATTTTTAAAAAGTACTTCTTACAGAGGTAAGAAGTATTTTTTGATTCTTAAATCAATATTTTGCTAAGTTGTGAATATAAATTGCGAGTGTTATCCTACTCAGGAAAGGAAGAAAAATATGTCCGGTTATCCAGTTCAGCAAGAACAACTTAAAGGATTGAAATTCCCTGACATGGAATATTATTTTATTTCTGGTCTTATTCCGGATCATTATGGAGGACTAACAAAATCTTTGTTATTGCGGTCCAAACTATTTGGAGAAGGCTGCAATATTCCTACATTTTTTTTAACATTTCGTTTTGACAAAGAATTTTCGGCTAAAAAAAGCAGTTTTTATGATCAGCAGAAAATTGATCCGAAATTTACAAAAGTGATCAATATGTATGATGATTTTCTAAGTAAACGCACAAATGGCCAGCCATATTCAGAAAGAATCAGTTTGCAAGAAATTAAAAAGCAAGCAAGCCGAAGCCCATTCATGAAACAGCTAGGAAAACTGTTTGGTCGGAGAGAAAATACTCTTGAAATCACTTACTATGAAGATAAGCAGTCTATTCGTTTTGTAGATTATTATAGTGATGAAAAAAAGCACTATAAAAGAGAAGAATACACAAAAAGCGGTGCTTTATTGCTTATCAATTATTTTAATACTGAAACAAATCAAATGTATCTGCAGGCATTTGTCAATGAAGATAATATCATTTATTTAGAAAAAGATTATTCAAATCAAGATGTTTGCTTTAATTGGCATTCAGATAAAGGTACATTACAATTTTACGACGAATTTGACATAAGGCGGTACTGGATTGAAGTTCTTCAAACCGATTCAGAACGTCCTAAATTGTTCCTCGTCGATAGTCGCCTACAGGACCAGAACGTTTTCAAAGTCAAAAAAGCTGCGTCTACATATTATGCCGCGATTATTCACAACAAACATTATGGAAAAACTAAGTTCCAAATTAAAGGTCGTTATAAAGAACTCTTTAATCAATTGCATCAGTTAGATGCACTGTTTTTCATTACTGAAGAGCAGTTGCAGGATTTTAAACTGATCACTGGGGAGCAAGAAACATTTTTCTTTACGCCGCATGCACTTGATAAGCCCCTTGATGAAGCAGTCTTAAAAGTGCCAAGTGAAAAGTATAAAGCTGTTATTATTTCAAAATTAGCTCCGATGAAAAATTTGATTGATGCGGTCAAAGCCTTTCAACTTGTCGTCAAACAAATTCCAGAGGCAAAATTAGAGATTTACGGTTCTGGTGAAGAAGAAAATAAAATTAAAGCTGAAATTGAAAAATGCCAATTGCAAAACAATGTTTTTCTAAAAGGGTATACACAAAATCCGAGTAACGAATTTCAAAAAGCATGGCTTACAATTTCGACTTCTCACTTTGAAGGGTTTGGGCTTTCAAATATGGAGGCGCTCAGCAATGGCTGTCCAGTTGTGACCTATGACTATGATTACGGTGCCAGAAGCCTTGTCAGTGATAATCAAAACGGCTTTGTTGTTGAAATGTATCATATTGAACAGCTTGCTGAAAAAATTATTTTACTAATGAAAAATGAACAACTTCGTGAACAATTTTCACTTCATGCTTTTGAAACGGCAAAAAAATACTTGCCAGTCCATTACTTAGAGCATTGGTCATCTGCACTTCAAAACATGATAGCAATGAAAGAAGAAAAACGGGAGCTGTCGAAGACATTAACAAGCAGTCTTCCATTTGCAATAGAGTCTGAGCAGCAAGATTCAGAAATGCTCACCATACAAGTTCACGCGCCAACTAAAATTGATGAAAAGGTTACTGTCACATTAATTGGTCTGGACAGAAAAAGCAAAGCACAAATCGTGTTAGCACCTTTGGATCAAGCAGTTTCAGATGATGAGACAAAACGGTTTAATATTCGCTATCATCAAGATATCCATCTTGAAAAGGTCAGAAAAAATCAAGTGAAAACTGTTGATTTTTATTTGGAAGTTATGAATGAGAACGATGTTAAAGTTTTAAAACGATTATTTGTTCAACAAACAGAGATGGCTCCGCTATTTTCAGTGGATGAGTATCAAGTGACTCCGTATACTACTGTAAAGGGTAATTATTCATGGACATTGGACAAGTGAACACACTAAAGAACATAAAGTGATGATATAATGTGTATATTCATTTGACAATTTTTCAATAAAAAGAGGAGTAGACTTATTTTATGGTGAAGGAAGTTCCGAAAAGATGCAATTTAATAAACCTAAAAATGAAGGATTGGCAGTATGAGTTTGCCTTAGACAATTCATTATCTGCTGAAGAAATTAATCTTTTGGCAGTTAATCGAAAAACAAAAGAAGAACTGACAATCCCATGCGAAAAGATAGAATCCGAAAAGGAACAGTATAGAGTGGCGATTAATTTAGATGAGATTGCAGATCATGTCAGTGATAAAGGATGCCTTGATTTCTACGCAGCCTACAAAAATTCAGAAGGCAATCTCCTTAGAAAAAGAATCAAAGCAGAACATAAGCCAATCGAGCTTTCCTGGGAATGGGATGAGAGAAAAGGTGTTTTCTTTTTGCCTTACACAACAAAAAAAGGCAATTTCTCTTTAAAGGTTCTACAAAAAAAAGCTGTCGCAGAGGTCAGCGATTTTCATCTCTCTCCAGAAGGATTATTAACCATTAAGGGATTTGCATTTTTACTGCATGAAGATGCAACTTTATCAGTACAGAAGAGACGGCTCATCTTAAAGGAAGTCAAGCAAACGGAAGCAAGAATATTTGAATATCCTTTAGAAGATTTCAAACAGAAAGACATACCTGATGAAAATGTCGGTTTTATCGCAAAAATTGATATTAAAAAGCTATATGAAGAAAATATAATGCCTGGATTGTTTCAATTTCATATTGAATTTATCGGTGAAGACTCTGAATCAGGTGAACCATTTATCAGAAGAAGCAAAGCGATTCAATTTAAAAATCATTCAAACCAGTTTACGATTCTTCAAACAAATAAAGGGCTTGCTCGTTTTTACATTTATCCTCGTAAGAAAAAAAGACATATGCGTCTAAGAATGAATGACTATTCGTTGAAAACACGCGCTGTTTATTTTGTTAAGGGAAAAAGAAATAAGCTTGTTTCATTTTTCCGCAAGAAGAAAAAGAAAGTAAAGAAAAAGATCGATAAAGGATTAAAAAAAGGATATCACTTCATGTTTGGATTGGCTGGGCACTTACCTGTCAAAAGAAAATCTGTTATCTTTGAAAGCTTTGCCGGTAAACAGTATAGCTGTAATCCGAGAGCGATATATGAATATATGCAGAAGAATCTTCCTGATTATCATTTATATTGGAGTGTTAACGCTGATTACACAGACATCTTTGAGGAAAAAGGCATTCCTTATATTAGAAGGTTCTCAATGAAATGGCTGTTTGCGATGGCAAGAGCGGAATATTGGGTTGTAAACAGTCGCTTGCCTTTATGGATTCCAAAACCGAAGCACACCACATATTTGCAAACATGGCACGGTACACCTCTTAAACGGCTTGCTGTTGATATGGAAGAAGTGCACATGCCTGGTACAAATACAGAAAAATATAAACAAAATTTCACATCGGAAGCTGCCAAGTGGGATTATCTGATTTCCCCGAATGCATATTCAACTGAAATCTTTGCGAGGGCATTTCAGTTTAATAAAACGATGATTGAATCAGGCTATCCGCGAAACGATTTTCTGCACACGGATAATAATCCTGATACAGTCGGGGCTTTAAAAGAAAAAATGCAGATTCCACTTGATAAAAAAGTGATCATATATGCACCAACATGGAGAGACGATCAATTTTACAAAAAAGGCAAATATAAGTTTGACCTGGATTTAGACCTTGACATGCTTAGAGAAGAGATTGGCGACGAGTATGTGATCATATTAAGAATGCACTATTTAGTTGCAGAAAACTTTGATCTTGAACCATATAAAGGCTTTGCCTACGACTTTTCGTCATATGAAGATATTCGTGAACTTTATATGGTATCTGATTTACTGATCACAGATTATTCATCAGTATTTTTTGATTTTGCCAACTTGAAAAGGCCGATGATCTTCTATGTTCCTGACATTGAAACATATCGTGACAAATTGCGCGGTTTCTATTTTGACTTTGAAAACGAAGCACCAGGTCCATTAGTGAAAACGACGGATGAAGTGATCGGAAAAATCAGGGAGACAGAAGCACCGGAATACCGTCTCCCGCAAATATTTGCTCCGTTTTATAAAAAGTTTTGCTATCTAGAAACGGGTCAATCAACCGAAAAAGTTGTCAAAGAAGTTTTTAATGATAAAGTATAACGACTGAATAAAAACCTGAATGAAGACCTTTAATAGGTGTTTATTCAGGTTTTTTTATGATGAAATCATTTCTAAAAGTAATTTATGATTCCAAAGACTTGGTTCAAAAGTAATCTTTGTTCTATATTAAGAACTTAACTTTCCGGTATATCTATGTTATTATTACTCGGAGTTAGTTATTAATGGTTCTTTTGTTCTATTTTATAACATGGGAATTATTTTTGCAATTTAATACACTGCGAAACATTCAAATTTTCAGTTAAAGAGATGACCACATAGAATAACCGTTGATCTATTTTGTTTTTCCTCAATATACTTCGGTGATTATTTACAAAATTTAGAGATTCATTTTTGGAAAAATCAGTGTTAATATTTTTATAGTATAGTATTATCAAAAATATGATTGAAGAGTAACTTCTTTTTTTATAAATACACTACTTTTTATATATAAATAGGAGGTAAAAAATGAAAGGTATCGTACTGGCTGGAGGGACAGGTTCAAGACTTTATCCAATCACAAGAGGAGTTTCCAAGCAATTGGTGCCTGTTTATGATAAACCGATGATCTACTATCCTTTATCAGTCTTGATGTTAAGCGGAATTAGAGACATCTTGATCATTTCTACATCAAGAGATATTCCATACTTTAAAAATTTGCTTGGGACTGGGGAAGATTTAGGAATCACGTTTAGTTATGCGGTTCAGGATCATCCTAGAGGGCTTGCTGATGCATTTATCATCGGTGAAAAGTTTATCGGAAATGATCATGTTGCTCTTGTTTTAGGTGACAATATCTTTTATGGACAAGGTTTTACAGAAGTTCTAGAAAAAGCTGTTACTTTGAAAGAAGGCGCACTGATCTTTGGCTATTATGTGAAAAATCCAAGTGATTATGGTGTTGTTGAGTTTGATCGTGAAGGAAATGTCTTAGGTATAGAAGAAAAACCAGAGAATCCTAAATCAAATTATGCAGTACCGGGGTTATATTTTTATGATCGTCATGTTGTCGAAATAGCGAAAACAATTCAGCCATCTGCCAGAGGTGAGCTTGAGATCAGTTCAATTAATGAAGCTTATTTAAAAAAGGGAAACTTAAAAGTTGAGTTAATTGGAAGAGGGATGGCGTGGTTAGATACAGGTACTCATAAAAGTTTGTTAGAAGCGAGCAACTATGTTGAAGCTGTTCAAAATAGACAAGGGCTTTATATTGCGTCTCTTGAAGAGATTGCATTTAGAAAAGGTTATATCAATGCTGAAGAACTAAGACGGCTTGCAGAACCGTTGTGCAAGACAGAATACGGGAAATATTTACTAAAAATTCTGGAAAATAACGATAATTTTAATTTAGTTTAAGGAGAGAAGCCATGAAGGTTTATTTGGTAACTGGTGGAGCAGGATTTATTGGAGCTAATTTTATTCATTATATGTTAAACAATCACCATGATGCATTCATTATTAATGTCGACAGTTTAACCTATGCGGGAAATCTTGAAAACCTATCCAAAGTTGATGGAAACGACCGATATCAGTTTGTGAAAGCGGATATTACCGATAAACAGGCGATAAAAGAGATTTTCGAAGCACATGATATTGATTATGTTGTTAATTTTGCAGCAGAATCACATGTCGATCGCAGTATTCAAACCCCTGAAATCTTCGTGAAAACTAATGTTTTAGGGACTGCAAATTTGTTAAATGTAGCTAAGGACAAATGGGAATTAGAAAACGGAGAATTCAAAGCAAATAAAAAATTCATTCAAGTTTCGACTGATGAGGTGTATGGTTCGCTAGGAGAAGAGGGACTGTTTTCTGAACAAACACCTCTGGATCCGCACAGCCCATATTCTGCAAGTAAAGCATCAGCAGATATGATTGTAAAATCATATTTTGACACTTATCAATTTCCTATTAATATTACGAGATGTTCTAATAATTATGGACCTTATCAATTCCCTGAAAAGATCATTCCATTAGTCATTAACAATTGTCTCAATCATAAAAATATCCCTTTGTATGGTGATGGATTGAATATAAGAGATTGGTTATATGTTGAAGACCATTGTAAAGCAATTGATCTTGTCATTAGAGATGCAGCACCAGGAGAAATCTATAATGTAGGCGGTCTGAATGAAAAGACAAATGTAGAACTAGTGAAAACGATTATAAAATATTTGCATGAACAAGTCGATGAGAAGATTACAGAAGAATTGATCACATATGTCAAAGACAGAAAAGGCCATGATAGAAGATATGCGATTGATGCTAACAAAATTATGACAGAATTAGGATGGACACCTGATGTAAACTTTGAAACAGGTATTCAAGAAACGATTAAATGGTATCTAGAAAATCAAAATTGGCTGAAAAATGTGATGAAGAGAACACATTAATCAAATTGAAGCGGAGTTTAAATATGATAAAAAAACTGATCAAAAAACTAATGTACAGGAGTATAGAAAATCATAGAGTCAGTATTCATTCTAATCATGACATCCTATCATTTCAGTTTTCGGGTTTACTTCCGTTCATTGGCGAAAAATTTTTTGTCATAAAAGATAGGAAAACGGGCAGAAGGTTAAAAAGAAAAATTGTCAATAACAAAGCTGAGTTTGAATATAATGATCTGCTAGGATTAACAGATTACCATGTATTAGACTTTTACGTTCAGGTCAAGTTCCAGCATAAATTTTTTCAAAAAAGAACACCTTTTTCAAAAGAAAACCATGGTTTTTCAGCAATCAATAAACAACAGAATTTCAAAGTCAATTCTTATAAAACAAAAAACAACTTTTTATCCTTTAATATGCAACGAGTATTGTTTTTTCAGAAAATAACAGAACTGAAAACAGTCGGTAAAAACTTTTATATTGAAGGACAAATTGAAGGTTTTAACGCTTTAGATAAAGTAAGTAAAATGGAACTGATTTTGATAAGAAGAGACAATAAAAAAGCATACGGATTTAATCTCGATATTCAACATGAACAGAATAGCATACAGTTTAAAAAACTGATTCTGATTGATAAATTAAGACGCGATTTAGCAGTTAACAGTAGATGGGACTTATTATTACAAATTAGAAATGGCTCAAATCAGGTGATTTTCAAAGAACTAATCGAAATGAGTCGTTACGCTAATTTTGATAAAGAAGAAGATAGATACTTGCTGATTAATCCGGATGTCGATGATCTTCATTCGATTCTTTATGCCACAATGGGGAAAGAAAGCCTTGCACTTTGGTACACGGATAAGCAGCAATTTGAAAGAACGTATGGCATTGCAAAAGGAAAAACAGTTTTCAATGAAATTTGTGAAACAGCTTCTTTAAAAGAGATGGTCTTTTTTGAAAGTTTCTTAGGGAAAAGTTATTCAGGCAACCCTAAATATATTTATGAAGAAATGCTCAAATTGGGTTACGGCGATCGGTTTACATTTGTTTGGTCATACTCAGGAGATGGCGAGATTCCCGGTCATCCAATTATTGTGAACCGTGAAAGTGAAGAATACTATAAGTATTTGGCACTTTCGAAATATTGGGTTAGCAATATTATTTTTCCCGTACACCGAAAACGAGAAGGTAATATTTATCTGCAAACATGGCATGGTACACCTTTGAAAAAACTTGGATACGATATTGAAGTAGACGGTCCTGAAAAAATGGCAAGAGAAAATTTTTATATAGAATCGCGAAATTGGGATTACATGTTGTCTGCTAATCAATACTCAAGCAACATTTTTAAAAGGGCGTTTAAGTTTAAGAAGCAGGTGCTAGAAGCAGGCTATCCTTCAAATGATATATTTTATCATGAAAATGCTGCCGATAAAGCTGCGCAAATTAAGGAGAAAATCGGGATTCCGAAAGATAAAAAGGTCATTTTATATGCTCCGACTTGGCGAGATAATCAAGCTTCCGGTTCGTGGAATCATGTTTTTGATCTGAAGATTGATCTTGAACAATTTCAAGAACAATTATCAGAAGATCATGTTCTGATTTTAAGAATGCATCACTTAATTTCTGAATCTCTTCAAATTGCTGAAGAGCTTCAATCATCGGTATTTGATCTTTCCTCTTATGATGATATACAAGAACTTTATCTGATTTCAGATATTTTAATTACCGATTATTCTTCGGTATTTTTCGAGTATGCTCATACAAAACGTCCAATTCTATTTTATGCGTATGATTTTGAACTTTATAAAGATAAAATAAGAGGTTTTTATCTTGATATGAAAAAAGATTTGCCTGGTCCAATTTTAACTGATAATGGAGAATTACTCAGTGCTATTCGAAATATTGACCAAGTCCAAAGACAATACAAAAATCGGTACAATGAGTTTTTAAAAACGTATTGCTATTTGGAAAAAGGCGACTCTTCTGCACAGGTTATCAAGACTGTATTTGAACAGTAAGGAGGGAAATCGTTGAATAAAAATATTTTAGTATTTCCGTGCGGGTCTGAAATTGGTTTAGAGATTCACAATTCATTAAGATTCGCTAAAAATATTAAACTTTTTGGGGCATCAAGTGTAGCTGATCATGGAAGATACGTATATAAAAACTATATTGAAAATCTTCCGCATGTTGATGATCCCAACTTTTTGATTCGGTTAAATGAGATCATCGCTCAATATCAAATCGATTTTATCTTCCCTGCGCATGATAGTGTGGTCTTAAAGCTTGCCCAAGAGAGAAACAATTTGAATGCAGAGATTATGACTTCTTCTGCTGAAACTTGTGAAATTGCAAGGTCAAAAAAGAGAACTTATGAATTCTTTTCAGACGAAGATTTTGTCCCGGAAATGTTTGAAAGTATCGATGAAATAAGTGAATTTCCGGTGTTTTTAAAACCTGATGTCGGACAAGGTTCCAAAGGAATCGCTTTAGCTCGCAATAAGGAAGAATTAAAGTTTCATCTGGATAAAGCGAAAGATTTATTGATTTTAGAATATTTGCCAGGTGAAGAGTACACGATTGACTGCTTTACCGACAAAAATGGTGAATTAAAATTCATTGGGAAAAGAGAACGAAAAAGGATTAAAAGTGGAATAAGCGTTAACTCAGTTACTATGCCATTAGATTCGTCAACAAAAGAAATTGCTCACCGAATCAATCAAAAACTGGAATTCCGCGGAGCTTGGTTTTTTCAGTTGAAAATAGATGTGAACGGTCAGTTTAAACTGCTTGAAATCGCTCCCCGTATTGCTGGAACGATGAGTTTGTATAGAAACAAAGGTGTGAATTTTTCGCTTCTCAGCCTTTATGACAGACTGGGTTACAAACTGGATGTTTCAGACAATGATTTTGAAGTAGAAGTTGATAGAGCTTTAATCAATCGGTTTCATCTCAATTATGAATATCAAAAAGTGTATGTCGATTTTGACGATACGGTGACACATCATGAGCGGGTCAATCCACTGCTGATGCAGTTTTTATATCAATGTGTAAGAGATGAAAAACAACTGATTTTAATTACGAAACATATTCACGATATTAAAACGACTTTAAAAAAATTAAAAATTAGCATTGAGCTGTTTGATGAGATCATTCATATAAGTAAAGATGAAAAGAAATCAGCTTTTATTGACAAAGATGTTCCGGCTATTTTTATAGATGACTCTTTTCAAGAACGGTCAGATATTGGACGTTTGAATATTCCTGTGTTTGATGTCGATTCTGTTGAAGCTTTAATTGACTGGAGATATTAAAAGATGAATCACTTAAAATTTGCTGAACGAATCAATGTAACAAAGCCCAAGTTGCCGCCTATTGAAGCCTATACTGCAAAAATTCAAAAGATCTGGGACAATCATTGGCTAAGTAACAATGGTCCGCTTCATGAGGAATTTAAAACAGCTTTGAAGAATTTTTTAAATGTAAAGCATTTGGAATTGTTTGTGAACGGACACTCTGCTTTAGAATTAGCCTTGAAAAGTCTGAATTTAAGCGGAGAGGTAATCACAACGCCATTTACATTTGCCTCAACAGTGCAAGCCATTTTAAATACAGGGCTAAAACCAGTGTTCTGTGATATCGAAACTCAAACTTACAATATTGATACAAGGCAAATTGAGAAGCTTATTAATGAAAAGACTTCTGCTATTATAGCTGTCCATGTTTATGGGAACCCTTGTGATGTGTATGAGATTGAAAGAATCGCCAAACAGTACAATTTAAAAGTCATTTATGATGCGGCACATGCTTTTGGTGTCACAATTGATGGCAAAAGTATAGCTGAGTTCGGTGACATTTCGATGTTCAGTATGCATGCGACTAAAGTGTTTCATTCAATCGAAGGCGGCCTTCTTACATTTAAAGATGCTGCCTTAGAAACTAAGCTAAAAACCATGAAAAATTTCGGTATATCAGCCGAAGACTCTGTTGATATGCCAGGTGTGAATGCCAAAATGAATGAATTCCAAGCCGCAATGGGGATTGTCAATTTAGAGACGTTTGACCTCGATATCATGAAAAGAAAACAAGTTTATTTGAATTACAAAAAATATTTTGCAGGGTTCCCGGATATTAAAATGTTAGCGGAACTAGAAGGTGTGTCTCATAACTACTCGTATTTTCCGGTGTTATTTGAGAAAAAAGAAATTCGAGATTACGTTTTTCATGAGGCAAAAAAATATAATTTATATACTAGAAAATATTTTTATCCTTTGTGCAATGAATTTACTTTTTGTGAATTGGATAAAGGAAATACTTTAAACGCGTTAGATGTTAGTAATCGAATGTTAGCTTTGCCAATGTATGCAGATCTAGATGAGAATACGATCGAGCAAATTTGTGAAATCATTAAGACGCTGACAAAAAACATTAGTCTGACTAGCTCAGGTAAAAAATTAAGTTAGTAAGGTGAAAACATTGTCAAATGATAAATATAAATTAAGTGTTGTTGTCTTAGTCTATAATACAGAAAACTATTTAAGAGAATGTTTGGACTCTTTAGTTAATCAAACACTTAAAGAAATAGAGATCATCATTGTAAATGATGAAAGTCCTGATGATAGTCATCTGATTATCGACGAATACAAATGTTATCACAATGTAAAAGTCATCAATCAAAAAAACAGCGGGGGTGCGATTGCCGGTAATAACGGGTTGCACCACGCAAGCGGAGAATTTGTGACGGTCATGGACTCAGATGATATCGTGCCATTAAACGCATATGAAAAAATGTATAATGAAGCTAAAAAAACAGAGGCTGATATTGTCATCGGCAGACCAAATATTTTGATTGATGGTGTGCAAAAAGAAATTCTTTATAAAAAAGAACGCGAAGTTTGGAAAGAGAACAGAATCATTGATGATATAAAAGAGTTTTTGGACATTTTTTATGATGGGTTTTATTGGAATAAAATCTTCAAAAGAAGCCTGATGTTTAAACACGATTGTTTTATGCCGCCGAAAATGCTTTATGCAGATAGGCCGATGGTTCACAAAGCTTTCTTACATGCAAATCGAATTGCAATCATTACTGATTTAGTCTATTTGTGGAGAAAAAGAGGTGAAGAAGCAACTCAAAAGTCAATTACTCAGTTAAATGGCGATCTCAATAATTTTCTCGACAGAATGGAGTCCGTTGATTATCAGCTTGGTTATTTTGAAGAGTTTGGAGATCCAGAGCTGACAAATGAGTTTTTAAAGAGAAATATCGAAAGGATCTTTTTCCCGATTCAGAATATTGCATTCAGTAAAAAATTCAGAGATGTTTACTATGAAAAAACGAAAGAGTTTTTATTAAGGATAGAAGATGTTTATGAAAACGATATAGGGATATTGAATAATCTATATATCTACTTGATATTGAATGACTTAAGAGAAGAATTAATGTATGTTGTGGCAGCAAATCCAAAAGGGGAAATTATTGAAGAAAATAACCGATATTTTTGGGCACTGCCGCTTTTCAGAAATGAAGAGCTGTTGATCCCTGATGAGCTATTTGAAATCAAGGTCCTAAAAAAAGATTTTATTAAAATAGAGAACATATCGGTTGATCAAGATGGTGTTCATATCGAAGATTTAGATCTTCCGGAAATCTTTAAAGATGATGTGACAATTGAAATTTCGTTTGAATCACGTCATGATACGGACAAAAAAAAGTCGTTTGATTTAATGAAAAATGATCATGGTTATTTTAGTGTGACAATTCCTCTTACCTGTTTTGAAAACGAATCTACTGGTCTTTATGATATTTATTTGATTTTCAATTACAAAAATAAACAAGAAAAATTTAGAATATCAAAAAAGAACTTAATCTCTTATAAAAAATCTGAGATGAGTTTTAAAGAGGATTTTAAATTTTATTTTACGCCAAAAGGACATTTTTCTTTAAAGTTGATGAACTTTTCAGTTTCATCTATTCACTTTGAACAAAATCAATTAACATTATTGACAAATAAACCTTTAGATAGCGGTGCTGTTTTTTATTTGAAAAACAGATTAACGAAAGAAAAGATCTTTTTGGTACAAAAATCTTCATGTGAATATGAAATTCTCTGGGATCATTTTTTTGATGAATATATGACATACGACTTTTATTTTGTATTACGCAACAAGCATTACAGGTTAAGCGAAGAAAAATATGCCGGTGATTTTGGTTTGAAAGTTAAAAGAGACAGACAATTGATTCAATTATACAAGACGAAAAAAAATAATTTGTCAATTCATGGGGGTTAGACTCGTTAATAAAAGGTCTTAAAACCTCTATAAACACTTAACTGTCGGTTTACCGGCAGTTTTTTTACATCATGTTTGGTCTTTTCAAAAGTGAAAAAAAAACCGAATTCTGTTACAATATAGAGCGGTGCTTTTAAATTTTAGTTCTTTAAGGCCCAAAACTTTTATCTTAAGGAAGATTAGAATGAATGCATTAGTGAGAATAGTGAAAGAGCAAGTAACATCGTTTCCTTTAATATTGCGATTGGCGGCTTATGAAACAAAGTCCAAATACCAAATGAATTATTTAGGCGTATTATGGCAGTTTTTGAATCCGCTCATTCAGATGCTGGCTTATTGGTTTGTATTTGGGATGGGAATTAGAAAAAGCGGGGCCGTATCTACTGGTATCGGGGAAGTTCCTTTCATTATCTGGATGCTGGCCGGTTTGATTCCATGGTTTTTCATCAGTCCGACCATTCTTGATGGTTCAAATAGTGTGTTTAAACGGATCAATATGGTCGCCAAAATGAACTTTCCAATCAGTGCCCTTCCATCAGTTGCGATTGCGGCCAACCTGTTTAGTTATTTTGTGATGATGGGGATCTATGTGATTGCATTATTAGCATTTGGGATTTATCCTAGTGTTCATTGGATAGAATATGTTTACTATTTGTTTTGTATGATTGTTTTCATGTTTTCTTTCAGTTTGTTTAACTCAACAATCAGCGTTTTAGTTAGAGACTATCAGTTTCTGCTGCAATCTGTCACAAGACTACTGTTTTTCCTGCTCCCTGTTTTTTGGGATATTAGCCACCAGCTCGGGAAAAACCATCCAAACATGTTGGCAGCTATTAAATTGAACCCGCTTTTTTATATTATTGATGGTTTTAGACACAGTTTTATGGGTGGAACTTGGTTTTTTGAGGATATGAAATACACATTGTATTTCTGGATCTTCACATTGTTATTGTTAACAGCAGGTTCGCTGTTGCATATGAAATTCAGAGATAAGTTTGTTGACTTTCTTTAATACGTAAGGAGATAGAACGATGAAACTAAAAGTTTCGTTTCGAAACGTTTCAAAACAGTATCATTTGTATGAGAAGCAGTCCGATAAAATGAAAGGATTGTTTTTCCCGAGTCAGGACAAAGGTTTTTTTGCTGTGCGGAATGTCTCCTTTGACGTATACGAAGGAGAAACGATCGGTTTTGTTGGGATTAATGGTTCAGGAAAATCAACGATGTCAAATTTATTGGCAAAAATCATTCCGCCGACTAGCGGTGAAATTGAAATGGATGGTCAGCCATCACTTATTGCGATTTCCGCTGGTTTGAATAATGCACTAACAGGAAAAGACAACATTAGACTGAAGTGTTTAATGATGGGGATGACTAATAAAGAAATCGATCAGATGTATGACAGCATTGTTGAATTTGCTGAGATCGGTGATTTTATCAATCAGCCGGTTAAAAGCTATTCAAGCGGTATGAAATCACGGCTCGGCTTTGCGATATCTGTCCATATTGATCCAGATATTTTAATTATTGATGAAGCTCTATCAGTAGGGGATCAGACCTTCTATCAAAAATGTGTGGATCGTATTTCCGAGTTTAAAAAACAGGGGAAAACGATTTTCTTCGTCAGCCATTCCATCGGTCAGATTGAAAAAATGTGTGACCGTGTCGCATGGATGCATTATGGCGAACTTAAGATGTTTGATGAAACAAAAAAAGTTGTTAAAGAGTATAAAACATTTATTGACTGGTTTAATAAACTTTCTAAACAAGAAAAAGAAACATATAAAAATGAGCAAATTGCAATCAGAAAACAGGCTTTGCCTGAAGATCAAGCATTTGCACGCTTTCGAAAAGACAAGAAAAAGCCGAGGTCTATAGCAAATATTGTTCAAATAACGATATTGTCGATCTTGCTTATTTTAATGGCAGGGACGATGTTTGTGAAAGCGCCGCTGCGAACGATCGTTTCATTAGGGGCAATTCCTCAAGGAGAGACGAAAAAGGACCATGTTGTCAAAGGACATGCTACAAGTTTTAAAAAGGTGAATAAACCTGGATTTATCATCAAAGAACAAACAGCCTTATACAATGATCAACACCTTAAACATAAACATATGGGAGCACTGTCTTTCGGGACGAGAGTTAAGGTGATATCTAAAAATAATCTCACTGCTAAAATAGAGTTGGCTGGGCTTCCTTACTTTGTCGATCAAAAACTTGTTTCAACAGGCGTCAAAAAAAGCACTGTAAAGGATAATCTGATTACTCCATTTGTCTATGAAAAAGCAGCTGCTTCATATCAATATTTTTTGTCTTTCCTTGGTGCTGATAGAGATCAACTAGAACTAAAGTTAAAAGGAATTGAGGAGAGTGCAACTGCAGACGGGCGTGAAATATTGGCACTCAACTATGAAAAGGTTCGTTATGTCATAGAAGAAGGTAAAGTGTCTCAAGTGGTATTCCAGACGGTATCTCAGATTACGCCTGCTTCGCTAGCTTTACAAGATCATGATGTATTAAAGAAAGATGGGAACCGTTTTATCGTTAAAACAAATGAGCGTACTTTTGTTGTTGATAATGAAAAACAGACACTGACCATTATGGCAAAATAACAAGAAGGGCTGTCTTCAAAAGTCTTTTACAACATGAATCAGAGGGAATTGCGAGACTCCAGCGGAAACAGTGAGCCAGGAATGGACTCCGAGGAGGCTCGCGGATCGCCCGCGGAAAGCGAGCAAATTTCCTGATTTCATGCACACTACTTTCAAGGTAACCCTCAACAAAAAAAGCTATTGGATTTTATTGTCCAATAGCTTTTTTAAAATTTAAATTTCTTCTTTCTTCAACAGGTCTTGAATAAACGGAATCAAGGAACCTTTTAATTCAGGATCCTGCATCGCAAATTCCATAGTGGTTTGGATAAAGCCAAGTTTTTCTCCAACATCATAACGCTTGCCTTCAAAATCGTAAGCAAATACACGTTGGATTTCGTTTAATTGGCCGATGGCATCTGTCAACTGAATTTCTCCGCCGGCACCGATTTGCTGTTTATCCAAGTACATAAAGATTTCAGGTGTAAAGATATAACGCCCTAAAATTGCTAAGTTTGACGGTGCTGTTCCCGGTTTAGGTTTTTCAACAAAACTTCTAACTTGATAAAGACGGTCTTCACTGGTCAAAGGATCAATAATCCCATAACGATGTGTTTCTTCTTCAGGTACATGTTGGACACCGATCACTGAGGAGAGGGTTTTTTCATACTCATCCATTAGTTGGCGTAGACCTGGTTTTTCTGCCTGGACAATATCATCGCCCAGAAGTACTGCGAATGGCTCATCACCGATAAAGTTGCGTGCGCACCAAACGGCATGTCCGAGACCTTTAGGCTCTTTTTGGCGAATGTAATGAATATCCGCGAGATTAGACGCTTTTTTGACTTTTTCAAGCAGCTCTGATTTTCCTTTTTCTTCAAGGTTTCTTTCGAGCTCAGGTGAGAAGTCAAAATGATCTTCAATCGCTCTTTTACTTTTTCCGGTTACAATAATAATGTCTTCAATACCAGATTCTACAGCTTCTTCAATAATGTATTGAATTGTTGGTTTATCAACGATCGGCAGCATTTCTTTAGGCATTGCTTTGGTGGCTGGCAAGAAGCGTGTACCAAGACCTGCTGCAGGAATAATTGCTTTGCGTACTTTTTTCATATTGATTATACACCATCCTTATTCATGTCTCATTTTCAGTATTGAAAATAGATCGTTTTAATATCGTCAAGATCATACTCAGTTTTTAATGTTAACACCAATTTTAATCATATAAGAAAAACCCGTTTTGAACAAGTTAAATAAAGAGGTGTTAAACCTTGAAATTGTAAAGGCAGAATTGTTAAGGTAAACAATGGATAGATGAAAAACATCTTCGTATAAACAAGAAAATTCGCTATAATAGTTCATATGAACTTATTTTATTGGAGGGAACAAATGCTACCGGAAAAAAAGATCAGGCTTCCTGATGCACATTATTTTTTTACGACATCTTCAGTCAAGGAAACGTTTGGCGGTTTAACCGAGGCAATGCTGCAACGCGGCAGGCTTTTTTCAGAGTTCGCTGGTCAAAAGACAACGGTTGTTACTTTTAATTATGATCCAACATATCCAAAGATCATTAGTAGTTTGCTGACTAGACAAAAAATAAATCAGGACATAAAGATTGTCAATCTGTACGAATATTTTAAAGGTGAGGAAGCGAGTCTGCCTGTTGTAAAACATGTGATTGATCAAGAGGGGTTAAAATTTCACAAAGATCCGAAACTCAATGCTTATCGTTACTATGACAATGGATTGTACGTTTATTATAAGCGGTTTACTGACGATGGCAAACTTGTGGTAGCTGATTATTTTAATAAACAGCGAAAGCGAGTGAAACGTGAAGAATACACGGAGGAAGGTTATATCCATCGGATTACATATATGGATTTGGAATATAACAAGCCTCGGCAAGAATTGTTTTTCAGAAATGATGGTTCCTGTTATATGAGTAAGTGGCTGACGATGACCAAGGATAAGAAAGCTGTGAGGGCTGAAAAAATCAATTTGTTTGAAAGAAATGGTGATGTTCGCGCTGTATTTTCCTCAACGATTGAACTTCAGCATTATTTTCTCGATTGTTTAATCGGAAATGAGACAACCTTTCTGATTGGTGAGGAAAGAGGGACAGACCCCATCACAATGTCTTATCAACATGATCATATTTACAAAGTTTATATCACCCACAATATTCATGTGAGAGAGCCTTATCACTATCGTTCTGTGCTTAGATTAGGAAACAGACCAGTAATGGAAAATATGGGCCATCCAGATGCAGTTGTTTTTCTGACAGAAAAGCAGAAAACAGATATCGTGAAACGGTTTGGCAACCGCACCAATTATTTTGTGATTCCCCATGCTCATCAAAAACCTGAAACATTGGCTGATTTCTCCAAGCGCGATCTAAAACGTGTGATTATTTTAGCCAGATATCATCAGCAAAAAAATTTGACGCATGCCATTCAAGCGTTTGCTCATACTGTAAAACAAGTACCACAGGCAAGACTTGAGATTTTTGGTTTCGGAGAACAAGAAAAAGAACTGCAAAACTTGATCGATCAATTAAACCTTCAAGACCACGTATTTTTAAAAGGTTTTACTAAAGATCCAGATGGAGAATTCCGTACAGCGGCTTTTTCTGTTTTATCAAGTGAATATGAAGGGTTCGGTCTTGTTGTACTTGAAAGCCTTGCCAACGGATGTCCAGTTGTTTCTTATGATCTAAAATATGGTCCAAGCGATATGATCAACAATGGTGAAAATGGCTTTTTGGTGGAGAATAAGAACATCAATGAGCTTGGTGAAAAAATAACAGAGCTCTTGCAAAAACCTGAGCTGATCAAAACGATGAGTGAACATGCATATCAAAGTGTCGATAAATTCAGTGAGTTAGCATTTATGGAACGATGGAGCAGCATGTTTTTTACGATCATTAAAAATAGACCGCTTAGAAATACATTGTCAAATATGGAACTTCACCTTGATCATTATGATTGGAGCGGTAAAAAACAATTTGTGGTCACTGGTCAAGTGTCATTAACTGGAGAGGTTCCAACGGCTGCTTTGGATCATTACCATACGTATTGGAAAGTATATAATCGCGATACAAAATCATTTACGATTGTCCAAGCTGAAACAGAGCGAGACGAACAAAATCGCTTACTTGTGAAAGGTGAATTTCAGCTTGATTCATTGGTCAACAAAGAGGCTGTCTTAGATGTATCTTTAGGCATTGAATGGGATAACAGTTATTTTGAAAAGCGGATCGGATATGCAAAAACAGAGTTAAAAACATTACCATCTCGGAAAATAAACGGTTTTAAAGTTCAACCATACTTCACGGAGAATCATGGTAATCTAAGTTTTCAAGTAAAACCATCTGAAGGGTTTA
The DNA here is from genome assembly GCF_013155385.1 of Bacillus sp. WMMC1349. Taxonomy (GTDB): domain Bacteria; phylum Bacillota; class Bacilli; order Bacillales; family Bacillaceae; genus Bacillus. The sequence continues at coordinate 3,331,232 of NZ_JABJUQ010000007.1, read as the reverse complement.
GGTTATTTAGCAAGAGAAAGCGAGGCAAATCATGAGGCGGATATTTTCATTGCTTTATGAAATTGATGTGGATAAAGGCGGGATTACAAGTTCGATGTTATCCCGCTCTTATGCTCTAACTGAGAGAGGGCACCATGTTGATTTAGTAACATTAGATAAAAAAGATCATTACGCTGAAATTGAACTGAAGTTGAAAGAGCAGGGCAGATTGCATCCTGATGTGTGTATTTTAAATGTTTATCAGTCATATCAAGATCTGCACATGCAGTACTCTCCTGATGAACAGCAAATTGAACACTACGAAAAGTCTTCGGCATTAAAAGAGCCAGGATTGACTGTCGAACTTTCGCGGTATGATGAGCGTGGTGAAGCCGATTATTTTTGTAATGGGCTGTATGTAAAACGAAAAAAATGGAATCAAGATAAACGTCTATTACATATTGACTATTTTAATGAGAATAGATACAGGGAAAAACGAGAAAATTTCCATGAAAAAGGATTTATTGCAAAGGAAACGCTGTTTCATTGGAAAACAAACAAACCGAGTCAAGTTCGCTATCTGGCACCAGATGGTTTTTGTTATTTGACAGAATGGTATCACTTAGATTCAGGCAAACTAGAAGGGATCTCTTTGTTTGAGCGAACAGACTCCCAGGTGAAGATATTTAACGATAATCATGGTTTTCATACATATTGGCTTGAAACATTGTGTGAAAAAGAAGAATCACCCATTTTAATCTGTGATGGTGTTGGGAGTGCTTCTAAAGTAAATGCAATGAAACCGGGTTTAGCGAAAAGGCTTTATTGCGTTCATTCCAATCATTTGGATTATCCGCATACATTGGGAAGCCCTGTTCGGAAAAACCATCAATATGTACTGGAACATATTAAAGATTATGATGGTCTAATTGTTTTAACACAAGAACAAAAAAAGGATATTCTTCAAGATTTCGAGGCGAACAACAATATTCATGTGATTCCTCATGCACCGAGAAAATTAAACATTCAAGAAGATGTAGAAAAGAAAAAAAATGAATTCGTCATGATTGCTAGATACCATGAAGAAAAAGGGATTGATAAAGCGATCCAGGCGATGGAAATTGTCGGACGGACACACCCTGATATCGTCTTAAATATTTACGGAAGCGGTCCACATCAACCGAAATATGAACAACTGATCAACAAACTTGGTTTGAACAATGTACATTTGTGTGGCTATGCGCCTGATCCAGCCCGACTTTATCAACAAGCACTGGCGACTTTATTGACTTCTAAATTTGAAGGGTTTTGTTTAGCGATTTGTGAGTCATTTTCATGTAGTACACCAGTGATTAGTTTTGATGTAAAATACAGTCCAAGCGAACTCATAGATCAACATAAAACAGGGATTCTTGTCGAACATGAGGATATTGCCGAATTGGCAAACAGTATCATCTATTTATATGAACATCCAGAAAAAGCTATACAGTATGGAAAAAATGCAAAGCAAAAAATAGACACTCATTATAGTGAGGAGCGTCTCATTGAAAGATGGGAGCAAGTTTTCAATTTAATATAGTCAAACACATAAGGGATTGATAGAATTTATGTTAAAAATCACTGTAGCTGTGCCATGTTATCATTCTGAACAGTTTATCTCAAGGTGCATGGACAGCCTTGTTAACCAATCAATGGCAGACGATGAATATGAAATTATCTGTGTTGATGATCGGTCAACAGACAGAACAGTCGAAGTTCTACATGAGTATCAGAGCCGCTATCATCAGGTGAAAGTCATCGAAAGAGAGACAAATTCAGGCGGACCAGGAGAACCAAGAAATCAAGCGATTGAAGCGGCAAAAGGTAAGTATATCTTTTTTGTTGATTCAGATGATTACTTAGGTACGGAAGCTTTGGAAAGAATGTACAATTTTGCTGAAGAACATGATTCAGATGTGATCCTTGGTAAAATGCAGGGTGTTAATGGACGAGGTGTTCCAAAGGCCATTTTTAAAGAAACAAACCCGAATGTCGATTTGGTTGATTCAGTTCTTGTCTATGCGCTTGGACCTACGAAAATGTTTCGTGTATCAATGCTAAAAGAAAACAACATTTGGTTTCCTACGAATATTAAGGCAACTGAAGATCAAGTATTTGTGATGAACGCTTTTCTCCATGCGAGTGTTATTTCAGTTTTAGCTGATTATGATTGTTATTACGCAGTCTTGCGTGAAGGTGATCATATGACATTTGCCTATGTTTCACCTCAAGATTATTATGATGCAATGAAAGTCATTATTGAAATGATCAAAACAAGCCGATTGTCAGAAACTCGAATAGAGAAGCTGATGGCAAAATTTTTAAATAGACATTTTGAATTTTCTAGAACAACCGATTTTACGACAGTGCTTCAAACGGAAGATGAACAAAGAGAGTGGATGAATGAGCTCCATTTATTTGTACAAAAAAACATTCCTGCTGAAGTCGACACTTTGCTAAAAAATCATTTTCGGCTCCGCCTATACTTTATTCGCCATAACGATCTGACCGGTTTTAAACAGTTTGAACATGAGGAAGAGCATCTTCAAGATTTTGCATATGTTGAGCAAGGAAATATTTTTGCCAACTTTCCAAGTCTTTCTCGCTATGAGGTGCCAAAAGAAGCGCTTAAAATGAACCACAAAAATCAGCTGATTCATTTTGTAGAGGACATTGCTTTTGAAAATTATCATTTATTAGTGAAAGGGTCAGTCCATCATACTGCACTTACACATCAATCAGAACGACAAAATATTGTAGGTGTGTGGGTGAATCGGCAAACGAAATTAGAAAAGCGGTTTAAGCCTGATGTTTCAGAGGGAGAGCAGTTTGTTTTTCGTTTCCCTTTTAATGAAATTGCTGAAACAGACTTAGATATCGGGGTGTGGGATTTATTTATCGATTCTTACATTGATGGCTATCGCAGACGCGGCCGCATTGGCAGAAACAGACAACCATATCAATACAAGAGCCATGCAAAGTTTCTCGGTAATAACGGTTTCAGCACCTATACTGTAAGACCTTATTTTACAAAGGACTTTGACAATCTTTCTTTGGAATTCAAGGCACATAATACCGCGTTAAAGGTTGAAATTTCAGAAGATGATCCAAGTTCTTACCTGACGATTACGATCCCTAAACAACAACTGTTTTTTCCGCAAAAATCAATCCTGTTGTTTAAAATAAACAATCAAGAACTGTTAGTACCGATAAAAGAAGTCATGACAAAACCGGAGCAAACAGAGATAAACATTTCGCGGCATTTAATTGCTGATAAAATGGCTTCTGGTCAAATATTTAAAGGTGATGTTGACATATTTCTCAACTCGTATCAAACTAGGCTAGATCCAATACAACATGACTTTTCAGCCTTGCTTTGTAGTTACATTATTCATAAGAAACGATGGTTCTTAAAAAGCGAGCGGAAAGTTGATGTTCAACTTAAAGCAAATCACTCAACATTTTATTTAACAAGCCGCTAATACAGAAAACAGGTGACATAAAATGAAAACATTAAAAGTGATGACAGTCTTTGGCACTCGTCCTGAGGCGATTAAAATGGCGCCGCTCGTACTCGAATTAAGGAGACATCCGGAAATAGAATCATTTGTAACGGTCACAGCCCAGCACAGGCAAATGCTTGATCAAGTTCTCGAAGCCTTTCATATTAAACCTGATTTCGATTTAAATATTATGAAAGACAGACAGACATTGGCGGAACTGACATCCAATGTACTAGTTAAGCTTGATCAATTGTTTCAAAAAGTGAAGCCTGATATTGTCCTTGTGCATGGTGATACAACAACGACTTTTGCTGGAAGTCTTGCCGCATTCTATCATCAAATATCTGTCGGACATGTAGAGGCAGGGCTTCGGACGAAAAACAAATATTCTCCATTTCCGGAAGAGTTAAATCGGCAGTTAACAGGATCGATTGCTGATTTGCATTTTGCGCCAACAAGCCAAGCAAAACAAAATTTGCTGCAGGAAAATAAGAATTCAGACACGATTTTTGTGACTGGGAATACAGCAATTGATGCTCTCAATACGACGGTCAAAGACAGCTATTCACATCCTGTACTCGATAAACTAAATGGGGATAGAATGGTCTTACTAACCGCCCATCGCCGCGAGAACTTGGGGCAGCCAATGGAAAATATCTTTAAGGCGATTCGTCATATTGTCGAGGAATTTAACGATGTTCAGGTTGTTTATCCAGTCCATCTTAATCCGGTTGTACGGGAAGCGGCTTCGAAGCAACTTGGTGGCATTGACCGTGTCCATTTAATTGAGCCGTTAGAAGTTGTGGATTTTCATAATTTTGCCGCCAGAGCTCATTTGATTTTGACCGATTCAGGGGGAGTTCAAGAAGAGGCCCCATCACTCGGGAAACCGGTACTTGTCCTTCGTGATACGACCGAGCGTCCTGAAGGAGTGAAAGCGGGCACATTGAAGCTGGCGGGAACAGATGAGGAAACAGTCTATCAACTGACAAAACAGTTGTTAACTGATGAAGCTGAATATGCTAAAATGTCCCGTGCCTCAAATCCCTATGGTGATGGTCAGGCATCTCGTCGGATTGCAGAATTGCTACTTTATCACTATGGATACCGAAGCGAACTGCCGGATTTGGTTCAAGGTATCTAAAAAAAGAAGCTTCCCGCAGGAGGCTTCTTTTTTGTTTACTTATTTAAGTCAAGATTTTGTTTTAATTTTGCGGTTATCTTAGCCAGAGAACTGTCATCAACCTTGTAATAGTAAATACCGCCTATTTTCGTGCCATTGCCTTTAAGCTGATGCTGAATGATGTTTGATCGAGCATCTTTGTAGCCTGATTGGATATCCCACATATCATCAAAGGTTAAGTTTGTTTTGACGTTTTTCTCAATGACATTGAACATGTCACTAAACTTTGTAATTGAAGAAATGCTAGCACCTTTATTAATAATCCCTTCAATCACTTGGCGCTGTCTGTCTTGACGACCAAAATCACCGTTTGGATCTTGTTTTCTCATTCTTGTGTATGCGAGTGCTTCATCACCATTTAAGGTAATACTTCCTTTAGCGAATGAATGCCCTTCAAAATTAAAAGCAAATTTACTGTTTACTGTCACACCACCAAGGGTATCGACGGTATCTCTAAAGCTTTCCATATTGACCTTAACGAAATAATCAACTGGAACATCAAGTAAATTTTCCACTGTATCCACCGTCATTTGGACACCGCCAAATGCATAAGAGTGGTTAATTTTATCAGTTTTTCCTTTACCGATAATTTCAGTATACGTATCACGCGGAATGCTGACCATTTCGGTCGTTTTTGTTTTGGGATTGACTGTCATATAGATGAGGGAGTCTGCCCGGCCTTTATCATTTTTACGTTCATCAACACCCAAGATCAGAACGGAAAAAGGGTCTTGGTTATTAATGTCAACATCAGAATGGCGCTTGTCCGACTTTTTGATTGGTTGATGAATGTTCGCCACAGTCGAAGCAGCCTTTTGCCATAAATAATATGCATATCCGCCTGTAGTAAAAACAAAGACAGCAACTATAGCAATGATTGTAATCAATATTTTCTTCTTTTTCTTCCTTTTTTCAGCTCTCATATAGCCCTCACCTTTTTAATAGTCTACAACTTTGATTATAAGTTTTTTCGCTTCGAATACAACAAGAAAATACTAGATATATTTTTTAAGAAGACGATTTTTTTTAGAAAATGTTTCATAAAAATACGTGATTATACAAAAATTTGCGTTATAATTAAAAAGTCTGTTTGAATTTGTCGATACATAGGGAGAGGTGAAAAAAATGAAAAAACTCACAATCTTGATGTTTTCGCTGCTGATTGTATTGTCGGCTTGCGGAACCGCAGAACAGTCAAAGTCCAGCGGAGACCAACCAAAATCTGACCAGCAGAAAACAGAAAACAAAGAAAATGCAGAAAGCAAAGAGAGCGCTAAAAACGAAGAAAATGCAGAAAGCAAAGAGAGCGCTGAAAACAAAGAAAATGCAGAAAGCAAAAAAAGCGCTGAAAGCAAAGACATCATCACGAAAGAAGGCTCTTTTGCCGGTTTGGCTGATAGTCACACGGTTGCAGTCAATATTGATGGAAAAGAAACACCAATTCAAGTCGGCACAGAACTTCAGGAAAAAGTCGCAACGATTAAAGAAGGACAAAAAGTGACAATTAAATATTCAAAAGGTGAACACGGAGTTTTAAATCTTGAAAGTATTGAGACTAAATAACAAGAATTGTTAGGGGTGACGAATACGTTTTGAAAAAATTGAAGCTATTGCTTCTGTCGTCTGTAACTGCGACAGCCTTGCTGTTTACTCAGTCAGCACATGCTGCTGAAAAAAAGATTTCGGTGAAACTCAGTAACTATCTTGGCAATAAGTCTAGTATTAGTGTTGATATTTCCGGTTCTTATCAGATTCCGGGAATCGCCTCAGCCGCTCGGTATGGAGGAACGACACGTTTTGATGTTGCAAACAGTGTAGCTTCGGCTGGCTGGACAAATGCTAATACCGTTGTTGTTGTTAATCGCGATGCATTTGCAGATGCACTTTCTGCAACACCATTAGCTAAAAAGTATGATGCGCCAATTCTATTAACAGATGCAAAATCATTAACACCAAAGACAGAAAACCAGATTGCTAAATTAAAGCCGAAATATATTTTAATAATCGGAGGAACGATTAGTGTTTCCAAAAACGTTGAAAAAACACTAAGAAAATATGGATCTATTGACCGTATTGGTGGAACAACACGTTATGAAGTATCGAAAAACATTGCCAACCGCATGGGGAACTACAGTCAAGCTGTTGTGGCAACAGGAATGGTCTTTACAGACGCATTATCAATTGCACCATATGCAGCAGCGAATGGTTATCCGATCCTCCTAGCAGGTGATAACAATATTCGCAAAGATTATAAAATCCCAAGTAAAGTAACAATTGTTGGCGGTCCATTGAGTGTCAGTACTGGTGTCGAGGGAACTTTGAAGAAAAAGGCGTCTGTCCAACGGATTAGTGGCGTCTCCAGATATCAGGTATCCGCAAATATTGTTAAGCAACTTAACATGAACGCTTCAAAAGTATTTTTGTCAAATGGGACAACATTTGCGGATGCCTTAGCGGGATCAGTTCTCGCCGCAAAGCAAGGAAGCCCTCTCTTGCTTGTCGAATCAAAGAGCCTGCCATCACCGGTTGCTGATGTACTAGCAGCAAAAGGTACCCGGAGTTATGCATTGCTTGGTGGAAACATTTCAATAACAGATACGTTGAAAAATAAATTGACAGGTACTCTTTCAGGAAAAGGCTATTCTGTCGCAGTAAAAAGTGGGAAACTAGTACTCTATCAAAATGGGAAAACCATTAAATCCCTCGGGTCTTCGTTTACTGCAGCAGCAAAATCGTATTCGACTTCAAATACGATTAGTATAAACGGAAGAAAATATATGGGGAACATGCAGTTCACTGTAGAATCGAATAAGTATGTTCGTCCGATTAATGTAAATATTCCGTTCGAAGATTATTTAAAAGGTGTTGTACCGCATGAAATGCCTGCTAGCTGGCAAAAAGAAGCATTAAAAGCCCAAGCTGTAGCAGCCAGAACGTATTCTGCTAATTCGACCGGAAAAACAGTAGCAGATTCCCAAGCCTTTCAGGTATATGGTGGTTATGATTGGAACTCAAGAACATCTGAGATTGTAAACGCCACAAAAGGTAAAGTCTTAAAATATAATGGGCGGTTAATTTCAGCTGTTTACTCATCAAGCAATGGCGGCTATACCGAAGCCAATGGTGAGGTATGGAGTGGTCAAGTTCCATATTTGCCAGCTAAAGAAGATAAATATGATCCGAAGAGAAGCTGGTCGGTGTCACTTGATAAAACACAGCTTAGCAAAAGCAGCTTAGATCTTAAAAAACCAAGTTCATGGTGGAGCAAAACAAATGAAAAAAGTGCTTCCTATTTATCTGGCTTGAAAAAATGGTTTATTAAAAATAAATACAGCAGTGCTGATTCAATTAAAATTACGAAAATATCAAGTGTAAAACTTAGCAGCACGAAAACGAAGGGTCATCGACCAAAAACAGCAGAGATTCGTTTTTCGTATTTCGTAAAAGAAAAATCAAAAGGTTATATTACTTCAAGCGGAAGTCTAACAGAAAAAACGGCAACGATTTCCGTGACGACAACCCAATTAAGATCGATGCTTGGCGGCATGAATATGAAGAGCACATACGCGTCAGTAACAGACGAATCAAGCGCTTTTACGATTAAAGGTAAGGGCTTTGGACATGGTATCGGAATGAGCCAGTATGGTGCAAACTATAGAGCTGCAGCTGGACAAAGCTATCGAACGATCTTAAGCTTTTATTACCCGGGAACAACGCTATCAAATTATTAATATTGATAGATAAAGAGACAAAGGGAGGCCGTTTTGAGCCTCCTATATTCATTTTTAGGGGATTGTTACCATAAATGTTATTTTGGAGGAGATTTATTTGCGGGGTTTATTAAGAAGTATACCAATCATTGTATTGGGGCTGATCATGTTTGTACCAAATGCACTTGCAGCACAATCTGCCACTAGATTAGATGGTGTCAGCCGTTATGAAGTGGCAGTCAATGTTTCAAAACAAGGGTGGAGCAGTGCAAGCACAGTTGTTGTCGCAAATGGAAAAGCATATGCTGATGTTCTTTCAGCTACACCACTTGCATATAAAAACAATGCACCCATTCTCTTAACAGAATCGTCAAAACTGACAACACCTACTAAAAACAGAATCAGTCAATTAAAACCGAGAAAAGTGATTGTCATCGGAGGAACGATTAGTGTTAGCAACAAAGTTGTGAGTGAAATTAAAAAACTTGGTGTTTCTACAGTAGAGCGAATCGGTGGAGTGAGCCGCTATGAAGTGGCGGAACGCATTGCGAAAAAACTTCCAGCCAATTCAAAAGCAGTCATTGCCAATGGAACAGCATATGCTGATAGTATGGCAATCGGTGCTTATGCTGCTAGAAAAGGGATTCCCATTCTATTAACGACATCAAATTCGATTCCAAGCCCAACGAAAGATGCAATGAAAAGTAAAGGGACAAGATCAACAATTGTTGTCGGCGGTGAAATTAGTGTCACGAACAGTGTTTATCGCCAGCTAGCTTCTCCAACACGAATTGGGGGAAACAGCCGCTTTGAAGTAGCCCGAAATATTGCCAAAAAATATTACTCATCAACAAAAAGTGCAGTTATCGGTAATGGCTATACATATGCCGATGCACTTGCCGGTTCAGTGCTTGCGGCAAAACAAGGTCGACCGGTACTGTTCACAGATGCAGGTTCTTTACCAAAACCTACACGAGAAGCAATCGGTTCAAATCGAATGACAACATTTACTGTTCTTGGTGGAACCATTTCGGTGAAATCCAATGTCATCTCACAGTTGAAAAATCCGATTGTTGGTAAAAAAATCTTTATTGATGCCGGTCATGGAGGAAGTGATCCTGGCGCGTCTGCTAATGGACTTAAGGAAAAGGATGTCAACCTTGCTTTTTCAAAAAAAGTTTATAGTAAACTATCCAGCGGTGGCGCACTCCCGATTATGGCGAGATCAACTGATGTTTATTTAACTCTTTCTCAGCGGGTAGCAAAAGCGAAAGCCAATCATGCCGACATTTTTGTCAGCATCCATTCTAATTCAGCTACTCCAGCTGCTACAGGTACAGAAACGTATTATTATACAAAATACCAAGCAACAAACAGTAAACGGTTGGCAACAGAAATTCAAACCCGACTTTATAAGGCGATGAATACAAATAACCGTAAAGTTAAAACTGGAAATTTCCATGTTATTCGTGAATCAACAATGCCTAGCTGTTTAGTTGAACTTGGATTTATTACCAATAAAAGTGATGCAAACAAGCTAAACAGCGGCTACTATCAAGACAGGGCTGCAAGCGCAATTTATAATGGAATTGTCGCTTATTATTAAGAATACAGCTTGTCGACAAAGTCGTGAAAAACCGGCTTTATGTCGACAAGCTTTTTTGTTAAGATGATAATATTATCCATTTTACTTCATCAAGTATTGGCATGATTCGCTGTTCAACTTTCATTATAAAACAGAACTTAAATCTAGGTGGTGTAAGATTTGGGAATTGAAATCAATAAAGATCTTCACATGAGACCATTACATAAAGAAGATTTACAAACCTACTGGGAATTGGTGTATAAACAACCTCATCCAGAATGGAAAAAATGGGATGCTCCATATTATCCACATGAGATATTATCTTACAATGATTTTCTTCAAGACAAAGCTTCTTCTCTTATTCATAAAGATAACCGCTGGGGGTTGTTCATTCATAATCAGCTGATTGGTGCAGTATCATATTACTGGGAGCATCAGGAATCTAATTGGCTTGAAGCTGGAATTGCTATTTATGACTCTAACTATTGGAATGGTGGATATGGAACCCTTTTTTTAAAACATTGGATCGATCATTTGTTTAAAACATTACCTTTGGTCAGAGTCGGTTTTACGACATGGTCAGGAAATCTCCGGATGATGCGATTAGGAGAAAAATTGGGGATGACATTAGAAGGAAGGTTAAGAAAATGTCGACTTTATCAAGGTGTTTATTATGACTCCATTCGAATGGGCATTTTAAGAGAAGAGTGGGAAAAACAATACGCAATGAAGTAAAAGCCATTTTGGGCTTTTTTTTGTGTCTTTTTTCATTTTCGTTCTGTTTGGAAATATAGTATGATGATTCCACTGTTTTAAGAACATGGAGTCATATCATTTTTAAGAAAAAATAATATGATTAACACTCTTTAACAGGTCTTTTACATTCAATTTACGTCCATATGCTAAACTGACGCAGAGATCACAAAGTACCAATCCAAATCGTGAGGTGTATGTCAGTGAGTATGGACAAAAGCTTAAGGGTGTATAATGAATACTCAACACAGCAAACCTATTCTTGTACTCTGTCTGAAAAAGCAGAATATTATTTGTATGTGAAACGGGCAATGGATATCGTCCTCTCTCTTATTGGACTCGCTGTTACATTGCCGGTGATCCTCGTCTTCTGTGTTATCATTTCTATAGAAACTCCTGGTTCGCCTTTTTACCGTCAAGAGCGGGTCGGGAAAGACGGTAAACACTTTAAGCTGTATAAGTTGAGATCAATGAGGATGGATGCTGAAAAATCTGGAGCGACATGGGCGAGAAAAAATGATCCGCGAATTACGTCGATCGGGGCATTCATCAGAAAGACAAGAATTGACGAACTTCCACAGCTGGTGAATGTTTTAATCGGAGATATGAGCCTTGTCGGACCGAGGCCGGAACGACCAATATTCACTGCCAAATTTCAGCATGACATTCCAGGATTTCAAAACCGTTTAGTTGTCAAGCCAGGATTAACAGGTCTAGCGCAGGTCAACGGAGGCTATGATATCAGTCCGCGAGAAAAATTGGTGCATGATCTATATTATATTCGAAATATGACGTTTCTCCTCGATTTGAAGGTGATCATTAAAACGTTTAAAGTTGTATTGACTGGTGATGGAGCCAGATAATACAAAGTAAGGAAAATGTGCTATGTCAACGATTACAAAACAAATATTACATGGTGCGAAGTGGACAAGCGCTTCTACCATCATCATTACGTTTATTCAAATTGCGCAATTTGTATTACTAGGTCATATCATGACAATCGCTGAATTCGGTTTAGTCGGAATGCTGACAACAGTGACGATTTTTACACAAATTGTACTTGATATGGGTTTTGGGGCGGCCTTAATTCAAAAGGAAAAAGTAAATGAACGTCAATTATCTACTTTGTATTGGCTTAATATCATCACAGGCATTCTGTTATTTATCTGTATTTTTTTCTTGAGTCCTGTCATTGCCGACTTTTATCAGCGTGATGAACTTGTGTCACTCATTCGAATATTGGCGATGATGTTTTTAGTTGCACCGATTGGACAGCAATATCAATATATGCTTCAAAAAGACTTGAAATTTCAGGTTTTAAGTAAAATTGAAACCGGAGCAAATGTTTCATCATTTATCATGCTCATCGGCTTGGTATTTCTGATGGATCCAATCGTTGCCTATGTTTTGTCACAAGTTTTTCTAAATTCTTTTAAAGGAATCTTGTTCTTTGCTGTATATTTTAAAAAATGGCGTCCTTCATTTGTGTTTGCACTACGAGAAGTAAAAAGTTTTTTTGCTTTTGGTGCATTCCAGTTAGCTTCACGGTTGGTGAACAGAGTGGGTGCCAATATGGATATGATTTTGATCGGTCGTTTTCTTGGAGCAGAGGCTTTAGGAATTTATAGTTTAGCATATCAAATCATCACAATCCCTGTTCTGAAAATTAATCCGATTATTACAAGAGTTGCTTTTCCGGTTTTCTCCAAAAACCAAAGAGATAATGAAACGTTAAGAGAGGGTTTTTTAAATGTTACAAAACTTCTCGCACTCGTTTCATTCCCACTTTTGATCGGACTGCCAACTGTTTCTGATTTATTTATTAAAGTCATGTTCAGTGAAAAATGGCTTGCAGCTATTCCGATTCTCAATATTTTGGCTATTGTCGGTTTGCTCAGGGTGCTGATGAATCCGAACGGGTCAATCTTATTGGCAAAAGGGAGAGCAGATCTGGCATTTTATTGGGATAGTGGTGTTATGATTCTCTATGGTCTTTTACTATATGCAGCAGTTTTAACAAAAGATTTATCGGTTTTTGCTTGGACCTACGCTGCTGTCAGCTTACTCAACTTTTTTATTGGCAGGTGGCTGTTGCAATTTGTTATTCAGTTGAAGCTGAAAGACTATTTTAGAACAATCATGAAACCGTTCATCTTGACCGTGATGATGGCTTGCCTTTCTCTGATTCTAAATGTTTTCAGCAGACAGCTTACGACTGAATCATGGCTGCAGTTGACCATCTCAGTCGGAATCAGTGCCGTTTTTTACGGCTTTCTCATCAGTAAAGTGTATCAAAAGGCACTCAAAGTCCGGTACCGAAATTGACTCAGAGAGGGCGTTTAATGTTGAAAGTTCTTTGGCTTACCAGTGTTTATCCAAGTGAAGCAAAGCCTGGGGAAGGTGTTTTTCATGAGACACAAGTACAGGCATTGAAGATGCATGGCATTGATGTATCAGTCATTTGTCCTTTCCCTGTCAACCCAGCACCTTTACGGGTTTTTAAAAAGAAATATCGGCAAAGTCGGCCCCCTGATCATCAAGAACGAAAAGGGATCACCATCTACAGACCGCCTTATATGGCATTACCCGGTCAGTTAAAATGGGCCCAGCCGCATCACCGCGTGGCGAAGAGCGTTCTGCAGACGATGACGAAAAACAGGCTCAATCCAGACTTGATCCATGCGCATTTTGCCATGCCTTCTGGAGGTGCTGGAGCTGTTGTTTCAACAAAGCTGGAGAAACCTTATGTGTTGACATTACACGGCAGTGATGTCAATATCTATCCTCATTATAGCAAAAGTGCTTTTCAAGCATTTAAAACAGCGGTACAATCAGCATCAGCTGTTTTGGCAGTCAGTGAAGTACTTCAGCAAAAAACGAGGGAAATGATAAGAATTGACAGTTCAGTGCTGCCGATTGGCGTTAGCCTTGACCATTTTCAAAAGCCAGCGGTTTCAAAAGATCAACTAAGAGAGAAACTCAATCTTCCCAAAGGAAAAAGGCTGATCACTTTTGTCGGGCGCCTTGTGAAAGAAAAAGGTGTCAGAGAACTTGCTGAGGCTGTCAGTCAGTTAGATGATCGGTATGTCGCGGTTTTTATCGGTGATGGTCCTGAAAAACAAGTCATTCATCAAACAGCAGGAAGAAAAGTACTTTTGTTAGGGCAAATTGCCAATCAGCACATTTCTGAGTATTTGACAGCATCTGATCTGTTTGTTCTTCCTTCATACTCAGAGGGCATGCCAACCGTTGTGATTGAGGCGCTTGCTTTAAAGATTCCGGTTTTATGTACAGCAGTTGGGGGAGTCCCATCTTTATTTGGCAAGTATCAAGATTTGCTCATTAAACCGCGCTCAGCCCCTGCTTTAAAAGAAGCAATCTTCAACTATACAGAAGGTGGCATTTGGCGAAAGGAGATGACAGAGGAGCTGTATCATAAGGTCTGTTCACAATATAATGCTAGGCAAAATGCCGAAACATTGATCAAAAGATATGAAGGTGTTATCCGAAAAAATCATCGTTTAAAGCAGTAAAATTAAGTCCATGCTGATAAATAAACAGAGAAAACATCATTGCCTATACAAAGCTATTGGATTGAAGGGTTAGCTTAAATGGAGGGAATGATCATTTTGAAAAGAATCGCTGTTATTGGAACAGGGTATGTTGGACTGGTGTCTGGAACTTGTTTTGCTGAGGTAGGACATTCAGTTGTCTGCTGTGATATAGACATTGAAAAAATAAGCAGTCTAAAAGCAGGTATCATCCCAATTTATGAAAGCGGACTAAAAGAACTGGTTGATAAAAATACGAAAGAAAACCGTTTATTCTTTTCAACAGACATTCCAGAGTCAATCAGAAAGGCTGATATTATCTATATAGCAGTTGGAACACCAATGTCGGAAAATGGGGAAGCCGATTTACGTCATGTCAAAGCAGTAGCAAACATCATCGGTGCCAACTTAAACGGCTATAAAATTATCGTAAATAAAAGTACTGTCCCTGTTGGAACGGGGAAACTCGTTCAATCAATCATTCAGCAGGTTTCAAAAGGCAGACATCCGTTTGATGTAGTCTCAAACCCAGAATTTCTCCGTGAAGGAACGGCTATTGCTGATACGATGAATATGGAAAGAGCCGTCATTGGTGCAACTAGTGAAAAAGCTGCAACGATCATTGAAGAATTACATCAACCGTTCGAAACCACAATTGTGAAAACAAACCTTGAAAGTGCGGAAATGATTAAATATGCAGCCAATGCATTTTTGGCAACAAAGATTTCTTTTATTAATGATATTGCAAATATTTGTGAAAGAGTAGGAGCAGATGTTGAAAAAGTTGCTGAAGGTGTCGGACTAGACAGCCGAATCGGTAAAAAATTTTTACATGCGGGAATTGGTTTTGGTGGCTCATGTTTTCCAAAAGACACGATGGCTTTACTGCAAATTGCCAAATCAGTCGGTTATCCGTTTAAAATGATTGAAGCTGTCATTGAGACAAACCAAAAACAGCGTGCTCATATTGTTCAAAAACTGCTTCATGTGTTCGGGGATCTTCAAGGCAAAACAATTTCGGTCCTTGGTCTGGCATTTAAGCCAAATACAAATGATATGCGTTCATCTCCAGCTTTGGATGTCATTCCAATGCTTCACAACCTTGGAGCACAAGTGAAAGCATATGATCCGATCGCAATCCCTGAAGCAAAACGACTTCTTGGTGACCAAGTTGTTTATAGTGAGGATTTGTTTGAAACAGCTAAAGAAACAGATGCATGCCTAATTTTGACAGAATGGCCGCAAGTTCAGCATATGAATATAACAAAACTGAAAACATGTTTAAAACAACCTATTTTAGTTGATGGACGAAATTTATTTAGACTAGAAGATATGAAAAGAGAAGGATTTATTTATCATTCAATTGGCCGCCCTGAAATCCAGGGAGAGAAGATTTTAACAAAAGTATAAAACGCGGGGTGTTAACAATGGAAAAAGTATTAGTGACAGGCGGATGCGGATTTATCGGTTCCCATATTGCAGAACAGTTATTGCAAGAAAACTATCAAGTAGCAATCATAGACGATTTGACAACAGGGCATCTCTCAAATATTGAGGGACTTCCTATCGATTTTTATGAGCATGATGTAACAGCACCGGATGTTATCGAACTGATCAAACGCATTAATCCCGATTATATCATTCATTTGGCAGCACAAGTGAGTGTTGCAGAATCTGTCAGCGATTTTTTAAAAGATGAAAACATCAATATAAGAGGTTCATTGCATATCATCAAAGCTGCCAGTGAATGCAGCGTGAACAAAATTATTTTTGCTTCGACTGCTGCTGTATACGGGAATCCCGACTATCTGCCTGTCGACACCCGTCACAAGACAAATCCAGGTTCTCCTTATGGATTGACAAAGCTTACAGTTGAAAACTATTTAAAAATAGCCTATGACCTTTATGGGGTTGAGTACTGCATTTTAAGATACAGCAATGTTTATGGACCTCGGCAAGATGCAAAAGGTGAGGGTGGTGTAGTCTCTATTTTTTCCGATTTGTTAACAAGCGGAACATCACCAGTCATTTTTGGAGACGGTGAGCAGTCTCGAGACTTTATTTATGTTGGTGATGTGGCATCGGCAAATATTAAAGCCCTTAAAGCTCAATCAAACGTTTGTTTAAATGTTTCAAACGGCTTTTCCATTACAGTCAATGAACTGTTTACAGAAATGAAAAAGGCGACAAATTCTACACTTTCTCCAATTTATGAGGCTGAAAGACCGGGAGACATTCGCCACAGTACACTAAGCAATGAGGAAACAAAAAAATTACTAAACTGGGAAGCGGAAATGCCACTTGATGAAGGGTTGAAAAAGACCATTTCCTTTTATAAAAAAGAAATGAATGCTTAACACAGCTGGCTGCTGGTTTATGCCAGCAGCCCACTCCTAAAATTCGCAAAAAGGAGGGGAAATGATGAGTTTGAAACGTTCGGCGGCTGGTGTGCTCATATGGTTTACTGCTCTCACCGCTGGCTTTGGATTAACTCAAATATTGGCTCAAAAAAGTACAAAAATGATTTTATTTGTATTTCTCATGTTGAGCGTTTTTGCAGTGGTTTTGTTGCTCAAACCATACTTGTCATATGATAAGTTGAAAATTTCTGTCATTTATCTTTTGATTGCTGCAACTTTTGCAAATAATGCGTTTTTTACAATTAAATTGGGATTTTTCAGTCTGTTTCCATACAGAATACTTCTGATGATTGCTGCTGGTTTATTTCTACTTGAACTGATAAAAAGTAATCATCATCTAGAACAGTGGAAACAGGTCCATGTTAAGGGGATTCTCCTATTTTTCAGTTTTTGGTTTTGTTATGGAATGATTTCGTTGCTTTGGGTCAAGTCTGTTACAAATGGGATCAAATATTTATCACTTATGGGGATGGGGATATTTTTTGTTTTTTTGATCGTGATGTATGTTCAGAAAATGAAGCGGTTGTTGGCATTTTACTACATATGGATGGTCATGACCATCTTTTTAATGGTACTCGGCTTTTACAATCATTTTACATTAAACCATCTTCCAAGCTCCACACTTTATGAGGGACCGCATTATAAGCAACATTACCCAACATCCGTTTTTTTTAATCAAAATGATTTTGCAACCTTTCTATCCATTAGTTTTTTCTTATATTTAGCCTATTTCAAAAACATTAAAAACGTATTTCTGAAGGTTCTCGGTTTTCTCCTGGCTCTATGTTCGTTCTATTTAATTTTTTTAACAGGTTCAAGGGCCAGTCTATTGGGAATTATGGCAGGTCTTGCACTTTATGTATTCCTATTACTGCCTCGCTATTTAAAAAAGTGGGCCATCACCATCGGTTTTGCCGGATTCATCGCTTTTGCCACTCTATATGCTGGCAAGATCTCAAATATTGTTTATACATTATTTTTAGCACCGCAAGCTACACATGATTTTAGTGAACCATTGCCTTCAAACATTGCCAGGGCGAACCTTTTGAAAAACGCCGGGCATTATTTGTTGGATACATATGGATTTGGCGTAGGTGCTGGAAATGTCTCATACTACTTAGAACATCAGCCGCTATTTGATACTGACCAAGTCGTTGAGGTTCATAATTGGCTCATTGAGATCATGGCAAACTTCGGGGTGATCATGATGCTCAGTTATTTAACCATGTATATCTATTTGATAACAATGCTTTTCCGTTTTCATCAGAGAAAACTGGAAAGACGCTATAAGCTTCTGTTAGAAGGATTGATTACAGCGCTAGTCAGCTTTCTTGTCTCAAGCATCAGTCCTAGTTCTGTCTCGAACTTATATTTTCATTGGGTGTTTCTTGCTCTTGTGATTGCAACTGTGAACACCTTTAAAGCGGAACGTCTTGAAGTTAGTATGTTAGCTCGTTCAGGGGAAAAATTAATGAACAGGGAGAAATGGCTGTGAACAATTTTATGAAACGTATTGTAGGAAGAACCAAAAAGTACATTGTGCCAATTTTGGCACTACCGCTTGTTCTTGGGTTGTTAGGATATATTTTTCCGAAAGGGAATTCACCGTCTAATTACAAAGCCTCTGTCACAATCTCGACAGGTAATTATGGAGACCCGCTTTACACCAAAACGAAAGAAGTTTCTGTTTTATTCAAAAGTGAGCCATTTTTAAAAGAGGTTTTTCCAGAAATGGATGAAGAGGAATTGACAGACATGAAAGACAAACTGTTGGTCGAAATTCGCTCAGACACTGTTTTCAATCTTAGCTATTTAGGAGCTGACCAAAAGGAGACCTTCACTGTTTTAGAAAAAATTAGAGATACCTTTTTTAAAAAAGACAAAAATCGGTTTTTAAAAAGAGAGCAAGTGATCGATAAAAACATAAAAGCTCTTAAAAACGAATCGGTCAGTCACGATTCAAAAGTAGATAAACAGCGGTTTTTGTACGATCTTGAAACAAGAAAACTGGAAATAAAAGCCGCAGAGGAAGTCGAACCATTAACTGCTTTAGATAGCGGCGGCGTTGGAATGACACCTAAAAAAAGAGCGGTGTTAGGCGTTTTGATCGGGTTAGCACTGTCATTTTTTATCATTGTTGTTCCTGAAGTTTTTCGTGAAGCCTAAATTTGAATTGGGATGTGAAGCAGAACGATGACAAGTAAAAAACCACTCATATCTGTGATAACACCTGCCTATAATGCCGAGAATTTTATTGGGAAGACAATTGAATCTTTGTTAAATCAAACCTTTCTCGATTGGGAAATGATTATTGCCAATGATCACTCAACTGATCGAACAAGAGACATTATTCAATCGTATGAACAAAAGGACAGCCGAATACGTCTTATTAATTTAAAAGAAAACGGGGGAGCTGCTGTAGCCCGAAACGCGGCATTGAAACAAGCGAAGGGTCGCTATTTGGCTTTTTTGGATAGTGATGATGTCTGGAAAAAAGAGAAGCTAGAAAAACAACTCGCATTTATGAGAGATCATCAATATGCTTTTACATTTACAGCTTACGAATTGATCAGTCAAAACGGAGAACCACTTCAAAAAACGATTCAGGCACCAGAAAGCTTGACATATGATGATGTCTTAAAGAACACGATTATCGGCTGTTTAACAGTAATGATTGACACTGAGCAAACAGGACCTATAGAAATGCCAAACATCAGGACTCGTCAAGATTTAGCAACATGGCTGTCTATTTTAAAAAGGGGATTTAAGGCATATGGACTGAATAAACCTTTAGCCGAATACCGAATTGTTAACAATTCAATTTCGAGAAACAAATGGAAGGCAGCTCAAAAAACTTGGTATGTGTACCGAGAAATCGAACGTCTTCACTTGGTCAAAGCAACATGGTGTTTTGTTCATTATGCAAAGAACGCAGTTAAGAAAAGATTATAATGGCAAGGTGATGAATGTGAAAGCAGACAAAGTAATCCACATTGTGGTGGCGACAGGTGAATGGGGACAAGACCAATTGAGATATCGAAGACATCGTCTTGCGGAGTTTTTAGCAAAGCAAAAAGCTACTAAACAAGTGATTTGGGTCTATCCATCTGAAAACGTTTCTTCAGATTCATTTACACAATTGGGAAATGGTATTAAGCAGTTTGCGGTAAAAGATTTTTTAAAGAAAAAAATCTTTAGGTTTGCCCGCTATCAAGATTTTTTTTATCAAAAAAAGCTGATTCCTTTGCTTCAATGGTTAAATACAAATGCACAAGATAATAAAGTTTGTCTATGGTACACTTTTCCCGGCTTTCCTGGGCTGTCATCACTTTATCATTGGGATCAAGTCATTTACGATTGTAGCGATCTTTGGACAGCACCGATTAGTGGAAAACAAAGTCTTTTGTTACAATTTCGACAAAAAATTATTTTTGAAGCAGAAAATCGCATTATCAAGGCTGCAAACACGGTTTTTTGCACCTCTGATTATTTGTACGATAACATCATGAACCGTCTTAAAGGCGAAGAGAAGCCCGTTTTCACGATAGAAAATGGGGTGGAATACGATGTTTTCGCTCTGAACGATGAAAAAGCGGACATCTTAAACGGCAGAGATGGAACTGTTTTAGGCTTTATCGGAGGGATTAAACCAAAACTTGATTTTAAACTTGTCAAAGAAACAGCAGAGACCAACAAAGACTGGATATTTTTATTTGTCGGTCCTGACGGAACAAATGGAGATCCTGATTTTAAAGAACTGCTTCAGCTGGATAATGTCATTTGGACAGGCCCAGTGGCGCCGGCAGATGTTCCCGCCTATATGAATGTAATTGATATCGGAATCATGCCCTATAAACCTTCACCATACAATAATGCCGTATTTCCGTTAAAACTGTTTGAGTTTCTAGCTTCGGGAAAACCTGTGGTCGGTGTTAACTTACCTTCGACAAAAAAGGTAGAGAAAAAACATATTTACCGACATCTTTCAGAAAGCGATCCAACTCATTTTACGGCTGTTTGTGAAGAGTTAGAACGTTCCCATCATAATCCAATCCATATGAAAGATCGCAAAGACATGGCACGAGAGAAAGATTGGCAGAAATTATTGCAGGAAATTTACAACAAAATAAAGCTTGATCAAAAGCAGATTATTTAATTTATGATGTTTCTTTTTGCAGAAGCTTGTTATAATAACTAATGAAATTGTATAATAGATAGGATCGGAACATTATAAACAACCCAGAATTCAATAAAAAGGAGACTTTTTTATGTCTTATGAACGCACGATTATTGCGTTTTTTGTCTCTCTGTTAACTGTATTAATCATCACTCCATTTATTAAACGTTTAGCGATCAAATCCGGTATTGTCGATCAGCCGGACTTTCGAAAAATACATGATAAAGTCATGCCTAGAATGGGCGGTTTAGCCATTTTTATAGGAGTATTGACCGGTTCATTAGCCGGAGGTCTATATGAAAACAGAGTAACAGCAATTACCCTCGGTGCTTTTATGATTGTCATTTTGGGAGTTGTCGATGACAAATATAATTTAAGTCCAAAAATTAAATTTATTGTTCAAATATTAGTTGCGTGTATGATTGTCAGTACGGGATTGAAAATGGAGTTTTTATCGATTCCATTTGCAGATTTTCGCTATGATTTAGGTTGGATGGCATACCCCTTGACCATTTTATGGATTGTTGGGATTACAAATGCCATTAATTTAATTGACGGGTTGGACGGCTTGGCTGCAGGGATTTCCGTTATCGGCTTGTCAACCATTGCTGTGATGGCTTTTTCAGCCGACAAAATTTTAATTTTCTCTTTATCATTGGTTGTCATTGGTAGTACACTCGGATTCCTTTTCTATAATTTTCACCCAGCAAAAATCTTTATGGGGGATACAGGCTCGCTTTTTCTCGGCTATGTGATCTCCGTTCTGTCGCTGTTAGGGCTATACAAGAGTGTCACATTATTCAGTGTTGTTGTTCCTATCATTATTTTAGGGGTACCAATATTTGACACGACGTTTGCCATTATTAGAAGAATATTGAACAAGCAGCCAATATCAGCTCCTGATAAATCCCATATCCATCACAGGCTGATGGCGTTTGGATTATCTCACAGAAAGGCCGTTATCGTGATATACTTAATTGGCTGTGTTTTTAGCCTGAGTGCGATTGTGCTGAAAACTGCGACACTCTGGATGTCGATCTTTATTATCTTTGGCTTGATCTTTTTTATGCAGATCATCGCTGAAGTAACTGGATTGGTGAATGAGAGATATAAACCATTTACTAAGTTTTATAGGCGAATGGTAAAAAGGAATTAAGGCTTTTAGAAAATAAACCAACAAACCCTGATTTCAATTTGGAGTCAGGGTTTGTTGTTATGGAAAAAAGTACATATGAAGAGGTCAAAAAAGGGCGCTGTCTAAAAAGTCCTTTATCAACATGAATCATGGGAATTGCGAGACTCCCGCGGGAACAGCGAGCCAGGTGAGACCCACAGGAGCAAGGAACGAGCTCTGAGGAGGCTCGTGGATCGTCCGTGGAAAGCAATATTCATCCAGAGCACTTTCAGGACACTCCCAAAAACAAAACACCTCTTGATAACCATCAGGAGGTGTCTACAATGATCGAATTAATGAGTAGGCTCAGATAATTCGGTTGAATTGTCTGGTACATTGTCATTAGTCGAGCTTTCAGGGGATGTTTCATGAGAATTTGAAGCGGTTGAATCAGGATAGAGATGTTGATTTAGTTCATCATGGACTTTTGCTAAGTTTTGTTTGTCTGCTTCAAAAAAGTATTCACGGTTAATATACAAATCTTTTCCCTTTATGCTTAAAGTCTCGATATCTTTACCTGAAAAGCCGCTGTATACTTTTTGCAGGGCCAATGCTTCTGTAATTTTTATGTTAGTTTTAACATTTTTACTTGCTTTTTGCGCAATCGCATCAATTTTCATCAAATTTTCCGGTTTTGCTATTTGGTCAAGCGCTGCTTTTAGAATTTGTTTTTGTCGGTCATTACGACCAAAGTCCCCACGCTTATCCTGTTTTCTCATCCGCGCATATGCAAGGGCTTCTTCACCATTTAAATGCATATGACCTTTTGTGAAATAGATTTTTTTCTTTTTAGATACATCGCTCTTTTCGTTAAAATCAAATGGTACATCAACATCAATTCCGCCGATTTCATCAACGACTTCTTTAAATCCTTTAAAATCAACTGTTGCGTATTTATCAATTGGAATTCCTAAAAGGTTTTCAACGGTACTAATTGTCTCATCTTTACCTCCTTTAGCATAGGAGGCATTGATTTTCTTTTTTTCTCCGGTTGTGTTACTCGCTAATTGAACTCTTGTATCCCTCGGTATACTTAACATTTTCATCGTCTTCTTCTTAGGATCAAGTGTCACAACAATCAGTGAGTCAGCGCGGCCGTGATCACCATTTGTTGCATAATCTTCAATTCCCATAATTAGAATTGAGAAAGGTTTTTCTTGAATATCAACAATTTCATTACGGAGCTCTGACTTCTCGCCACGTTTTAATTCTTCATAAGTACTGTCAGCCGCAGAAATTGTGTTGACAATCTTGTAAATTCCTACTCCAATAACCACAAGAATGGCCAGTAGCATAAGGACAATAAACCGCTTAACGATTTTCCTCCTCTTATTCTTTTTTTTACGAACTTTCACTCTTATACGTTCAGCCATATGTTTATTCTCCTTTAATTATTAAAAGCTTCTTCTAAGTAGATTTGAATACCTTCTTTATTCTCACTTTTACCATTCGTCAGTTCAGTTATCCATTGTGTAAAGGACTGTTTTTCACTTTCCTTCACATAAATTTCGAATTCAACTTCATCGGCATAATGGATGTTTTTCAATTTGTAAGGGGATGTACGTAGTTCATTTTCCAGTTTCCCGAGCCAAGTATAGTTGATTTTTGTGTGCATGACTCGCATCAGTTTGCGTTCTGTGATGCCGACATGATTTAGCCCTTCTGATACAGATTTACCATAAGCCCTTATCAATCCGCCGGCACCTAATTTAATCCCGCCAAAGTACCGTGTCACAACAGCGCAAGTATCCTTCAGTTTGCGTTTTTTTAACACTTCAAGCATTGGAATTCCAGCTGTACCACTCGGTTCCCCATCATCGTTTGCTTTTTGAATTTGATCATTTTCTCCGATGAGATATGCAGAACAGTTATGAGTTGCATTCCAATGTTGTTTTTTAATCTTCTGAATAAAATGCTGTGCCTCTTCTTCGGAGTTTGCGCGGTTTAAATGACAGATGAACCGTGACTTTTCGATCACAATTTCATATATACCTTCTCCGGAGACTGTAAGATAGCTTTGTAGCATTTGCCTGTTTCCCCCCTGACAGTTCAAAAAAAAACGAACAGGCTTAGAATTTTGTTGCGTATTTTGTTATGATTAAAGAGATAGATGGGAAAGCATAAAAAATACAATACGCATTCTTTCATTATAATTCGACACGAATTTCAGATCAATGAAAATTATCATAAAAAGTAAATGACAATGCTATTACGGAGGGAAAATGGGTGAGCATGTCTAAAACCAAAATGGACTCCAAAGTCTTAGATTCAATTATTATGAAAATGTTAAAAACTGTCGATGGAAGTAAAGACGAAGTATTTCAGATCGGTGAGCAGTCCCGACAGCAATATGAAGGCCTTGTAGAAGAGTTAAAGCAAATTAAACAACAGGTCAACGAAGTCATCGATCTTGGAGACAGGTTAGAGGTTTATGCAAGACATGCCAGAAACCGGTTGTCAGAGGTCAGCAGAAATTTTCACAAATTCAGTGAAGACGAAATTCGTGAAGCTTATGAAAAAGCGCATGAACTTCAAGTAGAACTGACAATGATCCAACAGCGGGAAAAGCAGCTAAGAGAAAAGCGAGATGACCTAGAACGACGTCTTCTTGGACTTCAGGAAATTATCGAGCGCTCGGAAGGGCTTGTCAGTCAAATCTCTGTTGTTTTAAACTATTTAAATCAAGATTTGCGCCAAGTTGGTGTTCTTTTAGAGGATGCACAGGCAAAACAGGATTTTGGGCTCAGAATTATCGAAGCACAAGAGGAAGAACGAAAACGGGTTTCCCGTGAAATCCATGATGGTCCCGCGCAAATGCTGGCAAACGTGATGATGAGGTCCGAATTAATCGAGAGGATTTTCAGAGAAAAGGGAACAGAGGAAGGATTTCAAGAAATTAAAAACCTCCGTCAAAATGTTCGAAATGCTCTTTATGAAGTCAGACGAATTATTTATGACTTAAGACCAATGGCTTTGGATGATTTAGGTTTAATCCCGACATTAAGAAAATACTTGAATACGATCGAAGATTACCATGGTAAAGCCAAGATTCATTTTCAATGTATCGGAGAATCGGAAGATCGGCGGATAGCACCTCGATTTGAGGTTGCGCTTTTCCGACTTGCCCAAGAAGCTGTCACAAATGCATTAAAACATTCCGAATCTGATGAGATTCATGTTAAAGTAGAAGTGACAAAAGATTTTGTTATGATGATCATCAGAGATAATGGAACTGGTTTTGATTTAAAGGAAACCAAAAGTAAGCGAAACAAATCGTTCGGATTGCTCGGCATGAAGGAGCGGGTCGATCTGCTTGAAGGAACCATGACAATAGATTCAAAAATAGGTCTCGGGACATTTATTATGATCAAAGTTCCGCTTTCTTTGTAAATAAAAAATTGTAAAATAGAGACAAAAGACATATTGACCATAAAAGCGGTATATAGAACAATGATAATGGGGAGGCGTTGCGTGTGATGAACAAAGTAAATATTGTTATTATTGATGATCATCAGCTATTCCGTGAAGGTGTTAAACGGATCTTGGATTTTGAACCTACTTTTGAGGTCGTAGCTGAAGGAGACGATGGTGATGAGGCGGCTCGTATTGTCGAGCACTACCATCCTGATGTTGTAATCATGGATATTAATATGCCTAATGTGAACGGTGTAGAAGCGACAAAACAACTGGTCGATCTATTCCCGGAATCAAAGGTTATTATTTTGTCAATCCATGATGATGAAAACTATGTGACACATGCATTAAAAACTGGAGCACGCGGATATCTGCTGAAAGAAATGGACGCTGATACACTGATTGAAGCCGTAAAAGTAGTAGCTGAAGGCGGATCTTATTTACATCCTAAAGTGACACATAATCTTGTTAACGAATTTCGCCGTCTCGCAACGAGCGGTGTGACAGTGCATGCGGCACAACATGAAGTTTATCCTGAAATCCGCAGACCTCTGCATATACTTACCAGACGTGAATGTGAAGTTTTACAGATGCTTGCAGACGGAAAGAGTAACCGTGGAATTGGTGAATCTTTATTCATTAGTGAAAAAACAGTTAAAAACCATGTCAGCAACATCCTCCAAAAAATGAATGTGAATGATAGGACTCAAGCTGTTGTAGTTGCTATTAAAAACGGCTGGGTAGAAATGCGATAAAGTTGGACTTGCCAAGTGGCAAGTCTATTCTTATGAGCCGCTCAGAAAAGGATTTTTTAGCGGACTTGTTATGCATGACAAATAGAGGTTTACTCTTCTACACTAAGCGTCCCCGTAATTCTACAGTTTGACTAATTGTAGATCTTCAATCCATATCTTGACGGATATGTCTATTTTGATGATTTTACAACTGATGACAAGGATAGACTAAGAGAACATGATCAAACCATCTCTATCGGTGGGTGACTTTTTGTTGATTTATAAAAATTTAATGAAAAACAACTGTTTTTCTTTTAAAATAGAGATAAAAGTATCTTTCATAAGAGGAAGGTTTATTTATGAAAACAGCAGTAGTAACAGACAGTACGGCATATATACCTCCAGAACTTCGCGAACGCTACCATATTTATATGATACCGCTTAACGTGATATTTGGAGAGGATTCTTATAAAGAAGAAATTGATATGAGCTGGCAGGACTATTATCAAAAAATCAAAGCTCATGAAACTCTTCCAAAAACGTCACAGCCTGCTTACGGCGAATTGATCGCTCTATATGAGAAGCTAGCGAACAGTTATGATGCAGTCATCAGTATTCATCTTTCCAGCGGAATTAGCGGGACGTTCAACAGTGCCGTGTCAGCAAACAGTATACTGGAAGACATCAAAGTATATCCATTTGATTCAGAAATCAGTTGTATGGCGCAAGGTTTTTATGCGCTCAGAGCAGCGGAATTAGCGGCAAATGGTGCATTGCCTGAAGAAATTCTTAGCCATTTGAACGATATGAAGACGACAATGCGAGCTTATTTCATGGTTGATGATCTCTCTCATCTGCAAAGAGGCGGTCGATTGACTGGTGCGCAAGCTTTTGTTGGGAGCCTTTTAAAAGTAAAGCCGATTTTACACTTTGAGAATAAGCTAATTGTCCCGTTTGAAAAAATTCGGACAAGGAAAAAAGCACTCAACCGTCTGTATGAGCTTTTTGGTGAAGATGCCAAAAAAGGAAAGCCATTGAAAGCAGTAGTGATTCATGCAAATCGAGAAGAAGAGGCTGATCAGATTATTAAAGAGCTATCAGAGTTATATCCATATGTAGAATTCTATAAAAGCTATTTCGGTCCTGTCATCGGTACGCACCTCGGTGAAGGTGCCATGGGTATTGCCTGGTATATAGCATAATAGAAAGTCTCCGTTTTGCAAAGCGGGGATTTTCTTTTTTTAGTCTGTTTTTTAACACTATTTTTTGATTTTGCTTATTTTACTTTAAAACAAAAATGATCCATACTGATAACCATCGGAGGTGAAATATATCAAACAATCTGATCAGTACAATGGTAACAGCCCCTCGTCATATTCCGAAAAACTTCGCTCTTTTCTAGAATTCCGGCATCTTCTTCAAAACGAACTTCCTTTTCCTGATGATGTCATTAATTGGCATATTAAAAAAGGGTACATAAAAGCGGAAAAATCGCTTGTTACAACAAAAACAGCTTGGATTTGCCGGCGTTGCGGTCAACATCATCATGACTTGTTTGCACAATTCCCATGTGAAATTTGCGGTAAAAAAAACTGTGTCTATTGTCGTTCATGTGTGATGATGGGAAGAGTAAGTGAATGTATACCTCTATTGAGTTGGCAAGGTAAAGCTCTTTCCAAATGCCCGTCTGTCGAGATGACCTGGGAAGGCCGTCTTTCGGTTGGCCAGGAAAAAGCAGCTGTCGCTGTTGTAGAAGCGATTCGTCAAAGAAAAGAGCTATTGATTTGGGCAGTTTGTGGTTCAGGGAAAACAGAACTTCTTTTTCGAGGAATCGAATATGCCTTACGCCAAGGACTGCGGCTATGTATTGCTACTCCGAGAACGGATGTCGTTCTCGAACTTGCCCCGAGATTAAAAAAAGCTTTTAAAGGTGAGGAAATAACTGTTTTGTATGGAGGTAGTCAAGATAGAAGAAAACTTTCACCACTTGTGATTTCCACAACTCATCAGCTGATGCGTTATAAAGAAGCGTTTGATGTCATCATCATTGATGAAGTCGATGCTTTTCCGTATTCTTTTGATCGAACATTGCAATATGCTACGAAAAAAGCAGGAAGACAAGAAAGTGCCCGAATTTATTTAACAGCTACACCTTCTTCAAAGATGAAGCGGCATGCTAAAAAAAGTCAGTTACCTGTCGTACGGATTCCCGCCAGATATCATCGTCAGCCACTGCCAGAACCTGTATTTAAATGGTGTGGAAACTGGAAGAGAAGCCTCTTTCGTGGGAAAATCCCTTTTGCAGTCAAAAAGTGGCTCTTCAAACATCAAAATCAGAACCAACCTGTTTTTTTATTCGTTCCTTCGATTCCAGTACTTGAATCAGTGGTTAATATACTTCAAGAAAATCGATTTCTTGTTGAAGGTGTACATGCTAATGACAAAAATAGAAAAGGAAAAGTGAAGCGGTTTCGAGAAGATTCATTCCATATTATGGTCACAACAACGATCTTAGAAAGGGGAGTGACAGTAAAAAATGCCCAGGTCGGAGTTCTTGGTGCGGAAGTTGCTGTTTTTAGTGAAAGTGCCCTTGTGCAAATGGCAGGAAGAGCCGGCAGGCATCCGTACTTTACAAATGGAGAAGTTTATTTTTTTCACTTTGGAATAACTAGGTCTATGACAGCAGCTTTTAACCATATTCAGCATATGAATACAATAGCTAGGAAGAAAAAGTGGATTGACTAGTCATATGTTCATGGTAAAATATACTCATTACATCAAAAAGAGGAGCGTTATCCCAATGTTAGTCAATGCCAAAGAAGCTGTTATGGAAGAGTTGTTTCATCAGTACATCGACCAGTTACAAATGAAATGCATATGCAAAAGGTGTAAAGAGGATGTGCTGGCACTTGCTTTAAATTCAGTGAAGCCACAATATGTCACCGACGAGTCCAAGCTCGCTTACATTAAAGCAGAGCTCATCGATAAGCAAAAAAATACAACCATGCTTGTTACATTGGCTGAAGCAGCAAGAAAAGTCAATGATCATCCGCTGTGTGAAAATAGGTTGAAAGGAAGGGAATAGCCTGATTTGTTTAATTTGCCAAGCTCCTCTTTCACATTCTTTAACATGGCATTCTTTATTCTGTTTACAAAGGGAAGAAAGAATATGTAAAGGATGTGCAGGAGGCTTTCTGGAGATAACAGGAACAGTATGTCACAAATGCGGTCGTCCCCAAGACAGTGAAAAACTTTGCGATGACTGTTTACAATGGGAAGTCAATCCTAAAACTCGCGCTCTCCTTCAGCAAAACCGCTCCGTTTTTCAATACAACTCCTTTATGAAAGAAGTCCTTGCCCAATTTAAGTTCAGAGGTGATGCTGAGTTGGTTTACGCTTTTGAACCTTCGTTCATCAACACTTTTCAACGGTACTACCGTCAGTTGCATCTTACTTTAGTCCCGATTCCTCTTAGTGAAGAACGAAAAACAGAAAGAGGATTTAACCAGGCAGAACGGCTTGCAGCCTTATTAAAAAAACCTGTCATTCATCCATTAACTAGAATTGAGTCTGAAAAACAATCAAAAAAAAGCAGGATAGAACGCCTAAAACGAACAGCCGCTTTTCAAACAGAAAAGGGTTCTGTCAAAGGGTTGAACATTATGCTGATTGATGATCTGTATACGACAGGATCAACCCTTCACCATGCAGCAGAATGTCTGACATTGTGTGGAGAGGCTAAATTGGTATTTTCTTACACGTTGATACGGAGTTAAATCATTTCTTATTTCAGCCGATATAATAGGTAGAATTTTTAATGATAGGAGTCAGAATTTATGAGTCAATTGGCGAATTGTCCACGATGTGATGCGTTGTTTATGAAAAGTAGTTTTCAAACTGTTTGCCACAAATGCCTCAAAGAAGAAGAGCTTTGTTTTGAAAAAGTATATAAATTTATTAAGAACCAAAAAAATCGCAAGTCTACAATGATGCAGATTGTTGAAAAAACGGGTGTTGATGAAGAATTAATTCTCAAATTCATTAAGCAAAAGAGAATTCAAATTTCTCATCTTCCCAATCTCGGATACCCATGTGACAGATGCGGAGATTCTATCAGGGACGGTCGGTATTGTGCAGCCTGTGAACAAGATATAGCAGGGCAGATGAGTCAAATGGACCATATGGAACAACTTGAAAAAGAGATCAGAGATAGGTCTAAAGGCACGTACTATAACTTTAATCCTAAAAATAAATGATTCCCTAAACTAACTTGCAGCTCAGTCGATAAAATGAGTATGATCATAGATGACTATGATGGAAAGCGAGAGGAATCCCAGTGAAGATTAACCAATATGGAACACAATCAATTAATCCTTATCATAAATCTTTTGAAAAACAAACATCACCAGCTCAGTCAGCAACTCAGCAGGAGGATAAAGTTGAAATTTCTGCAAAAGCAAAAGAGCTGCTGAAAAGTCCTGATTTAATGCGAGAACGCCAAGAAAAAATTGCTCAGTTAAAAGCAGCCATTGAAAACGGCACATACAAAATAGATCGTGCAAGTATAGCTGAAAAAATGGTTAATTTCTATAAACAGCAATAAGGGAAGAAGGAGGCATATTAGTGAAACAGGTGATTAGAGAGCTGGAACGTCTTTGTAAATTACATGAGCATCTGTTAACATTGTCTGAACAAAAAACGGAAGCACTGAAGAACAATGAAATTAAGTTGCTTTCAGAGATTGTGACAAAAGAACAAAAGTATGTTCAGGCGATTGAAGAGACAGAAAGGATGCGTATTGAAGCAACAGCTGCATGTCTTGGTCACTCCGATGCTACCATTAACAATTGCATCAGTGAAGCGGAAGACAGTGAAAAACCGGTGTTAGAACAGCTGTTTACTAAACTTTCACAGCTACTCATCCGTTTAAAAGATGTCAATGCTTTGAATAAGCAGCTGACTTTTCAATCACTGCAATTCATATCTCTGACATTTGATATGCTTCTTCCGAAAGAAGGAAATACGAATTATGGAAAACCGCAAGAGCCAGTCCCAACGGGCGGTTCAAGCCGGCTTTCTCTTTTCGATTCAAAGGCTTAGAACGGAGGGAAAGAATTATGACAATACCAACTTTTATGGGATTGGAAATTGCCAAAAGAGGACTGTCCGCCCAACAGGCTGCTTTAAGTGTTACATCAAATAACATTTCAAATGCCAACACTGAAGGGTATACAAGACAACGTGTTGGTTTTAAAGCGACATCCCCTTATCCAACGGTATCAAGGAATGCTGTCGAACTTGCAGGGCAAATGGGAACAGGTGTTGAAATCGGTTCTGTTGAACGAGTAAGAGACGGTTTTCTTGATTATCAATATCGATTGCAAGGCACGAATGCGGGTTACTATAACACGAAAGTCGATGCTTTTTCACAAATGGAAGGCATTATGAATGATCTGGATAACACCGGTTTAAACAGCGTCCTTAATTCATTTTGGAATTCTATCCAAGAGTTGACAAATAACGCTAATGAGTCAAGTGCCCGTTCTGTTGTTGCGCAAAAAGGACAGGCAGTTGCTGAGACGTTTAATCATTTATCAGATTCATTAAACATTGTGAAAACCAATTTAGGTGATCAGCTTGAACAGGATGTTATGACGATCAATTCATTGCTGTCTCAATTGAATGGTTTGAACGAACAAATTGCCAAGGTTGAGCCAAACGGTTATCTGCCAAATGATTTGTATGATAAGCGTGATTTGTTACTTGACCAGCTTTCTTCAAAGGTTAGTATTAAAGTCAGCTATACGAAAACAGGTGGTCATTCACTTCCAATTGCGGAAGGGCTTGTTTCAGTTGAAGTTCTAGGAAGTAACGGTTTGCCCCTTGGGAAGATTCTTGACGGTCCCACTTTTACAGCCGAAAATGTCAAAGCGAACTATGATAGCACGACAGGTCTTGTTACAAGCATATCACTAGGGGCGACCAACGTTGCTGCCGATGCTTTTACAAGTAAAGGGTCTTTGTTGGGTTTAGTCGAATCATTCGGTTACATGTCTGGTGGTAATGAAAAAGGAACATATCCACAAATGCTTGCAAACCTTGATGAAATAGCGCTTGCTTTCGCTGACGCATTTAATACTGTTCATCAAAATGGAGTGACTTCTACAGGTGCTCCGGGTGGCGCTTTCTTTGAGTTTGCCGGTGGAGGTATACCGACAAAAGGAGCTGCAGCTAAGATCAAAGTGGCTGATGATATCCTCAGTTCTAAAGGGGGAAATATCGCTGCTTCACTTAATGGTGAAACAAGCGATAACTCAAATGCAACCCATTTGGCGGCTGTTTTCACAAGCAAAATGACAATTGGAGGAAAAACGGCGAGTGTTTTGGATTATTACGCTGGTGTTGTCGGAGAGATGGGCGTTCAAGCTCAAGAAATGAACCGGATGGCGAAAAACACAGAAACACTTCTCAATTCAGCTGAGTTGAACCGCCAGTCAACGAGTGCTGTTTCTCTTGATGAAGAAATGGCAAACATGATTCAATTTCAGCATGCTTATAATGCAGCGGCACGGATGATCACGCTGCAGGATGAAATTCTTGATAAGATTATTAACGGCATGGGTGTCGTGGGAAGGTAGGTAAGGCTTAATGCGGATAACCCAAGGGATGATCGCAAAAAACTCTTTGCGTTATATCAGTTCCAGCTATGGAAAATTGGACCAGCTTCAATCTCAGATTGCTTCAGGCAAAAAGATTACAAAAGCATCAGACGATCCGATTGTTGCGATGAAAAGTTTGAAATACAATACACAATTATCCCAAGTAAAGCAATATCAAAGCAATGCTTCACAAGCTTTTACTTGGCTTGAAAATACGGAGACAAACATTACAGAAGCCACCGATGTCATGGGGAAAATCAGAGAACTTGCTGTTAAAGCTGAAAATAGCACAAATGGTGATGCGGAATTACAGGCAATTGGAGTTGAAGTCGGCCAACTGAAGGAACAGCTGATTCAAATTGCCAATACGCAAGTAAATGGGCGTTACATTTTTAGCGGAACAAACTCGGATGTTGCCCCGATCGTAGAAAGCGGTGGTGTTTATACGTATAACTTTGAAAGTTATACAAGCACATCTGATGTAAATGTCAATGTTTCCAGTAATGCAACATTAAAAGTGAATTCAAACCCAATCTCAGCTTTTGGCGGTCAATCAGGAAGCGGACAAAATGTTTTTGAAATGATTGATTCCTTAGAAACGGCTTTGAAATCAGGGTCTTTGGGCGGAATGACGACCATTTTATCTGATATTGATCAGTTCACGAACACGATGAGTGCAGAGCGCTCAGATGTCGGTGCGCGCTATAATCGCCTTGAATTAATCAATACTCGGTTAAATGTGCAGGAAGAGACAGCAACAAAAGTGTTATCAGATAATGAAGATGTTGAGCTTGAAAAAGTGATTTCAGAATTTGTAACACAGCAAAGTGTTCACAGAGCATCACTGTCTGTCAATGCAAAAATTGTTCAGCCGACATTAATTGACTTTTTAAGATAAAAGCGACTCTTTCGTGAGTTGCTTTTTTTTCAACAAAAGGAGGTAACCAAAATGCAGCTGCCAAGGCTGATAATGGAAAGCGTACAAGCACGAATTGGACTAACAACTACTCCGGCAAAACTAGGGATGGAACAGCCTCGTGCTGATATGGAAATTGAGCAGCCCCATGCTGAACTGGACATATCTGTTAAACCTTCAAAACTGACGATTGATCAGACAAAAGCCTGGGAAGACTTAGATAGGAAGCATATTTTTAAAAGAATTGAAGAAGCTGCTCAACAAGGTCAGCAAGATTGTATTGACGGAATCGCGCGCACTGCCGAACAAGGTGACGAATTGATGAGAATTGAAAATGGTGGCGACCCGATTGCAGAACAAGCGAGAAGAAACAGTGAACCAGAGCCTATTCAAATTGGTATTCATTCTTCACCTGCTTTTTCAAGGGTTAAAATTGAGTATACACCATCAGAAGTAGATATTAAGGCAACACCACATAAACCAGTGATTAAATTTACACCACATAAACCAGTGGTCGACTATACACCAGGTAGTGTGAAGGTTGACATGCTTCAATATCCCGAGTTAAAAATAAATGTGGAATATCCAAAGCCAAAACAATAGTAAAGGATCGTGAATGATGATCATTAAAACGAAGTATCATGGTGAAACAAATATTAATGAAAACCAAATCATTGTCTTTGAAAGTGGACTGCCCGGATTTGTAGATGAAAAAAAGTTTGTTATTTTACCGCTCTCAGAAGATTCACCATTTCTTGTTCTCCAATCGACTGAGATGGAAGAGCTCGCTTTTATCGTGACAAGTCCGTTCATCTTTTTTAAAGATTATGCTTTTGATCTTGATGATTCGACAGTAGAGTCTCTCAACATTGAAGCTTCTGAAGATGTTGAAGTGATGGCAATTTTAACAATTGAAGATCCTTTTGAAAAAACAACAGCAAATTTATTGGCGCCGATCATTGTCAACCGTAAACAAATGCTGGCTAAACAAGTGATTTTGCCAAACTCTCCATATCAAACGAAACATGTGATAGGAGGGGGAGCATGCTAGTCTTATCTCGTAAGCTTAATGAAGCGATTAAAATTGGTGACGATATTGAAGTCAAAATTATTGCTGTTGAAGGAGATCAGGTGAAGATAGGTATTGATGCTCCGAAGCGAATTGATATTCATCGCAAAGAAATTTATTTGGCCATTCAGGAAGAAAACAACCGGGCCGCATCTTTTTCAAGTGATCTCTTGACGAAGTTATCTTTACAAAAAGGTGAGGAATAAAATAGGGCTTTCGTTTTCGATTAGAAAGCTGGCAGTTTGGTCTTTGTTAAAGGACCAATTTGCCGGCTTTTTTTAATTTTGGGTCGTATTGAATGTTAATATCGTTGCCAGACAAATAAAGGGACTTAAACAGCAGGTTTTTGAATATTTATCAGTTCTTAGCAAATCCTCGATTCACACAAAACAATAATTTAACATAAAAAGAGAAGATTTTCTATTTTTATTCTAAACATTTCCTTCTTCACTCCGATATAGAAATATGTAACAGTCAGAAAGAGCTCACTGAATGCTACAAACTGCACATGGAAGTGCAATTAGACACATTTTCCTATCAAGGAGGAAATTCAGAATGAGAATTAACCACAATATTGCAGCACTTAACACACTGAATCGTTTAGGTTCAAATAATGGTGCAAGCCAAAAGAACATGGAAAAACTGTCTTCAGGTTTACGCATTAACCGTGCTGGAGATGATGCAGCAGGTCTAGCGATCTCAGAAAAAATGAGAGGTCAAATCAGAGGGTTAGAAATGGCGTCTAAAAACTCTCAAGATGGTATCTCTTTGATCCAAACAGCTGAAGGTGCATTAACTGAAACACACGCGATCCTTCAACGTATGCGTGAACTTATGGTTCAAGCGGGAAACACAGGGACGCAACAAACTGAAGATCGTACTGCCATCCAATCTGAAATAACTGCGTTGATCGACGAAGTGAATGGGATTTCAACACGTACTGAATTCAATGGTAAGAAATTGTTGGATGGCACTGTAGCAACAGCAGGAGGATTTACATTCCAAATCGGTGCGAATGCTGGTCAACAATTAAACGTTTCGATTGCTAGTATGGCGGCAGGATCATTAGGTACAACTGTAAAAGTTAGTGACCTTAATGCAGCAGACTTTACAACTAATTCATTTGATAACCAACTAAAAGGTATTGATGAAGCGATCAACACTGTTTCAAAACAACGTGCCAGCCTAGGTGCAGTACAAAACCGTCTTGAACACACAATCAACAACCTTGGTGCAGCATCTGAAAACTTAACAGCTGCTGAATCTCGTATTCGTGATGTTGATATGGCGAAAGAAATGAGCGAGTTCACAAAGAACAATATTCTTTCTCAAGCGTCTCAAGCGATGCTTGCGCAAGCAAACCAACAACCGCAAAGTGTGCTTCAATTGTTACGTTAATTACTTAATGCTTACTTTTTGCGGTACTATAGTTAACAAAGTGTATTTTTACTTAAATATATATTCAATTTAGTTATATATGATGACCTATCAAGGAGGAAATTCAGAATGAGAATTAACCATAATATTGCAGCACTTAACACACTGAACCGTTTAGGTTCAAATAATGGTGCTAGCCAAAAGAACATGGAAAAACTGTCTTCAGGTTTACGCATTAACCGTGCTGGAGATGATGCAGCAGGTCTGGCAATCTCTGAAAAAATGAGAGGTCAAATCAGAGGGTTAGAAATGGCATCTAAAAACTCTCAAGACGGTATCTCTTTAATCCAAACAGCTGAAGGTGCATTAACTGAAACACATGCGATCCTTCAACGTATGCGTGAACTAACTGTTCAAGCTGGAAACACAGGTACACAACAAACTGAAGACCTTGAGGCAATCAAAGCAGAAATGGATGCGCTCAAATCTGAAGTAGACGGTATTTCAACCCGTACCGAATTCAACGGTAAAAAATTGTTAAATGGTAGCTTTGCATCTGGAACAGAAGATCTTGTTCTGCAAATTGGTGCAAATGCTGGACAACAATTAAAAGTAAATATTGATAGCATGGCATCAACAGCTTTAGGAAGTGCAACGGTAAAAGTGAATGATCTAGACGTCACAAAATTTGCTACTACTTCTTTTGATGACCAACTTAAAGGTATTGATGCAGCGATCAACACTGTTTCAAAACAACGTGCCAGCCTAGGTGCAGTACAAAACCGTCTTGAACACACAATCAACAACCTTGGTGCAGCATCTGAAAACTTAACAGCAGCAGAGTCTCGTATTCGTGATGTTGATATGGCGAAAGAAATGAGTGAGTTCACAAAGAACAACATTCTTTCTCAAGCGTCTCAAGCGATGCTTGCGCAAGCAAACCAACAACCGCAAAGTGTTCTTCAATTATTGCGTTAATAGAAATTAGGAAAAGATCTTGGTATTTTGCCAAGATCTTTTTTTAGGAGTTGTCCGGAAAGTAGTTTTGCTCGCTTTCCGCGGGCGATCCGCGAGTCTCCTCAAAGCTCGTTGTTTCGACAGGGGTCTCGCGATGCCTTCTGATGCAGTTTATAAAGGCTTTTTCAGATAGCTTTCTTACCGACAAGCATATCTAAATATTCAATTAGTCTTGTTTTATTTACAGGGGTTTGTGCAGGAGATTTTTTAATGAATCTAGGATATTGTCAGTTATTATTTTTTATTTTTTAAATGGATTACTGGAAACGTCTGTAAAGCTGATCGCCATTTCTGACTGGTTTTTAGCCAACAACACCTTCCAATTCAGGAAAGTTTTTATCGTGTAAAAGATTGTTTTCACCTCCGATATAAAAGGTGTAACAGGCAGGAAGGACAACCGACCTGAATGCTACAAAATATGCACAAGGACGTGCGATCAAACATATTTCAAGGAGGAAATACAAATGAGAATTAACCACAATATCGCAGCACTTAACACGCTGAACCGTTTGTCTTCAAACAGCGCAGCTAGCCAAAAGAACATGGAGAAATTATCTTCAGGTTTACGCATTAACCGTGCTGGAGATGATGCAGCAGGTCTAGCGATCTCAGAAAAAATGAGAGGCCAAATTAGAGGTTTAGAAATGGCGTCTAAAAACGCTCAAGATGGTATTTCTTTAATCCAAACAGCTGAAGGTGCATTAACTGAAACACATGCGATCCTTCAACGTATGCGTGAACTAACTGTTCAAGCAGGAAACACAGGTACACAGCAAGCTGAAGATCTAACTGCAATCGATGCAGAGATGGATGCACTAGTAAATGAAATTAATGGAATTTCAACGCGTACAGAATTCAACGGTAAAAAGTTGTTAGATGCTTCTGTAGTTGGAGGTTTCACATTTCAAATTGGTGCAAACGCGACCCAACAACTGAATGTCACAATTGGTAATATGGGAGCGACTGCTCTTGGAGTCGATTCTGCAACAATCGATGTAACAACTTTGACAGCAACTCCGGCTAACTTTAACACTTATGTTGCTGCTATTGATACGGCTATTACAACTGTATCTACTCAACGTGCAAACCTTGGTGCGGTACAAAACCGTCTTGAACATACAATCAACAACCTTGGTGCAGCATCTGAGAACTTAACAGCTGCTGAGTCTCGTATCCGTGACGTTGATATGGCGAAAGAAATGAGCGAGTTCACAAAGAACAACATCCTTTCTCAAGCATCTCAAGCAATGCTTGCACAAGCAAACCAACAACCGCAAAGTGTTCTTCAACTGTTGCGTTAATCAATATAGAAAGATCTTGGTGTTTTGCCAAGGTCTTTTTTTATATTTTTCTTGGTTTTTGTTTAAGTCGCAGCTTGCTCGACAATTTAAAAAATTAGTAATGAAATATTTTCTAAAGACATATCCAATAAGTGATGGAGAGCAAATGTACATCATAGGTCATGAGAAGGAATCTATGAATCTTCCACTTGAAAACTAAGGTAGTACATTCCTGTGCAGGAAAGTTTTTATCATATAAGAAGTCATTTTCGATCCGATATAAATATTGTAACAGTTAGGGTAGCAACCCTGAATGTTATAAAACATGCACAAGGACGTGCAAACAAACATATTTCAAGGAGGAAATACAAATGAGAATTAATCACAATATTGCAGCGCTTAACACGTTGAACCGTTTGTCTTCAAATAATGCTGCTAGCCAAAAGAGCATGGAGAAATTGTCTTCAGGTTTACGTATCAACCGTGCTGGAGATGATGCAGCAGGTCTAGCGATCTCAGAAAAAATGAGAGGCCAAATTAGAGGTCTAGAAATGTCTTCTAAAAACGCTCAAGATGGTATCTCTTTAATTCAAACAGCTGAGGGTGCATTGACTGAAACACATGCAATCCTGCAACGTGTTCGTGAACTTGCAGTTCAAGCAGGAAACACAGGAACAGAACAAAACGAAGACCGTACTGCCATCCAAGCGGAAGTAACTGCACTTATCAATGAAATTGATGGTATTTCAACGCGTACAGAATTCAACGGTAAAAAATTGTTAAATGGATCTGTACCAAGTTTCACATTCCAAATTGGTGCGAACGCAACCCAACAACTGAATGTCACGATTAATGATATGGATGCCACTGCTCTTGGAGTTAACGCTATTGATGTAACTGGTTTCACAGCTGCAGGTGCCTTTGATACACAAATTGCGCTTATTGACACTGCGATTACAACTGTATCTACTCAACGTGCAAACCTTGGTGCGGTACAAAACCGTCTTGAGCATACAATCAACAACCTTGGTGCAGCATCTGAGAACTTAACAGCAGCTGAATCTCGTATCCGTGACGTTGACATGGCGAAAGAAATGAGCCAGTTTACAAAGAACAACATTCTTTCCCAAGCATCTCAAGCAATGCTTGCGCAAGCAAACCAACAACCGCAAAGCGTTCTGCAATTATTGCGTTAATCAATACTGGAAAAGATCTTGGCGCTTTGCCAAGGTCTTTTTTTTTGCCGTTCTTGACTTTTAAAACAAGGTCGTAAAAATATTCTATTGGGAAGTTAGCTAAACTTTAGAAAAAAATTAGCTTTTTTTAAGTTTCTAGCTAAACATTTCCTGTTCAATTCCGATATAACAGTTGTCACAATCAACCTGACTGTGACAAAACATGCACATGGACGTGCAAACAAACACTCAAGGAGGAATTACATAATGAGAATTAACCACAACATTGCGGCGCTTAACACGCTAAATCGTTTGTCTTCAAACAACAGTGCCAGCCAAAAGAACATGGAGAAATTGTCTTCAGGATTACGTATCAACCGTGCTGGAGATGACGCAGCAGGTCTAGCGATCTCAGAAAAAATGAGAGGCCAAATCAGAGGTTTAGAAATGGCTTCTAAAAACTCTCAAGATGGTATTTCTTTAATCCAAACAGCTGAAGGTGCATTGACTGAAACACATGCAATCCTTCAACGTATGCGCGAGCTTGCAGTTCAAGCAGGAAATACAGGAACAGAACAAGCCGAAGACCGTACTGCCATCCAAGAAGAAGTGACCGCACTCATCAATGAAATTGATGGTATTTCAACGCGTACAGAATTCAACGGTAAAAAATTGTTAAATGCATCTGAACCAAGTTTTACATTCCAAATTGGTGCAAACGCAACCCAACAACTGAACGTTACAATTGGTAATATGGGTGCAACTGCTCTTGGAGTTAACGCTATTGATGTAACTGGTTTCACAGCAGCAGGTGCTTTTGACACGCAAATCGCACTTCTTGACACTGCGATTACAAATGTATCTAATCAGCGTGCTCAACTTGGTGCAGTACAAAACCGTCTTGAGCATACAATCAACAACCTTGGTGCAGCATCTGAGAACTTAACAGCAGCAGAATCCCGTATCCGTGACGTAGATATGGCGAAAGAAATGAGCCAGTTTACAAAGAACAACATTCTTTCTCAAGCATCTCAAGCAATGCTTGCGCAAGCAAACCAACAGCCGCAAAGTGTTCTTCAATTATTGCGTTAATCAATACTTTAAAAGATCTTGGTATATTACCAAGGTCTTTTATTTATGTCGGGGCTGTCCTGAAAGTCGTGTGGATGAATAAAAATTGGGAATTTGCTCGCTTTCCGCGGGCGATCCGCGAGCCTCCTCGGAGCTCGTTCCTTGCTCCTCTTGGGTCTCGCCTAGCTCGCTTTCCGCAGGCAATTCCCCCCGATTTATCTTGAAAAAGGACTTTTTAGACAGCTCCTATTTGCCGACAATGTTTAAAGTCTGGATGAGTCTATTAACTAAAATGCATGTATGACTTCACCTCTAATCCCCCTTTCATTACCTGCAATGCCAATGTGTTTTTCCATCGGTACTTCCTTCCAAGCTAGGAAGGTTTTTAGCATGGAAGAGGTTATTATTACTCCGATATAAAGAATGTAACGGGCAGGAAGGCGGCCAACCGGAATGCTTAAAACATGCACATGGATGTGCAAATAAACACATTTCAAGGAGGAATTTAATATGAGAATCAACCATAATATTGCAGCGCTTAACACGCTGAACCGTTTGTCTTCAAACAGCGCAGCTAGCCAAAAGAACATGGAGAAATTATCTTCAGGTCTACGCATCAACCGTGCTGGAGATGATGCAGCAGGTCTGGCAATCTCTGAAAAAATGAGAGGCCAAATCAGAGGTTTAGAAATGGCTTCTAAAAACTCTCAAGATGGCATCTCTTTAATCCAAACAGCTGAAGGTGCATTAACTGAAACACATGCGATCCTTCAACGT
Organism: Bacillus sp. WMMC1349; assembly: GCF_013155385.1. GTDB lineage: Bacteria > Bacillota > Bacilli > Bacillales > Bacillaceae > Bacillus. The sequence goes on along the minus strand of NZ_JABJUQ010000007.1, from coordinate 3,289,669 downwards.
ATGCGTGAACTAACTGTTCAAGCAGGAAACACAGGTACACAGCAAACTGAAGATTTGACTGCGATTAAAGCAGAGATGGATGCGTTGATCGGCGAAGTAAATGGCATTTCAAGCCGTACTGAGTTCAACGGTAAAAAATTGTTAGATGGTAGCTTTGCCTCTGGAACAGGAGATCTTATCTTCCAAATTGGTGCAAATGCTGGACAACAATTGACAGTGAATATTAGCAGTATGGCAGCAGCAGATTTAGGTACGACTGTAGCAATTAGTGCACTTGACGTAACAAACTTTGCTGGGACTTCTTTTGATAACCAACTTACAGGTATTGATGAAGCAATTACCCAAGTTTCTACGCAACGTGCTCAACTTGGTGCGGTACAAAACCGTCTTGAACACACAATCAACAACCTTGGTGCAGCATCTGAGAACTTAACAGCAGCTGAATCTCGTATTCGCGACGTAGACATGGCGAAAGAAATGAGCGAGTTCACAAAGAATAACATTCTTTCTCAAGCGTCTCAAGCAATGCTTGCACAAGCAAACCAACAGCCACAAAGCGTTCTGCAATTATTGCGTTAATCAATACTGGAAAAGATCTTGGCGTTTTGCCAAGGTCTTTTTTTATGCCGTTCTTAACTTTTAAAACAAGTCGTAAAAATATTCTATTGGTAAGTCAGCTAAATGTTAGAAAAAAAATAGCGTTTTTTAAGTTTCTAGCTAAACATTTCCTGTTCAATTCCGATATAACAGATGTAACTGTCCACCTGGCTGTTACAGACCATGCACATGGACGTGCAAGCAAACACTCAAGGAGGAATTACATAATGAGAATTAACCACAACATTGCGGCGCTTAACACGCTAAATCGTTTGTCTTCAAACAACGGTGCTAGCCAAAAGAACATGGAGAAATTGTCTTCAGGTTTACGTATCAACCGTGCTGGAGATGATGCAGCAGGTCTAGCAATCTCTGAAAAAATGAGAGGGCAAATCAGAGGTTTAGAAATGGCGTCTAAAAACTCTCAAGATGGTATCTCTTTAATCCAAACAGCTGAAGGTGCATTGACTGAAACACATGCAATCCTTCAACGTATGCGTGAACTTATGGTTCAAGCGGGAAATACAGGTACACAACAAGCTGAAGATCTAACTGCGATCGATGCAGAAATGGATGCATTAGTAAGTGAAATTAATGGCATTTCAACGCGTACTGAGTTCAATGGTAAAAAGTTGTTAGATGGTAGCTTTGCCTCTGGAACAGGAGATCTTATCTTCCAAATTGGTGCAAATGCTGGACAACAATTGACAGTGAATATTGACAGTATGGCAGCAGCAGATTTAGGTACGACTGTAGCAGTTAGTGCACTTAACGTAACAAACTTTGCTGGGACTTCTTTTGATGACCAACTTACAGGTATTGATGAAGCGATTAGTAAAGTATCTACTCAACGTGCAAAACTTGGTGCGGTACAAAACCGTCTCGAGCATACAATCAACAATCTTGGTGCAGCATCTGAGAACTTAACAGCAGCTGAATCTCGTATTCGTGACGTAGATATGGCGAAAGAAATGAGTGAGTTCACAAAGAACAACATTCTTTCTCAAGCATCTCAAGCAATGCTTGCACAAGCAAACCAACAGCCGCAAAGCGTTCTTCAATTGTTACGTTAATGGGCTTTATAAAGACTTTGGCGTTTTGCCAAGGTCTTTTTTTATGTTTCGTTACAATTTATACTGAAGATCTGTTTTCTGATCAAAAACAAGTCTTTAAAATATATTCAATATAGTTGGTATTTTGCCGATATAAATTTTAGATCATAGGATAGGAGATGGTAAAAATTGTCGATCGGAAGGCTAACATCTTTTCAACCTATTATTGATGCTTATAAGACACAAATCATGAATCAGCAACGAGATGAAATGAAACAGGTACAGCAACCTGCTTCAAACAAAGTCTCATATGAGCAGCTTGAAAAGACTGTGCAAGGGGCAAATAAACTAATGGAACCTTCACAAGTTCACCTTAAGTTTGAACTTCATGAAAAACTTGGTGAATATTATGTGAAAGTTGTCGACAATCAAACAGAAGAAGTCGTTCGAGAGATTCCTCCTAAACATTGGCTTGATTTTTATGCGGCCATGGCAGAGTTTATGGGGTTAATTGTCGATAAATCAACATAGAACAGGAGTGATTGATAAAATGGTCATGAGGATTTCAGGGTTAGCTACAGGAATGGATATCGATGATATCGTCAGCAAATTAATGCAAACGGAACGTGTCCCACTTGATAAATTGGCACAAAAGAAACAAATGTTAGAATGGCAGCGTGACAGCTATCGTGATGTGAATAAGAAAGTGAAAGAACTTCAGGATTCAATCTACTCGATGCTCCGTCCGAGCACATATGGTGCAAAAAAAGTGACAAGCTCTGATGAATCAGCAGTGACAGCAACAGCTACAACGAGCTCCGCTTCAAGCACCATCAAGATTAATCGATTAGCAACTGCAGCAACATATAAGTCAGCTGATATTTCAGGTTACACAGGCAGTGATCAAACATTAACTTTTAATGTGACTGCTCCTGGAGAATCTACCGCTAAAGCAGTGAATATTACTGTTGCTAGTACAGATACATTGGATAATATCGTTTCTAAAATCAATACATCAGGTTTAGGTGTAACCGCTATTAAAGATAAAATATTTAATGGAACGGAATATGTCGAAACGATTGCCTTCACTTCGAAAACGACAGGAGCAGGCGGCAGTATTCAAGCAGGTGATGCTGCAACAGCCAACTTTATGACAAGCCAGCTCGGATTTGCGCTGGATGCTGATAACAAAATGGTTGCTAGTCAAACAGGGCAAAATGCAGAAGTTGTGATTAATGGCTTGCAAATGGAAAAAACATCCAACAACTTTACAGTCAACAATGTCACTTACTCACTGAAAAATACAACATCAACTGCTGTATCGATTGATGTTTCTACAGATGTTGATGGGGTATATAATAAAATTAAAGAGTTTGTTACAAAGTATAATGATCTTGTCGATACAGTAACCGGTAAATTGCAAGAAAAAAAATACAGAGATTTTCAACCGCTGACAGCTGAGCAAAAAGAGACAATGAAAGAAAAAGAGATCGAACTTTGGGAAGAAAAAGCAAAAAGCGGATTGTTAAGAAATGACTCGATTTTAAGCAGTGGTACGAACAAAATGCGGACAGACTTTTACTCAAATGTCTCTGTAAATGGAGAATCCCTTCAGCTGACACAGTTTGGGATTAACACTTCAAAATTGTATAATCAGCGCGGTCATTTAGAGATAGATGAAGAAAAACTGAAAGCGAAAATTCAAGAAGATCCCGAAAAAGTGGCAAGCCTCTTTACAGCAGGAACAAGTACTTCCAACTATGATGACAAAGGGATCTTGTGGCGTCTTCAGTCCTCATTAACAGATACAAAGAAATTGATTGAAGAGAAAGCTGGAAACACACTCATGCCAAATACTCAATCTTCAATCGGAAAAAATATAAGACATGTTGAATCTGATATGTCATCTTTACAAAATCGTTTGACAAAGATTGAAAATCGCTATTATGCGAAATTCACGGCGATGGAAAAAGCGATTCAAAAGATGAATGAGCGATCGGCTTATCTGTCACAATTGCTTGGACAATAATCGTAACCTGGAGGATTAACAATGGCTTTAAACAATCCATATGCAGCTTATCAGCAAAATTCTATTACCATGGCAAGCCCTGGTGAATTGACGCTCATGTTATATGACGGTTGTCTTAAATTTATGAAACTGGCGAAACAGGCGATTGAACAAAAGGATATCGAGAAAAAAAATACAAATCTGATTAAAGCACAAAACATTATCCAAGAGTTAAATTTGACCTTAAACAGAAAGGTTGAAATGGCTGGGTCAATGGGTGCGATGTACGACTATATTCATCGCCGTCTAATTGAAGCAAATATTCAAAATGATAAAGACATCTTGACGGAAGTCGAAGGTTATGTAAAAGACTTACGCGATGCTTGGAAACAGGCTTTGCAAATTGAACGACAAGGGCGCTTCGGATCAGGCGGGCAAGCATGATGAACAGAATAAAGCTGTTATTAAGTGAGACCGAGAACATACTGTCCGAAATAAAGGATATTCCTGAAAGTGATGAGCTGCTTCAGAGGATTGAAGATTATCTTGAGAAACGTGAAGGCTTGATTGATGAGATCAAGCCGCCGCTTTCTCATGAAGAAAAACTGCAGCTGGAGCAAGTCGTTAAAATGGAGCCATTGATCATGACTGAACTGAAAAGACTGAAGGAGGATATTAAAAAAGAGCTGATTCAAGTAAAGAAGAAGCGTGCTTTGCATCAAACGTACCTAACGCCATACCAAAATGTGACGATTGACGGCACATATTATGACAAGCGCAAATAGGTGATATCTTTGACAAAAACTGAAGATTATTTGCTCTTGTCCACTTATTATCAGCTTCTTTTTACAATTGAGGAAGGGCTTTACTATTTAATTGAGGCAGATCGGAATTTGTCAAAAACGGAAGGTGAACGGATTTTTAATGATCTCATCTATGCGTTTTTTCATCTCGATTCATCACATTCTGTTCTTCTTGCGATTATGCAGGGGAACAGTATACAAGCCTCTATCCGTTCATTTGACAGAGTTTTCAGTGATTTCGACAGCTTGATTGATTGCTCTTTTCCTTCTTCCGAATTTCAAGATTATTTGCAAACCCGCTTTTTACCACTGTATCAACAATGGATGGAGAAGGTTCATCAATCTATGAAGCCGTATGTCATTCATTAAAATTCAGGCAGTCGTGACCTTGGAATGAAACAAATTTCGCTAAAATTCATGTTTTTTTCACATTATTTTTACGTCTTAAGCAGGAGTTTAGAGGGATAAGGCGAAATGTATTAACATATCCTTAATATAAAGGAGGCGTTCTTTTGATGAGGTACAACGTCAGAGGAGAAAACATTGAGGTAACAACAGCGTTAAGAGAACACGTCGAGAAAAAACTTGGAAAGCTAGAACGTTATTTTGAAAATAACGTTGATGCGAATGTTCACGTCAACTTAAAGTTCTATAATGATCAGGAATCAAAGGTCGAAGTGACAATTCCAATGACAGACCTCTCTCTCCGTGCAGAAGTTCATCATGAAGATATGTACAATGCAGTCGATCTTGCAACAAGCAGATTGGAACGTCAAATCCGCAAACACAAAACAAAAGTAAACCGAAAATTTCGAGAAAATGGTTTTCCTAAGCATTTGTTTACGGAAGAAACAGGCGTTGCAATAGCTGATGAGGAGACCGATGAGGCACCTCAGATTGTCCGGCAAAAACGGTTTAATTTAAAACCGATGGACAATGAAGAAGCGGTTTTACAGATGAATATGCTAGGCCACAACTTCTTTGTATTTACGAACGCCGAAACCAATCTAACCAATGTCGTTTACCGGAGAAATGACGGAAAATACGGTTTGATTGAACCGAATGAATAAAAGATAAGCCCACGACACCTCTTCTCGGATTTTTCGGGAGAGGTTTTTTAATTCCTCATATGGCAAATTGTTTGGAATTAACAAAAGGTGTGATATGATAGAGGATATATAAATTTACTGTTTACTATGTTAAACAAGGATATTAACAGAGGAGCGTTATTCTATGCTTGGAATTTTAAATAAAGTGTTTGATCCGACAAAACGCACACTCAGCCGTTATGAAAAGAAGGCAAATGAAATTGACGGACTTAAGCAGAAGATGGAGCAACTTTCTGATGAGGAGCTCAAGAAGAAAACCGCTGAGTTTAAAGAGCGGCTTGAAAATGGCGAAACAGTAGACGAGCTTTTAGTTGAAGCCTTTGCAGTTGTCAGAGAAGCCTCTCAGCGTGTAACAGGAATGTTTCCATTTAAAGTTCAGCTGATGGGTGGTATTGCACTCCATGAGGGAAACATTGCAGAAATGAAAACAGGTGAAGGTAAAACATTGACTTCGACAATGCCTGTTTATTTAAATGCCCTTTCCGGTAAAGGTGTACATATTGTCACAGTCAATGAATATTTGGCGAGTCGTGATGCTGAAGAAATGGGTCAGATCTTTCAATTTCTCGGTTTAACGGTTGGCTTAAATTTAAACAGTCTTTCTAAAGATGAGAAACGTGAAGCATATGCTGCTGATATTACGTATTCCACTAACAATGAACTAGGTTTTGATTATTTACGGGATAACATGGTTCTTTATCAAGAGGAAATGGTTCAGCGCCCACTTCATTTTGCTGTCATTGATGAAGTTGACTCCATCTTAGTCGATGAAGCGCGAACACCGCTGATCATTTCGGGACAAGCGGCAAAATCGACCAAACTCTATGTCCAGGCTAATGCGTTTGTTCGTACATTAAAACAAGAACAAGACTACACATATGATATTAAAACAAAAGGCGTTCAGCTGACTGAAGAAGGAATGACAAAGGCTGAAAAAGCGTTTGGAATTGAAAACCTATTTGATGTGCGCCATGTGGCATTAAACCATCACATTGCTCAGGCACTTAAAGCACATGCGGCAATGCACAATGATGTTGATTATGTTGTGGAAGACGGACAAGTTGTTATCGTCGATTCCTTTACAGGTCGTCTGATGAAAGGTCGGCGCTACAGTGACGGACTTCATCAAGCGATTGAAGCGAAGGAAGGTCTGGAAGTTCAAAATGAAAGCATGACACTTGCAACGATTACATTCCAAAACTATTTCCGCATGTATGAAAAACTTGCTGGTATGACCGGTACAGCGAAAACAGAAGAGGAAGAATTCCGCAACATTTATAACATGCAGGTTGTGACAATTCCAACCAATATGCCGATTGTCCGTGATGACCGCCCTGATTTAATCTACCGCAGTATGGAAGGCAAATTTAAAGCTGTGGCAGAAGATGTCGCTCAACGATATATGACAGGACAGCCTGTTCTTGTCGGGACAGTTGCGGTTGAGACATCTGAATTAATTTCAAAACTACTTAAAAATAAAGGGGTTCCTCATCAAGTTTTAAACGCTAAAAACCATGAACGTGAGGCACAGATCATCGAAAACGCCGGTCAAAAAGGTGCGGTGACGATCGCGACAAACATGGCCGGACGGGGAACAGATATCAAGCTTGGAGAAGGCGTGAAAGAGCTCGGTGGTCTTGCTGTAATCGGTACTGAGCGCCATGAATCACGTCGGATCGATAACCAGTTGCGCGGACGTTCAGGACGTCAAGGTGACCCTGGTATTACTCAATTTTATCTTTCAATGGAAGATGAATTAATGAAACGGTTTGGAGCAGAACGGACGATGGGGATGCTCGACCGCTTTGGAATGGATGATTCTACACCAATTCAGAGTAAAATGGTCTCAAAAGCGGTTGAATCTTCACAGAAACGTGTCGAAGGAAACAACTTTGATGCTCGTAAACAGCTTTTACAATATGATGATGTACTCCGCCAACAACGGGAAGTCATCTATAAACAGCGCTTTGAAGTGATTGATTCAGAGAACCTTCGCTCCATTGTTGAAGGAATGATCCAGTCCTCTCTTGACCGGGCTGTTGCTTCATTCACACCGAAAGAAGAATTACCTGAAGACTGGAATCTGGAAGGTCTTGTCGAATGGATCAATGCGAACTTCCTTGATGAAGGCGAACTTGAAAAAAGCGATATTTACGGTAAAGAACCAGATGAAATGACAGAGCTTATCTTTGATCGAATCAAAACAAAATATGACAAAAAAGAAGAAAGATATGGCCCTGAGCAGATGCGTGAATTTGAAAAAGTCATCGTTCTTCGTGAAGTGGATACGAAATGGATGGACCACATTGATGCAATGGATCAACTTCGCCAAGGGATCCATTTACGTGCCTATGCTCAAACAAATCCGTTACGTGAATATCAGCTGGAAGGCTTTGCAATGTTTGAAAACATGATCGCTGCCATTGAAGATGATGTCGCAAAATATGTGATGAAGGCTGAAATTGAAACCAATCTTGAACGTGAAGAGGTTGTGAAAGGACAAACAACAGCCCATCAGCCAACAGAAGGCGAAGAGACTAAACAAGCTAAGAAAAAACCTGTGCGTAAAGTCATCGATATTGGACGAAATGACCTTTGTTATTGTGGAAGCGGAAAAAAATTCAAAAATTGCTGTGGAAGAACAGAATAAAAAGAGGTGAGTGCCTCTTTTTATTTTGAGTTGTTTTAATATTGAATGAGGTGAAGATCAATGGAATTAACTGAAATTAGGCAAGAACTTGAAAATATGGCTTCTCGATTAGCTGATTTTAGGGGGTCTCTTTGACCTCGAAGCAAAGGAAGCAAAAATTAGCGAACTTGAAGAACAGATGGCTGACCCTAATTTTTGGGGAGATCAGCAAAAAGCCCAGACCATCATCAATGAAGCGAATGCATTAAAGGATTATGTTAACACATATAAAAGCTTAAGCGAATCACATGAAGAATTACAGATGACACATGATTTGTTAAAAGAAGATCCTGATGATGAATTGCAAGCTGAGCTCATAACGGAGTTAAAAAATTTGACGAAGCAATTTAATGAGTTTGAACTTCAATTATTGTTAAGTGAACCATATGACAAAAACAATGCTATTTTGGAACTTCATCCGGGAGCCGGCGGTACCGAATCACAAGATTGGGGTTCAATGCTTCTCAGAATGTATACAAGATGGTCTGAGCGTCGCGGTTTTAAAGTGGAGACACTTGATTATCTTCCGGGTGATGAAGCGGGAATCAAGTCTGTAACACTTCTCATTAAAGGGCATAATGCTTACGGTTATTTAAAAGCTGAAAAAGGTGTCCACCGTCTTGTGCGAATTTCTCCGTTTGATTCGTCTGGACGCAGGCATACTTCATTTGTTTCATGTGATGTGATGCCAGAATTCAATGAAGAAATTGATATTGAAATTCGAACAGAAGATATTAAGGTAGACACATACCGGGCCAGTGGAGCCGGGGGACAGCATGTCAATACGACAGACTCGGCGGTCCGAATTACCCACCTGCCGACAGGTGTCATCGTCACTTGTCAAACAGAACGTTCGCAAATTAAAAACCGTGAACATGCGATGAAAATGCTGAAATCAAAACTGTATCAACGGCGCATTGAAGAGCAACAGGCACAACTTGATGAAATTCGCGGAGAACAAAAAGAAATCGGTTGGGGAAGCCAGATCCGTTCATATGTTTTCCATCCATATTCTCTTGTCAAAGACCATAGAACGAATACGGAAATGGGGAACGTACAAGCTGTAATGGATGGAGATATTGATACCTTTATTGATGCTTATTTACGTTCAAAACTATCTTAAACAGACAAATGAACTGTTTAAAGCCAGTGGAGTTTTCTTCACTGGCTTCATTTTTGAAGGTGTGGTTCATGCTTTATTTGAGTAATACGTTATTAGGCTGTCATTTACTAAAGACTCGCAAAATGCTATACTCTCGATTGGTAAAGATTTGGGTGGGAGATGATCAACAATGTCATGGGATAAAGTTGTCTTAGGTTTGCGTGAGTACTTATACATTCTAATAGGTTCAGCAATCGTTGCTGTTACATTTAATATGTTTTTGCTTCCCAACCAAATTGCAGCAGGTGGAGTCAGTGGAATCAGCACAATCTTACAGTCGTTCGGTTTTGAAGCGGCATATGTACAATGGGGCTTGAATATCCCCTTATTTGTAGCTGGAGTACTTATTCTCGGCGGAAAATTTGGGATAAAGACGCTTGTAGGATCGATTTTTCTTCCGTTTGTCGTTTATCTAACACGGGACATCAGTCCGGCAACACATCAAGCTCTATTGGCTGCCATATTTGGCGGAGTGGGGATTGGAGTGGGGATCGGGATTGTTTTTCTTGGTCGGGGATCTACAGGAGGGACAGCACTGGCTGCGCAGATCATCCACAAGTTCTCAGGGCTCTCCCATGGGAAATGTTTGGCACTGATCGATGGAACCATTGTTTTAGCAGCTATATTTGTTTTTAATATTGAACAGGGACTATATGCGATTCTTGGTGTTTACATATCAAGCAAAACCATCGATGTCATTCAACTTGGTCTTAACCGTTCTAAAATGGCAATGATTATTACAAATCGTGAAGAAGAAATCAAAAAAGCCATTTTGGCGAAGATCGACAGAGGGATGACAAAAATTTCTGCTGTCGGCGGTTATACAGATGATGAACGTCCGATTTTGATGTGTGTTGTCGGTCAAACTGAATTCACAAAGCTGAAACAACTGGTAAAACATATTGATGAATCAGCATTTGTCATTGCAATGGATGCTTCAGAAGTCCTTGGAGAGGGTTTTAAACGAGGGTAATAATCGGTATAATAGGATTGATCTGTCAGGAGGAGTTGACTCAAAATGAAGGCAAAAGTATTTACTCTGTTTTTGGCGATTTCTGTTGTCCTCGTTGGCTGTGGAGGAAATAAAGAAAGCGAAAACAAAAGTACTGGTGGGCAAACGTCTGCGGCTAACGGTGAAGAAGTCTATCAACAGAATTGCACTGGCTGTCATGGAAAGGATTTAGCCGGCGGATCTGCACCAAGCTTGAAAGAAGTTGGCGGCAAGTATGATGAAAATGACATTAAAGATATTGTTGTCAATGGCAGAGGGAATATGCCTGGAGGACTCGTGAAAGAAGACCAGGCTGAAGCAATAGCCAAATGGCTTGCGGAGAAAAAATAATAGATTAGAAAAATCAAAGGACCTTGTTCACTTTTGGGTGAAAAGGTCTTTTTTGGATATTTAAAAGGACTTTTTGACTATTAAAAAAGTCTGTGCATCAAGTTCTTTCGTATTGAAAAAGGTCTAAAGTAGACTGTTTTTGGTTGATTTTACGTTTTTCCTGTAACTTATGGCAGTATTGAAATAAAACTGTAATATTATTATGTCTAAACATGACGTATAATGGATATTGTTGAAAAACACAAACAATGATTGGCGTGATATTTAAAGACAGAAAACGACATACCTTTTCGAAGTGTATGTTTGACAAACATAAAAGACTAGGTGATTACATGATCGAAATGAAAGATGTGTATAAGACTTATTCCAATGGTATTTTAGCATTGAACGGTATCAGCGTCTCGATATACCCGGGTGAATTTGTCTATGTTGTCGGTCCCAGTGGAGCGGGAAAATCAACCTTTATTAAAATGATCTATCGCGAGGAAAAGCCATCCAAAGGAAAGGTCATTATCAATAATAAAGATTTGGCGACAGTAAAAGAGAAAGACATTCCATATGTCCGAAGAAAAATCGGCGTTGTATTCCAAGATTTCAAATTGTTGCCAAAACTGACCGTTTTTGAAAATGTCGCTTTTGCTTTAGAAGTCATCGGAGAGCGTTCAGAGATCATTAGAAAAAAAGTGCTTGAAGTGCTAGACCTTGTTCAACTTAAGCATAAAGCGAGACAATTTCCAGAACAGCTGTCAGGTGGGGAGCAGCAAAGGGTTTCAATTGCAAGGTCAATCGTCAATAACCCTGATGTTGTCATTGCCGATGAGCCGACAGGAAACTTAGACCCTGAAACATCTTGGGAAATCATGAAGACATTGGAAAAAATTAATAATCGTGGAACGACAGTCGTTATGGCGACTCATAATAAAGATATTGTAAACAACATGAAGAAACGGGTCATCGCAATCGAAGAAGGACTGATTGTTCGTGATGAGTCTAGAGGGGAGTATGGTTCATATGATTAGAACTCTCGGACGGCATGTACGCGAGAGTTTAAAATCTCTTGCAAGAAACACTTGGATGACTTTTGCATCCATCAGTGCTGTAACAGTTACACTTATTTTAGTTGGTGTCTCATTGGTGATCATTCTTAACTTGTACCATATGGCATCAAGCGCTGAAAAAGAAGTCGAAATCAAAGTATTAATTGATGTAACTGCAAATAAAGATCAAAAAAATCAGCTTGAAAAAGAAATTAAAAAAATATCAGATATTAGCAGTGTGAAGTTCTCTTCAAAAGATCAAGAACTTAAAAACTTGAAAAAAGGCTTTGGTGAAGACGGTGATGTCTTCTCTATGTTTGAACAGGAGAATCCGTTAAATGATGCGTTTATTGTCAAAACGTCTGACCCACACGATACTCCTAAAGTCGCCAAAAAAATTGAGAAACTTGACCATGCCCACAAAGTAGCCTATGGGAAAGAGAAAGTAAGCCGTTTATTTGAGATAGTTGGCTATGCTAAATGGGTTGGGATTGTATTAATCATAGGTTTATTGTTTACCGCAATGTTCTTAATCTCAAACACGATTAAGATTACAATTTTTGCAAGACGTAAAGAAATTGAAATTATGAAACTAGTTGGAGCAACGAACTGGTTTGTTCGCTGGCCATTTTTCATTGAAGGGCTATTGTTAGGTATTTGTGGTTCTATCCTTCCAATTTCAATCTTACTAGGAACCTATCAAAATGCCATCCAATGGGTTGCGCCAAAACTTCAAGGGACGATTGTCAAGGTATTACCATACCATCCGTTTGTTTTTCAGATTTCCGCCGTTTTGGTGTTGCTCGGCGCAATCATTGGTGTATGGGGAAGCTTGATGTCTGTCCGCAAATTCTTAAAAGTATAGGCGATTTTCCGGCCATAATGTTTTACGATAGAGGAGGAACTATTGTTGAAAAGAATGCTTATGTCTGTGGGTTTAACTGCCGCGCTTGTGACAGCGGCGATCTTGCTTCCTTTGACAAGCGATGATGCACTGGCTTATCAAGATTTGGAGAAAAAGAAAAGCAACGTTCAGAATAAGCAGTCAAAAAACCGGGAAGAGCTGAAAAAAAAGAAGCAAGAACTCTCCGAACTTGAAACAAAGGAAACAAACTTAAAAAGTGATATAGAAAAAATCGATCGTCAAATGACGAATACTAATGAAAAGTTAGAAAAGAAAAAAGAAGAAATCAATAAAACAAAGACAAGCATTGCAAAACTGAAAAAACAGATTAAAAGTTTAAAAGAAAAAACGAAAAAACGCAATGAGATTTTAAAAGATCGTATGCGCTCAATTCAAGAAAACGGGGGTTCTGTTCAGTATATCGATGTTCTTCTTGGGGCAAAAAGTTTTGGTGATTTCATAACTCGAGCCGGAGCACTATCAAAAATTGTCGATGCCGATAACAATCTATTGGAAGAACAGAAGAAAGATCTTCAGGAGATTCAGAATAAAGAAACATCGCTGAATAAAAATCTAGAAAACCTTCAAAAAGCTCATAAAGATTTGAAAGAGTTAATGACGAAGTTAGATAAACAGCAAAAGAAAAAAACGAAAGTAATGAATCAAGTCAAACGTGATAAAGATCATGCTCATGAAGAACTTGGTTCACTTGAAAATGAAGCTGAAGTGTTAAAAGAGCAAGAGAAAGCAATTAAAGCTGAAGAAAACTACCAGCAACAAGTACAAGCTAAAAGCGGATCATCATCTAGCGACATTGAAGATTCCTCATTATCTCATCCGTCAGTTCCTAGCAGTGAAGGATTTATCCGTCCTGCTTCAGGCAGGTTTACTTCCGGATTTGGGGGGCGTTCTCTGGGGAACCACTATGGTATAGATATTGCTAATCGCGGTTCAGGTGTTCCAATTTACGCAGCAGCTGCGGGAACGGTTTATAATGCTCGCTACTCATCGAGTTATGGTAATGTTGTTTTCATTACCCATCATATGAATGGGCAAACTTATCAGACCGTATACGCTCACATGTCTTCTCTTAAAGTACGGTCAGGTCAACGTGTAAAGCAAGGTCAAGTGATCGGGACAATGGGCAATACTGGAAGGTCTTACGGTCAGCATTTGCATTTTGAAATTCACAAAGGTCTTTGGAACAACAGTAAGTCAAACGCTGTTGATCCAGCCGACTATATACCACTTTAAAAACATGGATGAGCCGACTTGGTTTTGTTGACCAAGCCGGTTTTTTATGTTTTAAATTCCAAAATACCTTCACTCTCTATCCATAAACCACTGCATCATGATTCATGACAAAAATCAATTACATGAAACGGAGAATATTACATAGACTACACAAAGTAACATAATCTATAGTGCAGCCAGAAGAGGAGGTATATGATGAATCAGAAGATTGCGTCACTCATCATTGCTGTCAGTCTATTGTGCGGTTTATTTGGAGGACCTTTAGATACGTCTATTCCGAAAGCGGCAGCTGTGTCAACTGAAGCAAGAGACAGTGCCAAAAACCGCAACGTAATGGAGAAGATTGAGAAGGCATACGATCTGATTTCGAATGAATACGTTGAACAGGTAGATAAAGAAAAACTGTTGGAAGGAGCCATTCAGGGCATGCTTTCAACATTAAATGATCCTTATTCTGTTTATATGGACAAGCAGACTGCAAAGCGGTTTTCCGATTCGCTTGATTCCTCTTTCGAAGGAATCGGGGCAGAAATAGGTATGGAAGACAATAAGATTATTGTCGTTTCCCCATTTAAACAATCTCCAGCTGAAAAAGCGGGACTAAAGCCAAATGACGAAATCATCAGTATTGACAATAAACAGATGACAGGAATGGGTCTCAATGATGCCGTATTAAAAATAAGAGGAAAAAAAGGATCAACAGTGACATTAAAAGTTCACCGTCCAGGTATAAAGGATCAACTGACTTTTACAATTAAACGTGATGAAATTCCGCTTGAGACTGTGTTTGCTTCACTAAAAAACGTACAAGACAAGCAAGTTGGACTGATTGCAATTTCTTCTTTTTCCGAACATACAGCAAAAGACTTTGCTGCGGCATTGAAGAAGTTGGAGAAAAAAAAGATTGCCGGTCTTGTCATTGATGTAAGAGGAAATCCAGGTGGATATTTACAAAGTGTTGAAGATATTTTAAAACATTTTGTGACAAAAAAGCATCCATATATTCAAATTCAAGAAAGAAATGGTCATAAAAAACGGTATTTTTCTAAATTGAAAAAAACAAAACCGTATCCTGTCACTGTGATAACAGATAAAGGGAGCGCTTCAGCATCTGAGATTCTCGCCGGTGCTTTAAAAGAAGCATCAGGTTATCACGTCGTAGGTGATCCTTCTTTTGGTAAAGGTACAGTTCAACAAGCCGTTCCAATGGGAGACGGAAGTAATATTAAATTGACATTGTATAAATGGCTGACACCAAATGGAAATTGGATTCATAAAAAAGGGATTCAGCCGACTGTTCCTGTCTCACAGCCAGCTTATTTTTCTGTTGGACCTATTCAATTGAACAAACCACTTAAACTTGATATGAATCATAACGAAGTGAAACGAGCACAGTTGTTACTAAAAGGCTTAGGATATGATTGCGGTCGGTATGATGGCTACTATCATGCTGGGACTAAACAAGCTGTCACAACATTTCAGTCAGATCATCAACTGAAACAGTCAGGGGTTATTGATCAATTGACAGCAAATACAATTAATCAGCAAATTGAAGAAAAAAAACGAAATGAAAAAAGTGATCTACAATTACAAACAGCACTAAAAGTATTGTTTTCTAAAAAGTGAGGACCGTTCTATTTCCTCACTTTTTTATATTCGAAAAATAAATTCTGAAACTTTTTACCCAAAACTCCTGTTAATTCACAAAAAAAACATTTATATTGAATAGAAATAACCCGATAAGATAAATATAGGGGAGACTTTATTATGATACAAAACAATAGCGAAAATGTAACTTTTGCAAGTTGTTTATGATACAAAAACTTTTTACAATAAGGATAAGGCAATAATGCATGAAAATATAGCATTTAATGCGGAGAATGTTAGCGCTGTTTGCGTTCTTCGTCTCTAGTTAGTGGAGTCGTCTAACGCTTGCGCTTTTCTTATATTTCATAAACAAATGGAGGTACACGATTGAAAAGGGCAAGTATTGTGAGAGAGAAAAAATACTATGAATTAGTGGAGCAGTTAAAAGTTCGATCACAAGACGTTACGTTTTCCGCTACAAAGGCAGTAGGGTTGCTGATGTTGTTCAGCAGATATCTCGTGAACTACACTTCAGTGGAGAGTGTCGATGACATTGATGAGGAGTGCGCTGATCTTTATTTCAATTACTTAATGGACAATCACAAACGCTTGGGCATTAATTTAACAGATATTAAACGGTCAATGCAGTTGATAGGAGATATTTTAAATGTTGAGATGAATCATTATTTAAAGGACTTTTCTCTGTCAAATGTGACACTTTGGATGAGTCAGGAAAAATAAACCATTTATTTTGTTATACCAAAGCTATTTTTTATTTGTTAAAATAGTATGTAAAAGTGATTGCTTTGTCTAAAACGTAAATTTAACTCTTTTAGACAAAGCCGTTTTTCTAAACGACCAAAAAGTGACTGTCGTTTGCCGGCAGTTTTGAAGGCGGTGAACGTTTCCTTGTCTGTTGAAGATAGCTTAATTGAACTTTTAAAGGGTGTGGGGATATTTTTTTTGCATCCGCTTTTCTATCTGATGATCGCTATGAGTCTTCTATACGGTTATGCTCGGGTTAAACGCGAAAGAAAAACCTTTCATACACGGATTGAGGATGTTTATAATGAATTAAAATTTACATATTCAAAAGGGATTTTGCCAGGGATCTTACTTTCGCTCGTCTCACTTGGTATAGGGCTGGTTGTTCCAGTTGGAATGTTGCTACTTATAGCGATATTAACTGCAATTGCCGCTTTAACTTGCAGACAAAGTACCCTTTCTTCAGCATATACACTTGGGGTGAGCATGGTTCTTGGTTTTTGTCTCATGACATTTGGATCAAAAACAGCTTTTGCTCTTCCGCAAATGTCTTATGTTAGTTGGTCTGCACTTGCTATTTTGCTTGGCTTAGTTTTAACAGCTGAAGGGATATTGATTTATAAAACGGCACACATTAAGACGTCTCCGGCAATTGTAACGAGTAAGAGAGGTCAACCTATTGGACAACAAGTTGCTCGTCGTGTATGGCTGCTGCCGTTGTTTATTCTCATACCTGGACATGCGATTGAAGCTTCTGTATCTTGGTGGCCTGTTCTGCCGATTCATAGCGATACATTTCAATTATTATGGATACCGTATATCTTCGGATTTCATCAAAGAGTGCAAGGTTCCTTGCCAATAGAAAGTATTAAGGTGACAGGACGGCGCATAAGCATTCTTGGAATTTTCACTCTGCTAGTTGCCGCAGCCGGTATCTGGTGGTCACCGCTCACTATGGTAGTACCTGGAATGGCTATCATAGGTAGGTTTTTTATTTCATGGAAGCAGCGAGTGAACGACAACTCCGCACCTTTCTATTTTTCGAAAAGAGATCAGGGACTGATGGTTCTCGGGATCATTCCGAACACACCAGCAGCAGATCTCGGCTTGCAGATTGGTGAAATTATTACAAAAGTCAATGGGTGTGAAGTTAAAAATACAACCGATTTTTATGAAGCATTGCAAAAAAATCGTGCCTTTTTTAAACTTGAAATCATTGGCTTGAATCAGCAAGTACGGTTTGAACAAAGGGCTTCTTACGAAGGCGAACATCACGAACTAGGGATTTTGTTTGTGGAAGAACAAGTGGAATATAATGATTCTGAGGTAGCTGCATCCACAGAAAAGCCTTAGGCAAGAGGGCTGTCCAGTAAGTCGATTTTTGACTATTGGACGCCCTCTTCACGTTTAACAAACTGAAAGTGGTGAGGATTTGCTCGCTTTCCGTGGACGATCCGTTAGCCTCCTCGGAGTTCGTTCCTTGCTTCCGTCTGGTCCCGCAGGAGTCTCCACGTTGATAAAGGACTGTTATTATATAGGTAAAATAGACTAATTTATATAGGGTATATTTGTTTTCTAGCAGCTTAAAACCTTACGAAAGCCCGGAGCTTTTCTTTTAAATTTTTCAGGAAGCACTTTCCAAATGCTGAGAGCTGATCGTTCAGGTGAAAATGAATCATTTCACCTTTTTTCTCGTTGTTTTTGGCTTTTAAACAACTCAGGTTAAGAATAATCTTTCTTTATTCTGGGAAAAATAAAATTTGTCCGTTTCTTTGTTCTTTAATATAATCAAGGAAGAACAGAAACGTGAGGGGGGTTTTTGTGTTTACAAAAGCCGTTTTTGCAATATTTTTTCCTTTCTTACTTGTGATGTTTTTTACAAGAGTGACTTATAACCATTATGTTGGCATTGCACTTACTGCAGCATTATTATTTGCGTCTTATTTAAAAGGGTATACACAAACTTATTTAATTGTGGGACTTGATGTTGTATCGCTTGTGACAGGAGCGCTGTATGCCGCAAAAAGAGCGGGTGAAAGGAAAGAGTTATAGAAGAATGTTTGTTATAACCCTGCTTTTGATAAAAGGAGGGGTTTTTTCAATATATTTTTAAGAAAACCGAACTTTAGTTCGTATTTTTTGTGCGATTGTGTTAAAATAAGAAAACAAATGAATTCGTAATGAAACGGAGGCTTTTTTGTGAAGGACCGTTTTGAATTAGTATCAAATTATCAGCCCCAAGGAGACCAGCCAAAAGCGATTGAACAGCTTGTCAAAGGCATTCATGAAGGAAGAAAACATCAAACTCTTTTGGGCGCAACTGGTACGGGAAAAACATTTACGATCTCTAATGTCATTAAAGAGGTTCATAAACCAACGCTCGTCATCGCCCATAACAAAACGTTAGCAGGACAGCTGTACAGTGAGTTTAAAGAGTTTTTTCCTCAGAACGCAGTTGAGTATTTTGTCTCTTATTATGATTATTATCAGCCGGAGGCATATGTTCCTCAGACGGATACGTTTATTGAAAAAGACGCTAGCATTAATGATGAGATAGATAAACTGAGACACTCAGCCACATCGGCTCTTTTTGAACGTAAAGATGTCATTATTGTGGCGAGTGTTTCTTGTATTTACGGTTTAGGTTCCCCTGAGGAATACAAAGAATTGGTGCTTTCACTAAGAACTGAAATGGAAATTGACCGAAATGAGCTTCTTAGAAAACTCGTCGATATCCAATATGCTCGAAATGACATTGATTTTCAGCGCGGTACATTTAGAGTGCGTGGAGATGTCGTTGAAATCTTTCCGGCTTCAAGAGATGAGCACTGTATTCGGGTGGAGCTTTTCGGGGATGAAATTGAACGGATCAGGGAAGTGGATGCACTGACAGGCGAAATTTTGGGAGACCGTGATCATGTTGCGATTTATCCTGCTTCCCACTTCGTCACCCGAGAAGAAAAGATGAAAAAAGCGATTACCAATATCGAGGGCGAACTTGAAGAGCGGCTTAAGGTCCTGCACGAAGAAGGCAAACTTCTTGAAGCACAGCGTTTGGAGCAAAGGACGAGATATGATCTGGAAATGATGCGTGAAATGGGTTTTTGTTCGGGAATCGAAAACTATTCAAGGCATTTAACGCTTCGTCCGGCAGGCTCAACCCCATATACGTTGCTCGATTATTTTCCCGATGATTTCTTGATTGTCATTGATGAGTCACATGTTACCATCCCGCAGGTCAGAGGTATGTATAATGGTGACCAAGCGAGAAAACAAGTGCTTGTCGATCACGGGTTCAGACTGCCTTCTGCTTTAGACAACCGTCCGCTCAGGTTTGAAGAGTTTGAAAGACATATTCATAACATTGTCTTTGTATCAGCAACACCTGGTGCATATGAACTTGATCATACCCCTGACATGGTTGAACAGATCATCCGTCCGACAGGGTTGCTTGATCCGCTGATTGATGTCAGACCGATTGAAGGGCAAATCGATGACCTGATCGGTGAAATCAGGCAAAGAATCGAACGGAATGAACGGGTACTTGTGACCACTTTGACGAAAAAAATGTCCGAAGATTTGACAGATTATTTAAAGGAACTCGGCATTAAAGTCACATATTTGCATTCTGAGATTAAGACGCTTGAACGTATTGAGATCATCCGTGACTTGCGCCTTGGCAAGCACGATGTTCTCATTGGTATCAATCTGTTAAGAGAGGGATTGGATATTCCTGAAGTGTCACTTGTCGCGATTTTGGATGCTGATAAAGAAGGTTTTCTCCGCTCTGAGCGGTCTTTAATTCAAACGATCGGACGGGCTGCCAGAAATGCTGAGGGACGGGTCATCATGTATGCCGACAAAATCACAAACTCCATGGAAATTGCGATCAATGAAACGAAGCGAAGACGCGAGCAACAAGAAGAATTTAACCAAAAACATGGCATTACACCACAAACCATTAATAAGAAGATCCGCGATGTCATCCGGGCAACACATGTGGCTGAGGATCAAGAAGAATACAAAGCAAAAGTAGAACCGAAGCTTTCAAAATTGACGAAGAAAGAGCGCGACAAAGTCATTGCTCAGATGGAACACGATATGAAGGAAGCGGCGAAAGCGCTTGATTTTGAGCGCGCTGCAGAGCTTCGCGACTTACTGTTAGAGCTAAAATCGGAAGGATGAATAGACGATGGCAATGGAACGAATTGAGGTGAAGGGGGCAAGGGCCCATAACCTGAAAAATATCGATGTTACAATTCCCCGTGATCAGCTTGTTGTGTTGACAGGTCTTTCTGGATCGGGGAAATCTTCTCTTGCATTTGACACCATTTATGCTGAAGGACAAAGGCGTTATGTTGAGTCACTGTCTGCCTATGCCCGCCAGTTTTTAGGCCAGATGGACAAACCCGATGTAGATGCAATCGAAGGTCTTTCTCCAGCGATCAGTATTGACCAAAAAACGACCAGCCGGAATCCCCGTTCAACTGTCGGAACTGTTACGGAAATATATGATTATCTTCGCCTGTTATTCGCAAGGGTTGGAAAACCAGTCTGCCCGGTTCACGGAATTGAAATTACTTCACAAACGATTGAACAAATGGCAGACCGTATTTTAGAATACCCTGATCGTACAAAAATTCAAGTTCTTGCTCCGATTGTCTCAGGACGAAAAGGAACGCATGTTAAAGTATTGGATCAGATCAGGAAGCAAGGATATGTCCGGGTCCGAATCAATGGTGAAATGCACGATCTTTCCGAAGATGTTGCGTTGGAAAAAAATAAAAAACACTCGATCGAAGTTGTGATTGACCGGATCGTTGTCAAGGAAGGTGTCAACGCCCGCCTTACAGATTCGCTTGAAACCGCGTTGCGTCTTGGTGAAGGACGGGTCATGATTGATGTAATAGGTCAAGAAGAGTTGTTGTTTAGTGAACATCATGCTTGCCCGCATTGCGGTTTTTCGATCGGGGAACTTGAACCTAGGATGTTTTCCTTTAATAGTCCGTTCGGTGCTTGTCCAAGCTGTGATGGTCTAGGAACGAAACTTGAAGTTGATGTGGACCTGGTGATCCCAAATCTTGAACTGGCACTTAAGGAGCATGCGGTTGCGCCTTGGGAGCCACAGAGCTCTCAATATTATCCGAAGTTGTTGGAAGCGGTTTGCAGTCATTACGGTATTGATATGGATGTACCAGTCAAGGATCTGCCAAAACATCATCTTGATAAAGTCCTTTATGGTAGCGATGGTGAACAAATTTATTTTAAATATGAAAATGATTTTGGGAAAATTCGTGAAGGTTATATTGAATTTGAAGGTGTTATCCGCAATATTGAAAGGCGTTATAAAGAAACGAGTTCTGACTATATCCGTGAACAGATGGAAAAATATATGGCCAACCAGACTTGTCCAACCTGTAAAGGCTACCGTCTAAAAAAAGAGTCTTTGGCTGTGCTGATTAACGGTCTTCATGTTGGAAAGATCACAGATATGTCTGTGGCGGATGGGCTCCAGTTTTTCCGCACATTACAACTTTCTGAAAAGGATTTGAAGATTGCCCATTTAATCTTACGGGAGATTGAAGAACGGCTTGGCTTTTTAAACAATGTCGGTCTTGATTATTTAACACTCAGCAGGGCAGCTGGTACACTCTCAGGTGGTGAAGCGCAACGTATCCGGCTTGCTACACAAATCGGTTCAAGATTGACAGGGGTGCTTTATATTCTTGATGAACCGTCAATTGGTCTTCATCAACGTGATAATGATCGGCTGATTGAGACATTGAAAAACATGCGCGATCTCGGAAACACATTAATTGTTGTTGAACATGATGAGGATACAATGCTTGCTGCTGATTATTTAATCGACATCGGTCCTGGGGCAGGGGTTCACGGCGGGGAAGTGATTTCTGCGGGAACTCCTGAAGACGTCATGAATGATGACAGATCATTGACTGGACAATATCTCGCAGGGAAAAAATTTATTCCTCTTCCAATAGAGAGGCGAAAACCTGACGGTCGTTTTATCGAAGTCAAAGGGGCAAAAGAAAACAATTTGAAAAATACATCAGTAAAGTTTCCGCTAGGTGTGTTTACTGCTGTAACCGGTGTATCCGGTTCAGGAAAAAGTACGCTTGTCAATGAAATTTTGCATAAAACACTTGCACAAAAATTGCACAATGCCAAGACAAAGCCCGGAGAATACAAGGAGATCAAAGGCATTGAACAGCTTGAAAAGGTCATTGATATTGATCAGTCTCCGATCGGCAGAACACCAAGATCAAATCCAGCAACTTATACAGGTGTGTTTGACGATATTCGCGACGTTTTTGCGCAGACAAATGAGGCCAAAGTCAGAGGCTACAAAAAAGGGCGCTTTAGTTTTAATGTGAAGGGCGGTCGCTGTGAAGCCTGCCGTGGTGATGGTATTATCAAAATTGAGATGCATTTTCTACCTGATGTGTATGTACCTTGTGAAGTTTGCCATGGGAAGCGGTACAACCGTGAAACGCTTCAAGTGACGTATAAAGGTAAAAACATTGCCGATGTGCTTGAAATGACAGTTGAGAATGCAGTACAGTTTTTTGAAAATATTCCTAAAATAAAGCGGAAGCTACAGACCCTTTATGATGTCGGACTAGGTTATATAACGCTTGGTCAGCCAGCTACAACCCTTTCTGGCGGTGAAGCCCAACGTGTTAAATTGGCATCAGAACTACACCGGAGGTCAACGGGAAGATCGCTGTATATCTTGGATGAACCAACAACAGGACTGCATGTCGATGATATTGCAAGGCTGTTGACCGTCCTTCAACGTCTGGTTGAAAACGGTGATACTGTTCTTGTGATCGAGCATAATCTTGATATTATTAAGGCTGCTGATTATTTGATTGATTTAGGTCCTGAAGGAGGGGATAACGGCGGAAAAATTATTGCCACCGGGGCACCTGAAGAGGTTATCAATGTTGAAGGTTCTTACACAGGACATTATTTAAAACCGATCATTGAGCGTGATCGGATCAGAATGAAAAAACGACTTCAGGAAAAAGAAGAAGCCGTAGCCTTAGAAAAAAAACTGTCGACATCTTGATGCCGACAGTTTTTTTATGACAAGAGATCTATTCTTCTTCATACTTGCTGATTTGTTTCGTCACTTCAGTTAAACTGTTTAATATATGAACGCTACTGCTGTTCAGTAGAACTTTTAAGTAGCGAATCTCACCGGTCAGTGAAGGCGCAGTATTAACCGCTTCCAATCGCTTGACAATTTCCTGATTCACTCTTTTTTGTTCCTCAATCAGTTCAAGAAGCTGTGGAGCAGATAGCGGGTATTCTCTCATAACGCGCCTCCTTTTTTATTAATAGCCCTTTCCCATATTTTAAAGGGTTATAAAAAAAGAATCTATTCATAAAATCTAGAAAAATCAATTTGCGAAGATTGACTCATGTCTTTTGGCTGATGATGAAACTAAACGGTTATGATATACGTAAACATAATCATTAGGTTAATGGTAGAGATAGAGATGAGTCGTAGCAATATATTAATTTTAGCCGTTTGTTATTTTAGTGTGTTTTTGCCCCGCTTATTTTGTCTATTGCTTTGTATGTTATAACGATGATCATGTAACAAAAATGTTCACTTTCCGTTTAATATTGTTATACCTTGTGATAGCGAATAATTACGATGATTTCTTTGTTAGTAGGTAAGAAACATGGTTCAATGGATGATAGTTTTAATTCAGACTAAGGAGGCGTTTTAATAATGAGTGAAAAAGAAAGAATATTAAAACTTGTTGAAACCGGGAAATTGTCAGCAAAAGAAGCACTCATTTTGATAGAGAAACTTGACGAAGATGATAAACAAAAAGAACAAAAAGTGACAGCATTATCTGAGCATGTATTGGATTCAGAACAGTTTTACAGTGAGAAGAAGCAAGAAGCAAAACCTTCAATCGGTTCGAAGCTGTTTGATTGGATTGACACGGCAGTAAAAAAAGTAAAAGAAGCCGACTTAGATTTAAATTTTGGGCAATCGTTTGATATCCAACATATTTTTCAATTTAAAGATGCGGATTTCTCAATCCTTGATATTCAGCTAGCAAACGGCAGTGTTAATCTTATACCATGGAGCGATTCAGATATACGGGTTGAGTGCCAGGCAAAAGTTTACCGAATGGATCATCAAGATGAAGCAAGACAGGCATTTCTTCAGCATATTGACTGCGGTATTGACGGGGATAAATTTACTGTCCGTACAGAGAAAAAAACGATGAAGACCAATTTAGTGATCTATATTCCTGAGAAAGAGTATAGCAAGATCCGTTTCAAGCTGTTTAATGGTCCTATTAGGGGGGAACATTTAAACGTAAAAGAACTGTTTGCCAAAACAACCAATGGTGTTTTATCTTTTGCTGGACTTTCTGCTGACAAAGCTACACTTGAAACTGCAAATGGCCAGATCAAAATGGCTGATCTTGATTGTGGTGAAATCGAGGCGGAAACGATTAACGGTCTAATTGACTTAAAAGGAACTTGTGAGATGATTGATTTACAGAGCTTTAATGGAAATATTGTTGCAACTGTCAATCATCCACACTGTCGCTCAGCTTATGTTAAAACGACCACAGGCAGTATTGAATTAAATGTCCCTTTTGACTGTGCTGTCACTGCAGAACTTAAAAGTAATCTGGGTTCTCTGACAAACAACCTTTTAGATGCAGAAATATTAAAAGAGAAAAATGAAACCATCCAAAAAGAGATGTATGTAAAAGCCAATCAAAATCATGATCATCAAATGACAGTGTTTCTAGAAACAAAAACGGGCTCGATTCATTTAAATCATACGCAGGAGTGATATCATGAAAAAACTTTTTCGATCAGAAACAGATAGAAAGGTCGCTGGTGTGGTCGGTGGACTCGCTGAATATTTAAATATGGATGCATCATTATTGCGAATCATTACGGTCATATTATTTATTTGTTCAACGGGGATACCCGTCGGTCTCATATATATCGTCTGGATATTTGTTGTTCCAAACGAAGGAGACGTTAAATAGATGATGAAATGGATAACAAGTGTTCTTGTTAATGCTTTATTATTAATTGTTATTGCTGGATATTTTGATGCGGTTCATATTGAAGGTATTTGGGCCGCTATTACGGCAAGTCTGATCTTGTCTGTTTTAAATGTGTTCGTGAAGCCGATACTCATCATTTTGACATTACCAGTCACAGTTGTAACACTTGGTTTATTTTTATTTGTGATCAATGCCATCACACTTTATATGACAGCTTCGCTCATGGGGGACAGATTTAATCTAGATGGATTCGGGACAGCCATTCTCGCATCAATTGTTTTGTCATTTTTCCATGTGTTAATTCAAAAAGCGATCATTGAACCCATTTCGAAAAAATAACTGAAGTCTGACATGTGTCAGGCTTCTTTTTTTGTCTAGGGACGGATACTTTAATCGATCGGTTTCATAAAAAAGGGATAAACAGGCAACATAAAAAAGGGAGGTGGACAATGCAACATTACATAAACCGTCAAACCTTATTTCTGCTCATTTTGGCGTCCTATTTGATTATTCCAATTATTGGTGCGGAAGCGGTTCAATCTCAAAAACAGGTCCCCCTTATGATCAAACATTCACCTGTAGAAAACGCTAAAAAGGGAAATGATTTGTTATTTCATGCAAAGGTGCCGGCTGAAAGTGTTATTCTGCACTATAAACAACATGATAAACTGCCGTTTCGCTCTATTATGATGGAGCTGGAGCCAGGAACAGATGATCAATACATTGCAAAAATAAAAAGTGAAGAACTGTCTTCTCAGCAATTGGTTTATTATATTGAAGCAAAAAGCGGTTATCGCTCTGTCAAAACGGATGTGTACACAATCGATATAAAAGGTTTTCATGTAGATGAAAGGAAACTGCCGCAGCTTTTAATAACTGAAATAGTGGTTGATTCGACTAATGTTGGTGGGAAAGATGGTTATGAGTTTATCGAAGTTTATAATAATACAAATAAACCGATTCATTTAAACAGTTACAAAATCAGATATAGAAATCCCTCTGAAGGTAAGGATTCTGATTTACTTTGGACTTTTGGCCAAGAGCAAATCAAGGTACCTTCTGGGAATACACATGTACTTTGGATAAAAAATGAAGCAAATCAACATTTAACAGCTAGCCATTTTAACCGCCATTACGGTGTCCATCTTGAAGAAGGAAAAACCCTTTCTTCACTAAATGGAAGTGGTATGGAAAATAGGAAAACAAGAGATCTTGTCATAAGTACGAACAGCGGCGAAGAAATTGTAACTGCCCATTACCAACATCAGTCAGGACAAAGTGATGTGGTCAAAAACAAAGCTATTTTATATCAATATCCACTTGATGGAACAAAACAACTGTCGAAAATATCGAGTGGAGACCAAAAGCCAACCCCAGGTTTGCTTTTAAGAAATCAGACACCATCAAAGAGTGTCAAGGTTGTTCCAGATCGTGAAAAACCAAAAATACAAGACCTAACAGATTGTCATTCAGTCAACCCTGGAGGGGCAATCGAATTATTGGCAGATGTTAAAGACAATCAACAGCTTAAAAAAGTTCAATTTTTTTATCGGACAGCTGAAAGTGACACGTTTACCAGTGTCAATGTAGAGAAAAGTAAAAATGACGGTTTTTATCATCATCAGATTTTTTTTGCAGAATTAATTGGTAAAGAAAGTCTGCAGTATTATATGACAGCAAGTGATGGGTCTCATATGACGAGTACTAAGAAGACAACGATTACCATGAAACAAAGCGTTTTAAAAGGGCTTAGGCTTAATGTGAAAAATGGTGATACTGTGTCTGGAAACATATTGTTGAAAGCAACATCAGAACGGCCGCCAGATGAGATCAATATAAGAATTGATGGACAAGAGCAACCGCTAGGAAAACGGATGATTGAGAAAAAAGCGTATTTTGCTTTTGATATTAAAAAAACTAACCTCCATTTTAAAAATGCTGTAACAATTGGTAGGCGGGTTCAAA
This sequence comes from Bacillus sp. WMMC1349, assembly GCF_013155385.1. Lineage (GTDB taxonomy): Bacteria > Bacillota > Bacilli > Bacillales > Bacillaceae > Bacillus. The sequence goes on along the minus strand of NZ_JABJUQ010000007.1, from coordinate 3,262,318 downwards.
AGATCTTTGATGACACATATCACCGTTATACAACAATGACTGTTCCAATTTCACCTGAAGAGTTTACAAAAGGAATGCCGTTTGTCATCACAGTCAAAGCTGGTTCTAAATCATCGACATTCAATCATTCTTCTTCAGAAAACCGGGATGATTTTCTGTTGAAAAATCCGCGGCTCATTTTGGCTGATGGCACAGTCTTACATGATGAACATCATTCCAACCCGAAAATTGAGCTCCCTGTTGGAGATCAGCCCAATGCCAAAAATGCGTATGACTTTCGGTTCAGTCTTTCAGATCAAAGCTTTCAATCACTAGCTTACAATTGGGATACGAAAGCTTACAAGCAAGGGAGACATACAATTGAAGCAGTCAATAAAGAGGATAGGGTGGTGCGAGAGGTTACCGTTGATAATAGCGGTCCTAAAATTAAAACTTCTTTAAAAAACGGGAAGACATATAAAGGGACATTTACATTTAAAGCGATATGCCGTGATAAATGGAGTGAAGTAGAAAAAGTGACAGCACTTGTTGATGGTAAGGAAATTTCTTTACCGTATACGATGTCTTCTGCAGATTTGAATCCGGGAAAGCATATTATTGAAATCATTGCCGATGACAGTGCAGGAAATCGCTCTACTTTAAAAAGAGCGTTTTTCACAAAAAAAGAAACACCTGATGACCCTAAAAAACTAAACACAGTCCCTGGCAGCAAACACGCCACACTAACTGTAAGAGTCAAAGATCCAACAAAGGATAAATTGAATGTTTCCTTTTTCCAAGGGTATCAATATACAACAAAAGACGATGCACATGTGAAAATATCTGTGAATCGAAGTGATACAGAGCCACCACACCGTTTTACGGTAAATGGTGAATCATCATTAACAAAAGCAGAGCGAGACAAAATCACTCGACAAGGTTTTGAAACAACTTCGATAAATGGTTTTCCTTATCACCGTTTTGATGTGAAAGTTGATCAACAAGTGCAAGAAACTGACAAGGTGGAAGTGAAATGGAGAGGAAGCTCTCTTCCAGGACGAAAGGTGTCAATGTTCGTTTGGAATCATGCGAAACAGATATGGGAGACACTTGTTTATCAGATTGCAAAAGATGAAAAGACTTTTACACTAAAAGGTCGTATGAAGGCAAAAGATTATCTCAGAAATTCGCAGATTAGTGTCATCATTCAGGATCGGATTCAACTATTACCTAATGATTATTCGTTCATTTGGATGACAGATACGCAATACTATGCAGAGAGTTATCCGCATATTTTTGAAAAGCAAGTCAATTGGATAGCCAGTCAAAAAGACAAGCTAAACATTCAATATGTCTTTCACACAGGGGATGTGGTAGATGATGCAGACCAGTTGATCCAATGGAAGCGTGCTGATCGGTATATGAAAGTCCTAGATGACAACCAGATCCCATACGGTGTATTAGCAGGTAATCACGATGTCGACCATAAATCCAATTCTTATCAAACATTTAGTAAATACTTTGGTGAAAAGCGCTTTAAAAATAAACCTTATTATGGAGGTGCATATAACCATCATAATAAAGGTCATTATGACTTAATATCGAGCGGTGGTCATGATTATGTGATGATTTCGATGGGCTGGGGAATCGGAGAAAAAGAATTGGAATGGATCAATCATGTGCTTAGGCAATATCCTGATCGAAAAGCGATTTTGGCATTTCATGAATTTTTGCTTGTGAGCGGGAGCAGAAGTCCGCTTGGTGAAAAAATATTTGAGCATGTCATTAAACCGAATCGTAATGTTATGGCTGTGTTAAGTGGTCATTATCACAGTTCTAATTTGAAGATTGATCAATTAGATGATGATGGTGATGGACAATCAGATCGCAATGTATATCAAATGGTTGCTGATTATCAGGGAGGACCTGAAGGTGGTCAAGGCTATTTAAGAATATTTCATATTGATCTGAAACATGACACCATACATGTCAAAACATATTCACCTTATCTTGATGACTACAATTTTTATGATCCACATCAATTTGGGAGAAAAGATGAATTCAGTATGAAGACAGATCTTTCGCCACAGTTAAAAAAAGTGCGAACAAATCATTTTAAAATGAATGTTTATACTGATAAACAAATCGGCAAAGTGAGGAAAACGAAGAGTGGAAAAAAAGCCTCAGTTATTTGGAAGGGTTTAAAGCCTAATACGAGATATTATTGGTATACGACAGTGTTAGATCAATACGGTGGAAAAATCCGTTCTATCCTTTGGAGATTTACGACAAAAGATTAGAACGGTTCCAGAATAGCTCCGGATGGCAGAGTGTCTCCGGAGCTATAAATGTTTACTTAGACATAGACATTTCCTGACTGTGACTATTTTTTCTGTAGATCGATAATACGATAACTGCGAAAATGATGATGAAAGACAGCAGTGCAGCCGTCAAGTAAAGATTTCCAAACCCTTTTCCAATACTTTCATCAATTGCTTCTGAAATGATGGATTTTACTTTTGGATTCGGGATGTTGCTTGTTGGAATACCAGCATCTTTCAGTTTATTCGTGATGTGACTGCCGATATTTTCATATCCAGCTGAAATAAAACCTGCATAAAGAGTGGGGGCTAATGTCAGTCCCATTTGTCTAACAAGAGACAGTGTTCCAAGTGCTGTCCCATAACGGGTGTTTGCAGCCTCAGAGACGAGCATGTTTAAGGGGGCGCCTAAAAGGATGCCAAAACCAATGCCGGCAATGATACTGGCAATGACAAATTCCCATTTTTCTACGACCCATACGGATAATAATAAAAATCCGCTACATGAAACAATGGCTGATAAGCATGCTGTTTTAATAGGTCCTTTTTGATCTGCTAACATCCCCCCTAGCCCAGCACCTATACCTGAAGCAAGTGCGAGCGGTGTCATCCAATATCCTGACTTCTCCGTGGCAATGTGTAAATATTGTTCGGCGTATGAAGGGATAAAGATTACGGCAGCTAAGAGCCCGCCAGAAATAAAACCGATAAACAGTGTCCACTGAAACACTTTATTTTTTAATAAACTGTAGGCAAGTATTGGGTCACCCCCGCTATGTTCTACTCTTTTTTCATAAAAAAACAATCCTGTCAATAAAATGAGACCGATAAGCAAAAAAGCATATACATGTGGATCTAGTAATCCGGTAAGGAAGTGTTCACCATTTAAATTTGTAATCCCATACATCACAGATAATATGGCGAAAGATAAAATAATCGTTCCTGTTATATCAAGTGGTTTGATGTGATCTTCTTTTGTTTCGATGATGAATGGCAAGCTTAACAGCACAAGTGATAAAGCTATCGGTAAATTAATTAAAAATAGCCAATGCCAGCTCCCGGTTAAATCGAGAATGAAACTGCCGATATTTGGTCCCAGCACAGCTGCAATACCATTCATTGCTCCTAAAAGCCCCAGTGCTGAGCCTTGTTTATCCTTATGAACTGTTGAAAGAATGTGAGAACTCCCAATAATAAATATCCCACCTCCGCCAAGTGATTGGATGAGCCGCGCACATAAAAACATTGGGAAACTTTGGCTTAAGGCAACCAATAACGAACCGATTCCAAACAGGATCACTTCGGTGATAAACAGTTTTTTTCGTCCGTATCGATCAGACAGTTTCCCGACGATTGGGACACTGACTGCCAAACCGAGTGTATACAGTGTGATTCCCCACGCACCCCATGACGGAGACACTTCGAAAAAATCATTGATTGTCGTAAGTGCAGCTGAAATAATGCCATTGTCTAATGCGGCCATAAACACGCCAACGGTAAATAAGGCAATTGCCCACTTTTGGTTTAAACCTTTTTTCGTCACCCTTTGTTCCCCCTTTTCATTAATTCACTTCAAATAAATAGTTAACTTAAAGTGAATTAATTTTATCATCCGCGAAAATACTAATTTTGTCAAAAGTTTTTTTCGAAAAGGGGGTGTCCTGAAAGTAGTGTGAATCAATAAAAATCGGGGAATTTGCCTACTTTCCACTATGGGGTCTCGCAATTCTCTCTGACTTCTTGTTGATAAAGGACTTTTTAGACAGCTCCATTAATCTTCAGCATTTAATTTTAGTGCTTTTTCAAGAATGGATAGACCGTCATTTACTTTTTTCTTTTCTTGTTCATTGAGGCTTTGCAGGGCTTTCTTTAATTTTTCATGTCCTTTTTGATACAAGCCGCGAAAAATATCTTTCGCCTCTTCTGTCAATTCAACAACGATTGTTCGCCTATCCTCTTTAGAATGGGTTCTTATAATAAAATTTGCATCCTCAAGCCGGCTGAGCAGCCCAGTCATGTTTGACAGGGAAGCACCCATTCTCTCAGCGATCTCCGAGACTTTCAGTTTTTCGTGGGTGTTTAGAAGCATTAAGACTTTCATTTGTGGCATACTGATATCAAGCTTCATCCATTCAGAAACATCTCCTAGTCCGGCTGCAGTCAGCACTTTCATATATAGAACCCAGGTTTCTTTTTCCTCTGGAGAAAGGATGTCCTCATTTAACACAGTTGTATCGTGAATATTGTATTTCACGCACTATTCACTTCCTTTAATATAACTTTCTCCTTCATACTACTGATTTTTCTTGCTGAAAGAAAGGCAATAAATGTCCTGCTTTCAAAAAAATGTTTTTAGGTTATCTTGAAAGTGGTAGAATAGTCGCTTTGTAAAGTGCATTGATAAAAACCTAGAAGCACTGATATATCAATGATTTAACTTTTTTGTTTACTTTCTGTTTTGTAGATATTTGTATTCTCCCCCATCGATTTGGGGGAGGTTTGAGGGGACATATTAAACCAAGTGGACAGGCGCTTACCTCAATTTTTGATATAATTAAACCAACAACACAAAAGGGACGTGTAAAAATGAGCATCAACAAAATCAGATCAGCCATGTACAAGTCGGCTAAAATCTTAGGTGATGTCAATGCGGCAAAGTGGGTAAACGCATCGCCCGTCGTGCTGCTGGTGAAACAACGGGGAAATTGTTAGGTAAGTTGTTTAAATAGGTACGAAGAAAAAGCCCTTCTCATTTTAGAGGTGGGCTTCGTTGATCTTATACTTTCAATTGTTTTTACATCAAGCTTCAAGTAGAATATCTTGATGAAGCCTGCATATCACTGTGATCTGCATGAGAAAAACCGGTAAGCCCTAACGTTAATACCCCCAAAATGATGACCGCTGAAAAAAAGCTTTTACATTTCATTTTGAAATTCTCCCCTCCGAATTTGTTTTTGAGCCTCCAACAACTGCTTATAAAAAACCACAGAATCTGCCAGCCGCTCATTCTTATTATAAAATTCGGTCGCAATTATTGCCAGTTCTTCTATATAAGGATAACCTCTACTGTCCCTAAGTGGTTCAAAATATTGTAACACTTTTTCCCGGTCCGTTTGTTTAATAAACAACTCCTCCACAACATTTAACAAATACATAAACAAATCATCTTGGAATAGTTGAGCACTTTCTCTAGCCTTTTGAAAATATTCTAATCCTTTAGCGTTTTCGTTTTTACTAAAATGGATCAGAGTCAAATCATAATATGGAATTGTAATTTCTTTTGCCTTTGTCTTCTCAGCAGCTTTAATAGCTTCAAGATAAAAAGGTACAGCATGAAAACTCTCTACATTATTGTAACAGTGACCCATATTTAATAAAGCTTTAGTAATCATAGATGAATTTTTAATCTCTTTAGCAAGAGCCAAAGCTTTATGCAAATGAGGTAATGCCTTATCATGTGCCTGCAAATCATCATAATTTCCTGCAATAACAAAATGACATTGAATCTGACGAACTTTATATGTAGAGTGTTTTTTATAAATTTCATCTGCAAGAGAAATATAATACATAGACATATGATTTTGCTTCATATGATAATAGACTTCAGCTATTTTAAAGTAAAATTCAGCCTTTTCTATTTTATCTGAAACTTTAGTCAATTTTTTCTCTGCCATTCTATAGTATCTAATCGCTGTTATGTATTTCCCTTCTGAAAAATAATACATTCCCGAAAACAACGAAAAATAATACTCTAGTAACCCAGAAAATTTCTTACCCTGTCCTTCTATCTCTCTAAGATAATCAGCAAGTGTCATATCATTTTCTTTCGGGAACAAATAGTCTAACATCAGCTGGTGTCTTAAGTCCATCAGTTGAAAATACAATAGCGCATCCTGATCCTCTTCCATGTTTTCTATTTCTTGACGAACTTCTTCTTTTAGCCGTTCTGCCTCAATTACATCTAACTTTTGTATCTCGTTATACCATTCATTAATTTTCATTCCCACTAACGAAGATGGTATTGTTTCCATAACCCCTCATTCCTTTCTGTTCAAAAATACCTTTTTTGTTAAGAATATCACAAATATTTCAAATATAAAGCGAAAATTTTTTTCATAAAAAAAGTTGCGTGATACCGAAAATCCAAAAAAACAGGTCTATTTAACTTCTTTTATTAGGGAGTTAATACACAGAAAAAGGGAAAAACGATCTATCTTTTACCTGCTCTATTATTAGATATATGGAAAATATGATTGAAAGGAAAATGTGATGGCAGACAAGAAAAAGAAAAACAATGAGTTAGACAGTTCAGCTAAAGTTTTTGAAGCCAGTACTTTAATTGAAAGAGCTGATCAACGAAAAAAAGATTATGAGAACCTGAAAGAGAAACTTCAGACATTAAAAACAGCCTGTCTTGGTGTGGCGGATTTAGGCGATGATTTCACAGGAAAAGGCGCAGATAACATTAAAGAGTTTTTTAGAGGACAGGCTGAGGTTGTCGACAGTTGGATCAAACTTGCTGATATGCAGATTTCTTTTTTTAATGGGGTCGCAGGTGATGTCAAAGAGAAGAAGCTAACCGATTCGTACATCGAAATGTCTTTTTTAAAGACTGAATTGAAAAATGCAGATAAAAAATCCGATCAAATCGTTGACTCCCTAAAGAGTGACATGGATCGGATCATAGACCGAGTGAATGATATCGTTGATCTGGATAAGTGGACTGACCACAATTATACAGTAGAGATGTCAAAAGCACAAACAACTCGGAAAAATGCAATTGATGCAGTAGACGATCTCGATGAATCTTTGACAGGCGAATATACACGGGCAGTAGCAGAAGCCGAAAGTGTCTTCAAAAAATATTCTGCATTGATGGAAGCCACAAGTAATGGAAAAAGCGCTTCTCCTATGTATTTTGATAAGAAGGCTTTTCACTCGAATAAGTCATATAAAGAAGCAATCAAAACCGACAAACAGGCGACTACATATATTAATGCGAAAAAAGAGCAAGCTGAAGCCAGAGAACTGCAAGCCAAACAGGAAGAAGAAATGGAACGCCTGAGAAAATTGCAAGAAGAAGAAGAGAACAAGCCATGGTATCAAAAAGCCTTGGATGGAACAAAAACATTTGTCGGGGAAGCCAGTGGGTATTATGATTATAAGAGAGCGAAGGACGGCGTTGATCCGGTTACAGGTGAAAAGCTGACAGCCGGGCAACGCGCCGCAGCCGCAGCAATGGCCGCAGCTGGATTTATTCCAGTTGTCGGATGGGCTGGTCGTGCTGCTAAAGGAGCGAAGGGCGTATATGGTGCATATAAAGCCGGAAAAGCCATCTCAACCGCAGACAAAGCACTAACTGCCTATAAAACAACCGCAACATTCAACAACTTACAAAATGTTCAAAAAGGTCTATATGGGCTTGCTTCAACAAACGGCTTTAGCGAAGCACTCACTGGCCGAGATGTGTTTGGGAATAAAGTTTCTGCTGAACAAAAACAGCAAAGTCTTAACCATGCTTTATCGGCACTTGGAGCGTTTGGCTTGCGTGGGGTTAGTGGGAAGTTGAATGCAAAAGCAACAAATAACGTTGCTAAGGGTAATGTTGTAAAGGCTACGGAAATAAACGTCTTAACTAAAGGAACAAAAGAGTGGGATGATGCCGTAAAGATATTACAGAGTGGTGGAAATTCAAACTTTAGGGTTAATTCTGCAACGGATGCTAGAATATTACTACAAGAAGGAAGAGGTAATATGAATAGGTACAAACAGTACAGTACAAAAAGGTATAATAAGGGTTATGAAAGGCATCCAAACGAAAGTCATACTAAAAATGCACCTCATAATAATCTCCCGCACATCAAATGGAAAGATTGGCATTCAGAAAATTCAGGTAAGGGGCATATTTTCTACAATAAACCAAATTAGGAGTTAAAGACATGAATATATTTCCTGGAACTAAAGTAATCAAAAATGAAGATGAAATAAAAAAGGAACTAAATTATAAAATTAATCCGCAGAATATTAATCCAATAAATAATATACTAAATTGGGTAAAATTAGACAAAAAAATTTACTCTAGTGGTGTGTTAGAGAAATACGAAGATTTTTATTTATACTATACACATCCGATACACGATTATCTTGATAAATTGTTTTTTACATCCTATGATGATTTAATTAAGTTTTTAAAGGATAGAATTGACCCTGATAGAGGAGAAGGACTAGATTTAATAATCTCTTCAAAGGATTATGAAACAATAATTGTATGCAATCATGATGGTGAAATTTATCAGGTTAAGTAAATAAATTTTTAAAAACCTTGGCTAAATGCCTTTCAAGGTTTTTTAACGATCTTATAAAAAAGGGAGCAGGCATAGCGCCTGCCCTTTTTATATTACTTCAATAGTTCCTCAAGTTTCGCCTTCGCCTTCGTCTTCGGTCCATAAATACCGTCCGTAGCTAGTCCATGCATCAATTGGAATCGTCTAACCGCATCTTTTGTTTTAGTCCCATAATATCCGTCAATCCCGTTATTCTTCGCGCCTTTATCTGGATAGAAATAAAGTGCTGCCAGTGCTTCTTGAATCTGTCTTACTGCTGTACCCTTCATCATCGGGCTTTTTAGTTTATAAACACCGGAAGGCAATGGATACCTTGATTTCTTGTTATGACTTGAAGATGAGTCTGTTTTAGATCCCGTTTTATTTCCAAGCAGACGATCAACTTTTTTCCGAAATGCTGATAGTTGACTTGAATCACTTACCCAAGGAGCCGGACCGTTTTTTCGTGTGACATCATAATGACGAACGATTCTGCTCGTGGATAGTCCATGTTTTGCAACTAATTCAGCCGCATTTTCAACAGTTTCACTGTGGATGTACCCGTCCTTTTCCACACACATTTCCACACTAATTGCTGTTTGGTTGGCATTCGGCTTTAAGAAGCTTACATAACAACGGTTCCCATCATGGGCATGATAAGCCATTTCGTTTGGATTGCGAAAAGGTGAGGCTCTCGGGTTAACTTGGGGAAGTCTAAGTTTCAAGGAAGGAACTATAACTGTCGAGCGTACTCGTGATGATAAAGATGTAAGGACTCCAAAAACAAAAAAAGCTATCGAACAATTCTAATTGATAAAGCACTATTAAATCAATTAAAAGTTTACCATGCTTGGTGTAAAGAAGTTTTATTCTCTTTTGGCTTTGGTTTCTCTGACTCAAATTACATTTTTATCTCTCACAAAACACGTAAACCCATTGCTCATAGCACTACTAAATACAGCATTGATCGAATCGTACAAAAAACGAAGTGTAAGAAAATTACGGCTCATGGTCTACGACATACTCATGGTACAATTTTGCTAAGCCAGCGAATTCCTATTAAAGTGGTTGCTGATCGGTTGGGAAACACTCCACAAATGATACTGGATATTTACGGGCATACTTTCAAAGACTTAGAAGAAGAATCTGTTCAAGCTTGAGTATGCTATGACTTCAACTGGGGGAGGTTTTTAAAAAGACCTCTCAATTTCTTTAAATACTAGGGTTTTTATTCTCAAAGTGGTAGAATAAAGCTAAATGTGTATAGCTTTCACCTTTAGAAGAGGAGGTTAACATCGTGGCAAAAGTTCGCACAAAAGATATGATAGACAAGTTCAAAATGGAATTAATCAGTGGAGAAGAGGGGATCAATCGCCCGATTACAATGAGTGATTTATCTAGACCAGGCCTTGAAATGGCGGGGTATTTTACATATTATCCAAGAGAGAGAGTTCAGCTGCTAGGGAAAACAGAAATTACCTTTTTTGAGAAGCTTCCTGAAGCAGACAAAAAGCAACGAATGTTTTCATTATGTACTGAGGTGACCCCGGCGATTATTCTATCGCGTGATTTGCCAATTCCGCCTGAACTTATTGAAGCTTCTGAAGAAAAAGGTGTGCCTGTCCTTCGCTCCCCATTGAAGACAACTCGTCTTTCCAGCCGCCTGACAAATTTTCTTGAAAGTCAACTTGCGCCAACAACCGCCATACATGGTGTACTCGTAGATATTTACGGTGTCGGGGTGTTGATCATTGGAAAGAGCGGTGTTGGTAAAAGTGAGACCGCCTTGGAGCTTGTAAAAAGAGGTCATCGCCTTGTTGCGGATGACTGTGTAGAGATTAGACAGGAAGATCAGGATACATTGATTGGAAGCGCACCTGATTTAATTGAACATCTCCTCGAAATTAGAGGTCTCGGTATTATCAATGTGATGACTTTATTTGGTGCAGGTGCTGTGAGAAGTTTTAAACGGATCACCCTTGTTATGAGTCTTGAACTCTGGGAACAGGGGAAACAGTATGATCGTTTAGGACTTGACGAAGAAAAGATGAAAATTATTGATACTGAAATACCAAAGCTGACCATCCCAGTCCGTCCGGGAAGAAATCTCGCTGTTATTATTGAAGTGGCTGCCATGAACTTTAGATTGAAACGAATGGGTTTGAATGCAGCCGAACAATTTACGAATAAACTAGCGGATGTGATTGAAGATGGTGAAATTGATGATTAGGAGTTGTCATGATGAATGAAACTTTTGAACCACTAAACCCGATCGCTTTTCAATTGGGTCCCATTGCTGTGCACTGGTACGGCATTATTATCGGTGTCGGTGCTTTACTGGGATTATGGATGGCGGTCAGAGAAGGTGAGCGCAGAGGGCTTCATAAAGATACCTTTGTTGATCTGGTCCTTTTTGCTATTCCGATTGCGATTCTTTGTGCGAGAGCGTACTATGTTCTGTTTAAATGGGATTATTATAGTGAACATCCTGATCAAATCATTCAAATCTGGAATGGAGGCCTTGCCATTCATGGCGGTTTAATTGGTGCAATTTTAACTGGAATCATTTTTGCCAAGAAAAAAGGACTTTCTTTCTGGAAGCTTGCCGACATTGCGGCTCCCAGCATTCTATTAGGTCAAGCGATCGGTCGCTGGGGTAATTTTATGAATCAGGAAGCACACGGTGGCTCTGTCTCAAGACAATTTTTAGAAAACCTGCATCTGCCAGACTTCATCATTAATCAAATGTATGTGAATGGGCAATATTATCATCCTACTTTTTTATATGAATCATTATGGAGTTTAACAGGTGTTCTGATTTTGATTCTTTTAAGAAAAGCTAATTTAAAGCGGGGCGAACTGTTTTTAACGTATGTCATTTGGTATTCGATCGGGCGTTACTATATTGAAGGACTTCGGACAGACAGTCTGATGCTGACGGATACGCTTCGAATCGCTCAAGTTATTTCCATTGTCCTGATCGTCTGTGCGGTTGGTGTTATATTATTCAGGAGGTTTAAAGGCGGCGAGATTAAACGGTATCAAGAAATGTAAGTTTTTCAAAAAGGCCGCAAAGAAAGGAAATTTTTTATGAAAATCAATACTGTGCTGTTTGATTTGGATGGAACGTTAATCAATACAAATGAGCTGATTATTGCTTCTTTCTTACATACACTCGGTCATTATCATCCAGGGCAGTATAAACGTGAAGATGTGCTGAACTTTATTGGACCATCTCTTTATGAAACGTTTAGCAGGATCAATCAGGAGAACGCCAATGAAATGATCATGATGTATCGTGAATACAACCATAAAATGCATGATCAGCTCGTGACAGAGTATGATACGGTTTATGAGACACTTGAGCACTTGGCATATAACGGGTATAAGCTTGGTATTGTGACAACAAAGCTACGTGATACTGTCAATATGGGCCTCAAATGGACAGGTCTCGATCGTTTTTTTGAAACTGTCGTGACACTTGATGATGTTAAACGAGCTAAACCGGATCCAGAGCCTGTTCTCTTAGCGTTATCAGAGCTTGACAGTTTACCTGAAGAGGCGATCATGATCGGTGATAATTACCACGATATTTTAGCTGGGCAAAATGCAGGTACAAAAACGGCTGGAGTGGCTTGGTCAATTAAAGGTGAAAAGAACTTAGAGAAGTATCATCCTGATTATATGTTAGTTGAGATGAGAGACCTGCTTCACGTTTTGGAAGTGGCGCTAGATTGAGGAAAACAAAGCGTTATCCTGTGTCAGGTGCTAATGCTTTATGGCAAATCTATGGAACCGTTCCATTTCTGAAAGTTGTTAAAAACTTTATTGTCATTCAGATTGCGCGTTATACACCTTTTTTAGGATTGAAAAACTGGATGTATCGGACATTTTTGCGAATGAAAGTTGGAAAGCAAACCGCATTTGCGCTGATGGTCATGCCTGATACGATGTTCCCGGAAAAGATTTCTGTTGGACGCAATTGTGTGATCGGCTACAATACGACGATTTTAGCTCATGAATATTTAATTAAAGAATATCGTCTTGGTGAAGTGATCATTGGTGATGAAGTGATGATCGGAGCTAATTCAACAATACTTCCAGGTGTTGAGATCGGCCAAGGTGCTGTCGTTTCCGCAGGTACTCTTGTTCATAAAGATGTTCCTCCAGGTGTTTTGGTCGGTGGTAATCCGATGCGCATCATTTATACAAAAGAAGAAATGGAACAACGCTCACAAAGCCCTCGTTGACTAAAACGGGGGCTTTGTTGCCCTTTTTAATCAGCAATCACAATCGCTTGCCTCCCCATCTGTTTCCACGATTTTTCAAATTTTGTTCTGTCGGTTCTTCTGTTTTTATAACCATAGGGGTCATTTACATAAACATATTTTTGATCATATCCTGTGATCGCAACACTATGTACTTTATATGTCACATCGACTTTGCCTGTCGGTGTGTTCCATGTTTTCATACTTTTCACAGGGCTGAAGTTGACAGTCGTGATCACCCAAACCGGTCTGCTGTGATTGAGCTGCTCATAGATTTTTTCTAGTTTGCTTCCTGTTAAATCAAGGACTTTGTCACCTGCATAAGATGTTGCTAATTCATAGATTGGACCATGATAAACACTAAGACCTGGCCCTTTTTCCATATCCCCAACAAAGCCATCATTTGGGTTTCCTTTTAAACCGTTTTTATATTGTAAAGGCACCCTTTTGACTTTTTGAGCCAATTCATTTTTTGTCACATCATATCCACTGTAGTTTAAAATCATCGCCAAGCTCGTGACTTCACAGCCATTATAAAGCTTTGGACGGTCCATTTGTTTCAATAGCGGGACATCTAACGGTTTACGTTCCATTTCAGCTGATGTTTGTTTAGTTGCTGCAAATGTTTCAATCAACGAGGTTTTGATTTCTTTAGAAAACAGTATAAAGATAACAATAGTTGCTAAGATCAAAGCAACAAGTAATGATTTAAGAAATTTCATATTCGATCTCCTGTTCTCTCTATGATGTCTATACTATGCGTTTTTAAGTATTATATCATTCAAATGTTTAAGAAATAAAATGATTATTTTATGAAGTCTGGACAAACAAACTTTCCAAAATTGGTTGATTTCCAAACTTTAATTTGTTAACATATTATCATATTAGCGAACTAAAGGATTTTTAATTTTTTGATACTGGGAGGTGTCAAAACACCATGTTTATGTTTGAAAAACCCGATGGAATGAGAGATATACTGCCAGGCCTTTATCAAACAATGAAAGAGACGCGCACTTCATTAACAGAACTGATAGAGCTATGGGGATATCAGTTTATGGAAACACCGACATTAGAATTTTATGATACGGTCGGTGTACAATCGGCTATTTTAGACCAGCAACTTTTTAAGCTGCTTGATCAAAAGGGGCAAACGCTTGTTTTAAGACCAGATATGACAGGACCAATTGCCAGGATCGCCGCTGCAAACCTCGATAAACATCATCCTCTTCGGATTGGGTATGCGGCAAATGTTTTCAGAGCCCAGGAACAGGAAGGTGGTCGCCCCGCTGAATTTGAACAAGTCGGTGTTGAACTAATTGGAGATGGTTCAACAAGCGCTGATGCTGAAGTGATCGCCCTTGTGATTTTTTCATTGAAGAAAGCAGGTTTATCCACATTTAAAATTTCTGTCGGACACGTTGGTATTGCTGATGCTTTGTTTATGGATATTCTAGGAAATCAAAATAGAGTCCGTGTTCTTCAACGCTTTTTATATGATAAAAATTATGTTGGTTTCCGTGAGCATGTAAAATCGTTAAGTTTATCAACAATTGATCAACAAAGATTGTTAAAACTGCTCAACCTGAAAGGTGGAGTTGAAATTTGTGATCAAGCAAAAGCAATCATCGGTTCTGAATCAGGAAAAAATGCAATTCTCCAATTGGAAACACTTTGGGAAACACTTGTTGACTATGGTTGTGCGGAAGATGTAACAATCGATCTCAGTATGGTTCGTCATATGAGTTACTATAACGGAATTTTATTTGAAATTTATGCGGAAAATATTGGCTTTCCGATTGGAAATGGGGGCCGCTATGATGAGCTTCTTAATCGCTTTAACTTCAACGCTCCAGCCACTGGATTTGGGATTCGGCTTGACCGCTTACTAGAAGCCTTGAAATTGAACGATGTGCAAATGAAAATTGATGCAGTTATTTTTAGCACAGAACAGCGAGAAGAGGCAATCAAATTTGCTGAGAAAGAACGGAGACAAGGAAAAAAAGTCGTTCTACAAGATTTGGCTGGAATCAAAAACATCGATCAGATGACAAAATCGTTTCAAAAAGTAACCTATTTTATCGGTTCCAGAAAGGACGAACGACATGGGTAACCCATTAACAATCGCACTGCCAAAAGGACGAACCTTTGCTGAAACTTGCGAGCTACTGCGTCAGGCCGGATACAAACTTCCTGAGGAGTTCGATGATACAAGAAAACTAATGATTGATACACCTAAAGGAAATCTCCGCTTCATCCTCGCCAAACCGCTCGATGTCACAACCTATGTCGAGCATGGAGTAGCTGATGTCGGCATTGCAGGAAAAGACGTCATACTTGAAAAAGAGCCGGATGTATACGAAGTTCTTGATTTGAAATTGAGTAAATGCCATTTAGCTATAGCCAGTTTACCGCAAACAGTAGCAAGCGGTGTTGTTCAAAGAGTCGCGACGAAATATCCGAATGTTGCATCAAAGTATTTTAAGGAACAGGGAGAACAAGTGGAAATCATTAAACTTAACGGTTCAATTGAATTAGCTCCACTGATCGGTCTTACCGATCGGATTGTTGATATTGTCTCAACAGGACAGACGTTAAGAGAAAATGGTTTGATTGAAACAGAAACCATTTGTGATATTACCTCAAGGTTTATCGTAAACCCTGTCAGTTACCGTTTGAAAGATGCGGTTATTGATGAAATGGCTTCTCAACTCTCACTGATTGTCGAAGGAGGAACAACATGAAGCTGACCTTCACTAACGGAAATGCTGCTATATCCTTAAAACGGTCTATTGATTCTGGAACAGAAGAACAACGAAAAACTGTTCGCTTCATGATTGATGAAGTGAAAAAAGTTGGCAATAGTGCTATTTCTGCTTTTACTAAGCAATTCGATGGAGTCGACATCTTTGATTTTCTCGTTTCTGAATTTGAAATCCAACAAGCATACAGTAGGCTTAATCAAGATGATATTGAAATTTTGCGGTCAGCCATCTTTAATATAAAAGAATATCACGAACGACAGCTGACATCATCATGGTTTTATCATCGGAATGATGGCACAATGCTTGGACAAAAAATAACACCGCTTGATTCGGTCGGAGTTTATGTGCCAGGGGGGACTGCAGCATATCCTTCATCAGTCTTAATGAATGTCATTCCAGCCCTTGTCGCAGGGGTTGAACGGATCGTTCTCACCACACCCCCGGGAAAAGACGGCTATCTTCCTGCTGGTGTCTTAGTTGCTGCAGCAGAGCTTGGGGTAAGAGAAATCTATAAAATTGGAGGTGCCCAAGCAATAGCGGCACTAGCATACGGAACGGAGACCATTTCATCGGTCGATAAAATTACTGGTCCTGGTAATATATATGTCGCTCTTGCTAAACGAGAAGTGTTCGGACAGGTTGACATCGATATGATTGCCGGACCAAGTGAAATCGCCATTCTTGCTGACAAAATGGCAAATCCCCGTGAAATTGCCGCTGATCTGTTGTCACAGGCTGAACACGATATCATGGCATCAAGCATACTTGTTACAAATTCTTATGAGCTTGCAAAAGCTGTTGACAAAGAGGTTGAACGCCAGCTTAAAGATTTGCCAAGAAAAGAGATCGCTAGTCAGTCGATAGAAAACCATGGAATGATCTATGTGACAGAAACTTTAACTGAAGCTGTTTCGATGATCAACGAACTTGCCCCTGAACACTTAGAGATTTTAACAGAACGGCCTGACGAACTACTGGGAAAGATCAAACATGCCGGTGCGATTTTTTTAGGAGCGTACAGTTCTGAAGCTGTAGGAGATTATTTTGCAGGTCCGAACCATGTGCTTCCGACAAATGGAACAGCCAAATTTTCAAGTCCGCTTCAGGTAACCGACTTTCAAAAAAAATCAAGCATCATTTCTTACAGTAAACAAGCTTTTGAGGAAAATGCGAAAAAAATCGCAGCTTTTGCTAGGTTGGAGGGGCTTGAAGCGCATGCCAGAGCAATTGAATCGAGAAGCTGGGAGGAAGAATGATGAGAAAAGCGGAACGGGTAAGGAAAACCAATGAAACAGATATCACCCTATCATTTATTATTGATGGCCAAGGTCAGGCTGATATTCAAACAGATGTACCGTTTATGACACATATGCTTGATCTATTTACAAAACATGGTCAGTTTGACCTTTTCATTCAGGCGAATGGTGATGTCGAAATTGATGATCATCACACAACAGAAGACATCGGGATTTGTCTTGGGCAAGCACTTTTGGAAGCACTTGGAGACAAAAAAGGGATAAAACGCTATGGTTCCAGCTTAGTACCGATGGATGAAGCACTCGCCCAAGTTGCCGTTGATTTGAGTAACAGGCCGCACTTTGAATTCAAGGGAGAATTCCCTAGTCAAAAAGTTGGCACATTTGATACAGAACTTGTCAATGAGTTTTTATGGAAGTTGGCACTTGAAGCAAGAATGAATCTTCATGTCATTGTCCATCACGGAAAAAATACTCATCACATGATTGAAGCGATTTTTAAAGCACTCGGACGTGCCCTTGATGAAGCAACAATGATCGACCCTCGTATAAAAGGTATCCCCTCAACGAAAGGAATGCTGTGAATGATCGGTGTCATTGATTATGGGATGGGCAATCTGTACAGTGTTTCTAAAGCCCTGGAACGAATTGAAGCGCCATATGTCATCTCAGAAAAAATCGAGGAATTGCAAAAAGCTGATAGCTATATCCTCCCAGGAGTCGGCGCATTCCGGGATGCTTCAGCTATATTAGATAACATGAACTTGAAAACCTTTATTCAGACTGCTGTATCTGAAGGTAAGCTATTGCTTGGGATTTGTCTTGGCATGCAGCTTTTATTTGAAGAAAGTGCAGAACAGGGCATTTCAAAAGGGCTTGGCTTATTGAAAGGAAAAGTTGTTAAACTGGCAGAACAGGATCAAGAAGGAAATCGCCTGAAAGTGCCTCACATGGGGTGGAACCATCTTTCCATTCACAATTACTCACCAATTTTGACCGATGGTGAACAAGGATACGCTTATTTTGTTCATTCTTACTATGTCAGTGAAATGGATGAAAAAGCATTGCTTGCCAGTGTTGATTATGGTGTCAACATTCCGGCTGTTGTCGGTATTGATAATGTGTATGGTGTTCAGTTTCATCCAGAAAAAAGCGGTCCAGTCGGGATGTCAATTTTAAAACGGTTTAAACAGCTTTCAGAAGAACAGAAGGTGAAAAAATGAGCGCATTTACATTATATCCAGCCATTGATATTAGAAATGGCAAATGTGTAAGGCTGATTCAGGGTGATTATGCAAAAGAAACGATATATGGAGATTCTCCGTTTGAAATGGCATCATCGTTCGTTGGAGAGGGAGCAGAATGGATTCACCTTGTCGATTTGGATGGCGCTAAGGAAGGCAAGACTGTGAATCACAACCAAGTCATCAAAATTGCCAAGCAACTGAAAGTAAAGGTACAGATCGGCGGTGGGATTAGAACAGAAAAAGATCTTGAAAACTATCTATCACAAGGTATAGAGAGAGTCATCTTAGGTAGTGTAGCTATTTCCAATCCGGTTTTTGTCAAAAAGATGCTCAAAATTTACGGCAATCATATTGCAATAGGACTTGATGCAAGAAATGGATTTGTTTCCACAGAAGGTTGGCTTAAAACATCAACTGTTAAAGTGGAAGAGCTTGGTTTTGAGCTTGCAAATGAAGGGGCTGAAGTGTTTATTTTTACTGATATTGCAACAGATGGAATGTTATCTGGACCGAACGTGAACCGCACAGTTGAGCTTGCCAAAGCAACCGGCAAACAAGTGATCGCTTCAGGTGGTATCAGCTGTATTGCCGACCTTGAAGAACTAGCTAACCGACAGTCAGACGGCATTAGCGGTGCTATCGTTGGAAAAGCGTTTTACACAAAGCAATTTACCATGAAGGAAGCACTTGAAAGGATTAACAGCAAATGATAACAAAGCGAATTATTCCATGTCTTGATGTGAAAGATGGCCGTGTTGTGAAAGGGATTCAATTTCTCGGATTGAAGGACGCTGGAGATCCTGTTGAACTTGCTAAAACGTATGACAATGAAGGGGCTGATGAACTCGTCTTTCTCGATATTTCTGCATCACATGAAGGAAGAAAAACCATTGTTGATGTTGTCGAAAAAGTTGCCGCAATGTTGGCTATTCCCTTTACTGTTGGCGGCGGTATCAATCATCTTGAAGATATAAAAACCATTTTGCGGGCGGGAGCAGACAAAGTTTCAGTCAATACTGCAGCCGTTCTTCGACCCGAACTTATCACTGAAGGAGCAGCTTTTTTTGGCTCTCAATGTATTGTTGTGGCGATTGACGCAAAATTTGATTTAAACAAAGGCAAATACGTTGTATATACACATGGTGGTCGGCAGAGAACAGAACTTGAGGTTTTAGAATGGGCACAGGAAGCCGTTCAAAGAGGTGCAGGTGAAATCTTGCTGACAGGTATGGACTCTGATGGTGAAAAAACCGGGTTTGATCTCAAACTGACAAAGCTTGTTTCAGAAGCTGTCTCTGTTCCTGTCATTGCCTCAGGCGGTGCTGGGAATGCTGAACACATGTATGAAGTATTTGAAAAAGGGCAAGCTGATGCGGCACTTGCTGCGTCCATCTTTCATTACCAAGAAACTTCGATTAAGGAAGTCAAAACTTACTTAAAAGAGTGCGGGGTGAATGTACGATGATCACTGTTGACGAACTGAATTTTAATGAAGCGGGGTTAATTCCCGCGATCGTTCAGGATGAGATCACAAAAGAAGTGCTAACATTGGCTTATATGAATAAAGAATCATTTGAAAAAACGTTGGAAACAAAAGAAACATGGTTTTTCAGTCGCTCCCGCGGAGAACTGTGGCATAAAGGAGCAACATCTGGCAATGTTCAATATGTTAAAGAGATTCGCCTTGATTGTGATCATGATGCTCTTGTTATTCTTGTCGAACCGACTGGACCGGCATGTCATCAAGGAAATGATAGCTGTTTCTCATCAATGCAAAAAACAGCAGTCAGGGGGCGTTTTACAATTTTAAGTGAGCTCGAATCTACCATTGCCAGACGATATGTTGATATGCCGGAAGGGGCTTATACGACTTATTTATTTGACAAAGGTATTGATAAAATCTTAAAAAAAGTTGGTGAAGAAGCTGCCGAGGTGATCATTGCTGCAAAAAATCGCAATCTTGAAGAATTAAGATGGGAAGTGGCTGATCTTATTTATCACCTGTTTGTTTTATTAAAAGAACAGTCTCTGCCATTTGCTGAGGTGTTAAATGAACTCAGGAAACGTCAAGAACGAAGTTAGAATCTTACTCAAAAACCAGTGGAGAAACGTTGGCCGCTGGTTTTTATAGTGGAAGAGGTGCTGCCAAAGGTGGAAAATGAAGAGAATTTTCTAGAAACTTGTTTTTGGTCTATAAGCTGGCTGGAAATTATGTTATACTACTGACGGTATACAGTTTGAAATGGAGGGTAGCTGTGAGTAAGTACACTTCTGAACATCATCATAACGAAAGAATTGTTCAATTGTTTCAAGATGGACAATATCTCTATCATAAAGGACTCAAAGCATACCGAGAACGGAATCTATCCCGTGCAAGCAAGCTCATTCAAAGAGCAATTTTTCTTGAACCGGATAATACGGGTATGCTTTCTCAGCTTGCCGTCATTTATACGGAAATGGGTTTTTATCAGCAATCAAATGAGCTTTTGGACTTTATTTTAAAAAATATGAATGAAAAAATGACTGAATGCCATTATTTTAAGGCAAATAACTATGCTCATCTTGGTCTTTTTCAAGAGGCTTATAAAGCAGCCGAAACCTATTTAAATGAAGATCCAAACGGTGAATTCATGACGGAAAATATGGAGCTGCTTGACTTGTTAGATATGGGAGAAGAAAGCGATCATTACTCAGAGTATGATCAGGATGATTTAATTTTAAAGCAAGATCAAGCAAAATCATTTTTGGAAAATGGGCAGCTGCAAGAATCGATTGAGATTCTTGAAGAGATCATCAACGATTATCCGGAATTTTGGTCGGCTTATAACAACCTGGCCCTTGCCTATTTTTATGCTGGCGATATTCATAAAGCGAAGCTGACAGTCATGACCGTGTTAGAAAAAAATGATGGGAATTTGCATGCCTTATGCAACTTGTTGATCTTCTTCCATTATGAAAGAAAAGATGAACAAGTGAGAATTCTTTCTGAACAACTTTCCAATATTTATCCCATGTTGAGTGAGCAAAGGTATAAGCTCGGTGCAACTTTTTCGCTTATCGGCATGTATGATCTTGGCTATAGATGGCTAAAGTCGCTTTATCGCACAGGGTTTGAAGGAGATGTAACTTTTTATTACTGGCTTGCATGTTCAGCTTATTTTACTGACCGTATCCCATTCGCTGAACGAATATGGGGGAAAATGGAGACGGAATACCCAGGTCATGCCCGCATTGAGCCTTGGAAAGAACGATTGGAAAAACAGCCCTCGCTTGAGGAACGCCTTGCTGCATATTACGTAAGCGAAAGAAAAGGAGAAAAAAACCAACTTCAAGCTGTACTCGACTCAAAAATGGCAAAAACAGAGTTTGAAGACCACTTTGTCAGGCTTTTACTTTACGGTGAAAACAAAAAAACAGTCATTTCAAAAGATGCACTGTTTGCTTATCGAACAGTAAAAGCAATAGAAAAAGCGGATTGTTCTGTCATCGAGGAAGATGCAATGTGCTTTTGGATCTTTCATGTGATCCAGCAAATGAGAGCTTCAGGGGTCCAGTTGCGAAATCCTAACGGCTTGGCTGCAACCATCTATTATATTTGGAAAACGGAACAGCATGAACGGCTTACCAAGACCGAAACAGCGAAGCTGTTTAACATCTCATCTGCAACACTTACAAAATATGAGCGTGTATTAAAAGAACACCTTTAAAAGCAGTAGTATAGGCTTGCCGATAAAGTCGAAAACACGGCTTCATCGGCAAGTTTTTTTATGCTTTTAAAGACAGATTTAAACAATGTTGCTGTTTGACGCTTAGACAGTCTTTTCACATTTTTAGTTAGCTTTTTGAACAGCTCCCTGCCTGCTCATGTTTAATTGTCAAATCCAAATCTGTTTTTGGCTTTCTGAGCAAATCAATAGCACAGACGCAAGATATTTTATAGGATATGGGTAAGGAAGAAGCAACTAGGGAATATTTACTTAGAGAAACTGACTGCTAGGCTAAAGTAGCAGAAGGACTCGTGAAGGAGTGAACATTGTGTCAGAAGAAAAAATTTATGACTGTATTATTATTGGAGCAGGTCCTGCGGGAATGACAGCGGCTGTCTATACATCTAGGGCAAACATGTCAACTTTAATGATTGAAAGAGGTGTGCCTGGCGGACAAATGGCCAATACCGAGGATGTTGAAAACTATCCAGGATTTGAAAGTATTCTCGGTCCTGAACTATCAAATAAGATGTTTGAACATGCAAAAAAGTTCGGAGCAGAATATGCGTATGGTGATATTAAAGAAGTTGTTGATGGGAAAGAATACAAGATTGTTAAAGCTGGATCAAAAGAATATAAAGGACGGTCTGTAATCATCACTGCAGGTGCTGAATATAAAAAATTAAATGTTCCTGGTGAAAAAGAACTCGGCGGCCGGGGTGTATCTTATTGTGCGGTGTGTGACGGTGCTTTCTTTAAGAACAAAGAGCTCGTCGTTGTTGGTGGTGGTGATTCAGCTGTAGAAGAAGGTGTTTACTTAACTCGCTTTGCTTCAAAAGTCACAATCGTACACCGTCGTGATAAGCTGCGGGCACAAAGTATTCTTCAGGAACGAGCATTTGCCAATGAAAAAATCGATTTCATTTGGAACAAGACAGTGAAGGAAATCCATGAAAAGGATGGGAAAGTTGGTAAAGTGACACTTGTTGATACAATCACAGGTGAAGAAAAAGAATTTCCTACTGATGGTGTCTTTATTTATATTGGTATGCTACCGCTGTCAGCACCATTTCAAAATCTTGGCATTACAAATGAAGAGGGTTATATCTTAACGAATGAGCGGATGGAAACAAAGGTTGACGGTATATTTGCGGCGGGAGACATACGCGAAAAAAGCCTCCGTCAAATAGTAACAGCGACAGGTGATGGAAGTATCGCAGCTCAGAGTGTTCAACAATACGTTGAAGAACTGAATGAAAAAGAAAAATCTGTAAAGTAACAAAATGTAAAAGTCATCATGTTTTAACCGCACTGTAACACCAGTGAAACAATCATTTGATATGATTACTTTAGTAATTGACCCCCTTTTATAATGAATTCTTTTGGCACGGATTTACATATCCGTGTCTTTTTTTATGGATATCATTTCTAAAGAAAACCATATCATCATTTTCATATTTTGTTCATATTTACTTCATGAAAAAACCGGTTTTGCTGTAAAATAATATATAAAACAGTTTTAGTATGCGCTTTCAATGGTCTCCTGTTTGGAAAAAGACGTTTTTCCCAGTTTGACGCCATGTTCATTGTGGGAGGCACTAGGAAGCGGTATAATAGAGTAAAGAATTGAAGGAATTAAAGGATGGGTGACAAACTTGCAAAGAGTGACCAATTGTGTGCTGATGTCGGATGATAAAGTTCTGTTGCTAAAAAAACCTCGTAGAGGCTGGTGGGTAGCTCCCGGCGGTAAAATGGAGTGCGGGGAAACAGTCAGAGATGCCGTCATCAGAGAATACCGCGAAGAGACAGGTATATATGTGTTAAATCCACAATTAAAAGGCATATTTACCTTTATCATAAAAGAAAATGAACAGGTTGTCTCAGAATGGATGATGTTCACGTTTGTCGCCGATCATTATACAGGCAAACCTGTAAAAGAGTCTGAAGAAGGAATCATCGAATGGCATTCGGCTAGAGATATAGAACATTTACCAATGGCACCGGGTGATGTACACATTCTTGACTTTATGCTAAAAGGCAGCGGTCTTCTTCACGGGACCTTTACCTATACGCCTGACTTTAAATTACTGTCTTATCGCTTAGATCCACAAGGCGACTAACCATAAGGGGGGAAACATATGAGTGCAAATGGAGGCCATGAAATTCAGCTTGTCATTATAACCGGAATGTCTGGAGCAGGAAAAACAGTTGCGATTCAAAGTTTTGAAGATCTCGGGTTTTTCTGCGTGGACAATTTGCCGCCGTCTTTACTCCCGAAATTTTTGGAGCTGATGAAGGAATCAAGTTCAAAGATGAGCAAAGTTGCGCTTGTCATGGATTTGCGCGGTCGCCAATTTTTTGATCGGCTGATTGAAGCTCTTGATGGAATTGGAGAAACATCGTGGATAACCCCGCGTATTTTGTTTTTGGATGCAAAAGATTCGGTGTTAGTTTCAAGATATAAAGAAACAAGACGTTCCCACCCGCTTGCAACAACAGGGCTTCCACTTGAAGGAATTGAAATGGAGCGTCAGCTTTTAGAAGAATTGAAAGGTCGCTCCCAAATTATTTACGATACATCTGACATGAAACCAAAAGAATTGCGTGAAAAAATTATTCAGCATTTTGTGACAGATGAAGGTCACACTTTCACTGTCAATGTCATGTCATTTGGATTTAAATACGGGCTTCCGATTGATGCTGATCTCGTTTTCGATGTGAGATTTCTTCCAAACCCATACTACATTGATAGTATGAGACCATTGACCGGCAAAGACCATGAAGTATCATCCTATGTGATGAAATGGAGTGAAACACAAAAATTCCTTGAAAAGTTGACCGATTTGTTGGGCTTTATGCTACCTTCCTATAAACGTGAAGGCAAAAGCCAGCTTGTTATTGCCATTGGATGTACGGGAGGACAACACCGGTCTGTGACGCTTACTGAATATGTTGCTGATTATTTTAAAAAAGACTACTATACTCATGTTACTCACCGGGACATTGAGAAGAAAAGCAGAAAATAAAATGACCAAGCAGAAAAAAATTGCAATCTTCGGTGGAGGAACGGGTCTATCTGTATTGTTGAGAGGTTTAAAGCATCATTCTGTGGACATTACAGCTGTTGTAACAGTTGCAGATGATGGGGGAAGTTCAGGGAGATTAAGAAATGAATTGAAAATTCCTCCTCCTGGTGATGTACGGAATGTACTGGCTGCGTTATCTGATGTGGAGCCGCTCGTGGAAAACCTGTTCCAGCACCGCTTTAACAAGGGTGGCGATTTAATCGGCCATTCATTGGGGAATTTAATGTTGGCGGCAATGACAAACATAACCGGTGATTTCTTTCATGCCGTCACTGAAATGAGTAAAGTATTAAATGTTCGTGGAAAGGTGCTGCCAGCTGCAAATACTAGTGTTGTGTTACATGCAGAAATGGATGATGGTCAGATTATTTCAGGGGAGTCGGTGATCCCATCCTATGGGCGCCGCATTAAAAGAGTATTTCTAACCCCTGAAAAAATTGAACCATTACCAGAAACGATCGATGTCATTCGGAAGGCTGATTTGATTATTCTTGGTCCAGGTAGCCTATACACAAGTATTTTACCCAATCTACTTGTTCCAAAAATAAGGGAAGAAATTTTGAATGCTTCTGCCAAAAAGGTTTATATATGCAATGTGATGACTCAGCCAGGAGAAACCTTGTATTACAGTGCTGCAGACCATGTTGAAGCATTGAACCAACATATGGGTACTCCTTTTATTGAGACGATTCTTGTTAATAATGAGGAGATCCCGGACGATATTCGAGCAAGATATGCCCAAGAACTTGCCCAGCCTGTGCAGTTTAATATTGAGAGTCTGACGCTCATGGGGCTTGAAGTCATAAAAGATCAGATTGTAACGTATGAGAATGGCGTCATTCGCCATGATACACATAAAGTTGCTTCGTTGCTTGTTGATTTATTAAAAGAATAGCAGGCTTTGGAATGGGGTTGTCTAAATTGTCATTTGCGTCTGAAACGAAAAAGGAACTTACAAACTTGGAAGTGAAGGATTGCTGCTCGAAAGCGGAACTTTCTGCCCTCATTCGAATGAATGGTTCACTGTCCTTCTCAAACCGAAAAGTGGTTCTAGATGTTCAAACCGAGAATGCGGCCATTGCCAGAAGAATTTATACATTGCTTAAAATGCAATATGAGGTGTCCGTCGAACTGCTCGTTCGAAAAAAAATGAGACTGAAAAAAAATAATGTCTACATTGTACGTCTGTTCGAAAATGCAAAGACCATCCTTGAAGACTTAAAGATACTTGGAGAAAATTTTGTTATTGCAAGAAACATATCAGAAGAACTAGTGAAAAAAAGATGTTGTAAACGTTCTTATATAAGGGGAGCTTTTTTAGCTGGTGGTTCTGTCAACAATCCCGAAACTTCTTCTTATCATTTAGAAATTTCTTCGATGTACAAAGAGCATAACGATTCATTATCAGAACTGATGAATCAGTTTCATTTAAACAGCAAAACATTGGAGCGGAAGAAAGGGTATATTACTTATTTGAAAGAAGCGGAGAAAATCACCGAGTTTTTAAATGTAATTGGTGCACACCATTCACTGCTCCGATTCGAAGACGTCCGGATTGTACGGGATATGAGAAACTCGGTTAACAGACTGGTCAATTGTGAAACCGCCAACTTAAACAAGACAATTGGCGCTTCGCTCAGACAGGTGGAAAACATTAAATATATCGATGAAAAAATCGGTCTTGATGCTTTGCCGGAGAAACTGAGAGAAATTGCACAGCTCCGTATTGATTATCAAGAAGTAACCTTAAAAGAACTTGGTGAAATGGTCACCAGCGGAAAAATCAGTAAATCGGGGATTAACCATCGACTTCGCAAATTAGATGAGATTGCTGAACAATTACGTTTAGGGCAATTTGTCTCTTTAAAATAATGGACAAGGGAATGGGGAGATCTTATGGTTCAACAAAAAGTCGAAATTCGTTTAAAAACAGGACTGCAAGCACGTCCAGCCGCATTGTTTGTTCAGGAAGCCAACCGCTTTCAATCAGACATCTTTTTGGAAAAGGGAGATAAAAAAGTGAATGCAAAAAGCATCATGGGATTAATGAGTCTGGCTGTCAGTTCGGGATCTGAAGTCACACTGATTGCAGATGGAGCTGATGAACAAGACGCAATTGATGCATTGACTGCATATGTTCTGGAACAAAACTAACCATTACAACATGTACCCTATATAGTGGGATCTTAGTATATAGCCTACTATAAGGGTACTTTTTATTCATTTTATGCCAGGCAGTATTGAATAAGAATCCAAAGGAGAGAATCATGACCGTTTTGCTTGACTTGCTATATAAGAGAATCGGATATGATTCTCATCATGTGATCTCATTTGCTGACTTGCCGGAATTTTTAGAACGGATAGCCTATCAGTTTCCATTTGAAAATAGTTCTGTTTTAAAAAAAGAACGTATTCCAATGACAAAGAAAAGTCTGACTGAATCCCTGCTGAATGATCAGCGTGGCGGTTTATGCTATCATTTGAACGCATTCCTATATTATGTGTTGCAAGATCTCGGTTTTTCAGTCCATATGATTCAAGGAACAGTCTACAATGAAAAAAATCAACAATGGTCACTAACAGGTACACATGTTGCCATTGTTTTGCGGGAAGAAAACGAGGCTTTCCTCATTGATACCGGGTTTGGACTGAATCTGCCTCTTGCTCCAGTTCCACTATCAGGAGAAGTGATGACTTCAAAAACAGGACATTATCGTGTTCAAAAAACGAATACTGACAAAGGAGACTATCTTCTTGAAATGGATAAAGGTGAAGGCTGGCAGACAGGTTACGCATTTTCAATTGAACCAATCAATGAAGTGGTGCTTGCTGATGTCCGTGGGCTCATCCAAGATCATCCTGAATCACCTTTTAATCAAGACCCACTTGCTTGTAAATTGACAAGGAACGGAACAATCGTTTTGAAGAAAGATCATTTCACAAAACGGACCAGTCATAATCTTTCCAAACAAAATGTGAAACAAGGGGAATTTACTACAATGTTTAACAAGTATTTTTTTGAGGATGATTAAACATGTATAACATTTTACTTATTGAAGATGATGAACGAATTGCTTCTATTCTGCAAAATCATTTACGAAAGTATGGTTATGAAGTCAGTACTGTTCAAACATTTTCTCAAATCAAACAAGAATTTATCGAAAAAACCGCTGATTTGGTCCTCTTGGACATTAACCTTCCTTATTTTGATGGTTTTTATTGGTGCAGACAAATCCGTACTGTATCAAATGTACCCATTATTTTTATTTCTGCTCGCACGGATGAATTGAATCAGGTGATGGCGATTGAACATGGAGGTGATGATTATATCACAAAACCATTTCATCTCGATGTTGTGCTCGCCAAAATCAAAAGTGTACTGCGGCGTACATACGGTGAATACTCATCAGCTCTTCATCAAGAAACACAAGTACTAGAAGTTGGAGGTCTGTATATTTATCCAGAGCGTTTTGAAATGCAAAGGGAAGATCACCGAATGTCTCTTTCACAAAAAGAATTTCAGCTTTTATCAATGTTTGTCAAAGAGTATGATCGAATTGTCACAAGGGAAGAACTGCTTGAAGCATTATGGGATGAAGTCCATTTTGTTGATGACAATACGTTAACGGTCAATGTTAATCGTTTAAGAAAGAAACTTGGTGAACTTGGAATCGATGATGCCATTAAAACTGTCAGGGGACAAGGGTACCGGTTTTGTATCGATTGGAAGGATGAGCAAGAGGATGTTTAAAGCATATTTGCGGGATCGCGCTTGGATCATTCTATTTTCTATACTAGGTACAGGATTCGTCACCATTGTTGCAGCTCTTGGTATCGTTGAAAAAGGGTCAGGTATTTCAAGGACTAATATTTTTTACATGTTTATTTTGATGATCTTTTTTCTCAGCATCGGTTTGATCATTGACTATGGCAGACAACGTTCGTTTCTTTCTCAATTAAATAACCAATATGTTGAAGTATCCATGCAAACTGGAGAAGTATTAAAAGCCTATCAGCCAACAACAAAAGAACAGAAAATGTGGACTGAACTAGTTGCTAAACTCAATAAAGAATACCGTGAAAAGCTTTCCTGTTATTCTAGAGAGCGGCAACAGCATCTCGATTTTACAAATCAATGGATCCACCATATGAAAACTCCTGTATCTGTCATTTCACTCCTCATTCAAGAAGGGAAGAAACAGTCAGAGATCAGGTCAATCAGGTCCTTGCTTACTGAGATTGAAGAAGAGAATGACCGGTTTCGCTATGGTTTAGATATGATGCTTCATATGGCTAGGCTTGATCACTTTGCTATCGATTTAAAAGCCGAACAAATCGATGTCATCAGTTTACTCAGAGAAATCATTAATGAGGAGAAACGTCAGTTTATTAAACGAAGACTTTTTCCAAAGCTAGTCATTTCAGATGATTGTCTATTGATCTACAGTGATAAAAAATGGCTGTCTGTCGTCTTTCAGCAAATCCTTCATAATGCCTTAAAATATTCGCCGCAAAACAAAGGAGAAGATATTGTGATGAAGGTAGAGCAAACAGGCAATCAGACTGCTGTGTCCATCATTGATCATGGCGTCGGCATTCCAGCTCAAGATCTCCCGCGAATCTTTCTTCCATTTTTCACCGGGGAAAATGGAAGAAGACAACAAGAAGCGACAGGGATGGGACTTTATTTATCAAAAGAAATTTGCCGTCACTTAGGTCATGAACTTCGCGCATCATCAGAGCAAGGAAAAGGAACAGTGATGACGGTGACGTTTTCAAGCAACACTCTTCATGGAAATGTGACAAAACTGTAAGATTGGCTGTCTGCTTTGCAAGGTAATTCGATGGGAGAAGTTTTCACTCCTTTTTATAATAAAGAGGAAAAGGAGAGGAAACCAATGAACGTACTTGAAACTAAACACTTATCTAAAACATATTTTTCTAAAAAAGGCGGTTTCTCACACGATGCTTTGAACAACTTTAATATCTCGGTTGAACAAGGTGAGTTTGTCGGGGTAATGGGGCCTTCAGGCAGTGGAAAAACGACGCTTCTCAACCTTCTCGCAACAATTGATCAGCCGACAAATGGAGAATTAATGATTAATGGAACAAACCCTGCTAAACTGAAAGATCAAAAACTGGCGTTATTTCGGAGGCGTGAGCTCGGCTTTATCTTTCAAGATTTTAACCTGCTTGAAACATTGACAATTAGGGAAAATATTCTGTTGCCGCTTGCTCTTGATAAGGTGCGACCGAAAGAAATGGAGTCAAAGCTTATTGATTTGGCGAAAACATTGGAGATTGATCATATTCTTGAGCACCGGACTTATGAAGTTTCCGGCGGTCAGCAGCAAAGAGCGGCATGTGCCCGTGCAATGATTCATGAACCTGCTCTTATTCTAGCGGATGAACCGACAGGAAACCTTGATTCAAAATCTGCTAAACAAGTCATGGACTCTCTGACAAAACTAAACCGTGAAAAACGAGCGACTATTTTGATGGTCACCCATGATCCGACTTCCGCAAGTTTTTGCGAACGAATTATTTTTATTAAAGACGGGAAATTTTTCTCTGAAATTCGCAAAGGCGCAAACAGACAAGATTTTTATCAGAGCATCCTTGACACGGTAAGTGTTTTGGGAGGTGATTTTCATGAACATGAAAGTTATCGCTCGTAAAAATGTTCAGGGGAATCTTCAGCGATATTTAGCTTATTTTTTAAGCTGTGTCTTTACAGTGTCCGTGTTTTTTATTTTTTCCTCATTTATTTATCATCCTGATGTAACAGAGGATAAAATCTACGGAGGAGGAGCTGTAAAAATATGTCTTTATGCAGCTGAAGTGATCATTATTGTCTTTGCGATTTTTTTTATTTTGTACTCAAATTCCGCCTTTTTACAGGCAAGAAAAAAAGAATTTGGTTTATTAAGTTTATTTGGAACATCAAAACGCCAATTAAAGAAAATGATTTACTATGAACAGACGATCATTTCTGTTCTTTCAATTGCAACAGGAATTGGCATTGGTCTGTTATTTTCTAAGCTGTTTTTCATGGCGATGACGGCCATGATGGATGTAAAAGCACCGATTTCGTTTGCGGTTGTACCAAAAGCTTTGATCATTACGGCAGTCGGCTTTTTCATTCTGTTTCAGACATTGACCATTTTATCTTTAACAAGAATTCGTAAACTGGAGATCATTGATCTGTTAAAAGCGGCAAAACAGCCAAAAGGTATGCCTGTCTATTCCAAATGGCTGACAGCACTTTCACTTATTTGTCTGGCAGGTTGTTATACGCTTGCGGCAACGGCTAATATTATTGATATTATTTTTCGTGTATTCCCCATTTTAATTCTTGTTTTAATTGGAACATATTTTCTATTTACACAAAGCAGTGTGGCGATTTTTCGGAATCTGTATAAGCATAAAACAAGCTTTTACAGGGGAACGAACCTCATCACACGTTCCAATATTCTGTTTCACTTGAAGGATTATGCGCGGATGCTGTTTTTGACTTCTATTATCACAGCCGTCATTTTAACGGCAACAGGAGTCATTTATATGTTTTATGCTGATTTGAAAAAACAGGGGGAAACCAGTACTCCTCAGGCTATTGGCTGGGTAGAAAAAGATGCCTCAACATATCATGTGATCAAACCTGATGAGGTTGAAACAGCACTTAAAGATGCCAAAGCTGAGATTTCCTATCAGATTGAAGTAACGGGTCTTCCCGTTTCATTTCAAGCGAAAGACTCTGTAATGAGAAAGAAAGTGAAAATCAATGGGTTAATGATTTCGGAAGAATCTTTTAATAAAGCAGCAGAAAAAAAGAATCTTCCACTTGCACATTTAAAAAAAGGAGAGGCATTCATTAGTTATCCGTTCAGTATGGGCCGTCCGCTTTTTGAATCTGGAGAGACGGCAACAATCAAGACTAAAGCCGGGAAACCTCTTACATTCATAATGGGGAAAGAGCGCAATCAAGGCATCCTTTTTAGTATGGGTAACACAAGTAAATTAGTTATTGTTGATCAGAGCACATATGATGAGCAGGCTAAACATGTGCCTTTAAATAAACAGACGAGAGTCATCGGCTATGAGCTTCATCATTGGGAAAATGAAATTCAAGTGTCAAAAAAACTAGAAAACATGGTACCAGAAAAGCTGAAAAATTCTTTTCAAGTAAGAGCACCTGGCTATCAGATTATGAAGCAGGCAACATCATTGACATTGTTTATCGGGTTGTTTATCAGTCTTGTATTTTTCGTTGTTCAAGGAAGTTTGATGTACTTGCGGCTCTTTACTGAAATTGAAGATACGAGAATTCAAGTATTTGCATTACGAAGAATTGGCATGACTAAAAAAGAAATTCGCGCAATTCTCGGAAAACAAATGGGCTTTTTGTTTTTTATTCCGTTTGTCGTCGGAACGATTCATGCCGGATTTGCCTATAAAGCGCTTAGCAATATGCTCAATTCCAACCTATTGTTCAGTGCTGTCATCGTCATTGGCATCTATTTTGCCTTTCAGGCCGTTTACTACCTATTGACAAGGAAAATATATGAGCGGGCTGTATTAAGAAATATAGATATGTAACAAAAAAGAGCTGCCCGATATCGGGCAGCTCCTTACAATGTTACTTTTGTGAATCAACATTGCGTGTCAAGACTTTGTCGATTAAGCCATATTCTTTTGCTTCTTCTGCTGTTTTGAAGTTATCACGGTCCGTATCGCGTTCAATCACTTCAAGCGGCTGTCCTGTACGCTCCGCAAGAATCTTATTCAGCTTGTCACGTAATGACAGGATGCGTTTTGCAGCAATTTCAATTTCAGTTGCTTGCCCTTGAGCACCACCAAGCGGTTGGTGAATCATCACTTCACTGTTTGGAAGGGCATAACGTTTGCCTTTTTCACCAGCAGCCAACAGGAATGCACCCATGGATGCTGCCATGCCAGTACAGATCGTAGAGACTTGCGGCTTAATAAACTGCATCGTATCATAAATTGCCATACCAGCTGTAATCGAACCGCCTGGACTGTTAATGTAAATGCTAATATCCTTTTCAGGGTCTTCCGCTTCAAGGAACAACAGTTGTGATACAATGGAGTTCGCAACATTGTCATCAATTGCCGATCCGAGCATGATAATACGGTCTTTCAATAAGCGGGAATAAATGTCATACGCTCTTTCCCCGCGATTCGTCTGTTCAATGACTGTAGGTATTAAATTCATAATACTCCTCCTTCACCTTAAAAGGTAAGTATGTAATTTAATCATACATTTTTGGTCAATAAAGGTCAAACAAAAAGCAATCTCTTTGCTAAGGTTTATCTTTCCCATTTTCAAAGCACTTCAAACAGAAGCTGTAAAATACGTGAAATACATGGTTTTATTCTTCATATGACTGACCAACGTAATTTATGAATTGACTTTTTAAGGAACACCCTTTATAATATAAATTGCTGACGTTAAAATTATGATTATGCGCTCGTAGCTCAGTTGGATAGAGCGGTGGTTTCCGGTACCACGTCTGCCGGGGGTTCGAATCCCTCCGAGCGCGTTATAAGTATTAGATAGATTTAGATTAATAAAGTCTAAATAATTTGAAAATCCTTGCCACGCAAGGGTTTTTCTTTATTTCAGCGGACTTATCCAATACCTAAGAAAGCGAAAAAAAACGGTATTTTTTTATTTCATTTTGCACATTACTTTGCTCCTTGGGTGAGTGATTCAAGTCAACTATCAGCATTTCGGAAAAAAGTTGATCGTCTGCTTGGAAATAAAACCGGATCTAAAACAGACTCATCTTCAAGTAATAATAAGAAATCCAGATATTCATTGCCTTTCGGTGTTTATAAACTAAAAAGCCTGATGATGAAAGGTACAGCAGCCCGACAAATTCAAGAAGCACTGGCAGCCCTTTATTTTTATCCAGATAAAGGCGCAAAAAACAATGGGATTGATGGTTATTACGGTCCTAAGACAAAAGATGCGGTTAGACGGTTCCAATTGATGCATGGACTAGCTGCGGACGGTATTTATGGACCGAAGACGAAAGCGAAATTGGAAGCATTATTGAAGTAACAAAAAGAGCAGGGGCTATGCCTGCTCCTTCTATCTTTTTTCTATTGGGATTCAGTTGAGGATTTTAGGAAACCAATGAACAATGGTGAAATGACAATTACTGCAACAATTAATAAGAGTTTGCTAGATATCAGATTTACAAATGTAGTGTTAATTATATATAGGGCTAAAACCATTAAATAAAAAGCCAAGTAAACATAACCGTACACTTTTTTGCTGAATGGTTCTTTCATGTAAATCATAAGAAATAGCCCTGCCATTAAAACAAAGAAAGTCATAGTTTCCCTTCTTTCATTTTTATTGTGGAAAAACCCCAGTTGGAATAGCTGCATATCCAAGTCCAGTAAAACGTATTCTGACACCATGCCCTTTATGTTCGTCTTGAATCATTTGACCAAAACCTACGAGTCCGCCTCCAATTACTCCGGCAATTGCACTTGCTAATTGTGTAGGTGGTACGGGTATAAACCTTGATATTGCAGCAAGACCAGTGGATGCTCCACCCCCTGCTTTAAATGATTGATACAGTGTTCTTGTTTCATTACAGTCAAAATAAAGATTATACCCCCACCATGGAAAATTCTCTACCAATGTATAAGGGAGGTCTCTTGATCCCAACCTCCTTTTCTTCTTGAGACATTACAAATACATTAACACCGCCATCATTACCAATGGCAACAAAACCTTTTGTATACTCATATACTTCCCAAGTCTCAATTCGTTCTAAAATATCATTTGTACCATAAATAGCCAAAATGTCATTTGTTGTAAAGTCATTAGTCGTTTTGGAAACAATCTTTGTATACATTTTTTTATATCATGATTATGTGCTGAGGTGGCTGTCCTGAAAGTCGTGTGGATGAATAAAAATGGGGGAATTTGCTCGCTTTCCGCGGGCGATCCGCGAGCCTGGCGCGCTGTTCCCCCAGGAGTCTCGCAAACCCCCCTGCCCGTTGAAAAAGGACTGCCCCGTAAGCCCGTTTTTTAATTGTATATTAGCATCGTCTAACCGCTTTCAATGTTGTCATCCTACCTAAGATTTAAAGTATATAAGCCATTTTAATCATTATATCAGTGGAGGATTTTTAATGAAGTATCGGGATGGAAAAAATAAAAAGGCAAGAACGAATGGAAAGAAATTACGCAGGAATTAAAGCGTGTTGAATAATGAAGATAGATATGATTGATCCAATGGGCTGTATGTAAATTATCGTCTTACTAATCTTCAATTATAAAAGGAAACGCATTGAGTCCGAAAATAATAATTGTTCGCGAATTTCAAATGAGAACGATGCACAGGGTAACAATTAATCTGTGAAAACGTGTGGTACTGTGTTGCACGCCTCTCCACATTCCCATGTGCTGTAAACAAAGGTGATTCAGTGTTTTATTTTGCCACAGCTAGAACCTCAGCTACCTTCTTGTGCCGCTGAATGTTATCCCAAGCATAGAGCTGAATAAGTAACAGTAGCCAAAATCGTTCATTAAAAAGATCAAGTTTCCTATTTTAAGCATGAGTTCCTATATAACAGGGCTTATGCTTTTTTATTTTCCCAACCTTTGTATTTTATTATGTATATTTCAAAAATCCCTGTAAAAAATATGTCATAACACCATGTATTTTAATCCAAAAAAGGAGTGTTAAAATGCAATACCCTTTAAATGTTACTTCTGAAATTGGGGAATTAAAAACGGTCTTGCTTAAACGTCCAGGTGGCGAACTTGAAAATTTAACACCTGATACATTAGAAGTGCTGCTGTTTGATGATATCCCGTATTTGCCGGCTATTCAGCAAGAACACGATTATTTTGCCAATGCTCTTAGAAATAGAGGAGTTGAGGTTGTTTATTTAGATACGCTTGTCACGGAATCATTAGCAAAAGATGAAGTTCGAAAACAGATGATCGAAGATTTTTTAGCGGAAAGCAGGGTAAACGAAACTGGGTCATTTGACATTATAAAAGAATATTTAACAAGTTTGCCTAAGGATAAGTTAGTGAAGGTGATGATGGAAGGTCTGCGAAAAACAGAACTGCCAAATGAATCAAAGAAATTTTTGCATGAATTGTTAGCTGACCATGAACCATTTTATTTACACCCTATGCCAAATCTCTACTTTACACGCGATCCCGCAGCTATCATTGGTAATGGCGTGTCTTTAAATAGAATGAACAGAAGAGCGAGAAGAAGAGAGTCTTTATTTATGAAGTATATTATGAATCATCACCCGCGGTTTGCGGCTCATGATATTCCGTTTTGGTTTAATCGAGAAGGTGCTTATTCTATTGAAGGTGGGGATGAGCTTGTTCTTAGTCATGATACAGTAGCTATTGGTATTAGTGCCAGAACAACTGCACAGGCTATTGAAAGCTTAGCATTGAAATTATTTGCCGGAAATCAACATTATAAAAAAATCGTAGCTGTGGAAATCCATAAATCACGTGCATTTATGCACCTTGATACCGTATTTACTATGGTAGACCATGATAAATTTACTGTTCATCCAGGAATTTTAGGTCCTGAAGGTGAAATGAATACGTTTATTTTGGAAAGAGGAAAACAAGAAGGTGAGTTAACGATTCATCGCCGCTCAAATATCGTTGAGACATTAAAAGAAGTACTGAACTTAAAAGAAGTCACCTTAATTCCATGTGGTGGTGGTGACAGTATCACAGCGGCGCGGGAGCAATGGAATGATGGAAGCAATACATTGGCAATCTCTCCAGGAGTGGTCATCACCTATGACCGAAACTATGTCTCAAATGACCTAATGCGACAACATGGGGTTGAAGTGATTGAGGTATTAAGTAGTGAGCTTGCACGTGGGCGGGGCGGTCCTCGTTGTATGAGTATGCCGCTTTATCGAAATGATTTATAATTTTTTGTCTGAATGTAGTAACTATCATAATCTGGGAGGTTTAGGAAGATGGCATTTAATTTAAAAAACCGGCATTTTTTAACTCTAAAGGATTTTACACCGCAGGAAATCGATTTTTTAATTGAGCAGTCGATTGAATTTAAACGATTAAAATACGCAGGTATTCCACATCAAGTGTTGGCAGGAAAAAACATTGCCCTATTATTTGAGAAACCTTCAACACGGACACGTTGCGCTTTTACAGTGGCATGTATCGATTTGGGTGCACATCCAGAATATTTAGGAAAAGGCGATATTCAATTTGGCAAAAAGGAATCAAATCGTGATACCGCCATCGTATTAGGGAGAATGTTTGATGGTATTGAATTCCGCGGGTTTAAGCATGAGACTGTAGAGGCTTTAGCAAAGTATGCAGGTGTTCCTGTATGGAATGGGTTAACAGATATGTTCCATCCAACACAAATTTTAGCTGATTTTATGACCATTAAAGAAAAGCTTGGTTATCTGAAAGGGATTAAGTTTGCATATGTTGGTGATGCAAGGAACAACATGGGGAACTCACTCATGATAGGCTCGGCTAAAATGGGAATCGATTTCCGCGCTGTTAGTCCTAAAGAACTGTTCCCGAATCAGGAACTTGTTGACTATGCAAAGGGTGTAGCGCGTGAAACTGGTGCCGCTATTACGATAACCGATGATGTTGCCGAAGGTGTAAAAGACGTAGATGTGATCTATACAGATGTTTGGGTTTCTATGGGAGAAGAAGACCAATTTAAAGAAAGAATTGATTTGTTGAAAAAATATCAAGTCAATCAGCAAATGATGAATATGACAGGGAAAGACCATACATTATTTATGCACTGTTTACCAGCCTTTCATGATTTAGAAACACAGGTCGGTAGAGAAATCCATGAAAAATTCGGATTGGATGCAATGGAAGTGACTGATGAAGTTTTTCAATCAAAAAACAGTGTGGTCTTTGATGAAGCTGAAAATCGGATGCATACGATCAAAGCTGTTATGGCAGCAACACTTTCATAACAGCATGAGAAATTGTAAATGTCAGCTCTGTCTCTAAAGGCAGTCTGACATTTATATTCATAAGGGAGGTCATACATCATGGCAGAAAACGAAAAAAAACTTGGGTTAGCTGCCTTAATCGCTTTAGTTGTAGGCTCCATGATTGGTGGAGGAGCTTTTAATATAGCAACAGATATGGCGGGTGGCGCCGGAGCAGGTGCGATTATCATTGGCTGGATTATTACGGGAATCGGAATGATTGCCTTAGGTTTTTCATTTCAAAACTTAACGAATAAACGACCCGATTTAGAAGGCGGAATTTTTAGTTATGCGAAAGCTGGATTCGGAAATTATTGGGGTTTTAATTCTGCTTGGGGTTATTGGTTATCTGCATGGCTTGGAAATGTAGCATATGCCACATTATTATTTAGTGCTCTTGGCTATTTCATTCCGGTCTTTAATGGCGGAAATGTACAATCGATTATTGGTGCCTCGATTCTTTTATGGGTCGTTCATTTCTTATTACTGCGCGGCGTGCAATCAGCTGCCTTAGTGAACTTAGTTGTCACCATTGCTAAATTGGTACCGATATTCCTGTTTATTATCCTTGGAATTTTTGCTTTTAATATCGATCAATTCACCTTTGAATTCTGGGGTGAAAAAGGATTTGATTTTTCAGATGTATTGAATCAGACAAAAAGTACGATGTTAGTGACATTATGGGTATTTATCGGGATAGAAGGTGCAGTTGTTCTCTCAAGTCGCGCTAAAGAAAAAAGTGATGTAGGTAAAGCGACAATGATTGGTCTATTGTCGACATTAATCATTTACGTTCTTATTTCACTGTTATCAATCGGCATCATGCCTCGTGATGAATTGGCTGGATTAAATAGTCCATCAATGGCTTATGTGTTAGAAGAGGTTGTCGGTAAATGGGGAGCAACCCTTGTTAATTTAGGATTAGTGATTTCCGTACTTGGAGCTTGGTTAGGCTGGACACTCCTCGCTGCAGAATTACCATATATCGCTGCTAAAGATGGTATACTTCCAAAAATGTTTGCGAAGGAGAACAAAAATAATGCACCTGTCAACTCATTAATCATGACAAATGTATTGATTCAAATATTTTTGCTCACATTTTTAGTTTCAGAAGAACCGTATAATTTTGCTTTTTCAATGGCAAGCTCGACCATTCTCATTCCATATTTATTTTCCGCCCTCTATCAGATGAAATATAGTATACAGAATAAAGAAACGAAGCATGTTGTCATTGGATTAATTGCAGCTATTTATGGGGTTTGGTTATTGTATGCTGCTGGACTTAGTTATTTAGTATTGACATCTGTTTTATATTCTTTAGGTATTTTTGTCTATGCTTATGCCCAAAGAGAAAATAATCGGAAGGCATTTAATGGACTTGAGATGACATGGGCAGTCATTTTCCTCATCACTGCAGTAGTCGCTATTTTTATGTTGTCAACAGGAAATATCAGCATATAGAAATCAAGGAGGATATATCGTGACAAAAACAATTGTCTTAGCACTAGGCGGAAATGCAATTCAAACAGGGAATGGAGCAACTGCAGAAGATCAAAAACGAGCTTGTTCTCAAACAGCAAAACAGCTTGTAGAATTGATCAAAGAAGGGCATCGACTTGTACTTACCCACGGAAATGGACCGCAAGTCGGAAATATTGTGCTTCAGCAGCAAATGAGTCAGAGTGAGACTCTTCCGGCTATGCCACTTGATACGTGTGGTGCAATGAGTCAAGGGATGATTGGCTATTGGTTACAAAACGCCATTTATGAGGTCCTAAAAGAAAACAATATAGAGAAAAATGTTGTATCATTGGTCACACAAGTGCTTGTGGACAGCCATGACCCCGCATTTGAAAATCCCACAAAGCCCATTGGCTCTTTTTACACAAAAGAAGAGGCTGATCGCTTAGCAAAAGCAAATGGTTATAAGATGATAGAAGATTCGGGCCGCGGTTATCGTCGTGTCGTTCCATCACCTCAGCCGATTGATATTCTAGAAAAAGAAGCGATCAATGATTTGTTGGCGAAGGATCACCTTATTATTGCAGGAGGCGGCGGTGGAATTCCAGTCTCTCAAAAAGGGAATCAACTTGAAGGGATCGAAGCTGTCATCGACAAAGATTTTGCATCTGAAAAATTAGCGGAAATGATAGATGCAGATATGCTGTTAATTTTAACTGGTGTTGAAAACATCGCAATTAACTTTGGAAAAGAGAATGAAAAAAGATTAGCTCATATTTCGGCAGCTGAAGCGAAACAATATATGGAAGAAGGGCATTTTGCTCCAGGAAGTATGCTTCCAAAAGTAAAAGCAGCTTTACAATTTGTAGAATCAAAAAATGAACGCAAATCAATCGTTACTTCTTTAGAGCATGCTTATGAAGCCATACAAGGTAAAAAAGGAACAGTGATTGAGACATAGGACGAATGGACCGGGTCGTAAAAAAGACCCGGATTTTTTTTCAAAAATCTGTTTTGAAAATATGTTGTTTGTACTGTTCTGCACCTTGAGCTAATTGCTCTTCTCCGGCTGCATTTGTATTGTAAAAAACAAATGGCGGTCGGTAATTCGTTCCAATAAAGTTGCTTGTAGCCTGAAAGGGTTTTAACAGTTCACTGATGGGAAAATGATTGGACCCACCGGCTTGATAGACTTCTGCAGGACCACCTGTAGAAATAGCAACCATAAAATCTTTGCCGCGAAGTGCTGTTCCGTTTGTTCCGTATGCCCAATCGTAAAGGAGAACATGATCAAACCATTTTTTTAAGAGTGGTGGTGAACTGTACCAGTAAAGAGGGAATTGAAAGACAAGTCTGTCATGTTCTTCACAAAGCTGTTGTTCTTTTTCTACATCAATAATCTCGTCCGGGTACTTTTTATACATGTCACGAAATGTGATATCAGGTTTGTCTTTCAACTTCTCTGCAAAATATTTGTTGACAACGGACTGTTCCATATGAGGGTGAAAGGCGGATACCAATATTTTCACTTGAATCACCTGCTTTCCATTTTCTCCAATTTTAAATGATACATTGTGATTGAAT
The DNA here is from genome assembly GCF_013155385.1 of Bacillus sp. WMMC1349. Taxonomy (GTDB): domain Bacteria; phylum Bacillota; class Bacilli; order Bacillales; family Bacillaceae; genus Bacillus. The sequence goes on along the minus strand of NZ_JABJUQ010000007.1, from coordinate 3,221,301 downwards.
CAATAAAAAAGCTTGTATTAAAAGGTGAGAGGCGGAGAGTTTTTGTCGAGTTTCTTCAATTATATATACCCAGAAATAAAAAGTCTTTATCCGCAGTTGCGTTAAAGACTGGAATTAATCGTTTTTATGTGTTTTTTGTCTTATGTAGAAAATCTTTTACTTCTTGAATAGATAGTCCTAGTTCTTTTGCTTCGTTCATCAATGATCTCCACTCGCCAATATTTGCTTGGGTTAGTTCTCTGCTCCGATAAAGAATCCGTTCTTTTCTTTTTTGTTTAAGTCGATGTGTAAATTGGAAAAGTTCTTCCTGATTCATTCCGGCTTGAACGGCCTGCAATAGATGGGTTCTCCATTCATCTTCATGTTCAGACCGCTTATAAAGAATCACCTCAGTATCAAACAGTTCTTTTAAATCTATTTTAAGCGCTCGAGAAATTTTTTTGAGAAACTCGATAGAAGGGTTTTTGTGGACCCCACGTTCAATTTTACTTAGATAAGATTTTGAGACGCCTGCTATATCAGCAAGCTGGTTTATGGAGTATCCGTTTCTTTTTCGGTACATTCGAATCACTTTGCCGATCATGCTTATCCTCCCCTTCCCCCTGCTAGTCGAATTTAAACGCTTTCTTGTTCATTATAAGAAATATATCGTTCTTTATAAAATTCAAAAATGTAAGATAGGAACAGAAAATGAAAGGAAACGAACGATTTTGTTCGTTAAAGAGAACCATATAGCATATTTCAGCATTTTTCAAGCCGACAAAATTCTTTTATAATCCAATCATTAACAAGCGGCATTTTCCTGAGGAGGCAGTCATGAAAGAAAATTTCAACTTTAGAGAATTGGTTGCAATATTAAGAAAAAGAACCGTTCTTATTCTTGTTTTGACGATAGGTGTAACATTGATTAGCGGAATCATTCAGTTCTTTATGCTGACACCAATCTATCAGGCTTCAACCCAAATTTTAGTACACCAAGTGGGCGAGAAAAAGGGGAATGCCACATTTAGTGATATTCAAATTAACCTCCAGTATACGAGAACGTTCCAAGCGCTTATGAAAAACCCTGTCATCTTGGAACGGGTAAGGGATGAACTTGATTTAAAAGAATCAATTGGCAGTTTGAGCGGGAAAATTATGACAAGCACTGAAAGTGAGTCAGAGATTATTAATATCTCGGTTCAGGATGAAAACCAGAAAAAAGCGGCTGAAATTGCGAACACGCTAACAGCTGTCCTAAAAAAAGAGATTAAACAAATTATGAAAACCGATCGGATTACCGTTCTTTCAAAAGCAAATGTTGTTGAAGCACCAACTCCGATTAAACCAAACTATAAATTGAATTTATTACTGTCATTTGGAGCTGCATTGATGACTGGTATAGCCTTAGCATTTTTCCTTGACTTTATCGATGATACGGTGGCAAGGCCTTCACAAGTTGAGAAGGAAGCCGGCTTCATTTACTTAGGCAGTATAGAACAATTGAAAAATAATAACAGCGGTTTCGGCGATGATCACAATTCGAACATGCGTATGAAATCGGGAAGGAGTGAGCCTTTTGGGTCATAGAAAAAAGCGTTCTCGAGAATATGATTCAGCACTTGTCGCTTTACATCAGCCTCATTCACCAATTGTTGAGCAATATCGGACGATTCGGACAAACATTGAATTCTCTTCTTTTGAAAAGCCTTTCAGATCATTGCTCATTACTTCAGGTCTACCAGGGGAAGGAAAATCGTTTTCTGCTGCGAATTTGGCAGTTGTTTTCTCACAACAGGAGAAAAAGGTTTTGCTTATCGATGCTGATTTAAGAAAACCTGCAACACATAAAATTTTTCATCTTGATAATCGATTTGGTGTAACAAATATCTTGATGGGGAAATCTTGTTTAGACCATGTTGTACAGCATAGTGAGGCGGAAAATCTCGATGTTTTAACAAGCGGCCCAATCCCGCCAAACCCAGCAGAGCTTCTTTCTTCACATGCAATGGAAGAACTTTTAAAAGAGGCGAACGAACAATATGATCTTGTGCTTTTAGATTCTCCACCACTTTTGCCAGTTGCGGATACGCAAATTTTGGCAAATTATGTTGATGGAAGTATTCTTGTCATCTTAAGCGGAAAGACAAAGTTGGACAATGCGCTCAAATCAAGAGAGATTTTAAGTTCATCTAAAAGCGAGCTGTTGGGAGCTGTATTAAATGGACGGAAAGTGAAGAAAGCTCGCCAATATAATAGCTATAAATAGTGCAACTGGACAAGCACAAATGGTGATGTCTCTTTACCTTTATCAATAGAGGCACTCGGCTCTACTGTGGGTAGTTTTGTTTGACAGCCTTAGATGCAAAGTCGTCGTTGGTGGAGTGTGAGGAAGGGTTAGATGCCCTCTTTATCCATGTGTTTTCTAACATCGGGTACTCAATGGTCGTATCTTTTTAGCTTATGGGATTTTGCCGGAAAAATCCTATTAGCTAGAAAGATACATAGGAGGTTAGAACAATGACATATCGAAGAAGACTATCCATGATAACCGCACTCGATTCATACTTGATTTTGCTGTCTATTTTTATTGGCTACCAGTTAATCTTGCCATCATACGCATTATACCCTTCTGAAATGATACTGGTAACCTCATTTATTTTATTGTTTGGACAGCATGTATTTGCCCATTTGTTTCACCTTTACAAAAAAGTGTGGGAATATGCGAGTGTTGGGGAATTATTCGTTTTATTAAAATCGATCACTTTATCACATCTCGTAACAGTTATTATTGAGCTATGTATCTTTCAAAACGTGCCGGTCCGCCTTTTATGTGTAAGCTGGCTTTTCCAACTTATGTTGATTGGCGGGTCACGGATGATGTGGAGAATCATCAGGGAACACGTGAACAAAAGAAACAAGGAAGCGACTAGAGCACTGATCATTGGGGCAGGAGCAGCCGGTAGTTTAATTGTTAAGCAGTTATTACAGAAACACGAATTGGATATTGAACCAGTTGCCTTTATTGATGATGACAAAACGAAACATCGGCTTGAAATCATGGGGGTTCCCGTTTTTGGCGGGAAGGAGAAGATTACTCAAGTCGTCAAACAATTGAATATCGATATGATCATTATTGCTATTCCATCCTTGAGCGTTGCTCAACTTCAAGAGATGTACAAAGCTTGTGCGGAAACGGGTATAAAAACGCAAATTATGCCAAAAATTGATGAGATTTTGCTTGGCAGACAGTCAGTTGGTCAGCTCCGCGATGTCAAAGCAGAGGATCTTCTTGGAAGAGAGCCCGTACAGCTTGATACGAGCGAAATTTCGAATACTGTTAAAGACCGTGTTGTTCTTGTTACAGGTGCCGGTGGTTCAATTGGTTCGGAAATCTGTCGGCAAATTAGCAAATTTAAACCCAAATCTATTATTCTCGTAGGTCACGGCGAAAACAGCATTCACTCCATTTTACTTGAACTGAAAGATAAGTTTGGGAAAAATATAAACTATTATCCAGAAATTGCGGACATTCAAGATAGAAAGAAAATGTTTTTACTAATGGAACGTTATAGACCGAATGTCATTTATCATGCAGCTGCACATAAGCATGTTCCATTAATGGAAAAATGTCCGCGGGAAGCCATCAAAAATAATATTGTCGGTACTAGAAATGTCGCGGAAGCTGCTGATGAAAACGGAGTGGAAACATTTGTGCTTATTTCATCAGATAAAGCGGTTAATCCAGCCAATATTATGGGAGCGACAAAACGATTTGCCGAAATGCTGATTATGAATCTTGGTAAAACAAGCAATACCAAGTTTGTCGCTGTTCGATTTGGAAATGTTCTCGGTAGCAGGGGGAGCGTTATTCCAATTTTTAAAAAGCAAATCGCAAAAGGTGGTCCAGTAACAGTCACACATCAAGATATGACCCGCTATTTTATGACCATTCCGGAAGCTTCTAGACTGGTTATTCAAGCAGGGGCGCTTGCAAAAGGGAGACAGATTTTTGTGCTTGATATGGGAGAGCCAGTTAAAATCGTTGATCTTGCCAAAAATCTTATTCAGTTGTCAGGTTATACGGTAGATCAAATCAAAATAGAATTTACGGGTATTCGACCTGGTGAAAAAATGTATGAAGAACTGCTAAATCAAAATGAAATTCTCGCAGAACAAGTTTTTCCAAAAATCCATATTGGTAAGGCGATAGACACTGAATGGACGACTTTAAAGACATTCATGGAAGAATTTATGGAATTTCCAGAACACGAATTAAGAGAGCGTTTATTCAGGACAATCGGACATCAAGAGAAAAAATTGGTGACAGCGCACTAGGGGGATGAGCATGACAAAAACAGTTTTGTTTTGCGCAACAGTAGACTATCATTTTAAAGCGTTTCATCTACCATATTTAAAATGGTTTAAAGATCAGGGCTGGAATGTTCATGTGGCAGCTCAAGGCAATATGCCTCTTCCTTTTGTCGATCGAAAATTTGATATTGCAATAGAACGCTCTCCTTTTCATCCTAACAATATAACGGCATATCGCGATCTGTTGCGTATTATCAATGAAAATCATTACGACATCATCCATTGCCATACACCAATGGGCGGGGTTTTGGCTCGTCTTGCTGCCCGTAAACAAAGAAGACGAGGGACAAAAGTGATGTATACCGCTCATGGTTTTCATTTTTGCCAAGGTGCACCAGTGAAAAATTGGCTGTTATACTACCCGATTGAAAAAGTGCTGTCTTTTTTAACTGACTGTCTGATTACAATTAATGAAGAAGATTATCAGCTTGGTAAAGTTTTGCGAAAAAAGATGCGAACCGAAAAAATACATGGTATTGGAGTGGATACCAAGCAGTTTCAGCCAGTTGATGAAGAAGAAAAAGCCCGGCTTAGAAAGAAATATAACCTTAAAGACAAGGATTTCATTCTCATCTATCCAGCAGAACTGAATACCAACAAAAACCAAGTGCTTTTAATTGAAACAGTTGCACGGTTGCACAAAGATATGCCAAATATAAAGCTTGTCTTGGCTGGAAAAGGGCTGATGGAAGAAGACTACCGCCGCTTGACAGAACAAAAAGGAATCGCTTCACATGTCCTGTTTGCAGGATTTCAAAAAGAGATTCATGAATGGATCAAACTTGCTGATGTATCTGTTGCTTCAAGTATTAGGGAAGGTCTGGGGATGAATCTGCTGGAAGGTATGTCAGCTGGTAAACCGGCTGTAGCAACAGACAACCGTGGTCATCGCGAAGTGATTGAAGATGGAGTAAATGGTTTTCTTATTCCACAGGGAGATACTAAACTTTTTAGCGAGCGGCTTTTGAGTCTCTATCATTCTCTTCAATTGCGGAAACAAATGGGCGAAGCGGGACGAAGCATAGCGGCAATCTTTTCTGAGTCATGTACAGTAAAAGAGATGGCCCATATCTACACATCTTTCATGAATGAAGAAGCAACTGCAAAAAGGAGGCTGGAAGGATGACAGGCAGACAAAAACCAAAGGTTTCTGTCATTATGGGGGTCTTCAATTGTGAAGACACGCTTGCTGAAAGCATTGAATCCATTTTGAAACAAACCTATCATAACTGGGAATTGATCATATGTGATGATGCTTCAACAGATCAAACATATCAAATTGCCAGTCGGTATGCTTACCAATATCGGGACAAAATTAAGCTGATCCGAAATAAAAAAAACATGCGGCTTGCTGCTTCATTAAATCACTGTCTCAAGTATGCAGATGGAACATATATTGCGCGTCAAGATGGTGATGATCTTTCATTAGCCAAACGTTTTGAAAAACAAGTCGCGTTTCTGGAGTCACAGCCCCATTACCAAGTTGTCGGAAGTGGAATGATTGCCTTTGATGAAAATGGGGTCAGAGGTGTCAGGATGCTGCCTTCTTCACCAAGTCCAGCCATTATGGCAAAAGGAACACCTTTTTGCCATGCGACGATTATGATGAGAGCGGAAGCTTATCAAAAACTGGAAGGTTACCGTGTATGCCGGAGGACAAGGAGAATGGAAGATATCGATTTGTGGCTCCGGTTTTTTGAAGCTGGTTTTAGGGGTTATAACCTCCAAGAAGCTTTATATAAAGTAAGGGAAGATGAATCAGCATTTAAACGGCGGAAGTTCAGCTATTCGATTGATAATGCTTTACTAGTCTTTCAGGCTTGCAGACGATTAAAATTGCCACTCTATCACTACGTATATATGATGAAACCGATTATCAGAGGGTTCATGCCTCATTTTATCATGAACAAATATCATAAAAAGAGATTGATGAATCAAGGTGGAGGGGTCGTAAAACATGAATGACAGCGGGAGACCAAAACGGGTACTTCACATCGTCAGTGGAATGAACCGCGGCGGAGCAGAAACGATGATTATGAATATGTATCGTCACACAGATCGGCGCCATGTTCAATTTGACTTTATATCCCATCGGGAAGACACATGTGATTATGACCCGGAAATCATTTCCCTTGGAGGCCGCGTATTTTTTGTGCCAAGCATCGGTCAAGCAGGGATCAGGGCTTACATTAAAAACTTAAAGAACATTTTCATTGAGAAAGGTCCATTTTCAGCTGTTCATGCTCATACCGATTTTCAGACCGGTTTTGCAGCTTTGGCTGCCAAACTTGCGGGTGTTCCGGTTCGTATTTGCCATTCCCACAACACAGCATGGAAGCCGAATCCGCGTTTTTTGGATACGATACAGCTCCATGTGTTTCGCCGTCTTATTCTTGCATATTCAACAACACTATGTGCTTGTGGTGAAGAAGCAGGACGTTTTTTATTCGGTAAAAAAAAGATGAATGAAAACGGAGTACATCTTTTACAAAACGGGATTGACCTTCAACGGTTCAAAGAGGCGAACGACTGTATAAAGACAGATATTAAAAAGAAGTTTGCTATTCAAGAAGATTCATTAATTATCGGACATGTTGGTCGTTTTTTTGAACAAAAAAATCACACTTTTTTGCTTGAACTCGCCGCTTGTTTAAAGAAGACAGGTAGATCCTTTCAGCTTGTGTTTGCGGGTGATGGACCACTGCGTCAACAGATAGAAGAAAAAGCACGTAATCTTGGATTAACAAACGAAATCATTTTTCTCGGCGTTGTTGAAGATATACCTGCTCTCATGCAGGCTTTTGACGTATTTGTGATGCCATCTTTGTTTGAAGGACTCCCGCTTGTTCTTGTTGAAGCACAGGCTTCAGGTCTCCCTTGTGTCATCTCAGACAGAATCACACAGGAAACAGATTTAGGTCTTGGGCTAGTGAGCCGCATCAGTCTTGAAGCAGGAGTAGAACGCTGGGTCGAAGAAATGAACCATGCTAGTGATCAGGAAAGACCGGCATGGTCAAAGATTCAAGCTACACTAACAAATAGAGGCTATGATGCCAAGACCAACTTAACAAGACTTATGAATATTTATTCGATTTCTGGTGCAGAAGGACAATAAGATGACTATATATATCGTGAATTTAGGTGTCGTTTTTGTTTGGTCATGGTTTGCAAAAATGTATGGAAGAGAAGATTTATCAGTGCCAACAGGCTATCGGCCGAATCCGCTTTTAACCGTTGTCCCGCTAGCTTCCTTGATGATTGTTGCCGGACTCAGATACAAAGTCGGTACAGATTATCATACGTACATGTTGCTTTATGAATTGGCTGGTAAACACGAGAGTATTTGGGGAATTTTTGGTTTCGGTTCAGCTAAAGCAACAACAGATCCTGGATTTACTGCGTTTTTATGGATCTTAAACAAAATGACTGCTGATCCGCAAATCATGTTTGCTTCTGTAGCTTGTATTACATATATTTTCATTGTCAAGACGCTTTATGATTACGGAAGACCATTTGAATTAAGTATGTTTTTGTTTATTGGGATGTTTCACTATTATGCATCATTCAATGGAATTCGTCAGTATATGGTGGCAGCTATCCTGTTTTGGGCGGTTCGTTATATTATCAACGGCAATTTCCTGCGTTACACAGTCATTGTCCTGATTTGTTCACTGTTTCATTCGTCAGCTTTAATTATGATTCCGATCTATTTCGTTGTCAGAAGAAAAGCATGGTCACCAGTTCTCTGGTTTCTCACTTTTTTATTTCTAGGGGGAACATTTTTGTATCAAAAATTCCTCTCGGTTTTTCTGGTCGTTCTGGAGAACAGTTCATACGGACACTATGAAAATTGGCTGGCGAAAGGTACAAATGGGATGAATATCATTAAAATTGCTGTTCTTTTCCTGCCGCTTTTGCTTGCTTTTTTCTCCAGACATCAGTTGCGGCAGCGCTGGCCTGAGATTGATTATATTGTTAACCTTTGTCTCATCGGCTTTTTGTTCGGTTTGCTAGCGACAAAGGATGTGATTTTTGCAAGGTTCAATATTTATTTTGGACTTTTTCAAATGATTCTCGTTCCTTATTTTGTTCGAATATATGAACCGAAATCGAATGCGCTTTTATACGTTTTAATCGTGATTTGTTATTTCTTTTACAGTTTTAGTCTCATACCATTTGATTCTGCAGTGCTACCATACCGAACCATTTTTGAACGGTAAAAATGTCGACAAAGGAGTAATCTTAGTGGAAAACCCAGCAGTTAGTTTACTGGTTGCAGTATATAATACAGAAGCTTTTTTGCCGAACTGTTTACGGTCTTTGCTCAATCAGACTTTGAAAAATATTGAAATTATCATTGTGAATGACGGTTCTACTGACGGAAGTCAAGAGGTTATCGATGATTTTGCTAAAAAAGACAGCCGAATAAAAACAATCGTTCAGGAAAATCAAGGTTTAGGTGCTGTACGGAATAAAGGAATAGAGGCTGCCTCAGGTGAATACGTCGCATTTATTGATTCCGATGACTGGATTGAAGCGGATTATTGTGAAGCGATGTATGAGAAAGCCCAGCTAGGTAAAGCCGACCTTGTCCTATGTGACTATGCTGTTGAAATTGAGGATACAGATAAAACAGTTTATCCGGAAGTTGGAAAAGCATATAAGGAAAAACCAACAGCTGAATTAATTGCTGATTTGTTGAAAGGTAAGGTCAGCGGTTTTTCCTGGAATAAGCTTTACAGTAGAGACTTAATTAAGCGACATCACCTCACATTTCCACTCAGGGATGAATTGGAAAATATTGAAGATCAGTATTTCAGTTTTAGATGCTTGCTTTTTGCCAATCATGTGGCATTTGTAACAAAACCACTCTACCATTATAGAGTTCATTTATCATCGATTGTCCAAAAATATCAGAAAGGGCTGTTTCAAAACGGATTGACTCTTTATGAAGCAAACTTTGATTGTTTGACAAAGCATGGAAAACTATCACCTTTTCATGAGGCATTGCAAGTTTTTATGATCAATCATGGTTGCAACAGCATTTTGAATGAGTGTAAAAGTCAAAACAAAAGCCCTTTATCAGAAAAATATAAAAATATTAGCCGTATTTGTGCCTGCACAGAATTCAGAAGGAAGATTCCAACAACCCAGCCGACAAATTTTGATGCGAAGAAAAGGCTGCTTCTGATGCTGATACGGTTGCGCTTCACCCCAGCTGTATATGGGTTCGCGGCGATTTATCAAAAAATGATAGAGTACAGAATGAAGAAATAGGCGGTGAAAAAATGAGCTTTAAGGAATTAAAAATCAATCTTGTCGAATGGCTTTTGTTAAAGGTCAAATATCCGTCTGAATATATGATGGGAACACCTGGTTTAAACCGTTTTGATCAGTATAAAGACAAGAAGAAAATCATTCTGACATTGATCCCTTCTCATGATAATTTAGGAGATCATGCCATTGCATTGGCTAGCAAAACATTTGCAGAAACAGAGTTTCCTGATTTTGAAATCATTGAGATTACGATTAATGATATTTATAAACATGCAAAAGCATTGCGTCGTATCCGCCATCCAGAGGATATGGTATTTATCATCGGCGGCGGAAATATGGGTGATTTGTATAGAAATGAAGAATGGACGCGGCGTTTTATTATGAAGAAGTTTAAGCATTATAAAATAGTACAGCTGCCTGCTACTGCCCACTTTTCAGAGACACATAAAGGACAAAAAGAATTAAAAAAAGCGAAAAAAATATACAATGCTCACCCGCAGCTGTTGTTAATGGCACGAGATGAGACAACCTATCAGTTTATGGAGAAGAACTTTCCAAACAAAACGATCATCAAGCAACCTGATATGGTGCTGTATTTAAAAAAAGAGCAACAATGTGAGAGAACGGGTGTATTGGTTTGTTTAAGAGATGATAAAGAGAGTTTTCTTAAAAAGGAAGAGCGGCAACTATTGCAAACAATCATTCGTGCTGAATATCGTGAGGTGTCAACCTTTACAACGACGATTGGGAAAAGAGTCAGCCGTTTTTCACGCGAGAAGGAGCTAAATAAGCTCTGGGATAAGCTGAGAAATGCAGAGGTTGTCATTACCGATAGACTTCATGGCATGATTTTTTGTGCTATTACAGGTACACCGTGTGTTGTTATCCGTTCCTTTGATCATAAAGTACTTGAAGGGTTTAACTGGTTAAAAGATAACCCTATGATCAAAATGGTTGAAAACCCAGAAACATCAGAAGTGATCAATGCTATTCATGAACTCATGAAAAACGAATCAAATTATGAAGAAATCCCGTCAAGGGAGCATTATTTCAAAGATTTGAAACGAAAGATTTTGGGTGATGCTGAATGAAGCCGTTTGTCAGCATTATTGTCCCGATGTACAATGTCGAGAATTATATTGAAGAATGTGTCGATTCGTTGCTTAAACAGACATTAAAAAATATTGAGATCATTCTTGTTGATGATGGATCTCCAGATCGATCCGGAGAAATCGCCAGGCAGTACTGTGAGAAGGACAAAAGAGTCAAAGTGATTCATAAGAAAAATGGCGGGCTCAGCTCAGCTAGAAATGCCGGTCTTAAGGCGGCCACAGGAGATTATATCGGTTTTGTTGATGGTGATGATTTTGTTGCTGATGCAATGTTTAACGAGATGTACATCAATGCGAAACAAGATGATCTCGATATCGTGATGTGCGGCTATTATAAGCATTCTGACAAAGGCGGTCAGTATTTTCCGCCAACTTTGCCGAAAGATCGCGTATTGTTGAGACAAGACTTAAAGCAAGAACTGAAAAGAGCTCATGAAACCCAGTTTATCTGGTATGTTTGGCGTAATTTATACAGACGTGAGCTTTTGCGCGACAATGAGCTCTATTTTTGTGAGGATATTCGTTTTGCTGAGGATTCACCATTTAATTTGTATGCATTCTATGCAGCAACACGGGTCAAGGCGATTGATGCAGGCTATTACATGTACAGATGGAATCCGCAAAGCTTAACAGAGGTTCCTTATAAACCGTATATGGACGAAAACCTGATCAGACAGTATCGTGCGAAAAAGAGATTTTACGAGACATTCCAGTTGGTAGAGGAATGTGAGGAAGACTTGCAAACCTACATCTGCAAGCATCAAATTCCAATGTTAATCGCCAATGCCTGTGCTGGACAGAAGCCATCAAAACAAATAAGGCGCCATATTAAAGAAATTTTGACTTATCCGATGGTACAGTCATCATTGAAAAAGACGTCTATTCACAATGATAAGCTTTTATCTGGCCAACGGCTTGTTTTATTGTTATGCAAACTAAATGTTCCGATTATGCTTGAATTGTTTTTTAAACGAAAAATTGCCCAGTAAGGGATGAGCCTCTTGAATAAGAAATTTGTCTTAAATCTAGGCGCCAATATGGTGTCGTTTTTATTATCGGTGCTTTTCTCAATGTGGCTGACGCCGTTTGTTATTCAACACCTTGGGGTTGAAGCATTTGGATTTGTTACGTTAACGCAAAATATGATCAACTACTTTTCGGTGATTACGGTCGCCCTTAGTGCGGTTGTCGTCAGATTTTTTTCCGTTTCGGCACACAGAGGGGAGTTTGAGGAAGCAAGAGGATATATGAATACCTTTATGATTTCATCTTTTATCCTTTCACTGATATTACTTTTGCCCATTTTGGCGATGGTTGGGTTTGTCGATCAGATCATTCAAGTCCCTGCTGATCTCTTAGGAGATGTACAAATTGCATTAATCATTGGGACGCTGCTCTTTTTGTTAACTTTTTTTATGTCTGGTTTTTCCGCAGGCCCGTTTTTTGCCAATAAAATTTATATTACAAGCACAATCCAAGCTATACAAATGATGATTCGCGTGTTATGTGTTTTCTGCATATTTTCTTGGTTTACACCGAGAATTTGGTACATTCAGTTTGCTACATTGATCGCTGTTGCTTCAGCATGTATGTTGTCGATCTTTTTCTTTAAAAAGTTGATACCATGGTATACGTTTCGTATGAAGGATATGTCTTTAACAAAATGCAAAAAACTGCTCCGCTTAGGGGGATGGAGCTCAGTGAACCAAGTCGGGATTCTGCTATTTTTGCAGATTGATTTGATGGTAGCTAATGTCATGCTGGGTGTCTCACAATCTGGAATGTATGCGGCAATTATTCAGTTTCCACTGTTATTACGGACACTGTCAAGTACACTGGCTGCCGTATTCTCGCCGACGATTACTCTCTATTATTCAAAGGGTAACAAAGAGGGGCTTGTCCGTTATGCCAATCAGGCGGTCAGATTTAACGGAATGATGCTCGCTTTGCCAGCAGCACTGCTAGGTGGTTTGGCAGGTCCATTTTTGAACATCTGGCTTGGACCATCATTTGAGCATCTAAAATGGCTTTTATTGATACATGCCGGCTATTTAGTTCTTTGTTTAAGCCCGTCCCCGCTATTTTATATTTTTACATCTTACAACAAACTGAGAACTCCGGCACTGGTAACAGTAGCATTCGGTGTTGTCAATTTGTTGCTCGCCATTGTCTTGAGCGGTCCTGCGGGTCTTGGGCTCTATGGGATAGCTATTAGCGGCGCTATTGCTTTAATGTTGAAAAACGTGGTTTTTACCCCAATCTATACAGCAAAAATAACGGGTGAGAGAAAACGAGTTTTTTATAAAGGGATATATGCACCGCTTGCTGGAGCTTCATTTGCTTTAGCTATTTGTTACACAATCGAATTCTTCTTTACGGTTAACAGCATGTTTACTCTATTGTTAACGGCATTGATCGTGTCCATTGCGTATATATTGTTTGTGTATGGTGTCATTTGTACAAAAGAAGAGCGGCAGGAGATCTTCGTCTTGTTGCAAAAGCTTTGGTCTTCGGCATCAGTTCCTTTTCAGAAAGGTTTTTTTAAATAGCAGAAAGGGGTCCGGTTTTTGTGAAAGTTAAACGGTTTTTTGATCTTTTATCAGCGGTAGTTCTTCTAGTTGTTCTCAGTCCTGCGATGATGTTAACAGCTTGTCTTATCAAATGGAAAATCGGTTCTCCTGTCTTTTTTCGCCAAGTTCGTCCCGGTTTGAATGGTAAACCGTTTACCTTATATAAATTTAGAACCATGACTGATGAAAAAGACAGGGCGGGAAATCTGCTTAGTGATGAAAAACGGATGACAAGAACGGGTAAGCTGATCAGAAAAACAAGCCTGGATGAACTGCCGCAGTTGATAAACGTCATTAAAGGTGATTTAAGTCTTGTTGGTCCGCGCCCGCTTTTAATGGAGTATGTTCCTCTTTATACAGAAAAACAATGGAGGCGGCACGAGGTTAGACCAGGTATTACGGGTTGGGCACAAATTAATGGAAGAAATAAAGTGACATGGGAGGAAAAGTTTGAACTCGATGTCTGGTATGTTGATCACCGGTCTTTTTTTCTAGATCTTAAAATTCTGTTTTTAACTGTAGTAAAAGTGCTGAAGTCTGATGGTATCAGCCAAGATCAGCATGTGACAGTTGAAAAATTTACAGGGAGAAGGAATGCTTAAATGCGAAAAGTGGTGGTGATCGGAGACGGTGGTCATGGCAAGGTGATTCGGGAAATCATTGAAGAACTGCAGGACACTGAGCTTGTCGGAATTCTTGATGACAAGTTTGTCAACCTCCATGTTGAAAACAATCTTTATAAAGGACCTTCAAGTGCCGCAGTAGAGCTCTCTCAAGCTCTTCCAGATGTTCAATTTATTCTAGGTGTCGGTGCAAACAATGTGAGAAAACAGCTGTTTGAATGTCTCGGTCTTCCACTGGAAAGTTATACGATACTTGTTCATCCATCTGCGGTGATCAGCAAATCGGCCCAGCTTCAAAACGGAACAGTCGTGATGGCTAGGAGCGTTGTCCAAGCTGATACCCATATTGGTGCTCACAGTATCATCAATACCGGTGTTATTGTTGAACATGACAATCAAATTGGTGACTATGTTCACCTTTCACCAGGAACGGTTTTAACCGGAGGGGTTATAGTGAAGGCAGGTGCACATGTTGGTGCAGGAACAGTCGTGATTCCAGGAAAAACGATTGGTTGCCGGAGCATAACGGGGGCAGGAGCAACGGTCATCGATGATATTCCAGATGATACGACGGCTGTCGGAATACCTGCCAGAATCATTAAAAACAGCATAAAAGGGTGAAAACAATGAGTCAAAAGAAGCGAATTTTTTTATCACCGCCACATATGAGCGGAGAGGAAGAGCGTTATGTTGCCGAAGCATTTCGGTCAAACTGGATTGCTCCCCTTGGTCCACTTGTTAATACATTTGAAGAAAAACTGGCTGATTATGTGGGAACAGCTGGAGCAGCCGCCGTCAGCTCAGGGACTGCTGCGATCCACCTTGCACTCAAACTATTGGGAGTCACAAAAGGTGACACAGTATTTTGTTCTGCTTTTACATTTGTAGCTAGTGCAAATCCTGTCTTATATGAACAAGCAAGACCGGTTTTTATCGATTCTGAAAGACATACTTGGAACATGTCTCCACAAGCACTTGAGCGCGCATTGGACGAAGCTGAACGAAACAGAAACCTTCCGAAAGCCGTCATTGTTGTCAATTTATATGGTCAAAGTGCGAAAATGGACGAGATCCTTGCCGTTTGTGATCAATATGCTGTGCCTGTGATTGAAGATGCGGCCGAATCGCTTGGTTCTGTCTACAAAGGCAAAAAGAGTGGAACTTTTGGTCGGTTTGGCATTTATTCATTTAACGGTAATAAAATTATTACGACTTCAGGCGGGGGAATGCTTGTTAGTGATGATGAAGATGCCTTGAAAAAGGCTCGGTTTTTAGCAACACAAGCCCGTGAGCCAGCGGTTCACTATCAGCATGAAAAAGCCGGCTACAATTATCGGATGAGTAATGTTCTGGCTGGAATTGGGGTCGCTCAGCTTGCCGTTTTGGATGACAGAGTAAACGCCCGGCGCACTGTTTTTCAACGATATCAAGAAGCGCTTTCTGAAATCGATGGAATCGAGTTTATGCCTGAACAAGGAATGTCAAACCGTTGGTTAACGACCTTAACTGTTGATCCGAAAAAGATTAAAACGACACCAGGAGAAATCATTGAAGCACTTGCCAACGAAAACATTGAAGCACGACCATTGTGGAAGCCATTGCATAGACAACCGCTCTTTCAAGATGCCGTTTTTTATCCACATCATGAAGATGATTCTGTTTGTGATGATTTATTTGCCAGAGGTCTCTGTCTGCCTTCAGGTTCCAGTTTGACAAAAGAAGAACAAGACCGAATTATTCAAATGCTTGTTCAGCGAATTCAATATCAATGAGAGGTAGGCGTATACATGGCTAAAACCTATTCTATGGACAGTTTAAAAGAAAAGCTTGGAGAATTGTTAGATGCTATACCGAAGGGTTCATCAGTTGTTTATTTAGATTATCCTCTGTACGGGAATGTAGGGGATCTCCTGATTATGAAAGGTACGGAAGCGTTCTTTCAAAACTATGGGATCAAAGTGTGTGAAAGGTGGAACGCTGAAAATTTCAATCCGGGTCGAAAGATTGCTAAAGATGTGATCATAGTTTGTCAAGGCGGCGGAAATTTTGGCGATTTATATCCGCATTTCCAGCAGTTTAGAGAACGTGTCATCAAGCATTATCCCGAAAATCGAATCGTCATTCTGCCGCAATCGATTTATTATGAAAATGAAGAACATATCAAGATTTCTAAGGATATATTAGAATCTCATCCCGACCTGTATTTATTCACAAGGGAATTAGCATCATTCCAATTTGCAAATGAACATTTCCAAGAAATAAAACATATTAGGATGATGCCTGATATGGCTCATCAGCTTTGGCCGATTGAACCAACTGAAACCCCATCGGCACCTGTTTTACGATTAATCAGAACAGATAAAGAAGCAAACAGCAGTTTACAAAAAGAAACTGAACAAGACACATATGACTGGAACGTGATCTTATCAGATCGTGATAAACGGGGAATTAAACGATTACAGACATTAAACATGCTCAATAAAAAGGCGGGAAACTTGCTGCCAGTCGCGTCTTATTGGAAACGTTACTCCGATTATCTTGTCACAAAATCGATCGGCTTTTTCAGCCGCTATGAATCTGTTGTAACATCAAGGTTACACGGTCATATTTTGTCATGTTTGTTGCAAAAGGAAAATGTCGTGATTGATAATTCATACGGAAAAAATGCAAACTATTACAATACATGGATGAAGGATATTCCTTACACAAAGCTCATCCAGCATCAAACAGAAAAAGAACCGGCTGTTCAAAGATAACAGCCGGTTTTCATCAATCCTTTACTTTGTTATAAGCTTCATCTAAATGCTGAATCCGTTTTAAAACCACTGCATTTTTTGTCAATTGATCTTGAACAAGCGTTGAGACGACCGAACGATAATAGCTGTTCATCGCATGAATCTTATCCTCGTTTGGATTCATTTCAATATGTGCCCGTAAATTTTCTATGAAATATGGTACTGAAAAAAGTTCTGTCATTAAAAAAACACTCCTTTAAAAGTCTATACGGTATGGAATGAATCGTGTAAACTAATGAAGAGAGGGGGGAAAGCTCATGAACTTGCATGTTCAGCAACAACAAACGATAAAGCTTCATATAACCCAAAACCTGACACAAGCTATTCAAATTCTGCAGTATACCTCAGCCGAACTAAACAATCAGATTGATGAACTTTCACTGGAAAACCCTCTTATTGACCGAAAAGATTCTGATATTCCTCGATCATTTTACCATAAAACAGATCAGGTTTTACAAAGACCTGAAACAGCAAAATCTCAGGAAGATTTACAAACCGCTCTAAAACGCCAAGCGCTCGATTTACAACTATCAAAACGAGAAACACGAATTTTTAAATACTTGGTCAATTCGCTTGATACAAACGGTTATTTAAGAGAAAATCTTTTCGATATCGCTGCTGATTTGTCGGAGACGAATGAAGAGATTGAAAAAGTTCTCGTAAAATTGCAATCTCTTGAACCAGCAGGAATCGGCGCCCGTTCGCTGCAAGAGTGTATTCTCATCCAATTGCAACGTCTACCAAAGGAAACAGCAGCTGCAGCAGAAGAAGTCATCTCCGGTTATTTTGAATTGTTTGCAAACAAGACTTGGAAAGAACTCTCTGTGAGAACAGGACTTTCCCTATCAGAGCTGCAGCATATTCAAGATCTGATCACAGAGCTTTCACCGCGACCCGGTTTGGCATATGAAGCTGATGAACGAAGTGTTTATATCGAACCGGATGTGCTGATTTTTATTCGAGACGGTATCGTCATGTTTGAGCTTAACAGCCGTTCATTTCCGGACATTCAATTACATTCATTTTATGAACCATTCTTGAATCAAGGAGTAAAAGATGATACATCCATCTTTTTAGCTGATAAATATAAACAGTGGAAATGGCTTGATCAGGCACTCAGACAAAGAAGAGAAACAATGACTAAAGTGATGGAAGAAATTATTGCTTGCCAACAGAATTATTTTCTAAAAGGAAAAAACGACCTTCAACCATTAACATTAAAAGAAGTTGCTGATGTTGTTGGGGTTCATGAATCAACGGTCAGCCGAGCGGTAAAGGGGAAATTTGTGCAGACACCTTATGAACTTTGCGAACTTAAACGCTTTTTTTCAGCAAAAGTTAAAGATGCAAGTGTCGGTCATACTTCCAACCAGACAGCTAAAGCAAAACTCCTTTCTCTAGTTGAAGAAGAAAATAAAATGAAACCGCTTTCAGATCAAAAACTAGCTGATTTATTAAAAGAAAGGTACGGTATTGTGATTTCAAGACGAACGGTCGCCAAGTATCGGGATCAGCTCAATATTTTGCCTTCATCTATCAGAAAACGATATTAACAAAGCTAAAGTCCGCGGTCTTTCTCCACGGACTATTTATCTGCCTTTTATCGTTTTCCGACAGAAGACTCCCTCCTCAGTCGTGTGAAGGGTGAAACCAAACGATAGGTGGGAGATGAATGTCCTAAAGGCTATTTTGTTTACCTTAAGGATATAGTCTTATAAGATAAAGGCTGATATTACAATGAAATTAGACAGTAATAATCATTCAGTATTCTCAATGTATTATCAATATCGTAGAGAAGTCTTTGATGACAAAGTATCTGACTATGCTAAGGATATGTTTGTAAAGTTAGGCGAGAAATACAATATCTCTCTAGTTGAGTGGAATCATGATAAAGACCATGTTCACATCCTGTTCAAAGCACATCCTAACACTGAATTATCAAAGTTCATCAATGCTAAAGTGCTAGTTCACGATGAATCAAAAAAGGTTTTCCGCAAGTTAGGAAAAAGCTGTGGAAAGAAATGTTTTGGTCAAGAAGTTTTGGCTTAAATATAGAACCGTAGGAATCTACGGGGATAGCTTGGTCAATAAGAGAAACCTCTGTTAGCAAAGAAATACGTCAACAAGTACGCTCTGTTCCCAAGAATCTCCCACTTCAATCAAACAGCAAGGTCGATAAGTGGGGGTAGTTCAAGGAATCATCCATGAAAACAAATGATGTTGCAAAAATGTGATCAAACAGACGAGAAACAAGAGAAATAAACTATGTTTCAGTGTAAAGCGGAGCAAATCAGATTCTTTTCCTGTCAGTCCGACAGCGGCACAGGCGACTGCGATCGATTGTGGAGAGATCATTTTTCCAGTGACCCCGCCTGAAGAATTGGATGCCACTGCTAAAACAGGATCCATTCCGACCGATGATGCCGTTACTTTTTGCAGACTGCCAAACAGGAGATTTGCAGAGGTGTCAGACCCTGTAATAAACACACCAAGCCAGCCAAGAACAGGTGAAAAAAATGAAAACATTGTACCAGTCATCGCCAATGACATGCCAAGTGTTGTGCTCATCCCAGAAGAGTTAACCACATAAGCAAAGCCGACAACTGTGGCAATAGTCAGAACCGGTTTTTTCAGTTCCTGCAGCGTGTCTTTCAATACAGCTCCCCACTCTGTCCAAGAAACGGCTGTTACAAATTTTGCAAGCACTGCGGCGAGCAAGATTGCGGTCCCTGCTGAACCAAGCAAATCGACTTTATAAAGGGCCTCAATCGGTTTTCCGCTAGAATCAATGATTTGATTGTCCAGAAAAGGCACACGAGGAGCAAATGATAACCGTCCCCCAATTTCATTCATGAACAGCAGAAATGGGTTGTCCCCTGTATAATGTCCAGTCAATGCATTTTTCATGGAGGGTATTCCCCAAATAGAGACAAGTGCTGTAAGCATTAAAAACGGCAACCATGCTTTAAAAATTTGTCCGCCTGAATGTGTTTGTTTATCACTGTTGAATTGTCTAGCTTCTTGTCCTGCTGCTGTTTCTTTTTCATGAGCAAACTTAAATATTCTTTTTGGTTTCCAGAATTTTAAGAAAATAGCAAGCGCAACAAGTGATATGATCGCTGATAATATATCGGGCAGTTCAGGTCCTAAGAAATTTGAACTGAGATACTGTGTGATGGCAAAGGAAATACCTGACACTAAAATGGCTGGTAAGACCTCTAAAGATCTTCGAAAACCACTCATCATCACAATTAAATAAAACGGAATAAAAATAGATAAAAACGGCAATTGCCGACCAACCATTTTTGAAATCTCTAACGCTGGAATCCCGGTCGGTCCCTCGACTGCGATAATTGGAATCCCAATCGCACCGAAGGCAACTGGTGCCGTATTAGCAATTAAGCAGATTCCTGCCGCATATAAAGGGTTAAATCCAAGTCCTACAAGTAATGCAGCGGAAATCGCAACAGGAGCTCCAAAACCTGCCGCTCCTTCTAAAAAAGCGCCAAATGAAAACGCTATCAAAAGTGCTTGCAATCGACGGTCATCAGTAATCGATAGAACAGAGCTGCGAATCACTTTAAACTGTCCGGTTTTAACTGTAAGCTTGTACAAAAACACTGATGTAACTATAATCCAGCCGATTGGCAACAGTCCATATATCGCCCCTTGAGTCGCTGACATGACAGCTTTTTCTGCTGGCATACCATAGATGAAAATGGCTAAAACCACTGTGATCAGCAAAGTTGTGATCCCTGCTGTATGCCCTTTCATTCTTTTGAAAGCCAAAGCCCAAAAAAAATACAAGATCGGTATCAGCGCTGCGAGTGAAGAAAGCAACAAATTGTTCCCCAATGGCGTATAAACTTGTGTCCATCCCATATTTAATTCCCCCTTTGTTGATCATGGTCTTTAATCATCAGATGACATGATCACAAGACCAATCATTTAGCATTATATTAATAATTGCCATAAAATACAATCCTTTTTTCATGTTGGAAAGAACGGTATAATATGAAAAATGAAGCACGAGCCTGAGGTGAAAAAAATGAAGTACAAGCAAATCAAGACGAAAAAAATCTATGAAGAAGTGGCTGAAACATTGCTTGAAATGATTAAGACTGGAGATCTTCAACCAGGTGATAAACTGGACTCCGTTCAATCGCTAGCAGAAAGCTTTGAAGTGAGTCGCTCTGCAGTCAGAGAGGCTCTGTCCGCTTTAAAAGCAATGGGAATCGTCGAGATGAAGCAAGGAGAAGGCACATATGTGAAAACATTTCAGCCTGAACAGATCTCAATCCCGCTTTCTGCCGCTTTGCTCATGAAAAAGAACGATGTCCGTGATTTACTTGAAGTCCGGAAAATTCTTGAGATTGGTGCTGTCTCTGGAGCAGTACAAAAGCGGACTGAAGCCGATTTAAGGCGAATGGAGGAGGCGCTTATCGATATGAAAATGGCAGATGGAAATGATGAACTAGGTGAAAAAGCCGATTTTGCATTTCACTTAGCGCTTGCCGGTGCTTCACAAAATGGTTTGTTAAAAAGCTTAATGAATCATGTCTCATCTCTTTTATTAGAAACGATGAAAGAAACACGTAAAATTTGGCTGTTTTCTAAAAAAACAACGATGAAACGCCTTTATGAAGAACATGAAGCCATCTATATGGCTGTGAAAGAACAGAACCCTAAAAAAGCGGAAAAAGCGATGATAGAGCACCTGACAAATGTTGAAAAAGTGCTGGTCGCTTATTTTGAAGAAACAGGTCGAAGCGGGTATCCTGAAAGTAGTGTGGATGAATAAAAATGAGGGAATTTGCTCGCTTTCCGCGGGCGATCCGCGAGCCTCCTCAGAGCTCGTTCCTTGCTCCTGCGGGGTCTCGCAAATCCCTCTTCATGTTGATAAGGGCTTATTAGACAGAGCCTTTTAAATTAGCAAACTTCCAATAACCCCCTTTCCAAAAAAATGAACAAGGTGTAAGATGGAAGAAGAAGGTTTTAATCATCAGATGACCTGATTTATTTCAACATGGGGAGAGGGGATTCATATGAAAGTGTCACTGTTTGTCACATGTTTGGTTGACATGTTTCAGACAAATGTCGGAAAAGCAACTGTTGAACTGCTGGAACGGCTCGGTTGTGAAGTTGATTTTCCGGAAAGGCAAACTTGCTGTGGGCAACCAGCATATAATAGCGGGTATGTTAAAGACGCTAAAAAGGCGATGAAACAAATGATTGAAGCATTTGAACAGAGCGATTATGTTGTCAGTCCATCGGGGTCATGCGCGTTTATGTTTAAAGAATACCCGCACATCTTTCAAGATGAACCTGACTGGGTGGAAAAAGCCCAGAAGTTGGCTAATAAAACATATGAATTAACAGATTTTATCGTTCATGTATTGAAAATAGAGGATGTCGGAGCGCATCTTGAAAAAAAGGCGACTTATCATACTTCATGCCATATGACAAGATTGCTTGGGGTATCAGATGCACCAATGAAACTGCTCAGCCATGTCAAAGGGTTGGAATTCATACCATTACCAAATAAATATAACTGTTGTGGATTTGGGGGCACTTTTTCTGTGAAAATGGCGCAAATTTCTGAGCAAATGGTCGATGAAAAAGTGGCATGTATAGAAGAAACCGCTGCTGATGTTTTAATAGGGGCAGATTGCGGCTGTCTGTTGAATATCGGAGGCCGGATCGAAAGAAAAGGTAAGCCTATCCAAGTGATGCACATTGCGGAGGTTTTAAACAGCAGATAACACATCAAGGTCATGTACAGTTAAGGGGGAAAATGGTCATGGCAATGAAGATTGGAACAGATAAATTTAAAGAACGTGTCGCAAATGGTATTGAAAACGATTTCATGAGAGGGGCAGTCTCAAGTGCTCAAGAACGGTTAAGAGCGCGGCGGCTGGAAGCAGCTGAAGAACTAGGAAACTGGGAAGAATGGCGGTCACTCGCTGAAGAAATTAGACAGCATGTGCTAGAGAATCTTGACTTTTATTTGGAACAGCTTGCCGAGAATGTCGCCAAAAAAGGCGGGCATGTTTTTTTTGCGGAGACAGCTGAAGAAGCATCCTCCTACATACGTGATATTGTGAAACAGAAAAACGGTAAAAAAATCGTTAAATCCAAATCGATGGTCACAGAAGAAATTAATATGAATGAAGTACTTGAACAAGAGGGATGTGAAGTTGTTGAAACCGACTTAGGTGAGTACATTCTGCAAATTGATCATCAAGATCCACCGTCACATATCGTTGCACCAGCACTTCATAAAAATAAACAACAAATTCGCGACCTTTTTAAAGAACGGATCGGTTATCATCAAACAGAAAAGCCCGAAGAACTTGTTATGCATGCCAGAGCCATACTTAGAAAGAAATTTTTGCAAGCAGATATTGGGATAACCGGCTGTAATTTTGCTATTGCTGATACCGGTTCTGTCAGTCTTGTGACAAATGAGGGGAACGGTCGCTTAGTGTCCACGATTCCGAAAACACAGATTACCGTAATGGGCATGGAACGAATTGTTCCATCTTTCCATGAATTTGAGGTACTTGTCGGAATGTTGACAAGAAGTGCGGTCGGACAGCGGCTGACAAGTTATATTACAGCGCTTTCAGGTCCTAGACTGCCTGAAGAAGCTGATGGTCCTGAAGAATTCCATCTTGTTATCGTTGATAATGGACGGTCAAAAATTCTTGGCAGCGAATTTCAATCTGTTCTACAATGTATTCGCTGTGCAGCTTGCATCAATGTTTGTCCGGTTTACCGGCATGTTGGCGGACATTCATACGGTTCGATCTATCCAGGTCCGATCGGTGCTGTATTATCGCCGCTTCTCGGAGGATATGATGATTACAAAGAGCTTCCTTATGCCTCATCATTGTGTGCAGCGTGTACCGAAGCTTGTCCTGTCAAAATTCCTCTTCATGAGTTGCTCTTAAAACACCGGCAGCAAATTGTTGAAAAAGAAGGACGGGCGCCTATTTCTGAAAAGTTGGCCATGAAAGCATTCGGATTGGGTACATCAACACCAGCACTTTATAAAATGGGATCGAAATGGGCACCTGCGGCGATGAAGCCATTTCAAGAGGGAGAAAAACTGACGAAAGGACCGGGTCCATTAAAACAATGGACGCAAATTCGTGATTTTCCTGCACCGAATCGTTCAAGGTTTCGTGATTGGTTTCAAGATAGGCAAACCGGCAATAAGGGGGAAGATCGATGACAAAAGGAACCATCCAACATCAAGAACGTTTTTTAAATCGGATTGCACATCAACTTGGTCGTGAACGAAGAACAGCAGGTGTTACTGTTCCAGATTACAGTTATCAACCACAGTACAAGGTGTACCGAGGTTATTCCGCAGATGATCTTCTCGTTGTATTAAAAGATCAATGCCGGAAGATTCATACCGAATTCATTGAAACAGACAGCAGCGGTTTGGATAGAGCTTTAGATGAACAAGTAGCACGATTCGGCGGCGGGCCTGTCATTGTTCCAAAAGATGCTCGTTTTAAACAGTTTGGGCTGTCTGATCTGTTGATGGACAGCTGGCCGCAAGCAGGCACAAAGGTGTGGGAATGGGACGCTGCTGCAGGAGAGAAAAATATCGGGCAAGCTGAACAGGCAAACATTGGGATCACCTTTAGTGAAATCACTCTTGCCGAATCAGGTACTGTTGTCCTGTTTAGTTCAAAGGACAAAGGGCGTTCAGTTAGTCTATTGCCAACGACATATATTGCGATCGTTCCGAAAAGCACAATCGTACCAAGAATGACACAGGCAAGCGAGATCATTCAGCAAAAGATTGCGGACGGCAGTGTCATTCCGTCTTGCATCAACTATATTACAGGACCAAGTAATTCAGCTGATATTGAAATGGATTTAGTTGTCGGTGTCCATGGACCTATTCGAGCGGCTTATATTGTGGTGACAGATCAATAGAAATCAGAAGCTTGTCGAGTCACTTGTGTTCGGCAGGCTTTTTTGTTTAGCTTGTCTTAGATATCATATATAGTGAAAATTTGAGGATTGAGCATCAATAGAGGCTGTCTTAAGTCCTATACAACATGAATCAGAGGAAATTGCGAGACCCCGCAGGAGCAGAGTACGAGCTCGCGGATCGCCCGCAGAAAGCGAGCAAATTCCCTGATTTTCATTCATGCACACTAATTTCAGGACACCCTCTCAACCATTTACTGTATTGATTGTATGCAGTCAACATAATAGAAAAAACCATGGCTTCTAAGTTGTTGAATGAACCATGGTCGATCTTTTTTATTTGCTTCTTAAAAGGAAGTATCCTAATTTAGTGATGAAAAACAATGTAGAAACGACCAGCAATGTTCGGGCAATTAATATTCCATCACCTGTCAGTGAATAACCGGAAGGCAATAATAACTCCGGTCGGAAACTAAGGAAAATGGATGCAAATAAAGCAATAATAATGAAAAGGGCGGCAGGAATCTGATTAGTAGATTTCATTTATAGATCACCTCAGCTGTACATGCTGTTTCTACTGTAAATCAAGGTAGGACAAGAATCAATAAAAAATTAAAATAACACGTAATCTTTTAAAGCTTTTGCCACACCGTTATGATGGTGACCATCCGTTACATATGTCGCACATGCTTTAACACTTTCATGAGCATTACCCATTGCAATACTGATCCCTGCTGCTTCGAACATTGGGATATCATTGAAATTGTCGCCAATTGCAACCGTATGTTTAAGTGGTATAGTGAAAAAGTTTGCCAAAAAGGTTAAGCCAAATCCTTTATTTGTTTGTGCATGACCGATTTCTATCGCTCCTAGGCTTCCTGATGTCATCGATATATCATGACGTTTGTTAAGTTTGGTAAGTAAGGTGTCTCGTTTCTCTTTTCGATAAGAAATGGCGTTTATTTTATAAATGGGTAATGTGAATAGATCCGCCTCGTGAAAGTGGTTCACAAAGTGAATTTGTTTTTGAGCAAACAAATTCTTCATCTCCCGTTTATAAATAGAAGCTGTGACGGGATTTAATCGTTCTTGCTCAGCTAAGTCATCTTCAAGAATCTGCCGATCATTTTTTTTGATGAGGATGCCTTTGTCAGTATATAATTCACAAAGCAAGCACTCATTCTGAATGATTTCAATTAATTCTTCAACTGTCTCATGAGGCAGAAGCAATTGTTTTAATAATCTATTATGATAAATTACTGCGCCATTCCCACTAATAATCGAAGCCTTCAGCCGATAATGTTCGAGAATTTGTAAAATATCATGATGGGATCTTCCAGAACAGATCGCAATTCGGTGCCCTTTTTTCTCGGCTGCTAACAACGATTCGATGTTAGTATCACTAATCGTTCCATCTTCAGACAATAATGTTCCATCCATATCAATTGCGATTAATTTCATGGAAACCTCCAATCCTTCATATATGAGTCAAAAGCGCTAATAGGGGGCTGTCCAGTCAGTCGATTTTTGACAATTGGACGCCCTTTTCACGTTTAACAAACGCTGATATATCAGCAATCCTAGATATTAGCGAAAGCATAGCGTTCATGTGCATGATCTAATCACTCGTAATCCATTTCCTTCTTCGTTTGCAGTTAAAAAGTCCTTTACAAACAAACGTGGAGCAGGGAGAACAGTGAGCCAGGCGAGCCAGGTGAAAATACCCCAATCTTCATTCATGTACACTACTTTCCGGACACCGTTTTTGTTCCAACAAATTTCGGCACTTTGATTTCTTTAATCATGGATTAGCAATATAACCGCTAATCCAATGTCAAAGTTGGAAAACTGAATGTACTAATCATATTCCAACATAAAGTCATTCGTTGTACCTGAACTAATATTGATTTTACTATTCATTCAGCATAAGTTATAACCGTTGCACGCCCATGACTTCTCAAAAAATAACCCGCGTTCTTCTAGTTGAGATTTCTGTCACCTTCAATGCTTTAGATCACTTAGATTTGAATCTAGTATGAGATGAAATCGATCTTCTTTTATCGTGAACTTCTGTTCTAAAGCCTCCTAATTTGTTTGTTATTGTTCGTTTTGTAAATTAAGCATAAATCGAAATCGTTTTTTTGTCAACTTATCATGAGAAGTCATAACTATCAATGATTAACTTAGTCTTTTAAAGGAAATGTCATCTGTTATTCAGATCGTTGACAGCTATAAATGAACATGATAATCTAACATTTAAAAACATTTTCGAACAATATATACTATGAATAATTGTTGAGATGATATCGATAATGTTCGAAGTGCAAGTGTTGTTAATTAAAAAATAAAGAAAAGAGGAGCAAAAGATGAAAGTGCTGATTGGTGCAGATCAAGAAGGGATACATTTAAAAGAAGTATTAAAAGATTACTTGACCAAACAGGGGTATGAAGTGATCGATCAAACACCAGAAACAAATTTAGATTTTGTTGACTCCACTACCCGCGTTGTCCAAGCACTCCTTGACAATAAAGGTGATCGAGGTATTTTAATTGATCGGTTTGGTGCCGGTTCATTTATGGTAGCCAATAAATGTAAAGGGATGATTTGTGCAGAAGTTTCTGATGAACATTCCGCTAAAATGACCCGCAATCATAATAATGCAATGGCGATTGCTCTAGGGTCAGGCATTGTTGGTGAAGAATTAGCAAAAGCTTGTGTTGATGCATATTTGAAATCTGAATATGCTACAGGACGTCATCAAATTCGTGTAGATATGCTAAATAAAATGTGCTAAGGAGGAAAACAATATGAAGATTGCTCTAGGTTGTGACCATATTGTAACAGATATAAAAATGCAAGTCTCAGAATATCTGAAAAGTCAAGGGTATGAAGTGATTGATGTTGGTACTTATGATATGACAAGAACGCATTACCCGATATTCGGGAAAAAAGTGGCTGAAGAAGTTGTTACCGGTCAAGCAGACTTAGGTGTAGTTTTATGTGGAACAGGTGTTGGTATTTCGACTTCTGCTTGTAAAGTACCTGGCACTCGTGTGGCACTTGTCCGAGATTTAACAACAGCAAAATATGCAAAAGAACAATTAAATGCCAATGTGATTGGAGTTGGTGGAAAAATTACCGGATTGCATGTCATTCAATCCATTATTGATACTTTCATTGAAAGCGAATACAAAGAAACTCCTGACAATCAAAAGTTGATTAAAAAATTAAATGATTTAGAACATGCGGCGGAAAATCAAATAGGAAATCATCATTTTTTTGATGAGCTGCTTGCAAAATGGGATCGCGGAGAATATCACGATTAAGTGAGATTGGTATAAAGGAGAGCTGTTCATGCTGTTAGCCGTCACCTTAAATCCATCTGTGGATATTTCTTATCACCTTGATCAACTCAAGCTCGATGATGTTAATCGAGTGATTAACATTAGGAAAACAGCAGGCGGAAAAGGATTAAATGTTGCTAGAGTTGCTCACTTATTGGGGATGGATGTCAAATCCACCGGTGTACTAGGCGGATCTTTAGGTCAATTGATTGAAAGGTTGCTAGATCAAGATCAAATGAAACATCAGTTTCTTCATACAAATCAAGAAGCTAGAAATTGTATTGCTATTTTACATGAGCAGATGCAAACAGAAATCCTGGAATCTGGTCCGACATTAACCAAAGATGACCAGGAGCTGTTTTTAAACCATTTTCGTCAGCTGTTGAACAATCCATCAGTGGTCACGATTTCAGGCAGTATTGTGAATGGATTCACAAAAAATGTCTATTCTGAAATGATTGAAATCGCTCGAGAGAATCATATTCCAGTTATTTTAGATACTTCTGGTGAATCACTATCAGAATCATTGCGGAATAAAAACGCTCTACCATATTTAATTAAGCCGAATGTAAATGAGTTAAGACAAATCTTGGGTTGTTCCATTAGGAATGACCAAAATGAATGGAAAAAAGTATTGAAACATCAGATGTTTGCTGGTATCCCATGGATTGTTGTCTCACAAGGTGCAGAGGGAGCTTTCGTGAAACATGAAGACCTTTTTTATAATGTCGAAATTCCGAGAATTAACGTTGTCAGTCCAGTCGGCTCAGGAGATGCAACTGTGGCCGGATTAGCCAAAGCGATCGAAATGAATCTCAATGATGAGGATGTTTTGAAAAGCGGTATGGCTGCTGGACTTCTCAATGCAATGGAGGCACAAACGGGTTATGTGGATCAAGCAAAATTTGATCATTATGCAAGTCTAGTGAAAGTTCAAAAACTTTGAATGGAGTGACTGGCATGTTAACTATATCAAAGGGTAAATATGAAGGATTAAAGAAACTTTCTGATGAAAATGGAATTATCGGGGCATTAGCAATTGATCAGCGCGGATCATTGCAAAAAATGATTACCTCATACAATGAAGGGAATCATGCTCCTTCTAGCTTAGAACATTTTAAAGTACTTGTTTCAAAAGAACTAACACCATACGCTTCTTCTATTCTATTAGATCCAGAATTCGGCTGGACTGCAGCTGAAAACAGAGACCGGAATGCGGGGTTGCTTGTCGCTTATGAAAAAACAGGCTATGATGCTTCTGTTGAAGGGCGTCTCCCTGATCTTCTGGCAAACTGGTCTGTTAAACGTTTAAAAGAAAAAGGCGCAGATGCCGTTAAATTACTTCTTTATTATGATGTAGATGAATCTCAACAAACAAATGATCAAAAACATGCATTTGTTGAACGGATCGGATCAGAATGTGTGGCTGAAGACATTCCGTATTTTTTAGAAATTGTCTCTTATGATGCTAAAAACAATGATGTGAAAGGCATCGAGTATGCGAAGGTCAAACCTCATAAAGTGAATGAGGCCGTTCGTAAATTTAGCAACCCGCGTTATGCCGTTGATGTGTTAAAAGTAGAAGTGCCTGTCAACATGAACTATGTCGAAGGGTTTAGCAATGGTGAAGTTGTCTATACAAAGGAAGAAGCAAAACATTATTTTAAAGAACAATCAGATGCTTCCACACTGCCATTTATTTTCTTAAGTGCCGGTGTTTCAGCAGAGTTATTTCAAAAAACACTTGTATTTGCTAAAGAAGCAGGGTCAACATTTAATGGTGTATTGTGCGGTCGTGCCACATGGAAAAATGGTGTTGAACCGTTTGCGAAATTTGGCAATGAAAAAGCGCTAGACTGGTTAAGAAATTCCGGTCGTGAAAATATTACGAATTTGAATCATGTTTTGAAAGAAACCGCTTCTCCATGGTGGTCACAGTATGGAACACAAGAATCTGTTGTTGTAAAATAAAAATAGACGACAAAGACTGCTGAATGGGGAAGTCTTTTGCTCTACCTTGATTAAAACGCTTACAATGTGATCTCTAGTAGGTTGACATCACTATACCAGTTATTGTACATTGCAATTAACAATGCTAATAAATGTAGGTGTCTAAATGATTAAAGAAGAGAGATACCGAGCGATTCTTGCTATGCTCGAGAAAAATCAGACGGTTGAAGTTACAGAACTGGCAAAACAACTTGCTGTAACAGATATGACAATTCGCAGAGATTTACAGGCGTTAGAAAATGACGGGCTGTTGATTCGTGTTCACGGAGGAGCAAAAAAAAGAGATGCACATTATATCGAATTATCTCACAATCAAAAGCAAGATATCAATGTTGAATTAAAAAAACACATCGGTAAGATTTGTGCTGATCTCATTTCCGATCATGATACCGTTTTTATCGGTTCTGGAACGACTAGTGATTTCATCTTTCATTATTTAGGTGAGAAACATGTGAATATTGTGACAAATTCTATTAATGTTTTTCAACGCGTTCAAAATATGCCTAATATTGAAGTGATACTGACCGGTGGTCGTTACCGTAAAAAAACCGGAACTTTTTACGGATATTTTGCAAATAAGTTATTAACAGAAATTAAAGTGAAGAAAGCTTTTATTGGTACGAATGGGATTTCTGGAACAAATATCACAACAGCTAATGAAGAAGAAGGTTACGGATTACAGCTTGTTTTGAATCATACAATTGATCGTTATATCCTAGCAGACAGTTCAAAGTTCTCAATAGAGGCATTTTTTACCTTTTACGATGTAAGAGACATTACAGCACTCGTTACAGACCATCAATTGAATCCCCATGTTGAAGACTATTATAGTAATTATACGAAAATCATAAAAGGATGATTGTCTATTAATAGATAAGGCAATCATCGTTTTTTGTGTTAGCGCTTTCTTTGGGCATTCTGACTTGTTTGATATAAAAGAGTTATAGAAGTTCTCTGAAAAAGTACACTTGATCGTCAATATTTCAAAAAATGGGCGGGTAAATAGTTGAATAAAAAATATGCCCCTGTTACAATAATAGGTGAAAGCAGGAGTAATTTTTTTTGGCTGAAGTGGGACGTTTTCAGTCACGGTGGGACGTTATTAGTCCACTACGAGATGGAAGGACCGTTTTAGTATGAATCAACTAATACAGGCTCAAAAAAAATTATTGCCAGATCTTCTTGATGTCATGCAAAAAAGATATGAAATTTTGCAGTACATAAGGCTGACTGAACCGATCGGCAGAAGAAGTTTGGCCGCCAGTCTTGGAATAAGCGAGCGTATTTTAAGGGCGGAGGTTCAGTTTTTAAAACAACAAAATCTTTTAGAGATTAAAACAACTGGTATGACACTCACGACAGAAGGATCTGACCTGCTGAAGATTTTAGAAGAGACAATGAAAGATGTTTTAGGTTTAACTGTTTTGGAAAATACATTAAGAAAGAGATTAAATCTAGAACAAGTCATCATTGTATCTGGAGACAGCGATCATTCACCATTAGTTAAAAAAGAAATGGGAAGAGCAGCTGTCGCATGTATGAAAAAAAGGTTTCAAGGGGAAAATATCGTCGCTGTAACAGGTGGGACTACTCTCGAAGCCGTCGCTGACATGATGACGCCTGACTCAAAAAACCGTAAATTTCTGTTTGTTCCTGCAAGGGGCGGACTTGGTGAAAATGTCAGGAATCAGGCGAATACGATTTGTGCGCATATGGCTGAAAAAGCTTCCGGTACATACAAACTGTTATTTGTGCCGGGTGAGTTGAGCAAAGAAGCATATTCATCTATCATTGTAGAGCCTTCCATAAAAGAACTATTAGAAATTATTCAATCGTCCAGTATGGTGATCCACGGTATCGGAGATGCTACAACTATGGCGAAACGAAGAAATACACCAGAGGAAGGTTTAAAGAAGATAGAAGAAAAAGAGGCTGTTGCAGAGGCATTCGGCTATTACTTTGATAGCAATGGAGAGGTTGTTCATAAAGTGCACAGTGTCGGTATTCAGCTTGAGGATCTTGATTCGATCCCAAATATCATTGCAGTGGCTGGTGGCTCATCAAAAGCGGAAGCGATAGAAGCCTACTTTAAAAAACCCCGCAACACGGTTCTTGTCACTGACGAGGGAGCCGCAAAACAGTTATTAAGGGAAGATTCTTCCCTCAATATAAAATAAAAAATTCTTTCATTTACTTAAAGGAGGAAATCATCATGGCAGTAAAAGTCGGTATTAATGGTTTTGGACGTATTGGACGCAACGTATTCCGTGCAGCGTTAAATAATCCTGAAGTTGAGGTAGTAGCAGTTAACGATTTAACAGACGCTAAAATGCTTGCTCACCTATTACAATATGATTCAGTACATGGAAAATTAGATGCAAAAGTATCTGTAGACGGTAATAACCTTGTCGTTAACGGTCACACTATCGAAGTGACAGCTGAACGCGACCCTTCTAAATTAAGCTGGGGAAAACAAGGTGTTGAAATCGTTGTTGAATCAACTGGTTTCTTCACAAAACGTGCAGATGCAGCAAAACACTTAGAAGCTGGTGCGAAAAAAGTTATCATTTCAGCTCCTGCAAGTGAAGAAGATATCACAATCGTTATGGGTGTTAACGAAGATAAATATGATGCAGCAAACCATCAAGTTATCTCTAACGCATCTTGTACAACAAACTGTCTTGCACCGTTTGCAAAAGTACTTAACGATAAATTCGGAATTAAACGCGGTATGATGACAACAGTTCACTCTTACACAAACGACCAACAAATCCTTGATCTTCCACACAAAGATTACCGTCGTGCACGTGCAGCAGCTGAAAGCATCATTCCAACAACAACAGGTGCAGCGAAAGCCGTTTCTCTTGTATTACCTGAACTTAAAGGTAAATTAAACGGTGGAGCTATGCGTGTTCCAACACCAAACGTATCACTTGTTGACTTAGTTGCAGAACTTGACAAAAACACAACTGTTGAAGAAGTAAATGCAGCACTTAAAGAAGCAGCTCAAGGCGAATTGAACGGTGTTCTTGGATACAGTGAAGAGCCTTTAGTTTCTAAAGATTATAATGGCAATGCAAACTCTTCAACTATTGATGCACTTTCTACAATGGTTATGGAAGGCAACATGGTTAAAGTTATCTCTTGGTATGACAACGAAAGCGGATATTCTCACCGTGTCGTTGACCTTGCTGCATACATTGCTAAAAAAGGTCTTTAATTCAAAAGGATCAGATTTGGTTCTAAAAGTAAGAGAAACGCTATAATAAAAGCGGACAGGGGAAGGGGATACACACTCCCTTTCCCTTTTTTCAACGTATAGCATCATCAAAAGCAATTAAAGGAGGATCTCCTGAAGTCATGAATAAAAAATCAGTAAAAGACATTGATGTAAAAGGCCGTGTTGTTTTTTGTCGTGTTGACTTTAACGTGCCAATGAAAGATGGTAAGGTGACAGATGAGACAAGAATCCGTGCTGCAATTCCGACCATTCAATATTTAACAGAGCAGGGAGCAAAAGTCCTTCTTGCGAGTCACTTAGGCCGTCCAAAAGGCCAAGTTTCTGAAGAACTGCGCTTAACACCTGTTGCAGCGCGTCTTGGAGAATTGCTTGGCAAAGAAGTGAAAAAAGCGGATGAAGCTTATGGTGACGCTGTAAAAGCGCAAATTTCCGAAATGAAAGATGGAGACATTCTTGTTTTGGAAAATGTCCGTTTCTACGCGGGAGAAGAAAAAAATGACCCTGAACTTGCAAAAGCATTTGCTGATTTAGCGGATGTTTATGTGAATGATGCATTTGGAGCGGCTCACCGTGCCCATGCTTCTACTGCAGGCATTGCTGAGCATCTTCCAGCTGTAGCGGGCTTCCTGATGGAAAAAGAGCTTGAAGTACTTGGTAAAGCATTGTCAAACCCTGAACGTCCATTTACAGCAAT
This sequence comes from Bacillus sp. WMMC1349, assembly GCF_013155385.1. GTDB lineage: Bacteria > Bacillota > Bacilli > Bacillales > Bacillaceae > Bacillus. The sequence continues at coordinate 3,187,328 of NZ_JABJUQ010000007.1, read as the reverse complement.
TATCGGCGGAGCGAAAGTAAAAGACAAAATCGGTGTAATCGAAAGTCTTCTTGATATAGTAGACAATCTCATTATCGGCGGTGGTCTTGCTTATACTTTCGTCAAAGCACAAGGACATGAAATTGGAAACTCTTTGCTTGAAGAAGACAAAATCGAGTTGGCTAAATCTTTCATGGAGCGTGCAAAAGAAAAAGGTGTAAACTTCTATATGCCAACAGATACTTTAGTTGCTGATAAATTCGCAGCTGATGCCAATACGAAAATTGTACCAGTCAGTGATATTCCAAGTGATTGGGAAGGTCTTGACATCGGAACAGAAACAAGCAAAACATATGCAGATGTCATTAAAAACAGTAAGCTTGTTGTTTGGAACGGACCGATGGGTGTCTTTGAAATCGATGCATTTGCTAAGGGAACAAAAGCGGTAGCTGAAGCTTTAGCAGAGGCGACAGATACATACTCTGTGATCGGTGGAGGAGACTCTGCGGCTGCCGTTGAAAAATTTGGTCTTGCTGATAAAATGAGCCATATTTCAACAGGTGGAGGAGCTTCACTAGAATTCATGGAAGGTAAAGTACTTCCAGGTGTCAAAGCATTAAACGATAAATAAGCAAAAAACACTGCATAAGGAGTGGAGCACATGAGAAAACCAATTATAGCTGGAAACTGGAAGATGAATAAATTGCTTTCTGAAGCTGTCAGCTTTGTCGAAGAAGTAAAATCTGCTATTCCTGCAGCAGATAAAGCGGAAGCTGTTGTCTGTGCACCAGCATTATTCCTTGAAAAGCTTACATCAGCTGTAAAGGGCACTGACTTGAAAGTCGGCGCGCAAAACATGCACTTCGAGGAAAGCGGCGCCTTCACTGGAGAAATCAGTCCTGCTGCTTTGAAAGATCTTGGAGTTGACTATTGTGTGATCGGTCACTCTGAGCGTCGCGAAATGTTTGCTGAAACAGATGAAACAGTTAACAAAAAAGCGCATGCTGCATTCAAATATGGCATTGTGCCAATCATCTGTGTTGGTGAAACACTTGAAGAACGCGAAGCAAACAAAACAAACGAGCTTGTAGCAGATCAAGTCAAAAAAGCGCTCGCTGGTTTAACGAAAGAACAAGTTTCTGCATCAGTTATCGCATATGAGCCAATCTGGGCGATCGGAACAGGCAAATCTTCAACAGCTCAAGATGCAAATGAAGTATGTGCTCACATCCGTCAAACCGTTTCTGCTGAATTCGATCAAGCTACTGCTGACAATGTCCGAATCCAGTATGGTGGCAGCGTAAAACCTGCAAACATTAAAGAGTACATGGCACAGTCTGATATCGATGGTGCTTTGGTTGGCGGCGCAAGCTTAGACCCGCAGTCTTTCGTTCAATTACTGGAGGCAGGTCAATATGAGTAAAAAACTAGCCGCACTCATCATTTTAGATGGGTTTGGATTAAGAAACGAAACAGTCGGAAACGCAGTTGCCCAAGCGAATAAACCAAACTTTGACCGCTATTGGAACAAATACCCGCATCAAATGTTGACAGCTTCAGGAGAAGCGGTTGGTCTTCCTGAAGGTCAAATGGGGAATTCAGAAGTGGGTCACTTAAACATCGGTGCCGGCCGGATCGTTTATCAAAGTTTGACACGCGTGAACGTAGCCATTCGTGAAGGTGAATTCGAGAAAAATGAAACGTTTCTTGAAGCGATGAAACATGCGAAGGAAAACGGCACAAACCTTCACCTTTTCGGACTGTTGTCTGATGGCGGTGTTCACAGTCATATTCAGCATTTGTATGCACTCTTAAAGCTAGCCAAAAAAGAAGGCGTACAAAATGTCTATATTCACGGTTTTCTTGACGGACGTGATGTTGGTCCGCAAACAGCTGAGAAATATATTAAAGCACTGCAAGAACAAATTGAAGAGATCGGTGTAGGCGAAATTGCCACAATTTCTGGCCGCTACTACTCAATGGATCGCGACAAACGTTGGGATCGCGTTGAAAAAGCGTACCGTGCGATGGCATATGGAGAAGGTCCTTCTTATCAAAATCCGCTTGATGTTGTAAAGGATTCATATGCAAACGGAATTCACGATGAGTTCGTCATCCCATCTGTTATTACAAAAGAAAATGGTAAGCCTGTTGCCACTATTCAAGACAATGATGCAGTGATTTTCTATAATTTCAGACCTGACCGTGCAATTCAAATTTCCAATACGTTCACAAATAAAGATTTCCGTGACTTTGATCGCGGTGACAAGCATCCGAAAAACCTTCATTTCGTCTGCTTAACTCATTTTAGTGAAACGGTTGACGGCTATGTTGCATTTAAGCCGGTAAATCTCGATAATACGATCGGTGAAGTGTTATCACAAAACGACTTAAAGCAGCTTAGAATTGCTGAAACTGAAAAATATCCGCACGTTACATTCTTTATGAGTGGCGGACGTGAAGAGAAATTCCCTGGTGAAGAGCGAATTTTAATTGATTCACCGAAGGTCGCGACATATGACTTAAAACCTGAAATGAGTGCTTATGAAGTAAAAGACGCACTTGTAAAAGAAATTGAGGATGAAAAACATAACGCGATCATCTTGAACTTTGCCAACCCTGATATGGTTGGTCATTCCGGTAAAGTGGAGCCGACGATCAAAGCGATTGAAGCCGTTGATGAATGTCTGGGTGAAGTCGTTGATGCGATTCTTGCTAAAGGCGGATATGCGATTATTACGGCTGACCATGGTAATGCGGACGTCCTGATTACAGAAGAAGGAGAACCGCATACTGCACATACAACAAATCCTGTTCCGGTTATCGTGACTAAAGAAAATGTAACACTTAGAGAAGGCGGAATCCTTGGAGATTTAGCACCAACTCTTTTAGATTTACTAGAAGTTGCGAAACCGAAAGAAATGACAGGAACTTCATTAATTCAAAAATAATGTTCATTAAAAGGAGAGAAACAAACATGCCACATATTGTTGATGTATATGCACGTGAAGTATTAGATTCCCGCGGTAATCCAACCGTTGAAGTTGAAGTTTACACTGAATCAGGAGCTTTCGGCCGCGCACTTGTTCCAAGCGGTGCTTCTACTGGTGAATATGAAGCAGTTGAGCTTCGTGATGGTGATAAAGATCGTTACCTTGGAAAAGGTGTGTTAACGGCTGTTAATAATGTAAACGAAATGATTTCTCCTGAGCTTCTTGGCTTTGATGTTACTGAACAAGTAGCGATCGATAAATTGTTAATCGAACTTGATGGAACTGAAAACAAAGGAAAACTAGGTGCTAACGCAATTCTTGGCGTATCAATGGCTTGTGCTCGCGCTGCTGCTGATTTCTTACAAGTTCCTCTTTATCAATATCTTGGAGGATTCAACGCTAAAACACTTCCTGTACCAATGATGAACATCGTTAACGGTGGGGAGCATGCAGATAACAACGTTGACATTCAAGAATTCATGATCATGCCTGTTGGAGCTGAAAACTTCCGTGAAGCGCTTCGTATGGGAGCACAAATTTTCCACAGCTTGAAATCAGTTCTTTCTTCTAAAGGTATGAACACAGCTGTAGGTGATGAAGGCGGATTCGCTCCAAACCTTGGTTCAAACGAAGAAGCTCTTCAAACAATTGTTGAAGCAATTGAAAAAGCAGGATTCAAACCTGGTGAACAAGTAAAATTAGCAATGGATGCAGCATCTTCTGAGTTCTACAACAAAGAAGACGGTAAATACCACCTTTCTGGCGAAGGCGTTGTGAAAACTTCTGCTGAAATGGTTGACTGGTATGAAGAAATGGTTTCTAAATACCCAATCATCTCTATTGAAGATGGTCTTGATGAAAACGACTGGGAAGGTCACAAACTTCTAACTGAACGTCTTGGTTCAAAAGTTCAGCTTGTCGGTGACGACCTTTTCGTAACAAACACGAAAAAGCTTGCTGAAGGTATCAAAAACGGAGTTGGCAACTCTATCCTGATCAAAGTGAACCAAATCGGTACATTGACTGAAACATTCGATGCAATCGAAATGGCAAAACGCGCAGGCTACACTGCAGTCATCTCTCACCGTTCAGGTGAAACAGAAGACAGCACAATCGCTGATATCGCAGTTGCAACAAACGCTGGTCAAATCAAAACTGGTGCGCCATCACGTACAGACCGTGTGGCAAAATACAACCAATTACTTCGCATCGAAGATCAATTGGGAGAAACTGCTCAATTCAACGGAATCAACTCTTTCTACAACTTGAGCAAGTAATATAAGAAAAAGCTTGGCTGCATAATGGCAGTCAAGCTTTTTTAGTGTCAGTCAACAGGCTTGATTTATAATAATCATGAATAGTATTCGCAAAGTAGAAAAAGTACCTGCCCTTCCTCAATGATCTATCATAACGAAATTGACTATCTGCTTAGCGTGGCAAATCCTAAAAAATATAGGATCCACATTAAATCCTCTCCATCTAAAATATCTACTTAATAATCAATGTTAGCCGTATTTTGTTTATTCATTAATGTTCCTAGATAAAGACCACATCTTTTATATTTTTACATGATTTCTGTGATCAGATGAAGTTTATCGACGATCACTTTTCAGATCACTTCATTTAAGAATACTAGAGGACGTGTTTACTTTATAACTTTCACTAATATGGCTCAAATATGCATTATAGCAAAAGACGAACTTGTAGTAACAATATCAGGTGCTGAACTATCCATTTTATTCTAAGCAGTCTAAGACAAATATGTGGCGGAATGTTCAAGAAAAGCTTAATGATGAAATAAAAGTCCCAACTATTTCAGGAAAAACAAGTTGACACACAAGACCATAAATGTTTAAATTTGTTACAAAAAGGAGGTTAAAAAATCTTTACAAGTAATGAAAAATGATGTGGATGTATTATTGATATTTCTTCTATTTCTTCATTAAAAGCATTAATTGGACAAGCAAATTCTTCAGCTTCAAAAGCTGGAATAAATAGTTTGACTAAATGAAAAAAATGAAGGAGTATGGGATTGAGTTTCAATTCCAGTTAGCAAATGAAATATCTGAAGAATACTACGTTAATATATACAGGTTATATTTAAATACAAAAAATAAAAGTAATGCAGTCCCTAGTCCAATAAACTATAATTTTGAATCTTTTAGATGTTTGAGAAATATGTGTTCTAACTATAAATTCATATTATTTGAATATAAAGGAGAACCGGTAGCATTTGGACTGATCGTTGTTCATAACGAAAACGAAATAACCTTGAAACACGTAGGAATGGATTATGTTCATTCTGTTCCTTCTTATGCTTATTTTAATATTTTTTATTTAACCATTCAGTTTGCAATTGAAAATAGGTATAAGAAAATTTACTTTGGATCAACCACTTATGATGTAAAAAAGGATATAGGATGTGAATTAATACATAACAAAGCACTAATCAATTTCAGACCTTCAGGATTAGGAAAATTAAATTATTATCTCACTAAAAGAGTAGGTGGGGCACTATGAAACAAATTTTTACGATCAATATGCTCTTCTCGTTTCTATTCGGAGCATTGACCGCAATATTACCATTATCTATCCTTATGACAGGAGCAGCAAGTGGTATGTCCGGAAATGTCATTGGTATATTCATGGTTGCTCTTTTTCTTACGAGAATTTTTCTTATGTTTCTTAAACCATCTAAAAAAATGCTGTTATTAGGATGCTTATTGTTTTTAATCGGTACTTTACTTTGGCTATTTTTCTATCATGCTCTTTTTGTTTATTTTTTAGTAGGGATTATTTTAGGGATTAGTGTGGGGATTATTCCTCCGTTATTAATCATATTTGCTTTAGGACTTAAAAAAGAAGAGGTGGAAAAAAGCTTATCTTGGATCAACATTTCACAGGCTATAGGCTCCGCATTCGCCCCTTTACTTGCCGAAATGATTTATAAACAGTTTAGCCTTGTGCTATTGCTACAGATTTTCTTGGTTATGAGTCTCACCATTTTGATACTCGCTTGTTTTGCTCATTCCCCTGAAAGCCGTGATATAGGGATTGGTAATAAAAGTGATGTGAAATTTCTTTTAAAAGACAGAGGTTTTTGGAAATACTGTTTCTTTTATCTTTTAGGTTCATTGAGTTATGGCTGTGCCATTGCTTATGGTCCGATACTACTTACAGGTGAAGGCAGTAGTATTGGTTTGTTTTATCTTTTATTTTGGCTCTTTTTTGTGATCTCTCAATTTATAATTCAAAAGGTAAATCAATACATTTATTCAGAACAAATAAATCTACTTATTTGTTTTACACTCATGTTTTTTGGATCTGCAGGATTATGGTTTGCAAATTTTTTGATCTTGTTTGTTCTATGTTCTTCATTTTTTGGTTTTTCCTTTGGTTTCATAACTATATTCCTGCAAAGAATAATTGCGATAAACATCGAAGAGAAACTTCATACAAGCGCCTTCTCCATTTTTAGTTTAATGTCGTATTTGGCAGTTGGATTAAGTGGATTTATTTTTTCACCAGTTGTCAATTACAGCATTAAGTTACCATTTATCATTACGCCGTTGTTTTCTTTAATATCCGCAGTAGTTTTCTTCCTTTTCAGTAATCATGAAAAGAAATCTCTTGATAAAAAAACGATACGATAACTATTGGATATAGATTTTAGTCTCGTTCAAAAATAAATATGGGAATTTTAATTTGTATTGTAGGTAATGTTGGGATATATAACAAATGGGAGATATATTGAATTATCGTCTTTGATAAAAGATCTATTAGACGTTCTCCACTTTTAGAAAAGTTTTTTCTTTTTAGATACTCTTTTTTCAGAGCACCATATCGGTACATTGACTGAAACATTCGATGCAATCGAAATGGCAAAACGCGCAGGCTACACTGCAGTCATCTCTCACCGTTCAGGTGAAACAGAAGACAGCACAATCGCTGATATCGCAGTTGCAACAAACGCTGGTCAAATCAAAACTGGTGCGCCATCACGTACAGACCGTGTGGCAAAATACAACCAATTACTTCGCATCGAAGATCAATTGGGAGAAACTGCTCAATTCAACGGAATCAACTCTTTCTACAACTTGAGCAAGTAATATAAGAAAAAGCTTGGCTGCATAATGGCAGTCAAGCTTTTTTTTATGTTGACACAGATGTTAAAATGGTAAATACACTCAATAAAAGGAGAGGTTTTCTAATGCTTTTCAATATCTATACCTTTCTCTTTCTCATTTTAGCAATAGCATCTCATTTAATTGCCATTTTTATTTTTAATCAAGGGATAGTAGCCTATATTCTCGCAATTCTTTTTTTATTGGCAGCTGGTTATTCAACAAAATTCTCTAAAACTAAAGATTAGCTGTTTTTTAAGTTATTGAAGAGGTTCGATTCTGTCATACGTATCCACCATCCTCTTTTTTTATATTGTATATGATCCCGTTCCTCTTCTTTTTTAGCACGAATTTGTATGCTGATTATTATGATTGACAAAAAACTTGTGCGTATTTTGATGCTTTAATTAGATTTAAGATCTTCTTATGTAACCCGCTTTCGTAAAACCATTTTCTCTATTGGTTGTTCTGGTATTGATTCTTCAAGATCAGGGATTTTTATCTTTTATTCATTCATTATCCGCTCGAATTCGCTGGTCTGATGAATTCCATTCTCCAATTTTTGATCGGTTTTACAACGGTTGCTTTCACTCTGTAAATAGTGAAATAACTATAACGGCTAATAGATAAGCCCAAATCGTAAGTGATGATAATAATCATATCGATCTGAATGGAAGCTTTTTTAAAACCATTCATTATTTATAAACAGAAAAACACTCACTTTTTTTGTTGAAAAGCGAGTGTTTGTTTAAATTACACGTTAAACTGTGTGATTTTTTCTTGAAGATTTTGTGCCATGTAGGCCAAGTCTTCAGATGCTTTGGCGATTTCTGTTGTAATTGATGATTGTTCTTCTGATAATGCTGATGAGTGATTGATCCGCTCACTTGTTTTGGTCGAGAAGTCTTCCACCTGTTGAGCGATATCACGCATCTGTTTTGTATTGAGCGAGACTTTTTGAATGTCATTTGTCACATTCTGTATATTAGCTGTCACATCATGAATCGACTGATAAATACTTGTAAATGATTCACCTGTTTGTCTAACTTTAGCAATACCAGTATGTGCTGCTTGCTGGCTTTCTTTCATCGAGTCCACTGAGTCGGATATCTCATCCTTGATCGACTGGATGGTAGTTGTAATTTCTGTGGAAGCCATTTTTGTTTCTTCTGCTAGTTTACGCACTTCCTCGGCAACGACGGCGAAACCTTTTCCAGATTCACCTGCTCTGGCAGCTTCAATTGCTGCGTTTAAGGCGAGCAAATTCGTTTGTTCAGAAATACTTGAGATCAAGCTGGCCATTTGGTTAATGTCAGCTGATTTTTGTTCAAGCAATTGAATTTTTTCTGCTGTTTCAGTAATTTTCGTATGCAAGTTAGATATATCTTGAACAACTTCTTTAACTGTTGCACTACCTTCATTTGCAAGCTCTGTTGAGTGAGCGGCTTTTTTGCTTACTTGAATAATTGCATCAGACATTTTGCTCATTTCATTTAGCAGTGTTTCACTTGTTGTTGACATTTCCAGTGAAAGTGATCTTTGCGAGCCAGCATCATTTGCCACCTCTTGCATTGCATTTGCTGTTTCGTGAATTGCTGAAGAAATTTCTTCAGAGCTAGCGGACAACTCTTCTGCTGTTGAAGCAACTGTTTCTGAGCTTGAAGCAACGTCAGTCATCATCGTTTGCAATGCAGTTGCAGATTGATTATAATATTCTGCCATTTGACCGAATTCATCTTTTGAATTTACCTCTGCACGATGCGTCAAATCACCTGTTGATAAGTGTTTCAAATAGCCGTTGATCACTTTTGTATCTTTTGATACCTTTCTTCCCAAAAAGAATATTACAGCGATTATCACAACAATGGCAACTAGACTAAGCACAATAAGCTGTTTGATCAATGAATGAAGTGAACTGTAAAGCTCATCATACGGAGCGATGAGAACGAGTTTCCAATTAGTTTTTGGCAGTTTGTCGTAATATAGTTCAAATGTCTTTCCATCAATGTCAGTCTGTATCTTTTCTTGTTGTCCATTCTTCATTTTTTCCCATTGTTCAGATGTGACAAGGTCTGATGAAATCGTTTCTTTTAATCTTTTCTCTTTATCAGGATTTGATAAATATGTTCCGTTTTCATCTACTAAAACTGCATAGCCAGTTTGTTGAACTTTAATGTCTAAGACTAGTTCCTGAATGGATTCTAAAACAAAGTCACTTGTCACAACACCGCTAGTATTTCCTTTAGGATCTTTAAATGATAAAGATGTCGTAATGAAAGTTTGTTTCAATGTTTCATCATAATATGGGGCTGACCAAACGGTTTGATCTATATTGATCGAATTTTTATACCAATCCTGGCTGAAATAATCATAGGAAGCCTTTTCATAATCTCGTGTAAAAACGAGCTGGTCACCATCTTTATATACATAAGGGGCAACAAACTTTTCTTTCTTGTTATATGTGTAAGGTTCATACCAAATACCTATCCCATAAGTTTGTTTATTGGCAGGTAGCATATTTTGAAAGAATTGACTATACTCTTTTCGGCTTAACGGTGTTTTTTTTGCCTCTGCCATTGCTTTGACTGCTGTAAGATTTCGCTCATGTGTTGTAAGGTTTGTATCAATCTGCTCGATTGTTTTAGAAAGTGTTTCTTGCATCTGCTTTGTAATCATAGTATTCAATTGTTCGGATGAATCTTTATAGTTAATCACCATCATTGTAGCTAATAGAACTATAATAATAGGAATTAAAATCATGATTTTCCAAAGTATAGGCCAGTTTTTATAAGACATAATCTTCAATTTTAATCCTCCTTAACACTTGTTAAGATAATTATCGTCGCCAATTGTAATATATTAACTGGATAATAAACCCCCCGAGAGGGTTTATGTGGTATATATAATTTTACTAGGAAATTATGTTCAAAATTGACAAGGTTGGTCTTTTTTAAAAGAAAAATGTTATATAATTGAATAAATTGCTGAAAGGAGTGGTTTCTTGAAGAAAAGAAGCATGTGTTCAATCATTTAACGAGCTATTTGATCTGGATTTCAATAAGAAACGGAGGCTTAAAAATGGCACATGTTACAGATTTAGTGGGAAATACACCTTGTATTACACTGCAGAATATTAGTGGAAAGCATGCAAATCTACATCTCAAAATTGAAAGAGGAAATCCTGCTGGCAGTATTAAAGACCGTCCTGCACTTTATATGATTGAACAGGCTGAAAAAATGGGAAAGTTGAAACCCGGAGACACGATCATTGAGTCATCTTCAGGCAATTTTGGAATATCCCTTGCGATGATTGGAGCTGCCAAAGGATATCACGTGCTGATTTTAGTCGATCCGAAAACGACACAGGCTAATCTGAATATGTTAAAAGCATATGGAGCAGAGGTCATCGTTGTTCAAGAAAAAGATGATAGTGGTTCATATCATAAAACTCGGATCAAATTGGCGAATGAGTTGCACCGAGAAATTCCAAATTCATTTCGTCCTGACCAATGCTTCAATCCGACCAATGCGGATGCCCATTACCATATCACGGCCCCGGAAATTGCTGGCCAATTCCCTGACGGTCTGGATGCAATCGTTCTTGCTGTTTCAACAGGTGGACAGACTGGTGGAATTTCACGCTACTTCAAGGAACACTATCCCCAGACGAAAATTGTTGTGGTTGATGCCATCGGATCATCGATTTTCAGTGGTGATGAACATGGTTATTTATTACCAGGGATGGGGCTGAGCTGGACACCCACAAACATTGAAAATATTAATTTAATTGATGAAATATATAAAGTTCCTGATGAGTCTGCTTTTATTGCTTGCCGGACATTGGCAAAACATGAAGGTATTTTGGTCGGCGGCAGTACCGGTGCATCACTTGTTGCTGCATTAAAGGTTGCAGAGACTGAAGAAATGAAGAATGTGCTCTGTCTTGCATCTGACAGTGGGGAACGTTATTTAAACACAATTTACAATGATGATTGGATGAACTCTCAACACTTGAACCTAAAAGCTGACCCGGAAACGTTGCTGAAAGAAGTGAAGCAACTGACAGTATATTCCCAACAGCCCAGAAAAGTCGCTAATTATAAGCCGTATTTAATCGATACGCTTGAATCCCCAAGTAAACAGCTGCTTTTTGAACGCGGCAGTATTGACCATATAAAAGAGTACGTTTAAGGTGGTAGAAGCTACCCCCTCCTTGTCTGGACGAACTCTCACCGCGCATGTACAGAAGTGGGATTTCTCGTTCGGAAAAGCTGTAAACGTTTACTAGAAAAGGAGAGATTTCGATGTCAACTACATTATTAGATCAGTTTGTACTTATTCTAGGTAATGAAGAAGATGATAAGGATCATGAGGCTTTAGCTGTTGCTTTAAAAGAATATGGTGTCGAAACAGTAAGGGCAAATCCTAAAGAAATCACATCTATTTTTCAAGAAAAAGAAAATCGCTTTTTCATTGGACAACAAGAAATCAAACCGGCTCTCGTATTGGGCTGGGTATTTGAAGATATTTTAAAAATGGGTATGAATTTGCTGTATGCATTTGAAAGAAGTGGTATCCCAGTGATTAATACGGCTGAAACACTTTTTTGCGGACAAAATAAATATTTAAACTCTGAAGCGCTTCATCGAGAAGATATTCCCCACTTTCCGGTGATCAGCGGATTCTCTGAAAGAGATGTAGGGCATTGGACAGACAAACTTTCTTTTCCGCTCGTTCATAAACAAATTGTCAGTGCAGGGGGACAGGCTGTCATTAAAGTAGATTCACCCGGACTCTTAAAAGATTTGGCAAGAACATTTGCGCAGTACAATGAACATTATTATGCACAGCCCTATACAGAAAAACCTGACAGGGATATTCGAGTGATATGCATCGATTTCCAAACAACTTCTGCGTTTTACAAATATACACCTGAAGGAGAGTGGGTGACAAATGTTGTTAGAGGAGGTAAACCGGTTCTTATTCACAATATCGATCCCGAACTAGCGCAGTTGGCAGAAAGGGCGGCAAAAGCGATGGGGGCGAGAATTGCCGGAATTGATATTTTAGAAGATCCTTCAGAAGGATATAAAGTATTGGAAGTTAACACATGCCCGAATTTCAATTTGCGACAGTTTATGCCTGAAGCAACTGATGTAAATGAAAAAGCAATTGCCAAAATGATGATAAAAGAAATGAAAAAAACAAAACATGTCATATAATAGAAAGAAAGGGAAATTTGATGGGGTGAAGAAATGTCAATTTTGGTTTTGAATTCATATGATCAACATTTAAATTTAGAAGAAATCGTTCCAGAGAAATTAAGCGAAATGGTTGTATTGACAACACCAAAGTTAAACAACAATCACAAATTTCAATACTATGAAGAAATTGAATCGATCAGTGAAAATGAATGCGCTGAAAGCCGGATCAGAGAGTTAACAAAGTATTATCAATTTGATTCGCTGATTGCCCATGATGAGTATGACATGGTCAGAGCCGGAAGAATGAGGGATCGCTTCGGAATTCCTGGACAAACTGAACAGAGTTCGTTATCTTTTCGCCATAAAACAATCATGAAAGAGCATGCGAGACAATCTGTTCGCACTCCTTTGTTTCAAGAGGTTCAATCGATTTTTGATGTTTATGAATTTGCGGATGAGCACGGTTATCCACTCATTGTGAAACCTGTTGACCAAGGGGCTTCAAGAGATATTTTTGTCATTCGGAATGAAAATGATATTAAAGAATTTTCAAGACAAAAATTAAAATATTCATATGAAGTTGAAACGTTTATTGATGGTGAGATGTACCATATTGATGGATTGTACGTAGATGGCAAGGAAGTGTTGATTAGCATCTCGAAATATTGGAATGGATGTATGGCATTTAAAACAAATGCAAGTTTAGGAAGCTATCAGCTTTCTCAAAAAAGCGGTGAGTTTCAAGAAGTTTACTCGTTTTTTCAAAAGCTGTTGACCTCTTTTGATTGTCCAGAACATGTCGTTTATCATGGCGAAGTATTCAGAGAACATGACAGCGGGGAACTCGTATTTTGCGAAATTGCTTCAAGATATGGAGGAGGTTACATTCTTCAAGCTGTAGAAGCAACCTACGGGATCAATCTCAAAACCGAATGGCTTAGAAGTCAGTGTGGTTTGAATATGAGAGGAGAGTTGAAAGCTGAAACCCTTTTACACGGCTTCTTACTCATACCACCTTATCAGGGAAAACTGCTTGATAGACCTGAGAAAGTTCCTTTTGACTGGGTCAAGATTTATGACAAAAGTGAACTGGGAGCGGACTTTACCAATCCGCGCAGAAGTATAGATAAAGCGGCAGGATTTATGATTGAAGGTGATAATGAACAGGTTTTACAGTATAGGCTGAATAAACTGGATGCTTGGATGAGAAGCCAGTTCAAATGGTCAGCCGGGAGCAGTGAGCATCATTGAAATCGCTCATTCACACATACAAACAGATGACCTCATTATCGAAAACCGCTTTACTTGGTATTATCATTAGCAGTTTAGGTACGTTTATGTTTATGCCTTACATTTCGATTTATTTATCTGATTTAGGCTATTCAACAGCTTTTATTGGATATGTCCTGTTGCTGTTTTCTTTCAGTCAGCAGGGCTTTACGTTTTTTGGCGGATTTTTAGGCGATCGTTTCGGTACAAAAATGATCTGTATGATCGGACTTGTGATCAGAAGTCTGGGATACGGGCTGTTCATTTTTTCCTTTAACAAACCGCTCATTATCTTTTCGACAATCTTAGTTGGCTTTGGCGGAGCACTTATCACCCCCTCATTAAAAGTGGTGTTGGCTTTTGGAAACGAATCAATTAGAAGTGCTGTTTTTGCTTTGCGAAATACTGCTGTCAATTTTGGCGGGGCGCTTGGACCTTTAATTGGCGGTATGCTTTATCTGTTAAATATTCAAATCATTTTTATTTTTGCCGCTGTTTCTCATCTCATGGTCTTAATCATCATGAAAAAAACAATGGGTGTTCAGCTGAAGGAAAAAACGCAAGCCAGTGTTTCTTTTACAAATGTGTTAAACATTTTTCGTGACAAACAGATTGTCTATTTAACGTTTGCTGTTAGCTTGTTTTATTTTTTGTACATGCAATTTAATTTGAGTATTCCACTGTACACAAAAGACTTTCTTGGTCAACCTGAATATGTCAGCCTGATTTTTTCTTTTAATGGCGTACTGATGATTTTTTTACAATATCCTATTATGGTATTTTTCCAAAATAAATTTAAGGAATATCAAGTTTTAATGTTAGGTATGTTTTTTATGGCGCTTGCCTTTACCTCTCTCACCCTAGCAAATGAGCTGTATATGCTCATGATCTTTACTTTTCTATTAACTCTAGGGGAAATATTAATACCGCCGATGATTGATAATATAGCATCATTGCTGGCACCACAGAACCTGTTAGGAAGCTATCTCGGTTTTGTTGTGTTCAGCTTTATGATCGGAGGCGGTTTAGGAAGTATTCTAGGCGGATATGGATATGACTGGGGAGTGGCCAATGGAATTCACTGGTTATGGTTCATTTATGTAAGTATCGCAGCACTAGGCATAGCATTAATATGGCCTATGAAAAAAATGACAAAACAAACAAATGTGGGGGAAGTTTATGAGAACAGCACTGTTCATAAGTCCGAGAATTAATGTCATAGAAGATGCGCGTAAAGCCGGCTACCAATCGATTATTGTCTATATGACTAAAAATCAAATGACAGATCGAATAGCAGAGCTGGCTGATGAAGTGTTTGTATTTGATTGGACGAATTATGCTAAATCTCTTCATTATACAAAAAGTATTCATGAGCAAACACCACTCTTCCGAATTTACGGATTTGGTGAATATTCTGTGAAACTGGCATCGTTTTTGTCGGCTTCACTGAATATTGAAGGGGTCGGATTGAGCGCAGTTGAGAAGGCAACAAATAAACAAACGATGCGAAACATATTGAATCAGCATGATCAGCACTACGTCTTTTTTGATACGGTCACTTCTTTTGAAGAACTGCTGAAAGCAGCTGAACATTCAAACTATCCATTTATTATCAAACCTGTAAGTGGAGCCGCTAGCATGAATGTCTCAAAAATCACTTCCAAACAAGATTTAGAGGCGGTACGACAGCAGTTCACTGGTGAGGATGTCTATATTTGCGAAGAATTTTTGGAAGGAAAAGAAATCAGTGTAGAAGCGGTCAGCTTTGCAGGGAAACATAAAATAATCGCTATGACAGAAAAGTATACAACAGGCAGTCCGCATTTTATTGAAACAGCTCACATCGTCCCATATGTTCCAGATCAACAAGCTAAAATTGTTGAGATTGTCCAGTCAGTACTAAATATTGTTGAATTTGAAACCGGCTTGTCCCATACGGAAGTCATCTTGACGAAATCGGGACCTAAAATCGTTGAAACACATGTCAGACCAGGCGGAGACGGGATTACTGACCTCGTACGGATTGCAACTGGAACAAGTATGTTTTATGCTTTGTTTCTCTATGATTTGTATAAAATCGATCTATATCAAGAAAAGATAAACTATCAATTTATGGCATCCAACCAGTTTTTCTTTTTCCCCGAAGGAAAAGTGACACAAATCGATGGTGTGGAGGAACTCAAACAGATGACAAATATCGAGAACTTTCAGCTACCGGTTAAAGAAGGGGATGTACTTCAAACACCGACTGATTCTACAAACAGACATGGTAATATTATATTATACGCCAAGACACAAGAAGAGCTAGACCGTCTGATTTCAAAAGTGAAATCAACTCTAAAGATTACGACAAAAAAATAAAAATGCATAAAAAGCCTTTTTCCCCATTTGGAAAAAGGCTTTTCTTCTAATATAGTGAATCGATTGCAGATGTCACTATATTTACAATGTATTTTCTAATTACGTAATCAAACACCTCGTAAGAAATAAATGACAGCAAGTAAACGATAAGTATTGCGTATATAAAATCGACAGCACCTTTAACTTTTTCACGATAAATGTATAATACTGCTGGTGGAATCACAAACGCGATAGCGCCAACACTAAAGTATAAAAATATATCAAATAGATCGCTTTTAGCCATAGATGCAATCAAAGCAATCAGTAGTGGTGGTAAGAAAGGAATGACCAGAGTTCCGAAACGCCCTAGAACTGCCTTAAACGAGGCTTGAATTTTTTGAATTCGTAAACCCGCGTATGTAAAGATAAATATTAAGAAAATATAAATAGCGATCGTGATAGCAGATCTCATCATAATATCAAAAAATGAAGGTGTAACTACATTGGTAAATTCTACCAATTCACTGAACCGAGCCGTTAGAGCAAAATAAAATATCAATGGAATAACTAAAACAAATAGTGCCATTGTTATCAGACTATACAGTACTTGTTGCTCGCCTGCATGTTTAAATTCTTCATATGGTCGCTTTAATACTCTCATAAAAAATGAAAAATAGGCAGACAAAGCTTTTTGAGTTGTTTTTAAATGCTTTTGCACCTCAGTTTGTTTATTTTCCATTGAAGAATTGCTGCTGTCCCCAGCTTGTTTATTTTCCATTGAAGAATTGCTGCTGTCCCCAGCTTGTTTATTTTCCATTGAAGAATTGCTGCTGTCCCCAGCTTGTTTATTTTCCATTGAAGAATTGCTACTGTCCCCAGCTTCTAGTAGGCTTGTTCCACAATTCTCACAAAATTTTCCGCCACCTGTTTGGTGACCACACTTTGAACATGTCATAATATAGAGTCTCCTTTAAAGTAATACATCAAGAATCTATTATAAATGAAACTGATATTGAAAGTAAAATAGATTTTAGTTTTTTGAAAAATCACAAAGTATTGAACTTAAGCGAAATTTAAATTTTTAGTAAAGAACAAAGTTGACATTAGTTTATTTATGTTATACGGTTAGTTACACAAGTAATTAACCATAAAAGTATTATTACAATGGATATAAGGGGCGGTGAGAATGCCAAATTTAAATGATAAACAGCCTATTTATGAACAAATATCTAAAATTATTGAAGATGATATCTTGACTCATGTTTATCAAGAAGGCGAGCAAATCATTTCGACCACCCAGATATCAAAAGCTTTTCAAGTAAATCCCGCAACTGCTGTGAAGGGTATTAATGTACTTGTCGATGAAGGAATTCTTTATAAAAAAAGAGGAATCGGAATGTTTGTTCAAACTGGAGCAAGAGCGCAAATTCTAGAAAAAAGGAGAAAAGAATTTTATGAAAGTTTTATTGTGAAATTATTAAAAGAGGCTCAAAAGTTAGAACTGTCTAATGAAGATATCATCTCATTCATTAAAAGAGAAAGTGAGAGGGATTAATTGGAAGAAGTATTGGTTTGTCATAACATAAAGAAATATTTTAAAAACCATCTCGTCATTCGCAACATCAATTTAAAGTTTCAAAAAAACACCATCTACGGATTAATTGGAAAAAATGGATCTGGAAAAACAACGATTTTGAACATGATAAGCGGGCTTACGTTTCATGATAGTGGGGATATCTATGTAAATGGAGTCCTCCAACAAAAGGGAGAAAGTTCCTCTGATATTTGTTATGTAAGAGATCGAAGCAAATTTTTATGGAATAGCTCTGTATTAGACATATTAAAGACCTCTGCTGGTTTTCATAAAAACTGGAGTTGGACAGTTGTCTATGACTTACTGGATGAATTCGATATCCATCCGAATTGGAAGTGTCGAAAACTTTCAAGAGGAATGGAAACTATTTTAGGGATCATCATCGGTCTTTCAAGTAGAGCACCTATCACAATATTTGATGAACCAGACCTTGGATTAGATTCTGTTACAAGAGAAAAATTTTATGATTGTTTATTAAAAGAATACACTGAATTTCCTCGGACTATGATTATTTCAACACATTTAGTAGATGAAATATCAAAAGTACTTGAAAAGATCTATGTCATTCATTCGGGCGAGATTCTTGTTGAAGAAGACATAGAAAATCTTAGAAGTAAAATGGTTTTATTGTGTGGAAAAAAAGAAAACATTGATTTGTTTATTGAAGGCAAATCTGTCTTGTATAGTGAAGATATTGGCCATTCTAAAGTGGTAGAAGTCATTCACGATTTTAATACGAAAGATGCTGACTTATTGGAGAAATTAAATATATCAGTTGAAAATTTGTCTATACAAAAACTTGTAACTCGACTACTTGAAAGGGGAAACGATCGTGAACCCGATACGAAGTGTATGTAAAGGAAGTTTTACATTTATCAAACCTTATTTATATATTTTTTTAGCATTGGAGTTTATTCATTTTTTTATTAATATCATTCTTGCAGCAGCAGGAATAAACAATCATATAGAAGTGTCGCATGCTAATGTCTTTACAGCATTTCTTTTTATCATACCTATTTTTTTACCGTTATTTGTTTTTAAGTATGTCCTTTATTTAGGAGCTTCCCGAAAATCATATTTTTTAGGAATCGTGTATTTATTTATTGTATCAACATGTATCTATTCTATTTTTAATATTGTTTGGTATTTTTTTGAGAAACATGTTTTGATTGAATATAAGGATTATTTTAATCTAATTGATATTTTTGATTGGAATCAATTTGGAGTTTCAGGTATGTTTCTTTATCAATTTTCTGCCTACTTACTGGTTATCTCTTTTTTATTTTTATTGTTTTCTGCTTTCTGGTGTAAAAAAGGGATTGTGTTGTGGATGGGGACAGCTACCGTTATTGCTGTAAGTATGTCAATTGGGCAATTGAGAGGAATGACAACAGAAATAGTGGGATTTCTCTTATATAATCGAGTTTTATGGATAAGTGTTGTATGTGAGATAGCACTAACACTCATGATATTTTTATGTAGTTGGAAACTATTTGTTAAACAAAGACAGATCTAATTTGGAATAGAAAGTCATAGATTTATCTGAATGGGCTAGATTGGGTGAAGCTGTGGCAAAGAACCGCTCCATATTTAAGAGTGACTATGATCAAGGAACGACGGGGATCGGTTATAGAAGTTTTTTCTTAAGAAGTGTCGACAGTAATTCCTTAAAAAGCCGAATATCTCTCAAAAGAAATTCGGCTTTTTAACGTTTCTCCGCTTCACTCACCAAAAATTTGAAATACTGCTCCAAATTCAAAATGTCGTTGTTAGACAATAACTCCCATTTGCTTGGATCAAACAACCACAAATTTTCTGTATCATATTTTGCAACAATGTCATTCATTGTTTGATATCGTTCAGATGGTTCATGAATTTTATCTATAGTCATATAGCCAGCGATCTCCATTAACTGTTCATAGGATATGTTTAGGGCGTCTGCCAATTTTCTAATCGTCGCTGGCTTTGGGACGCCACGATGACCATTTTCAATTCTAGAGATCGTTGCAGCACTCACATCTGCAGACAGGGCAAGCTGATTAATCGATAGTCTTTTTTGTTCTCGCAGTTGTTTGAGCTTTTTCCCAAACACAGTCATTTCCTTCACCTCACAATCTTCTCTATTCACATTTTAATATAAATATTGACTAAAGGAAATAGTAAGAAGGGAAAAATATTGACAAAAGTTAATGAAAGGAGTAAAATAGCAACCAGATAAGTGATTTCATTTGAACTTAATCGGCGAAAAATTGCCCGCTGCGATAGGTGGTGTGATGAATCGCCTATTCTTTTGGTTTTGATCAAATCAGGCCCTATTTAAATACACAAAAAACGTTTGTTGAGAAGTACTCATATAACTTAGCCGTAATATCTTGACAACTGCTATTGTTTCAATAGTATTCAGCAAGAAAAAAATAGGGTGAGTCTTGTAGAACGATTTAGAAGTTTCCATAACCTTATGCTCAGGTGATTGGATCAAATAACAGTTCTTTAGGATCAATTGATATATGAGAAACCGCTGTTAGTCGTCGTCTTCTGTTTGAAAGGTGCCTCCTAATCGAAACATAAGTCTTGATCGTTCACTGGCGGAATGTTCGATTAGGAGTCTCTGTTTCGTTTACTTGCTTCTTGCACCAAAAAATTAAAATATTTGTCCAAGATTTCAATATCCTCTTTAGTAAGTATCTTCCATTTTTCACTTTCAAACAAGGCTAGGTCTTTTAAGCCATGTTGAGAAGCAATGTCATAAATGGAATCATAGCTGCTGTTTGATTCCTTTATTGTGGATGCGCTAATGTAACCTGCTGAGGCCATCAATTCCTCATACGGAATTTTTAAAGCGTCAGCAAGCTTACGGATCGTTGCTGGCTTCGGTACCCCGCGCTTCCCATTTTCAATTCTTGAAATGCCTGCAGAACTGACACCAGAATACATGGCAAGCTGATTCACAGTTAACTTTTTCCGCTCTCGCAATTGTCTCAAATGATTTCCGAATTTTGTCATGATTAAAACCTCGCAATCTATTACTAAACAATATTTTATTACGAACGTTGACTACAGGAAACATCTGGATGTAAAAAGTGTTGACAAAAGTTAACGAATCATATATGTTCATAGGTAGAAAAAAAGAATTATATGAATGGAAAGGTGAGAAGGAATTTGGTTAAAAAGATTCATATCAAAAGAGATTTTGTCCTTCAGTATATGGTCGAACACAATCTTTCCTTAAACCAGCTTGCTCTCGAAATCGGTGTATCACCGGCGACATTGAGCAGAGTTTTAAATGGTGAAAGGAGGCCTGGACAACTTGTTATCGGTAAAATGATTCTCTACTTTGATAAAAAATTTGAAGATCTCTTTTACTATAAAGATGTTGACAAAAGTCAATAAAAGGAGGGTTTCAAAGTGAAAAATACAGGAATCGTTCGCAGAATTGATGAGCTTGGCAGAGTGGTTCTACCGGTTGAAATGCGAAAAATACTGAATATCAATGAGAAAGACCCACTGGAGATCCATACTGACGGTGAAAACATTATACTCACCAAATACGCCGCGAATATGGCATGTATCATGACTGGTGAAATCACAACACAAAATAAAACATATGCTGGCGGTAAAATCATCCTCAGTCCACGCGGTGCAGAGATACTTTTGGAAGATATGGTGGAAGCATTAACAAGAAAAAACCAACACATACATAAAAATCTCTGAGCTTAAGCACTAAAAAACAAAACACTGAAATCGCCTCGTGACATACGTTTGCTTTTCATGTAAAATGAAACTATTGTCAGCCAGTTTGTCTGGAGGTGTAAGAAGAAATGCACACACTTTTAATGGTTTTATTAGTGATTGTCAGCATCACACTTATTATCGTTGTTTTGCTACAATCGAGCAAGAGTGCGGGATTATCAGGTGCAATTTCTGGGGGAGCTGAACAATTGTTTGGGAAACAGAAAGCGAGAGGGCTGGACTTAATTCTTCACCGGATCACGGTTGTTTTGACAGTGCTTTTCTTTCTCTTAACAATTGCGCTTGCCTATCTGGATGTATAAGACGAGGAAGTATGAGGTCTGATTGTTAAAGTCAGGCCTCTTTCGCATTTACTTGATTTTGCTGTGCTGCGGATTTAGCGTTAGCACTTTCTTTTTATAAGTTTGTTTTAAGAAAAAATGTGGAAACATAAAGATGAAAAGGGGATCATGGACTGATGAAAATTGTTAAACCACAACCTTTCACATTTAAAGCGGGAAAAAAAGCTGTTCTTCTTTTACACGGCTTTACGGGGAACACAGCAGATGTGAGAATGCTCGGAAGGTATTTAAATGAAAGGGGTTATACTTGTCATGCTCCACAGTATCAAGGTCATGGAGTGCCCCCTGAAGAACTCATACATACAGGACCCGAAGATTGGTGGAAAGATGTGATTAGCGGTTATGAATACTTAAAGTCTGAAGGATATAAACAGATTGCGGTATGCGGTCTGTCACTGGGAGGAGTTTTTTCATTAAAATTGGGTTACACTGTACCCGTAAAGGGAATTATTCCAATGTGTGCGCCGGTGTATATCAAAAGTGAAGAGACAATGTATCAAGGTGTGCTTGAATATGCTCGTAACTATAAAAAATTTGAAGGAAAGTCACAATCATTGATAGAGGCAGAAATGGAAGACTTCAAGGGAAAGCCGATGAATACTTTGAAGGCTTTGCAGGAGCTGATTACCGATGTTAGAGAGCATGTGGATATGATCTATACACCGACATTTGTGGTTCAGGCTCGCCATGATGATATGATTAATCCAGATAGTGCAAACATCATTTATCATGCAGTTGAAACAGATGATAAAAAATTGAAATGGTATGAGAAGTCAGGACATGCCATCACCTTAGATCAAGAACGGGAAACATTACACGAGGATATTTACCGGTTTTTAGAAACATTGAATTGGCAGTCATAAGGAGGTCTGTTGAGTGGAAAAGCAAGAATTTATGGATAAGCTTCTAGCCTTTATGAAGGAGGAAGCATATAAACCTCTTACAGTTCAAGAACTAGAAGAGATGCTTGAGATTACTGATTCTGAAGAATATAAAGAGCTTGTGAAAACGTTAGTCAGTCTTGAAGATAAAGGGATTGTCGTCAGAACAAGAAGCAATCGTTACGGGTTGCCTGAAAAAATGAACTTGATTAAAGGAAAAGTTTCCGCCCATGCGAAAGGTTTCGCATTTGTTCTGCCGGAAGATTCTGAACTTGATGATATCTTTATTCCGCCATCTGAACTGAAAACAGCGATGAATGGTGATATTGTACTTGTGCGTTTAAGTACACAAACCGGCGGTACAAAAAAAGAAGGAACAGTGATCCGGATCATTGAGCGGAATATCCAACAGGTCGTTGGGACATATACAGAAACGAAAAGTTTCGGTTTTGTCATTCCTGATGATAAAAAAATAACCAATGATATTTTTATCCCAAAGCACGCTAAAAATGGTGCTGTTGAGGGGCATAAAGTTGTCGTTCGCTTGACGAGTTATCCTGAAGGGCGAATGAGTGCAGAAGGGGAAGTTGTTCAAATTCTCGGTCATAAAAATGACCCGGGGATTGATATTCTCTCGATTATTCATAAACACGGTCTACCGGGAGAATTTCCAGCTGAGGCAATGGAACAGGCAAATGCCACACCGGAAACGATCGATGAAAAAGATCTCCATGATAGACGGGATTTGCGAGAACAAACGATTGTCACAATCGATGGGGCAGATGCCAAAGATTTGGATGATGCTGTTACTGTCACAAAACTTAACGATGGACAATATAAACTGGGTGTCCACATTGCTGATGTCAGTTGGTATGTCACAGAAGGTTCAGCCATTGATAAAGAAGCGTTTGAAAGGGGAACTAGCGTCTATTTGGTTGACCGGGTGATTCCAATGATCCCGCACAGATTGTCCAATGGCATTTGTTCTCTGAATCCGAAGGTTGATCGGCTGACCATGTCTTGTGAAATGGTAATCAATAGCCAGGGACAAGTCATAGAGCATGAGATTTTCCAAAGTGTCATCAAAACGACAGAACGGATGACATATTCAGATGTGAATAAAATTCTTGTCGAAGATGATCAAGAGCTTAAACAAAAATATGAACCACTTGTCCCGATGTTTAAAGATATGGAAGAGCTAGCGTCTGTTTTGCGTGAAAAGCGAATGGAGCGAGGGGCGGTCGATTTTGATTTTAAAGAAGCTAAAGTTTTAGTTGATGAGGAAGGAACAGCAAAAGACGTTATCATTCGAGAACGTTCAACAGCCGAAAAGTTAATTGAAGAGTTTATGCTTGTTGCAAATGAAACGGTTGCTGAACACTTTCATTGGATGAATGTTCCGTTTATTTATCGGATTCATGAAGAGCCTGATCAAGAAAAACTGCAACGGTTTTTAGAGTTTGTCACAACATTTGGCTATGTCGTCAAAGGCACTGCGGGAAATATTCATCCAAAAGCATTGCAAAATGTTCTTGATGCGGTCAGGGACCGTCCAGAAGAAGCTGTTATTTCAACGGTCATGCTGAGATCGATGAAACAGGCGAAATATGATCCGCAAAGCATTGGTCATTTCGGCTTATCAACTGAGTTTTACACTCATTTTACATCACCGATTCGCCGTTATCCCGATTTGATTGTTCACAGGTTGATCAGAACGTATTTAATTAAAGGGAAGACAGATGAAGTGACGAGAGAGAAGTGGTCCAATCTTTTACCGGATATTGCAGAGCATACGTCTAACATGGAGCGCAATGCAGTAGATGCGGAACGGGAAACAGATGATCTGAAAAAAGCGGAATATATGATGGATAAGATCGGTGAAGAATTTGATGGGATGATCAGTTCAGTGACAAACTTTGGTATGTTTGTTGAACTTCCGAATACGATTGAAGGGCTTGTCCATGTCAGCTTTATGACAGATGATTTTTATCGTTTTGATGAACAGCATTATGCTATGATCGGTGAGAGAACCGGAAATGTTTACCGGATCGGTGATGAGATTACGGTTCGAGTGGTTGATGTTAATAAAGATGAACGGAATATCGATTTTGAAATCGTTGGCATGAAAGGATCACGCCGTCGACCTCCAAAAACTGAAGTCAAACAAAAAAAGCCTGTTTCTTCAGAAGATAAAGGTGAATGGTTTACAAGACCAAAAAAGAAAAATGGCAAGAAAAAACGCGGTTTTCAAAATGCCCCGAAACAAAAAAGAAAGAAAAAGAAGTAATAGAAAAGGCTGCGAATTGTAAGAGCGATAAAGATTTGGTAGAATAAGACGTATTCGCCGCCTTTTCGAAGGCGAGAGGAGGTCGTCAAATGCCAAAGGGAGAAGGGAAGGTTATTTCCCAAAATAAAAAAGCCCGTCACGATTACTTTATAGAAGAAACATATGAAACAGGCATTGTTCTCCAAGGTACTGAAATCAAATCAATTCGTGCGGGACGGGTGAATTTAAAAGATTCGTTCGCTAAAATTGAGAGGGGAGAAGTGTTCCTCCATAATATGCATGTCAGCCCGTATGAACAAGGGAATCGTTATAATCATGATCCTTTGCGGACGAGAAAGCTATTGATGCAAAGAAAGCAGATTAACAAATTGATCGGTCTGACCAAAGAACAAGGATATTCGCTCGTTCCACTAAAACTTTATTTAAAGAACGGTTTTGCCAAAGTCCTCTTAGGTCTTGGAAAAGGCAAAAAGAAATATGATAAACGCGAAGATTTAAAACGTAAAGACGCAAAACGTGAAATTGAAAAAGCATTTCGCGATCGTCAAAAAGGATTGATTTAAAGCCTGATCGTATGTTATTCTATAAAGACGTGATCACAAAAATTACCATTTGAATATCGATGTGATCTTGTTATAATAGTCATATAGCCAGTTTCCGTATTCCTTTCTAAGGGGACGTTACGGATTCGACAGGGATGGATCGAGCTTGAGTTGCGAGCCGAGAGGCGATCTCGTAAAAACGCACCTAAATATAACTGGCAAATCTAATAACCAGAACTTAGCATTAGCTGCCTAATAAGTGCAGCGAGCTCTTGCCCGCATCGCCTATGTGCCGGTACAGAGCCCATAACTAAGTAGGCTACGTTTGCACTCCCGTCTGAGTGTGCAAGAAGAGACTTTTCAGACTAGCTCTCCGAAGGCCCGCCCGCAGGCACGAAGATGAGCGAATCAAAATATGCAGGCTACGCTCGTAGACGCTGAAGCAATCGACGTTTCTGGACGTGGGTTCGACTCCCACCGTCTCCATACATATTTGAAACCCTAATACGATCAAGGTATTGGGGTTTTTAATTTAGGATCGGTATGCCTGCCAAAAGACCTGAGTGTATTTAATTTAATAACTACAAGCACATTGTCATCTCAGAAGGCAGTGGAGTTGTTTTTGAGTCTAATTCTTTTACCAGCAGGTGAAGTCATTGGCAGTAGCAAGAGTGGTAAATCTTCTTTTACTCCAAGTTCTAAATCATATACTTACTTTTATTATCGACTATATTCATATATGCCCTCTTCGCCTTCTTCAGGATACTATTCATCCTTTCTTCTGGTCGTTGGCCAACTTACTTCTGAAGCAACTGATTTATTCTGCATTTAAGCTATCTTTCCTAACAACGTCTAATAAGATTCAAGGGAAAAAAAGACGATCTGGTCACAGACCGCCCATTTGTAACAATTCATTTATTCGGAAATTTCACTTCTGGATAATCCGGATTCGGTTTGCTAATTAAATCACCGCCGACTCCTTTTAAATGCTTGTTAAAAAAGTCTAACACATACTGATTTACGATAAATGCAGACCGTTTATGATCAATTTCACCCGTCATGCCCAATTGATTTAAAATATTTGAAAAAAGTTGGAAATCGGTAAAATTAAAGTGCTCTGTACCATCGATGTGAATCAAGGATGCTTGATCAATGATATGAAATTCTTTTTTTCTTGTTTCCATCATCATCATAAATTCCTCTCTTGTTAAACCTGAATCTTTTATTTCTTTATCAGAAATAGAATTTTTCTCAACTTTCTTTTTGGTTTTAATAAAATCATCTGACTCGATAAACAGAAACGGCTTTGAGATAGCATGTTTTTTATCTAAGTTATAGAGTGAACCGTCCATATTGATTCCAGCTTTAATCTTTGGATTTGTATAGGCCGCATTGAAAGCGGTCGCGCCTCCAAAGGAATGCCCCATGATGCCGATATGATTGAGATCGATTTTTCCATTGAAAACAGTATTATTCATTTTTTTCATTTGAGAAATAATAAATTCGGTGTCTTTCGTCCAAATTCCCCCCAACTTTTTGCTTTTTTCTGGTGAACCGTCCAGATCAGTTGTTAATCCTGTGATTCTTCCATCAGGAAATACCGTCGCTGTTGTACTGTATGTATGATCGATCGCCACAACGATAAATCCGTGACTGGCTAAATTCTCTGCTTGAGCAGTATGCATCATCCGACCAGTACCATATCCATGACTAATCAGCACTAAAGGGTAAGGTTTTTTAGACGATAATATCTTAGCATTTTCATATGAATTAGTTTGAATATAGCGCCAATAATCGAAAACAAATTCGGGAAGTTGCCATCCGCTTGCATATTTCTCAATATATTTTTTAAATATCTGTTTATCTTCTGGGAAAAGCGGTTTTGGCTTTTGAAGATTTGTGTGATGGGCAGGATACCAGACCTGAATCATCAATTCTCTTTTGTCATGTGGATCTTTGGTCAGCACTTCATCCCTGTCTTGATCAACGAGATGAAACGTCTTAGTACCGACTGTGTGTTGACCATCAGGTTTTGGTAAATCAAAAACAGGAATATATATACTAGCAAAAGTTGAGAGAATGAGCATCATTAACATGAGAAAAGATAAACTATAAGCTAAAGGCTTGCCTACCTTAATACGGAGTCTCATCCGAAATATTATATAGATGGTGAGGATGGAAGAAACGAGATAGACAAAAAACATTTGCCATCTGTAACCTTCCAAAAAGAAGTGTCCTGTCAATAAAACAATATTTAAAAAGTCAATCACCAATGCCACCTTTCTCGGCATTTTAAAGTGAAATAGCAATACAAAAGATGACAAAGCTAATAATATTTCTAATATTCTCATCTTGGTCCCTCCGTTTTAAGATTTGTTCTTAAACATAACGAATGTTAGGGCTGATTGGTTCTCAAGTTTCTGTAAGCTTTAGTGCTTATTATCCAGCAAATTTATCGACTGGATGTTTTTCTTTAAACGTCTTGTCAACATCAAGATTGTCTCGGACAAAATTCTTAGGAACTAGGGCAAGCCATTGATATAAAGAAACATCTGCATAATGATCATCTTTGAAAACGAAGAGATGTATCTCCTGTATTTTTGACATAGTATCCCATTGCAAACGGTACATTTGATAGTTGAATGTTTGGGCACGTCCATCTGCTGCAAAGACCGTCATCAATGCTTCGCCTGAAATGAGCAAGAGCTGAGAATGAAGGTTTATGAAACAGCGGACATGCTTTTTTATCGGGGCTTTGGGCTTTTATTACCGATTTTTTAGATAGTAAAAATATTTAGACGTGTCTAGCTTGAACATTTGGAAAGGTCGGGCACGTCAATAACTTAGATCCACCGAATATTCTTTTTTATTTTTTCTCATACTAGTGTAAAACATAGAAAAGGCAGGTTTCAAAAATGACAAAGACCCTTTATATTACCGCTCATCCTCATGATGAAAAAACATCTTACAGTATGGCGGCGGGGAAGGCATTTATCGATTCTTACAAAGAAGCGCATCCCCAGGATGAAGTCGTTCATCTTGATCTTTATCAGGAAAACATTCCGCAAATTGATGCAGATGTATTTAATGGCTGGGGGAAACTGCAATCAGGAACCGAGTTTGAACAGCTCTCTGCCCAGGAAAAAGCAAAAGTGGGTCGGCTGAACGAGCTAAGTGATCAATTTGTTGAGGCTGATCAATATGTATTTGTCACACCGTTCTGGAACTTTTCATTTCCACCGGTGATGAAAGCATATTTTGATTCAATTGCTGTTGCGGGCAAGACTTTCAAATATACAGAGCAGGGACCTGTTGGCTTGTTAACTGATAAAAAAGCACTTCATATTCAGGCAAGAGGTGGCTATTATTCAGAAGGACCTGCTGCTGAATTAGAAATGGGTCATCGGTATATGACCGTGATGATGCAATTTTTCGGTGTTCCATCATTTGAAGGATTTTTTATCGAGGGTCATAATGCAGAACCGGACAAAGCAGAAGAAATCAAGAAAAATGCGATCGCCCGTGCTGCTGAATTGGGTCGGACATTTTAGAAACTGAAACCTTCCTGATCAGGGGAGGCTTCAGTTTTTCATTTTTAATCTGATTTTTTTCCCTTCTACAAACGAGATCATCCCAAGGACAATAAAACAGCCAATCCACTGAAGAAGTGTAAGCCGCTCCCCTAAAAAACATGCACCGAAAATGATTGTAATGATTGGACCTACCATTGAAATCAAAGATCCTCTAACAGCTCCAATCCGTTTAATTCCTTCTAACATAAGAATAAAAGGAGCTACTGTTGTGATCACAGCAATCATGAAAAATAAAAGATAGACAGTGGGCTGGAATGAAAACAGTTTTGTTTCATACCCAAAACCGTTTCTAATGAATAAAAAAATAATCATTGCGATACTGGCTAGTGACATACCATATACATTCATCCGAATGCTTCCAATCCTATGGACCATCTGACCGGAAATGACAAGGTAGCAAGCATAAACCGCTGAAGAAAGCAAGATAAGTACAGCACCAAAAAAGTTTGCATGTAACTCATGAAGATTCCAGCCGCCAATCGAAAAAAACACCCCAAAACTAACGACACCCATAGCGATCACATCTAAAATGGAAACTCTCTCTTTTCTACTCAAAAAAGAAAGGATGAGTACAAAAATTGGATAACTCATCACAAGCATCCGTTCGACAATAGCTGAAACATAATGCAACCCGATAAAATCCAATAATGGAGATAGAAAAAACACAAGTAAACCAGTTATTCCAGCTTTCATCATGTCTTTTTTAGGCGGTTTGGCGGGTAATTTTTTGTAATACATAAGTAAAATCACGTAAAAGAGAGGTGTTGCAATGAGTTGTCGAAACAATAATGTCGATTCAGCAGTGGCACCGTAGGAATAAGCCCACTTGATGATAATTGATTTTGAAGCAAAACATACGGTGCCGACAACCATTAACAACATCCCAATAATAAACTGATCATGATATTTTAATTGATGATTCACTTCAAGCTTTCCCATATGATGGCACCTTTCTTTTTTTAATTCTGTCTTGCCCTCTGTTTGACATACCATAACGCATTTCGATCTATAATTGTAGATATAGAGAAATTTGAAGCAGATATTGCATTTTTCAGCAGCTCATCAATTACACAGAAAGTGAAGTCTTGTCCTTTCGTCTTTTCGAAGTTTTTTTGAAGATAATAGGTTCCTGAGACTGTATAACCGCCGATTTTCACCAACTTACATTTGTCAAAAAATTCATCAATATTGAATAAGATATTCAGCACTTTTTCTTTTAAACAAGGGTGATGGGTTAATGTATGTTTGACTTTGTCAGATGTAAGGAAATCAATGATGTTGTATTTGTCTTTTAAGAAGAGAGAGGTATTTGTTAGCAAATGGAAATTTTCAATTGGTTTTACAATGATGGTATCTGTCCCATCATAAATATCAATCAATGTGTATAAGTTCATTTCTGTGACATTTCCAACTAGAATTTTTTGTCCTGTATCAAGGTGTGCTGGTGTATGTTCTAAATACATATAGGCATTTTTTGTTTCTGTGTTTTGTGAGAAGGATGTGATTGTGGTGTTTGAGCCGATTTTTTCTAATTCCTTTTTTGTGACTTCTACTTCAGCATCAATTCTCCCTAAAGTTAAAATCGAGTCTGCTCCCTCTTTAGCGAAGTGGCTGGCTATAGTAGAGATGAGTTCAATTGTTGCTTGATAATCCAACTGACCGGTGCTGTTTTTAATCCCCCAAGTTCCATCTTCATTTAAACCAATATGAAAAGGATCAACGGTAATATGGAGAGTTCCTATAGGATAGTTGTCTCTTATCGTTTTAAAGGCTTGAATATGGTCATTCAATATTTGATATATACCTTCTGAGAGTTTCCCGATAAGACGTAAGGTGATAGAATGAATCCCATAAGACTTTAACTCTTTAATAAATTCAATCGTATTTTCAACAGAACGAAATGGATAGCCATTCATGTTTTTCATTTGTCTAGTGGTATTGCCATCTAAATAAATATCGACATCGATCGGTTGAGACAGTTTAGCTGGATTTATACTGACTTCATATTCTTGGGTAAGCCTTCTCGAAGTCATCCCCATCTGTAATTGACTAACGTCCTTTAATGAATTTGGCACAAAAAACACCCCTCTAAATTAAAATTTATGTTCGTAAGTTAAGACTAGAATTCGCTGTTAAAGATAGCGGAACCTTTTAAATGTTCCAAAAAGGTTAAAAAGAACCATTTTTTGATTATGTATTTAAAGAACTCCTTTTTCCTTTGTTTTTTGTACTTATATCATGAATTTTTTGTTCCTAACTAGACTAAATCCCATTGAACTAAATGATAGATCCTTGGTGGTTCTTCATGAAAAAGATATTGCAATTTGTTTTAGTTTTAGCATGAATAAGCGGATGTAGAACTGTTTGACCGAGTATAAAAAAGAGTCTATTGTATCACGAAAGAAGTCACTTTGCATGGTTCGAGGCTGTAGTAATTGATTCTGAATTAAACACAATATGAATGATGAAAGGATTCTTTTCACAAATCACTACTTAAAAACCACTTTTTACGTTTTATTGGATGATTGAACGAGAAACGATTGTTGACAGAATGAGAGGACTGAACGGATATAAAGGTCAATTTTTTGCGGGCTGCACACAAAAAGAATATACATTTGATTGTTTTAAAAGAATAAACCATGTTCTTTATTAGATGAAAAAAAGCAAGAAGAAAGTGAAGAAAATCCTATACCCTAACACAAGTCAGGACATTTGATTTATGAAAAGGAACTGGCAGGTGAAGAAACAGCGGTGTGTTTCTCCACTTCTCTTCGCTTACTCGGAAAGAAGCGTCAAAAATTCGCAAAAAGCTTTCTGCTTTGTCTTTTCGTCATGAAAGGTGGAGGCTTTTTCTTCAAAAAGGTCAGTCTGTACAATCCTCACATTAAACATTAGAAGAACAAACCCATAAACTCAACCTGACAACAAAAACGTAAAAAAACCGAGAGTGAAATAGGTGTAATCGAAATAATGACAGTTATATTTACTTTATTTGTAATGATTTTTCTGACTTGCTTCGGGGAGATTAATATCGAAAGTCATCATGATGACAGGAGGTAAAATAGAATGAAATTAGCTGCACATGAACTACATGAATTGAAAATGAGCTGTGAATAGTTCATACATGTATCAACACATTCAAGACTCCGAATTTAAGAGCATCCTTGAAAGACATTACCAGTGACTATAACATGAAAGTAGAATTCTTAAATCAAGCAGAAGGTGCAAAAAAAATGGAATTTCCATTATTTAAAGAACAAGGAAAACTGTCTGATTACACTTATTGACCAGTTAGTCAATATCCACCGGTTTAACCGCGTACTTCCATTCAAGATTTCAATGATCGTGAAATGGCTACTGCCTATTTATTAACATTAAAACGCGCTGGAAGCTGCAAATCCAGAATTGCGTTCTTTTCTTCAGACTGCATTTATGATGAGCTGAAGACATGTATATGATATGTGGCAGTATATGGTTCAAAAAGGATATTATCCATTAGAACCTGCTGACCAAACAATGATCAGCAAAATTGGAGCAATGTATCAAGTTGTACCAGAAAACCAAGAAATGATTCAGCAGGCTTTAAATAAATATCAAGGACAAAATCCTATTGCAGGAGAAAGCAATCAAATGCACCAATAAATTGATTTGGACTCTAGTAGTGATAAATTACTTTGTTGTCATGTGAAGAACAGAAATATTAATCATAATCGTGTTAAGGAGGTATGTGCTACATGTTCTATCATGTAAAAGAATTACAGTACAATGCTAAGCCGTCTCAACCAGATCCCGTTTATGCTAAAAAACTTCAAGAGATACTTGGCGGCCAATATGGTGAAATGTCGGTCATGATGCAATATTTATTCCAAGGTTGGAATTGTCGTGCAGAAAGTAAATATAGAGATATGATCTTAGATATTGCTACAGAAGAAATCGCTCATGTTGAAATGATTGCAACAATGATTGCCCAATTATTAGATGGAGCACCAGCCCATGACCAAGAACAAGGAGCTCAAGATCCCGCTGTTAAAGCTATTTTGGGTGGTATGAATCCTCAGCATACCATTGTAAATGGACTAGGCGCTCAGCCAAATGATAGCGTTGGATTCCCATGGACCGCACGTTATACAATTGCAAGTGGAAACCTCTTAGCAGATTTCCGTGCCAACTTGAATGCAGAATCACAGGGACGACTGCAAGTTTGCCGACTTTATGAAATGACCACTGATCCTGGTGTAAGGGATATGCTTTCATTTTTAATCGCTAGGGATACGATGCATCAAAACCAATGGATGGCTGCTATTGAAGAATTAGAACAAACGCAAGGGGCAGTAGTACCAAGCACTTTTAATCAAGAATATGAAAAACAAGAAGTTTCTTATTCGTTTATGAACTTTTCAGAAGGTGAAGATAGTAGCAAAGGACGTTGGGCTAGTGGACCATCTCTTGATGGACAAGCAAATTTTGAATATATCCAAAACCCACAAGCTATGGGACAAAACCCACAATTAGCACCAGGACCAGAGTATATTCATGGTACTCCCCCACTTGATATGCGAATCATGCAAAATGCGAGAAAAGTGGAACATAATCATCAACCATATATCCAATAACAAACATGCTCCCCTAAAGGTATTTGGGGGAGATTTCTACATCCACATCCATCAGTACCCCTACATCATTTTACGTTTAATTTTCAAGCGGTTTTAAATTACTGGGTTTTTACTTGGCTGATTTCATCTCTTAAACTGTCCTCCCTCTTTTTTTATTATACACAAACGTATGTTCCGTTTCAATGGTTATACAAAAATTTGTTCGTGTTTTTTAAAGATTTGATTATTAACTGTCATGGTTTTTAAGAATATCACCAGAAAAATAGGTCTTTTTTACTCTCTTATTTAGGCAATCTTCACAAAAGAAAGGCCTAAGGATCTATTCAGATCTATTCATAACTGTTCTAAAATTGAAGAGATATACACTAATCTAGTGGATAAATCTGCATAATTCCTATTGTTGAGGTGAAACAAATGAGTCAATCAGGTCTATTGAATGACATAAAAGGGGCAATTAGCGGACATTCGGAAGATTTAGAAGGCAAGATTGAAAAGTTAAAAGCCGCAAAAAAAGATATAGAAAAAGAACATGAAGAGGGTATTGTCCAGATTAGGCAGATCCTAAACCCGCACCTTGATAAACAGTGGACAGGCGAATTCGCCACTGACTTTGATGAGGAACGAGATGTGGCACATACAAAGATGCATGATATTGTAAACGAGAAATACTTAGATTATATCTCCACTATTGAAAGCAAGATTAACAGTTTAAAGATTGACAAGGGATTCTTTGATGGATTAGGAGTTCTAGCAGCCGGAGCAGATGCTTTAGTTGAAAAAGGAGAAGAAGCAGCTGATAAGCTGAACAATAAAATAGACTATCTTAAAAGCGAATTGGGGAAAAGGTTCTCATGACGAAGATTAAACTGAAACATGGCATTGTGATGAAAAAATTAAATACTGTCAAGAAAGCAGTAGAAGATTTAGAGTTGGCAAAAAAGGGCTCTCACGGCAAAAACAAATTGTCCTACACAACAACATATAAAAGCCAAGAAGACTCCTTTATCAATATGCTTGACGGCTACAAACAAATTGTTCAACAAAATATCAAGGATGTAAAAGGTAATGTTGATCTACTAAAAGAACAAGACGAGGCAATTGCCAGAAAATAAACGGGAGAAAGGGAAATTCGATGGCAAAAAATAAAAAGAATGATAAAGGAAAAAATAATGAGTTAGATAGTTCAGTTAAAGTCTTCGAAGCCAGTACTTTAATTGAAAGAGCCGATCAACGAAAAAAAGATTATGAAAACCTGAAAGAGAAACTTCAGACACTAAAAACAGCCTGTCTTGGAGTAGCCAATTTAGGCGATGATTTCACAGGAAAAGGCGCAGATAACATTAAAGAGTTTTTTAGAGGACAGGCTGAGATTGTAGACAGTTGGATCGCACTAGCTGATATGCAGATTTCGTTTTTTAATGGGGTTTCTGGTGATATCAAAGACAAAAAACTGACCGATTCGTACATTGAAATGTCTTTTTTAAAGACTGAATTGAAAAATGCAGATAAAAGTTCGGATGAAATTGTCTTGGATCTAAAAAATAATATGGATGCGATCATCAATCGAGTAAATGATATCGTTGATCTGGATAAGTGGACGGATCACAATTATACAGTGGAGATGTCAAAGGCACAAACAACTCGGGAAAATGCAATTGATGCAGTAGACGATTTGGATAAATTTATGACAGGTGAATACACACAAGCAGTGGCTGAAGCCGAAAGTGTCTCCAAAAAATTCAAAGCATTGATGCAGGCTACAAGTAATGGAAAAACCGCCTCACCCATGTATTTTGATAAGAAAGCTTTTCACTCGAATAAGTTATATAAAGAGGCAATCAAAACCGACAAACAGGCGACTACATATATTAAAGCGAAAAAAGAGCAAGCAGAAGCAAGAGAACTGCAAGCAAAACAAGAAGAAGAAATGGAACGCCTGAAGAAACTGCAAGAAGAAGAAGAGAATAAGCCATGGTATCAAAAAACGTGGGAAGGGACCAAAACATTTGTCGGGGAAATGAGTGGGTATTATGATTATAAGAGAGCGAAAGATGGCGTTGACCCAGTCACAGGTGAAAAACTGACACCCGCTGAACGTGTAGCAGCCGCAGCAATGGCCACAGCTGGATTCATTCCGGTTGTCGGGTGGGCTGGTCGTGCCGCTAAAGGTGGAAGAGCCATTTATAAAACAGCAAAAACCTTTAGTGCCGCTGAACATGCACTATCAGCCTATAAAACGACAAAAGGCATGCAAGTCCTGAAAATGACGGAAATGGGCGCCTACGGCCTTGCCGCTTCAAACGGCTTTAGTGAAGCTCTTACGGGTAAAGATATGTTTGGTCAGAAAGTGTCAAAAGAAAAACAAGCACAAGGTCTTATTGACGCAACATTAAATATGGTCGGGGCAAAAGCCGCAGCTGGAACAAGAGCTGTAAGCGGGACAACAAGAGCCGCAACCAGGACGAAAAACGTAGTCAAACCAAGTCAGAGAATGACCCATCTGATTAAAGCAGCAACTAAAAAATACCCGCTTGCGAAATCACCGATAGATGTTATTATGAAACAAACAAAGAAAATGCTTAAACATGTAGGACGTATCAAAGTTCCCGTAAAGCCAAGATTGCATGTACATCAGCCGGTTGCCGCAACAGGGCATCACATCGGTATACCGAGCATCCATATGCATGTTGAGAAAAAGACTTTAGGTGAAATCGGCCATGGCATTATGAAGTTTGCTCGTGGTAGTGGTACTAAGGCTGTTGAGAAGGATGTTGGTAAAGGGACTAAGGGTACAGGTGAAGTCAAGCATTTAGATGATATACCTAAAACAAAAGAAATTGAAGTGAAATTTAACTACAAAACTAAATTCGATTCAAAAGAATTCGCAAGACAGTTAAAAGATCAAGAAAAAGCTATGAATGAATTAACTGTATATGAATATCGGGAAAATCGAAAGCGATTTATTGATAAAGGTAGAGCAAAAGAAGGAAATGCATACCAACAGGCAGCAAGAGAAAGAGCATTAAGAGATAAAATTGATGAGTTATTTGAACAAGGATTAACACTTAAAGAAGCAAAGACGCAAGCGAATGAATGGATGAAAACTCAAGCAGCACTTCATAATCCAGATCAGGTAGCGGGAGGAAGACCTGAGAAAATTGGCGGTATGGGAGATAAGAGAGTTAATTTCTCTATAGGTAGTCAATGGAGGTCTAGAATCAAAATTGTTGATAAACAAATCGAAGAAATAGCAAAAAATATGACACCAGAACAATTAAAAAATACTTATTTGAATGTCAAGTTAACACATTAAAGGAGGAAAAAATTTGCATAAATTAAAAATAATGAATGAATTTAAACTGGAACAAAAAGTTCCTGAAAGTATAATTGAAAAATATTCTAATACACTTCCTGAATCATTAACTGATATTTGGAAAGAGTATGGATTTGGAACGATCTTAAATGGATTTCTTAGGTTAATTAATCCTGAAGATTATTTTGAAATTGTCAAGGAAACATATATTAGAAACCAAAATACAGTACCATTATTTACAACAAGTATGGGGGATATCCTTTTGCTTGAGAAATATGGTGATAAATCATATATTATTCAATTAAATTATCGTAAAGGGAAATCAAAAGTCATCGCTTCTAAATTTGAGCTATTTTTAAGGTTTCTTGAGGAAGAAGAATATTTAGAAGAAGACATGGAATGGAATCCTTATTCAGTGGCTATCCAAAACTACGGAATACCAGCTTATAATGAGTGTTTTGGATATGTTCCTCTTCTTGGATTAGGAGGGACAGAAAAAGTAGAGAATCTGCATAAAGTTAAATTGATTGAACATATTTATTTGATTACTCAGTTTATGGGACCGATTGAATAAATAGAAAGAATAAATGATTGTAGACCAGAGATTACTTAAAGGTAATCTCTTTTATTTTAGATAATACCTATTTCCCTTAGAAAAGGGCTTGAATAATACCCCTAGCAGCCGGAGCAATGGCCACAGCTGGATTCATTCCAGTTGTCGGTTGGGCTGGTCGTGCCGCAAAAGGCGGAAAGGCTATCTATAAAACAGCAAAAACCTTTAGTGCCACTGAACACGCACTATCAGCCTATAAAACGACGAAAGGCATGCAAGTCCTGAAAATGACGGAAATGGGTGCCTACGGCCTTGTCGCTTCAAACGGTTTTAGTGAAACCTTCACAGGTAAAGATATGTTTGGTCAAAAAGTGTCAAAGGAAAAACAAGCACAAGGCTTTATTGACGCAACATTAAGTATGGTCGGGGCAAAAGCCGCAGCTGGAACAAGAGCTGTAAGCGGGACAACAAGAGCCGCAACCAGGACGAAAAACGTAGTCAAACCAAGTCAGCGCATGACCAATCTGATTAAAGCAGCAACTAAGAAATACCCGCTTGCGAAATCACCGATAGATGTTATTATGAAACAAACAAAGAAAATGCTTAAACATGTAGGACGTATCAAATTATTTTTAAACTATGAATACACAGCAAAAACCTTTAGCACCGCTGAACATGCACTATCAGCCTATAAAACGACAAAAGGCATGCAAGTCCTGAAAATGACGGAAATGGGCGCATACGGCCTTGTCGCTTCAAACGGTTTTAGTGAAACCTTCACAGGTAAAGATATGTTTGGTCAAAAATTGAACTAAATCGGATAAACGAACCTGAAAAGATGTTGTACTTTCTTTGTGAAAACCTTCCTTATATTTTTCTATTGTATATGGATGAAGTTGATGCAAAGGTTTCATCGAGAAGATATGTTCTTGAAGACGGTAAATTCAAATTGGTTTATGAGCATTTGAAAAAAAATAATGATTAGTTAATTTTCACATGGGCTACCCAGAAGCAATCGAAACACCTTATCTTACCATTATCAACATCACCTTTTTACCTTTAGGAAGTTTTCAAATATAAAGTATACGCAATTAAATATCTGGAATAATATTCTTTTTAACCACAGGTCGATCATGCTGGTATACCACCATGATTGACCTGTTTTGTTATCTTTAAATCGGAAAAACAAGCACAAGGCCTTATTGACGCAACATTAAGTATGGTCGGGGCAAAAGCCGCAGCTGGAACAAGAGCTGTAAGTGGGACAACCAGAGCCGCAGCCAGGACAAGAAACGTAGCCAAACCAAGTCAGCGCATGACCCATCTGATTAAAGCAGCAACTAAAAAATACCCGCTTTCGAAATCACCGAAAGCTGTTATCATGAAAACAGCAAAGAAAATTCTTGATAAAGTGAAACGGATCAAAGTCCCTGTACCAAGATTGCATGCAGAAGAATTTGTCGCCACAACCGGTCATAGCGTTAAAAACTATTATGTGCATGTTGAGAAAAAGACTTTGGGTGAAATCGGCCATGGCATTATGAAGTTTGCTCGTGGTAGCGATATAGAGAATGTTATGGAAGGAGATAAAAGTTCTCTAGCCCCTGGTGGTGGATTAGCTGCACATGAGGCAAAGGGTGGGCATTTAATAGATAGGCATGTCGGAAAAACGGATGAAGAATTATTGGGGAGATTGAAAAATAATCCAAAAATTACTGGTTCTTCTATTTTTAAGGATAGAATGACAGCTGAAAAAGTTGCTGATACAGTTCTTAGAGATCCTAAGAATATCGAGAAAATCCAAAAGTGGATAACTGACCCAAATAGTAGACCTACCTTACCTTTAAAATTCAAAGGTGATGGGGAAATAATTGGTAGAAGTGCTACTAGAAATTCAGAAGTAATCGAGAATGTTACAAACGCAAAAATAATACTTAAAAAGGATAATAATGATAGTTTTATTTTAACAGGATATCCTGTTAAATAGAAAGAAGGGATAGTTTATGGATGAAACTTATGATTACTTAGAGGAGCTGGAAGATTTTTTAGGAGGAACATTTCATCAAGACATCAGTTCTCCAGAACAAGCATTAGACGAGTTTATAAACGAAGCTAGCATAGAATGTCTGCTGTCTACAATAAAGGATTGTGAGAAGTTTTTGAATAGTAATTTAACAAAACAGGAGAAAGAAAATATTATTCAAAATAATGCCGAAGTTTATTTTCCAGCTATTGAATTAAACCCTCTACAGTGGCTAAATAAGTTAGTAGAGAAAATGAAAGAAGGAGTGAAAACAAAATAAAAATAAAAAAATTTAAAGATAACCTTGATTGGCTAATGCCTTTCAAGGTTTCTTTTTTTATGGGGCGACCTAGTGCCAAATGAACCGCCAGTTATTTATAGAATATAGATAACCCATATAAGCCCTATATGATGTTTTAACGAATTATAAAGTGCGCACACACCTTTAAAACGTATGACCTATTTAATGTATTCTACCTTATAAAAGTAATTATAAAATCATCAGTTACCACCATTTACATCCTCAAGTCCTTTCCCTTCGTTTTCCCCCTTGAATGTTGAAAAACGGTCTTTAGGAGATATTGGGCATAGAATTGCTAAGATTGCTGGTGGTAAGGGTACTGCCAAGAGTGTAGCTAAATTTTCTGAAGGGGAGTCGCATAAGGCTATTCCGAAGGTTGAGAAGGATGTTAGTAAGGGAGCTAGTGGATCTAAAACAGCAGAGCAAGTTATAGCGGATAGAACAAAAGGATTAGATTTAAGCGCACATCCTACTCAGCAAAAACAATTACGTGTCAAGAAGATGAAAGAACTAAAAGCGAAAATAGGGAACAGGACTATTACAAAAGCTGAATATGAACAATATACATGGAATAAAAAATTTGCTAAACATAGAAATTCTGGTGTAAACGATTTCTGGTATCAAGAACGCCAAAGAATTTTGAATAACGAAACTCCAACAAGAAACTGGGATCAGAGACAATTAAATGATATTCTGAATGGTAAGAAACCTAAAGTAGATGGAAAAAAAGTACAAGGACACCATTCTTACAGTGCTTCACAATATCCGCATTTAGCGAATAAAGGAGAAATTATATATCCAGCTACACCGAATGAGCATTTTAACGGTTGGCATGGCGGTAATTGAAAAAATAGTCTGCCAGGTAAACCAATAAATCCTAATGATGATTTTTAATTCAGGAAAGGGGATATTTGAATGGCTAAAATGAATATGAAATTGGAAAAAGATGCCAATAAAAACAATTACATCTCTATTTTAAGAAAAAACACTGATAAAAGTATATCTGAAATAAGAGAATTACTTAATAATAATGATTTCGTCTTATCGCATAATCTATTAGATATTGATGAATTGTTAGAAATGAAAAAAATAGTAAGTTCATTATTAGAGGATGGTGCTAAAATCCAAATATATGAAGATAATAGAGAGGTTAGCATTGAGTTTTTAGATAATCTTATAGAATCTTATTTAGATACAGAAAGGTATCTAGAAGAAGTTGACGAGCAGATGAATGAAGATTAAAATTTTTAAAGAACAAGATAGATTGTTAAAACAAAATCCAAATTCTAGGTATGTTAAGCTAGAAAGTGGCAGAGGAAAAATTAATAAGGATTTTCTATTTTTTTGAGTCTTCTGCCACTCACAAAGCAACATGCTCAGGATTTTACCTAGGAGCTGTTCGAAAAGAGCAAAATTGTGAAAAGTTATGATTCAAGATTGCTGATATATCAGAGATTGTTGAAAGTGAAAAGGGTGCCAAGATCGACTTGAATTGTGCACTTTAAAGTAGATATTTAAATAAAAGAAGATGCTGGTTATACAGCGATTAAATGACTTCGGTAATCCTCCGGAGTCATCTTTTTTAGGTTCCATTGCTTTCTGCATGTGTTATAATACTCCACATATTCATCAATTATTTGCTTTAGCTTATTAAAAAGTGTAGTGTTTAACAGTCACTTCAAACGGATTATACCAAGCATCCAGATGCACGTTGGAATATAGATTTTGAGATGAAACCTGAAATCATGACGGCTTTAGAGTTAATGAAATGACAAACCGACACCGACTTCAATATATGCTGAGTTACCCTTAAGACAGCCCCCCAGAAAAACAAGTCATACCAAGATTCCAGGGGGATTTATCTTCCTTCACAACAGTAGCACTCCTAATGTAAGTATACTAAACAGATTGTCTTGTAATGATTGATGATGACATTGTGACAACTTCTCTTTTTAAAACGTTTTTGTTATCCAATATATGAATGATGGCCTCTATCGCTTTTTTGGCAAGATCTTCAACAGGGATATCAATTGTTGTAATTTCAGGATTCGTTACTTCACAGATTGATTGATTATCATATCCAAGAACAGCTAGTTGCTGCGGGATTTTGTATTGATAATGGGAGGCTCTCTTAATCATCCCTGCGGCTACTTGGTCATTTCCTGTAAAAATAGCGGTTGGTTTTTCTGTCATGTTATGAATTTGATCCATAATCCTGAAACCATCTTGGATGGTAAAAGCTTGACTAAATATCCATTGATCGTGAAAACGTAAGCCTGCATCAGATAAAGCCTTCATAAAGCCCTTTTTTCTCATCATCTGAGCTTTGCTGTATAGGTTGTCACAGCAAAAAGCAATTGAATGATGCCCTTTTTTAATAAACAGCTCTGTGCCTTTATATCCGGCTTCAAACTCGTCATAGCAAATCACCGGGACTTCTGCTTCAGCGTGAAGCTCGTTTGCCATCACGATCGGACCGTATTTGAGGTATCCTTTGATATCTTCCCAGTCGTTTTCAAGGCTGCACAAGATGATACCATCGACTTCTTTCCTTTTCAGCAGATCCATCACTTTCAGTTCATTTTGCTTTTCATAAAACGTCTGAAAAACAATCACTTTATATTGATATTGCAGGGCTTCAGCAGACATATTTTTCATCAGTCGAGCAAAAAAAGGATGGTCTGCATGGGGAATAGACACTGCTATGAACATTGTTTTATTCGATCTGAGTTTTCGTGCAGAGGTATTCGGAATGTAGTCCATTTTTTTAATCACTTCTAAAACCCGTTGCCTTTTTTCTTCAGACACATAGGGATGGTTGTTTAGTACTCTGGAAACTGTTGTTTTCGACACATTACTTAACTTTGCAATTTCGTCAATAGTAGGCATAAAGTCACTTCCTGAAAAAAAGAGTTGTTATGGTATCGATTCCATCATTTAAAATTTGTGATGAAATATGACAGTTCTTAATAAAAATGGGGTGAAATTGATGAAAACCGCAAGCTGCAAAATGACTTGCACAAGTAAAGACTTATTGATCCTTTTCAATGATTTGAAGGATGGAAAGCCGGTAGATGCCAGCCGTATTGAAGACAGCCTGATCAATCAAAAGCTCAAACAAACTTTACAGAAGCGCAATTTCGACATCAATTTCAATTTGTTAAACAAGATGGATTCCCCTCCTTTAAGAGTTGATTTCATGCCGCTTCATCGCCTGATTACAGAAGAAGAAATCGAAGATGTTTTAAGCGGGGTCAAAGATGTACTTCCAACCGGACAATTTACGAGTGGTCCTCAAGTTCGTGTTTTTGAGTCTGAAATCGCAGCTTTCCTTAACAAGAAGTACTGTTTTGCTTCTTCAAGTGGAACTGACGCGATGATTGTTGCGTTAAAGGCGGCAGGTGTCGGACAAGGTGATGAAGTCATTATGCCAGCAAACAGCTTTGCTGCTACAGAAAATGCTGTGCTTGCGGTAGGCGGTATGCCAGTTTTTTGCGATATTGACCCTGACACCTTTTGCATGACGGCTTCTAATATTGAAAACAGGATTTCTAGTAAAACAAAATGCATTTTACCTGTCCACCTTTATGGAAAGCAGCCTGATATGAAAGCTATTGCAGAAATTGCTGACCAATATCGGATTCCTATTATAGAGGATGCCTGTCAATCAATTGGTGTTACCGGCTTAGGAGAATACAGTCTTTGCGCGATTCTCAGCTTCAATCCGTATAAAAATCTTGGCACATGCGGAAAAGCCGGTGCAATTGTAACAGATCAGCAAACATTTGCCACTTCATGTATGGAATATATGTATCATGGGTTTGAGTTGAATCAGAAAAATAAAAAGACCGCAGATTACGGCTTTAATTCAAAAATTGATAATCTTCAAGCGGCAATCGGACTGGCTAGAATGAAATATCTATCATTAAATAATCTGAAACGATTATCATTAGCAGATCGTTATATTAAACATTTGCAACTGTATGAAGAAAAAGGTCAGATTAAACTGCCAAAAATGGCTGAAGACCACGCGTGGCATTTGTTTACAATTAAAATAATAAACGGAAATCGAGATCAAGTCAAAGAAAAGTTGTACAATCTTCATCATGTTGAAACAGATGTGTATTATCCGATTTTATCGCATCAGCAGAAAACATCACTTGTGAAAACTCACTATCAGGATACAGTACTTCCTGTAACCGAATCCGTGCATAAACAAATGCTTCAGCTTCCTCTTTATCCGCATCTGACGATAGAAGAACAAGACAAAGTAATGGAGGCTTTAATTGATGTCATATCATGAAACCCTTTCTTTCCACAATTTAGAGCAAGTAGACAAACCAAAATATGCCGTATTTTGTGACTTTGATGAGACGTACTTCGCTCACAGCATCACTGATGAATCGAGAAAAGCATTGATCGATCTGGAAACATTTATTCATTCGCATCATCTCGATAAAAAAATATTACTTGGGTGGGTAACCGGCAGCAGCCTGTCAGCTGTTCTTACAAAAATGAAGCGTGGAGGATTTCGATATCTTCCGCACTTTATC
This sequence comes from Bacillus sp. WMMC1349, assembly GCF_013155385.1. Classification (GTDB taxonomy): domain Bacteria; phylum Bacillota; class Bacilli; order Bacillales; family Bacillaceae; genus Bacillus. The sequence goes on along the minus strand of NZ_JABJUQ010000007.1, from coordinate 3,143,075 downwards.
GCCAGTAATCTTGGAACGGAAATCACATTTTTTTCGAAGGAAGGTCAGATACCTGACAATGAATGGGAAGAGCGTTTGCGTCAATCTGGTTTCACGTATGAGACGGTCAAACAACTAAAGAACATTCTAGATGAGAAGTACGGGATTACCCTTATTCCGCAAACACAGCATGGTTATTCTGGATACAAAGTGAATTATTATTATACATCTGTGAATGAAAGTGCTGATCAAAGAGCTCTGGATGTCATTAGAGATCTTGCCGCAGAGCATCAAATCGGGGTGAATATAAACCGTTGCAATCCTTTAGCGGGAGATCCTGAAAACAGCTATGATGTGGATTTTATTCCTTTGCAGACAGGTAAACCATATATTGTCGATTTTATTTTAGAACAATTTAAAATTAGAAAAGAACATTCATTTGCATTCGGTGACAGCGGTAATGATGTGGAGATGCTTAAAAAGGTAGACCATGGATATCTGGTAGGGAATGCGACAGCTGAAGCGAAGTTGCTCCATTCTCGTATCACGCAAGGTTCATATACGACCGGCATTTTAGAAGTATTAAAAGCTCATATCCAATGATAAGGAGTGTTTAATATGAAAATCGGAATTATTGGAGCAGGAGGCATTGCAAAGGCTCATGCAAAAGCGATCTCCACAGTTAAAGGTGCAGAACTATCAGGGTTTTTTGATATTAACTTGCTTACCTCGCGTAAAATTGCATTTGAATATGGAGGTACTGCATTTGAAAGTATGCAGGATTTGCTGAGTGCATCATCAGCAGTTATCATTTCATCACCTAACTTCTGTCATAAAGAACATGCACTAGAAGCGCTCGCTGCGGAAAAGTATGTGTTATGTGAAAAACCTATGGCTGTTTCTATGGAAGAAGCTGAGGAGATGAGAAACAGAGCGGTTCGATCTGCTTATATTCCGATTATGGGCTTTAATTACCGGCATCTCAAGTTTGTTCAGCAGTTAAAAGAGATGTTGTCCAAGAATGAGCTTGGTGACATTTTATCTGTCAAAATCGATTTTAAGAAAAACAGTGCGCTTAGAAGAAAAAAATATACTTGGCGTGATCACTCAACAAGCAATAATACAAGTGGAGCCTTAGGAGATTTAGGTGTGCATTTAATTGATCTCATCCTACATTTGTTCAATAGTCCATTTAAGTTAGATCATTTAAAAGTCAAAATGATGACAGTTGTCAAAGAAAAAGAACAAAAACAGGTACATGTCGATGATCATTCTGAAGTATACGGACAGCTTGAGAATAAAGTATTTGTGAAAATGGTCACATCAAAATGTACAAAAACGGAAGATTGCGGTTTCAGTATAGAGGTTAATGGGCAGAACGGTGTCTTTTACTATCACTCAAGCCAGGGGAATGAATTTCTGCTTAGGAATGGATTAACAGAACAAAGAGTTGCTCTGCCAGACAATTTTTTGACTGATCCCCAAACTGAATTTTATGGTTGGGCGGATTCCTTTAGATCTCAGTTAATCGAATGGATGAAAGGAATTCAAGATCACAATTTTGCACGGCTCGCTACATTTGAAGATGGATATCAAACACAGTTTTATTTAAATGAATTCTTTGCTAAAGGTCAGCAGTTATCCTTTTCAAAACAAGCGAACTGAGCATTGTGAAAACCCTTGTCGGCTCTAACCTCAGCCGCAAGGGTTTTATTCTGGAAAATGAAGGAGTGGATTTAGTGAAAAAAATTTTTATATTTGGCTGTTCATTTTACTTTATTGTCGGCATCATCCACATACTTTTGGGGAGCCTATCACCGTATATCATCCATGAATATCATCGGGATCTTCACGATTTATCCTTCCTGATTTTTTTTCAATTCATTGGTTTTTTAAACGGTGTTTTGTTGGCACCGATATTTGTCAGACGTAGCTCCCATACCACTGTATTGACGTATGGTCTACTTCTCATTATGGTGACACTTTTAGGGGTTTTTATCTTTGACAATTTCCTCTATTTTGTGATCATGGGCTTCTTGCTGGGCTTTGGAGCTGGTACTTTGGAAACAACAATGGGAGCGTATGTGATTACACAAGATAAAAATGCAAAAGGGATGAATATCTTAGAGGTTTTCTTTGGCTTAGGTGCTTTGTTGTTTCCTTTTCTGATTTTTATCCTAGTAGAGCAATATTCTTGGAATATACCACTTTATGTTCTTTTTTTGTTCGTATCAATCCTTACAGGTTTATGGTTCATTTTTCTAAAAGGGAAGGGCAATAACCCTGCTTCAAGTCAGAACACATGTCAAATCAAACCGACTGCAACAGCTATCTTTCAAAAAGGAAAGAAGGAAAAAAATATTCTTTTTTTTCTCATTTTTGCATTTCTCTATGCGGGGATTGAAACGAATTTCGCCAATTTTCTGCCGGCACTCATGTGTGAAAAGGGAGCTGATGAAATCAGCGTTATCAGTGTTTCATTTTTTTGGATGGGGATGGTGTTCGGACGATTTTTGTTAAGTCTGCTTGGCAATCGTTTAACTTCTGCTATCTTTCTCATATTCAGCACCGGCATATTGACCGTCTTGCTGTTTACTTTGGCATGGCTTCCCCATCATGGAACACAGATTTTGCTTATCTTTTGTATCGGGTTTTCTGCAGCGGGTATTTTCCCTTGTGCTGTTACATTAACATCATTAGCTGGAAAACCTTTTACAGAAGAAATGACAAGCTTCTTTATTTCTTCGGCAAGTCTAGGCGGAGCACTTCTAGCTTTTCTAATTGGCTGGGCAATTGATTTTAGCACAGATGTTATTTTGCCATTGTCGTTATTTACAGGAATGGGGATCTTGCTTATTGTGATCAGCGGCATCATTTTGTTCATTAGCTTGAAAAAAAACAAACAAAGCCATATGGATATGTAAATTTTTAGAGGTAGTTTGGAAATATGGTGCTTCAAGTAAATACAACAGTTAGGAACACTTCTGGAGCATCAATATGCAAATAGTTAGAAGGTCAGGCACATGTTGATATTGTGGCAACGAATGATCCCAACAAAGCCATATTCCTATTATGTAAGAAAACTGCACCTTCAATTATTAGGGTGGGGTCTAACAAATGGGGTGCAGTTATTCAGGTGGTTTTAGAGATTGTTGATGAAAACTGTTTTTTTCAATTCGTTGCTTTTCCAGGCTGACTCAATGATACTGATGACATCTAAGCCTTCCTCAGCAGTAACAGGCGGTTTGCCGCCTTTAAGGATACATGCAGCTAGTTCCTTATAATAGGTTAAATAAGAACCATTGAGTGTTTTTACTGTTTCTTTCTTGATGTTTTCACCTTCAATTAATGTTAATTCTCCATAATATTCAGGTGAATCAGCTCCCCATGAAGCATCAACTGGTTTTTGACCAGCTCTAAGCGCTTCTTCCTGTCCATCAATGCCGTACTTAATAAAGCTCCCCTTTGAGCCATGCACTTGATAGCGGGGACCATTAGCCGGGACAATCGAGCCAGAATGCAATAGTACCTGAAGTTTGTCATAACTGAGCACGACATGAAAATAATCATCTGTTTCTGCATTGTTTCTCTGAGAGATCACTTGAGCAGTTACAGCGTTAGGTTTTCCAAATAAATGAAGGGCTTGATCAATCAAATGTGATCCTAGATCATAAAGAGATCCAGACCCCGCGCCTTTTTGCTCTTTCCAGCGCTGTCTGACATTCGGTCTATACCTGTCAAAAGATGCATGGAATGTATTGATTTCTCCGAGTTGCTCTTCTTTTATGAGCTGTTTAATTGTTAAAAAGTCGTTATCCCATCTTCTATTGTGAAATACACTAAGAACCACGTTTTGTTGTTTAGCTATTTCAATTAATGTTTTGGCTTCTTCTGCACTTGTTGTCATCGGTTTCTCCAAAACAACATGTTTACCAGCGAGAAGGCATTGTTTGGCCATTTCAAAATGAAGCCCACTAGGTGTTGTCACAATCACAAGATCAATGTCTGGGTCGTTCGTCATTTCATCAATCGAGCTGACTGTTTTCGTCCCAGGAATGTCTTGATGCACTTGTTCTTTTCGAGATGTCATCACTTTTTTTATTTCAAATTCTGTTAAGACCGATAATAACGGGGCATGAAAAACAGAACCTGACAGTCCATAGCCTAATAACCCAGTACGAATTTTATCCATCTCTATACTCCTCTCTGGATATGTAATGATGTCTATTTTATTGTAACCTGTTTATATGGTTATTTAAAAAAATAAAATGGAATCATTGAATTTTATTTCGTTAACTGGTAAACTATAAATAGTTAACCAGTTAACAGAAAGGAAGGCAAGAAAAGTGGACAACAATACGTATGAACAGGCATTTCAAGCTGTTCAAGATTTTATTGTGAAGAGGGAAAAACGAGCACAGCATGAACAACAGACATTTGCAAAAGAAGCTTTAAAAAGCGAAGAAATGATGCATAAGCATTGGACTCTGACACAACTTCATATTGTTTCATTAATCCATGATAGTGAAGCTCAGCTCAACAACACTTCTCTCGCAGAACGGTTGCAAGTGTCAAAAGCTGCGATTACGAAAGCAGTTAATGTTTTGATCAACCATCATATGATCGAGTCTCATAAAAAACCAAACAACAATAAAGAATTGTATTATACCTTAACAGTAGAAGGCGAAAAGTTGGCTATCGTCCATGAGCGGATGCACGAAATTGCCAAAAAACGTTACAGCAAGCTGTTCGAGCAATTCACAGAATCTGAACTTGAAACCGTTACCCGCTTTCTAAAAGAATGGTCCAAACAGATCTAATCTTAATGAAGAAACCCCCCCTTGTGGGGAGGGAGGCTTTTAAACGGCATCAAATAAGATTCGAAGTGAGACAGGACCACGCGTATAAAGTCCTGTTTCGCGATAAACGAAATCCTTCTCTAATCTGATGTTTTGCATATGATCGAGTACGGTGTTGGCCACAATTTCAAGCTCTGTTTTTGCAAAGCCTGCTCCTACACAGTTATGAAGACCTGAGCCGAATGCAAGATGGCGGGCAGCTCCGCTAAATGCACTTTTGACATCAAGATCATCGCGGTAAATGTTAAACTCATTCGGGCATTCAAAAGCTTCGGGATCACGGTTGGCTGCACCAATCATGCAAAATACGATTGTACCTTCTTTCAGTTCAACATTGCTGATGACGGCATCTTGAGAAAGTTGCCGTGGAATAAGTTGAACAGGCGGTTTATAACGTAGTGTTTCTGCAATTGCCCGAGAAAGCAGTGAACGATCTTCAAGCACATCCTTCATTTGTTGAGGATGATGTAGCAAATGATAGATCATTAACGCAAGTGTCTTATCTGCTGGTTCTGTTGCGGCAAGCAATATGTTCAGAATTAGTGCTCGAATGTCCCGATCTGACATAGCTACACCTTCATACTCAGAAGTGCATAAAATCGAAATTAAATCATGACCAGGGTCTCCTCTGCGTTCTGCGATGATTGGGCTTAAATAGTTAGCGAGCTGTTCACTGCATTTAAGAGAGTGAGCCTGATCTTCAGGTGACTGATTCAAACTTGTAATATAATCAGCAACACCACTGTGCCAGTATCTGATCTTTTCATGGTCTTTTTTGTCAAGTCCTAAAATATCCATTGTTACACAGACAGCAAATGTTTTACCAAAATCATTCACAAGGTCAATGCGCCCTTTTTCAAGATATGGTGCCAAAAGTCTTTCGGCATTGTCTTTGATTAACGGAGTAAGATGTTCAAGAGGATTTCCGACAAAGCGCCGTAAAACGATTCTTCGTTTTGCCGTGTGTTCTTTACCATGCATTTGAGCGAGTACTGGTCCGCGCATAACCGGTTCTGCCCGTTCGCTCAATGGCTTTGTCGTAAAGATATCCGAGTGCTGAAGAACATGGCGAACATCTTGATAACGACTAATAAAATAACTGTCAAGGGATTCTTCATAATGAACTGGATCTGTTTCACGAAGATATGAAAAATATTGATATGGATCCTCATGGTAGCTTTCAGACAACACACTAAAACTTTTAAGAGAATGGTTCATCTTTTGACCTCCTGCAGGTTTTTAGATTCCACACAAACATCCTCGGATTGCTCGGTAACCATGAGGTATCCTTGATTTGGTCGCATTCTAATCGCAAATTCATGATTGGATATTTGTTCTCCGAGCTTCCAGGGGCGGTGATAAGCAAGGAGTGTTTCCTCCACTCCTAATATATCCGGTGCCCCGATAAAAAACGGTAACTCTGCTATCACGTACTCAACGGCCAAATTCAGCATCGCTTCACTAACCTCATCAATCGCTGTCTGAGTGCCTCGGGCTCGTCCTAGTATTGCTGCTTGAGACATCTCTAAGCATGCTTTACGGAAATGGGGCTGTTCAAAAAACGCATCATCAACCTCATTTCGCAAATGACAGTATGCGGTTTGCTCTGTAAAATCAGAAAACGTATGAATGGCTTCCGGATTGCCGCCATGTGCTTTGAGCGCACGTTCTGCAAACCTTTTATTTCGAGAGACTTCTTTTCGAACTTTGCGTTCGGCTTTTCCTCTTGGAGTTCCAAGTGCTTCAAGCAGATTGGCTGCTTCCTTTCCTGCCAGTAGGACTTCTACATTTTCGAATTCATTGATTGCCCAGCCGATCAGTCGGTAAATATAATCTTCGGAAAATTGACTGTTAAACGGGCTAATCCCAATTAAAACATGGTGGCGGCGTTCAAATAGTTCAGTGCAGTTTTGTGTTAATGTTTCTGTTTTGAATGAATGGAGTTTGTTCTTGGTCATAAGCTCTGTCATTGATTTCACTCCTCAGTGGGCAATTTGTCAATCAATGCGAATATCTTACTGTGAGTAGAGCTTAGAATAGACTAAGATGAATTCAAATGGAGTGTGGCGAATAAAAAACGACTGTGGTTTGCGCACTAGTGCAGGCTTTAAAGACTGGTTATGAAAAAATAAAAGTTTACTAGTAAACAATAGTCATTCTATCCCGAACTTTTCCAGATGTCAACACGGTCAAAGTCCAAAATATGAAAAATATAGTAACATTTTGTCTGTTTATACATAAAAATGCTATTTGTATGCTTACAAAATCAGTACAAACAAAATGTATGTAAAGAAATATTAAAATTGAGACATTGACAAAAAAAGAAAGGGGCGTTACAATATTTTTGTTAACTGGTTAACAATATTTAATCGTGTTATAAACTAATTTAAGGCAGGCGGTTTTCGTGAAAACCTTAAAACTAAGTACGACTTTTATTTTGTATTTGGTATGTCTCAGTGCATTTTTTGCTTCGTTAAATCAAAACATTTACTCACCGATCATTCCTTTAATCAGAGACTCTTTCCATGTTTCTGTCACTATGGTGAACTTATCAGTTTCCATTTTTATTTTCATTACAGCAGTTATGCAGATCATTATTGGATCAATTGTTGATTTTAAAGGTGCGAGGTTTGTCGTGCTAGTCAGTATGATCATCACCGTTTTCGCTAGCATGGGTTGTGCTCTTGCACAGGATTTTACGGTATTTCTCATTTTTAGAGTACTTCAAGCGCTGGGAACAGCAGCACTTCCTCTAATCGCGGCGACCACAATTGGCGGATTGTTTGAAGGAACAAAACGGGGCAGTGCAATGGGGACTTACCAAATGTTACTGTCTTTGGCACCAGCCGTTGCTCCATTGCTTGGGGGGTTTATTGGAGAACGTTTTAACTATTGGGGAATTTTCTGGTTTTTGACAGGCATTTCAATCATTTTGTTCTTAGTAAATGCCATTTGTTTTCCAAAAGAACCAACAAAGAAAAAAGACCGTTTTAATGCCAAACGACTTTTATCCCACTATGGTGAGATGTTCAAAAATAAAATCGGGAATGCTATATTAATTTTAAGTTTTATCATCTTTTTTGTTTATTTTTCAATCATTGTTTATTTGCCTATTTTGTTGACGGATAGCTATCATCTTGATTTGAAAATTGTCGGGATGCTTTATTTACCGATAGCAGTAAGTACAATTGTAGGGAGTATGGTGTTCAAATCGATTCAAAAAAAAATATCATTACAGCGTTTATTCGTTTATGGAAATCTAACAGCTGCAGGCGGCATCGTGTTTTTTGGACTCACACATACGTTCTCTTTGTTTGTCATGTCCATAGCTCTCATTGTTTTTGGTATTACAATGGGGCTTATTCCGCCGATGTTCTCAACAATGATAACGAACGAGTTTGAAGAAAATCGCGGTAGTGCAATAGGGGTATTTAACTTTATCAGATATATAGGAATGGCGAGCGGACCCGTTATATCCGGCTATCTCTTAGAAAAACTATCATCTGTTCTGATTTTCAGTTGTCTTGGAGCGCTATATGCTGTCGTTAGCCTGCTGATGTTTGCCATTATGGGAAATAGATTACGAAAAGCGGCACCAAAAGTGGTAAATAAAAAAGCTGCAAAATCATAGGTATAACAAATCGGTTTTTGCTTTTGGCCTAGAAATGGATAGGAGGCTGCTGTCAAGCAGCCTCCATCCTAAATTAATTTGAGCGAACTAAGACAGAAGAAACTTCATCATTCCATGTTTTTGAACCATCACCGACAGGTCCAAGTAAATTATAGAGACCACCTGTATTAGCCAAAGCTAATGCATTACCGCCTCCGTTTGCATGTATATAAACATAGGTGTAATTTCCATGTGGATGGGTTCTGACAGATGATACGGCATCATTGGCATTTCCAGCAAGGTTTGTCATGACATTTGCATATGCTCTGACAGACCAACCCCCGCCGTTTGTGTGTTCGTAAAGTGTACTGTAAATAGGAGCTGCCAGACTGAATTTACTCTTCGGTTTAACAGGATGCGTCTTTAAATATTGGTTAAATGTCCTCTCGTTGTCAAAATCAATTGAAATTTGTTTTCCATTTTCATCTTGAGTATACACTTGGTAGTGAGAGGCTTTTGCACCAACTTCTTGAGCCTGTGCTCCACTGTTCATAGTACCAAACAGTGTGATCCCTAGAAGACTGAGTAAAGCTAGTAATCTGACAGCAAATTTCATTTATACTACCTCCTTTTTTTCCACACAACATTGGATGTGTGGTTGCCTCAAGACTACATCAAAAAACCTTTTATTACAATAAATAACATGTAAAATAATTGTAATTTTGAATATTTTATGAATTATAGCCGTAAATTTATACAAGATGATAGAAAGATTGGAGTCGTCAGACAGTCTCAACCTGATTGGATTTGAGCGAAGGAAGACGGCATGAGACGCAATCATTCCAATTCTTTACCAAATTAGATAAATCAATGTTATGAGGAATTGCCAGTACAGAGCCGCCCCTGTTTGCATTAACAAAAAGAATGGTGTAATTTCCCTGATCATGAGTTCTGAAACAGCATCAATTGTGCTTACCTAGAAGGTTTGTTATAACAGACCAGCTCCGCTTTTGAAGCATTTAAAGTGTACTGTGAATGCAACTACCGGGGAGAATTTCAGGCGTAACAGGATGCATTTTTAAATATTGATGAAATGTTCTCTTGTTGTAAATTTATTTTCTACAAGGATGTGCATCATTACATTACTTAAAATATTTCCTTTTGACTCTAAGAAAAACATATGAGCACTTGATTTTAAAAAAAGCAAGAAGTGGATTAAAATTAAGGGAGAAAGGAAAGGGGATGATGTTTGATGACGAAAAAAGTATTGATTGTGACCGGTGATGCAGTGGAAGCTTTGGAAGTCTATTATCCATATTTCCGCTGTCTTGAAGAAGGTTTTGAAGCAGTGATTGCTGCACCGCAAAAGAAAAAACTTCATACCGTTGTTCATGATTTCTTAGATTGGGATACGTACACTGAAAAACCGGGCTATTTAATTGAAGCACATGCTTCATTCGCTGATGTTGATCCATCAGAATACGATGGCATCATTATTCCAGGAGGACGAGCACCTGAGCATATTCGCATGGATGATCGTTTATTAAAGATCGTGACCCACTTTTTTAAAGAAAACAAGCCAATCGGCGCCATCTGTCATGCTAGTTTGATTTTTACAAGTTTGAGAGAGCATTTGAAAGGCAGAGAGCTGACGGCTTACATTGCCTGTAAGCCTGAAGTTGAAGCGGCGGGTGCGACTTATATTGATCAGAAGTTGCATGTTGAGGGAAACCTCGTCTCAGGACATGACTGGTCTAACCTCCCTGAGTTCATGAGGGAATTTTTCGCAATTTTAAAAGGGTAATGAGCTGTCTAAAAAGTCCTTTTTCAACATAAACAAGAGGGAATTGCGAGACTCCTGCGGGAACGAGCTCCGAGGAGGCTCGCGTATCGCCCGGGGAAAGCGAGCAAATTTCCCCATTTTTATTCATTCACACTACTTTCAGGATACCCCTTTTCTTTTGTTAATGTTTCTGTTAACGTTTTATCATAATAAAAACATCATTCTTGTACAGAATAAATGATGAGAGGTGTTCAAATGTCGGAGCATGAACAAATGTTAAACCCGAAAAGTTCAAAGGAAAAAGAAAAACTGAAAAACCGTTTAAAAAGAATTGAAGGTCAAGTAAGAGGAATCCAGAATATGATTGAAAATGATCGCTATTGCATTGATATTTTAGTGCAAATATCGGCGGTTCAGGCGGCAATGCAAAAAGTAGCTTTCAATCTGCTGGAAAATCATACACACCATTGTGTAGCTTCAGTGATTAAAAGTGGGGAAGGCAAAGAAGCAATTGAAGAACTGCTTGATGTATTTAAACGGTTTTCAAAATCTTAATGACTTGAAATACCCTACAGGGGTATGGTAGTATAAAAACAAATAACGAGGAGGTTTTAAATATGGAACAAATATCACTTCATGTAAACGGAATGTCTTGTGGTCACTGTGTTCGAGCAATTGAGGAAAATGTTGGGGGGCTAAAGGGTGTAGAGGTTGTAAAAGTGCATTTAGAATCTGGTAAAGTGGATGTTACGTTTGATTCAGACAAAACAGCTCTTAAAGACATTATTGATGAGATTGAAGATCAGGGATATGATGTTGCTGGACAATGAGTCTAATATACCTATACAGGGTATAAGGAGTGAACAATATGAAAGAAGCCACTCTTCAAATTAAGGGGATGACCTGTGCAGCATGTGCTGCACGAATTGAAAAAGGGTTGAAGAGGCTTGATGGTGTTGAAGATGTTAATGTCAATTTTGCCTTGGAAACCACAAAAGTCATTTATGATCCCGCGCAGATTGAAGTCAACCAATTAACTGAAAAGATTGAAGCTCTTGGTTATCAAGTAGCAACAGAAAAAGCAGAGTTTGCGATTAAAGGGATGACCTGTGCGGCATGTGCAAACCGAATTGAAAAAAGGTTATCTAAACTATCCGGTGTCAAAAGCACACCGGTCAATTTTGCTCTGGAAACGGTAACGGTTGAGTACAATCCAAGTGCTACAACAATAGATGAGATGAAACAGGTAGTGGACAAGTTGGGCTATCAACTGGAATTAAAAGCAGACCGAAACCGGGATGAGGGAGCGGAACAAAGAGAAAAAGATATTCATAAGCAGCAGAGAAAATTCATTTTTTCTGCTATTTTATCATTTCCATTACTTTGGGCAATGGTTAGCCATTTCGAGTTCACATCATTTATCTGGGTGCCGGACATATTTATGAATCCGTGGGTTCAGCTTGCCTTAGCTACACCTGTTCAGTTTATTGTCGGAAAACAGTTTTACATCGGTGCGTACAAAGCGTTGCGGAATAAAAGTGCGAACATGGATGTCTTAGTGGCGCTTGGAACATCAGCCGCCTATTTTTATAGCCTTTATTTTAGTATTGAAAGTCTTATGACAAAACACCATGTCATCGGTCTTTATTATGAAACAAGCGCGATTTTGCTGACATTGATTATTTTAGGAAAGCTGTTTGAAGCTAAAGCAAAAGGCCGCTCATCTGAAGCGATTAAAAAATTAATGGGATTGCAGGCGAAAACAGCAACAGTCGTTAGAAACGGCGAAGAGATGACAATTCCGATCGAGGAAGTATTGGCCGGAGATATGATGTATGTCAAACCTGGAGAAAAAATTCCTGCAGATGGTGAGATTGTAGAAGGGCGTTCAGCATTGGATGAATCGATGATCACCGGTGAAAGTATACCTGTCGATAAAACTGTTGGAGATATGGTTATTGGTGCGACAATCAATAAAAACGGGTTTTTGAAAATAAGAGCGGAAAAAGTAGGCAAAGAAACTGCTTTAGCACAAATTATAAAAGTAGTTGAGGAGGCGCAAGGTTCAAAAGCGCCGATTCAACGCCTTGCAGATCGAATTTCAGGGGTGTTTGTACCGATTGTTGTTGCCATTGCCATCATCACATTTTTTATTTGGTATGCGCTCGTAAGTCCGGGCGAATTTGGTACAGCGCTTGAAAAAATGATTGCTGTGCTTGTGATCGCATGTCCGTGTGCATTAGGATTAGCAACACCGACCTCGATTATGGCGGGTTCAGGACGAGCTGCTGAGTACGGAATTTTGTTTAAAGGCGGAGAGCATTTGGAGACGGCACATCGTTTAAACACGATTATTCTCGACAAAACGGGAACTGTTACACACGGAAAACCACAGCTGACAGATATACAGCCTGCATCATGGCTTAGTGAGACAGAGTTTCTCAAAATAGCTGGTACAGCCGAAAAAAACTCTGAGCATCCACTTGCAGAAGCGATCGTAGACGGAATTAAACAGAGAGGGATTGAGCTAAGCGATGGTAGTGATTTTGAAGCTGTCCCGGGATATGGGATTAAAGCTGTTGTCAAAGAAAAACAAGTCCTGATCGGTACGAGACGTTTGTTAGAACAGCATCAAATTGATATTCAATCAATTTTAGTTCAAATGGAAAAGCTAGAAAAACAAGGGAAAACAGCAATGATTGTGGCAATCGATGGACGATTTGCGGGGTTAATAGCTGTGGCAGATACGATTAAAGCGACCTCTCAAACAGCAATTAAGCGGTTGAAAGAGATGGGATTGGAAATCGTCATGATCACGGGAGACAATAAACAAACTGCAGAAGCGATTGCGAAAGAAGCGGGGATAGACGAAGTGATCGCTGAAGTTCTCCCTGAAGGAAAAGCCGAAGAAGTGAAGAAAATTCAGGCAAGAGGTAAAAAAGTAGCCATGGTCGGTGATGGTATTAATGATGCTCCAGCATTGGCAGCCGCTGATACAGGGATGGCGATTGGAACCGGAACTGATGTTGCAATGGAAGCAGCAGATATTACATTAATCCGCGGTGACTTAAACAGCATTGCTGATGCAATCGTCATGAGCAAGCTGACCATCAAAAACATTAAGCAAAACCTATTCTGGGCATTCGCTTATAATAGTATTGGGGTACCTGTAGCAGCGTTGGGTTTATTAGCCCCATGGGTAGCAGGTGCGGCTATGGCGTTCAGCTCAGTATCAGTTGTCCTGAATGCGCTCAGATTGCAAAAGGTGAAACTAACTTAAGACATAAAAGAGGAGCTGTCTAAAAAGTCCTTTTTCAACATAAATCAGGGGGAATTGCGAGACTCCTGCGGAAACAGCGAGCTAGGCGAGACCCAAGAGGAGCAAGGAACGAGCTCCGAGGAGGCTCGCGGATCGCCCGCGGAAAGCGAGCAAATTCCCCAATTTTTATTCATCCACACGACTTTCAGGACAGCCCCTTATCTATTTTAATTGGGGCTCAGCATTCATACACTTTTTCACAAAATAGCTAAATCCTATGGTATGATAAACGAAAAATGGTTAGGAGAAAAGCTGATTGATAAAGGTGGTACTGTTATGAGAAACAACGATAAAGATGACTTATACGACATATTCAGACACATCAGTATGATGGAAGTCCTTTTTTTCTTGCCAATCGGATTTTTATTTGTCTATCTTCCTGTAACCAATTTTTTGAGTATTTTTATAAACTTAATGATAGTCATATTGTGTGTAATAGGATTTGCTACATTCTATCATGTTGTGAAAGGGTGGATTTCCCCAAAAAATTAACAGCTTATATCAAATGACGAGTCCAATTATGAAACGAGAAGCACGTCGTACAGAACCGCTTAAATCTGATATGTATCTAGGTTTACTTGAAATACACTGTCTTTCATGATTAATACCTCCTTTTATAGTCATATTGTAGGAGATATAAAATAAAGAGTCGTAGAGATATACAAAAAACCTGCTGTCCAATTGGACAGCAGGTTTTGGCATTATTCAGCAAGTCCTTTATGGATTCGCTCAAGATTTTCTTCCATCATCTTATAATATGAATCTCCGGCTTCACCTGGTTTGCCAATAGAATCAGTAAACACTTTTCCTTTAATTGGTACGTCGGTTTCTGCTGACAGACTTTCCATGCTACGCGGGTCAACACTTGTCTCTACAAATAAAGCTGGTACTTTCTTTTTCTTCACCGTATCAACAATTCTCTTCATTTGGCCTGGAGTGCCTTCATTTTCGGTATTAATTTCCCAAATATAGCGGGCATCTACGCCATATGCTGAAGCAAAATATTTAAAGGCACCTTCACTTGTAACAAGGATACGGCGTTCTTTCGGAATATCTTTAAAGCGGTTAACTGCTTCAGTATGAAGTTTTTGCAGTTTCTCAATATAGGCTTGTGTATTTTTTTCATAGTCTGCTTTATGATCTGGATCTTGTTTGATCAAGGCATCTCGTGCGTTTTTTGCATATTGAATTCCGTTTTGAATATCGAGCCATGCATGTGGATCTTCTTCTGTTTCTTTTCCTTCAGAGGTGAGATGTTTTGCTTTAACCCCTTTGCTTAACTTATAAACAGGGGCATCATCACCAGATTTTTCTGCCGTTTCAAGTAGCTTGTTAAACCAGCCGTTACCAGCTTCCAAGTTCAATCCGTTATAAAAGACAATATCAGCGTCAGCAGTCTTCTGGACGTCTTTTGGCAATGGATCGTGTTCATGCGGATCTTTGCCAACAGGGACAATACTGTATAGATCAATGTGCTCTCCACCGACATGTTTGACGATGTCATAGAGAATTGAATAGGTTGTCACAACTTTTATTTTTCCATTTTGCTCACTGTTCGTTTTTCCAGAACAACCGGTAGCGGTTAGCAGCAGAATGACGACAGCAAAAAAAACTAGTTTTCGTTTCATGATTGTTTCCCCCTAAATATTAATTGTGAAGTGCAGCTCTTTGTCTTCTAGATTTCAATGATCTCCAAAGTATGCCTTGTTTTGGTGAAAACATAAAAGCAAGACCAAATAGAATCGTTGCCACAAGCACAATCGCTGCTCCTGATGACAGATTGTACGTATAGCTTAATCCAAGTCCAATAACTGCAGACAATGCGCCAAAGAAAGCGGCCAGATAGATCATCACCCATAGCCGATCTGTTAATAAATAAGCGGTAGCGGCAGGTGTGATCAGCATAGCGACGACAAGGATAATTCCAACGGTCTGAAGTGATGCAACAGTGACCATTGTCAAAAGTGTCATTAAGAAATAATGAATCAACCGATTTGGTAAACCGGAAACGGCAGCCATTGTCGGATCAAATGAGCTCATCAATAGTTCTTTATAAAACAAAACGACAGCTGTGAGAATAATGATTCCGATGACAAGGGTAATCCACATATCAGATGAGCGAACAGCCAAAACATTACCAAACAAAATATGGTATAGGTCACTTGAGCTTTTCACAAGTGTGATCAGTATGATGCCGACTGCAAAAAAAGCGGTAAACACAATACCGATAGCCGAGTCATTTTTAATCCGGCTATTTTGGCTGACATAGCCGATGCCAAGAGCAGTCAAAACACCAGTCAAGACAGCACCGAAGAAAAAATTAATACCGAGTATATATGAAATCGCGACACCTGGGAGGACAGCGTGGGAGATCGCATCACCCATTAACGCCATCCCCCGTAAAATGATAAAGCAACCGATCACTCCGCAGATCACTCCCACCATAATTGAGGTGAACAGCGACTTTTGTAAAAAAGAGTATTCCATTAAGCCGTTTATAAATTCCATTAAATTGCCCCCCGTTTCATTTGCAAAAATGGAAGCTGAGATTCATAGGCTTTCATCATCACATCTGGCTTAAGAACGTCAGAGACCGAGCCTATTTGAATGAGCTCTTTATTTAATAACATTAATTCGTTGAAATAGCTGTCTGCTTTGCTTAAATCATGATGAACGACAAGAATCGTTTTCCCTTGATTGCGTAATTCTTGTAGTATGGCAACAATCATTTCTTCACTTGTGACATCAATACCGACAAACGGTTCATCAAGACAAAATAATTCTGCTTTTTGTGCAAGTGCCCGGGCGAGAAAAATGCGCTGTTGCTGTCCACCTGACAATTCACCGATTTGTCGTTTATAGAAAGACTCCATTCCGACTTTTTCTAAACAGTGAAATGCCCAATCTTTATGATGTTTTTTTGGACGGCGAAGAAGACCGAGTTCAGGGTAAGTTCCGAGAATGACCGTATCGAGAACATTGATGGGAAATGTCCAATCAATGTCATTTCGCTGAGGAACATAGGCAATCTTTTTACGAATCTCTTTAAGCGGTTTTTCTAGTAGGCGTATTTCGCCTTTATCTCGGGGGATCAACTCCAGAACGGCTTTTAAAAGTGTGGATTTACCAGCGCCGTTCGGTCCGATAATCCCGTACATTTTACCTTGGTCAATAGAAAAATTGATGTTGTGAAGAGCTTCTGAGCCGTGATAAGAAACATACAAATCCTTTACTGTAATTGCGGGTTTCATCGTAATCAATAACCCCTTTCTAGATCTATTTTAAATTTAACTTAAATCCAAAATTTTTATATAAGTAATATTTTATTGCCTAAAGACATTTTTTTGACCTAATGCAACTTTTATTGCATTTTAATATATTTTTCTCTTGTTGTAAAGTCTAAGATCTTCTGAAAAAAACATGCAAGGAAATGTGTTCTGTGTCGGATAACGGTCTTGTGACTGATGATCTGATCAACAAGCTCGTGATCAAGGTCTCGCTGTTAACCATTGAAATAATCCTCGACTTTGATCTCCATTACGATAGGATGTGAAATAGATCAGACAAAGATAAAAATGTATTTCTCAGAGAACGTGTTTGTTAGTTTAACAGATAAACCAAGTGTGCTTAGAATGATGTTCAATATGCCAAATGTTGATTTTAATAAAGAGAAAACGGGAATATTTAAATATGTGATTGACACCTATTTCATCTGGTGCATATAATAAAGGAGAAGTATATATGCATACATGCTCATATAAGAAAAAAGAAGCCAGCCCTAGATAGGAAGGTGAAGCAAGATGGAAAAGATAAAACAGGAATATATTTTGAACGGCCTTGACTGCGGGAATTGCGCTCGGAAAATTGAAAACGAAATTGCTAGTATGAAAGACATCGACATGTGTTCGGTCAACTTTGCAACAAGCACCTTGACTGTAACATTTAATAAGCGTAGCAGCGAAATGATATCTTCAGACATTAACAAAAAAGTAAAAGCCATTGAACCACATGTCAAAGTTGTGCCAAAACAAACCAATTCACACGAACAACAAGACGATCATCGTTCTAAAAAGATGATTGGCAGACTAACTATAGGGACAATTCTTGGGGTATGCGGTTTTCTGATTTCTGCAAATGAAATTTGGGAATTGCTGTTGTTTTTCTTAGCATATTTGATCATAGGTGGTGATGTCGTATATCGAGCAATCAAAAACATTTTTCACGGTCGTGTTTTTGATGAGCACTTTTTAATGACGATCGCAACAGCTGGTGCATTTATCATACAGCAGTATCCAGAAGGGGTCGCAGTTATGCTGTTCTATCAAATAGGAGAGCTGTTTCAAGGAGCCGCAGTCAATCGTTCGCGAAAATCAATCAGCGAGTTGATGGATATTCGTCCTGATTATGCCAATTTGAAAACGACACATGAAACAGTTAAGGTGGCGCCTGAAAAGGTTCGAACAGGTGATGTGATTGTCATCAAGCCAGGCGAGAAGATTCCATTAGATGGACGGGTTTTAGACGGGAAATCACTCGTTGATACATCAGCATTAACAGGAGAATCTGTGCCAAGGGAAGCTGCACCTGGAAAAGAGGTCATGAGCGGATTTATTAATAAAAACGGTGTGCTGGAAGTCGAAGTCACCAAAGAATATCATGAATCAACTGTTTCAAAAATTCTTGACTTAGTTGAAAATGCCAGCAGCAGAAAAGCAAAGACAGAAAATTTCATAACGAAATTTGCAAAATATTATACACCTTTTGTGGTGATGACTGCTCTTCTTTTAGCATTTGTCCCACCGTTTATGATTGAGGGGGCTACTGTTTCAGATTGGGTTTACCGGGCACTTGTCTTTTTGGTGATTTCTTGTCCATGTGCTCTTGTCGTCTCCATTCCATTAGGGTTTTTCGGGGGGATTGGAGCTGCATCAAAAGCGGGTATACTTGTCAAAGGCAGCAATTATTTAGAGGCACTGAACGATGTGAAATACGCTGTTTTTGATAAAACAGGAACTTTGACAAAAGGCCAATTTGCGGTTGTCAAACTTGTACCTGCTCATCAAGAAATCAAAGAGGAAAAACTGCTTGAATATGCTGCACTTGCTGAATATCACTCAGCACACCCGATTGCCGAATCGATTCGTGAAGCATACGGAAAACCGGTAAGTGCAGAAGACATCAGCGATTACAATGAATTATCAGGTTTAGGAATTCAGGCTGTTGTAAACGGAAAACAGATATTGGCTGGAAACGCCAAACTAATGAAGAAAGAAAACATTTTCTATCAAGAAGAAAAAGGAATTGGGACTGTTATTTATGTAGCGGTTGATCGGAAGTTTATCGGATCGATTTTAATTGCAGATGATCTAAAAGAAGATGCAAAACTGGCAATTTCAGCTTTGAAAAAAGCCGGAGTTAAAAAAACGGTCATGTTGACAGGTGATGCAAAAGAAGTGGGCAAAGCTGTCGGAGCGGCACTTGCCATCGATGAAGTACATGCGGAACTTCTTCCACAACATAAAGTAGACCGGATTGAAGAACTTGCTAGCCAAAAACTTCCCCGAGAAAAATTACTGTTTGCTGGTGATGGAATCAATGACACACCTGTATTAGCGAGGGCTGATATTGGGATTGCGATGGGGGGACTTGGTTCAGACGCAGCTGTGGAAGCCGCCGATATTGTGATCATGACAGATCAGCCGTCAAAAATTGCCGAAGCGATTCAGATTGCCAAACGAACAAAGTCTATCGTCTGGCAAAATATTTTCTTTGCTCTTGGCATCAAAGGTATTTTCCTTCTATTAGGTGCTTTTGGTATTGCAACAATGTGGGAAGCGGTATTTTCAGATGTCGGTGTGACACTTTTGGCGGTTTTAAATGCAATGCGGGTATTAAATATTAAGGGAAAATAATGTGAAGAAACTGGAAAAATCTATTTTCGTGTCTTCACGAAGACAGATAGTCTTGTTAAAATAAAAATGATTAAAGAATAATGAGGTGTCTATGTGAAAAAAAACCAGAAGTCACCAATGAGATTAATTGTGATTTTGACAATTATTGTCGTGTTTTTGGTCGGTGCATTGATTGTGATCAACCAACAATTCAAAAATAACCAACAAACATTTGATGATAAGCAGTTAACAGAAAATCAAAGTCAACCGCTCATTGGTAAAAAGGATGCAGCTGTAAAGATTATCGAATTCGGAGATTATAAATGCCCGCCTTGTAAAGAATGGAGCAAAACCATATTTCCGAAATTAAAAAAGGATTATATTGATAAAGGAAAGGCCAATTTTTCATATATTAATCTTGTGAATAAGCAGCATGGTCTTGGCTCTGAATTAAGCGCCCTAGCATCTGAACAAGTATGGAAAGAAGACCCTGATTCTTTTTTGGCTTTCCATGAAGCTTTATATCATGCACAGCCAGACGGGGATGATATGAAAACGGAGTGGGCGACTCCGGCAAAGTTGGCTGAAATCGTCGAAGCGAAAACAAAAATTAAAGGAGACAAGCTTATTAAAAGCTTAAAAGACAAGACCTATTCAAAACAGGTAGCAGCCGATGAATCGATTATAGTGAAGAACAATGTTGATTCAACACCGACGATCGTGATAAACGGTGTAAAAATGAAAGAACCTTTTAACTATGACCAACTAAAAGAAACGATTGACAAAGAACTTAAAGGTAAAAAGGCAGATGAAAAATAAACAACTCTGGCTGTACGGTGCCTGGATCGTTTCGTTAACAGCGACAATTGGTAGCCTCTACTTCAGTGAAATTCGGCGGTTCATTCCTTGTGAACTATGTTGGTATCAGCGGATCATGATGTATCCGCTGGTACTGATTCTTGGAATTGCAACATTTCAAGGGGATGCGCGTGTTAAAAAATACGTAATCCCGCTGGCGGCAGTCGGTGCAATCATTTCCCTGACACACTATTTGCAACAGAAGCTTCCATGGTTTAGCGGCATTAAACCATGTGTCACCGGAGTGCCTTGCACAGGGCAATACGTCAATTGGTTCGGTTTTATGACGATTCCATTCCTTGCTCTTACTGCATTTATGTTAATTATCATTTGTATGTGTTTTGTGAATGAAAAAGGAAAATAAAGCATAAGTGGAGGCTGATCAATAAAAGTGATTATTCGGAAAATGGAAAAGCGCGATATCCCTCAAGTACAGGAAGTAGCAAAAGTTAGCTGGCATCATACATATGAAGGGATCATTCCCTTAGACATTCAAAATAAATTTTTGCAATCGGCATATAGCGATGAACGTATGCAAAGACGGAAGCAATATTCATTAATACTCGTTTCAGAAATTGAGGGAAAAATCGTTGGGTTCAGCAACTTTTCTTTTGTTAATGATGAAGGAATAGCTGGACTTGTAGCAATTTATATATCCTGATGATCAGGGAAAAGGAATTGGGACAGCTTTGTTAGAAGAGGGTATTAAGCGGCTTCAGGGTGTCAAAAAGGTATTGGTCCATGTTGAAAAAGACAATCAGATAGGAAAGCATTTTTACAAGGCAAAAGGCTTTGTGGAAGAATCTGAATTTACGGAAGATTTTGAAGGTCATACCCTCGAAACGATCAGAATGGTTCTAGACATATAATCTATGGTCTACTTTGTAAATTGTACATCGTAATATAATAAGACAGCCATGATTAGTGTAGTCATAATTGAAATGAGCTTTTTGGATACTCCTTTCTATAATTGTAAGAAGTTATCCGAAAAAGAGCAAAATAGTTAAAAATTATGATGCAAGATGGAGCTGTCTAAAACGTCCTTTTTCAACATAAATCAGGTGGAATTGCGCGAATCCTGAGGGAAGCGAGCAAATTCCCCAATTTTTATTCCCTCTTATTACACATGAAAAGGGCGTCCAATCATCAAAGATCGACTTATTGGACAGCCCCTTGTTTTTTAATCCCAACCAGCTTTTCTCACAATCTGGAATGATATTTTCATTTTTTAAGCTTGATTTATAAACGAGGCTCATTATAAAATCAAAAAGATTGAACATGAGTGTGGAGGACAACATAGATGGCTTGGGAAGTGCTGAGTATCATTGGAACGATCGCTTTTGCAATCAGCGGTGCGATTGTTGCGATGGAAGAAGAGTATGATATTTTGGGAGTTTATATATTAGGTATTGTTACAGCGTTTGGCGGGGGAGCGATTAGGAATCTTTTAATCGGTGTGCCGGTATCTGCTTTATGGGAACAAGGGGATCTTTTTCTGATTGCCTTAGTTTCCGTGACCATTGTCTTCTTGTTTCCAATGCTATTGTTAAAGCACTGGAATGTTTGGGGGAGTTTTTCCGATGCGATCGGTTTATCTGCCTTTGCCATTCAAGGAGCACTATATGCTGTTCACATGAATCATCCGATTAGTGCGGTCATTGTAGCTGCCGTTTTGACAGGAAGCGGTGGGGGAATGATTAGAGATCTCTTGGCTGGACGTAAACCGCTTGTCTTTAAAACGGAGATTTATGCCGTTTGGGCTGCTTTAGGTGGTTTGATTATCGGTCTTGGCTGGGCTGAGAAATCTATTACATTATATATGCTTTTTGCCATCCTTGTGGTGTGCCGAGTTTGTTCTTATATGTTTAACTGGAAGTTGCCGAACCGTTCAATTCGGTCAAATAGCTGAATGAGAAAAAAGCCGATTTTTCAAGCTGAAAAATCGGCTTTTTTGCGTTGTATGACGCAAAAATTTATGGTAAAATAAAGACTGCTTTAACATTAAATTGTTTTTTTATAAAGATATCCAATTATATTATATCATCAATCATTTTCTTTGTCAAATCTTTTTAAAGGAGTGAATGACATGCCGGAAATCGATCGAGAATGGCTTGAAGAAGAAAACCGAGTCAAAATGGTGTTAAAAGAATTGGAGAAAAAACTTCAATCTCTAAAGGAAAAGACTGGCGGATTAAAACATGACATCATTGATTTAAGAAAAAACTTCTGGGATGATGTCACACTGAATTTAGCCGATGAAAATGAAGCGGTTGAAACCTTTACAAGTATTAAACAGCAGGCAGAGCTTTTATCAGAAAGAGAAAGGAGTCATAAACAGTTTTATAGCCAAGTAAAAAAGCTTTTAAAAATAAAAGAATCTCCTTATTTTGGACGCATCGATTTTTTAGAAGAAGTCACTGAAAAAACCGAATCTATCTATATTGGACTTAGTTCATTGATGGATGAAAAAGAAGAACGTTTTTTGATCTATGATTGGCGGGCACCGATCTCCAGTTTGTATTACAATTATGTCCCTGGACCGGCTGAGTACGAAGTTCCTGAAGAAACGATTCACGGAACGATCGAGTTGAAAAGACAGTTTCTTATGAAGGCCGGTCGGTTGAAAGCGATGTTTAATACAGATATGGCAATTGGAGACGAACTTTTGCAGGAAGTGCTAGGGCACCAGGCTAATATTCAAATGAAAAGTATTGTCGCAACGATTCAAAAAGAACAAAATCAGATTATCCGAGATGAAAAAAGCCGTTATTTAATTGTGCAAGGGGCGGCAGGCAGCGGAAAAACCTCGGCAGCACTTCAGCGTGCCGCTTATTTGTTGTATCGAGGACGTGGAAAAATAGCAGCCGATCAAATGCTGTTGTTTTCTCCGAACCTTCTATTTAACAGTTATGTTGCCAATGTTCTACCTGAGCTTGGTGAGGAAAACATCCAACAGACAACATTTCAGGAATATTTAGAGAAACAACTTGGGAAGCAGATCATATGTGAAAATCCGTTTCAACAGTTGGAATATAGTTTGACAGCTTCAGAAAATAAAAACGGTCAGAAGCGATTGATATCAATTGAATATAAATCAAGTCTGGCATTTAAAAGTTATATTGACGATTATCTCACCTTTTTAGGAAATGGGAATTTGCTATTTAAAAATTTGACGTTTCGAGGGAAGAAAATTGTCACAGCTGAAGAGATTTCTATTTTCTTTCAATCACTTGATGTTTCAAGACCGCTTCTATATCGGATCGAACAAACGGCAAAATGGCTTTTACAAATATTAAAAGAGCAAGAAAAACGGCAAAGAAAAAAAGATTGGGTCATCGAGGAAATTGAGCTTTTGGATAAAGAGGATTATTTGAAAGCCTATAAACATCTTCAGGAAGAACAGCAGTTTGCGGAAAACACATTTGATGATTATGAAAGAGAACAAAACCTGCTCTCTAACATGATTGTCAACCAAAAGTTTAAACCACTAAAACAGGCGGTAAAAGCTTTGAACTTTCTTGATTTTAAGAAAGTTTATTTACAGCTTTTTTCAGGGTGGGCTACTCCAGATCTCAATCGGGACGATTGGAACCAGATTTGCTCATATACGAATCAAACGTTTTGTTTCACCCGATTACCATATGAAGATGCTATGCCATTTCTTTATCTGAAAAATCAGTTGAAAGACGGGAAAAAAAATACGATGATTCGTCATTTATTTATTGATGAAGCACAAGATTATTCACCTTTTCAATTTGCTTTCCTCAAAAGTTTGTTTCCTTCAAGTAAAATGACGATTTTGGGTGATGTAAACCAAGCCATTCTCGCCCATACACTACGCAAAAAAACCCTTCATTCGAAAGATATAAATGAGGTCGAGAAAACAAAGATCGTTCAATTAAGGCGGAGTTACAGGTCGACAAAAGAGATTGTCGAATTTACAAAGCGGCTTATCATGGGAGGCGATGAGATCGAACCCTTTAACCGAAGCGGTACAAAGCCAACATTGACCATTTCAAACCATGTCTCAGTACACCGAAACAAGATCGTTTCGCGAATCACCAATTTGCAAAAAAATGGGCAAAAGACCATCGCTATTATTTGTAAAACGGTGCAAGAATGTCATGAAGCAGCAAATCAATTAAAGAAGGATGTTACTTTCAAACTGATTGACAAAGAAACACGCATTTTTCAATCGGGTGTGTTGGTCATACCTGTCTATTTAGCGAAAGGGATCGAGTTTGATGCCGTCATCATCTATGACGGATCAAAAAAACAATATGGGCATGAAACGGAACGGAATCTGTTTTATACAGCTTGTACAAGAGCGATGCATGAACTCCACCTTTTTTCATGTGGTGAAGCAAGCCCATTTTTAAAAGATATTCCAAATGAGATGTATACAAGAAGAGAGTGAATAGCTTACTCTCTTCTCCAATCATATGTATCTGAACGTACATCAAGCACTCTATTATTGATGGACACATGGTTGTTGTCTTTCCAGGTGATGGTCGCTTTCTGTTCTCTGTAGCCCCAATAAATATTTTTTCGTTTACCATTCGAGACATTTAGCAATTCGCCTCTGATCGAATAAGCGACAGTTGCTCCGCCTTTATTGACTAGATAGATGTTTAGTTTATATTGTTGATTTGGAGATGTCGAAGATTGAATCCATTTGCCCTCTGGCAAATGATCCATTGAATAGAAATGGGTATATACGACATAGCTGCTGAGAACAGCAGCTGCAAGTAAAATGGCTAAAAGAATAAATAATATTTTTCGGTGAATGCTTTTTTTAAACGCTCGTAATTCAGGATCGTTCCAAATCCATTCTCTTTCAACAAGTATTAAAAGAAAGTGAACTTTCAACAGTTTTTTGAAAACACCGCAAGGTCATCTCTTAATGTTCTCTTTTGAGTTGCTTTCGATCTTTGACTCATTTATTATTCAATTAAAGACTAAAAACACATCAAAAGGAGTAAGTAAAATCATGAAATACTATGGTGCAATTGAGGCAGGGGGCACAAAATTTGTTTGTGCAATTGGAACAGAGACAGGAGAAATGATTGACAGACTGACAATTCCGACGGAAACACCTGAGGAGACGATTGACAGGCTGATTCCTTTTTTTGAAAAACATAAGCTTGAGTCATTAGGTGTTGGTTCGTTTGGTCCAATATCTGTGGATAAGGAAAGCGCTGAATATGGTTACATAACAAGTACGCCAAAATTGGCATGGAAGAACTATCCGTTTATTCCGGAACTGGAAAAAAGGCTCGGTATTCCTGTTTCTTTTACAACAGATGTGAATGCAGCAGCTCTTGGAGAAATCAAAAAAGGAGCGGCAAAGGGATTAAATAGCTGTTTATATATTACAGTTGGAACAGGGATAGGTGCCGGAGCGATTGTTGGTGGCGAACTGGTTCAAGGTGTGACACATCCTGAAATGGGCCATATTTTAATCAGACGCCATGAGCGTGATTCATTTAAAGGTAACTGCCCTTATCATGGGGAGTGTCTTGAAGGGATGGCAGCAGGTCCCGCGATTGAGAAGCGTTGGGGAAAACAAGGTAAAGACTTAGCGGATGTTCAAGAGGTATGGGAACTTGAAGCTGATTATTTAGCACAAGGGCTCATGCAATATATTTTAATTTTGTGCCCAGAAAAAATTATTATGGGTGGAGGGGTTATGAAGCAACAGCACTTATTTCCGCTCATTCGTGAAAAACTCACAACATATTTAAATGGATACCTCGATCTTCCTGATCTTGAACAATACATTGTCTCACCAGGTCTTGGAGATGACGCTGGTATTACAGGAGCGCTCATTTTGGCACAAACAGCCAAATAAATTTTTAAGAAAGGTGGTCATTCAAATGGTTAGCAGTTTGCAGGATACTGTCGAATTACATAATGGTGTGAAAATGCCTTGGTTTGGTCTTGGTGTTTTTAAAGTAGAAGAGGGCTCAGAAGCAATTGATTCTGTAAAAGCCGCCATTAAAAATGGCTATCGGAGTATTGACACGGCTGCCATTTACCAAAATGAAGAAGGTGTTGGCAAGGGAATTAAAGAGTCAGGCATTTCCCGTGAACAACTTTTCATCACTTCAAAAGTATGGAACAGTGATCAAGGATATGAGAAAACATTGGCCGCTTTTGATGAAAGTCTAAGAAAACTTGAGTGTGACTACCTCGATTTATATTTAATTCATTGGCCGGGAAAGGATAAATATAAGGAGACATGGCGTGCCTTAGAGAAACTTTATAAAGACGGCAGAGTCAGAGCTATCGGTGTTAGTAATTTTAATATCCATCATTTAGAAAGTTTATTGGAGGATGCGGAAATCAAACCGATGGTCAACCAGGTCGAATTTCATCCGAGATTGACCCAGCTTGAATTAAGAAGTTATTGTAAAAAGCATGGAATTCAAGTGGAAGCTTGGTCTCCTTTAATGCGGGGAAAACTGCTTGATCATGAAGTACTGTCTAAAATCGCTCATCAATACAATAAATCTGTTGCACAAGTCATTTTACGTTGGGATTTACAAAACGAAGTCATTACCATCCCGAAATCTATTAAAGAACCAAGAATTATTGAAAATGCGGATATTTTCGACTTTGAATTATCAAAGGATGATATGGAAAAGATCAATGCACTTAACAATAATGAGCGTGTAGGTTCAGATCCTGATTCGATGATGAAAGACTTTGAATAAAACATACCAAGCTTAAAACTAAGAAAAGGGCTGTCCAGTAAGTCGATTTTTGACGATTGGACGCCCTTTTCACGTTTATTCTCAAGAATTCTCATCAAATGCCAAATGATTTTTCGGTTGTTCTCTCCTCCGTTGATTTCGTTTAATAAACAATGAAAGAATTAAACCAAGTCCAGCTAAACCGGCGGCAGTCATAAAAGCCAAATTTACTCCATGGATCATCGCTGTTTCAGATCTTGGACCTGCTGGGTCGGTAAGAGCCCGCTGCGTCATAATCGTAATCAAAATAGCTGTCCCAATTGAACCTGCCATTTGTCTCATCGTATTGTTCATTGCTGTCCCGTGTGGAATTAAGTGGCGGGGAAGCTGATTCAGCCCTGCAGTGGTAACAGGCATTAACACCATGCCCATTCCAATCATTCGAATCGCATAAACGATAGACAAATAAGCAAAAGGAGTCGATTGTGAAAGTTGGCTTAATAACAATGTCGTGATAAAGATCGCTGTCAGTCCTGTGATACTTAAAATCCGTGCGCCGATTTTATCGAAAATTCTTCCGGTGATCGGTGACATTAAACCCATCGCAACAGCTCCGGGAAACAGCATTTTGCCTGATTCCATTGCAGAAAAGTGTCGCATATCTTGCATATAAATTGGAATAATAGTAGCCGCTCCGATCATTGCCATAAAAACGACCATTCCAATCATTGTTGCAAGGGTAAACATCGGGTATTTGAATACCCTGAATTCTAATATCGGTTCTTCTAGGCGAAGTTGTCTTCTAATAAACCAAACGAGTGCCACACTACCAAAGGCAAAGCTAGCTAACACATCAAAACTGGTCCATCCATCAACACCTGCACTGCCGAAACCAAACAAAATTCCGCCAAACCCTAATGAAGAAAGAATAATGGATGGTGTATCAAGCTTTGGTGATGTTTGTTCTGTTACATTTTTTAAAATAAAATAGGCTACAACCATGTCTATCACTGCAAAAGGTAGTAATAAATAAAACAAGACTTCCCATCGATAATGGTCAACTACCCAGCCTGACAAAGTCGGTCCGAGTGCTGGAGCAAATGCAATCACAAGCCCGACCATCCCCATTGCTGAACCGCGTTTTTCTTTTGGAAAAATTAAAAGAAGAACGGTTTGCATAAGCGGCATCATAATCCCTGCTCCAGCAGCCTGAACGATTCGTCCGACAATTAAAAATGGAAAGCTCGCTGACAAAGCGCAGATTAATGTTCCAGTACTGAATAAACCCATCGCTGTCATAAATAATTTTCTCGTCGTAAATTTCTCAATTAAAAAGGCTGTCACTGGAATCATAATCCCATTAACAAGCATAAAAATGGTTGTCAACCATTGAGCGAGATTCGGAGTAATCTGCAAATCTCTCATTATTGGTGGAATGGCGGTTGTTAACAGTGTCTGATTTAAAATCGCAATAAAAGTTCCAGTAATCAGAACAGCGACGATCGGCAAATGATTTGTTGTTTGTTTCATTCTAAAACCTTCTTCATTAAAATTTTAATATCACTTGATGAAATAATCGAGACCCGAAATAAAATGCAAGTCATAAGGGTAACAAAGGTTTAAAAACCCCATGCTACCCGCTAAACAACCTTATAGCTGAATTATTTTTGATAAAACCTTAGTAAGTCCCCATTAATAATCTGATCTGATAAGGAGAGTTCTTCATTCGCCTTTTCTCTCAAATCGCTGATTTCATTTTTTGTATTTTCAATAGCTCCCGTTTTTTGATTGTAAAGCGTATTTTTTGTATAGATGTAGTCATCCGTAATGAAATTTCCATTTCTTAGGACGACAAAAGGTTTTCTTTCTTCTGAAAAAAGATCATGACCAAAATGAATCATTCCTTTTGTGTTAATTCCCAGTAAATGAAGCAATGTTGGCTTGACATCGATTTGACCGCTTGGTTCAGAAATGATTCGCGGTTTTTTATCTGTAATACCAGGAATGTGAATGATCAATGGAACTCTCTGCAGCTGAATCGTATCATATGGTGTCATTTCTGCTTTTCCTAAAAGTTGACCCAGCGCTTCTTGATGTGCTTCAGAAATACCATAATGGTCCCCCATAAAAACAATCACCGAATCATCATAAAGCCCGTTTTGTTTCAGTTCTTCAATAAAATGTTTTAACGATTCATCTTGATAACGAACTGTTGTCACATAACGGTTTAATACTTCACTTTCTGAATCATATTCATCAATAAGCTTATCCTTGTCATCAATTTGAAACGGAAAGTGGTTGGTCAGTGTGATCAAGTTACTGTAAAACGGTTTTGATAAATGTTTCATCATCTCCGCAGATTGAGTTAAAAACTCCCGATCTTTCAGTCCCCAACCTGTTGATTGAGCAGCCGTCACTTTAAAATGTGTGACATCGAAAAAACGGTCAATTCCAAGTGCTTTGTACATGACATCCCTGTTCCAGAACTTTTTGTTGTTGGCATGAAACACTGAGGTATTGTAATCGTTTTTTGCCAATGTTTTGTACAGGGAATGATACTGGTTCTCACTTTTTGTGAAAAAGACCGAGCCGCTTAAAGACGGGTAAAGCGAGTTGGCAATAATAAACTCGGAATCTGATGTTTTTCCTTGTTCAGTCTGCTGGTAAAAATGATCGAAATAATAACTTTGCTTTATAAACCGATTAAGAAACGGTGTGATTTCTTTTCCATTGACTTTTTGATGAATGACAAAGTTTTGCGTCGATTCAAGCGTAACGAAAATGACATTGCGCCCTTTTGCAATGCCAAACATGTCTTTGTTTGGCTTATTGTAATCCGAGTCTGTGTAGTTTTTAATCGTTGCCAAGTTGTCTTCATCAGCAATTGCTTTTTGTGTTAAAAGAAATGTCTGTGAGATTCCATCAAGGAGATGGAACGGGTATAAACCAATATTTTTAACAAGCATTTCCCTGTCAAAAGAGTAGGTTAACAATTTGGGCTGTTGAAACTCTGACAATGTGAGGTTAAACAGTGCAACTCCAAAAGCAGCCGTATAATAGATCTTGATTGCTTTTGCTGATCGTTTTACAGCGGTTCTTTTAAAGGTTTTTGAAAGCCATAAGAGCAGACCTAAATCTAAAAAAAGAACAATATAAAGAGGATTGAACAGCTCTTGAAAACTGCTTCCAAGTCCACCGATGTTTTTTGCCTGAAACAGCACAGGAATCGTTATAAAATCAATATAGAAACCATAAAAAATACTATTTGAGATGAGGATGCCAGTCAGAATAAAATTGGCTCCGATTAAAAACAGTCGCTGTGTTTTTTCACGGAAAAAGAGGCTGATGCCAAATACGGGAATGAGAAAGCTGATCGGGTTTATAAAGAGTATCAGCTCTTCTAGTCCATTGTTCATTTGTAAATGAAAGCCCAGTTTGTAGATGAAATACGTTTTCATCCACATGAAAAAAACAGAAAAGCATAAAAACCACTGCTTTTTAAAAAAATGTTCTTTCATTGAAAAATAGCTCCTCACATTAAAATCCAGCTTTAAGTTTAACCTACTAAAAAAAACTTCGTCTGGCAAATATCACGCGATCATGAGTTCCTTGTCTTTACTACATAATTAAAAATGATAACAGGAGATGTTAAGACCATCAAGAATCCGAATATTTGTTCTTATTTGATTATACTCACATTATTCGTTACATCGCAACATAACTGTCAATGAGCTTTTCCACCTGTTCCCTTTGACAGAATGCACATTCTTTGGTAATCTTCCATAAGTATATATATGAAAAAATCCTCACTCTTAACTCTTAGTGAGGTAGAGGTTGCGTGGATGATGAGTCACATATGTGAGGTTGATGGAGCCTGTGATCATGTGTAAAAGGCATCAGCGCCGAAGCATAAAGAAGCCATTCCTTCTTTGTGCTGGGCCTGCATTGAAGAAGTGTAGGACTGCCGCGGGTTTTCTCGCGGAGGGCTATCCGGAGATCAAGAGTGTATGTTAACTTTAGCATGGACTGTTGTTCATGCTTTTTTATGTTTAGATCTCACGGTCTGGTCCGGCATATTTTAAAAATGCTCGGAGGTATTCTACTATGGAACAGACAAAAAAATGGGGCTTCTGGCTATTAACGGCATTCGTTGTCGGGAATATGATAGCTTCAGGAATATTTATGCTCCCAAGTACGCTTGCACAAAAGGCAAGTCCACTCGGCGTAACGATGGCTTGGTTGTTGACAGGCGGTGGTGTGTTAATGATTGCATTTGTATTCGGACATTTATCAATTCGCCGACCTGATCTTAAAGCAGGTCCACAAAGTTATGCTAGAGCTTTATTCACCGATCGGAAAAAAGGAAATGCAGCAGGTTTTACTGTTGTATGGGGCTACTGGTTGGCAAGCTGGATTAGCAATGTGGCAATCATCACTAGCCTTGCTGGTTATTTGACCACATTTCTACCTATTTTAACTGACGGACGCGAACTGTTTAAACTTGGAGGTCGCTTTGTCACATTAGGACAGCTGATGACGTTTATCGTTTGTACAATCCTTCTGTGGGGGACCCATGCTATTCTTGTTACGAGTATAAATGGTGCTGGAAAGCTCAACTTTTTAACAACCTTTTCTAAAGTACTCGGATTTGTTCTGTTTATTGTTGCAGGTTTATTTGTTTTTCAGACTACATTTTTTGATTCATTTTATTTTCCAGTTGAAGTAGATGGAAAAACAACCGGACTCGGTGGTCAAGTGTACAATGCAGCCATTTCAACGTTATGGGCGTTTGTTGGGATTGAATCAGCTGTTATCTTATCAGGGCGCGCCGCTTCACAGCGTGATGTAAAACGAGCTACAATTACCGGACTTTTAATCGCTCTCAGCATTTATATGATTATTACTTTTATTACAATGGGAGTCTTATCACAGGAACAACTTGCCCAATCTAATAAACCGTTCGTTGATGTATTAAATGTCATTATTGGTAATACCGGAAGTATTATTATGGCGATTCTTGCTATCATCTGTTTATTTGGTTCAATGCTCGGCTGGATTTTGGTCGGTTCTGAAGTTCCCCATCAGGCAGCTAAAGATGGTGATTTTCCTGTTTTCTTTGCAAAAACGAATAAAAAAGGCAGCCCTGTTAACTCACTCATTTTGACCAATCTGATGTCACAGTTGTTTATTTTTTCAGTGCTTTCAGGTACAATCAGTGAAGCCTTTCAATTTTTAACGACATCGGCAACACTAGCTTATTTAGTTCCATATCTCATATCGTCGCTTTTTTCACTGAAATTGATTATTAAAGGTGAAACTTACGATCAAATGAAAGGTTCGAGGATAAAGGATGGTGTGATCGCTGTTCTTGCTTTAGTCTATTCAACATTTGTTATCTTAACAGGTGTCTCTGATATGAAAACATTTATCCTTGGTATTGGTCTATTTTTTGTCGGTTTGATGATTTATCCTTTTATCTATCGTAAATTTCATTCCTAATAAGTAAAGTATCAGGAACTGATTCAGAAATTGAGTCAGTTCCTTTTTGTTGGCAAAAAAATTCAAAAAATCACAACAGTTATTAGGTTTTTTCTGTAAAAGTATGTATTAAAATAGAAATCAAGTACTGATAAGGATTATTTGTTAAATCTAGTAACGCGAGAGGATTTCAATCTACGAGGAAAGGGATAGATTCCATTGAAAACTCAACAAAGCAAGGCAAGTGATCAAATAATAACAAACTGTGAGCAAGAATTTTGGAAAAAATATCTTAGTGATTTTGAAGGTAAAACATCTTTACCTTGTGACTATCCAGCATACCTTGTTACATCCCCTGATTTTAAACATTTTTCATTTCAGATCAAAGGAGAATTTCCTGAATATTTCTTTCATTTCTTAGATTCCGAAAAAATAAAGTATGAAGATTTTATATATTCTGCTTGGGCTTTATTATTGCAAAATTATAATAATGTTGACGATACTATGTTCGGGATCTCTAACTCAAAAGGTGGATTTTCCCCGTTACGCATTCTAAACAAACATAAGCATGTACTTGATTTTTTAAAAGATACACAAGAAAACATTAGTTTAAGGAAGAAATTCGAGAATACGCCAATCAACTTGATTAAACGATTTACGGAGTGTAATGATGAACAACCAATATTTGATTCTATTGTTAAGTATTCCTATCAAGTTGTTGATGAGAATAATATCTCACTTGTTCTAAATATGGAAAATGGTGAAATCCTTAATTTTACCATGATGTATAATGCTAAATTATTTAAAGAAGACACAGTTTATCGTATGTCAGAACATTTTAAAAGAGTAATAGAACAAATGGTTTATACTCCATTAAAAAAGGTAACGGAAATTGAAATATTAACTGAAAAAGAAAAAGAGTTGATTCTTTATGGATTTAATAATAAAACTGTAAATTACGATCAACATTTAACCGTTGATCAATTTTTTGAAAACCAAGTTGAAAAAACTCCAAACGCTGTTGCTATTATTTGTGGAGATCGGAAAATAACCTATAAGGTATTAAATGAAAAAGCAAATCAATTAGCTAGAATTTTGAGAAATAAAGGGGTTAGGCCAGAACAATTTGTAGGGTTGATTGTAGAAAGGGATATTGAATTAATTATCGGAATGTTAGGTGTTTTAAAAGCAGGGGGATGTTATATACCCGTTGATCCTGCTTTTCCAAAAGAACGGATTCATTATATGTTTAAAAACGCTGATGTTAAGGTGTTGCTTACAAAAAGTGATTTAGATGTCGAAATTGATAAAATTAAGGAATATATCTATCTGGACGATGAATTCAATTATACAGAAGATACTTCTAATTTAAAGAAACTACATAATGTGAATAACCTGATGTATTGTTTATATACATCAGGATCTACTGGTCAACCTAAAGGGGTTGCAGTTGAACATCGAAATGTTGCTGGTTATATCCATGCCTTTAATCACGAGTTCAAAGTGACTTCCAATGATAAGATGATTCAACAATCAACAGTCTCTTTTGATATCTCTGTCGAGGAAATATATCCAATTTTATCATTTGGAGGAACATTAATTATTGCTAGAAAACATGAAGTTGAAAACATTCCACTGCTTTTAGAAGTCATGAACCAACATGGGGCAACAATGATAAGCGGATTTCCTTTATTATTAAATGAACTAAATAAATACCCTGTAGTTAAAACATTACGCACGGCTATAAGTGGTGGAGACGTTTTGAGAGAAGAGTATGTCGATAAACTTATTCAGCATGTGAAAATTTATAACACATATGGACCATCTGAAACTACATGTTGCATCAGTTATTATGAGTTTGTGAATAAATGTGATTTTAATATTCCGGTTGGCAAGACGATTGCAAATTATAAGGTTTATATTTTAGACAAGGATAAAAGACCGTTGCCTATAGGTGCTCCTGGTGAAGTTTGTATTGGAGGAGTAGGGGTGTCTCGAGAGTACCTGAATCGCTCTGATATTACGAGAGAACGGTATGTTGAAAATCCTTTTGTGCCTCACGAAACTATGTTCATATCCGGCGACTTAGCCAAATGGTTACCTGATGGTAATATTGAGTTTTTAGGGAGAATAGATGATCAAGTAAAGATACGGGGAAGAAGAACTGAACCTGCAGAAATACAACGTTTATTAATGAAACACAAAAATGTGAAAGAAGCATTTGTTTTAGCTCGAACAGATAAATACAATCATAAATACTTGACAGCATATGTAGTTGGGGATGAACTTCTTTCCGCAAAAGATTTGAAAGAACACTTAAATCACTATTTACCCCATTTTATGATACCATCTTACTTTGTACAATTAGATAAGTTGCCGCTTACAGCAAATGGGAAAATAGATAAACAAGCATTGGCTTATGTGATTGACTAACTAAATATTCTTTCTATACGATGAACGGGATTGTCCAAACTATAGGACAAGTCTCGTTCATTATATATACCTGTAAAAGTTCATTTTTAAAAAAACTATAAAGACTTTCTATGTACTCTTTCTTCATTTTGCATTGAAAGAAAGATAACAGTTATTATAATGATCACACTACCTAGACCTTGAAATATGCCAAAAGGTATATGAAGAAATCCGACTGATGATAATACGGCAATCATAGGTTCTGAGCAACCTAATAAACTTGCATCTTTTGGTGAAAGATATGACAGGCTTACAATATAAAGAGTGAATGAAATTAATGTACCAAATATAACAATAAAAATAATCAATCCCCATCCAATGATATCAAATTGTCCAATATTAATAGACAGTGGTGAAAACACAAATGAAATTCCAATTCCCCCAATTAACATAGACCACCCGACAACAATTAAAGATCCTTGTTCTTGGATAAGATGGGACGGATATATTGTATAAAATGCAACTGCACATCCTGAAAGTACTCCCCAGATGATGGCATTTGTTGAAACAGATAAGCCATCTAATGCTCCATTTGTCAAAAGAAGAAAGACTCCGCTTAACATAAAAAAAACTAGAAACAGATCAACTAAATTAGGGGAAACTGCTTTTTTAAAATATAAATACATTAAAATGAAGAATGGAGCTAAGTTTTGTAAAATTGTCGCCACTGCAGCATTCCCTTCTTCAATAGAAGCAAAGAATGTATACTGAACACCCAGTGAACCAAATATTGAAAATAGAATAAGACGAAAAGCTTGTTCTTTTACTAGCCAAATGTGAAATGCTTTCTTTACTCCTTGTGTTAAGGAAACATATATGAGGAGAATAATACCTGATAAGAGTAACCGTACTGATGCCAGCCAACCAGCTTCTGCTTGCTGCTGTTCAAATAGGTACTGGGCAGCTGTGCCTGATAGCCCCCAAAATGACGTCGCAACAATAACCATTAACATCCCTTTTATATGAAATTTGTTCATAATTACTCTCTTTTCCTGTTTTTCCATATTATAATTTAAAAAGAAATGAATTTCAAATTTTCTTTAAAATCTTATTCTTCTAGTGTATGAAAATAAGTTTGCGAATTGAATAGTCTGTTGGGATAAATTTTTACAGACAATCGTCATTAAAAAAAGTAGGTTTTATTCTATAAAGATTGTTATACTATATATTGAAAATGATAATCGTTATCAATGATATAGTGAAAGGAATGTCTTTTTTGGAGGTAGATGAGATTTATAACGAAAATGAGGCAGACCATCAACAACACATTGTCAGCCGTCCCCTTGGTGCAATGATTGTTCTAGGAGGTGGGTTATTGCTGTT
Organism: Bacillus sp. WMMC1349; assembly: GCF_013155385.1. Lineage (GTDB taxonomy): Bacteria > Bacillota > Bacilli > Bacillales > Bacillaceae > Bacillus. Next base: position 3,106,808 of record NZ_JABJUQ010000007.1, on the reverse strand, counting down.
GTTGGTTGGCGGGGCATTATCGATAATCCTTGGTGCTGCTGATCTAAAGCTAGGGACTGTTTGGGACGCGCTGTTTCATTTTAATTCTCAAAATACAGCACATCAGATTATTCAAGAGCTGAGGATGCCGAGAACAGTTAGTGCAATGCTTGTTGGTGCTTGTTTGGCTGTTTCTGGGGCGATTATGCAAGGCATGACAAGAAATTCACTGGCCTCTCCAGAAATCTTGAGTGTGACACACGGTTCTGCTTTTGCGATTGCCATTGCATTTGCGTTTTTTCCAGGGATATCATCGCTTGGACTGATGTTTTGGTCGTTTGCAGGGGCTGGTTTTGGTGCCCTGGTTGTTTTTGCGATCGGTTTGTTTTCACAAGGAGGTCTTACGCCTGTGAAGCTGGCTCTGGCTGGAATTGCAGTTGGAACGATGCTGAGCGCTTTATCATCGAGCATTGCGATCCATTTTGATGTGGCACGGGATGTGAGTTTTTGGTATGCAGGTGGAATCGCAGGTGTTAAATGGTCAAGTATTCAGCTTTTACTGCCTGCAGTCGTCCTTGGGTTGGTGCTTGTCTTAGTGATTGCCCGCTCGATTACAATTTTAAGCTTAGGAGAGGAACTGGCAAAAGGTCTTGGCCAATATACAACGGCAGTGAAAGTGATTGGAATAGGAGCGGTTGTGCTGTTGACCGGTGCAGCCGTGTCTGTAGCTGGAGCGATTGGCTTCATCGGTTTGGTCATCCCGCATATCACGCGCTTTTTAGTAGGAATTGATTACCGTTGGATCATTCCGTGTTCGGCAGTTTTAGGAGCTGTGCTTCTCATCTATGCTGATATCGTCGCAAGATTGCTCAATCCTCCTTTTGAAACACCAGTAGGAGCGGTGACAGCCCTTGTCGGTGTACCGTTTTTTCTCTATTTGGCCCGACATGATAGGAGGGGGCTATAATGGGGATGCTGAAGAAAAAAATGAACCGTACCCTCATGATCATGGGTCTTATCACAGTATTGATGGTTATGATATTTTTAATAAGTCTCAATACGGGTGAAATTCGAATCGCTCCGATCGATACGTTAAAAACGTTTGTTGGACTGGGGACAGCACAAGATGCACTTGTCTTGTTTGAATTCCGTCTACCACGTATGGCAGTAGCCATTCTGGTAGGGGCTGGAATTGCAGTTGCTGGTGCTGTCTGGCAAGGTGTTTCACAAAATGATCTAGCCGATCCAGGGATTCTAGGAATCAACTCTGGTGCAAGTTTTGCCGTTGTACTATTTATTTTCTTTTTTCAAGGGTCTCTCAATCATTTGCAATCGAACTTGGTGTTCTCTTTGCCGATATTTGCATTTTTGGGAGCTTGTTTTGCGATTGCTTTAATCTATTTTCTGGCTTGGAAAAAAGGGCTGAATCCGGTTCGCCTTGTTTTAGTTGGTATTGGAGTGAATGCAGCATTTGCTGCGGCAGTCTTAATGTTGCAGCTAAAGATGGACCCAAACGATTTTATGCAAGCGACCGTCTGGCTGTCGGGGAATATTTGGAATGCGAACTGGAACATCGCTATGGCAGTTTTTCCATGGATTATTGTCCTTATTCCATTTATCATCTATAAAGCTCGTTATTTGAATATCCTAAGTTTAGGGGATCAGATTGCAACCGGCCTTGGAACGGCTGTTGAAAAAGAACGGGCTATCTTGCTTCTATCAGCTGCTGCTCTTAGTGGTGCCTCTGTAGCAGCGGCGGGTAATATCACCTTTCTCGGGCTTGTTGCTCCACATATTGCGAGAAGGCTCGTTGGACCAAAACATCAGTTTTTGATTCCAACAGCAGCACTTATAGGAGCATTGCTCTTTTTGCTGGCTGACCTGATCGGACGAATGATTTTGGCACCTTCAGAAATTCCTGTAGGGCTCGTTATTTCTGTGTTAGGGGCGCCGTATTTTATCTATTTGCTGATGAAAACAAAGTAGAAAGGAAGGGTGGTAAAATGTCTCTTTCAACAAATGAACTCGGTATTGCCTACGGCGAGCAACTGATTGTCGAAAACTTAAATCTTGAGATTCCTAAAGGGAAAATTACGACATTAATCGGTCCAAATGGCTGTGGGAAATCAACAATTTTAAAAACTGCAGCGAGAATTCATCGTTCAAAGACAGGAGCCGTTTACTTAAATGGAAAGGCTATCCAACAAATGTCGACAAAAGCGATTGCCAAACAGCTGGCGATCTTGCCGCAAACACCTGAGGCACCAGGTGGTCTGACTGTATATGAACTTGTTTCATATGGTCGCTTTCCACATCAAAAAGGAATGGGCAGACTATCGGCAGAAGACCGGCGTATGATTGAATGGTCGCTTCATGTCACTGGAGTAGAGGCATTTTATAATCGGCCGCTTGAAGCTCTTTCGGGTGGACAACGCCAACGCGTTTGGATTGCCATGGCGCTTGCTCAAGAGACAGAATTATTGCTGCTTGATGAACCAACAACCTATTTGGATTTGGCTCATCAACTGGAAATTCTCAAGCTTTTAGAAAAACTCAACCGAGATGAAGGGCGAACAATTTTGATGGTCATCCATGACTTGAATCATGCAGCTCGTTTTGCACATCATATGGTCGCATTAAATGGTGGCACAATTATACAAGAGGGAACACCGCATGAAGTGATGAAAAAAGAAGTTTTGAAAAAAGTTTTTCAAATTGATGCGGTCATCGTAGAAGATCCGCATACAGGTAAACCGGTATGTTTGACCTATGATCTTATCCAAAGGGATATGGTAACAAACTAGCAATTGGCTGGAGCTTTCTAAAAAGTCATCAGGAAGAATTGGTTAGAATTCTGCGGGAACAGCCCGCGGAAAGCGAGCAAATTCCCCAATTTTTATTTATCCACACTATTTTCAGGACACCTTCTTTTATTTTTTTTTACTAAAAATAATGGCTATCAATAAAATTGATGGTAAGATGATGGATGATAGACAAAAAGAAATAGAAAGAAAGGAAAGAATAGAGTGGAGAAAGCAAGGATTTTAATTGTTGATGATGAAGATGCGATTGTTCAAATGGTAAGGCGTGTCCTCAAGAAAGAAGGTTTCACTCAAATATTAACGGCAAATCGTTCTGAAGAAGCTTTAGAAATCGTAAAAAAGGAAACCATAGATTTAATTCTTCTCGATGTCATGATGCCGGGACAGACCGGTTTTGAAGTTTCCCCTCACATTCGCCGTTTTACAAATGCACCGATCTTTTTTCTGACCGCAAAAACATCCGATCTTGATAAATTATCTGGATTTGATTGTGGAGCGGATGACTATATTACAAAACCTTTTAATCCGCTTGAGTTGATTGCTAGAATCAGGGCACATTTAAAAAGGACTTATCAGGAAAAAGACGAGGCTATAGCGGTAAAAACATCATATGAATATGAGCGCTTTACGTTTTATCCAGACTTTGCTGAGCTAGTTGTTGACGGAGAAATTGTCGGATGTTCAGCACAGTTGCTCCAGCTTCTACAATACTTTTGTGACCATCCAAACATCGTACTCTCAAAAGACCAAATCTACGAAAATGTATGGGGAGTTCCTTCATATGGTGACAGTAACACTGTCATGGTCCATATTCGAAAATTAAGAGAAAAAATTGAAAAAGACCCGAGTAATCCTGATTACATTGTGACAATCCGCGGATTAGGATACAAATTTATTCCTATTATGGCAAGAAAAGAGATTAGGAGATGAAGCTTAGGGGAAAGTTAATTATTCATTTTGTCGGCCAGATCTTCATTATATTATTGCTTGTTCTTGCTGTTTTATCCTTATCTCTCATTTTCTTTACATTACGCTTTAGTCAGAGTGAAGCTGATGCAGGTTTGGCGAAAGCTAATTCAGACACGTTTGAATCATGGATCTCTATTGATGATGATGGCAATTGGCAAATGGAAGATATTTTAAAAACAGCAATTAATAAGCAAGATGGCTGGTTGCAGATCTTAAATAAGCAAGAAGAAACCGTCTATTCTTATCACCTTCCTCATGACATTCAAAAAAAATATCAGAGAGAAGAACTGCTCACCGTCTTTGAAAACAAGAAAGTTAAAGATTACAAAGTGAATTATTGGTCGGCAAATTTTAATGATCATGACTATATCATTCTGTTTGGATGGGAATCTAAAAGCGATAAAATTTTGTCTCATTTACTGAGAGAAGAAAAAGATGTCAAGACACTGTCTTCTTACAAAAAAAGCTCTCTTCAATTCATTAAAGAAAACAAGGGATCTGTATATGTGTTTAATATAAAAGGTCAGCTAATAGACTCCTTAAATGCGAATATTGATTATAGTGAAGGCATTAATGAATTAGAGCTCCTAAAATATGAATCAAAACCATGGAATTATGCACATGAGTTTTCATATCAACGTGTAAGTGATACAGAATGGATTGTCACAGCGACGGCAAATCCAATATTTAACCCTGATCATGAATTCAATCGTTCAATGATTGGCTTGGCTTTAAAAGTTGTTCTGATCGTCATCGGCAGTTTACTCTTATTTATGATAGGAATGACACTCTGGTACTCGTTCCGATTTGGTATGCCAATCATCCATACGATTAAATGGATTGTCAATCTATCTAAAGGGCATTTTGAAGAGCCGAAGAACCGAAAAGGCTGGCCGAAAAGCATGAATAAAAAAAGGAAAAGAAAACAGCCTTACCGACTGTTTACTGAAGTATTCGATTCGATGGAGCAATTGACTGAAACATTAAAGGAAAATGAACAAAATCGCAAAAAAATCCAGACGACGAGAGAAGAATGGATCGCAGGGCTATCACATGACTTAAAAACACCGCTGAGCACAATCTATGGGTACAGCATGATGCTTGAATCTCCCCAATACGATTGGACAAAAGAAGAAATTAGTGAAATCGGTCAAGTGATGAAAGAAAAATCAAGTTACATGTCACAGTTAATCGAAGATCTAAATTTAACGTATCGATTAAAAAATGCAGCACTTCCAATTAAACGGAAAACTGTCAGATTAGTGCCGTTTTTAACGCGCTTTGTAGAGGAATTTAACCGCTACCCGTTTTCTGAAGGCTATGATGTGTCTTTTGTTTATCAATGTGAAGATACTGAGTTTTCAATTGATCAGGGGTGGTTTAGACGGATTTTGGAAAACCTCCTTGCCAATGCGGTTAAACATAATCAAAAAGGCACGAAAATCAAAATTTCACTTGAAGAAACGCAGCAGTATGTCATACTTCGGATTCAGGACAATGGAATTGGGATGGATTCGAAAACCGTTTCTAATTTATTTAACCGTTATTACAGGGGAACACATACTACAGATTCAACCGAAGGGAGCGGGCTAGGTTTGGCCATTGCTCTTGAGCTTGTCCACCTTCATGACGGATCTATCGAGGTTGACAGCAGAACCGGGGAAGGAACGGATATTACGATGGAGTTTAAGAAACAAAGCTAGTTTCATCAGTCGGAGCTATCTAAAAAGTCCTTTTTCAACATAAATCAGGGGGAATTGCGAGACTCCTGCGGAAACAGCTGCGAGGAGGCTCGCGGATCGCCCGCGGAAAGCGAGCAAATTCCCCAATTTTTATTTATCCATACGACTTTCAGGACACCACCTCTTTGATCACGCATATACAGCACGAAACAGTTATAGTATAATAATTCCGAAAAAAGGTATAGTAGGTGTGAATAGCTGAGAGTGCGTCTGCATCTTTACTCAGAGTAAAGGTGTTTTTTATTTTATCCAAAGGAGGAATCTTAATGAAGAGGTTTGTTGGTTTATTATTTTCACTGTTTTTAGCAATTGGCATTCTTGGTGGATGCGGACAAGCAGATGCCCCGACTGAAACGCAGAAGACTCAAGAAAAGACAGCCGAAACTGCTTTTCCGGTCAGCATAAAAGATGCTTCAAGAAAAGAAATTAAAATTGAAAAAGAACCGAAAAGAATTGTTTCTTTAATGCCGAGCAATACAGAAATTACATATGCACTGGGACTGGGAAAAAAAGTAGTCGGTGTAACGGACTTAGATACATATCCAAAAGAAGTTGAAAAAGTTGAAAAGATTGGCAGCATGGAATTTAATACTGAGAAAATTATTTCTTTAAAACCTGATTTAGTCTTGGCTCATGCATCATCAATGCAAAATGCTAAAGAAGGTTTGAACCAGTTGCGGGATGCAGGAATTACGGTGGTTATTGTGAATGATGCTACATCTTTTGAAGAAACATATCAATCAATAGAACTGATTGGAAAGGCAACAGGCACTAAACAGGCGGCGACAGACCTTGTAAAAAGTATGAAATCTGATCTAGCAGCGATTCAAAAAAAATCTGAGGGAATTTCTGCAGATCAACAAAAAAAGGTTTTTGTTCAAGTATCTCCTGCTCCTGAGATTTTTACGACAGGAAAAGGTACATTTATGCATGAAATGCTAGAAGTGATCCATGCAAAGAACGCGGCATCAGCTCAAAAAGGCTGGTCAAAGATGACAGAAGAGGCGATTGTGAAGTTGAATCCTGATGTCATCATCACAACAACCGGTGCTGCATCTGTTGAGGAGATAAAAAAACGAAGCGGTTGGAGTACTGTCAATGCTATTAAAAATAAACAAGTCTTTAACGTGGATCAAGACCTTGTGTCTCGTCCCGGGCCAAGGTTAATTAAAGGGGTCGAAGAGCTTGCGAAAACCATTTACCCTGACGTTTTTAAGAAATAACCGGCCGATCGCTTATTTAATCAGTGTGATCATGCTGATGGTCGCTATTCTGTTGGGAATCTCTATTGGATCTTTGGAGATTCCCATTCCTGCTATACTTAAGATTTTTATGCATGAATGGTTTGGTATTCAAGGAATCACGGTCGATCAAACAGAAGTGAATATCATGATGAAAATCAGGCTTCCAAGAGTGATTCTGGCTGCACTTGTTGGTGCAGCTCTGGCTGTAGCAGGAGCGGGATTTCAAGGACTGCTGAAAAATCCACTTGCAGATCCTTACACATTAGGTGTCTCTTCAGGTGCGGCAGTTGGAGCTGTTGTTACATTGTTTTTTGGCATCCAGCTGCCGGTTATTGCCGGTTTTACCCTCCCCTTTTTAAGTGTAATATCTGCTGTCATTGTGATGATGCTCGTTTTGTTCTTTGCCCGGTTGGTACATCCTTCACTTTCACTGTCCTCACTGATCTTAACGGGTATTATGATGAGTTCATTTCTAGGTGCGCTCATTTCTTTAATGATTGCCCTAACAGGAGACGATTTAAAACCAATCATCCATTGGCTGCTTGGAAGTGTGTCAATGAGAGGATGGAACTATGTTCTCCTCTTTCTTCCCTTTTTTGTTTGCGGAATGATTGGATTGTTGTTAAATGGGAGAGAACTAAACATCATGACATATGGAGAGGAAAAAGCGAGACAGCTTGGTGTTGATGTCAATAGACGGAAAATTGTTGTGCTTGTCTCAGGTTCTGTCTTAACAGGCGCAGCAGTTGCTGTCTCAGGAACCATTGGTTTTGTCGGACTTGTTATACCACATCTGCTTCGATTATTATGGGGAACTGATCACAGACATCTATTACCGCTATCTATTTTAAATGGTGCTGGTTTTCTTGTACTGGCAGATTTATTGGCACGGACCATTATTGAGCCATCCGAATTGCCAATCGGAATTATAACAGCATTAATTGGAGCACCTATATTTGGAATCATATTAATTCAACGACAGCGTGGAGGAATGTACAATGTTGGACGTTCGTAATATGTCTGGTGGCTATGGACGAACAGATGTCGTCAAACAGATCAATTTTTCCGTGTCAAAAGGGGAGTTTTTTGGAATATTAGGACCGAATGGAAGTGGAAAAACGACGCTTTTGAAGATGATATGTGGCACATTGTTAGCTTCAGAAGGGTCTGTCCATCTAGCAGGAAAACCTGTTGATTCTTATCATCCAAAAAATTTAGCGCGAATGATGGCTGTGCTCCCGCAAAAAACTGAGCAAGCTTTTCCTTTTACCGTCCAGGAAACGGTTTTATTCGGACGATATCCTTATCAAAAAGGGTTGTTTAGACAATCAACTGAACAAGACAAGCAAATTGTCCAAAAAGTGATGAAACAGACCGGTATTCTTTCGTTCGCTAGCCGTTTCCTCCATGAATTGAGCGGGGGAGAACAGCAGCGTGTTTTTTTAGCACAAGCTTTAGCACAGGAGCCTTCCATTCTTCTTCTAGATGAACCGACCAATTTTTTAGATCTTTCCTATCAAAAACAGCTGCTTGACCTTATCAAAACGCTTTCTATTGAACAGGAGCTTACGGTCATTAGTATATTTCATGATGTAAATGTGGCAAGTCTTTACTGTGATCGGATTCTATTGCTCAAACGTGGTGAAATTGAGGAGCTTCAGACACCTGAGAAATTAATCCAAGAAAAAAAGCTCAATGATGTGTATGATACAGTTGTTAAACAATTAGATCATCCAAATCGGTCTAATCCGCAGATCACGATTGAGCCTGATAGAAAACAAAAACCAGATCAAGCAGTCCCATTTGCAGAACTGCTTGAAGTAACCACTGAAGGTCTTGTTTTGCAGACGGAGAAGCCACTTCGTGTTCTATCATCGGCATCTATCGGGGCAGGTATTGGTTGGAAACAAACGTTTATCAGCCGGTTTACTCCAGATTTGCAAGAAGATCCTCAAAGTTTACTCCCTGAAAAAGATTCTGTTTGTATGACATTTACAGCAGCAAAACCGAAACATATGGCTTTCCGCCCGGTTTCGGTAGGTCATGTTTCAATTTTGGTCGCTGTGATAGCCGCTGCTGATTGTATTACGATTTGGCTAATGATCAATGGGGAACTATCTGAACAGGCTTTTGTTCAGGCATTCATAACCGTGACTGAAGCCAAGGTTGAGGCGATAAAAGCCTTTTCAAACGATATGTCAACCGGTCAGTTAGATCATGTGTTAATTGTTGCAGATGGAAGTGGTGCGTCATTTGATTGCGCTTTAAAGACTGCGCCGTTTGGTTTATTTATCAGCCAGAGTGTCTATCAATGTGTAAAAGAAGCGATCAGAAAGGGGAAAGAATCATGAAGCTGTATACGAAAACAGGGGATAAAGGAAAAACGCATGTGATCGGGGGACGTGTTGACAAAGACGATCTTATGGTTGAATGCTATGGAACAGTTGATGAACTGAACAGCTTTATTGGTCTTGCTGGCACTGAACTTCATTCAAAAAACTTTAGCGATATCAAAGGTGAGCTCTTAAAGATACAGCATGAACTGTTTGACTGTGGAAGTGAATTGGCTCATCTGTCTCCGAAAAGTAATGAGAAACTTCAAGAAGAAGCTGTTACATTTTTAGAAAAGCGGATTGATGTATACAGTGAAGAAGCGCCTGAGCTTGAAAAATTCATTCTTCCAGGCGGTTCAAACGCAGCGGCATTTTTGCATGTTGCCAGAACAATTGCCCGCCGGGCGGAGCGGCTGCTAGTAACATTAATGAAAACAACAGAGACCCGAGAAGTATTGCTTCACTACTTAAACAGACTGTCAGATTATTTGTTTGCGGCTGCAAGAGTGGTCAATTTCAGGCTGAACATCAAAGATATTGAATATGCAAGAAGTGCGAATGTTTTTAAACAGAAAAAAAAGTACTGACATAACAGATGATAGGTGTATGATAAAAGAAAACGATTGAAAAGGGAGTCGAGTTCTTTTGAAAACAATCGGGCTTATCGGCGGAATGAGTTGGAAATCAACGGTTGAATACTATCAAATCATGAACGAAGAAGTAAAAACTAGATTGGGAGGATTGCATTCAGCAAAATGTTTGTTGTACAGTATTGATTTTGAAGAGATTGAACGTTATCAAGCAGAAGATCAGTGGGAAAAAGCAGGATTATTATTAGGTGATGTTGCTCAGTCATTGCAGAAAGCAGGAGCAGATTTTATCGTCATTTGCACAAATACAATGCATAAAGTCATTGAGCATATTGAGGAAAAGATTACGATACCTATTTTACATATTGCTGATGCAACGGCAAGTCAAATCAAAAAAACAAACATTGCTACTGTCGGGTTATTAGGTACAAAATACACAATGGAACAAGATTTTTATAAAGCAAGATTAGAATCTAACGGTATCAAGGTATTAGTCCCAAACGAATCAGAAAGAGAAACCGTCAATAACGTGATTTTTGAAGAGTTATGTTTAGGGATCTTACAGCAATCCTCAAAAGATGAATATAAACAAATCATCAACCATTTAGTTGATCAAGGAGCTGAAGGAATCGTTCTCGGTTGTACAGAAATTGGTGCTCTCATAAATTCGGAGGATTCTGATGTGCCAATATTTGATACAACTGTAATCCATGCTGCCCAAGCAGTAAAAAAAGCATTAGAATAAGTTTTACATACAAAAGCCGTTCTCGTTCCAAGGGAAACGGCTTTTTCTATGCTCAGTCTTATTCAATATACGACTCTGGTCTTACAGTAAAATCAATCTCTGACTCGTTTTGTCGAAGAATGAAAATGTTTATAGTAGGTGTATAAACAAGAAAGGAGGAGCAGATATGAAAATAACAGGTAAATCAGTCATCGGTTTTTTTCTCATCCTGTTTGGTATTTCTCTGTTCTTTGGAGGAGGTATTTTCGGAGGGTTATTTGCTGGGGCAATCGGTGCATTGTTTGTTTATTACGCTATTAAAAAATGGCGCAAAGGCCACCAATTTGCCGCTGTTGTATTAGGCATCATCGGGATCATGTTTTTGGGAGGGTCGCTTCCTTTTCTAATTGGCATGGCACTTGCTGTCGCCTTGATTTACTTTGGCTGGAACTTAATAAAGGAAAACAGCGATCCAGAAGAAAATCTGTTTTTCTCAGGGAAAGTAGAGCCTTCTGCGGCTTCATATGATACAAGTTTTGATTCAGAATGGGAAGATTTTTTGAAAAAAAAACAATAAATGAAAGGATGAACTAGGTTATGGCATTAAAACGAATAAGAAACATGGTTGTTGCATCTATTAATGAAGGATTGGATAAACTCGAAAACCCGCGGGTCATGTTAAATCAATATGTTCGTGATATGGAAAGTGATATTGCCAAGGCAAAACATACAATTGTAAATCAGCAAGTTATTGAGCAAAATTTTAAAGGGAAATATGAAGAAGCGGAAAAATTGGCTGTTAAACGAAAAAATCAGGCACAACTTGCTTTTGATGCTGGTGAAGAGGAACTTGCCAAAAAAGCTCTTTCAGAAATGAAGTATTTTGAGGCAAAAGCAGCTGAATATCAGGATACTTATCAACATGCTAAACAGCAGCTTGTTGAATTAAAAGAGCAGTTACAAACTCTTGAAGTGAAACTTCGTGATATAAAGGATAAAAAACACGCACTCATCGCCCGCGCAAATGCGGTTAAAGCAAAAGAACATATGAATGCCTCTTTTAACAAAATTGATAACGAAAGCACCTACCGCGAGTTTCTGAGAATGGAAAACCGTATTGAAGAAATGGAGACGAGAGTGAATAGTTATGCTGATTTTACGGCAACATCTAACAGCCCATACAGCCGGCTTGAATATGCAAAAGAGGTTGAAGAAGAACTTGAAAAAATGCGGAGCCAAAAGGTCGGCTTAGAAAAACAAGAGTCAGTCGGAAATGAATAAAAAAGAAACTGTCTGAAAAGAGCAGTGCGGATATAACAGTATTTGTTCATGTGAAAAGGGCGTCCAATCGTTAAAAATCGACATATTGGACAGGCCCTTTTACAATTTATATTTCTTTCATAGGAACATTTACTTATAATAAGAACGAGAGACTTTGACCGAGAGGATAAACAAATGAAAAAAACGGGCGGAAAATTGCTGATTATTGCTGGCATTCTAATATTCGCAGCTTTGACTTATAATGATTGGCATGGTTTAGTTTTTTGGGGTAATAGTAAAGACTCTGTCCGATCTGCCAATGCTTCAGTCACGGAAATCAATCATATTGATATTAATGCTAAGCATCTAACAGTCAAGGTGAAAGCTGAACACCGCGATGATATTAAAGCTGAACTGTCGGGTAACAGCGCACATTTAAAATCATCAAAACAAGGTCATACACTTCGTCTGTCTGCACAGGCAAAGGGATTTTTTTCGTTCTTTCAAAAAAATCAACTCATTCTTCGAATGCCATATCAATATAAAGATGATTTGTCTATTAGGTCAGTAAGCGGGAGTGTGAAAATGACCGGAGAGCATTTATCTTTGCGAAAACTATCACTAAACTCAGGTAGCGGCAGTGTGAAGATTGATCAGCTGTATGCAGACGAGCTTTCAGTAAAAGGGACGTCAGGAAATATTCGCTTAGAAAGTATCAAAACGAAGACTGCGAATATTGTGTCCACTTCAGGAAATACAGAGCTTGACAATGTCACAGGTAAGCTTAGTCTTAAGCAAACCTCCGGCAATTTGAATGCATCATTTTCAGCAATTAATGATGCTGTTAGTATTGATCAAACGTCGGGAAACACAAAACTTGAGCTTCCTAAAGATGCTGATATCAAGCTTCAAGCAACAGCCGCAAGTGGAAGCATTAAACATTCCTATCCCTTTAATGAGACTAGTGGAGACAGACGGGAACTGATTGGAAAAAACGGAAATGGCAAATATAAAATTGATATCTCGCTCACAAGCGGGAATGTTTCAATTGAATAAATGTCAAAAAGGAAAGGAGGGCCTAAAGTCAGCATGCGTCTTAGAAAAAAACAACTGATCGGATTGATCATCGTCCTTTTTGGAATCAGTGCATTTTTGCAAAACAGCGGACTTGGGGATGTTCTATTCTGGCCGCTCGCCTTTCTTTTTGCAGGGTATTTTTTTCGGAAGTATTCACGCCGGTGGCTCGGCTCTGTCATGTATATTTTTGCGGGTTTTTTAATTTTAAATAATTTGTTCAACATTACTTTCAGTCTGTTTGGTTATTTATTTGCTGCATTTTTGATTTATGTCGGTTACAGATTTGTAACAAACCAGCCTGTTTTTGACCGTAAGAACCCGAAAAATAAGAAAAAAGAAAAGATGGAAGGCTCTTCAATTCCTCTTAGAAAAAGCGCGGGACAGCATAGCTTTTTTGTTGGTGATGTTAAATTAATGAAAACACCTTTTGACTTAAATGATTTAAATATATCCGGATTTATTGGAGATGTTAAAATCGATTTGTCAAAAGCCATTATATCAGAGGGGGAAAATACAATTGCCATCACTGGACTTATCGGTGATATCGATATTTATGTCCCGCCTGATCTAGATATTTCGATCAGTTCTTCAGCTTTTATCGGGGACATAGACATTATCGGTGATCGCAAAAGCGGGATTGGAACTCAAATGTATACCGAGTCAGAAAATTACCAGCAGTCTACAAGACGTGTTAAAATTTCAATTTCTCTGTTTATCGGTGATGTGGATGTGCGCTTCATATGAATAATAGCAGACTAGCAAATATTCAATGGCGCGCTGTTCGTTTATCTTTAGGTGTCAGCTTGACAATCTTTATTTCTATTTTAGGTTTCATGTTGTTTTATTATCAACTTGACCCAAGAGTTCTCATCACTTCCAGGTGGTTCGGCATCCCATTTATTATTCTGCTTTTTTCAATTAGTGCGGTTGTTGGGTTTGGTTTTGGCTACATGTTCGGTAATCAGCTGAAAAAAAGGCTTGAAAAATTAATCGAATCCATTATCAAATATGAGAACGGCAATTTTGCTTATCGAATTCCACAGCTTGGCGATGATGAGATCGGACTTGCGGCTGATCAGTTAAATGCTATGGCTGAACAAATTGAAAGACAAGTTGCTTCTCTGCAAAAACTGTCGAATGAAAGGGCGGAATGGCAAGATCATATGAAAAAATCTGTCATTTCCGAGGAACGGCAGCGGTTAGCACGGGAATTGCATGATGCTGTCAGTCAGCAACTTTTTGCAATTTCAATGATGACTTCCGCTATTTTAGAAGGTATTCATCCTTCAGTTGGTGAGAAATTTATACAAAGGCTGAGGATGGTCGAGAAAATGGCGGCTGATGCACAAAGTGAGATGAGGGCTTTACTTTTACATCTTCGTCCGGTAACGCTTGAAGGGAAAGGATTAAAAGAAGGATTGTCAGATCTTCTCAACGAGTTTAAAGCGAAGCAGTCGATCGAAATGGATTGGGAAATTGAAGATATCGGAAAACTTCCTAAAGGTGTTGAAGATCATTTATTCAGAATCGTTCAAGAAGCACTTTCAAATGTTTTCCGGCATTCCAAGGCAACGAAAGTATCTGTCAGGCTACTGCTCAGAAACCAGCAACTGCAGTTGAAAGTTATTGATAATGGAGAAGGCTTTAAAATGGCTAGCGTTAAAACATCATCATATGGACTCAATTCCATTAAGGAAAGAGCGAGTGAAGTAGGCGGAGTGGCAGAAGTGATTTCATTTGCGGGAAAAGGCACACAAGTTGATGTAAAAGTTCCGATCTTTGAACAAGAAAAAGGAGAGAATCGCAGTGATTCGAGTGCTATTAATTGATGATCATGAGATGGTTAGAATGGGTCTGTCCGCTTTTTTAGAAGCCCAACCCGATATCGAGGTGATTGGTGAAGCATCAGATGGCAGGCATGGTGTTAAGTTGGCGATTGAAACACATCCCGATGTTATTTTAATGGATCTTGTCATGGAGGGAATGGATGGAATTGAAGCAACAAAGCACATCTGTCGTGAGTTGCCTGACCCTAAAATTATTGTGCTAACAAGTTTTATCGATGATGATAAAGTTTATCCGGTTATAGAAGCTGGTGCGCTCAGTTATTTGCTTAAAACATCAAAAGCAAGTGAGATTGCTGATGCCATCAGGGCAGCAAGTATAGGTGAATCTAAGCTTGAAGCAAAGGTGGCTGGAAAAGTGTTGTCAAAGCTTAGACATTCATCAGGAGAGCATCCTCGTCATGAATCTTTGACAGCAAGAGAACTGGAAATTCTTAAACTTGTTGCTGTGGGAAAAACCAACAAGGATATTGCGGAAGAATTATTTATCACGATTAAAACTGTCAAAACTCATGTGACGAACATTCTCTCCAAGCTTGAGGTCGATGACCGCACACAGGCAGCCATCTATGCGCACCGAAACAAGCTTGTTAAATAGATCCTTTGTCGTTGTCAGCCGTTCCAATATTTGCGGTCATCAATTTCAGATAGAGCTGATGAGTCTATATGAACAGACTTGGTCATTGGCTCATTCTCTTCAAGCTCCATTCGGGTGCTATTTTTGAGTATGGCGTCTAGTTGTTCAACCAGTATGGAGTTGTTCTTTTCTTGCAAATCAATCAGTTTGCTCATGCCAAGCAAAATAAATCCGCCGATGAAACAAAAAATCGGAGTTGAAAGAGAAGTCCCAATCGTAAAGAACAGCATCGATTGTGAATCCTCCATAAATGGTTCTAGGACAACATCATTGATCATTAAACTGGCTAAAATGATTGCGGTCACAACTAAAGTAGCACCTGTCATCTGCAAAATCCGCTTCAAGTACATCACCCTTTCAAAACTATTTTATCAACATCAACTGTTTCCGATGATTTCATAATTGGACAGATTGATAAATTTTAAAGACTCTCATTTGTTATATCTTAAAGGAATTGACGCTTTGTTACTAGTCTTTTTAGAAACGTTTTTATTGAAAATGTTTCTAAAGAGGATTTTTGATATTTTCATCGAATTCAATATGTTGCAGACCAGAGAAGGAAGGGATACATAATGAATGTCAGAATTGAAAGAGACACAATGGGAGAAATTGAGGTTCCTGCAGACAAGTTTTGGGGTGCTCAAACTCAGAGGAGCAAGGAAAATTTTAAAATTGGCTCAGAAAAAATGCCGCACGAAGTTGTGTATGCGTTTGCGATTTTAAAAAGAAGTGCAGCGATCGCCAATGAAAGGTTAGGGAATCTGGAATCTGAAAAATCGGAAGCGATTGTTTCTGTATGTGACGATATTTTAAAGGGGAACTATGACAGTCATTTTCCGCTTGTTGTCTGGCAGACAGGAAGTGGGACGCAAAGTAATATGAACATGAATGAAGTCGTGGCAAACAGAGGGACAGCTTTTTTGCAGCAAAAAGGATCAAACAATAAGATTCATCCGAATGATGATGTCAATCGTAGCCAAAGCTCAAATGATACATTTCCGACAGCGATGCATGTTGCGGCTGTTCTGGCTATTTATGAAAAGCTCGTACCAGCCATTGACCGCTTAAAACATACACTCAATGAAAAAGCTAAGTCATTTCAAGATATCGTCAAAATTGGTCGTACCCATCTTCAGGATGCGACTCCGCTTACACTTGGGCAGGAGATCAGCGGCTGGGTCTATATGCTTGACCGTTCTAAAGAAATGATCCTTGAAGCAACGGAAAAAATTCGTGATCTTGCCATTGGGGGAACAGCTGTTGGAACTGGAATTAATGCTCACCCACAATTTGGTCAAATGGTTGCTGAAGAAATCAGTCAATTGACAGGGCAGACGTTTAGAAGTTCACCTAATAAATTTCATGCGTTGACAAGCCATGATGAATTGACACATGTTCATGGGGCTCTTAAGGCATTGGCAGCCGATTTGATGAAAATTGCTAATGATGTCAGATGGCTGGCAAGTGGTCCGCGCTGCGGGATCGGCGAACTGGTCATTCCTGAAAATGAACCGGGAAGCTCTATCATGCCGGGTAAAGTTAATCCTACTCAAAGCGAAGCCTTGACCATGATTGCAGCGCAGATTATGGGGAATGATGCAACGGTTGGCTTTGCGGCAAGCCAAGGGAACTTTGAATTGAATGTATTTAAACCAGTAATCATTTATAATGTCCTTCAATCGGTGCAGCTGCTTGCTGATGGGATGAATTCATTCCATGATAAATGTGCGGTTGGCATTAAGCCAGCTCATGAGACGATTGAAAATAACCTTAAACATTCACTTATGCTTGTCACAGCTTTAAATCCGCATATCGGTTATGAAAATGCTGCAAAAATTGCAAAGCTTGCCCATCAAGAGGGATTAACACTGAAGGAAGCTGCTCTTCAGTTGAACCTTTTAACCGAAAAGCAGTTTGATGAAGTTGTCAAACCTGAAGAAATGGTGAACCCGAAAGGATAACAAAAAGGGGCTGTCCTGAAAGTCGTGTGCATGAATAAAAATGGGGGATTTTGCTCGCTTTCCGCGGGCGATCCGCGAGCCTCCTCGGAGCTCGTTCCTTGCTCCTCTTGGGTCTCGCTTAGCTCGCTGTTTCCGCAGGAGTCTCGCAATTCCCCCTGATTTATGTTGAAAAAGGACTTTTTAGACAGCTCGTTTCCCTCTAAGAATTCAGTATATCCTTTTGAATGTACTCGGTCAGCTGATCCACTTCCTTTCGAAGTCCTTCAAACTCATGCAAAATGAGTAACATCCCTTTAATGATTGCTTTTTTTGGCGTTTGTTTTTTCAATTCTTCTATTAAAATATTAAGGCTTTCCAGCAGTTCTGAAGGAGGATCGCTGTTAAACCATTTTTCTATTTTGATCTGCATGTCTTGAATGAGCTTATCTTTTAGGGGATCCAATCTGGAGAAAGGACCGAACCACTTGTCCGCCATTTCATTGGATATTACTGGACTTTCACTTCGTTTCATCATTCCCATTGCTAGATCATCAATACAGTTAAGGATATGATCAGCAAGAAGATGGAGATCAAAAGAATGGTGCAATAAAACCATTAATTCAAGATAAACTTCGCTCATTCCATCAATCAAAAAACACAATTCTGCACTATAGGGTTCAATGTTTGCTCCGTAAATATTCTGGATATTTTCTTTATGAAGCTTAAGAGTAGTTGTCCGCATCTTTTTAGCAAACGCCTCAATTTCCTCATTGTATGGAAGTGGCTGCTCTCTATATTGCATCATAATAAACTCTTTATGGTCAAAAATGTTTTTGAAAAAAACGATCAGTTGTTTTCTGTAGACAGTCCGTGGGTTATCATGTTCTGTTTGAATTTTATGAATTCGGGAAAAGACTTTATCATAGTAATAATGTAGGACTGAAAGGAGAAGCGCTTCTTTCGATTTAAAGTAAATATAAAAAGCACCTTTAGAAATTTGGCATTCTTTTGCAATTTCTTGTACTGAAGTTGCATTATAGCCTTTTTTAGCAAATAGTTTAATAGCTTTTTCAATGATGACTTTTTCTTTTTGTTTCATGGTCTTCACCTTCCTGAATGGATGGAGTTCCAAATAGTATGACTGGCTAGTCACTTCATGGCTTCTGTCACAATTTTAATTAGATTGTAACTTGTTTTTTTGTTTGATATTCTTTATATTATAAAGTAAGGTGACCAAGTGGTCAAAAATAGTTGAGAAAGGGTGAATTTTGATGAAAGAAATCGATGGAATGATCAGTCGTCTGCGCAGTCAAGGGATTAAGGTAGATAAAGTAAAATACCCAAAACATCTGCTGGCAGAAAAGAAATGGATGAAACATCCAAAAAAAGCTGTAAAACCGAATTACAGCGGTTTTAATGGTTATTCATTTATATAAAAAAAGACTGCAACTAATGACAGTCTATTGTTTTGGAACGGTTATCAAATAATAAACACCGGTTTGGTCATTATGAATCTCCATATTTGCATGATGGAGTGTTAAAATTCGTTTAACGATACTAAGTCCAATTCCAAATTCGCCTTTCTTCCCTTTATTAAAAGGCTCATATAGATTGGATAGCATCTCTTTTTCAATGTGTGGACCATCATTTTTTATTTTGATGGAAATACATGTTTTTGCTGATTTCATACTAACCTCGACGATTGATTCTGCATAACGGATTTGGTTTTCAAGAACATTTTCCATAAGCTTGCTCCATTGCTCTTGATCACCAGTCATCATTGTGCCTTTTTCCAGTTGTACCTTCCAACTTAATTCTTTTCTAGACCATTTCAAACGTTCGATCACTTCTTGTATCACTTCTTGTATATTAAAACTCCCATAATGTCTTTTCTGTTTTAACAAGTAATCAAGCTTTGTGAGATACAGTAAACCTTTTATTTTCTTTTCCAGTTTTTCTGCTTCGCCTTCAATCACTTGAATCGTATTTTCCAAATCTCCTTTTGGATAGATACCATCTTTGATTGATTGTGTATATCCGCGGATGACCATCACAGGTGTTTTTAAGTCGTGAGAAATATTTTGTAGGAGTGTTCGCTCTGTCTCATCTTTTTGAATAAGTTTTTGCCGCATATCTTCAATCGTATGGCCGAGCTTTCCAATTTCATCTTCTCTATCAACCACAACCGGATCATCCCAATCTTGTGTTGAGATACGCTTAACGTGTTTTTCAAGTGTGACTAAAGGTTTGGATAAATATTTTGCCAGCCATATGGAGGGTATCCAGCTGAGCAAGATGACACCGGTTAAAATAAATAAAAGCTGTTTAAACAGCGTAAACGATAAATCATCTCTGTATGAATCAAGGGCATATGATAACAAAAGGTATGTTTGGTGATCAGTTGGAATTTTTTTTAGTACAAAGAAAACATACTCTCCATCCACCTTTTCAGAATACCTTTTTGATTCTGATTCCTGATTCTTTCCAAGTGTTTGAACTTTTTCTATAAATGAACGAGGGAGAATTTGTGGATATTGAGCTCCGTTCTCCGGAAGGAGCATATGTTGAACATTGCGGTTAGCACTGCGCGAAGCGTTTCCATCATCAAACCCCCTTTCAAGAGAATGAGAAAAGCTATATTCGGTTAGGACATGCTGTTCATTTTCAATATTTGAATATATTTCATCTGTAAAAAAGTTTCTCAATGTTGTTGAAAATAAAATCAATAATAAAATAGAGATCGTTAATAATATACCGCAGATTACTGTCCAAATTTGAAAAGCTAGTGACTTATTTTTCATGATTTTAACATCCTGTATCCAAACCCATAAATCGTTTCAATTTTTAGATGTGGCATTTTTTTTCGCAGTCTTCTCACAAGATCATCAACAACTCGATCTGTTCCGAAGTAATCGTCTCCCCAGATTTCTATCAAAATATCTTCCCTTGAGAAAGCTCGACCCTGATGGTTCGTAAAAAAAAGCAAAAGATCAAATTCTTTTGATGTTAAATTAATTAATTGGTCATTTTCGTATACTTCTCGTAAGTCTTCACTGACTTCATATGAAGAAACAACGGTTTTTTTTCTCTGAATGTCGTCTTTGTAGACAAGCTTAAGAAGCTTTTGCACACGGATGATCAGTTCTCTTGGGAGAAATGGCTTGGAAATATAGTCGCTGCTTCCAAGTTCAAGCCCAAGAACCCTGTCAATATCCGCATCACGTGCTGAAATGAAAATAACAGGGACATTTGGATCATGGTTTTTTATTTGTTTTATTAGCGTATAACCATCGACATATGGTAACATGATATCGAGAATCCATAAATGTGGGGACTGGCAAATATATGGTTGGGCGCTTTTACCGTCGAGAAAAGAAGTGACGTGCCAACCTTCATTCTCTAAATATTTTGTCAGTAGTTCATTTAAATTCTCTTCATCTTCAACTAGATAAATGGTATATGACAATCGGGTTCACATCCTTTCTCTACGTCATTATACTAGTTTTAACATAAGTCTGGTCCAATTTCATAATTTCACATATTTTTTTAATATTTATCCCATAACATTTGTGTAGGCTATCATTAGGGAAGAAAGGTAGCAATATTGAATGGAGCATTTTTTAATGATAGTTAAAACTTTTACCATAAAAATTAGTTGAAGACAAGAATAATAAAGGAAGTGTACGCTTATGGACTTTAAAAACAACAATGATGAAGAAAACAATGAAAAAAAGCAGCCATTAGATGAGCTGAAAATATCGCAAACAGGAAGTTCTGAAGAGCACGTTGCAGAGGAACAGCCCGAAAACTCAGAAGCGATTGTCAGTCAATCAAGTGTTTCTCAACAAGAGACAGCAGTAGCACTGGAAAAATCCAGAGAAACAAAAACTGTAAAAGAAAAACGGCGGATCGCATCATGGATAAGCCCGGTATTAGGAGGGATTATTGGAGGCGGTCTTGTTTTAGGTGCTATGCCATTTTTGCCTAACAACCATCAGGAGCAAGCTAGCGTTTCAGAAAAACCAAAACAAGAGGAAAACTTTACATCTAAACCGATTACAGATGCGAATAATTTTGCTGATATGGTAAGAGATTTAGAGTCAACGATTGTTGGAGTCTCAAATATTCAATCCAGTTTCGGGTTTTCTGAAGATGAAGTCGAGCAAGGCGGAACAGGTTCAGGTGTCATCTTTAAAAAAGATGATGATAAAGCCTATATTATCACAAACAATCATGTAGTTGAAGGTGCCTCAAAGGTCAAAATTTCTTTGTTTAACGGTAAAACAGTCGAGGCTAAAATTGTCGGCAGTGATGCTTTATCTGATCTAGCCGTTTTACAAATTAGTTCAAAAGGTGTTGACAAAATCGCAAGTTTTGGCGATTCTTCAAAGCTACGTGCTGGCGAGACAGTCATTGCAATTGGTAATCCGCTTGGTCTACAGTTTTCCAGAACTGTTACACAAGGAATTATTAGTGGTGTGAACCGGACAATAGAAGTTCCTA
This sequence comes from Bacillus sp. WMMC1349, assembly GCF_013155385.1. GTDB lineage: Bacteria > Bacillota > Bacilli > Bacillales > Bacillaceae > Bacillus. The sequence continues at coordinate 3,085,144 of NZ_JABJUQ010000007.1, read as the reverse complement.
CATCTGAGGGACAGTATGAAATGAACGTCCTTCAAACAGATGCGGCAATTAATCCGGGAAACAGCGGCGGCCCACTAATTAATAGTGGCGGCCAGGTGATTGGTATTAATAGTTTAAAAATCAGTCAATCGGGTGTCGAATCCCTGGGCTTCGCAATCCCGAGCAATGATGTACGCCCAATTGTCGACCAGCTTCTGAATAAAGGAAAAGTAGAGCGTCCATATTTAGGTGTGCAAATGATCGATATGGATCAAGTTCCTGAGCAGTACCAAAAAAATACACTCGACCTTTCTCGAGATCAGTTGAATAAAGGTGTGTATGTTGATAAAGTGGCGAAAAAATCACCGGCAGACAAAGCAGGTATGAAATCCAGTGATATCATTGTCAAGATGAATGGCAAAGCAACTGAAAAATCTGCTGATCTGAGAAAAATTCTTTACACAGAAACTAAAACAGGTGAAACTGTGACATTTGAAGTGTTAAGAGACGGAAAGAAAAAAACATTAAAGGCGAAGTTGACGAAAACCAAATAACATACAACAAGCCATGGCGGATAGCCATGGCTTGTCAACATTACTCACCTAAAAATGAAGAAAGCATCCAAACTTGTTTATCGATTTCTTCTGTTAACCCAATCAAAATATCGGCAGTAGCATGATCTGATTTTTCCTCGGCAAGTTTAATTGAATCTTGAGTTTCCTTGCAAATTTTGCGGTAATCACTAATTAATGAAGATACCATGTCATCTGCTGTTTTTTCTGTTCCACAATCTGAGATTGTACCGTGCTCAAGAAATTGTTGCATTGTAGCAAGCGGTTGTCCGCCGATTGCCAACAATCTCTCGGCGATTACATCAGCTGTTTCAGCGGCATGATTGTACAGTTCTTCAAATTTCTCATGTAGTGTAAAAAAATGTGGTCCTTTCACATACCAGTGAAAACGGTGAAGCTTTGTGTAGAGAATGAACCAGTTTGATAGATTAGTATTCATTGTCGTTTCAAGTGTAAAGTTTTGTTGTTTTAACTGTTGTGTGAACATGTCCATACTCCTCCTCAAATTGTTGTTTCTTAACTTTATTATATCACAGTTTTATTTATAATCAATATTAAATTATAATAATTATAAAAAAGATCCGTGTGAACGAGCAGTCTGTCTCTTCATGAAATCATACTTGTCATTTGTTAGAAACAATTGATAAAATTTATATGGTGCTATTTTATAGAAGAAAGCATTATTCTAAAGGCAAGGTGAGACAATGGCTAAAAAAATCCTTTTGTTGACTGCTTTACTATGCATGACTATACTTATTCACAAGTCTGCTCAAGCTGGAGACCAAAATGACTTTCATATTGATAGTGAATCGGCAATTTTAATTGATGCAAAATCGGGACAAGTTGTGTTTGAACAAAACAGCAACAAAAAAATGTATCCTGCCAGTATAACAAAAATCGCCACAGCCATTTATGCGATTGAAAAAAGGAATTTAAAAGATAAAGTTAAAATTAGCAAAAAAGCAGCTGATACAGAAGGGACAAGTGTCTATTTGGAAGAAGGAGAAACTGTTCCATTAAAACGGTTGCTTCAAGGATTGTTAATGAATTCAGGTAATGATGCCGCAACGGCAATTGCTGAATATGTAAGTGGAAGTGATAAAAAGTTTGCAGATGAGGTAAATGCATTTGTGGCAAAACGGGCTGGAGCACATGACACTCACTTTACAAATCCACACGGGTTGTTTGACAAAAATCATGTTACAACAGCCGCCGATATGGCCAAAATTACAAGATATGCCATGAAGAACAAAATTTTTCGGGGAATTTTTTCGGAAAAGCAGTTGTCTTGGAAGGGGAAAACATGGAAAACAACATTGAAAAATCATCATCGATTGTTGACAGGGGAGATTCCTTTTCAAGGAATAACCGGTGGGAAAACCGGGTATGTTGATCAATCAAAACACACGCTAGTAACGACGGCTACACATGGTGATCTCGATTTGATCGCAGTTGTTATGAAAGCGGATAGCCGCAAGATGATGTACAATGATACAAAAACACTTTTAGCTGATGGTTTCAATCACTTTGAAACTGTTGCATATCAAAAAGGTAAACAGTTTAAAGACCAGGATGGTAAACGGCTTGATCTGAAAGATCGTTTATTTGTCACAAAAAAGAAAGACGAAACAATATCAGAAGTGTTAGATCGCGATGGTACACTGAATATAAAAGGAGAGGATGGACGGCTCATTCGATCTGTGAATATTAGAGCGCAATCTCAAAACGGAGGGTTATCTGCTGATCAAACTGCTATACATGAGGGAGAGCCTCATAAAAGCGGCGGACTTTTCCTGTTTTTAACCGGTTTTTTTGGTTTATTAGCAATCAGTTATGTAGTGAAGAGACTGAGACAATTATAGGGCGCTAGGCGTCCTTTTTTTACATAAAAGGAAAATGTATCTTATAATATAATTATTATGGTAAAGGGGGATGTAAAATGGCTTTACAAGATACGTGGGATCTGGATGTTTTTTTTGAAGGTGGAAGTCATGCTTCCAGCTTTCAAAGTTACTTAAGTGAGATTAAAAATTTAATTGCTTCTTTTAGAGAAAAAGTGACTACTTTTGATAAAGAACTGAAAGACATAGTTGAGTTCATGGAGAAACTTGATGTTAAAATTCGGCAAGCACACTCTTTTGTCAGTTGTTTGCAAGCCCAAGATACAACCGATTTAAAAGCAAACACTCTTAAGTTTGAAGTAACCCAGCTTTCTGCAGAATTTAATAAAGCTTTGGTCATTCTGGACAGCAAATTGGCTGAAATACCAGAAACAGACTGGAATACGGTTCTTAAGGAAAAAGAGTTTTCTGAAGTAGCTTATGTTCTAAATGAGAGAAGAATGAGGGTCAAAGAAAAGCTTGGAGTGGAACAGGAAACTTTGATTCAAGGGCTATCTGTCGATGGTTATCATGCATGGGGCAGCTTGTATAACAGTATTATGAATCAAATCCAAATTCCATACGAAGAAAACGGAAGAACACAAATTCTCTCAGTTGGACAGGCTGAGAACTTGACTTCTAAACCGGACCGGGATATCCGTCAGTCTGTTTCGAAAAACCTTGATCATGCTTGGGAACAACATGCTGACTTGTTGAGTAGCACACTTAATCATCTCGCTGGTTTCCGATTAAATGTGTATAAGGCAAGAGGCTGGAATAATGTATTGAAAGAACCGCTTGACATCAATCGGATGAAGCAAGAAACCCTGGATGTTATGTGGAAAGTGATTATCGATCATAAACAGCCTTTTGCAGATTATCTTAAGCGAAAGGCGTCTCTTCAAGGACTAGAGCGTTTAAGCTGGTATGACTTGAAAGCGCCGCTTGGGGAAAATACTAAGGAATATTCGTTTGATGAGGCTGCCCATTTCATAGTCAACCAGTTCGAAACATTTGGAGAAAAGCTGTCCGTTTTTACAGAAAAAGCATTTAAACATAGATGGATTGAGGCTGAGAATAGGAGCGGCAAACGGTCTGGCGGTTTTTGTAGCAATTTTTCGGAAAGTGGTCAATCAAGAATATTTATGACGTTCTCTGGCAGTGCTGATAATGTATCAACTCTGGCACATGAGCTTGGTCATGCATTTCACCATGAAGCCATTCGTCATGTGAGACCCCTGAACAGGGCATATGCGATGAATGTAGCTGAAACTGCATCGACTTTTGCTGAAATGATCGTGGCTGATGCTGCATTAAAACAGGCTACTTCAGAGCAGGACAAACTCGTACTCCTAGACGATAAAATACAGCGCAGTGTTGCATTTTTCATGAATATTCATGCCAGATTTTTGTTTGAAACTCAGTTTTATGAAGAACGCAAAAACGGTGTTGTCTCTGTTAACAGGCTGAATGAACTGATGGAAGGGGCGCAAAAAGAAGCGTATTGTGGTGCACTAGGTGAGTACCATCCTTATTTTTGGGCTTCGAAACTCCATTTTTATATTACTTCTGTGCCGTTTTACAATTTTCCTTATACATTCGGTTATTTGTTTTCGCTCGGTATATATGCGATGGCCTTAAAAGAAGGACGGAATTTTGAAGAAAAGTACATCGCGCTTTTAAAAGATACAGCTTCAATGTCAGTTGAAGATTTGGCAATGAAACACCTCAGCGTTGATTTGACGAAACCGGACTTTTGGGAGAATGCAATCCAACTTGCTGTTCAGGATGCCAAACAATTTTTAGCCATGACTTAAAGTCTATTTGCATGAGTTTTAGCAAACAGGATATAGCTAAGAATAATGTCCATATAGGAGCTGAACTGTATGAACTTATTTAAGATCACCTGTTTTGCTGTACTCATCATCTTGACAGGTTGTCAAACGGCAGTAGAAAAACATTCAGAAAGAAAGATTGAGGATACACCTGTTACAGATATTAAAGCTGTACCCTTTGCTGAGTTTATGTTGAATGTAAATTATGGGAATGGAAAACATAGTACATTTAAAGCAATATATCATAAACAGGAGGGTGAGGCTGCGGAAATTGAAGATCAGTTGAATGATGTAAATCGAGAAGGGGAAGAAGCGTTACATGAAATGAAAATGATTTTAAGTGAGCTTTCAATAGCCAAGTCTGATGCAGATCGTACAGTCATCCGTCATGTACTTGAAGCTTTTAATCTTGATGACGGCTATGATCAGTTCCAACTACAAGTCAAATGGCCTGATGGAACTTCAAGAGTATGTAAAGGCAAAGAATAGAGGGGCTATCCTGAAAGTCGTGTGGATGAATAAAAATGGGGGAATTTGCTCGCTTTCCGCGGACCTGGCTCGCTGTTTCCGCAGGAGTCTCGCAATTCCCCCTGATTTATGTTGAAAAAGGACTTTTTAGACAGCTCTTTTCCTCATGTACTTTATGATTTCAAAAAGTATTTTTCGATGTCATCAAGAAACAGGTAAGCCGCTTTTACACCGCCAGCGGTATTCCAGATCGCATCATCAACTTCATGCGCGTTTTTAGATTTTACAGCATACAGCTTTTTCCATAACGGATCACTTGTCCAATCATTTTGCCATGTTAAAGCCTCTTTTTTACTTTCAGCAGGCTTATATGTGAAGTAAAACAGGATGTCACCATCCATCTCTGGAATTGATTCTTTGTTTTCCGTCATAAAAGCAAACTTATCAGCTTGTTTTTTAAACAGTTTTTCCTGTTTTTCAGGGTATTGAAAACCAAGTTGTTCTAAAATAATCCCGGAGAATGAATCTTTATAATAAATCCTTGATTGACCAGCCATAAATCTCACAACCGCTACTCGTTTCTTTTTCTGATCGCCAAGCTTTGCGCTTAATTGTCTGACATGATCATCAAAATCTTCTAAAATTTCTTTACCTTTTTCTTCTTTATTTACCGCTTTTGCATAGAGAGAAAAATTGTCTTTCCATTCGCCGCGAAGCGTTTCAGAGAAAACGGTTGGCGCAATCTTTTTTAGCTTATCATATATTTTTTCGTGCCTCATTTTATTACCTATAATTAAATCAGGATGCAATTCGGCAATCGCCTCAATGTTTGGCTCTCCTTCAAGACCGACTTCTTTAACACCTTTCATGTCAGCTTTAATATGCTTATACCATGGATGACCTGTCCAAGACTTTACAGCACCTACAGGTTTAATTCCTAGTTCCAATAAAGCTTCTGTTCCTTCATTTGTTAAGACCACTACCCTTTTTGGGTGAGCAGGCGCCTTGTCCTCTGTACCCATTGCATGTTTAACACTGATTGTTTCCTCACTGTTTGAAGCCGCTTCTTTTTTGCCGCTGTTGCAGGCTGTAAGTATTGAAATCACTAATATCGTGATAAATGTTAACATTGACCATCTTTTCATCGTTGTCCTCCTTAGAATGTAAGTCTCATCATGATCATAAATTTTTAAAGATCATGTTGTCAATCTTTAATTGAAAATGATTTTCAAAATCAATGATATCTGATACAATAGCCAATAAGATATGGAGTTCAAGTAGGAGAATCATCTATGCTTTTAAGAACGAATAAATATAGAACAATCGCACTATTAGCTTTTATCTTGCTTTTAACCTTCTCCATTTGCGCCAGTATCGTATATGGATATACAAATACATCATGGACAATGTCCATTAAAGCTTTTACAGACTTTAACGGCTCTAATGAACATCTCGTCTTAAAAAATGTCCGTTTGCCACGTGCACTAATTGCTGCAGCTGTTGGTGCGGCTCTTGGTGTTAGCGGTGCTTTAATGCAGGCATTAACCAAAAACCCGCTTGCTTCACCCGCTCTTTTCGGTGTGAACGCAGGAGCCGGCTTCTTTGTAGTCGGAGCCCTGTTTTTCTTTCATATCAGCTCACTTCAAACGATTGCGTGGATTTCTTTTTTTGGCGCAGCATTTGCTGCATTGATCGTCTATTTTGTCGGTTCCCTTGGCAGGGAAGGCATGACTCCGCTAAAGCTTACTCTTGCTGGAGCCGCACTGGCCGCATTGTTTTCATCATTAACGCAAGGAATGCTTTCCGTTAATGAAGCAGCACTTGAACAGGCATTATTTTGGCTGGCTGGTTCTGTTCAGGGGCGAGATCTTAACTTGCTCATTTCTGTTTCACCATATCTTTTAGTTGCATTCATCATTAGTTTTTTGGTTGCTGAGAAGATTAATGTGTTGACGATGGGAGAAGATGTAGCCAAAAGCCTTGGGCAGAAGACATGGATGGTAAAAGTACTGATGGCGCTTTCAGTCATATTACTTGCCGGTGGTGCTGTGGCTGTTGCTGGACCGATAAGTTTTATCGGAATTGTCATACCTCATGTTGCGAAATATATTATTGGTCATGACCATCGCTGGATTCTCCCGTACTGTGCTGTGTTAGGAGCAATTTTACTCGTTATTGCAGATATTGGAGCTAGGTATTTGATCATGCCTGAAGAAGTGCCAGTCGGTGTTATGACAGCCATTATCGGAACACCCATTTTTGTATTTATTGCAAGAAGGGGGTTCAAAAATTGAAGAATTATCGCACAATCCGAATGAGAGAAGGCAGTTTTTCAATCTTAATTCATCGCAAAGCTCTGTTTACGTTCATGATCTTATTTCTGTTAACAGCTTGTGTTATCGTACTCAGTGCGGGGATTGGTGAACGATTTATTTTTCCGGATGCCGTTATGAAGACTTTTCTAGGTATTGGCGATCCGGGGGATGAACTGATCATTACCTCTTTCCGAATGCCGCGGATATTAATTGCTTTGTTTGCTGGTATTTGTTTGGCAGCGGCAGGTTCGATACTTCAAGGGCTAATTCATAACCCTCTAGCATCACCTGAAATAATCGGTGTTACGGGTGGAGCATCTGTAACTGTTGTCTTGTTTCTCATGTTATTTTCAAATCAAAACAATGCGCTTACAGTCAGTATCAACTGGCTACCTGTCGCCGCATTTATTGGTGCGGGCTTTGCTGGGATACTTGTTTATCTTTTGTCTTATCAAAAAGGTGCTTCAACTTTAAGGCTCGTTTTGATTGGGATTGGGTTTTCAATGCTTGCCCAGTCTTTAACAACTGTCTTGATGATAAAAGGGCCGATATATAGAATGTCCCAAGCAAATGTTTGGATTACTGGATCAGTATATGGATCAAACTGGCGTGATGTGCTCATTTTGATACCGGTAACGCTTGTCCTTTTACTGATTTGCGCCGGTGTTTCAAGAAATGTGAACATTCTGACGCTCGGAGAAGAATTGGCGACTGGTGCCGGAAGTCATGTCGAGAAACATCGTTTTTGGCTCCTGCTATTAAGCACGGCCTTTGCTGGAGTTGCTGTTGCTTTTTCCGGAACCATCGGTTTTGTCGGTCTGATGGCACCGCATATAGCAAGAAGACTAGTCGGTTCTTCATTCGGTGCCCTCTTGCCGATTGCATCATTAATTGGAGGTTTATTGGTGTTGCTTGCCGATTTGATCGGGAGAACCTTGTTTTCTCCTGTTGAAGTGCCTGCTGGTGTGTTCACCGCTGCGATCGGTGCCCCCTATTTTATATACTTGTTAATAAAAAGCAGAAACTAATAAAAGGAGAGGTTTCATTTATGAGTGCCATTTCGACAGAAACGTTAAGCTTAGGTTATGGAGAAACAATGATTATTGATGAATTAAACTTAACGATCCCAAAAGGTGAAATCACTGTATTTATTGGCAGCAATGGCTGCGGTAAATCAACTCTCCTTCGCTCACTTGCACGTTTGCTGAAACCAAAAGGCGGTTCTGTCCTGTTGGAAGGAGACTCTATCTCTAAACTACCAACTAAGGAAGTTGCCAAAGAACTGGCGATTCTTCCTCAAGGACCTGCAGCTCCAGAAGGATTAACTGTCCTTCAACTCGTCAAACAGGGACGTTATCCTTATCAAAATTGGCTTAAACAATGGTCAGTAAAAGATGAAGAAGCTGTTCAAAATGCTTTAAAGGCAACCAATATGGAAGAACTCGCTAACCGTACAGTTGACTCACTATCAGGTGGCCAGCGCCAACGTGCTTGGATTGCGATGACACTTGCTCAGGAAACCGGGATTATTTTATTGGATGAGCCAACTACATATTTGGATATGACCCATCAAATCGAAATTCTTGATCTTCTTTTTGAATTAAATGAATATGAAAAACGCACAATTGTGATGGTGCTCCATGATTTGAATCTTGCTTGTCGTTATGCCCACCACCTAGTGGCAATTAAGGATAAGCAAATCTATGCGGAAGGAAGACCAGAAGCAATTATTGACTGTCAGCTTGTGCAAGATGTTTTTGAAATGAATTGTGAAGTGACAAGAGATCCGCTTTTTGGTACACCACATTGCATTCCATATGGCAGAGGAAGGTGCATCGTCCAGCAGGTCGCTCAGTCTCATGCTTAATTCACTTCATGAGGAGTCTACGTTTCGTTTTCGATGCGTAGGCTTTTTAATTTTTGTAGGGATGAGGATATCGGTGTGTGTGTGATTATTGCATATTAAAAGAGAAAATAGTCACGAATGTTTTATCTCCCGAAAGGATGGCAGAAAGGTCAAGCTCTAGTCATTAGAAGATGGGGAAATTCTTAAAATGCATCACGCCAGCGTGATACATTTTTGATTAAACATCAAACCATTTAATGATATTATAATAACAGATCTTGACTATAATACAGGAAATTAGTTCAGAAAAAATAACTGAACTAGAGACTTTACAAAAACTCTATTAGCTAAACGGAGGAAATCATGATTGAATTACGGGGGAAATACAATTTAGCAAAAGTATTTACAGACAATTTAGATCAAAAAGCCATGGGACAGATTATAGAATTATGTAATCAGTCTTTTGCTGAAGGCAGCCAAATTCGAATTATGCCTGATACACATGCAGGAGCAGGCTGTACAATCGGAACAACGATGACAATTAAAGATAAAATCGTGCCAAATCTTGTTGGGGTTAACTAAGTCGGCTCCAACTTTAAAAAACTCGCTCAATTGCTGGAAACCTGACCGTGTAGTGACGAAGGCAATCAGCATCCAGAGGTTATGGTGACATAATCAAATGGTTCAGAGACTTGTACCAAGTTAGCAGACTTAGGTGCAGAATGATTCTATATTCCTGCCAGAGAGAAATGGAGTGTAACATACTTGCACATGTGTAATTAGCTCAAATTTATTATTGGGTTGTTACCTAATTTATGGAATCATTAACACGGCGAGCCTATAGTAGGGGCTGCACAAGACTCCGATGACTATAGTGAAGGTATAGTCCACCCCCTAAGAAATTAGAGGATCAAGTACGATATTGGCTGCGGGATGTCACTCGCTGTCATTGATCAACATAAAGATAACATCAATTTTGATCAACTAGATGAAGTGATTCAAAAACATGTCCCTAGTGGATTCAAGATCAGAAATCAAAAACATCAGTTTGCAAATTTGGTCAATATTGATGATGTCCAAGCTCCAATTAATAAAGGTCGTGCAGAGAGGTCAATTGGAACACTTGGAGGAGGCAACCATTTTATTGAATTGAATGAATGGGATGATAAAGTAGCGATTGTTATTCATAGTGGTTCCCGAAACTTGGGAAAACAAATTGCGGAATATTATCAAGATCTAGCTTATCAAGAACTCATGGACATGAAAGATAAAAAACAAGAGGTGATTGATCAATTAAAACAAGAAGGACGCGTAAATGAAATTCAAGAAATACTAAACTCAATGAAAAGTCCCAAAATACAAAAAGCTTTAGCGTATTTAGAAGGTGATTCCTTTGCAGCTTATATGCATGATATGGCGATTGCACAAAAATATGCAGATTTAAACCGCAAAGCAATGATTGAAGAGATTGTACGGCATATGAAATGGCATATCATTGATGAATTTACAACCATCCATAACTATATTGATATAGAGAATATGATTTTACGTAAAGGAGCAATTTCAGCACAGAAAGGGGAACGCGTCATTGTTCCGATGAATATGAGGGATGGTAGTTTAATTGCGGAAGGAAAAGGAAACCCAGACTGGAACTACTCAGCGCCTCATGGTGCAGGACGCTTGATGTCTAGATCAAAAGCAAAAGCAAACCTGTCACTACATGAGTTTCAAGTGACAATGAAAGAGGTGTGGAGTACTTCAGTTGTATCTGAAACACTGGATGAAAGTCCAATGGCATACAAGCCAATGGAAGAAATCATCACCAATACAGAAAACGCCTTATCAATACAAAAAATCATTAAACCGCTATATAATTATAAGGCTCACTAAATGTAAAGAAACCGGATTTTTTCCGGTCTCTGCTATTGATTATTTTGATATGGTGATTGGTTTTGGAGGGTAGACTGAAACTGCTGATAAGTTTGCTCAATTTTCATTGCGTCTTCAGCTTCAATTTTGTACCAACCATATTGAAACATCAAATCGTATATTCTTCGCTGTGTATTTTGCGCTTCATGAAAAAGAGGCTGTATCTTTTGATAAAGCGCATCATGGCTTAATTCATTCATTGCAGTCGAATATGAAGATGTGATATATTTTTCGGTTGTTAGTAATTCATTGACAAAATCTCGGTCATTCATGGCGCTTGTATTAGGTACAGGTGTTTCTTGATTGCCGATTTTTTGTTGATTCATGATGGACCTCCTATTGCATATAGACTGTTTGATTTCCGCTTTGATTTGAATGGAGCTGTTCCAAGATCGTATTGTAATGGTTATGATGCATTTGCCCTGTCCGCTCAAGTTCTGTTTTCAGGGTCTGATCTTGACAATGCTCAGCCATAAAATGGGCTTTTTTCATAGCAAGCAAATTCCAGTTCAGCATATCTTTTAAATATAAATGATCTTTTGTAGAAATCACAGACGGTGGGGTTGTCATTTGTTGTTGATTTTGCATAGTCATTCTCCTTTACCTTTTAAAATTTATTCATGGTCATGACCGCCCATATTCTCTTTTTTATACTGCTGGTTCTGGCTTGACTGTTTACCTCCGGCATCTTCCTTTTTGTAATCAGGGCCTGCATTTCCCTTCATAGCGGCTGCACTGATTGCAGCTGCAGAGGGATTTTTTCGTTCGCGTACCATGCCGTCACCTCCTCTTGTATAGAATGTCCAAAAAGCTTTGAAACATGTTATTGGATGTGGCAATATAAATATGAAGATGCTCCAGTCATGAAATTGCTTCACACTTGGTGTCTTATAACAAGTTAGATGTGATTTTCTATTACATTCGCGCAAACTCACCCCCAAGGTCGAATGAATGATTAAAAGAACGCTCAATCCTTTGCTTTTGCTGTTTATAAACCACCTTTCAAATGATAAAATCATTTTAAAAATTAAATATCAGGAAAGGAAACGGTGTATTGCGTAAGTTATTATTATTTCTTTCAGTTATTGCTATTCTAGTTTCAATTGGATGTCAATCATAAGAAGATCATAAAAAAGAAGGACAGAGCATTGTGGGCTATATTGTGCACAAAGAAGGAGATAGAGCAATCCTTGTTGAGAGTCAGAACAGCCCTAAAAAAAGCATGATGATTTAACAAAACAAGAGCTCCTTGAAAAGTATAAAAACAAGGTGATATTGTTGGGGATTAGTGAAATAAAAAACAAAGAAGACATCAAAAAAAGGCAGAAAGTAAAAGTATGGTTTCAGGTACTTAAAGAATCAAATCCTCCTCAAGCAACAATTTATAAAATCGTTTGTTTTTGACGCTAATTTCTAAAAAATTTCTGAAATTTTCCTCAAGGCTATTGAACTTGATTCAAAAATCTTTTAAGATGATAAAAGACAGGGGAGTTTATTTTTTTTAAGTAAAAATGAATGAGTATTCATTCAAAGGTAGGGAGGATCTTTCATGGTCAAGCATATTCGAAAAGCCGCTGTTATTGGATCCGGAGTGATGGGATCGGGAATTGCAGCGCATTTAGCCAATATTGGCATTCCTGTTTTATTGCTCGATATGGTTCCACGAGAACTAACGAAAGAAGAAGAGAAAAAAGGCCGCACCCTTCATGACCCTGATGTGCGTAATCGGTTGACCCAGACAGCAGTAAAAAAGCTGTTTAAACAAAAACCGGCTCCGCTTACTTCTAAGAAAAACATCAGCTACATTACAACGGGAAATATGGAAGATGATTTTGAAAAAATAAAAGAAGCTGACTGGATTATTGAAGTTGTTGTTGAAAATCTGGATGTTAAAAAGCAAGTATTTGCCAAAGTTGACCAGTACAGAAAACCAGGCAGTATCGTGAGTAGTAACACCTCAGGTATTTCCGTTAAACAAATGGCGGAAGGACGATCTGTAGATTTTAAAAAGCATTTTTTAGGGACACACTTTTTTAACCCTGCTCGCTACTTAAAATTGCTTGAAGTTATACCAATAGATGAAACAGATCCAGAAGTATTGTGCTTCATGAAAGAATTTGGTGAAGACGTACTAGGAAAAGGGGTTGTTGAAGCGAAAGACACACCGAATTTTATCGCCAATCGCATTGGAACATACGGCCTCCTTGTTACAGTTCAGGAAATGCTTAAAGGCGGATATACAATAGGTGAAGTCGATTCAATTACAGGACCTCTTATCGGACGACCGAAAAGTGCGACATTCAGAACACTTGATGTCGTAGGTCTTGATACATTCTCCCATGTAGCTAAAAATGTTTATGATCAAGTTGAAGGAGAAGAAAAGAAGGTTTTTCGGCTTCCAGAGTTTGTCGAAAAAATGCTGGAAAATGGCTGGATTGGCAGTAAAGCTAAGCAAGGTTTTTATAAAAAAGAAGGAAAAGACATTTTTGAGCTTGATCCAATAACAATGACATATGGAGAACGAAAGAAACTAAAAACACCTGGTCTTGAAGCTGCGAAACAGCTAAAGGGCACTGGATCAAGAATGAAAGCGCTTATTTATTCGGAGGATAAAGCGGGCATTTTACTTTGGAAAACCACAGCGCCAACACTTGTTTATTCAGCAGCCTTGACTGGTCAAATCGCTGACACCGTAGTAGCTGTTGACAAAGCGATGAAATGGGGATTTGGTTGGGCACAAGGACCGTTTGAAATGTGGGACAGCATCGGTGTGAAAGAGTCAGTTCAAAAACTTGAAGCTGACGGATGGCAAGTAGCGGACTGGGTTAAAGAAATGCTTAAAAAAGGGCATAAATCTTTTTATTTAAGAGAAAATGGCAGAACGTTTTTCTATGATATCCAGTCTGGGGAATACCGCGCTTTAGAGGAAAATAAGAAAAATATTTATCTTTCTTCAATCAAAGAGACAAAAGGTATCATCAAAAAAAATAGCGGTGCTAGTTTAATAGATTTAGGTGATGATGTAGCACTGTTAGAATTTCATTCGAAAAGCAATGCCATTGGTCTAGATATCATTCAAATGCTGAAATATGCAATTGATGAAGTGGATGCCAATTACAAAGGGCTGGTCATTGGAAATCAAGGCAAGAACTTTTGTGTCGGTGCTAACCTAGCTATGATGCTTATGGAAGCTCAAGATGATAATTTTATGGAAATGGATATGATCATCCGCCAATTCCAGCAAACGATGCTGAAAGTGAAGTACAGTTCTAAACCAGTAGTCGCAGCACCATTTGGAATGACACTTGGAGGGGGAACTGAGGTATGCCTCCCTGCTGCACGTGTTCAAGCCTCAAGTGAAGCCTATATGGGTCTTGTTGAAGTTGGTGTTGGCTTGATTCCAGGAGGCGGAGGTAATAAAGAACTTTATTTGAACCACTTAAAAGGGTTCCCAGAAGGGATGTCTGTCGATCTTCAACAGGCAGCAAACCAAACATTTGAAAAAATTGCAATGGCAAAAACATCCACTTCAGCCCAAGAAGCAAGAGAACTCAATATATTAACTTTGCAAGATCAAATTAGTATGAACCAGGATCACCTCTTATATGATGCTAAATCGTTTGTACTGACACTTCATGAAAATGGCTATCGTCCGCCAGTGAAACAAAAAGTTCCGGTTACTGGTGAAACGGGTTATGCTGCGCTCCTCCTTGGAGCAGAGGCTTTTAAACTATCCGGGGCCATTTCTGATCATGATATGACAATTGCGAAAAAGTTAGCATTTGTGATTGCCGGCGGCAGAGTTTCTTTTGGAGCAGAAGTATCAGAAGAATATTTACTAGACTTGGAAAGAGAAGCTTTTCTGAGCCTTGTGGGTGAACCAAAGTCTCAGGCAAGAATGCAACATATGCTTGTAAAAGGCAAACCTTTGCGTAATTAGGAGGGATAAAATGAGAGAGGCAGTCATTGTGTCGGGAGCTCGAACCCCGATTGGAAAAGCAAACAAAGGTTCATTGAGAACGGTTCGTCCCGATGACTTAGGTGCGCTCACTGTGAAAGAAACATTAAAAAGAGCGGGCGAATATGAAGGGAACATTGACGATTTAATTATTGGCTGTGCTACCCCAGAAGCTGAACAAGGCTTAAATATGGCACGGAACATTGGGGCACTAGCAGGTCTGCCCCACACAGTGCCAGCCGTTACCATTAACAGGTACTGTTCTTCAGGACTTCAATCGATTGCATATGGAGCCGAAAAAGTCATGCTTGGGGCAGCGGACACGGTCATTGCCGGCGGAGCTGAATCAATGAGCATAGTCCCAATGATGGGTCATAGTATCAGACTAAATTCTGCGTTAGCAGAAAATGCTCCTGAATACTACATGAGTATGGGGCATACTGCTGAACAAGTTGCCATTAAATATGGCGTTTCTCGGGAAGATCAAGATGCTTTTGCTGTTAGCAGCCATCAAAAAGCGGCTAAGGCAATTGCTGAGGGAAAATTTGCTGATGAAATTGTTCCGGTTGAAGTCACGCTCAGACATGTTGATGAAAGCCATAAATTAAAAGAACAAACGTTTACATTTGCTACTGATGAAGGGGTAAGACCAGGGACAACTAAGGATGTCCTTGCAAAGTTAAGGCCCGCTTTCTCTGCGAAAGGTACGGTCACTGCTGGAAATTCTTCGCAAACAAGTGATGGAGCGGCTGCAGTGATGATTATGGACAAAGAAAAAGCAGATGCCCTTGGGTTGGCACCGCTTGCTAAATTCCGTTCCTTTGCTGTTGGTGGCGTTCCACCGGAAGTGATGGGAATCGGTCCGATAGAAGCAGTACCGCGTGCATTGAAGATAGCAGGTCTTGAACTAAAAGATATTGGTTTATTTGAATTGAATGAAGCATTTGCTTCGCAATCCATTCAAGTCATTAGAGAGCTAGGCATTGATGAAGAAAAAGTAAATGTAAATGGCGGAGCGATTGCATTAGGGCATCCACTCGGCTGTACAGGGACAAAGCTGACGCTTACACTACTTCATGAAATGCGACGGAGAAGCGAGCAATTTGGAGTTGTGACAATGTGTATTGGCGGCGGTATGGGAGCAGCAGGAGTGTTTGAGTTAGTTTAAACAAAAGGGGATGGGAACATGGAATCAACAAAGGATCAAATGAAAAAAGGCGGTGCCTTTTTAATAGATGAGGTCACACCTGATCAAATGTTTACACCGGAAGACTTCACAGAAGAACATAAAATGATTGCGAAAACAACAGAAGATTATATTCTTGGTGATGTTTTGCAATATGTTGATGAAATTGAAGAACACAACTTTGATCACTCTGTCAGACTTCTAAAAAAAGCGGGGGAACTGGGACTTCTTGGTGCGGACGTTCCTGAAGAGTATGGCGGGTTTGGTCTTGATAAGATTAGCTCAGCTTTAATTACTGAGAAATTTTCAAGAGCAGGCAGTTTTTCATTGTCATATGGAGCACATGTTGGAATCGGAACATTGCCAATTGTTTTCTTTGGTACACATGAGCAGAAAAAGAAGTACCTTCCAGCATTAGCATCAGGTGAAAAGTTTGCGGCATATGCCTTGACTGAACCGGGATCTGGTTCTGATGCACTGGGAGCAAAAACGACAGCAGTCTTAAATGAAGCAGGAACACACTATATACTGAACGGAGAAAAACAATGGATTACAAACTCCGCCTTTGCTGATGTATTTGTTGTCTATGCTAAAATTGATGGAGAACATTTTTCAGCTTTCATTGTTGAAAAAGACTACCCTGGTGTCTCAACTGGACCGGAAGAGAAAAAGATGGGGATTAAAGGTTCTTCAACTCGGACACTCATTTTAGATCAAGTACAAGTACCAAAAGAAAACCTTTTAGGTGAGGCTGGAAAAGGACATGTCATCGCTTTTAATATCCTCAATATCGGTCGTTACAAATTAGCTGTCGGAACCATCGGGGCTTCTAAACGAGTGATTGAATTGTCAGCTGCTTATGCCAATCAACGCCGTCAATTTAAGACACCGATTTCCCGTTTCAGCTTAATCGGTGAAAAAATTGCCAATATGGCTTCAAAATTATATGCGATGGAAAGCTCTGTCTACCGGACAGTCGGACTTTTTGAAGACAAGATGGGAATGCTGTCTGAAGAAGAGCAAAAAGATGGCAGACAAGTGGCAAAATCGATTGCTGAATATGCGATTGAGTGCTCACTGAATAAAGTGTTCGGATCTGAAACACTTGATTATATAGCTGATGAAGGGGTCCAAATCCATGGAGGATATGGATTCATGCAGGAATACGAAGTAGAGCGGGCGTATCGTGATTCCCGAATTAATCGAATATTTGAAGGAACCAATGAAATCAACCGTCTTATTGTCCCAGGAACGTATTTGAAAAAAGCGATGAAAGGAGAACTCCCGCTATTAGAGAAGGCTAAGGCATTGCAGGAAGAGCTGATGATGATGATGCCTGAGGAACCGGGTGACGGCGTGTTAGAGCAAGAAAAATATATCCTGAAAAACGCTAAAAAAATCGCGCTTTTAGTCTCAGGTTTGGCTGCACAAAAATATGGCAAGAACCTTGAAAAGGAACAAGAAATTCTTGTCAACATTGCCGATATCGTTAGTCAAGTATATGCGATGGAATCAGCTATTTTAAGAACTGAAAAAGCGCTTTTGGCTGAAGGAGAAGAGAAAAACCGTCAAAAGATCCTTTATACACAAATATTCACACAGGAAGCTCTTTACGAAATTGAAAGCCATGCGAAAGAATCGATCATTGCTACAGAATCAGGTGATACGCTGCGAATGATGCTTTCCGCTCTTCGAAAACTGACACGCTTTACACCTGTTAATGTTATTGAGAAAAAACGCTTGGCGGCCAAAGGTGTATTTGAAGCAGAAAAATATATTGTTTAACAAAAAGAGAAAACCCTGCTTTTGTAAGCGGGGTTTTTTAGCTATAAACAGCTAAGCAACGTCTTAGGTTTTTAAAAAGATCTATGTTAAAATAGCCTCGGATAAATGATAAGGGGTGAATATATGGCACTAGACTTTTATTGGTACCCGAAATGCGGAACATGCCGAAAAGCGAAAAAATGGCTTGAAGACAACGGAAGAGAAATACATGACATACATATTGTTGAACAGCCACCGAGCAAAGAGAAACTGAAAGAGCTTTATCAAAACAGCGGTCTTAACCTGAAAAAATTTTTCAACACAAGCGGGCAAAAATATCGAGAACTTGGATTAAAAGATAAGCTGCCACAAATGTCTGAAGACGAACAATTTGAATTGCTTGCTTCAAATGGAATGTTGATTAAACGTCCAATTGTAACAGATGGTCAAAAGGTGACAATCGGTTTTAATGAAGATCAGTTTAAGACATACTGGTTATAGCGGTTCAAATTATGGTATCTTCAAGATAGGCCTGATTAATTATATATGGAGGGGTAAGCATGAGCACACCAAAAGAGTTACGTTATTCTGAAGAACATGAATGGGTTAAAACAGAAGGGGACAAAGTAAGAATCGGTATTACCGATTTTGCCCAGTCAGAGCTTGGTGATATCGTTTTTGTTGAACTGCCTGAAGTCGGGGATGAGATTCAAGCAGACGAGCCTTTTGGAAGTGTTGAGTCTGTTAAAACTGTTTCTGAATTATATGCCCCAATTAATGGGAAAGTCATTGAAATCAATGAGGAATTAGAAGACAGCCCTGAATTTGTCAATGAATCTCCTTATGAAAAAGCATGGATGATTGTCGTTGAGCCAGCTGATGCAACTGAAATCGACAAACTGATGACCGCTGAACAATATGATGACATGATAAAAGAAGACTGATTGACTAAGTATGGTTCATTTTAAAAAAAGAGGTATGGCACCCTTCACGGCATACCTCTTTTTCAAATTCTCAGGTGCTCACCGCCGAAAGGATATGGGTAAATACGTTGGAAACGAATCCGGCGGCGAAATGGAGCTGTCTAAAAAGTCCTTTATCAACATGAACCAGGGAGACTCCCGCGGAAAGCGAACAAATTCCCCAATTTTTATTCAGCCACACAACTTTCAGGACACATCCGAAATTAAAACCATCGTGATATTTTCTTTTTAATTAATATATTGCTGGCTCATATTGTGGTGGTAAATAGGTTACTTATATAAGAGTGGTGAAAATTGAGGAATACGATCTTGAGTTTTTGCTGAATAAGATGAGGTTGTGATGAAATGACGGAATCGAAAAAAGTTGTCATTGTCGAAGGGAAATCTGATAAGCTTAAAATCAAACAGCTAATTGATGAACCTGTTGACATTATTTGTACAAATGGAACAATTAGTTTGACAAGACTTGATGAATTGGCTGAAGAACTATATGAAAAAGATGTATATATATTGGTAGATGCTGATGAGTCCGGTGAAAAACTCCGTAAACAGCTAAAGAGAGAGCTTCCAGAAGCTTTACACATATACATTGACAAAGTTTATAAAGAAGTTGCTTCTGCTCCAAACGACCATTTAGCAGATATTCTTATAAGAGGAAATATTCGTGTACATGCAAAGTTTTTATAATAGAGGTGGGCTTAAAAAGATATGCAGGAACTTCAGGAACGGGAATTGCAAATGCTTGGTGATCAAACCTGTCTTTTATATCTATATACTCCTTTTTGTGGAACTTGTCAGTTGGCAGGAACGATGTTGGGGGTTATTGACAAGTTAATGACTGGAGTTCCATTTTATAAAAATAATTTAAATTATTCACCAACATTTGCAGAACAGCAAAAAATTAAAAGCGTACCATGTCTTGTCATTTATAAAAAAGGTAAAATCGTCAAAAAAGAATACGCCTTTCACTCTGTTTCTTATTTATACGATATGATTAAACAAATTATTGCGGATTGAGGGTATCTTTGACATATTTCTTGGGAAATAAACTTGAAAACTTGTCGATCATTTCATAAAGGACTCCAGCTGGATAAAGAGAATCACTAAGTATGACCAATTTAGAGGAGGTTATACAGTTGGAGAAAATAGAATCGATCGAAAAAGACAATCAGACCATGTTAAAACCTCTATTATCCACAACCGTTTTGTTTATTACATTTCAAGAAGAAAAAGAAGATTTCACACTTGCAATCAATGAAAAAGGAGAAATGAAAAAAATATTCTCAGTGGAAAAACCTCACTTGACTTTTTTAGGAGAGCGAAATGAAATCATTGATCTTCTTCATGGGGATATATCCTTACAACATCTTGTTGAACTCGGTACTATAAAAGTAAAAGGCTCATTTCGTGCATTATTAAAACTTGAAGCTATTTTGTGGCTGACAGACGGTTTTTTTAAAAACAGTAATCTTCATATTTAAACATATAGGTCATTTATCCTATGAAAAAGAGTTGACAACTATTTTTACTCATGATATATTTTTCTTTAAGAATTCCGATCTTTCAAAAAAATAATATCTGATTCTCTTATCAAGAGAGGTGGAGGGAAGTGCCCTATGAAGCCCGGCAACCATCAACAAATGTTGAAATGGTGCCAATTCACGCAAAGCAGAAGCTTTGAAAGATGAGAGAAAGGTTAAGTTTTTTAAAAGCCTTTCTGCTCATATGTGCGGAAAGGCTTTTTTATTCATCATTTTGGAATTTCTGAGAAGAACGAATAACAGCAAGAAAGCAGGTGGTGACTTTGATAAATCTTCGGAATGTTTCAAAAACTTATCAGTCAAATCATGGAGATGTTCATGCCGTTCGGGAGGTCACCCTTACGATTAAAAAAGGTGAAATCTTCGGAATTATCGGATATAGCGGAGCTGGTAAAAGTTCATTGATTCGGTTATTGAATGGACTTGAACAGCCCACTTCAGGTGAGATTGAAGTTGCTGGCAGGACAATTAGCCAGATTAAAGGCAAAGTCTTGAGAAAAGCAAGGCAAGAAATCAGTATGATCTTTCAGCATTTCAATTTATTATGGTCAAGAACTGTTCGTGAAAATATTGCTTTCCCGCTAGAAATAGCCGGAATGAACAAAGACCAACGTTTAAAAAGAGTTGATGAGCTGATTGAACTTGTCGGTCTTAAAGGAAAAGAAAATGCTTATCCATCTCAGCTAAGTGGAGGACAAAAGCAGCGTGTTGGAATTGCAAGGGCACTCGCAAACAATCCGAAAGTTTTGCTTTGTGATGAAGCAACATCAGCACTTGATCCGCAGACAACTGATTCCATTTTGAGTCTGCTATCTGATATTAATGAAAGACTAGGATTGACAATCGTTTTGATTACCCATGAAATGCATGTCATCAGGAAGATCTGTCATAGAGTCGCCGTCATGGAAAACGGTCATGTTGTCGAAGAAGGCGATGTACTGACCGTTTTCAGAAAACCGAAGATGGATATAACAAAGCGGTTTGTTCAGCAAGTGACTGAACCAGAAGAAACAAAAGAAACTTTAAAACAATTTCTCACAGAAATGAAATCAGGAATAACAATCAAACTTTCATTTGTCGGTGAGGCAGCTGAAACACCTCTCATTACGCAAATCATTCGAAAGTTTACTGTTGAAATCAATATCCTGCAAGGGAAGATTTCACAAACTCAAGAAGGGGCATATGGTTCATTATTCATTCATATCGATGGAACTGAAAAGGAAGTCAGTCAAGTGATTGATTTCATCAAGAGCAAACATGTGGAAGTTGAGGTGATCTCAAATGTTTGAAAAATTGTTTCCTAATGTAGATTTGGAACAGCTGTGGGAAGCGACATATGAAACGATTTATATGACAGGTATTTCGCTTTTGTTTGCCTTTATCATTGGAATCATCCTTGGGTTATTATTGTATATGACATCTAAAGGTAATATTTGGGAAAATCGATTGATTAATCTAGCCATTGCAGCAGTCGTTAATGTTTTTCGGTCTATTCCATTTATTATATTAATTGTATTGCTGTTAGGGTTTACAAACTTTTTAATGAAAACCATCTTAGGACCAAACGCAGCCTTACCCGCACTCATCATTGCATCAGCACCTTTCTATGCTCGTCTTGTGGAAATCGCGTTACGGGAAGTTGATAAAGGTGTAATTGAAGCGGCAAAATCAATGGGTGCTAAAACATCAACGATTATTTTCAAAGTTCTCTTACCAGAATCAATGCCTGCGCTTATATCAGGCATTACTGTAACTGCCATTGCGCTGATCGGTTCAACAGCAATGGCGGGAGCTATCGGTTCTGGAGGGCTCGGAAATCTTGCTTATATAGACGGGTTTCAGATGAATAACCCAGATATTATTTTAATAGCAACAATATTAATTTTAGCTATTGTGTTTATCATCCAATTTATTGGAGACTTTATAACAAATAAATTAGACAAACGTTAAGGAGGAAATAAAGTGAAAAAAAGTTTATGTATTGCTATATTTATTATTTTTGCAGGAATTCTCTCAGCCTGCGGCTCATCAAGTGAAAAGGAAAACAACAAGGTCATTACAGTTGGCGCAACACCAACGCCGCATGCGGAAATTCTTGAAAAGGTTAAGCCATTGCTGAAAGAAAAAGGCTATGATCTAGAAATTAAGAAATTCACTGATTATAAACTGATTAATAAAGCGCTTGTCTCAAAAGATCTTGATGCAAACTATTTTCAACATGTTCCGTACTTAGAACAGGAAATGAAAGAAAACAAAGACTATGACTTAGTTAATGTCGGTGCCGTACACCTTGAGCCATTTGGAATTTATTCAAAAAAATATAAATCTTTAAAAGAACTTCCTAATGGTGCATCAATTATCATGAGCAACAATGCTGCCGAGCAGGGCCGGATGTTGTCAATGCTTGAAAAAGCAGGCCTAATCAAATTGAAATCTGGAATTAAGAAAGTGGACGCGACGATTAAAGACATTACCGAAAACAAGAAAAATTTAAAAATCAGAAATGATGTTGCTCCAGAAATGACAGCAAAAGCGTATGAAACGAATGAAGCTGATGCAGTATTTATCAATGTGAACTTTGCAATTCAAAACAAACTTAATCCGAAAACAGATTCGATCAAGCTTGAATCTCCAAAAGAAAATCCTTACGCAAACATTATCGCTGTCCGCAAAGGTGATGAAGATTCCGAAAAAATCAAAGCACTTCTAGAAGTATTGCGTTCAGATAAAATCAAACAATTCATAGATAAAAAATATCAAGGTTCTGTCATATCTGTCTCAGAATAATCAATTGATCCCTCGGTTTCTGAAAACCGGGGGATTTTGCGTATTTTTTCCTCAATCAGTTCATAATAAAAATAGCTTAAACAAATGGAGGGAAAAATCGTGTCTCAGGAACAATCAGAAAGTATTATTGAATCAGCATTACACGAATACAAATCAGGAATTGGTACTTTTTCTGAAAAAATGCCGGGTATTGCTTCTAAGTACAACGAGTTTACACAGGAATGTTTTAAGGAGGGGGCGATTTCTGAGAAAGATAAACAGTTGATTGCACTTGGAATCAGTATTCATGCACAAGATGAGTATTGTATGATCTATCACATTAAAGGGTGTCTTGACGGAGGAGCAAGTGATCAAGAAATTCTTGAGACCGCTGGTGTTGCTGCTGCTTTTGGTGGGGGAGCTGCAATGAGTCAGGCGGTAACACTTGTCTTGCAAGCCATAGAAGAATTTAAACAAACGAAACATTGAGGGAGAAATAAAAAGGAAATTCACTTTTACATGTTTATATTTCTTTCATATCGAAAAATAACCGCATATTTGAGGCTCTATCGGCTTTGAACATTCTGTATATAATTGGTATCATGTAAGAAAATCTCTGAAAGGATGATTCATTATTTGCTCAAGCCAAGATCAGCTTGACCTTGAATTTACTGCGGAAATGGAGAAAGCGATGCAAACAGCTCACGGCATCGGTTATCAAGAATACAGCAGAAGGCATACAACACGCCTTGAAGTTGAGAAAAAACGAGAAATACAGTACAGGAAAAGTAAACAGATCATTTCAAACATGAAAATGATCGGCTAATGGAAGGGGACGGTGAAAAATCCGTCCTTTTTGTCTGAAAACAGTTGACCATATAAAATAAGAGGAATAACATTTTTAATATGAATATATGATCATTTAAATGTAAAAATAATTTAGGAAAAAATTGAAAAGGCTAATAGAAGGTTCGCCGCTTTTAAAAAGGAGGAATCATGCTGTAGACACCAACATACACTACTATTTTGTAGGAAAAGAAGAGTTAAGTGTGATCAAGACAAACAAGTCTCGCTTTGTTGTCTGATGCTAGGCGCATATTAAGCTTGTTTGCGATTTGGAGAAGTAAAACATATATGGCCGCACTTTTAAATGAAATTACTCCCATTGGGACAAAGTGTTGGAATGCTCGGTATTGCTTTTATTGGACTCCTTGCAATATAGCTGATGCATCTGTATTAATGAAGCGGGATACAAGCGCAAAGTATGATTTTGGTTCTGTCAGTGCGTTCATCTACATATCGCTGATGCGATTGCGAGTGTCATTGTACGGTTTTAGTGCTTGTCAGCGGTGGGCGTGTGAAAGACTCTGTTCATATATTAATGGAAGAAAAGCCAAAACATATTGATATCTAAGGAAAGGTTACTAGCTTTTCTCTTGAGTTAATTAAAACCAAATATTGGTATATCTAGAAAAACAGTTTAAACTAGAGCATGTCAGACTCCAAATTAAAGGTGATCAGCATTCCCATCATAATCGATGCAATTGAGAACCATCTGCCTTTATGATAAACAAAAATTCCCTTGTTCCATAACAGATCAGAAAGTTTATGTTCGAAATCTCTTTAATAGAAAGGTGTTTTTTGTTACACTTGTACATCAGAAAGATAAAACGCATTGGTTGTATTCAATTTTCATTTGTTATAAAATTAGAATGAGAATAAACTGATAATAATGATTATATATATTGGAGGTATATTTCATGGCTGCTTCGACATTAACAATCAAAGATCTTCATGTTGAGATTGAGGGGAAAGAGATTTTAAAGGGTGTAAATCTAGAGATAAAAGGTGGACAATTCCACGCTGTCATGGGACCGAACGGTACAGGTAAATCGACTTTGTCTGCAGCGATTATGGGGCATCCAAAATATGAAGTAACAAAAGGCAGCATCTTGCTTGATGGTGAAGATGTACTGGAAATGGAAGTAGATGAGCGCGCTCAAGCTGGTTTATTTTTGGCGATGCAGTACCCAAGTGAAATTAGCGGTGTCACCAATGCCGATTTTCTTCGGTCAGCAATTAATGCACGAAGAGAAGAAGGTGACGAAATTTCATTGATGAAATTTATCCGCAAGATGGATCAAAACATGGAATTTCTTGAAATGGATCCTGATATGGCACAACGCTATTTAAATGAAGGATTCTCTGGCGGTGAGAAAAAACGCAATGAAATTCTTCAGCTGATGATGATTGAACCTAAAATTGCCATTCTTGATGAAATTGACTCAGGTCTAGATATTGACGCCCTTAAAGTCGTTTCAAAAGGAATTAACAAAATGCGCAGTGAAGATTTTGGCTGCTTAATTATTACACACTATCAGCGTCTGTTAAACTACATAACGCCTGATCATGTTCATGTCATGATGCAGGGGCGTATTGTAAAATCAGGTGGACCTGAACTTGCACAGCGTTTAGAGGCAGAAGGATACGATTGGATTAAGCAAGAGTTAGGAATCGAAGACGAAACTGTCGGTCAAGAAGCGTAAGCGTTAGGGGGATATGACATTGCAAACAAAACTATCAATAGATCGGGAATATGTCAAAAGTTTCTCTGAGAAACATCAGGAGCCAGCCTGGCTGCAAGACCTGCGTTTAAAAGCGCTTGATCATGCGGAAGAATTGCCACTGCCTAAACCTGATAAAACAAAAATATCGAATTGGAATTTTACGCAATTTGCTAAGCATACTGTAGAAAATGAACCGCTTGAATCTTTGGATGATCTTTCTGATGAAGTCAAATCTTTGATTGATCTTGAGAACGAAGATAAGACCCTTTATATTCAAAAAGATCAAACACCTGCTTATGTATCTCTCTCAAAAGAGCTTCAAAGTAAAGGTGTTATCTTTACCGATATTCATACGGCTTTTCGTGAACATGGCGATCTTGTCAGGAAATACTTTATGAAAGATGGCGTAAAAGTTGATGAACATAAGCTAACAGCACTTCATGCAGCCCTATTAAACGGAGGGGCATTCCTTTATATTCCAAAAAATGTTGAACTCACAAACCCTATTCAAGCTGTTTATGTTCATGAAAGCATTGATACGACACTGTTTAACCATGTCTTAATCGTTGCGGATGATAACAGTGCGGTCACATATGTGGAAAACTATATTAGTACAGTCAATCCTAAAAAAGCAGTGTTTAACATTGTTGCCGAAGTGATCACAGGTGCAAATGCTCGTGTTCAATATGGAGCAGTTGATAATCTTTCTGCCGGGGTTACGGCATATGTCAACCGCCGAGGTCTCGCTCTTGGCAGGGACAGTAAAATTGAGTGGGCACTAGGATTGATGAATGATGGTGATACCATTTCAGAAAATACGACAAATTTACATGGTGATGGCACATTTGGCGACACAAAAACAGTCGTTGTCGGCAGAGGCGAACAAACTGAAAACTTTACAACACAAATCATACATCATGGTAAACATTCAGAAGGCTACATTTTAAAACATGGTGTGATGAAAGACTCCGCTTCTTCGATTTTTAACGGAATTGGCAAAATTGAACATGGTGCATCAAAATCAAATGCAGAACAGGAATCACGCGTTTTAATGCTAAGTGAAAAAGCCCGCGGTGATGCGAATCCTATCCTTTTGATTGATGAAGATGATGTGACAGCCGGTCATGCTGCATCTGTTGGTCGTGTTGATCCGGTTCAACTGTACTATTTAATGAGCCGCGGCATTCCAAAAGAAGAGGCAGAGCGTCTTGTGATTCATGGCTTCCTTGCACCGGTTGTTAATGAACTTCCGATTGAAGGCGTGAAAAAGCAATTGGTCTCTGTAATTGAAAGGAAAGTAAAATAATGAATATCAATGAGGTTCGCAGTCAGTTTCCGATCCTTCATCAACAAGTCAATGGGCATGATCTCGTTTATTTGGACAGTGCTGCTACATCACAAAAACCACGTGTAGTCATCGATACGTTAAATGATTATTACAAATCATATAATTCCAATGTCCATCGTGGAGTTCATACACTGGGAACGAAAGCAACGGATCGCTATGAAGGAGCACGCGAAAAAGTCAGAAAGTTTATCAATGCAAAATCGTTGCAAGAAATCATTTTTACGAGGGGTACGACAACTGCTCTTAATACGGTTGCACTCAGCTATGCCCGGGCGAATTTGAAACCGGGCGATGAAATAGTCATTACACCGATGGAGCATCATGCGAATTTGATTCCTTGGCAGCAAGCTGCGAAAGCAACCGGTGCAACATTAAAATATATTCCTCTGCAAAAAGATGGTAGCCTTTCTTTAGATGATGTGAGACAAACGGTGTCTGCTCATACAAAGATTGTATCGATTTCCCATGTATCAAATGTTCTTGGGACGATCAATCCAATTAAAGACATCAGCAAAATTGCCCATGACCATGGTGCAGTAATGGTTGTTGATGGTGCTCAAAGCACACCTCATATGAAAATAGATGTTCAAGATTTAGATTGCGATTTTTTCACTTTTTCGTCTCATAAAATGTGTGGTCCGACTGGAATTGGGGTATTGTATGGAAAGAAAGTCTTGCTTGAAAACATGGAGCCTGCAGAATTCGGTGGGGAAATGATTGACTTTGTCGATCTTTATGAATCGACTTGGAAGGAGCTGCCTTGGAAGTTTGAAGCGGGTACACCAATCATTGCTGGTGCGATCGGACTAGGTGCAGCGATTGACTTCCTTGAAGACATCGGGCTTGAGAAAATTTCAGAACATGAACATCGACTCGCTTCATATGCGTTAGAACAGTTTAAAGAGCTTGATGATGCAGTTGTTTATGGACCGAAAGAGCAGCGGGCAGGTCTGGTGACATTCAATCTAAAAGATGTCCACCCGCATGATGTAGCAACAGTGTTGGATGCTGAAGGGGTGGCTGTTAGAGCTGGACACCATTGTGCACAGCCTTTAATGAAATGGTTGAATGTTTCCGCGACAGCCAGAGCAAGCTTTTATCTGTATAATACAGAGGAAGATGTTGATAAACTGATTGCAGCTCTCCACAAGACAAAGGAGTATTTCACAAATGTCTTTTAATGTGAACTTAGATACATTATATCGGCAGGTGATTATGGATCATTACAAAAACCCGCGCAATAAAGGGATTTTAAGTGATGGAATTGTTGTTGATATGAACAATCCAACATGCGGTGACAGAATCAGACTGACGATGACAATAGCGGATAATAAAGTAGAAGATGCAAAGTTTGAAGGGGAAGGGTGCTCGATTTCGATGGCATCTGCTTCAATGATGACACAGGCAATCAAAGGAAAAGATGTAGAGAGTGCCCTTCAAATGTCACAAATTTTTTCAAATATGATGCAGGGCAAAGATTACGATGATTCACTTGATTTAGGTGATATCGAAGCCTTGCAAGGCGTTTCCAAGTTTCCAGCCCGTATCAAATGTGCAACTCTTTCATGGAAAGCACTTGAAAAAGGTGTTCAAACAGAAGAAAACGATAATCAATAGATTGGAGTGAAAATGGATGGCCAAAAAAATGCCGGATATCGGTGAATATAAATATGGTTTTGCCGACAAAGACGTTTCCATTTTCCGTTCAGAGCGGGGACTGACAAAAGAGATCGTTGAAGAAATTTCACGCATGAAAGAAGAGCCACAGTGGATGCTTGATTTTCGTCTCAAATCTCTTGAGCATTTTTACAATATGCCAATGCCGCAATGGGGCGGAGATTTAAAGTCATTAAATTTTGATGAAATCACTTACTATGTAAAGCCTTCTGAGCGTTCAGAAAAGTCTTGGGATGAAGTTCCTGAAGAAATTAAACAGACATTTGATAAGCTCGGAATTCCTGAAGCTGAGCAGAAATATTTAGCAGGTGTTTCCGCCCAATATGAGTCAGAAGTGGTCTATCACAATATGAAAGAAGACCTTGAATCTCAAGGAATCATCTTTAAAGATACGGACAGCGCCCTCAAAGAAAATGAAGATATTTTCCGTGAGCATTTTGCAAAAGTAATTCCGCCAACTGACAACAAATTTGCAGCGCTCAACTCTGCAGTATGGTCCGGTGGATCATTTATTTATGTACCAAAAGGTGTCAAAGTAGAAACACCATTACAGGCGTATTTCCGCATCAACTCTGAAAATATGGGACAGTTTGAGCGGACATTAATTATCGTTGATGAAGGTGCACATGTTCACTATGTGGAAGGCTGTACCGCACCTGTTTACACAACAAACTCCCTTCATAGCGCAGTAGTTGAAATCATCGTTAAAAATGGCGGGTATTGTCGCTATACAACCATTCAAAACTGGGCAAACAATGTCTTTAACCTTGTGACAAAACGGGCTGTTTGTGAAGCTAACGCAACAATGGAATGGATCGATGGCAACATTGGTTCCAAGCTGACAATGAAATATCCTGCTGTTATTTTAAAAGGCGAAGGTGCACGCGGCATGACGCTCAGCATCGCATTGGCAGGTAAAGGTCAACATCAAGATGCAGGCGCAAAAATGATCCACCTTGCACCAAATACGTCATCAACAATTGTCTCAAAATCAATTTCTAAACAAGGTGGTAAAGTCACATACCGCGGAATCGTCCATTTTGGGCGCAAAGCAGAAGGCGCCCGTTCAAACATCGAATGTGACACACTGATCATGGATAACAAATCCACATCAGACACGATCCCTTACAATGAAATCTTGAACGACAACATTTCATTGGAACATGAAGCAAAAGTATCAAAAGTATCTGAAGAGCAACTCTTCTACCTCATGAGCCGCGGCATTTCTGAAGAAGAAGCAACCGAAATGATCGTCATGGGCTTCATCGAACCATTCACAAAAGAACTGCCGATGGAATATGCGGTTGAAATGAACCGTCTTATCAAGTTCGAAATGGAAGGTAGTATTGGTTAACCCTTGTATATCAAGGGTTTTTCTTATTTTTAGAACGTGCTAAGTTTAATTCGTGCCAAGTTAATGCGAAGTTGAGGTTACTTTTATGTTATTAGAAGTTATTTTTAACATGCAAGGCTGAAAATGATTTAATTGTGGAAAGTGCCCCTGTATTCGATTCAGTACGTTTAGAAGCAAAACCATTGTATGCAATGACATCTATTTCACTAGAATTGATTGAATCAGGTGGACTTGATATTGGAATGGCGGTAACAAATATCATGGCATCTGCAATGGCACAAGCCGTTCAAAGTTTTATGTTGAAGGGTGGAGGTGTTAATGGATATAAAGGTATCTTGAATGACCCTAACATCAATCTAATTGATGCAACTACTAATGATTATGCAAGTATTGGGGCAGGGTTTAGAGCAATCAGAAGTGCAAACGGCAATCCTGATGCAATGGATTTAGAATTGCTAACAGATACAACAGGGCAATATATTCAACCCCCTAAATTCATGGAGAACCTTGAAACCTATTCTTTAGGTGGTGGACTTGATGAAGGTGTTGTTGCTAACCTTCAACCAATTGCTTGGAGCATCCTTTCTGAGGGTGGACTTCAGATTGATATTGATAAATCAGGTGATGCTTTCAACCGTGGGCAGATTAAAATTAGAGCAAGAATCAACAGTGATTTTGCTTTAACGAATCCGAAGTTGATTTCTCATATTCGACCAACTGCATAAATGAACATGAAAAAAGCTAGGGGGAACCATAAACCCTAGCTTTTTTGTATTTTAAGGTTTGCTAAAGAATTGTGTTGTTTTAAAGAAAATGTTGTAATAGTTTCTCTTATTAGAAATAATTAGTATTGAACTAACGTCACAGAAAATGAAAAATAAAATACATAAAAAAGAGGTGTTTTTTTGGTATCAGTTACTAAGAGAATTACTCAAGTTAAACAACCGAGAGGAGGATATATTAAACCGAAAGATTTTGTTATTACAGATTTAGTAGATACTGATATTTTAAATGAAAGCGAAAATATCAGTGGTGGTTTAGTAGGAATGGTGGTAGATTATTTAACAAGATTTTTAAATGGTGAACCAATTGAAAAGGCATTTAAAATTTCACTGATGGGAGCATATAATGTCAATGAAGTTGAATCAGCGAATGACCTATTACTCAATATACAGGGCATAGATGATACTTCAATTGAAAGTGCATGTAAAATGGTTGGGTTTGATGTAGCGTATCGAGCAGGAGTAATGGGGTATAAACCAGTGGAACTTATTAACCCTGATAAAGAAACTATCTCGAATATAAGAATTATGGTCAATAGAGGAATGAATTTTTTAAAACTCTATGGACCTATTGTAAAGAATGGTTTTACTTTTGAAGGTGGATATACGTCTTCTATTAATACTGGTGATGGTGATTTTTTAACAGAAAAAACGTTATGGGATTTTAAAGTTTCAAAATCAGCACCGACTAGCAAGAATACATTACAGTTACTCATATATTATCTAATGGGTATTCATTCTATTCATTCAGAGTTTAAACAAATTGAGAATTTAGGGATATTTAATTCTCGTTTAAATAAAGTCTATTTGTTACCTATAAGTACAATATCTAATGAAATTATCAATGAAGTCAAAACTACTGTCATAGGATATTGATAAATAGACAAATAAAAGAATCCACAGTTAAACTGTGAGTTTATATTTATAAAACCTTAAACCCTTATATTTTACGACTTCATTACTTGCCAAAAACATGCCAAGTTTGTGCCAAGTTGAAATTATCTTTTAGTGTAGGAGGAGAACTTTTGAAGTTCGTCTTCTTCTATTTTTTCGGTAATATCAAGATAAGTATCAGCAGTTGTTTTGATGGTCTTATGCCCCAATCGATTTGATACATATTTCAGGTTTGCACCTGATTCAAGCAGCAGAACAGCATGGGTATGTCTAAAGCCGTTGGTGCCTTTATAATCAACACCAGCTTTTTTACAGTAATCTTGCATGATTTCCCGTATAGTAGAAGGTGTTAAATAATGCCCGTTGAAATTTTGAAAGATAATATGATCTTCATTTTTACGGAATCTTGGATTTCCTAATATCAATTCATTTTGAACCTTTTCAATTCAAACAGAGCTACTTATAATGCTTGAAGAAAAAACAGGGATAACAGAACAGGTTTTACGACATGGGTTTGTTGATGAAATCCTGTTTGACGATCAGGAACAGGAATTAGACGTATTAGCAGCTATAAAAGGTAGTTGCTTTTTTTGTCGAATAAGGAAACGCTAAGATCACTTTGGTCTGACACTGCGCTTTAAATTATGCTATTAATGTTGAATTTCTAATAAAATTAAGAATAAATTTTAAATTTAAACATTAATTTTTAGTATAATAAAAAGGTAATGGTATTAAGGAGGTTCCAGTATGGCATACCAACCTGAGGCAGAACTTGAAAAAAACCTACAAAAACAACTCGAAAATCAAGGCTATAAAGCAATCAAGATTGCTGATTATGATGCACTATTAGCGAATTTTAAGCAGCAGCTTAACTTATTCAATGAACGTAAACTAAATGGACAACCATTATCAGATATAGAATTTAAGAGAATTCTTACTTTAATTGAAGGTAAAAGCATTTACGATTCTGCCAAAATCCTACGTGATAAATTATTAATCGAACGTGAAGATGGCACTCAATTATATGTTGAGTTGCTAAACACAAAAGATTGGTGTAAGAATCTTTTTCAGGTTACAACACAAACTACTGTGACTGGTAAGTACACAAATCGTTATGACGTCACTATCTTAATTAATGGCTTACCACTCGTTCAAATAGAATTAAAAAGACGAGGACTAGATTTTAAAGAAGCGTTTAACCAAATCCAACGCTATCGTCGTCATACATTCCCTGGTCTATATCGTTTTCTACAAATCTTTGTTATAAGTAATGGTGTCGATACAAAATACTTTTCAAACTCTGATTATGACATTCAATTTGGATTTACATTCTTTTGGTCAGATGAAAAAAATGAGCTGATTACGAACTTACAAAGTTTTAGTAGTACATTCTTAAATCCATGCCATCTTGCGAAGATGATTAGTCGTTATATGGTCATTAATGATACCGATAAAGCATTAATGGTTATGCGTCCTTATCAAGTTTATGCAGTTGAAGCACTTGTAAAGCGTGCAACCGAAACCAACAACAACGGCTACATTTGGCATACAACCGGTTCTGGTAAGACATTGACTTCCTTTAAAGCTGGTCAAATTTTATCAGATGAAGAAAGTATCAAAAAGGTGTTCTTCCTTGTTGACCGCCAAGATTTAGATAGCCAAACGATCGCAGAGTTCAACAAGTTCCAAAAGGGAGCGGTTGACCGCACTGACAAAACCGAAATCCTTATTGAACAAATACAAAATCCAATGAAACGGTTCATTGTGACAACGATTCAGAAAATGAACAATGCTATCAAAAATCCAAAGTACGTTAAGATAATGGAACCATATAAACAAGAGAAAGTAGTTTTCATTATTGATGAATGTCATCGTAGCCAATTTGGTGATATGCGAAAAGAAATTGATCATCACTTCCAGAATGCTCAATATTTTGGTTTTACCGGAACACCACGTTTTATCGAGAATAAAAGTCAAGATGGACGTACAACTGCTGACCTATTTGATAAATGCTTGCATTATTACCTTATTAAAGATGCGATCCGTGATGGGAACGTACTAGGTTTTTCAGTAGAATACGTTCGTACTTTTAACGCTAATATTGATGAAACAGATGCTACAAAAGTACAAGCGATTGATACAGATGAAGTGTGGCATGATGAACGACGTTTAAACTTAGTAGCTGACCATATAATTGATAATCATCTACGACGTTCTAAAAGCAAAGGCTATTGTGCTATGTTTGCAGTTGATTCAATACCTACGTTAATTAAGTATTACGATATTTTTAAATCTAAGAATCATGATTTAAAGATTGCTGGGATTTTTTCATATGGGCAAAACGAGGAAAGCGATGGTAAAGGTGAACATTCTCGTGAAGCGTTAGATCGCATGATTTCAGATTATAACCAAATGTACGACACAGACTTCTCTACAGAAACATGGGATCGTTATTTTTCAGATGTATCAAAAAAAGTAAAAAATGCTCAAATAGATATTTTACTTGTCGTAAAAATGTTCTTAACTGGATTTGATAGCAAGCCACTCAATACTCTCTATGTAGATAAGAACATGGTATATCATGATTTATTGCAAGCATACAGCCGTACAAATCGTGTAGAGAAATCGACTAAGCCATATGGAAATATTGTTTGCTATCGAAATTTAAAAGAAAAAACAGATGAAGCAATTAAGTTATTCTCAAGAACAGACAACGTTGATACCGTTCTAATGGGTAGCTACGATGAATATCTAAAAGCGTTTAAGGAAGCAGTGAAAAATTTAAGGGATGTTGCAGTCATTCCTGAAGAAGTTGACGAGCTAGAAAGAGAAGAAGATAAGCGGCAATTTATTATTGCATTCAAAAATGTGACGAAATTCCTTCAACGTTTACAATCATTTTCTGATTTTGAGTTTGATGAAACAGAGCTAACGATTTCACAGCAATCATATGAAGATTTCAAGAGCAAGTACTTCAAAGTGTACGAAGATTTTAAGCGTAGTGAAGTGCCAAAGGAATCGATTTTACATGATATTGACTTTGAGTTAGAGCTAATGCATACAGACAAGATTAATGTCAGTTACATTTTAAATCTGGTTGCCAACCTTAACACAGAAAATGAAAAAGAACGTGACAAAGAGATTCGTTTTATTAAACAAGAATTAGACCATGCATCTGATCCAAAGTTACGTCTGAAAATTGAATTGATAAAAGGGTTCTTAGATAAGGTCGCACCAACTTTGGCTCCTAATGAATCTGTAATGGATGCTTACAATCGTTACGAAGAAGAAATGAGTGAGCAAGAACTCTCAACATTTGCGAAACAAGTAAATATTGAAGACAGTGTATTACGTGAACAAGTATCAGCGTATGAGTATTCCAGTCTAATTGAAAAAAATGAGATTATGGATAATTTATCAGGATCGTTTTTGAAAAAGAATAAAGCAATTAAAGCGATTACTTCTTTCATTCGTGATTTTACCGAAAAATACGGTGCGTAGTTACCACATACCCCATTTAATAAATGAGAGAGCGTTAATTTAATTTAGCGCTCTCTCTTGTTATTTTAAAAAATATCAAAAAATAAATGGGAAAACATTGATATTTTTAAAAATATCATATATATTAAATCTATTGGTGGTGATATATTAAAAAATATCAAAGGAGGAGTGTTGTGAAACTTTATCAAATTGCACAATTTACACAAGGTGCTTTTGCAAATAGGTTAGAAAACTATTCTGACAACATTGAAACATCAAAAGTCAAACCATTATCATTAAAGGAATTTAACGAAACACTAGGTTTAGCTTATCGAATTTCAAATGAAAAGAATGTGGCAATTACTGTACCGAAAGAAAAATTGGTATCACAACTGCTAACTGACACAGTCAGTCTTATACTGCACACGCATACGAAAAAAGTTGCTCTGTTACCAGAGAAATATAGCGGTTTATTATTAACTAACAACTTTATAAAAATTGAATTAACAAGTGATGTAGATGCAGCCTTCTTTGAATGGTACTTTAATGAACATCCATCTATTCAAAAGCAGCTGTCTGTTTTAAGTGAAGGAACAGTCATTTCATTATTGAAACTATCTCATTTAAAGGATTTAGAAATTGACATACCACCTATCCAAAAGCAAATCATTATTGGAAAAGTCGCACAGCTTAAAAGGAGAAAAGAATTATTGATGGCTGAGAAACGTGAATTACAACAGCTATATATTCACCAGAAGCTAATTCAAAGTATCAATTAAAGTTTCGAAGGAGGAATTACTATGACAACAAGTGAAAAGCAACGTCAACAACAAGCTGAATTACATAAGAAATTGTGGGCGATGGCAAATGATTTACGAGGTCAAATGGATGCCAACGAATTTAAGGATTATATTTTAGGGTTAATTTTCTATCGTTACTTATCTGAAAAAGTAGAAGCACGTGCAAAAAAATTACTAAAAGACGATAACATATCTTATGCAGAAGCATGGGAAAATGAAGAGTACCGTGAGGACTTAGCTGAGTATCTTATTGATGAGTTAGGTTATGTAGTAGAGCCGCAATTCCTATTCTCACGTTTCCTTGAAGAAATCGAAAAAGGGGCAAATGGTAACTTTGATGTAGAGTTGCTACAAAACGGTGTAAAAGCAATTGAATCATCTACTTTAGGTGCTGCAAGCCAAGACGACTTTCAAAACCTTTTCGATGATATGGATTTAACTTCTTCACGTTTAGGACGTACGGTTAAGGATCGCACTAGTTTAATTAGTAAAGTCATTGTCAACATTGCAAGCATTCCTTTTTTGCAGGACGATGTAGAAATTGATATTTTAGGTGATGCATACGAATATATGATTTCTCAATTTGCAGCAAACGCAGGAAAAAAAGCAGGTGAGTTTTATACACCACAACAAGTATCTAAAATCTTAGCCAAAATTGTAACTGCTGGTAAAACGGAAATTCGAGATGTATATGACGGGGCTTGTGGTTCAGGTTCCTTGCTTCTTCGTGTAGGTAAAGAAGCGAAAGTACACAAATATTACGGACAAGAAAAAGTATCAACAACATACAACTTAGCTCGCATGAATATGTTGCTACATGATGTTCCATACCAACGTTTCAATATTCAAAATGCGGATACATTAGAAGAGCCGCAACATATAGAACAGCGCTTTGAAGCAATCGTTGCCAACCCTCCATACTCAGCAAAATGGAGCGCAGATGATAAGTTCAAAGATGATGAACGCTTTAGCGCCTATGCTAAACTAGCACCAAAATCAAAAGCAGACTTTGCCTTCATACAACACTTTATTCACCAATTAGATGATAACGGTACTATGGCGGTGGTGTTACCACATGGTGTTCTATTCCGTGGTGCAGCTGAAGAATTGATTCGAAAATATCTAATTGAAGAAAAAAATTACTTAGACGCAGTGATTGGATTACCAGCAAATATTTTCTATGGTACGAGCATTCCTACTTGTATTTTAGTATTCAAAAAATGTCGTAAAGATGATGATAAAGTTCTATTTATTGATGCATCCCAAGAGTTTGAAAAAGGTAAAAATCAAAATCATTTATCAGATGAACACGTTGAAAAGATTATTACAACATTCCAAAGTCGTGAAACAATCGACAAGTATTCCTATGCAGCAACATTGCAGAAAATTAAAGAGAATGACTACAACTTAAACATCCCTCGCTATGTTGATACATTTGAAGAAGAAGAACCGATTGATTTACAAGCAGTAGCTCAACGTCTGAAAGAAATTGATAAAGAAGTTGTAGAAGTTGATCTTGAGTTAGAGAAATATTTTAAAGAATTGGGGGTGTAGAAAGTGGTTGCACCTAAGTTGAGATTTAATGGATTTAAAGAAGATTGGAAAACTGTAAAATTTAAATCTCTGTTTTCAGAGGTTAATGAAAAAACGGGTGATACAAAAAGCTTCCCTTTATATAGTTTAACAGTCCAAGATGGTGTAACAAAAAAGACAGACCGTTATAATCGTGAATTCTTAGTAAAAAAAGACGATAATTATAAAATTGTGCGTCCTGATTATTTTGTATCAAATCCTATGAACATGACTATTGGAGCCTTAGCTCAATATAAAGGTAGTGAAGATATTTCGGTATCAGGATACTATAATGTCTTCAAAAATATTTCCAACTATAAAAACCAATTCTTGGAAGATTACTTAAAATCCTCAAAGATGATTTGGCTATATAAAAGTATTGCAACAGGATCTTTAATTGAAAAACAACGAGTCCATTTTTCACAATTCATCGAATTAGCTGTTAGACTTCCTGATTATGAGGAAGCAAATAAAATATCAGATTTTATGGAAATACTAACAAAGAAAATTAAACTTCAACAAGAAAAAATTGACTTGCTGAAAGAACAGAAAAAAGGTTATATGCAGAAGATTTTTCGTAAGGAATTGCGGTTTAAAGATAAAAATGGTCGAGATTTTCCTAATTGGAAAGTATATAAACTAAGTGATTTTTCTTCTCGTATTACTAGAAAAAACAGTAATTTAGAAACTAAAAGACCGTTAACGATTTCTGCACAATATGGTCTAATTGATCAAATTGAGTTTTTTAATAAAAACGTTGCTTCAGGTAACTTAGAAGGGTATTACTTATTACAAAAAGGTGAATTTGCATACAATAAAAGTTACTCTAATGGTTTTCCATTAGGTACCATAAAACGCCTCGATAATTATGAAGATGGAGCATTATCTACACTTTATATTTGTTTTGCTCCGAAAGATAACATGAATAGTGATTTTTTAGTTCACTATTTCGATTCTACTCAATGGCATAAAGCAGTGGCATTAATTTGTGTAGAAGGAGCAAGAAATCATGGCTTATTAAACGTCAGTGTATCAGATTTCTTTGATACTGAACATGAATTACCCTGTAAAGAAGAACAAATAGCAGTCGCTCATTTTTTTAATCGTATAAATAAGAAAATCAATTTAAATGAAGAAAGATTAGAAAAATTACAAGGTCTAAAGCAAGCATTAATGCAACAAATGTTTATATAACTAGACAGCACCCTCCCACATTTTATGGAAAGGTGCTGCTACAACCTCATTTACTTATGATATATGGTTCAGGTTGATTAATGTAAGGTAGAAAAAATCGCATCTATTTTGTGTAAACTATGATTTCTCAAGTTTTTAACCCTTCCTATGTGATTTTTTACCGGAGGTTTTAATGCCGATTTCGAGCCAAGTTCATGCCAAGTCCGTGCCAAGTTGAAATTATAAACCATTTTAAACCATTTGAAGAATGGCTTTATCTCAAAGGTTTGAGCGGTTTTATTGTTAATCATTACGTCCCATTTCGAGCAAACTTAATCAAGTTCGAGATGGAAGGTAGTATTGGTTAACTGTTGATACTAAAGGGTGTGATCAGACTAATACATGATTGCACCCGCAAAATTTATATACCTGTGTACCGCAGACATAACTCCATTGCTTGGTCTTCAATCTTTTTAGTAACTTGGAGGCATGTATCTGCGGTCATTTTTATACTTGGATACATATTTTATATTAACTCCGGCTTCAAGAAGATGAACCGCTTGCTATGCCTAAGTGAGTGCGGGGAAAGATCGGTAAACTTGCCCTTTTACATATTTCTTTGAAATAGTCTCTGATAACGTTTGTCCGGAGCCAAGGCTTTATGTTGAAAAATACAATATTAGATTAATTTTTGTATTCTAATACGAGCTTGTTCTGATTAGTTTTATGCTAAAACAAATTTTAGGTTACACCAAATTGATTGGAGCCAAGTTTGAACAAAACTCTAAGATAAGCGGGCTTTAAAAGACTATGACTTTACACAAAAATCAACCGAAAACAGCTTTTTTACAGCAGCAGTTTTACATGAACTAAATGGTTATTGAATATTTATTGAGAGGTATAAGGTTATAATTATTTGTTTGTGGTTCCTGCAGCATTAAAAAGATAAGAAAGTATAAATTGCTTTATTTAGCCGATAAGTCCTATGTAAAAGACTTATCGGCTTTCTTTTTTGTTTATAATGTCTAAACTTTTATTCAACCAATAAATGTAATTTTCTTCGCGAGAAATGGCTTTTGTCAGAACAAAGTAGTGACCTAATGCTTCAGCATCTAAATGTAGAGGATTCTTCTCTCCTCCATAATGAAAAGAAAACTGTTCTTTTAGAAGGGACAATTTTTCTGTTCTGAGTTTTAATTGGTTATTAAATAATACTGGGATTTCTTCAGTAGGGATATCTTTTAAAAAATATAACCGTAATGCGAAAACATCCTTTTCGGTTTCCACATTCTTATCGAGTTCCAGCAACCAATTCTGAAGTTCTTCTTTTCCTCTCGTTGTAAGGCTGTACATTTTTTTCTCAAGTTTGACTCCAGCCATTTTTACGTATTGAGAAATCGATTTTTCTTCTAATAATTTTTTTAACTCAACATAGATTTGGCTATGCTTTGCACTCCAGAACTGTCCAATCGCTTTCTTAAATTCGGTCGTAATATCATATCCACTCATATCTTCTTTACTTAATAACCCTAAAATTGCATATTTTAATATCCTTCGGCTCACCAAATAACCTCCATTTTAGAGTATATTGACATCATTATAACACAAGTATACAATAATATATGTAATATTAAACATGTAACTAATTACATGTTTAATATTGAATATTTTGAAGGAGTGACTTTTTTATGAAAGAACTTAACGAATTTTTAGGGAGCCATCTTATTTATACGTATGAAAATGGCTGGGAATATGAGATTTATATAAAAAATGAGGATACGATAGATTATCGTATTCATAGTGGGATGGTCGCAGGTCGCTGGGTTCGTGACCAAAAAGTTGATATTGTAAAAATTGCTGATGGAGTCTATAAAGTTTCATGGACTGAACCTACTGGTACCGACGTTTCTCTAAATTTCATGCCCAATGACAAAAGAATGCATGGAGTCATCTTCTTCCCCAAATGGGTACATGAACATCCAGAAATTACAGTTTGTTACCAAAATGACTTTATTCATGTAATGGAACAATCCCGTTTAAAATATGACACTTATCCTAAGTATGTTGTCCCTGAGTTTGCTAATATCACTTTTTTCAAAAATGAAGGAGTCAATAATGAAAAAGTCATTTCTCAAGCCCCTTATGAGGGCATGACTCATGACATCCGTTCAGGAAAATTATTTTTTTAATTGCATATGTATTAAAGTCAAAGAGGATGGTGTCAAATTAGTTGGGTAAACCAGCGGTTTGTTGGCTGTAAGTGTCAATGTCAAGGCCTCCTCTTTTTGTTTCCTGATGCCTTAAAAGATTGTGAGCAATGATTTGATTCCTAAAAAGAAGATTTATTTTAAAAAGAAAAGGTTCACCTCTATAATGAAATAGCAATAAAAAAGTAATATTTCATTATAAAGAAGAGAGGTTTTGTTATTGGATATAGAAAAATATAATTTAGTTAATCGAAATGATTGCAAAAAACCTAATGTTGAAATAGATGATAAAGAAATATATTTTGATATTTATGTTAGCCCTGATAAAGAAGTGTGTATCATAGGCAGTTTAGACAACAATTATATTTGTTGGGCTTCGATTACAACTCCTGGTGATTTTGAACGGATTGTTACTTTTATTGATTACATATTGAAATGCAAACCTGTTATGGTTTCCAGTTTATATTGCGCATTAGAATGTCGTTACGAGGAAGTAATGAAATGGCATAAATTTAGTATTTTCAAAAAATGTATAATGATGAGCTTCGTTTCTATTCACAAGCCAGTCATATCTATTTAGGAGATAACGAAATGTATATTGTTAGATCTATGTCAGAGGAAATAAACCGTTTTTATGATATAGAGTTAGCGAAATGTAAATATCGTTCGGTGGACAACAATTATTTTAAGATATAAAAGGGTTATAAATACTATTACGAAATGAAACCTCTTATTTCGATATTGAAATGTGAAAGTTACCTGAAACTATCTTCAAATGAGGAAGGACTGTATGAAGGAATGTTCTAACCTTTATAACAGCTATATGTCATCAGTAAGGTAAATTAATTTTATAGAGGAATTTTTGTGATTGTGAATAATTTCAATTATAACTTAACGCTCTGTATTTTGTTTATGCACTTGAACAAACAGAGCGCAAAAATTGAGTGGATAGGCATTGAAGCTAAAAAAATGAACTCCAAGGTTCCTGAAGTTGCGGATAACCTTCTCCTGTTAACAAAGGAATTTAGGAATATTGAAAACTTCTAGCATAAACAGCACAAACACTGAAATCTTTTTTCGTGAAATGGATAAGTTTTTGCAAAACAAACTGGTATGACTGTGTACCGCAGATGACATTGAGAAATGTCTCTGCGGTTTTTCTAAAAAAATAATCGCAAGCCAGCCATCAACACAACACCGCTAATCACTGTGATTGACAAACTTTTTGTTTTCATAGCAATCAAAAGTGTAGGTACTAAAACTGCTATGACAGTCCAGTCAAGTTTGAACGTATGATCGGTTTGGATGATGAAATTCTCTACTATAAGTGCTGTAAGGATACAAATGGGTACATATGATAACCACTTTAAAACCGGTTCAGGGAGTGTTATATTACGTACAACTAAAAAAGGGATAATTCTTGGAATCATTGTTACGATAGCACAACTGATGATGACAAATAAAATCGTTAAATCAATACTCATTTATCTGTCACCACCCCAATAGTGGCTACGATTACCGTTGCAAGGATAACGGCTAGATGTGTCGAAATAAATAAAGATAAAACCAACATGGCTATCACCATATACAATACTAACCTTAAATAATGCTTCAATTTTGAAGGTGCAACCGAGTCTAGTTGTAAAACTAGTAAAGCTGCAAACATTGCAATTAAAGCATAATCTAACCCATACTGTTCTGGATGAGAGATCCAATTTCCGCATAGTGCACC
Organism: Bacillus sp. WMMC1349; assembly: GCF_013155385.1. GTDB lineage: Bacteria > Bacillota > Bacilli > Bacillales > Bacillaceae > Bacillus. Next base: position 3,042,536 of record NZ_JABJUQ010000007.1, on the reverse strand, counting down.
GGTGACACAAGAGATAGTCCAGCAAATATAGGCAGTTAAATTTAAACCATACATCCAATGATCATGAAGATGTACATTTTTGATTATTTTGTTAGATGCAACCCCAAATGACTCATCCGTGATGAATAATCCTATACCTAGACCCTTAAGCAGAGAGTATTTTGAGAAATATGGTGCAAGTGATGCGCTTAATAAGAAATGTCTTAAATTTACTATAAAAGTAGTCAAGATCATAGCTGAAATTGGACTATCTGTTACTAACATAGAACAGAGGATGAATTGAGCTGCACCAGCATACACTAAGGCTGATAATAGTGCAATTTCTACTACACTTAGATTTGATGAAACACCGACTACTCCAAATGCAAAACCTATACTTGTATAACCTAACAATGTTGGGACACAATCTTTGATTCCTTGTACGAAAGATGAAGCCACCTCTTCTTTTTTTATTAATGAAGTTTCTGTACTCATTCCGCTCCCCCTCATGTTAATGTTTATCATATTATACAAATTTCCGTTATAATAAACAATAGTGTGGTAAAATAAACATAATAAAATAAAGGAGAGCAGTTATGGAATATATTCAATCAGTTATTGCGAAGAATTTGTTTAATCTCAGAAAAAGTAGACATTTGACACTTGATCAAGTGTCAGAGCGAACAGGGGTTAGTAAAGCCATGCTTGCGCAAATTGAAAAAGGGAAATCCAATCCCACTGTCACTACTCTTTGGAAAATTGCGAACGGTCTTCAAGTATCATTTACACATTTTATGAAAGAGGAAAGTCCTAAAGTAAAAAAAATAAATATAAATGAACTAAATCCAATTTCAGATCATGAGGGTCAATATCTTGTCTACCCTTTTTTTCCGTATCATCCTGAAACAAAGTTTGAAATTTACATTGTTGAACTTAAACCAGGGTGTACACATGATGCAAAATCACATCTAGGGGAAGAGTATATACTTATAAAAGAGGGAATTTTAACAGTTCATCTTCAAGGAGAGCATTATGTATTAGAATCTGGGGATGCCTTGCAATTTACCGGGACAACAACACATCGTTATATCAATACCACTGAAGAATTAGCGAGCTTTTTTCTAGTGATGTATTATCCAGAACCAGAAATGTAAAATTGTCAAAATCAATGGTCAGGCGGCTTTCATTTTAAGGAGGCGGAAATTTGGAAAATTCATTCGTGATGGTGACAGATGCACCCGTTTCTTTGAACTTTCTGATTTACATCCAAAATATATTTCTTAATCAAAATCGGCAAGAGTTAAGGTTTCCTTATTTATCAACAAGAATCGTATTTAAAGAAAACTTTGAATTAAAGTATAAAGAACTGTGGAATGAAGTTTCAGAAAGAATATCCGAAAATAATCAAAACGATGCAGTATTTCTCAAAGAAAAGGATTTATTTTATCAGCGACTGTTTGTGAATGATGATAGCGCTTTTAATGAAATGTATAAAACCTTTGAAGTGTGGTGGAACAGCTTTCCAGGGCGTTTTTCAATCGAAAGATCGATCGGTGATGTGAGTGAAGGATTATATGTAGAATTAACAAACTCGTTAGTTCAAAAAGGAAAAGTCCCGAAAAAGGAACTATATATTAGTGTAATTTATGATGAATGTTTATTGGCTAATACCGAAGTCTCTTCATACTTTGCTGTACTTTCGATTCGAGACTTTTTTGTTCATTCCCAAGAGTTGATTCATAAATTACTGGCAAGTATTGATTAGCAGATAGAAAAGTCATTTGTCCATCGATAGATTCTTGGTGCCAGCTTTTGCTTTATGTCATTTTCTATGTTATATTGTCACCATCACTTATTAAAGAAGTTTAATAAGTTTTTTGTTGGATACTTTTTAAATATTTTTAATAAGTCTATTGAAAGGTGGTGAGCCATCAATGAGGAAATTCATTCTTCGTGATATTCGCAAATCTCTCTTAGAACTTGAAAGTGCGACAAAAGTTGAACTTAGTGAGAAGTTAGGGATTAGTTTTCCGACAATAAGTAAGTTTCTAACGCAGATGGAAAAGAGCGGCGAGCTTTTTTTGGCAGGTCTTGATGATTCAAGTGGTGGAAGAAGGGCGCAAAGATATACATACAATCCAGAGTATATGTTGGGATTGGCTATTTTTTTAGAAAGAACAGAGACCCATTATATTGTGTTTAACTGTTTGGGAGAAGTCAAGGATACTGGAAAAACATCAAGTGTATTAGTAGAAGATGATGTAAGATCATTAAGCCAATATGTTGAAAATATCTTACAGAAATATTCGAAAATCAGTTCCATTGCTATTGGTGTACCTGGTTCTGTTGATAATGGACGGATTTTTTATATACCAGGTTATGAGCATCTTCAAAACTTTGATTTGAAGGGATATTTGGAAGAGCGTTTTTCGATACCTGTTGTCGTAGAAAACGATATGAATGCGGCAGTGCTTGGATATCACGCTCGGAAGGGAATGAAGAATACATCTCTGGTCTATTTATATTCAGGTCAAAATGGTCCTGGTGCTGGAATGATGGTAAATGGTGTTGTTGTGCGGGGAAGCACTAATTTTTCAGGTGAGATCTCATTTGTTCCACAGGATGGCGACCGAAATTTCGGGCAGGTTTTGGAAAATGAAAGCGGGGAGGTTAATGCTATTAGCAGGTTAGTCGCTTCATTTGCAGCGATCCTTAATCCTCATATCATGATTTTTTGTGATGATGAAGTTACCCCATTGACCATTGAGCAAATTGTAAAGCAAAGTTCAAAGTATATTCCAACAGAACATCTTCCAGAATTTAAAATAAGTGATTGGAAACAAGACTATCTATTTGGATTACAAACCCTTGGTTTTGATCTCATGGCAACCGAAATAAGCAGTTAAGAAAAAACCATTTGTCAGATTTTGAATATAATCTGTAAGGGGGAAAGCAATTGATATCGATGGAACTTTTCTTAATCACGAAATGAAATATCATGTTGAGAGACTTTTGAAACAACAATGGGGATTAATACAAACAACTGAAATCGTTCTTTGGTATTCATAAAAAAATGTAAAATAACTGGTAACACATCATAAACTGTCAATTGTGTTATGTGGAAAACTTTTAGCAAACCATGATCCATTCAATATACAAGGAGGGGCATATGTGTGATGAAGATAGAGCATGCGGCAATGTGGGTTAACGATATCGAAGCCATGAAGACGTTTTATGTCACATATTTTAATGGAAAAGCAAACGCAAAGTATCATAATAAAGATAAACAATTCGAATCTTATTTTCTGACATTTGCTGAAGGTGCACGGTTAGAAATAATGTGTAAGTCGGGCATAGATAAGCCTGATCGGGACGATCGGATTGGTTGGGCTCATATTGCAATTTCTCTGGGAAGCAGGGAGGCAGTCGATCATAAAACTGTTCTTTTACAAAATGATGGTTACCGCTTAGTTAATGGACCTCGTGTCACAGGGGACGGTTATTATGAAAGTGTGATAGAAGATCCGGAAGGCAATCTTTTAGAATTGACTGTGTGAAAAAATCATGAAAACTGAAAAACAAAAAATGTTGAGTGGTGAACGGTATCATCCAACCGATCCAGAATTGCGTAGCGATAGAATGAAAGCTAGAAGACTCACCAGGTTATTTAATGAATCACTCGAAATTGATGACAACATAAGAACTGAATTATTAAAAGATCTACTTGGTTCCACTGGTGAAAATATATACATAGAGCAGACGTTTCGCTGTGACTATGGCTACAACATCCATGTTGGCGAAAATTTCTTTGCGAATTTTGATTGTATATTTTTAGATGTATGCGAGATTAGAATAGGTGATAACTGTTTTATTGCTCCAGGAGTACAAATTTATACAGCGACTCATCCATTGCATGCAAACGAGAGAATATCGGGAATAGAATATGGAGCACCAGTAACTATAGGTGATCATGTCTGGATCGGTGGGGGAGCCATCATTAATCCCGGTGTTACAATAGGTGATCAAGTTGTGGTTGCTTCTGGTGCGGTCGTAACAAAAGATGTGCCAGATCATGTGTTGGTCGGTGGAAATCCTGCTAAAATCATAAAACGGATCCAGGACATGTGATTTTGATGGTCAAGGAGTTGCTCAGAAAGGCAGTAAAAAAAAGACTTTCTAATAGCCTTTTAAAAAAATCGTCCAATTCAAATGGAGTTACCAGACAACATTTGCGAAAGGACGATTTTTATGTGCTCTTATAAATAAATACTTCCTGCAGAGACAAAGAATTTAAATTTTACTAGTGGATCATAGAACAGAAATGTAGAATAAGGATTTCATGACATACTTTGCATCCATTAAGATGATTCTCTATAATTAAGCCATAGCTTAGGAAAGTAGTATTTTTTATGACTTATGATATGTTGTTTTAACTGAAACGGTTTTAATTAGAGAGTAGGTGTGAATCACTATGCAATTAACAATACGAGCGACAGGACCAAATGTTAAGGTCATTTCTTTTTTATTGGCGAAAAACCCAAGTAATCTTTACGAAAGAAGTGTAAACGGTCACTTAGTAAGAATGTTTTATCATAAGTTTACTGAAGAAGAAGTTGGTGTTACATTTTTTGTTACACCAGATCCAATTGAACTTTCAAGGAATAATTCTGAAATCTACGATATTACTTCATATATTAATGACCGAGAATTTGTGGTGAGTAGTATCTTCTGTAGCTTTTTAAGGTCTGCTCTTAGTACAGCACTAAATGGAAAGCCAAAAGCAGAATATGATTCTTGGGTGAATCATTGTTTTCCTTTGGAATTCAGTTTTGGACCACTGGCTTCTCATCTATCAGACAAAGATATTGTGGAGTTATTTGAACCATTAGGATTTAAGGTTGATATCACTTATGGTGATGTCGATTATAGTATGAATTTTAAAACAAAAAGTACAGCGAGATATATCACGATAAAGGGTTCAACGACACTGCAAATGGGGCTTCGGCAGCTCTTTGTTTTGATTCCTGTTTTAGATAATTATAAGCATTATTTCATAGATGAAAAAGAAGTAGAAAAAATTGAACGATATGGTGCAGGCTGGCTTGATACGCATCCAAAAAGAGAGTTTATATTACAGCAAGCACTTCGATTTAAAGATATTTATAGTTTGGTGGAAAAGCAGAGCAACAATGCGATCAGTAGTGAAAAGGATCATAAAAGAGACCAAAAAGTTAGATTGAACGATCTTAGATATGAGAAAATGATTCAAATCATTAATCAATTACAATTCAAAGAGAGCATCGTTGACTTCGGTTCAGGTGAAGGAAAGTTAGCTGTGAAATTAGGCTTCGTGAATGGTGTTAAAGAAATTTTGGCTGTTGAACCGTCAGAGTCTGCATCAATTAAAGCTCTTAAACGCTTTGAGAAAGTAGAACAGAAAGAGAATTTTATTATGCCTGAACAAATTGTAGGCTCTCTCTTTTACTATGATGAAAGATTAATAAATAAGGATATTATGATACTCTGTGAAGTGATCGAACATATTGATGAGTATCGTTTACCTAAAATAATGAAAACAATTCTGCAGGACTATCGGCCAAAGGTATTACTCATTACGACTCCAAACCAAGAGTATAACAAAGTATATGGAATGGGTGAAGGATACAGACATCCTGATCATCGATTTGAGTGGACTAGAGAAGAGTTTTATAAATGGTGTGAAATGCAAAATGAGGAATGTGAATACGATATAACGTTTGCAGGTATAGGCGAAGAACACGACCTTTACGGTTATCCTACCCAGATGTGTTTGTTTATGAGAAAGGAGTTGTAAAAATGAATATTGTTATACCTGATGCTGGAATTGTTTTACTTGTGGGTCCGTCAAATAGCGGGAAAACTCACTTTTTAAAACAATTAATAGATAATGGTCAAATCCTTCCTTCTCAGGTTGTAAGCTCTGATGAGTGTAGAGTGTTGGTAAGTGATGTTGAATTTATTAATTGGCAACAACGATCGAATGATGAGTCAGAAGCATTGTACGATCAATATCAAGCCATCTCTTCAGAAGCATTTTTCTTAATGGATACAATAATCGAAACGAGATGTAGACTTAATAAACTTACTTTTGTAGATGCCACGCATTTATATTCAGAAGATCGAAAAAGGTATATCTCAATTGCTAAAAAAAATCATCTCCCGATTGTTTCCCTTGTATTGAATTTAGATCAGAGTGTTTTACTTGAAAGAGACAAGAGCCGTGAAAATCCAAGAGGAACGAGCAGAATAAAGAAACAGTATCATGTATTTAAAAGAGAGAAACGTTTTATTAAAAAAGAAGGCTACTTAGCGACCTATTTTATTTCCGATCCAGATGAAGTTGAAGTCATCAGAAGAGATCACAACCCAGTTCATCTTGATGTTGGGAATGGAATAGATATTATCGGCGATATACATGGCTGTTATGATGAAATGATTCATATTCTCGAAAAGCTAGGTTACGAACAAAATGCTGAGCAGGATTACGTCCATCCAAAGGGAAGGAGGTTTCTATCGCTTGGGGATATTATGAGTCGCGGCCCAGAGTCTTTAAAAACGATGGAGTTTTTTTTACGTCATGTGAAAAAAGGACTTGCTTACATGATAGACAGTAATCATGGTTGGAAAATCGCTCGTTGGTTAGATGGGAGAAATGTGACCTTAAGTCATGGTGATGAATGCGTTGAAGAAGAGATCAGGCAATATGAAGAAAAGATGGGCAGTGCAAATATCAAACAATTAAAACAAGAGTTAAAGAATTTTCTTCTTAAAGCACCTGCTCATTATGTACTGACCAAAAACGGAATTCCTACATTGGTGTGTACCCATGCTGGGATAAAAGATGATTTTATTGGAAAACAATCTTCTGATATAAGTGATTTCTGCCGTTACGGAGATCATGAAGGGATAGGGAAAACTGGAAGTCCAATTAGGAAAGATTGGACAATTCATCATAAAACAAGCACATTAATTGTTTGGGGGCATGATCCGAAACCGAAACCACTCATTATAAACAATACGATTAATATTGACCAAGGTGTTGTGTTTGGGGGAGAGTTAACAGCATTCCGTTACCCAGAGAAAGAATTTGTTTCGGTTCAAGCCAAAAAAGATTACTCAGGCAGGAAAAATAACCCGTTAATCGAATTAAAGAAGAAAAGGTTAAATCCTCCGAACATGGCTAAATTTATTAATGGATTTTCGGTCTTAACAGATGTACTCGGCGAAATTCAAATACCTAAACAGTATGTGATGCCATCTATCGATATGGTGTCTCACTTTACAGTTCCGATTGAAGAGTTGATCTATATCCCGCCGACAATGAGTCCTGCCCCAACTCCTTCTTCTTTAGAGAATTATCTAGAGCATCCAAGAGAAGTGATAGACTACTACCGAAGCATGGGGATTGAGCGTATGGTAGCAGAAAAGAAGCATATGGGTAGTAGAGGGATATTGTTCGTGTTTAAAGATAAAGAAACGGGTCTAAAATACGTTGGTCGAGAAACGCTTGGTGTGATTTATACACGTACAGGTAGAAGGTTTTTCAATGAAGAAACAGAGTACAAAATCCTTTCAAGAATTAATCATGGCTTAACTAAAGCAGATTATTTTACGAAGAATGAAACGGAGTTTATTCTTGTAGATGCTGAGATTATGCCATGGAATTTAAAGGCTAAAGAACTGATTAGCAACCAATATGCCCATGTAGCTGAAAATGCTATTTTAGATCGGAGCTTACTTAAACATAAGCTTGAAAGTGTAGTGGGCAAAAACGAAGATATTGAGACATGGTACAACGAATATCAAGATAAACTTGCCCATGCGCGTGTTTTCAAAGAAGTATTCCAAAAATATTGCTGGGAAACGAATGATATTGATCAAATCCAAATCGCTCCTTTCCACCTGCTCGCACATAGCAATGAAACTTTCTTCGATAAACCGCACACTTGGCATATGGAGATGAACAAGGAATTTTCTATGATGGAGAACCTCTTTGTTGAAACCGAATATATGGTCATTCATGATGCGGCGAGTGAAGAAGCGGTCATCAAATGGTGGGATGCAATAACAAGTGATGGACACGAGGGAATTGTCATTAAACCAGAGACATTTATTTCAAAATCAAACGGCAAGCTTGTACAACCTGCTGTAAAAGTAAGAGGTAGAAAATATCTCAATATCATATATGGTATGGATTATTTGCAGCCGGAAAACTTGAAGAGATTAAAGAAAAGGAATACCGGAAAGAAACAAAAACTTGCCTTACGAGAATTTGCTTTAGGAGTCGAGGGAATTCAAAGGTTCGTAAATGGAGAATCCATCGAAAGAGTTCATGAATGTGTTCTTGGAACGCTTTCAATGGAGTCAAATCCCGTTGATCCAAGATTATAAAAGATAACATGAATCAGCGGGAATTGTGAGACTCCCGCGGAAAGCGAGCAAATTCTCCACTTTCATAAACATAAAAGTAGTCAAAAATCGACTTACTGGACAGCCCTTATGCCGTTGAAAAGGAGCTGTCTAAAAAGTCCTTTTTCAACATCAATCAGCGGGAATTGTGAGACTCCCGCGGAAAGCGAGCAAATTCCCCAATTTTTATTCATCCACACGACTTTCAGGACAGCCTCTTTTGGTGTTTTAGTGACTCTTCGATTTCACGCTAGTTTTGCGAACAAGACGTGAGCAGGCAAATGCCTGGCTTTTATTTTCTTATAAAGATAGGAGCTGTTGAAAAGAGCAAAATTGTTAAAAGATATACTCTTGTTGATATATCACTGTTTATCAAATGAGAAAAAGGCTTCCTATAGTCAAAAGTCAACTTATTGGACAGCCTCTTGTGTTAACTTCAGATTGAACATCACAGCAATAGCTACATTGATTGTTTTGAAAGTGAAATGGTTAAAGTTTATTTAAATAATAAAATTTCTTCTGTTTCTGAAGTTTTTTGGCTATTAAATTCACGGTAATTTAAATATACAAGTGTTTCTCCTGTCTCTTTTAGTTTTCCGACATAGAATTTTACTAACTTCCCTTTTGTATTTGCGTCTTTTGTAAACTTGCCTTCATTTAATGTCCAAGCTTCTCCAGACCATTCACCAGTTACAGTTTGACCATTGGACGGCTTAACCTTACCTTTATATTTGAGTGTTCCAAATTCAGTTTTTACCGTGTTGTTTTTTAAGTCAAAAGTAATTTCTTTGAGTGCTTTAGTCTTATCTGCTTTTAAAATCAGTTGATCTTCTTTCTTTGTTATTGTTATAGGTGTTTCCCCTGTCTTAATTAATTTCATATGATTTTGCGAATCAAGAAAAATACGGTATTCTTCTTTCGTTATCCCGAAATTAGGATGATAAGGTAATTCTTCACCCTTTTTTGCCTTAGAAATATAAGTTTTAAACCACTCTTTTTTGTCAGCAAGGCTCTTCTGCATCTTCTTTGTAATGGCTTTTATCTTCTTTGCACTATCAGCTTTTAAGCCGGGTGCCTTAATGTCAGCATTTGAACTACCTTCTTTTAGGTATTTCATAACGGGTTGTTTTGAAGCCTGTTCATTTGATAAAGATTTTTCCTGTTTTTCTTTTGTTTCAGATCCTGTCTTTCCTGTAGAAGTATCTGGCTTATTACTACAACCTGCGATAATAATGAAAACCATAATCATAAAAAATGTAATTTTTCTCAATTTTTTCTCTCCTCATTGATCAATTGACTATTTTAGATTAACAATATTTTTCAAATCATTCAACATAAAACATGGACATATGAAAAGTTGAAAATGATGTATATATAAAATAGCATAATTGGTATTTACAGACTTGTAAAAACATAGGGTAATTGTTAGTATTTTTTTGTAAGGTTTGAGATCAAATAAAAAGGGGATTTTTAATTGCTGAAAATTTTAAGGGTTATGTTAACAATAGCAGTTGTTTTAAGCGGAGGATATGTATTCATAACTAATTATTTTGAATTTCAGTCTCATTTTGAATTTCAGTCTTATATGCTATTAGTTTTAAGTTTACTGATGTTAGTCATGGGATTAGATGAATTTCAAAATGGACGAAAAGATTATGGTTTGACTTGTTTAGTTCTGTTCTTATTTGTATTTTTTGTATCAGTTCAAGGATTTTTTTTTAACTCATAAGCTGGCATGTTTCATTACTAATATGATTTAAATGCTCTATCTTCTGTAGCGATCAAAGAATATAATAAATATAGAGAAAGAAGGGAGGAAATGAGCATGGGAATGACTGAGAATCGGCTAGTTTTCTGCCCGAGCAACTATTTAGGACATGTTCTTAACAGAAGAAATTTTGTGCATCATCCAGTGTTACATCTATGCTCAAAACAATGAGAAAAAAATTATTTGATGGATCAACAATTCTATTTTTTATTCTTTTCATGATGATATTGATTGGAATAGACTATCATCATCTAGGAACTATAGATATTATAACTATGGTATTGGCTCTTATTTGGTTGGTTTTGACGATCATAAACCTTGTCCTTAAATGGAGAAGTATATGTAATGAATAGGCTTAAATTGGTGAGCATAGCAACTAACATAATTAAGATCATTTGAAACCGCTGAATCCTATACTGAACAAGTTCTACTAACTCACTTGCCGACAAAATCGTTAAACGAAACGGCTTCATCGACAAGAGCTTTTGTAGGAAATTTCAGAATGAGCAAAGTTGGGTTCTCCAACCTATTTTGGGCCTGACATGTCATTAGTAATGAAAATGGTTTCTTCACCTGTATCAGTTGTTACTTTATGTTTCGTTTGTAGGACAGACCCTGTCATTCTTACATATTGCTTGTCCTTATGGGTTGTAGATGCTTCTGTTTTAATATAATGCCATGATTGAGATGGCTGACAAATGAAAACAAAAACCAATCCTAAATCCAATATCATGACAATGAAAGCTAAGATCCATTTCATCTCACAGCACTTCCATTCAATAATCCACTTGCTATATGCAGTGCCTGCTGATCTTCTAAAATATCACCAGGCCTGTTACCTTCTCCTAAAACATAACCTCCAAAAGAAATACCAACAAAACTAAAAATATAGGCAAACTGTTGTATCAGTGGCAGTCCTTTTATTCTCGGTTGATCTCCACCGACAGCGACCACATACGCCTGTTTAGTAGCTAGTCTTGCTTTAAAGTCAGGGTAATGCTGATCTCTCATCGTCTGTGACCAACGATCTATAAAGATTTTTAATGTACCTGACATCCCGTACCAATATATCGGTGTAGCAAAAATGAGTGTATCGTGGGGGAGGATACGCTCAATGATCGAATCATAATCATCTGCGATGCTTGGAAAACCAGTCTCTGAATGACGCAAGTCTTCAATAGGTTGAATGTGATATTCTTTTAGATGAATGGTTTCGGCATCTTGTTCCTGAATGACTTTTTTCGTTAATAGCTCCGTATTTCCATTAGTGCGCGTTCCACCGTTGATGACGGCTATACTCATGATCGAATCGACTCCTTTATTTACGATTGATTTCTTTCATCATATAATGAATGCAAAAATCAATACAGACGATTATTTCGATTGAATCTATCGGAATAAATGATAAGAAAGGGAGATAAGGAGTGGAAATTAAGCAACTGATCACTTTTAGAACTGCAGCTGAACATGTGAATTTTACTGTGACCGCAAAATTGTTAAATTACGCACAATCAAGTGTGACATCCCAAATCAAATCACTTGAAGCTGAAATTGGGACTCCTTTATTTGAGCGACTTGGAAAACGGCTTGTGTTAACAGAAGCTGGTAAGACTTTTAAGCGCTATACAGATCAAATTATCGCATTAACCGAAGAAGCAAAAATGGCAACCAATGCAGCAATGGAAGCAACAGGAACTTTGAAAATTGGGGCGACAGAAAGCCAGTGTACATACCGTCTCCCAGCAATTATTAAAGAATTTAAGCGAATATTTCCAGATGTTAAACTTGTATTCAAACCGTATATTTCTAGTAAACAGGCTAAACAACAATTATTAGAAGGGCTTCTTGATCTCACTTTTATGATGGATATTAATCGCCCTGATGAGTCACTACATATTGAGCCGCTTATGTTGGATGAAATCAAAATGGTGGCAGCGATCGATCATCCTTTTTCTGAAGAATCATTTATCACACCGCAAGATTTGCAAGATGAAACCCTTTTATTGACTGAAAGCGGCTGCTCTTACCGTATGCTTTTTGAAGCAACTTTGAATCAAACATGTATATCACCTAATCAATTAGAATTTGTCAGTATAGAAGCTATTAAACAATGTGTAATGGCTGGGCTTGGAATTGCTCTGCTGCCCGAAATGGTGGTAAAGGCAGAAATTGAAGCAGGTCTCATGAAAAAACTAAATTGGAAAAATCAATGCCCTGTATTTACTCAAATGGCTTGGCATAAAGATAAATGGATGTCCTCTCCTTTAAAAACGTTTATTCAATTAGCCCGAAAAGGCTTTAAAAACCAGTCTTAATTCAACAAGTGAATGTGTAAAATGACAGTTGTATTTTATACTGAACCATAATACCAATTCCTATCTCATTTGACTTATATTTCAAAATAATGGTTTTAAAATCACTCTAGATACAATACAATGAGGAAGGCATTTGCTGTAGTTCATTAAAATCAGCTGTCGCTGTTTGGGATTGGAGGAGAGTGCAAAATGATTTTGTTTGATTTAGAATATTATCGGCCGGTGTCTGCGTTAGAAGCTATCCAGCTATTTAATCGGTTGGAGCGAGAGGGGAAACAGCCTTCATATCTTTCTGGCGGAACAGAACACGCTTCCTTTGGCCGTTCAAATATGAAGGACAAAAAGGTGATCATTGATCTAAAAGATATCCCTGAATGCCGTACTTTACGATCTGAACACAATCATCTTGTACTTGGTTCAGCGTTAACATTAACAGAACTCACAAAAAATAACGATTTTCCTTTATTAAGTAAAGCCGCAATAGAAGTTGCCGATCAAATGTCACGTGACAAAATTACATTAGGAGGTAATATTTGTGGTCAGGTTTATTATAGAGAGGTTGTTTTGCCATTTTTATTAACCGATAGTAAAGTGATGACATTAAGTGCGGAAGGAACAAACTATTATTCGATTCATGAGGTGTTTAATCAAAAACTACACTTGAAAAATGGTGAGATGCTCATGCTTTTGTTAACTGAAAAGCGCTATTTGAATCAACCTTTTGCAAGTATTAAAGTTCGTGAACAATGGGATAAGGGTTATCCATTGGTGACCGTTTCAGCGCTTGAAGTTGATGGTGAGGTTCGAGTCGCATTTAGTGGAATTTGTCCTTTTCCATTCCGTTCTAAAATGATTGAAAGAGCTTTAAATAACCGAGAACTGTCTGATGAAGAAAGGGTTCACCAAGCACTTCAACATTTACCACAACCTATTTTAGATGATATCGATTATCGCAAATTTGTCATTCACCATACATTACTCGATATTCTTACTATGTTAAGGCATCATTAGTCAAACAATAAAAAGCCCTGTTCAGCTAGTATGGACGGGGCAAAATACTTGTTTTGGACAAGGGACATCATGTCTCTCTAATCGACAAAATGACAAGGAAAGCGGCTATTGAAACGACCCGAATGTCCGCCTTTAGTTAGCACCCATCCAAACAGTTAAATAGATCATGTTATTTTTAAAAAAACAACGTTTTCTCTGTTTAAACATGTATTTTCACAGAGCAACTTTTCGGTGTTGCATTATTTAAATCAAATGATTTGAAAATCATTAATCTTGATCAATTTATTTTGTTGCAAAATTGCTGTTATTGTCAGTACTATATCGAAATTTGGTGTCATGAAGTACAATATTTTGAAAACCCGAATTCCAAAGGTATTTTAAAATAATCCATTTTTCAACTGATTATTCCTCAAGGTTTTGGGTGAGCTCGAAACGGATTGTACCAAATATCTTTTCAACATCTTCTGCCTCCTCAGCTCAACATTTCTCAAACTCGTATGGCATGTTTCCGATTTTTCCACCGAATGGTCTTTTCCCCTGAATGAATAGCCTCATTTCCTCATTCAAATTGATTTTCAAAACTTGCATAGATTAGTTTGGTGATTTGATATCCATACTTATCGGAGGACTCAGGGATCTTTGTGTCAGAATAAATCAGATGATAATGTTTGATTTTCTAAAACCCAAACCTTGTTCAAGTCGTTTGATCATCATCTATTCCATTAATGAAATAAACATGAGAAGGGGCTGTCCTGAAAGTCGTGTGGCTGAATAAAAATTGGGGAATTTGCTCGCTTTCCGCGGGCGATCCGCGAGCCTCCTCGGAGCTCATTCCTTGCTCCTCTTGGGTCTCGCCTGGCTCGCTGTGTTTCCGCAGGAGTCTCGCAATTCCCCCTGATTGATGTTGAAAAAGGACTTTTTAGACAGCTCCTCGTTTCTTATCAGACAAGGTTTTGTAAATGGTTTGTCAATACAGAATCGATCAACTCATGTGAGACACGGTCAGGCTCCAAAATTGCATGAAGTGCCAATCCGTCAAGCAATGCATAGAGACGTTCTGTTTCCCTTTTCCTTTCCATTTCACTTTGCGACGGGCACAGTGCTTCAACAGTCATTTGACAAGCGGAAAAAATTCCTTCATTCATCTCCTTCCTTAGCTGTTTTAGCTCAGGGTCACTGATTGATTTGGCTGTAAATGAAAACCATGCTTCCATTTCTAACTTCCTTTCAGCATCTATAGGTAAAAGCTGAAGGAGAAGCTGTTTTGCATTTTCTTCAGGTGTTTCTGTAAATGTCAGCTGATCGATTCGTGTTTTTGCTCGATTGATGACGAGCTGCATTGAATAAATAAACAGTTTTGCTTGGTTTGGAAAGTAGTGGCGCATAGACCCTGCTGAAATGCCTGCTTCTTTTGCAATTTTTCGAACGGTGCACTGTTCAAGACCTTCTTTATGAATAATATTCCAGACGACCTCAGCAATTCTTTCTTTTTGGTTTTCGTGATCAACAATTTTTGGCATAAATTTATTATAACACAGTTGTACTGTTACGTACATTTATGTTATTATTTTTTAGCACAGTTGTATTATAAAAAGAGCGGGGGACGTATAACATGATTGGTTTTCTTATCATTGCTTGTGAAATTGGTTTTTGGGTCTTGATTTTGTTGGGATTATGTTTTCGATACATTCTCAAGATGAAAAAAATGAGTTTGTTATTACTTGCTTTAACACCTGTCTTAGATTTAATTTTATTAATTGCAACAGGTATCGATTTGTATCATGGTGCTAAAGCCAATGTTGTACATGGCTTAGCTGCTATTTATATTGGTGTTAGTATCGCTTTTGGCAGTCGCATGGTGGGGTGGGCGGATGTTCGATTCGCATATCGTTTTGCAAAAGGGCCAAAACCTGAGAAAGGACCGCGATTTGGCAAAGAACATGCCCAAAAAGAGCGAGCGGGCTGGTACCGTCACTTCCTTGCTTGGTTGATTGGTACACCAATTTTAGGCGGAATGCATTTATTTATCGGAGATTTTGCAAGAACTCAACCTTTAATTCAGACCGCTTTCATGTGGACGGTCATCCTTGCAGGCGATTTTCTTTATAGTTTTAGCTTTACGCTTTTTCCAAGAAAAAAAGATTAAGTGGCCGGGATTCCGGCTTCTTTTTTTAGGGAAAGCTAGGTCTAATTATAAGATTCTAAAAAAAACCTATGATAAACTAGGAAGAGAGGTGAATGTCGTTGATTTATATCGGATTAACAGGGTGGGGGGATCATGATAGCTTGTACCCACCTAAGACGAGCAATCAAAAGAAGCTGACACTTTACTCATCTCATTTTCCAATCGTTGAGCTTGATGCAAGTTTTTATGCGATTCAACCGGAAAGGAACAATGAGAAATGGATAAAAGAAACACCTGAATCTTTTCATTTTATCATTAAGGCTTATCAGGGGATGACCGGTCATCAGCGTGGAGAGATTCCTTTTCCGTCAAAAGATGAGATGTTTGATGCTTTTAAACTTTCATTGACACCATATAAAAAAGCAAAAAAGTTAGCGATGGTGTTGTTCCAGTTCCCACCTTGGTTTGATTGCAGAAAAGAAAATGTCAATTACTTAAGATGGTGTAAAGAAAAAATGGGAGATATTCCGTGTGCGCTGGAATTTAGGCATCGTTCATGGTTTATGCCTCAAGTTTATGATAAAACATTGGCTTTTATGGAAGAACAAAATTGGATTCATAGTATTTGTGATGAACCTCAAGTTGGTGAAGGAAGCATTCCGACTGTACTTCACGCGACAGATAGCGATAAAACGCTGATCCGCTTTCATGGTCGCAATAAAGAAGGGTGGGCAAGACCATCGTCAGGGCAAAATTGGCGAGAGGTTAGATATTTATATTTATATCATAAACAAGAGTTACAGGACTGGAAGCAAAATTTACAGCTGCTTCAGAAGCAATCTGAACAACTCTATCTCCTGTTTAATAACAATTCTGGTGGAGATGCAGCACAAAATGGAAAACAAATGATGGAGCTGTTAAACCTAGAATATAAAGGACTTGCACCAAGACAGCTCGATTTATTTAGTTAAAGAAAAGAGGATTTTTTATGGAATACATCATACTGATTATTCTCGGGTTTATTGCGGGAACCATCGGCGGACTAGTTGGTCTTGGGGGAGGAATTGTCATCGTTCCCTCACTGCTTTTTTTGTCAGGCATAGCTATGTTTGATCATATTACGCCACAAATAGCAGTGGGAACATCTCTGTTTGTGATCATTTTTACAGGTCTTTCCTCGACCATCACTTATATGAAGTATAATACCGTTGATTATAAGAGCGGGCTTATTTTTTTTATCGGATCAGGACCGGGCAGTATCATTGGGGCACATGTCTCGAAGTACTTCAGCTCTTCCTCATTTTCCCTATCATTTGGGATTTTTATGATTTTATTATCTTTGTCATTAATGATTAAGAAAAAAGAGAGAACGGCAGAAAAGAAACACATTGGTGTGATCAGAACATTTAAAAACGATGAGGGAAATGATTATACATATTCTTATCAGCCAATCTTTGGAATCGCGATTGCTTTTGTTGTCGGTTTCCTTGGTGGCTTATTTGGGATTGGCGGAGGATCTTTAATGGTTCCGGCGATGTTACTTATCTTCTTATTTCCAACACGGGTTGCTGTAGCCACATCTATGTTCATTATTTTTCTTTCATCTGTCACAGGTTCCCTCGGCCATGTCATATCAGGTCATGTTAATTGGCTCTATGCTTTGGCACTGATCCCTGGAGCTTGGTACGGTGGAAAGCTTGGCGCTATCATTAATAAAAAAATGAATACGAAAACGATCGTGGTGATTTTAAGGTTGGTTCTTATTTTAATCGGACTCAGATTAGTCTATCAAGGCATATTCAGTTAAAACGCTAGGGAGAGATATTGCATGAGGGAAAAGCTCCATATTTATCACACAAATGATCTGCACAGTCATTTTGAAAACTGGCCGAAGATCGTTGATTACCTTGAAAAACAAAGACAGAAACATATCGCTAATGATGAAGATGTGCTGCTGTTTGATATCGGTGATCATATGGACAGGTGTCATCCAATTTCTGAAGCGTCTTTCGGAAAAGTCAATGTCGAGTTGTTAAACCGTCTTCATTATGATGCTGTAACAATTGGGAATAATGAAGGAATCACACTGCCTCACCATGAACTGAATAAACTTTATGACGATGCTGAATTTCGGGTTATTGTTTCTAATTTGTTTGATCGTTTTGGGAATAGACCGCAATGGGCACAACCGTATTCGATAAAAATGCTCAAAAGTGGATTGTCCATTGCCGTTCTTGGGGTGACTGTACCATATTACCCGATTTATAAACAGCTTGATTGGGAAGTGACAGATGCATTTGAAAGCATCGCCAGTATGTTGAGAGAAGTACAAGGAAAAGCTGATGTAACGATTCTGCTTTCTCATTTAGGAATATTAGATGATCAGCTTGTTGCAGAACGATTTCCAGAAATCGATGTGATTTTAGGATCCCACACCCATCATTTATTAGAAAACGGGATGTTGAAAAATGGGGTTTTGCTAGCTTGTGCCGAAAAATATGGCCACTACACCGGTCATGTCCAATTGACGTTTGACAGTACGACAAAGATAATGACAGACATGAAGGCAAGTGTTTTGAAGACAACAGATTGGAAAGGTGAATCAGAAGAAACAAAAGGTTTTCTCTATGAAAAAAAAGAAGACGCTCAAAAGATCCTCGAGGAAGAAGTAGCCGTACTGGATGATCCCCTCGTCACGAATTGGTTTCAGACGTCTAGTTTGCCGCAACTATTAGCAGATGCCTTACGGGAATGGTGTGAGGCTGACATCGGCATGGTCAATGCCGGCATTCTTCTTCAATCTCTTCCAAAAGGTCCAGTAATGAAAGCTGATTTACATAGGATATGCCCACATCCGATCAACCCTATTAAATTAAAGTTAACAGGGATGGAGATAAAGGAAATCATTCATCAGGCATCAACAAATGAAATGGAGCAGCTTCAGATCAAAGGACTTGGCTTTCGCGGAAAGGTAATGGGGAAAATGATCTATTCTGGGCTAAATCTTGAAAAGCTAACAATCAATGGAGAAAACGTGGAAACTGACCTCACCTATACACTTGCAACAATTGATATGTTTACACTCGGAAAATTCTTTCCGCTGATTCGTACAGCCAAACATATTGAATATTTTATGCCTGAATTTTTGCGCGATCTTTTGGCATGGAAGCTAAAGGCTTTACATCAATCAAAGTGAGGCTATCGGAACAAGTCCCTTGTTTTATCATAGATTAATGGTAAAGGAGGGATAACAATGGTAAATTTAACTCCAATCATGATTGAAGGTCAATCATTTACTGCTATAACGGTCAAGTTGCCAAAAACAAATTTTATGGCCATTACAAATGATGCTGGATATATTATGTGTGGAGCTCTTGATGTTGCCTTGTTAAATGATAGATTAAAGGATCGCAAGATTATCGCCGCTAGAGCAGTGGGTGTCAGAACGATTGACCAGCTTCTTGAAGCTCCGCTTGAATCTGTGACAGATGCAGCTAAAGAACTGGGCATTTACCCCGGAACAAGTGGAAAAGAGGCACTTTTAAAGATGAAATAATAAAATGTCTAAAGCATTCTGCTGAATATAAATGGCAGAATGCTTTTTTAGTTTTGTACTTTTAATTTCCAAAAAAAATATTTTGACATAGGTAGAAAGACTGTATATACTAATCAATAATAATAATTAGAAAATTCATTTTTTTCTGATGTTTCAAAAAGGTAAAGGAGGAAGCTTATGGATCATCGTCCACAGTGGGGAACAAGAGCAGGTTTTATCATGGCGGCAGTCGGTTCTGCTATCGGGTTGGGGAATATTTGGAGATTCCCTGCTGTAGCTTATGAAAACGGAGGAGGCGCATTTTTTATTCCATATTTGTTTGCCCTCCTAACAGCTGGAATTCCGCTTTTGATTATGGAATTTTCAATTGGTCATAAATATAGGGGATCAGCTCCGCTATCGTTTGCAAAAATGGGGAAAGGAAAAGAGTGGCTTGGTTGGTGGCAGGTTGCTATATCATTTGTCATTTCCACGTATTATGCAGTTATTGTTGCTTGGGCAGTATCTTATGCCATCTTTTCTGTGAATTTAGGGTGGGGTAAAAATACTGAAAATTTCCTAATGAAAGAATATTTAGATAGAATTGATTTAAGTGGAGGCGTTATTGGTCAATTTGGTGGTTTTGTTCCTGGTGTCCTGATTCCTCTTGCAATTGTTTGGATCATATCATTAGGTATTTTATTTGCAGGTGTTAAAAAAGGGATCGAAACCGCAAACAAAATTTTTATACCATTATTAGGTGTGTTATTTTTAATCATTGTCATTTATTCGATCACATTGGATGGAGCAGGAAAAGGGCTTGAAGCATTTTTTACACCTGACTGGAGTCAAATTACAAATGGAAAGGTGTGGGTTGCGGCTTACGGCCAAATCTTCTTTAGTCTATCCATTGCATTTGCCATTATGATTACGTATTCCAGCTATTTGCCAAAAAAATCAGATATTACAAACAATGCATTTATTACTGGATTTGGTAATTCATCTTTTGAACTGTTAGCAGGAATTGGTATTTTCAGTGCGCTAGGTTTTATGGCAGCACAGCAAGGCGTACCTGTAAAAGAAGTTGTTTCATCAGGTGTAGGTTTGGCATTTGTCGTATTTCCACAAATCATCAATGAATTTCCGGCATTTAATGCACTTTTCGGATTTTTGTTCTTTGGTTCGCTCGTATTAGCAGGTTTAACATCTCTCATTTCCATTTCTGAAACATATGTTGCCGCTATACAGGATAAATTTAATATTTCACGAAAAAAAGCTGTCATGTTCGGCGGAGGATTAGCAGCACTTTGTTCACTCGTGTTTGCTACAAAAGGTGGACTGTTCTTCTTAGATGCAGCAGATTATTTTATTAATAATTTTGGAGTAGCGCTTGCAGGTTTAATTGAAGTGATTGTCATTGCCTGGTTTGCAAGAGAGTTGAAATCACTGCAAAACTATGCTAATTCAGTTTCAGATATTCAGCTTGGTGGATGGTGGAGGTTCAGTTTAAGTACTGTCACACCGCTCGTGTTAGGATATATGATGTTTGACAATATTAAAACCAACTTGACATCTGCATATGGAGATATGCCGGTTGAATTTCTCTTAAAGTGGGGCTGGTCTGTAGCACTTGGCGTGATTGTTGTCGGGTTTCTGCTTTCTTTCTCCAAATGGAAGAATACATCTGCGTATTCACTTTATCAAGATAAGGAGGTTTCCTCATGAGTGATGCTTCAATTGTAATGATGACAGTAGGCATCTTGATCATTTGGGGAGGTTTGGCTTTAAGTATCACAAATGCAGTTATAAAACATAAAAAAAGCAAGGTTTAATGACACATCCCTATTCATGCTTTTGGCAAGAATAGGGATTTTCATTTTTTAACGCTTTTTTCTTTTTCGGATCTCTTTTCGTTCCCATGCTTTTAAATGTGGATATGGATCAAAAGACCATTCAGTCCGTCCATTGTCTTTGTACATACCATAATGAAGATGAGGCGGGAATTTTCCGGCTGTCCCAGGTGGACCATATCCAGTGTTTCCAACTGAGCCGATCACCTGTCCAGGTTCAACGATTTGACCGGTTTCTAGTCCTTTACTAAAACCATTCAGATGGGCGAAATAGTGATATGTGTTATGGATATCCCTTATACCTACCCTCCAGCCGCCAAACCGATTCCAACCTTTCATTTCAATGATCCCATAGCATGTGGAGCGTACAGGGAGACCAAAATGAGCGAATAAATCAGTTCCCTCATGAATCCGTCTTCCTCCAAAGCCGCGAGCGTCACCCCATGTGCTTCTGTAACTGTAAATCGTTTTGACCGGAAGCGGAAAGGCGTGTTTTCCTAAATCAATCCGGCCGTATGTTCCAAAAAGTTTGATGAATCCAGAGATGATACCGACCGTCTGATCCCGCTCATAAAATTCCCATAGCCCAATGCGGATGTTTTCAATATCTTTTCCATATGTCAACAAGTATTGTCCAAATGTATAAAGGACATCTTCATCATCATTTGAATCCGCCCGTCCGTCTCCGTTGCCATCCATTCCAATTCCATCAAATACTTTAATACTGAGAGGGGCGGTGTCATCCGGGTTGGGATTTTCAGGTCCGCTCCATACACTCTGCGGAATGTAGATGCCAGTATACCCTGATTGCTTTGGCAAATCTTTGCGGTTTTTACGAATATTGATTTCATATTGATCGACAGCTGCGAAGACATACCAAGGGATTTGGGTTGCAGCCTCTGTTTTTTGATAAAGTGCCATCCTTTTTTCATAATCCGCTTCTTTCTTCTTTTCCTTCCCAAAAGCACAAGGTTGACCGATGACTAAAAGGAGGATGAGAACGGATAATACAACTTTCACGGTGTCCTTAACTCCTTTCCAATTGAATATGTATAGTTTACGTCTGACGAGAAAAACAATAATAAGAAAATATTTGCAATTTGTGATGGTCCAAAACCAATCTCTTGTCCCACGATTTGTACTGTGTTAAAGTTTTTTTAGACGAGGATCTCATTTATTTAAGCGGTTCCAGACGGCACAAAGACATACCCTGAACACAGTAAAACTTGACTACAACGAGTGGAGATGATTGGAATTGGCAAAGAAAGACGAGTATCTTAGAAAACCCGAATGGCTTAAAATTAAACTTAATACAAATGAGAATTATACGGGCTTAAAAAAAATGATGAGAGATCAAAACCTGCATACGGTATGTGAAGAAGCAAAGTGTCCGAATATTCACGAATGCTGGGCTGTCAGACGAACAGCAACTTTTATGATTCTCGGATCTGTCTGTACGAGAGCCTGCCGTTTCTGTGCGGTGAAAACGGGACTGCCAACAGAACTTGACTTAAATGAACCAGAACGTGTCGCAGACTCAGTCAGCATGATGAATTTAAAGCATGCCGTTATTACAGCAGTTGCACGAGATGACTTAAAAGACGGAGGAGCTGGTATTTTCGCTGAAACGATCCGCGCCGTCCGGAGAAAAAGTCCTTTTACAACAATTGAAGTACTTCCTTCTGATATGGGGGGAGATGAAGAAAACTTAAAAACATTAATGGAAGCTCGCCCCGATATTTTGAACCACAACATTGAAACAGTTCGTCGCCTAACACCGAGAGTTCGTGCCAGAGCTACATATGATCGGTCTTTAGAGCTGTTGCGCCGTTCGAAAGAAATGCAACCTGATATTCCGACAAAATCAAGCATGATGATCGGTCTTGGTGAAACAAAAGCTGAGATCATTGAAACAATGGATGATCTTCTCGCAAACAATGTTGATATTATGGCGATCGGTCAATATTTACAGCCATCAAGAAAACACATTAAAGTAGAAAAATACTACCATCCAGATGAATTTGCAGAATTAAAAGAAATTGCCATGCAAAAAGGCTTTAGTCATTGTGAAGCCGGTCCGCTTGTCCGCTCTTCATATCATGCAGATGAGCAAGTAAATGAAGCATCAAAAAAACGGCAAGCTAAGGCATAACAAGCATGACCCGGAAATGTACCGGGTTCATGCCTTTTTATTTTTAATCAGAAACCGCACCTTTGATTGTGAAAAAGAGGGTGCGGTTGTTTTTCGTTAATCACCTAGATGGCCTTGCGGTGATTTTTGCATGTCTTTAATTGTGTCTGCCATCAACTGGTCGACATTTCTTGAATTAGACCCGAGTTGACTGAAGTTGGCAACCGACTGGATTAAATTTTCGTTATCAGAAATATAAACATCATAAAATCTTGGAATGACAGATGAAGCCGTCTTTTTCACTTGATCAGCGGTTTTTTCTCGCTGTTTCGAGTTTGTTTTGTAGACAATTAATGCTTCGTCATCTGTAACAAGTGCTGAGGCATCTTGAATATGGGGGAGCTGAACCGTTAAACTAGATATAACATTAGCGATTTCATCCCGATTAATCTGGGGTGATCGTATTTCATTTTTATTTTCAACAGGTGAAGCCTGATGTCTGGCATAGCCGAACCTACCTTTTCGTTCATCATTTCTAAAAGTTTGATGGTATTGACGGTTTCGATCTGCAATGTGGATTGTATTTCCGTTTTCTTCATTCATGTTTTGTTCTGAATCGTTTAAAGCTGTTTGACATCCAGTTAACGGCATGAGCACTAAAACGAGTAATATCAATCGTATATTCATTCTGCATGTCCTCCTTATATCTATAGCTTTTCCAATCAAGAAGATTTATTCTTAGCAATTGATGGCGGCTTGGGTTTGAATTATCATATAAAAGAGGTGAAAAAGCATGATTGTCGTTCAAAATGCTTCATTTGAAGTTGTCAAAGATGTAAAAAGCGGTTTTAATGAGGATGCCTTTAAAGCCAGATATTCCGATATTTTAAACAAGTATGACTATATTGTCGGAGATTGGGGGTATAATCAACTAAGGCTGAAAGGGTTTTTTGATGACCAAAGTCAAAAAGCAACCTTTGATACAAAAATTAGTACTCTTGATGAATATATTTACGAATACTGTAATTTTGGCTGTGCCTATTTTGTGTTAAAACGTTTGCGAAAATAAACGATGATAAAAGGGGATGCTCAAATGTATTTTGTCGATCAAAATAAAATTGAAAACACGCTACGTTATTTTGAAGCAGAATTTCGTTTATTTCGTTCGCAATCAGCATGGAATTCAGCACTAGAAAAAAAAGCGCTTGAACGAATCTGTCAAATGTTGATTGAGTGTGTTTTAGATATTGGGAATGACATCATTGACGGCTTTATTATGAGAGATCCGGGAAGTTATCACGATATCATGGATATACTAATAGATGAAAACGTTCTTGACCAAACAGAGGGGGAAAATTTAAAACAGCTCATCACCTATCGTAAAACATTGGTTCAAGACTATTTGAACGTCAACCATGAAGAGTTGAAAAAAGTGTTGGAGATCTATGGAGAAACATTAAAAAATTTTCCGAATCGGGTTCGGACTTATTTAAACAATGAACTCGGTCCAGTAACGGCATTTAAACCGCACTAAAAAAAATTGGAGTGTAAAACATGAAAACATATAAAGGATACTTAATCGATTTAGATGGAACAATGTATAAAGGAACAGAAAAAATTGAAGAGGCATGCGAATTTGTTAGAATCCTGAAAGAGCGAGATATTCCCTACTTATTCGTGACCAACAATTCTTCACGCACTCCCAAACAAGTTGCTGAAAAACTTGTTTCTTTTGATATTCCGGCAACAGAAGAACAGGTATTTACAACAAGTATGGCTACAGCAAACTTTATTGCTGAACAAACACAAAAAGCTTCGGTCTATGTAATCGGGGAAGAAGGAATTCGTCAGGCAATTGAAGAAAAAGGGTTGGCTTTTGCCGAAGAGAATGCTGATTATGTCGTTGTCGGTATTGACCGCGGGATTACATATGAAAAACTTGCTGTCGGCTGTCTTGCTATTCGAAATGGCGCAACATTTATTTCGACAAATGGTGATATTGCGATTCCTACAGAAAGAGGACTGTTACCTGGGAACGGATCATTAACATCTGTATTAACTGTATCAACACAGACAAAGCCGATCTTTATTGGCAAACCGGAACCGATCATTATGGAACAGGCGATGAAAGTGCTCGGAACACAGGTTAGCGAGACACTGATGGTCGGTGACAACTATGATACAGATATAATGGCTGGAATGAATGCTGGAATGGATACGCTCCTTGTCCATACAGGTGTAACTCAAAAAGAACATCTTGAAGCCTATTCAGAAAAACCAACTTATGTCATTGATTCACTGACAGAATGGATGAAACACATTTAAACGAGAAAAGATGGCCGTGAAGTTTGAGGCCATCTTTTTGATTACTCAGCATCTCTCGCCCGATGTGCCAGCCTGCTTGAAGCAGCCGCCGCAATGGCACCGACGATATCGTCTAAAAATGTATGGCATTCACCTGTCGACTTATCATTTAATCGAGCAAGCACACCCGGTTTTATTTTATCAATGTAGCCATAGTTCGTATAACCAATCGAACCGTATAAGTTAATGATTGAAAAAGATAAAATTTCATCAACACCGTATAGGCTTTCATCGGTCTCAATTAAATCTTGGAGCGGTTCTAAAAGTTTGTTTTGCTCTGCTAATAGGTCCAACTGAATACCGGTCATAACGGCATTTTGGACTTCACGTTTTCTAATCACACGATGGACATTAGCTTCACATTCTTCTTTTTTCAAGTTTGGATGATATTTTCTTTGTAAAACATAGACAAGATCCGCAATTTCTGAAATTGAGACTCCTCGTTTTTCTAGCCATTCCTTAGCCAAAGTTTCGAAGTGGTGCTTATTCTTGTTTCCCGACATGATGTTCACCCAATCTTTTTTCTTAGTGTATACAAACGTCCTTAAAAATGTAACAATCAAAGCCATCATTTTTAGTTGATTCATCATATTTGTATGTTGATCTGATTACGATGTGAAGAAGGCTTATTTTTCAGGAATGAAGGTGATATATGGTGAAGGAAATAATAAAAGAAAAGTTTGGAATCCATGTTCGTGATCTTTCTCATCACCTCTCTTATCAATCCTTTCAAACACCAAATTCAATTGTTTTAATTGTCCCTGTCTCTCAATTCAGCCAAGCTGAACTTATGGAACTATATTACATCAGTCATTATTTACAAGAACAACAAGAACCATACGTTTGCTCTTTTATATTAACAAAAGATGGTTCACTGACCTTTGAAAGCAATGGAACATCATATGTATTGCTGCAGGCTGATCAGCGTCATCCGAAAAGATCTGTTTCACTCGGAACTGAACTTGCCCAATTTCATCAAAAAGGGAGAGGTTATCCATATGAAGTGAAAGAACTGACAAGAATCGGGCAGTGGAAAAATTTATGGGGAAAACGCCTTGACCAACTTGAACAGTTTTGGATTAAAAAAACACAATCAGAACCGTTGCAACCTTTTGAAAAAGTCTTTATTGAATCATTTCCTTATTATTTAGGTTTAACAGAAAACGCGATTCAGTATTTAGCAGATACTGAATTAGATGATCAGCCGCAGACAGCAGATTCAGGGACAATTTGTTGCCAGCGTCTGACTTGGGAAAGTCCCCTTATAAAGGTTCCAGTGGAATGGGTATTTGACCATGCAGCTCGGGACCTTGCAGAATATACGAGAAGTTTGTTTCAAAAAAACCAAGATTTTCAGGAAATCGCTTTGTTTTTACAGCAGTATGAACAAGTCATTCCGCTGTCATCATTCTCTAAACGATTGCTGTTTAGCAGATTGTTATGTCCACTTCACTTTTTTGAAACTGTTGAAAATTATTATCTATCCCCGGAATCAGAGCATCCCTTTTATGAAAAACGTCTTGAAGATATTGTGAGTCAAGCACAAAGATATGAAAAGTTTTTAGCAACGTTCCAAGACATGTACTGCACAAAAGCTAAGGGATATGTTAATATTCCGTCTGTAAAATGGCTAAAAAGAAACTACTAAACTTTGCTGGCTGATGACTGGCATCGGGTAATCGTCGATGCCAGTAACTAAAAACTGAAATAGCGTTTTGATCTGGTTAAAATGCACATCCTAAAACAGTATTCAGCTATCGGACAGCCTGTTGCTATCATAACAGTTCTAGTGTAGGAATAAGAAAAGCGATGATACAGCCAAAATGCGTTTTAAGGCAGGGTAGCTAAAAAACGAAAATAAAATATTTCTGAATATATAGAATCTTGATATATTAACTTTTAAAGCGGTTACAATTGTGATTATTCGTAAAATAACACCTTGTCAAAAAACAACTCCACGATTATAATGTTCTTTAACTCGAATGTATTTATAGTGTTTACAAATGTCTTTATACAAGAGACATAATATAGATAGAAAGGCGGAATTTTAATGAAGGCGATACGAGTAGGACTTCTAGGTTTAGGAACGGTAGGCAGTGGAGTCGTAAAAATTATTCAGGATCACCAGGATAAACTGACACATCAGGTTGGGTGTCCAGTTGTCATTCAAAAAGTACTTGTCAAAAATATTGACAAAATGCGAGATGTGGAGCTTTCGAGAGATATATTGACAACAAATGCTTATGAAGTCATTGAAGATCCTGAAGTCGATGTCATTATTGAAGTGATTGGGGGTATTGAGGAAACAAAGCAGTACTTACTTGATACACTTCGCGCCAAAAAACACGTTGTAACGGCCAATAAAGATTTGATCGCTCTTTATGGGTCAGAGCTATTAGCTTGTGCGAAAGAAAATGGCTGTGACCTCTACTTTGAAGCAAGTGTTGCCGGAGGAATTCCGATTTTGCGGACGTTGGAAGAGGGACTTGCTTCAGACAGAATTACAAAAATGATGGGAATCGTAAATGGAACAACGAATTTTATTTTAACAAAAATGAACAAAGATAAGGCACCATATGGAGAGGTTCTTAAAGAAGCACAAAGGCTAGGCTTTGCAGAAGCGGATCCGACTGCTGATGTAGAAGGGCTTGATGCGGCAAGAAAAATGGCCATATTAGCAAGGCTCGGTTTCTCGATGAATGTTGCACTTGATGATGTTAAAGTAAAGGGGATTTCTCAAGTATCTGATGAAGACATCAGTTTCAGCAGACGGCTTGGTTATACGATGAAGCTGATTGGTATTGCTCAGCGAGACGGACAAAAAGTGGAAGTGAGTGTTCAACCAACATTGCTTCCAGAGCACCATCCACTGGCATCTGTTCATAATGAGTACAACGCCGTTTATGTTTACGGTGAAGCTGTCGGTGAAACGATGTTTTACGGACCT
This sequence comes from Bacillus sp. WMMC1349, assembly GCF_013155385.1. Classification (GTDB taxonomy): domain Bacteria; phylum Bacillota; class Bacilli; order Bacillales; family Bacillaceae; genus Bacillus. The sequence continues at coordinate 3,014,063 of NZ_JABJUQ010000007.1, read as the reverse complement.
GGTGCAGGGAGTATGCCAACTGCGACTGCTGTTGTATCAGACTTAGTCTCTGTGATGAAAAACATGCGGCTTGGAGTAACTGGCAGCAGTTTTGTTGATCCTCAGTTTGAGAAAAAAATGAAGTCGCCTGCAGAAATCTTTGCCCAACAGTTTTTAAGAATTCATGTAAAAGATCAAGTTGGATCATTTTCAAAAATCACCTCAACTTTCTCAGAAAGAGGCGTCAGTTTTGAAAAAATTCTTCAGCTCCCGATTAAAGACAATGAAGATTTAGCAGAAATCATTATTGTGACACATCACGCATCAGAAGCAGACTTTACTGAGATCTTGCAACAATTAAACGATCTAGAGGTTGTTCATGAGATTAAAAGTACTTATCGAGTAGAAGGGAACGGTTGGAGCTAATGTGGAAAGGAATTATTCATCAATATAAAAATGATCTTCCAGTAACTGAGAATACACCTGAACTAACATTATATGAAGGAAATACACCACTTGTTTATTTACCGAAACTTTCAAAGCGATTTGGAATTGAGCTTTATGTGAAAACAGAAGGTGTAAACCCGACAGGTTCTTTTAAAGACCGCGGTATGGTGATGGCGGTGGCAAAAGCGAAAGAAGCGGGAAACGATACGATTATGTGTGCTTCAACAGGCAATACATCAGCTGCTGCAGCAGCCTATGCGGCTCGTGCGAATATGAGGTGTATTGTAATTATTCCGAATGGTAAAATCGCCTTCGGAAAATTGGCTCAAGCTGTTATGTATGGAGCCGAGATTATTGCTATTAATGGAAATTTTGATGATGCACTAAAAATGGTTAGAAATATTTGTGAGAAAGAGCCGATTGCATTAGTTAACTCTGTAAACCCTTATCGAATTGAAGGGCAAAAAACGGCTTCATTTGAAATTTGCGAACAGCTTGGTGAATCACCTGATATTCTTGCAATCCCTGTAGGAAATGCTGGGAATATTACAGCTTATTGGAAAGGTTTTAAAGAATTTCACGAAAAACATCAAACAGGTTTACCGGTGCTGCGCGGTTTTCAGGCTGAAGGTGCTGCACCGATCGTCAACAACAGAATAATCGAACATCCTGAAACAGTTGCAACCGCAATTAGAATCGGAAATCCGGCCAGCTGGAAGCAAGCGGTCAATGCAGCAAATGAATCAAACGGAAAAATCGCCGCTGTATCAGACGAGGAGATTCTTTCGGCTTATCAACTTTTAGCCAAGGAAGAAGGGGTTTTTGCTGAGCCAGGTTCCTGTGCTTCAATTGCCGGTATCATAAAACAGCTAAAAACAAACGAAATTCAGCCAGGGACAAAGGTTGTTGCTGTTTTAACAGGAAACGGATTGAAAGATCCAAATATTGCGATCGACGTATCGAAATTCAAACCTGTGACACTTCCAACTGATGAACAACAGATTCTGAAGTACTTACAAGGAGCCGCTCAAGTATGACAGAGGCTGACATGCTGTTTTCGATTGAAGTACCGGCAAGTACGGCTAATTTAGGCCCTGGCTTTGATTCCATTGGTATGGCGCTTTCTCGCTATTTGAAATTATCGGTATTTCCTCATCAATATTGGCATTTTCAAGCTGAAACAGATGTTGTTGCAGGAACTCCAGAAGGAACTGATCATTTGATTTATCAAGTCGCAAAACGAACTGCGGATCATTTTGGAAAGCAGCTTCCTCCAAGTTTTGTTAAAGTATGGAGCGACATCCCGTTAGCTCGAGGGCTTGGTAGCAGTGCCGCTGCAATAGTTGCTGGAATTGAGATGGCAAATGAGCTTGCTGATTTACAGCTGACAGAAAGTGATAAATTGCATTTTGCCAGTCTTGAAGAAGGTCATCCTGACAATGCAGGTGCTTCACTTTTAGGCGGACTGATTATCGGACTTCACGAACCTGAAGAAACAAAGATCGTGCCTATTAAAGATATTGATGTGGATGTTGTCGTTGTGATCCCCTCATATGAAGTACTGACAAAAGATGCACGACATGTTCTTCCAGAAGAACTCACATATCATCTTGCGGTGAAAGCCAGTGCGATTAGCAATTTACTTGTCGCAGGACTGATGTCAAAGAATTGGCAGCTTGTCGGACAGATGATGAAAAAAGATCTTTTCCATCAGTCATATCGAAGAACACTTGTCCCTGAACTCGTCAAAGTAGAGGATGAAGCTCGTTTAAAAGGTGCATACGGAACGGCCTTAAGTGGTGCCGGACCAACGATTCTCAGTTTGATTGAAAAAGGAAAAGGAGAAGAATTGAAAACGCATTTGTCCACAAAGTTCCCACATTGTGTGGTTGACTGTCTTCATGTACCAAATACAGGGAGCGTGATCAAAAGAGCTTGAAATGGTTTGGGAGCTTATTGTTAAGGAGATATTTAAAGAAAGAAAGGGAGCTTTAAACGAGCCATGTGACTTTATAGGATCAACAAACATAAGAAAAGGGGCTGTCCTGAAAGTCGTGTGGATGAATAAAAATTGGGGATTTTGCTCGCTTTCCGCGAGCCTCCTCGGAGCTCGTTCCTTGCTCCTCTTGGGTCTCGCCTGGCTCGCTGTTTCCGCAGGGGGCTCGCAATACCCCCCTGATTTATGTTGAAAAAGGACTATTTAGACAGCTCCTCAGCTTGTAGAAAAATCTATGTTTTTCTACAAACCTTTTTATTTTAATGAAAGAACAGAAAAGGGCTGCCACACACCTAGCCTATCTTGGCTAAGTGTGTGGTAATCTTCTTCATATTCTGGCAGGCGGTTGTGAGGAGAACTTGTTCCTCACATTTTGTTTTCCTCTCAACCGACAGTAGCGAAGCCCATGCAGTTGTTTTGAATCTGCAAAGCTTCGCTCTATTTTTTGATAAAGTATTTTTCCTGAGGCAGACAAGCGATTTTGTCTGACCTTTTCTTTATGACTTCCCATACGTGCCTAGAGATGACTTTTTGATGTTTTTTCGATCGTGTACAGTTCTCAAGCAGAGGGCATGGGGCGCACTGTTCAGAATTTGAATTATAAAATCTGTAGCCTTTTCGATTCCATTTGGACAGATGTAGCTGTCTTTCTGAACGGATACCAAACATCATTTTGAATAAAATCAGTGGATCAAGTGAGGGGCGACCATTGTTTTTACTGTAATAAGGTTTTACGAAGTAGATGATCCTCTTCAACTAGTTGGTCAAGCAGTACGAATTCCGCTTCGTTTTGAGAAAAACCCCTTGTATTGAACATCATGAACACCGCCCTTTTAGGTTTTCCTCAATGTAATAGATGATATTTTAAGGAAAATAATACAGGCTGTCGAGATTTTGGAGGCTGTCTTGAAAGTCGTGTGGATGAATAAAAATTGGGGAATTTGCTTGCTTTCCGCGGGCGATCCGCGAGCCTCCTCGGAGCTCGTTCCTTGCTCCTCTTGGGTCTCGCCTGGCTCGCTGTTTCCGCAGGAGTCTCGCAATTCCCCCTGATTTATGTTGAAAAAGGACTTTTTAGGAAAAGGTTTTTTATTTAGATAGTCAAAATATTAAGAATAGAACAGATGAGGAGGAGAGCCATTATTGAAGAAGTATATAACAGAAGCGGATCTTACACAATTAGTATCTGTTACAGATCCCCAATATTCGCCTGACGGTAAAAGGTTAGCTTATGTCCAAACAAAGGTAAACAAAGAACATGATGCCTACGATGCTCAGATTATGGTTTATGATTTTGAAAAACAAAAATCGGTTCAATGGACATTTGAAAAAGGAAGGAATCAGCATCCCCGTTGGTCGCCCGACGGATGCAATCTCGTATTTACATCAAACCGAGATGAGACAGAACAGGTTTATCTTCTGAATATCAACGGAGGTGAAGCAAAAAAACTAACCAATATCCCTTATGGTGTGTCACATCCAATATGGTCGCCTGATGGTACAGAGTTGCTTTGTTCAGTCAGATTAACGAAAGATGAAAATGTAACAGATAAACAAAAACAGCGGCTTAAAGATGATGAACCTGTTGAAATTGATACGATTTCATATAAAGCAGATGGACAAGGTTTGAAAAGAGGAACATATACACAGCTTGTCCTCATAAACCAAGAAACAGGAGACGTTAGGCAGTTGACCAATTACGAAAGAGACCACCATAGTTACACTTTCTCACCTTGTGGGAAAAGAATTGCCTTTTGTGCAAATGTGATGAACTTGTCTGGAGCCCGTGTGTCCGATGTTTATATCATGACGTTAGCAACTGGGGAAATGACACGAGTCACCACACAAAGCGGTGTTTTTTCTTCATTAGCCTATTCTCCTGATGGACAGTGCATTGCTTTTTTAGGACACCAACAAGAATTTAAAAATGCAACAATTCAAAAAGCTTGGCTCTACAATGTAAATGAAAACAACTTGCTATGTTTAACAGAGATGTTTGACGTTCATCTCGGTGATGTACTCATTTCTGATAGTTTGATTGGAGGTGAATTTCCACATCCGATTTGGACTAAGGATAGCAAAGGTTTTTATACACTAGGAACTGATGACGGAGCAACAGGCATTTATTATATTTCAACAGAAGGGCTAGTTTATCCAATTCGCATCGAAAAAGAGCACCTGAACGGATTTAGTTTACATCCTGATGAAACGGGATTTGCTGCAGCTATCACACTACCCGCTTGGCCAAGCGAACTGTATCATATCTCATTTGACGGGATCATCAAACGGCTGACAAATGCTAATCAAGAATTTGTAGAAGGACATATGATCTCAGAACCTGAAGAAATTCAATTTGAAACAAAAGATGGTTTAACAATCCATGGTTGGCTAATCAAACCGACTCAATATGAAAAAGAAAAAACATATCCACTCATTTTACAAATTCATGGTGGTCCACATGTGATGTACGGACACACGTATTTTCACGAATTTCAAGTACTTACAGCACAAGGATATGCAGTCGTTTATGTGAATCCAAGAGGAAGCCATGGGTATGGACAAGACTTTGTGAACAGTGTAAGGGGTGACTACGGAGGGACTGACTATGAGGATATAATGGGAGCAGTTGATTATGTCCTACAGCACTATGATTTCATTGATCAAAGTCGAATTGGGGTGACAGGAGGCAGTTATGGAGGTTTTATGACGAATTGGATTGTAAGCCATTCGAATATGTTTAAAGCTGCGGTAACACAGCGGTCGATTTCTAACTGGATCAGTTTTTATGGTGTAAGTGATATAGGCTATTTTTTCACGAAGTGGCAAGTTGGTGCAGACCTGTTTGAGGATTTTGAATATCTTTGGGATCGTTCCCCCTTAAAGTATGTGGACCAAGTAGAAACACCGTTGTTAATTCTCCATGGTGAACGGGATGATAGATGCCCTATAGAACAAGGAGAACAGCTTTTTACAGCTTTAAAAAAACGAGGTAAACAGGTAAAATTGATCAGGTTTCCAAATGCATCTCACAACTTATCAAGAAATGGACATCCAAAACAGCGAATCAAGCGGCTTCAGTATATTAGTGATTGGTTTAAAACTTATTTATAAATCAACAAAAGTCTGTCACCATTTATTGGAGACAGACTTTTCGTTAAAATACTTGCTCTACTTCTAAAACGCCCGGAACTTCTTCCAATAGGGCACGTTCAATACCCGCTTTAAGGGTGATTGTTGAACTTGGACAACTTCCACATGCACCGAGTAAACGTAATTTTACAATACCATCTTCAACATCAACAAGTTCACAGTCTCCGCCATCACGAAGCAAAAATGGTCGAAGTTTGTCAAGCACTTCTTGAACCTGTTCTTTCATTTCGACTTCTGTCGTCATTCATATCGCTCCTTTCAAATCATTACAACTATTATATGAAGTCAAACAATAAAAAGCTATTGATTAGTTTCAACCTTTTCCCACAACATTATAGCATATTTCATTAAAGACAAAAAATAATTTTTATCGCTGTAATGGAGTATGGAGTGAAAATAAACTAAAATAAAGTAAAAAACAAAAAAGGGAGTAATGATGATGAAAAAACCGGTCGAACTGTTTGTTTACGGTAGTGATGTACAATGCCCAAGCTGTGTTAACCTTCCTTCATCAAAAGATACATACGAATGGCTTGAAGCAGCACTTAAAAGAAAATACCCTAATCAGCCTTTCTCAATTATGTACATTGACATACACCATCCTCCTCAAGATGACGTTAAAAAACAAGAGATTTCCCAAAGAATACAAAATGACGAATACTTCTATCCGCTTGTTCTTATTGAAGACAAAATCATTGGTGAGGGGAATCCAAAGTTGAAAAATATCTATGAGGAAATGGAGAAACGGGGATATCAACCAACTGAATAAAATAAGTGACTGCCCTTCAATCATTACGGATAAACTAACACTAAAAAATACGGGAGTGTTGATTATGTCCATTATTGAAGGGCAAATATTGTCCGGTCACTTTGATACTGAAAACAATGTGTTTTCAGTAAAAAAAATAAAACAATTTGAAACAAGAACAAGTCTAAAGGAAAATCAGCTCCAAGCTTTACAACAATATTTAAAACAGCATGTCGATGATGAAGAAGGACAGATTATTAGCCTTTATGATCAAATGCTTGTTCCTTTGTCCCAAAAAGATATTAAAGACTTTTTAAATGATTTAACAAAAGTTCAATCCTTGTACCATTAGAAAAAGAGATACTGTTTTCAAATGGGGATTTGTTCTAATATTTAGATAAATACATTGTCAAAAAATGCTTAATTATGTAAAATGAATACAATAAAATGAAGGGAAACTTTAGCAAGGAAAGGAAGGAAAGCGATTGAAGACAAAAATTGCTTATGAAGAAGTCGCCAAAATGTTAAATCAATGGTATATCTTAATTAAACGTCATGAGATATCTCAGGCGATTTCGATCAAGTATACGATTGAACATCAATTGCCAAACATGGAAGAAAATCAAGATTTGCTGCTTTACTACAATCTTTTAGATTATCGACACAAACTGCTGACAAAAGAGTTTGCTGCCTCTAACAAATTGTTTGAAGACATTCAATATCAAAAAGCCGACATGCAAAGTACTGATGACATGATTGACTATTATTTTTTCTTTTTTTCCGGCATGTATGAATTTCATAAAAAAGACTATACAAATGCAATTAACTATTACAAATTGGCTGAGGACAAGCTTAGAAAAATCCCCGATCAAATCGAAAATGCAGAATTTCATTACAAACTCGCCATCGCCTACTATCAAATCAAACAAAATTTCTTCTCATTAAACCATGCAAATACAGCTTTAAAAACCTTCAAAATCCATGATGAATATGTCCAAAAAGCAATTAGCAGTGAAATGATTATAGGAGCGAACAAACTTGATTTACTCCGTTTTGAGGAAGCAGAAAAACATCACAAACAAGCATTAAAGAATGCCATCATCATCAAAAATAATCTTCTTATTGGTATGGCTCATCACAATTTGGGATTATGTTATATTAACCAGAATCTCCTCAATCATGCTCAACAACATTTTAAAAAAGCACTAAATTTTAAAGAACATGAAGACTCTGTTTATGGTATTCATTCAATTTTTGAACTGACACATGTTTTATACAGATTAGGTTTTTTAGAAGAAGGACATAAATGGTATAAAAAAGGTTTTTTTCGATCGAAAAATGCAGGAGAAAGGGAATATTTGTCGAAATTTACACTTATCCATGCTCTGTATGATGAGTACGATACTTCCCAAATTGAACAGGCTTTAGAATATCTTAAAACGGTTAATCTTTGGACAGATATAGCGGAATTAACATTAGATATTGCCCTTTACTATAAGAAAAATGGTGATGCAGACAGTGCTGTAGGATACTTTGAAAAGTCTCATCATGCAAGAGACCAAATTTTAAAAAGAATGGAGGTGTTAAAGTGAAAAAATACCTTACCATCTTTGCAACTGTCATCGTCACCAGTCTGATCGGTTTAAGCTTTTTACTTCAACCAAAAGAGCATACTGAATTTGCCGGAAGAGCGATTTTTCTAGATGGGTCGCCGGATCAGATGCTAGCTGGAAGAGCGATTTTTCTAGACGGGTCACCGGATCATACGTTAGCCGGAAGAGCGATTTTTCTAGATGGATCCCCGGATCATACGTTAGCCGGAAGAGCGATTTTTCTAGATGGGTCCCCGGATCAGATGCTAGCCGGAAGAGCGATTTTTCTTGATAGCTATTCTGAACATTCACTTGTATAGACATTTAAAGGGACAAGCTAAAAGGGCGTCAACATTGGCGCCTTTTTAGTTTATTTAATGCTTAACACTTAGTTGATCTGTTAGCCTTGCTAATAAATACAATAGTGTAGTGGACAGTAGATAACTGAAAAAGGTAAACAAAATGTTCCATCCATTACCATAATTAAGCCAACCTATCATGTGCAAACCAAACTCAAAAACGGTCAATAGTAGTGATGTAAATATAATGTAGAATAAAGGTTTTTGGTGTGAGGTAATAAATTGAATCATATAAATGCCGACAACAGTAAATAATCCTAAATTGTATGGAATCATTGATAAAACTCCATATTCAAATGGTTTTACAGTCCATAGTTTTAAACTAAAGCCAATATCATTAACTAAAAAGGAAATTAATGCTGATAGTAACAAAATGATTAAAGCGGGTTTTTTTTTATGGTACAAAAAAATCGACCAAGGGACAAGAAAACCAAAAAAAATATTGAAAATCATATCGCACCCCTTTTTGATTATTTTTTTCAGATTCAAGGTCGATTATGCTAAATCATTAACAATTGAACAGACAAAAAAGGTTCTCACAAGTTAAAATGTACCCTATAAAGTACTTTTGTTTATAATGAAGAAAAACAGTAAATGGAAAAAATATCTAACAATCATAAAAAGGAAAGTTAAAAGAATTAAACTCCAAGGAGCGATATGAACAACGTCTACGATAACTGCTGCATATTGTTCACCATATTGGTCAGACAGGGTTTGTCATATGAAAAATCATGAAGTTTGTTTAGAACTATTACTTAACATAGAAGAGAAATTTTCATCCCAATCAGGAAAGAAGCTCTCTACTTTTATCATATAATAGGCTTGGAGAAGAGCAAAAGACTCTTTTACTATACATAAAGGCTTAGTGTGGAGGAAAAAATAGAAAAGGTGGTCGTTTTCAAAAAGACCTTTAGAATTGAAATGCATTATAAATTGAGAATGTCTTAGTTTTATGGAATCGTCTACTTTAAAAAAACGTTTTAAACGCTCACATTGCAAAAAGTCGTTTTTTGTTTTAACATAAAGACAGAATGAGGTTTATCTTCTAAAGAAAATGCATAAAATAAAAAAAGAAGACCCGACTGTTCCAGCAGTCGAGTCCATTGTACAAAGCGGCCCATCGAAGGGCTGGCTCATAAGAATTTAGGAAATAGACTTTCCCTAGGAACTTTCCAGGCTCAAGGGAAGGTCTATTTTTTATTTGTATACGACAACAAGGCAAGAATAAACATGCCAAAAGCAATCATTAAATAGATCGCTTGAAAAGTTGTCATTAGCCTCACCCCCTTTCCGTAGGGTAGGGGATGAGCCAGCTTCCCTTGAGTGAGCCAAGACTTTGTACATTGAATATTTTACCACATCACTCCACATTGCTGAGAGTGTTTTTAATTACCCTAAAGCAAGTGTTGATGAAATCATGCTTAACCAAAGAAACTAGGAAATTACAGTTTCCTATTGGAATTTGTCTTTTTCCTGGATGAAATTAATTGAAGCCTAACTCTAATAAGAAGGGTTTTTTAAAAAAGTATTCTTTCATGCCAATAACATTTATGTTTTGGGATTGTTATTTTATAATAACAAAAATTAAGGCGAGAAAAGGAGCTGTCTAAAAAGTCCTTTTTCAAGATAAATCAGGGGGAATTGCGAGACTCCTGCGGAAACAGCGAGCTAGGCGAGACCCCACAGGAGCAAGGAACGAGCTCCGAGGAGGCTCGCGGATCGCCCGCGGAAAGCGAGCAAATTCCCAAATTTTTATTCATCCACACGACTTTCAGGATAGCCCCATAGAAATAAGAAAACCTGATACATCCAAGGTTCATGAACAACCAAAAAGCCTATCCATTATGGTGTTTATACATCCACAGAAGCCCTGACTTTAGTAAGCGCGGGACTCTGCCGATTAAAGGACGTTCGGCGACTAAACCGAAGCCAGCTTTTTTACCGAGTGAGCCGAGCACACCTTTTAGTTTGAATTTTGGCATTGTTTCTGGAAGCGCTTCCCCTTTCCAACGCAATTCGAGAATCTGAACGATTTGCTCTGCTTGTGCTTCGGCGAGTTGGGCGCTTGGAGCATGAGGAAGGCTTGCACAATCTCCGACAACATAGACATGTTCATCTTCTGGCAAATGGTGATGAGGTGTTAAGATGACACGTCCTTGAGGATCTTTTTCAACATTTAAATCACGGACAACTTGATTTGGCTGAATCCCAGCGGTCCAGACAATGGCATCCGCTCGAATCGGATCATCGTGATTGTAGACGATATTTTTCTCCACTTTCGTAATGTTAGCACGGTTAATGATGTTAACACCATGTTCTTCAAACCAGTTTTGAACATAACGACTCAGTCGCTTAGGAAAGCTTGATAATATTAATTCGCCGCGGTCAAAGAGGATAATGTTCAAGTCTTGTCTGCTTTCTCTTAGTTCGCTTGCAAGCTCAACACCGCTTAGTCCTGCCCCAACGATCGCTACAGTTGATTTGGCATTTAAGTTGTTGAGTGTCTGATAGGTCATCCGAGATTGATCGATTGTTTGAATGCTACAAGTGTGTTCAGGTGCGCCAGATACATTGTGATATTTGTCTTCGCAACCGAGTCCAATTACAACATCGTCATAGGAAATTGGTTCTCTGGCATTAAAAAAAATCATTTTTTGATGTAAGTTAACAGATGAAACATGACCATATTCTACTTTTAATTTAGGGTGAGCTGGAAAGGACACTCTAATATGTTGATCAGAGATTGTTCCGGCAGCAAGTGCGTAATATTCTGTTTTCAAACAATGATAAGGGTTTTGATCTATTAAAGTAATCATCACATCATCAGGCAACTGATTTGGCAACAGTCGATGGATCATACGCATGTTTCCATAACCGCCACCTAATAAAACTAAATTTTGCATTGTGAATACCCCTTTTCCCCTAGAAGTTGTCATTGATCTTTTTACACTGCAAAAATAAAAAACTATGTATTTACCCCATAAAATTATATCTAATCTGATGTAAAATCACAATATTTCTCGAAAAAACAACCTACAAATTTATTATGAAAGAACGATTAGTAAAACCTTTTTGCGATTTAATATGTTACAAAAGCTTTATGAAACCTCTGTTTTGACTAAGAGAAGTTTCTTGAGGTACGATAATAAGCAATGTGAGGTGAAATAACGTGTTTCCAATTGTTGAATTTTGCGTTAGCAATCTTGCTCAAGGTTCACAAGAGGCAAGAGCTGTTTTGGAAAAGGATCCTAATTTAGATGTCATTGAATATGGTTGTTTAAGTTATTGCGGACAGTGTATGCAAAACCTGTTTGCACTTGTCAATGGAGAAATGGTTTCGGGGAATAATCCAGCTGAATTGGTTGAAAATATATATAAATTCATTGATGAAAATGAATGAGTGTAAATGGGATCTTGACAGGATCCTATTTTTTTTAAGAAAGTTTTGATAAAAAATGAAAAGATTCGCAAAAATTTTGTAGACAGGCATACGAGAAATTGTTATCTTAATTAAAGTTAAAAAATAATAAGAGGTGTGGTCATGAATATTTTATGGGGACTTCTTGGCATTATTGTTGTTTTTGCAATTGCATTTTTACTTTCAGAACATAAAAGTAAAATCAAGCTAAGAACGATTTTAATCGGTTTAGCGATCCAAATCTTGTTTGGGTTTATCGTACTTAAGTGGGAGGCGGGAAAAAACGCGTTTCTTTGGTTTACGGAAATGGTTCAAAATCTCGTCAATTATGCAAATGAAGGGAAGAATTTCCTATTTGGTCCTCTTTTAGATGTAGGAAAGAGCCCTGCTTTTGCATTCAGTGTGTTACCCGTTATTATCTTCTTCTCTTCATTAATTGCTGTTCTATATCATTTAAGAATTATGCAGCTGATTATCCGCGTTATCGGTGGAGGATTGTCTAAACTACTCGGAACAAGTAAAACGGAATCTCTATCTGCTGCAGCAAATATTTTTGTTGGGCAAACCGAGGCACCTCTTGTCATTAAACCATTTATTGCCAAATTGACAAAATCTGAGCTGTTTGCTGTTATGACAGGTGGTTTGGCATCTGTTGCCGGTTCAGTTTTGTTCGGTTATGCACTTCTCGGAATTCCTCTAAAATACTTACTTGCAGCAAGCTTTATGGCTGCACCTGCTGGTTTGATTATGGCAAAAATGTTAATTCCAGAAACAGAAAAACCAAAAACTTCATCTGAACAAATAAAAATGACTGATGACGAGGAAGCTGCAAATGTTCTTGATGCAGCGGCAAAAGGAGCATCAACAGGTTTGCATTTGGCGTTAAATGTCGGTGCCATGTTGTTAGCATTCGTTGCGTTAATTGCAGTTTTAAACGGAATTCTCGGTGGAATTGGTGGTTGGTTTGGTTTTAAAGGTCTAACATTGGAATTTCTTCTTGGATATTTATTTGCTCCGCTAGCTTTTGTTATTGGTGTTCCTTGGGATGAGGCGATTAAGGCGGGAAGTTTTATCGGTCAAAAGCTAGTATTAAATGAATTTGTTGCTTTTTCAAATTTTGCACCAATGATGAAAGAGCTTTCGGATAAAACTGTAACGATTATAAGCTTTGCACTATGCGGTTTTGCAAACCTTTCTTCTGTTGCAATCTTACTTGGCGGATTAGGAGGAATGGCGCCTTCTCGCCGTTCTGATATTGCCCGACTTGGACTGAAAGCTGTTGCTGCCGGTACACTGGCCAATCTTTTAAGTGGCGCAATTGCCGGAATGTTTATCGGATAAAATGATAAAAGCTCCCTGCCGTCATTGGCAGGGAGCTTTTATGTATGAAAAACGGGGGATGGTTATATTGTGTACGAATCTTTCAATTTTTATACTATAATGAATAAAAAAAGTTGGAGGCTTTCATGAAATCTTTTCATTTTACAAAAATGCATGGTCTAGGAAACAGTTATATATATGTCAATCAATTTGAAGAAAATCTTTCTGAAGCATTGTTATCAGAGCTTGCTATCAAGGTTTCTTCCGTTTATACAGGAATCGGTTCCGATGGGCTGATTCTGATCTGTCCATCTGATCAGGCTCCTGTCAAAATGAGAATTTTTAATAATGATGGTTCTGAAGCGAAAAACTGTGGAAATGGCTTACGCTGTGTGGCAAAATATGCTTATGAACACGGACTGGTAAAGGAGAAGTCATTTTTAATTGAAACAATATCTGGACTTGTCAAAACAGAGGTTGAAGTGGTAGATGGGAAAGTAATATCGGCTACGGTTGATATGGGCCAGCCGCGCTTATTCAAATCAGATCTGCCAATGCTTGGCGAACAAAGCTCGCAAACGATTAATGAACAAATGAGTTTTGGGAGTTATAAAATGAGAGGTACCGCTGTTTCAATGGGCAATCCTCATATTGTCTTTTATTTAAATAAGATTGAAGATGCCCCACTTACAACATTAGGACCGGTCATTGAAAAAGATGAAAGATTTCCAGAAGGAGTTAATGTCGAATTTGTTGAAGTGGAAAATGAACAAGAACTCCATTTTCGCGTGTGGGAAAGGGGCTCAGGAATCACTCAGGCATGCGGTACAGGTGCTTGTGCCGCTGCAGTTGCTTCAGTTCTTAATGGCTTTTCTAAGAAAGAAACCGACATTACTGTCCATCTTGCCGGAGGCGATTTGCTCATCAACTGGAAAAACGATGGTCGTGTGATGATGACCGGTCCGGCTGAAACAGTATGTGAAGGCATATTTTTTGTTTGAAAACAGCCTGTTTGAGAAAAGACGATTTCATATATATAATGAGTTTACACATACAACAAAAAGGGGTGTGACATTTTGAGTGATCAAACGGTAACAATTACAGAATCAGCAGCACTTCATATTAAAGATATGATGAAGGAACATGAAGAGGAAAATGCTTTCTTGAGACTCAATGTAAAAGGCGGCGGATGCAGCGGTCTTTCTTATGGAATGGGTTTTGAACACGAAAAAAGTGAACTTGACAAGGAATTTGTTCAACATGGAATTACAGTACTAGTTGATCAGGAAAGCCTTGATATCATGAACGGAACAGTCGTCGATTTCAAACAATCAATGATGGGCGGCGGCTTTACCATCGACAACCCGAATGCCATCGCATCATGTGGCTGTGGCTCTTCATTTCGGACGGCGAAGAATACCGGTACGCCTGAGGAGTGCTAGGCGGTAGAGCCTGGTATATCAACGTTTTCAAGACGTCGGATTTAACGATGATATGTTTCGATCATCTAATCGGAAACTGAGACGCAGGATTGTTAATTGCGCCAGAAAATCCGCAATTAACAGTCATTATTCGGAATAAAAACGACCCTAATTTACGGTCGTTACGGTTGTTAATAACGTCTTTCTTAGCGATGAGGCTAAAACCATCGTTAAGGGAGGCGTTTTTATTATGGCGTTAAAAAAGAAGCGCAAAAGGGCGACAACAGTTTCCGGAGGACAAAAATGCTATCCCAGGCTTTTGCTTGCCGAAGCGCTTGAAATCGCAATGGCCGGTAAAAGAACGGAGGGCCTGCGCGATAGGACTCTCATCGATTACAAGAAGGTGTGGCGTTATTTTACTGACTGGCTGAATGACAACTACGAAATTACATACATTGACGAGATTACAACGGATATTTTGCGGAATTACATCAATTACATGAAGTACGATAAGCCACGTTATCACGGACACAAGTATATAAAGTCAGACGATAATCGCTTAGGGTTATCCGATACAACGATTAATATTAATTTGCGGACTATAAAAGCGTTGTTTAATTATCTGGATCGCGAAGAGTTAATCAAGGTGAATCCGACTGATCGGATTAAATTAATTCGGCAGGATATCGACCTTACGAACTGCTTTACGGACGATGAGATCAAGACGATATTGCGGCAACCCAATTTAAGGGATTATGTAGGTTTCAGGGATTATTGCGCTATGAGCTGCCTATTAGACTCTGGACTTCGGATTGAGGAATTATTGAGTCTTCGTGAAAGGGATATCGACTTCTCAAGCCGATTTATTACAATCAATGCCGACGTAAGCAAGAACAGAAAGCATCGTCTGGTTCCTATTTCTGCACACTGCGTAAAATTGTTATTGCAACTCATTACTGAAAATAAATCGCATTTTTCTACGGATCGCATTTTTCTATCGAGTTACGGAGAACCGTTAGGCGCAAACCACTTCAATAAGCGTTTAAAGTATTATGCAGAAAAAGCAGGTGTGAAAGATAAGAAGGTAACCGCGCACGTTTATCGACATACGTGGGCTAAAACGATGATTTTAAATGGCTGTGATCCATTCACCTTACAAAAAATTGGGGGATGGGCTGACATAAGAACAATGCGACGTTATATACAGATGGATACGAAGGAAATGCGAAGAAGTCACGATGATTTTTCACCGCTAACAACAATTAAAAAGAAAAGAACATAAAAACAAAAAAAGACGACCACCCGTCGGAAATAAATTCCGATAGATAGCACGCCATACCCTACGTCTATCCTATCGAAAAAAAGCGTTCAAGTCAACGTTTATTTAACTGCGCCTAATTTTCCGATGTGGGTCGGTACGTCTCCAAGGGGAGAAATACGAATGTATACGAAGGAATCCGCTAAAATGGCGTCATTTCGTTCAGTGGACGAGCTAAACAGCGCCGTTCACACGCATATCTACCGCAATAAATCTGCCCTAACGCCGACCGCAATCGAGGTTTTGAAGGTGTTGTCGCGTTATGCCTGCAAAACGCCAGGCGTGGCGTATTTGAAGCTACAATCAATCGCGAACATAATTGGCAGGCACCGGACTACAATCATTCGGACAATTAAACGCTTAGTAGACTGCGGCATCATTCGAAAGGAAACGAGGCATCGTCCGGTATCAGGCGGAAACGGGGCTAATGTATACGTGATCTTACCGGCTGAAAATAACGATGCTACTCCGCAAATGCAACCCCGTTCAATATCGGACAAGCCTACGGAGACAACGGTTGTAGCGTCGAAAAGCGCAAGTGAAACTGTTATTTCTAAAAGCGTAAATATATTACTACGTAATACGTATAGTACATTCAAAGCTACGGTCGAAACGTTTGTAAACGATCGGAAGCTGACGAACAAGCTATACGGTATTTACCTTGCACAAACGTCGTATTTAAAAGGCGTCTATGAATCTGAAACACTTAAAGAAATAGGACGGGAGGCCGTTCGTCAGACGTTTATCGCAACAAAACGAAAGAGTATCCGAAATCTGGCCGGATATTATAACGGTGTATTAGATCGAATGTTAGATCGTCTATATGAAACGCGTTTTGATGAGCTGACGTGTTCCTAGCCGGTAATCAGAAGGACAGGACGTTTCGGCTCGGTTGACTCTGCGGACGGGCGAGCGATTTCGTACGTTAGTGAGACGGGAAGGTCTTCGAGCAGTTTTTAGTCTTCGCAATTTGCGATTAGCTCATATCGTTGTATTAACAGGTCAGAACAGTCGTTAAGGACGGTGAACCTTGGTTTGTTGCAAAAGATGTCTGCGATGTATTAGAAATTAAAAACAATCGTGACGCCCTTTCCAGACTGGATGATGACGAAAAGGGGGTAGCTTTAACCGACACCCTTGGTGGAACGCAAGAACTTACAGTGGTTAACGAGCCGGGACTTTATTCTCTGATTTTAAGAAGTCGCAAACCGGAAGCCAAACAATCAGAAAAACGGGCGGCTATGCAGCGATTCTCAAACGAAAACAGCGAAAAATTAGACGCTTTGACGACTACCTATACGCTAGCTTCCGACAAGCCGCATGGACGCTAAAAGCCCGTGAAAATCGTGGAATATTGGCGGAGTTCGAAACGTTCCTCGAAGCTGAATAGATTGAACGTTGTAAATTTCGCTATACAATTAATTGATGGGAACGTTTGTTCGTAATATACTTTAGTCTCGATTTATTTTATAGGTCTAAAGGAGTATAAAGCGAATGACATTACGCGATAGAGGAACGAAGAAATGGACGTCGATATTTTTACCGGAGCACGTCGCGCGGCTAAGACGGATTAAGTCGGAAATGAATCGGGCTCATGATCAGAATCCATCGATTGATCCGGAGCAGTGGGCGGAATTTGAATCGAAAATACAATTCGCTTACAAGGCCGGAATAGATTGCGAGATTCGTTACAAGCCTCGGCCTTCCCACGCGCGACCCCTCGATCATTTTACGATTCTTGACGTTTGAATGCGTTATAACATCGATAAAGTGTGTGTACAATATTATAGAAGTAAAGCGGAATATTTACGATTTATTACGGTTCAATATGTTATGCGTGTAAAGTTCTAAACGTAATCAAAACTTATAAGAATTGACTATGTTTTGACGGTGTGATAGTATCAAGCTATTGAACGTAATCAAAACATATAATCAAAAATGAGGGGATAAAAATGACCGTTTATGGGTATGCGCGGGTATCAACGGCGGGGCAAGATTTAGAAGCGCAAGTAACAGCACTAGAGGCGGAAGGTTGCGACGAGTTATTGAGCGAACATTTTACGGGTACAATAACAGACCGACCAGTATTTACGGGACTACTCGCTAAGCTAAAAGAGGGTGACACGTTAGTTGTAACGAAACTGGATCGTATTGCTCGCAGTGCCACGCAAGGAAGCGAGTTAGTTCGAGAACTTATTGATCAAGGTGTACGTGTACATATTCTAAATATGGGTGTTATGGATAATCGTCCAGCATCGAAACTAATTCGAAATATATTCTTTGCGTTCGCTGAGTTTGAACGGGATATGATCGTAGAGCGCACGCAAGAAGGAAAGGTCATCGCAAAGCAACGTGATGACTTTCGCGAAGGCAGACCGCGTAAGTTTAGCAAGCGACAGATCGACCATGCTCTCGACTTACTTGCTACGTACTCATATACCGAGGTAGAACGGATGACAGGCATTAGTAAAGCAACGTTAGTAAGACGTAACCGCGAACGGAAGGCGCAGCTATAAAGGCAGTGTCTTTTTTTTTTATGCCGGGGGGATGTCAATAGCTGAGCCGGTTCGCCAGGCGGTTTTTAAATGCGTGTTTTAAAAAATCACTTTGGGAAGCTGTCCGGTAGATTCAAGAAGTACTTGTGCAGCACAAAGGAGTGAAGAATAACTGGATTGATGGTTATTATGGTCCTAAAACAAAAGATGCGGTTAGACGGTTCCAGCTTATGCATAGACTAGCTGCGGACGGTATTTATGGGCCGAAGACGAAGACGAAGCTTGAGGTGTTATTGAAATAATGAAAAAAAGCCCCAGAGAGGGCCTTAAAAAAATGCAAAAGAAAATTGGCTTCATTTTTAGGTTATTGTTAGAATGTGTATTTTTTAACACATCAAAAGCTTAGAGTAATTCGACTCCAACTTGCTTAGTGAATTTTACTTTTATTCTCTCTTCTTCTCCAATATTTATAATCATAAAATTTTCAACTTTCTTAATGTTAGTTACGTTTTGAAAATCTCCTGAAAATACTGTGAAATCATTGTAGGTTATATCTATGCTACAAGTTAGCTGATAAACATCCAGCGTTAAAATTAATTTGAAGTTTTGATTATCTTTATAAGTATAAATAAATTCACCGGCCCGTGGATCATCAGCTATACTGACTGGCTCGCTCTCAAAAAGTTCTAGTAAATCATACTCATCATACTTTATAAACATTATATTGACTCCTTTAAAACTATTTTATTGTTTTTGGCATTACTGTAATAACATCTCCATTTTCATTTAAAACTACTTTGACATCTTTTGTTTCGCGGGTAAATGTTCCCTTATATTTTCCAGACAGTTTTTTTCCGTTCTTTATAGCATTTTCAATAACAGATGGAGGAACATTCCTTGGATCGACATATTCCTTAATGAAATTTAGGTATTCTTTTGATTTTGGTTTATATCCTTTCTCTATGGCTATTTTTATTGCTCTACTTGTCAAATTCGCTTTAACCTCAGGAGTTTTTGGTGCCATTCTTTCTAAAGCGTGTCGGGAATATTTTCTTCCAGCAATTTTTGTTCCACTTATGCTTAGATTCCAACCTTTTTGTCCAAAATCATCAATTTTACCAGCACTTTTACTAATGCTTGATTTCATTTCTTTTTTTATTATCTTTTCAGCGTTTTTTTCTAATGCTTTTCCAGTCCTTTTTATTGCTTTCGTCGTAAGAGTTCTAGCTGCATTGCCCAAGTTAAGATATTCTAAAATTTCCAATGGTGTTCCTTCGAAGAATGAGTCATTTATTTTGGCTGATGCAGCACCTCTAGAATTTGGAATACTATCGACTACCTCCACTACTTCTTTACCGTTTGATTTATACTTACGTACAATCTGGCCATTTTCATATATATAGTATCTGCCACCAATAAAGTTTGGGTCTGAATGATCTGTAACTAACTCGTCTGGGACATCAATATCTGTGGCTACTTTCCACCCTTTAACATTATATAGCTTACCATCAATAACCCGGATGTCATCTAATTTTTTGGGATATACAACGGGTCCTTTCTGTAGAGGGCCCATTAAAGGATTATCATTTTCATGAATCTTGTGATGAATCCTTATCTCATCCTTGTCCCTCATTACTGTATCAAAAGTAAAATGATCTGTCTCCTCCAATTTTTTCAGCATTGTTACAATAGCCGAAGTAGCATCCCTATCCACCTTTTTTTCTGGATCAAGCTGGTCCATAAGTGTGTGGTTTGAAATGTTTTCCTCAGATTCCAAAATTGATCCTTTTTTATAAGTATTAATCTCAATTCTTGGGCCTGACGTATACATCTTCCCAAGTTTTTTCATGTAAGTTTTCATCGTCTCGAGATCGTTTGAAGCTGTCTTCAACTCGTTTGATTGCTCTCTGTCGAATGTGTTTAGCTTTTCAAGTGTGTCGTTGATCTCTTTCAGCGCTTGTTTCTGATGCTTATCAAAATCACTATCGTCCAACTCGGGTAAATCGACAATATGTTTGACTCTTTTGATAACGTCATTCGTTGAGGAAACCATGCTTTTCGTTTCTTTGTCGGCTTTAGTTAAACCGTCTTCAAGGTCTTTCTCGAGAAAATGTTGTGAGATCAATCCATCATCATGAGATTCTAGTGATTTTAGCGATTTTTTGATTTTCTTGAGTGCTGATGTGTACTCTTCGATAAACAAATCATAGAACCGCAAAAAAGGGGTGTGACATTCCTCATAAAAATTCCGAATCGCCTCACCGCCCTTTCCCTTTAAAGCGTCATCTAAGGCTACGATACCGTCAACGCTCTTTTTGATTTTGGCGATTTTTTTAGATTGATCTTTTAATTCGTCAAGCGTTTTATCGATTCCTTCACGCAACGCTTTAACATCAAGTGTTTTCATTGCATTCTCCTTTTTAATACATAAAAATGACATCCAATGAAAAGTTTATCACTTTTATAAGAGAAGCAAATGAATCTTTTGGATTAGGTATATTAACCTAGGTTAAGCCATCTGTTTATCGCTGTCTGGCTGGTAAAGAATAATGTTGTCTATTGTATACGGTCGAGCTTTTGAAAGATGGTTTAATACATCTAGAATTTTTTCAATGGTGTCAAGTTCTAATCTTTTCGTTTTTCCTTCGCAAAGATCTCCTATAGTAGCAGGCCTCACTTTAGCTTCAACCGCTAATTTATTTTTTGTAATACCTAGCTCATCCAGTATATCGTTCAAATTAAATTTAAAACTCATTTTTAACTGGTCCTCCATACAATTGATTTTACTCGTATTATACAAGTTAAACGCCAGTAGTAAAACATTTTTTTATAAAACATCAAAAAAACTATTGACGTTTAACTTCTGGAGTAATATTATTAACTCATGAAGTTTTACTACAGAAGTAAAAGAGGTGTCTAAATGACCGATTTAAATTGGATTGACGCAAAGGAACAACCGCAAAGTATGACGGTAGATTACGTTTTTGTTTATTCGGATACTGGCGAAGAAGTCCGCGAAAAGGTACAGGTGCTTAACGTAGGCCACGATTATGTATTCTATATAGACGAAGAATGGCTTACTCTTTATCGACTATATCACGGCTCTAACGGTCTGGAAATCGGTGAACGTGCAGAATTAATTTACGATTTACCATACGTTTCTAATTCGGTAATGGATATCGAGACAGTCGCGAATATGAACACAATCGAGCTTTTGGCGCACCTTGGCGGAAAATTAAAGGAGGTAACAAAATGAACGTTTATTACAGAAAAACAGTCGTCGGATGGTTTAACGTCTATCGCGCAGGTTCAGACGACCAATTCGTCAATCTAAATCCGGAGGAATTTCAGAAGCTATTACCGGAAGTATCACGAAAAGCCTTTTATGGTTGTGCGGAGATCAGCGAAAAAACAGCACGAAAACTATTCGGAAGCCAGGAGGTGAAACCGGCATGAAAATAAGACGTCGTTTTGGCCGTGAAGTAGAACTTTCCGCAGATGAGATCGATGAAATCATATCGATCTATCAAGATATGGACGGTATGGATTGGATGACGAGCTGCCAAGTTATCATTTATCGATACGGATTTAAGCTAGCGTTGTCTGCCTTAGGCTACGAATTAATAGACGAAAATGGAAACCTAATATGACAAAGGAGGTAAACGGAATGAACTTGTTTCGCAAAGAGAAAGATAACCGATCACTAGCCGAAATCCATTTCGATCATTTAAAGGCACTCGCTGCCGAGATAGAACGCGATTTTGATAGATTGAGAGCGGCACAGTCGGAAGTCGATCGAGAACTGTCGGATCAGTATCACGAGATAGAGAAAGGAAAGTTCGATGTGGTTCGCGGTTATTACTTGGCGAAGGGGCTTCAGGACATATTACAGCGCCGCAGAACGATTAAAGGAGAGCTGTGTCGGCTTGGCTCGCTTAAAGATTCGTTAGGACTCGATCGGGTGGGCGAACGTTTGCAGAGGAAAATAAAACAAGACGAACGGTTGCGGCAACAACTCAATTCGTCTCTAAGATTATCGGACATTATTTGAATATTGACGGGCTGACAGGTCCGTCTATTTTATTATAAATGATATAACGCTGCGTATTTTAGCTTGTGTATATATTCATGTGTATTAAAACATAGCGCCCAACTTCGCCACAAAACCGTGGCTTCGTTGTTCGCAGATATTAATTATTACCTTTAATACCTTTATCGCGATTCATCTTTTAAGAAATAGTGGTGCGCTCGAATGAGCGTAAGCGAATGAGGGCGCTAGGGCTTGATTCCCTATTCGTTTCCTCTTGTTGCGTTATGGTTTTCGGTAAGCAATATAACTGATATAGATATCCTAGATCAAACAAAAATGGCTGTATCCGTTGGTATTCTAAGGGTTATGGGCGATTTGATAAGCACTGAAAAAGCAGGGTAAACGGCCAAAAAAGCACCGAAAAAGCAGGGTATTTTAAACTCGCCATCATAATTAAACCTTTTGTTGTCAACTTATGCCCTCTTAGTTGGCTATACATTATGAGAACAACTTCCGGTTTCTTGTTCACAGTTATCTATGTATTGTGAGGACGTGTAACATAGGGGTCTTCCGCTTTTGCCTGCGCAGTTGTCTATACGTAGTAGAAGGATTTAACGAATATAGTGACTTTCATATCGATATACTGTCTTTCTTGATGGGAGGGTGTTGGGACTTCCGTTTTCACCTTCGAATGCTGTCTTACGTAATAGAAGGATGAAACGAAGATTAGACGGGTTATTATCGCTTAATTCTCAATTACAAAAACGTAATTGATAATGAACACGATCTTATTCGTACAAATCGGCAAAAAACACGACTTTATTCGTACAATAAAAAATGGGGTTGGCGCTTACAGCCGCAAGGAATACAGCGATTTTGAGTCCGCAATCACTTCTTAGTCTTCTGAAATCGAAGACTAGCGGGAACTACGTTTCACTCCGTCCCGCAGAAACGCAACCATGAATATTGTATAAATAATTGTATCGCGATAAAGGTCTTAATAATATCCGCGGACACGGAGGAGCGATAGCGACGGAGTGGGCGCTAGGTTTTAAAACATACGAAAGTATCACGTTAAAATAACGATAGTATATCAACTTTTACCTCCGTATGCTGTCTTACGTTATAGAAGGACGTAAAGCTACGTAAATTAACGGAAATAATTACGATATCTTATCGATAATTACGCATATTTTTTGTCCGTAGTTATCTATGTATTATGAGGGAGTATTCTGCACCACTTAATTTGGAAGTGGTGTATTTTTTTTCTGTATATGTGTCCAAGTGAAAACAAATGAAAGGGAGATGAAAATGACTCCAAATACTTTACGGATGATTCGTCTTGCCTACGGGATGACGCAAACCGAATTTGCTGACTGTTTGGGATGTTCGCGCCAATTAATTACTATGATTGAGAGGGGAGAAAGAAGTATTACGGGTAGGACTATTAAAAAAATTAATGAAGCATTTTCACTAGATGAGCAGAAGATGGAAACTATTCAATTATTAAGGGGGATGTTCGAAGATGGGAAGTCTGCTGGATGAACAGAGAGCTTGGAAAGGACTAACACCAAGAGCAAAAAAGCGATTTTTTGACTTAAAAGAGAACGGAAAGCTCGAAGATGGGAGGATTTACGACGGGGAAGGGAACGACGTATCGAATTACTTTGAAGTAATTCCCAAAACGTCAGGACGCTCGAATGAAGGCTATAGAGTAACAAGGAACTCAGGAGGGCATGACGCAGAGAATGGCGGTTTTACGTGGGCATTTTATAAAACGTGCAAATTATTCTTGGACGATTATACAACTGTCAAAGAATCCGATCTGGCGCGCCTAATGTTTATCGCTACATTTTTTGGTTTTGGGAGTCAGAAGCTTTCTCATGACAACGGGCGAAAGATCGATAAGCCTGACCTTCAAAAGATTCTTGGATTGAGCGCTAATAACTTTCGAGATTTTTTTAAGAGGATGACGGCGGTCGATATCCTTAAAGAGAATAACGAAGGTGTTATCGAGTTGACTCCTTTTCTATTCCATCGCGGGAAAATCCGGGGGAAAGCTACAGAGTCCCCTCGAATAAAAGTGTATCGAAAGACAATTCGGGAGCTATATGAGAATTATAGTGGTCGGGCTGCAAAAAAGTTGTCAATTGTTTATATGATTCTTCCGTTTATGAATTTGAAAACAAATATTGTTTGTTTCAATCCAGATGAGTCAGACACGGAACGACTTAATAAAATGCACTTAGATAAACTAGCCACCTTACTTGATTATAAAGATACAAATAAACTAAGACAGACCTTGGAGAGTGTAAAATTGAATGGTAAGCCGGTTTTTTGGTTGCCGTCCGATCCTAATGACAAAAGAAAAAAGATTGTGATTGTTAATCCTAACGTAGTTTTTGGCGGTCCAGCTAGAGAGCTAGATGCGATAAAGGTACTTTTCAGATAAATATATTTATATAACATCCGATGATGCTCGCTAACGGGCGGAGGGTGTTTTTTTTTATTTGGAGGCTTTATGGTGCTACAGATTAGCCTTCTTGAATTCTACGCGCAAACGGAGGTTGTAAAGTGAATCAACGTAAGATTAGCTCGACACGAAGTAAGCTCGGCCGCCTTGCCCGCACTCATTGCGCCAACTACAAAAGCGGCGGCGCCTGCGATCTTCAACGCTGCGGATTGTGTACCGTTGAAATCAAAACGGATTCACCGCAGGGCAATGTCTGCCCGTACTTCATGAGAAACATTCTGCCGGCTGATCCAGTTTTAATGCGGGAATATCTCGAATGTTTACCCGGCGATCATCCGTTAAGGAACAAGTCCAACAGGACGGGGAAATGCAAACGTTGCGGCCATCGATATAGTCGCAAGAATAACCGACAATTATTCTGTACTGGGTGTGCGCTTGAGAATGAAAAGGAAAATAGCCGACGCAGGAATCGCAAGTATCGTAATAGACAAAGGAAGAGAATGACGATTTAGACGCCTGTAAACGTTGATATGACAAGGTTTATAAATGCAAAAAACGGCATCCGGCTGTATTACTATTAGAATGCGATTTTTGCACCGAAAGGAGAGTTATTTTTGTATGATGTTTTGATAGTCGTTAAGCTGACCGAAGTCCTTACGATAGACAGCGAAACAGGTGAAATTACTCGCAGATTTTCCGGTCGCAGCAGGGATCTAGCTTTATCACAAGCGGTACTAGAATCTTGGGATAACGAAGAAGAAGCGAAGATCGTTTACGAAAAGGGGGAGTCGGAATGTACTGCGTCTTAAAAATGGTCGATCATTACGGGGATTACGGCACCGCAGAAACGACATATATTCGCGAACCAAAAGACGGCGGTTATACGGAATTATTGACGGATGGTGTTGCGTTTATCGAACTGGATACTGAAAACGGCACATATAAGGTGATGGATCGTGACGGCTGTGTGATTGTGTTGTCAACCGTTAGCCGTGGCGATGAGTTTACCGATCTTGAGTTTCGTCGATCACTTTTTAACTCGGCAGCAGATTCGGCTTATCATTATGGGGCAAAAGACGCCTTTGTAATCGAGGGAACAGTAAAAACGCCAGTTGATGAGTATGAATCCGAACTATTGAAAGCGGAGAGAACGAATAGAATTGAGGGGGAATTTGAATGAGTGAATGGAAAGAAAAAAGGGCGTAGCTAGAACGGCAGCTAATTGATGCAAAACAAACGGTGATCAAATACGAAGGAACACTAAAGCCTTTCCGTACGATTACAGAAAGCGAGTACAAGGAAGCAAAGCGAGCGGTTGTAAGTTTGTATACGGAAATAGCAAACGGAGATTATGAGGCCGGTCGTCCTTCTGATCCTTACGAGGGGATGACCGTGCAGGAACTTCGGAATTTATATGAAGAAAAGAAAACGAACTATAAAGGATACGCTGGATCAGGCCGTGAGGCGGCGGAACTAACGAAAATAGACACGCGAATCCAAGCGTTAGAAAATGAGATGTCCGAATGAACTACACCTTATATATTACGAAGGCTGGCGATGATAGATCGACTATTTACTCGTATACACTTCATAACTACAAAGGTCAGCTTTCTGCGGGAACATTTGTCGCAATAGGAAAACGGCGTAATGATGATACTTATTGCGGTTATATTGCTCTACAAAGAGCTTTGAGATCGGCAGCCATGGAGACTGAGGGAATCGTATCATTAAAAATCGTTGCTGATCAGCTGTTTATGGAGCCGGTTATTTTTGAAATAATCGATGTTAGTTCGCCATTAAATCCAGCGCTTTGTCAGACCACCAAACGGCTATTAAAACGATTTGCATCATATGAACTGGCTGCGAGTAATTTTAGCGGAGATGACGCGTCATGGCAAGAAGTATCAACATTAGATAATGCATTAGACGAGTTGGAAAAGAATAAGACGATTCAAGGGCGATGGCAGACGTTTTGCAGTCGCTTTTTTGATTGGAAAAAAACAATAAGATAAGGGGAGATTTATAAATGGCTTTTGAATTCTCAAAGGAATTAAAAGATAAGGTTAAAGAAATCCATACGCAAAAGGAATTACAGGCAAAAAGAGAAGCGAATATTAAAGCGTACAACGAGAAAGTCGTCCGAGAGCTAGAAGTAGCAGAGGAAACTCTGAAAACCGCGGTCGAGGTTCTCGCCAACGAGCCAAACGCCAAAAACGCGGCGGTGGAAAAAGAAGCACGAAAAAAAGTCGCTGAACTTCGACTAGAGGTAAGCGGTGCGAGTGAACGATCAAACAGTATTTTTTATACCGAGTCGGAAAAGGCAAATACATTAATATTAGAAGTTTTACAGATGGCACGAAAAGAGATTGATGCTAATAAAGATGCGAAAGAAGATTCGGTACTTGAACGTATTGCGGCAGCGAAAAAAGAATATCTAGAAGCCGCAAAGGCTTATCATGATTTTCTGAAGATTGATGGAAATAAAAAGTATAGAGATCTTGTGCGTGAGGTTGGCGCAAGTGACCGAGTTGCAAAAGAATTTGATCCGAGGTATTCCATTCACCGCCCAATCTACACTAATAGAGATTCGGGCCCTAATAAATATGGGTTTATTGATCATGAAATATACAGTGCTTGGGACAGAGGGGAAATTGAATAAACATGAGGTGGGGCGTCCTTATTATTGGGGCGCCTTTTTATTTTAAAGGGGGGAATCGGATAAATGAACAACTTACGTCAAGCAAATTTAATCGCGTTAAAGGTAACGGAGAAATTTGACAACGAAATCAAACCAAAATTAGAAAAGTTAAATTATGGACAAGCATTCCTAAACGAAATGAAACGCGCTAGGAATCTAGCAAACCGTAATGCTCGCAAGCTCAAACGAATGACTTTTACAGAAAGCGACCAGAAACAAGTCGATTTATTAATTGCTTCTCTCGAAAAATTCGGTAAAGCTTTCGATCATCTGTACCGAAGAGAAAACGCCGAAGCTCAACGATTAGAAATGGAAGCCGCACGTTTATACAGCGAGTTCGAGAGAAGGTTCAGTGAATAATGGCGGATCATAGTATTAACGTTCGAATAGGCGCCACGATTACTGATCTAACGCGCTCTTTGTCGGAGGCACAATCACGGCTGTCGTCTTTTGGACGGGGAGTAGTAGGCATGAGTCGATCGATCGCGTTAGGATTCGGCGCAGCATCTGCCGGAATGGCTGCCGGTCTTTCTGCTACCGTTGCTAGATCAGCGGAATTTGATACGGCTATGAGAAAAGCCGGCGCGATTGCGGGTGCTACCGGTAGTGACTTCCAAAAGATGCGAGATGCAGCGCTTGATCTAGGATCTACAACTACGATGACATCGTCTCAGGTGGCGGAAGCTATGACGGAACTTGCTGCGAAAGGCTTTGACGCAAACCAAGTAATAGGAGCTATGCCCGGAATAATTGCAGCGGCAGAAGCCTCCGGAGAAGATCTCGCTTTAACAAGCGACACAATTACGTCAGCATTGAACGCCTTTAACATGAAAGCGAGTGAAGCCGGAAGAGTAGCCGATGTTTTAGCAATGACAGCAAATAAGTCAGCCGCGGGTATGGAATCGATGCAGTACGCTTTAAAATACGCAGCGGGGCCGGCGGCACAACTCGGCATATCTTTAGAGGAACTTTCTGCCGCAACGGGTATTATGGTTGACGCAGGTTTGGACGGAAGTCAGGCCGGTACCACCTTGAGAGCGTCTTTACTGCGGTTAGTTAAGCCACCAAAACAAGCCGCCAATACGTTAAAGGAACTCGGCGTAACGACGACTGATCAACACGGTAATTTTCGATCATTACAGGACATCATCGGCCAGCTACAGAAAGGCATGGTCGGCATGTCTAACTCGCAAAAGGCGGCAGCGTTGTCGACAATCTTTGGGACGGAATCAGTAACCGGAATGATGGCGGTTGTTTCGAAGGGGCCTGACGCTCTCGGTAAGTTTACAAAAGAGCTTGAGAATTCCGGAGGTTCAGCAGCTAAAACTGCGAAGCAAATGCAGGAGGGGATCGGCGGCTCCCTTAAACGATTAGCTAGTGCGCTCGATGTTTTCGCGACGAAAATAGGAGATCAACTCGCTCCTTATGTTGCAGCCGCAGCGGATAAAGTTGCGGAATTAACGAACTGGTTCAATAATCTAAGCGATAGAACAAAGAAGTTTGTCGCTGTAACGGCCGCAGTTGTAACCGGATTAACGGGCTTTATTGCGTTATCTGCAATGGCGGTTGTAGCAGTCGGGTCCATTGTATCCGGTCTAAGCGCTCTAGCCGCAGCCTTCGGAGTAACTAGCGGAGCGCTACTTCTAACGATGGGGCAATTCGCTCTAATCGCAGCGGCGGTCATCGCGCTTGGTGTCGCATTTGCTTACGCTTATAAACATAGCGACGTCATTCGAGAGAAAATAACGGCTTTAGGTAACGCAATTAGCGGAAAAGTATCGCCAGTAGTCGAGAAATTGAAAGCGCTGTTTAAAGGACTTGCGGAAACCTTGACCGGTGATTTCACGAAAGGATCAATCGCTTTACACAAGCTACTACCGCCATCGGTTGCGAATGTGGTCGTAAAAGGAGTAGCGATCATTCGTGGGGCATTTGACGATTTAAAGAAGGTAGTTACTGACGCATTTAACGGAGACTTTTCGGGATTGGCACAATTTATTCCGAATATTATCGGTATGATGGTCGGAGGGGTTCCAGGAATAATCATCGCAGGATCTAAATACTTGCCGGCTCTTGCGAAAGGTATGGAGCAGAATATGCCGGTTATTCTCGAAAAGACAGTCGAAATTGTAAACGATTTAGTAAATGGACTAGTTAAAAACCTGCCGATAATTCTTCAAGCGGGCGTTCAACTTATAACGGGGTTACTTGCCGGATTTACTCAAGCGTTGCCTAATATTTTGGCGAGTGTGACGCAAATAATCAATACGTTAATCCAAGCGATTACAACGTTACTTCCTACGATTATTGGTGCGGGAATTTTAATTATTACGTCGTTAATTCAGGGATTAGTTACGGCACTACCTTCGATCATCCAAACGGCGACAACGCTATTGACAACGTTACTTAATACGATCATAACGCTTTTGCCGATGATCATACAGGCCGGAATCCAAATACTAAACTCTTTGATATCCGGAATTATTCAAGTGTTGCCGATGTTGATAACGGCGGCTTTACAGTTGATTACTGCGCTAGTTAACGCTTTGATCGCGAATTTGCCGACCATTATTAACGCGGGTATTCAAATTTTAAATACGTTAGTAAGCGGAATTGTTAGCGTGTTGCCTAAGTTAATTCAAATGGCGATTTATTTGGTCGTTACAATTGCACAGTCTTTAATCACAAATCTACCGAAAATTATAGCCGCCGGTGTTCAGTTGCTTGTGTCTTTAGTTACTGGAATCATTAGCAATCTACCGCGGTTGATAAGTGCGGCGCTCCGGCTAATTGTTACTATAGTTCAAGCTTTAATTAGTAATTTACCGAGAATCCTATCGGCAGGCATTCAAATCCTCGAAGCGCTAATACGCGGAATCATTCAGATCATTCCGCAATTACTGCAAACGGGGATCGACATCGTCGTCCAACTCGCCGGAGCCGTAAAAGATAACGTAACCGAATTATTCAACGCCGGAGCCGATTTAATACGCGGATTATGGGATGGAATTAATTCGATGGCGGGCTGGATCGGTGAAAAAATCGGTGGATTCGTAAGCGATATGACGGACGATATTAAATCTTTCTTCGGTATTCACTCGCCATCTCGCCTGTTCCGTGATGAAATCGGTAAATTCTTACCGTTGGGTCTTGCGGTTGGTATCGAAAGGAATATCGGTGCAGTTAAGTCAGCAGCAACCGAAATGGCAAACGCAGCCGTCATCAATCCGAAATCTAATACGTTTAATCCAAGCGTAGCGATGAGTGCCGGATCACTTGGTATTGAAGAGTCCGGAACAATTAACGGAGTAGATCGGACGCAACAACAACAGCCGATCGTTATCGAAAATGTTCTCGTAATTGATAGCGAAGAACTTGGACGCGTGACAGAGAGCGCAGTTAGTGCGGAACAAGGCAAGAAAATTACAATTCGAAATTACATGCGAGGTGAATGAGGTATGAGTACGTTCCCTGTCCTTCGTTGGATGGGGTGTTTTTTTTTTTGTTAATTTACGCATAGCAACGCTTGCCAGACCGGGGAAGTTTGGGTATCATGGTGTTAACGAGATTCGTCGCTATGGAAGAGCGGCATTAACAACCATTTCGAATAATAACAATCGCGCAAATTATTCACAAACGTTGATATGGCGCGGTTTTCATCTACCGTAAACTGATCGAATGATTTACCATCGACAACCCGAATGCCATCGCATCATGTGGCTGTGGCTCTTCATTTCGGACGGCGAAGAATACTGGTACACCTGAGGAGTGCTAGTGTTCAGTGAATCGATAAGTTAGACAAAGGGGTTACGTATTTATCCCGAATAGGATTGCGTATATAACCATTTGGAAATCGCATATCTACTCGTTTATAAAACGCTTCTTTACGTATTTAACCGTACGTTAGGAGGCGTTTTGATTTTGTCAGAAGAACGAATCATTCGAAGAAAGCGGAAGCGCCCCAAATACAGGACGTTTCCTTACGAATGTTTTCTGAAAGAGACTTGGTAAGTTTGTTTAAAGCTAAGTTCCAGTTTTTAATACTCATATAAACAGTCACCTTTTTTTATTTGTGTTTGTGCATAGATCATTTTATACAGAAACTCATTAGAGTTTTTGTGATCCTCTCGCTTTAGGTAATGGTTAGAAACTTCAAGTGAAAATTCTTCCAGATATGAAAGTATGTTATTGTCTTCTAAGTAGTTAAAAATCTTTAAAATCAAATTTTTATTTAATGAATAAAGATATAATGCTTTTAAGTATTCTAAAAGAGAAGTATGTAGAGGATCATCATATTTTTTGGCTATTTCTAGACTTGTTTGAAGCATTTCAACCGCATATCTATCATTTTTTTGTTTAAATAGTAAGTGGGTATAAAAGTATAAAGAATGTGGTAAATTATCATATTTTTCCTCAATATTGATTTTAACAGCTTTTTCTGCATACTTAACAGCAGTGTCTACATCTGCCATACAGTCATAGCAGTCGGCTAAATTGAAATAAGCAGAACTGATCAGACGCTGATTTTTTTGCTGTTTTGCTAACTCGAGGGCAGAATTGAGGTGTGGCAAAGCTTTATCGTGACACTTAAAGTCGTCATAATTTCCCGCAATAATGAACAGGCATTGAATTCTCCGAACCGTATATAGTTCATGATTTTTATAAATTTTTAAGGCTCTTAATATGTGATACATCGAGACATGATTCTGCTTCATATTATAGTATACCTCTGCAATTTTAAAGTGAAATTCCGCCTTTTCTATCACATCAGGAACATATGATAATTGTTTTTCAGCATTGCGATAAAACTGTATCGCGGAGATATATTGTTTTTGCTCAAACTCATACATTCCTCTAAAAAAGAACGAGTAATATTGAAGAAGCCCATTTAGATTTTCTCGCGGCTCTTCAATTTGGTGTAACAACTCTTCAATAGAAGGCCTGTTTTTCCGTTCTTCTGTAGGTTCTAAATAGTCTAACATTAATTGGTGACGAAAACACATTAGTTGATAATAAAGGAGTAGATCCTGATCTTTTTCCATTTCATGAATTTCTTTTTCGACTTCACTTTTTAAGACTTCCGCATCTGGAACACTAAACTGTCTCACCATTTTATACCATTCGTGAATTTTGACTCCGACTTTCGATGAGGGTATTAATTGCTCCATTTCCACCTCTCCCTTTTTATTTCCTATTTGTAAATATATTACTACAGTTTTTGGGGAAATAGACAAAAAAATGAAAAAAATTTCAGTATTCCATAAAAAATGACAACATAAAAGACGCCAACCTAATCGACTGTATCATCAATATACTCAAATTAGACTACCTGTACGAATGGGCATTAAGTGTGGAAGTAGATTGGAGTTCTTGATTGTTTGACCGTAATAAATACTTACACAATTTTTGAATCTGGGACTATTCTCTTGTTTATGAGCTTAATTTTCTATGTATAAGAGGATAATGCTAGAAAAATATTGAATGTTAATGACTTATAGTAGCTAAAGTACAACAGTTACTACGTAATCGTTTTGTTATGCGCAGTCTATTCAATTCTCTGAGGAGGTGGACCATCAAAATACAAAAACCGGTTGAGAAGGGTATTGTATTAATCATTATTATAGGAGATGTTAAATAATGTATAAAATCGGAGTAATCATCAAACGAGTTGTTTTCATTACGTTATTGGCGTTATTGATACCATCCTATACACCGGCAAAAGCTTGGTCAGGTATGCAAATGTCAAAGCTTCATGTCAGCGGCAATCAGCTTGTCAACACTAACGGTCAACCAGTTCAATTAAGCGGGTGGCATCAACCTTCTGGATCCTATTGGACCTACCAGAATAGCAAATACTATTTAAATAAAAATGGTGGGAACCGACATAAAGCTGTATTGGAGTATTTAAAAGATATCTCTGATACCTTTACTAATACCTCACCTCGTTATGGAAATAACCATGGTTGGTATATGAATCAGGTTCGACTATTCATCGACCGGGAAGATATGGGAGATGTAGCAGCTGGTACTTACAATTTTGCTGGACTGAAGGCCTATACGAAAAATGTCCTTATTCCCTATATCAAATATGCCAGAACGAAAGGTCTTTATGTAACGATTGGCCTCGACTTTACATTAAAGGATAATCAGGCGACAACACAGGCGAATCTAGATAAATTCAAGCAAATTTGGGGTTATCTCGCTTCCCAGCCAGAAATTAAAAGTGCAGATAATGTTATGTTTGAGTTGATTAATGAACCGGTTTTATCTCATGCAAACGGTCGCTGGGGAGGTAATCCTTCAGATGCCAATTTTGTTTACTTTTGGAACTCTTTGAGAAATTTCCAAAACTCAATTATTTCAACAATTCGCAGCAAGGGTGCAGATAATGTGATCTGGGCAGCAGGACTTGGATGGGATCAATATTATCAGCTTTCCGCATCACATCCACTTAAAGATCCATTAAACAATCTTGGATATGCGGTCCATTGGTACCCTGGGTATGGTGCACATGACAATTACTCAAAACTGCTACAGCAATGGAATATGAATATCAAACCTTGTGCGGATAAGTACCCGATTAACATTACGGAAACCACGTGGTTTAAGAAGAAGTCTGGAGATCCTTCGTACTGGGATTTATTTAATGGTACGAGTGAAGGTTTTGGTAAAAACACAAAATCAATTTTTTCATCGTCAGGTAATGTCAGCATAGCTGTACATATGAATGGTTTCTTGTTAGAAAGTGGTATGAGAAGCTCTTTTGCTGACCCGACTGCCGGCCTCAAGTATGACGGTGATGCTTCGCGTGATGGTATGGCACGATTCATCTTCGATTGGTATTACGAGAGAGCACAACTGCAACCGTGGAACGGTGTATGGAACGGGATTAAATCAGGATCAACGTACAAACTAGTGAACAGGGCATCTGGTAAAACAATAGATGTACCGGGCGGCAAGAACACGAATAGACTGCAACTACAGCAGTGGGCTAGTAATAACGCATCTGCGCAGAAATGGGTCATTACTGATGTAGGAAATTCCACGAATATTTACAAATTACGAAGTGTAAGCTCGTCGGACGGTAAAGTAATGGATGTGCGGAACGGGACAAAAAACAATGGTGAAGCAATTCAACTGATGCAGGATCTGAATACTACTGCGCAGCAGTTCCGGTTAATCAAATTAAGTAACGGTTATTGGAGTATCATGAACCTAAATAGCAATAAAGCGGTTGAAATTGCGGGTTCTTCAAAAAAGGATGGAGCATTGCTTCAGCAAAATCCTTATAATGGCAATCTAAATCAGCAGTGGAAAATAATCATGACTAATTAACGAACAGAAAATCTCTTTACGAATCAGCAAGAAGTTCTAGGGAACCCGTTTTATGGGTTCCCTATTTAACAATGGTGATTTTGTTAGATTGGCAAGATAGCTCATCATTCTTCAACTGTAAAATTGTTCTCTTGTATGCTCAACTATGTCATTCTTAAGTTTAATAAAGTTGGTTATTGCTAATTTATTCTAAAAAAATTCTGATAATTTCTTCCTTTTCTCAACTTCATCTCATTAAACTTTAGACAAAACAACTCGTATATCACGACTTATTTTTAGAATAAGAGCCAGTTTTATAATTTAAATCGTTATGTTCCTACTTATGTAGTCAAGTTTGGACAGTTTATTCTAATGATAGATCTTGGTCATGAAAAGCAATGCACAAAGCGATTGAATGATCATTGTCAGAACGTTTTTCATACGCTCTAGTGTATGATATAGCTGCTCTAGTCACTAAAAATATCGTCGACTTCATTGCTAGCAAAACCATCTAATTCATATATGTCTGCGAACTGTTCCAGACTGGGTCCTTCTAAATTCCCGTTCCAATCACAAGCCCAGTCATCAGCATTCTATAAACATCACAGATAAAAAATGCACTGTCCCAGTAATGTCTAAATCATATTCAAAGTAAATCGCTTTAGCTGTTTGGACTTCTGCAATCTTTAATGATTTTTCAAGTTATAGCTATTTAAATTTACTCTCTTGATTTCATTTGCTCTTACGGTTCCAGCTAGCTTAGAACAAATTTAAAATATTTCTCTTCAATTTCTTCAAGAGGTTTTTCTCTTAAATCTTCTTGTAATTCATCTGGATATTTAAAAATGTCTATTTTCTATCTCCTATTTATCTGACATTTTGTTTAGGTGATGAGTTTTATGCTGAAGACTTTTTTAGAAGTGAGTAAGGCTATGTTAGATGAATATAAGCAAGTAGCTTATGGGTTTTTCAAAATTAATGATGGGTCGAATTCACTTACATCTATTCAAATGATCAAAAGTATCCGTAAAGTAAATCATGAACTGAACTCAAATAAAAGGTTGTAACTTAAATGAGTCAACTCATTCCTAACTTTAAACACATTGGCTAAAAATGAAGGGAGAGATCGGATTATTTTCAATAACTATTCCATACTTCACATTTGAAATTTTTACAAATGCTTACCTTGAATAGTTAGAGGAAAATAGATAAACAATGTTAAATGATCAAGTTGAGTTCCATCTTTGTTATGAAGAAAAGCAGCCACCCTACTCGTAATCGAGCAAGGCTTTTGCCGGTAGGAAAGCTCTTATTTTCGATTAAAAATCCGCTGCAAATTACTGGTGTTGTTGGCGATTGATGTTAAAAAGCGGTTGCCGCTTTTCATTTCTTGATTGCAGAGAGGGCATAAAGGACATTCACTGCTTGTAAAGTTTTTTCTCATCCATCCGTTACATTCCTCTGCTGTACATTCCCATGTTTCAGTATCTTCTTTTGGCAGAGGTTCTTGATTTCGATTGTTGTAGTAAGACATAACCGTCACTTCCTAACAAGGATTTTTGTGATGCATTTAAGAATATTTTGTGAATCTTAAGACATTCTATTCGCATATTTGTTATTCTATACTGGACAAGTTCACTTTGGGAATGAATGCCCGGTGTAGAAAAGAGGTGCGATATGGGAGAAAAAACAACCTGCAGAAATTGTAAAACAGTGATTTCGTACCGTTCTAAGGTGTGTGAGGCATGCGGATGTGAAAAACCGCTGTCGAAAGCTGACCAGATAAAAGACGGCATCATCTTGACTGTTGCAGGTATGGTCGCTATATTAACAATTGTGTTGTTTTTCGGAACAGCTTTCTCTTACTTTCATATATTTCAATAAAAAGGAGCCGTCTTAAATGGCTCCTTCATTTTATTTATTTTCAAACATACTTGTGGAATGCAATGGTTGAACACGTGCTTTCGGGTCCATATAAGCTTTGGCGTTATTAACAGCGGTCGGTGCTTCACCAAACCCGCTTGCAATGAGTTTAACTTTCCCTTCATATGTGCAAATGTCACCTGCTGCATAGAACCCTTCAATATTTGTTTCCATTGTAGATTTAACAACGATTGAATTTTTCTCAATTTCAAGACCCCAATTTTTGATAGGACCGAGGGATGAAACAAATCCAAAATTGACAATCACATCATCGACTTCAACAATTTCTTTTCTTTCGCCTTTGACTTCTTCAATGACAAGTTGGTCAATTTTTTCTTCCCCGACTAACTCTACTGGGACAAACGGTGTTAACACATTAACTTTAGAATTGCGAAGATTTTCAACACTGTGTTCATGCGCACGGAATTTATCGCGTCGGTGGATAATGGATACTTCTTTGGCGATCGGTTCAAGCATTAACGCCCAATCTACGGCAGAGTCTCCGCCACCCAATACAGCGACACGTTTACCAGCGAATTTATTCATATCGTCAATAAAGTAATGGAGGTTGGCATTTTCAAATTGAGCTGCTGATTCAAGCTCAAGTCTTCTTGGTTGGAATGCTCCGTTTCCTGCTGTAATAATCACCGTTTTTGAGTAATGGATTTCTCGATCTGTCGTCAATTTAAAAATTCCATCAGCTTGTTTTTCAACGCTTTCAACAGCTTGTTCAAGACAGATGGTCTGATCAAACTTCTCCATTTGTTTCTTTAAGTTGTCTACAAGTTCCTGAGCGCGGATTTTAGGGAAACCAGCCACATCATATATGTATTTTTCCGGGTATAAAGCGGACAATTGGCCCCCGAGTTGTGGTAGGCTTTCAATGATTTTGACGCTCGCTTTCCGCATTCCTCCATAAAACGCGGTAAACAAGCCGACTGGGCCACCTCCGATAATGGTTATATCATATACTTTTGAGTCTTCCTGCATCAACATAATGCCCCCTAAGTGAAAAGTGTTCTTAATTATATCATATCACATAAATTAAATACGAGTATGCAGGATTTTTCCTATTCCTTGAAAAAGGCAAATTGAATCGTTATGATGTTAGTGTAGATAAAATGTTAATTTTTTATGAAACTTTCATGACTTTTGGGGAAGAATAACGACTTCACAGACTTTTTTCATAATGAGCTGATTATGCGGTTCAAACAGTAAAAATATAGAAAAGGTGGATGTGATTCCGTTGATGAAGCCTAAAGTGGTCGTATTAGGTGCAGGTTATGGTGGATTAATGACTGTCACAAGACTTGTCAAAAAAACCGGAATACATGAAGTGGATATTACTCTTGTCAATCAACATCATTATCACTATGAAACAACTTGGATGCATGAGGCAAGTGCAGGGACTTTACATCATGACAGATGCCGCTACCAGATAAAAGATGTGATTCACCCGCAACGTGTTCATTTTGTGAAGGATACAGTAAAGTTAATTGAGCAAAAAGAAAAGAAAGTGATCATGGAAAATGGTGAACTTACATATGACTATCTTGTTGTTGCATTAGGTGCAGTTCCCGAAACCTTTGGAATCCCCGGGTTAAAAGAGTATGCGTTTTCAATCACAAATATTAATTCCGCACGCCAACTTCGTGAGCATATTGAATATCAATTTGCAACGTATCAAACAGAAGCCGAAAAACGTCCTGAACGTTTGACAATTGTCGTTGGGGGTGCAGGTTTTACAGGAATTGAATTTTTAGGAGAACTGGGAAATCGAGTTCCTGAACTTTGCAAGGAGTATGATATAGACCGTCAAAAGGTTCGTTTAATTTGTGTAGAAGCAGCACCATCTATTCTCCCCGGTTTTGATCAAGAACTTGTTGATTATGCAGTGCATGATCTTGAGGCAAAAGGTGTTGAATTTAAAATTGGTACCGCTATCAAAGAATGCACAAAAGAGGGGATTGTTTGTGGCAAAGATGATGCCATGGAAGAAATTAAAGCGGGCACAGTTGTGTGGGCTGCTGGGGTAAGAGGAAATCCTGTCATTGAACAATCAGGATTTGAAAACATGCGCGGCCGTGTTAAGGTCGAGCCTGATTTACGCGTGGAAGGATATCAGAATGTTTTCGTTATTGGGGACTGTTCACTTATGATCAATAAAAAAACTGAACGTCCATATCCACCGACTGCACAAATATCTATGCAACAGGGAGAAACTTGTGCAAAAAATCTTGCTGCATTGATTCGTGGCAAAGAGACAGAGTCATTCACATTTGAAAATAAAGGGTCTGTTGCTTCACTTGGCGAGTATAATGCCATCGGTTTGACCTATGGCAAAAAAGTCACTGGTACTATTGCTTCCATTATGAAAAAAATGATTGACAATCGCTCGCTTTTTTTGATCGGGGGACCACGTCTTGTTCTTAAAAAAGGGAAGTTTAAGTTTTTCTAGATTTTTAGGCACTGTCTAAAAAGTCCTTTATCAAGGGGGAATTGCCAGACTTCTGCGGAAAGCAAGCAAATTCCCCGATTTTTTATTCATAGATACTACTTTCATGACACCCTTTTTTTAAACTTGCAGAAAGCAATAGAAAAAACAAGAAAAGATAGACTTTAAGCGCTTACATAAAATAATTTGTTATATGATCTTACTTTATTATTGACAACACTTATGCTAATATTATCAGAAAATTAAGAAAAGGTTGTGTCGCAAATGGATCATGCATTAAACTATCGTTCTGATACAGCTTGTTCATTTTGTTTAGGCAAAGGGTATTTTCAGCTTTTACTAGGAGGCACAGAAACGTGCAAAAACTGTAAGGGAACTGGGAAAGTTCATTAGATTCTACTTCCAATGATTGACTCAAGTTTACACTCCAATGTACACTAAAAGAGGTTACATGGGGGTGGGAGTTTGATTAGCTTACCATTTGTCATCATTTCAGTTGTTTTGTTTTTTGTCCTGTTTTTTGGGATCGGTTTTTTGTTGAATATGTTGCTCAGAATGTCTTGGATTATGGTGATCATTTATCCTCTTGTCTGCCTTTTTATCGTAAATAAAGAAAAACTTATTCGCTATGTGGAGGCACCAGTGGCGACACTTTCTCATCTATTTGAACGAGTGGCATCTTTAGCGGCAGCTGATATGATCATTTTAGCAAGTGGAATGGCAGGCGCTTTGCTTTCTGGAGTTACGATCAAAGCTTTACGAAAAAGAGGATATCAGATGTTCTAAGCCATCTTCTGAAATGAAGAAGGCTTTTTTTTGTGCAGAATTTTTTCACTTTTCTTAAAACTCGCTTTCCAATTGTATATTTCTTCTTCTTGTTGGAAACAACTAGGATTGTGAGAGGAGTGGGAAGAATGAAACAAAAGATGATGTTGTTCAGACGGTTATTTATGACGGTTTTATTCGTTTTGGCGTTTATGACAACCTTTTTTACTGTTTCCGGGGTTGAAGCAAAAGATCTATCAGATTGGATGAAAAAACAGAGATTGTCTTTAGAACAGTTAGGGATTACATTTAAATCATTACCGAAAGAAAAAGCGGAAAAGACAGCATTGTCTGCTACTAAAGAAATTAAGAACAAACCGAAAAAACTAGAAGAAGCTTTTGATTGGAACAGATATCCAAGAAAAAAAGTAACGGCCACAGGTTATACCGCCGGTGCTGAATCGACAGGAAAACAGCCTCATCACCCTGGGTACGGGCTTACATATTCAGGAGTCAAAGTAAAGCGAGATTTATATTCTACTGTTGCAGCTGATTTATCTGTTTTTCCAATTGGGACAATTTTGTTCATTCCAAATTACGGTTATGGTGTTGTAGCAGATACAGGATCAGCTATTAAAGGAAACCGCCTTGATTTATATTATGAAACAGTTGAAGATGTCTATAATGAATGGGGAAAGAAAACCCTTGATGTCTATGTTATTAAAAAGGGTGATGGCTCTGTGACAGAAAGT
The DNA here is from genome assembly GCF_013155385.1 of Bacillus sp. WMMC1349. Classification (GTDB taxonomy): domain Bacteria; phylum Bacillota; class Bacilli; order Bacillales; family Bacillaceae; genus Bacillus. The sequence continues at coordinate 2,973,413 of NZ_JABJUQ010000007.1, read as the reverse complement.
GAGCTTTTAAAATTAAATGAAGAAGAATCTATGCAGGTTTTCAGACAAAAATATAAAACAGTCAAAAAATAACGTTTAAGCTAAAAGGCTTAAACGTTTTTTAGATTAGCTGAAGAAATGATATAAAAAAAGGGTGAGAACAATTCCTGTTAATCCTCCAAAAAAGACTTCAATCGGTTGATGGCCTAACAACTCTTTTAATTTTTTTTGTTTTTCTTCCTGCTCAATTTTTGGGAAATCCTTTGCGTTATTTACAAAGTAGTTAAAATCTCTAACGAGCCGGTTGATGACTGTTGCTTGCTCCCCGGCATGTCTTCTGATTCCAGATGCATCAAACATTGTAATAACAGCAAATATAGTGGAGACAGCAAATATAGGAGAGCCGAACCCTTGATCAAGGGCTACTCCAGTTGAAAGTGCTGTTACAGCTGCCGAATGTGAACTTGGCATGCCGCCCGTACTTGTGATAAGCCCCCAATCCCACTTTCTTGAAACGATAAAATAAATGGGAACCTTAACGAATTGAGCAAAAAAGATAGCAGCAAAGCTTGCCAATAGAGGAAAGTTTGTAAGGATTTCCATTTTGTAGAACATCCTTTCTATAATATAATCAATCCAGAAAATAACGCTGATCTTTGTTAAAATAATTGTATGGAACCTAAGTAAGAAAATGTTTTTCATATTATAACATTGTTGATTTACTTTTACTCATTTTACTTGTTAGGAGCTGTCAAATTGATGTTTTATGCCTTTAAAGAACTGGAAATGAAAGAAACTCTGATCATTGGTCTATTTCAAAAAAGCCGGTTATATGGAAAAGCGAAAGAACTTGACTGGCTTTTGAACGGTCAGCTTTCACAACTGTTAAAAGACGGAGATCTTTCATCCAAAAAAGCAAAAGTGTCTAAAATATTTACCCCTTCACTACAAGGTGTTAAACGGCTTTATGTCGTTGGATTGGGACGGGAAGCAGAATATTCGTTTGAGGATGCTAATCATTGTTTTTCTGTTGTTTTTCAAATGATTCATCAAGATCATAAACAAGATCTTACAGTTTATCTTGACAGTTTTGTCTCTGATCAAGTTCATCATCACGACGCTGCCCATGCTTTGGCAGAATCGTGTATGCTGTCTTGTTATGAAGTGCAGGATTATAAACATAAATCAAATGAACCAGAAAAACCTTTACAAAACATTTATGTTTTGACAGATGAAGATCTTCAGGAAATTCAAGCGAGTTTACATGTTGGGCAAGTCTATGGAACTGCGACGAATTCAGCCAGAACACTTGTCAATATGCCTGGCAATATGCTTACCCCGACAGATCTTGCTTCATATGCAACCGAACTTGCCGCCAAATATGAATTTGAATGTGAAATCCTTGAAAAAGATGAAATAGAGGAACTTGGTATGGGTGGGTTGTTGGCAGTTAATCAAGGATCTGAAGAGCCACCGAAAATGATCGTTCTAAAATATCAAGGAAAAGATATGTGGGATGATGTGATTGGTTTGGTTGGGAAGGGAGTCACTTTTGATACAGGTGGTTATTCGATAAAATCGAAAACAGGCATTGTTGGCATGAAATCAGATATGGGGGGAGCCGCTAGTGTGTTAGGGGCAATGGAAGCCATCGGTGAGCTCCGTCCTGAACAAAATGTGCTGGCGATTATCCCGTCTACAGATAATATGATCTCTGGCAGTGCGATGAAGCCTGATGATGTCATTGTCTCACTTAGCGGTAAAACGATTGAAATTTTGAACACAGATGCTGAAGGCAGGCTAGTGCTTGCTGATGGATTAACATATGCCAAACAACACGGGGCTTCGGTTCTGATCGATATCGCTACACTGACAGGCGGGGTTGTGGTTGCCCTAGGGACTGAGACAACAGGAGCGATGACAAACGATGAGGCGCTTTATCAACAATTACAGGAAGCTGCGCTAGAAACGGGAGAACCGATTTGGCAACTTCCGATTACTGAAAAAGATAAACAGAAAGTGAGAAACAGTCAAATGGCTGATTTAAATAATTCACCGTCAAGAGATGGACATGCAATTATGGCAGGCACACTTCTCGGCGAATTTGCTGAACAAACGCCTTGGGTTCATCTTGATATAGCTGGTACAGCCGTGACAGATAAAACGACCTGTTTTGGTCCAAAAGGCGGAACAGGTGTAATGGTAAGAACACTCGTAACATTTGTAGAACGATTTACAAAATCATGACATATTCAGGACCTCTTTATTTCGATAAAGGGGTTTTTTGTCTATTGACGCCATCACAATAACTGTGATAATATACGTTCATCACTTTAATTATCTACTACATTAGCAAACTAAAGTATATATTCGGAGGTTTATGATGAATGCTGTTGTGATTGCGGTTATCGTTATGCTGATATTAAGTTTATTGCGAATCAATGTTGTCATCGCATTGATTGTCGGTGCTCTTGCCGGTGGACTTTCAGGAGGACTCGGACTTGCTCAAACTGTCAAGGTCTTTACAGAAGGACTTGGGGGGAATGCAACAGTAGCGGTCAGTTACGCCCTCCTCGGTGCATTTGCGGTTGCTTTGACAAAAACGGGTCTTCCAGATGCAATGGTCGAAGCCGCTGTAAAGCTAATTGGAAAAGAAGAGGATACACGAAGAAAAACACTTTCTAAAGTGCTCATCATCCTTATCATTTTAATCATTTCTTGTATGTCACAAAATGTTATTCCGGTTCATATTGCTTTTATTCCTGTTTTAATCCCGCCATTATTAAAAATTTTAAATGAGCTTCAAGTTGACCGACGCTTAATTGCCTGTGTGATGACCTTCGGGTTAACAGCACCATATATTTTACTTCCGGTAGGATTCGGGCAGATTTTCCAAGGAATATTAAAAGATAACATGAAAGAAGCAGGACTTTCTGTTACCTTATCAGATATTCCGCTTGCAATGATGATCCCTATTTTGGGAATGATTGCTGGACTTGTAGTAGCGGTTTTCATATACCGTAAGCCTCGGGTATATGAAATGAAAGAAATCGCCGGGCAAAAATCAGCTCCTTATACGAAAAAAAGCCTTGCGATTGCAATGCTTGCGATAGCTGTTTCATTAAGCGTACAGATCTATTTATCACAGCTTTTAGATGTCGATGGGATGATTTTTGGTGCTCTTAGTGGATTAATCGTTTTATTTGTCAGTGGTGCAATGAAAAAAGGTGAGGCTGATGAATTGATTACAGCCGGGATGAATATGATGGCGTTTATTGGGTTTGTGATGCTAACGGCAGCAGGCTTTGCCAATGTGGTTAAGAAAACAGGCGATGTTCAATCACTTGTTGAAGCATCAACAGGCCTGATTAACAACAGTCAAGTTGTCGGTGCCTTACTGATGCTGGTCATCGGTTTGTTTATTACAATGGGGATTGGCTCATCATTTGCGACCATCCCAATTATTGCAACGATCTTTGTACCGCTCTCCTTACAGCTTGGCTTTAGTCCAATGGCTACTATCGCTGTGATCGGGACAGCAGCTGCGTTGGGGGATGCTGGTTCACCTGCAAGTGATAGTACACTTGGTCCAACAGCTGGTCTTAATGCTGACGGACAGCACCATCACATATGGGATACTTGTGTCCCAACATTTATCTTTTATAACATTCCACTCATTTTGTTTGGTTGGGTAGCAGCGATTATTTTATAATGATTCAAGATGCTGTCAAATGTAAAAAGGCGTTCAATAGTCAAAAATCGACTAACTGGACGCTTTTTTTTCACCCAAGCCCGACTTCTAATAAGCAGAATTTTTGTTAACGTTAGCTCCTTTTCGAACAGCTTGATAAATCTTTGAACTAAGGGCGGCCAAGAGAATGGAAAAGAACACGTCTTTGATGAAAAAGCCAGTCATCATTCCCCATGTAGCCTGATAAGTCAGCGGTGTATCTAACCAATTTGTGAAGGCAAGGTACATATAGTTGACACCGATCAAATATATGATGATTGTCCCAATCAATGAAGCTGTAAAAAAGTCACTCATATTTGGTTCTGACTTTCGGTCAGTCATCCATCCGGCAACATATGCTGCGGGAATGAAAGCGATAATAAAACCGCCGCTACCTTTCAGAAGCGCTGAAATCCCTCCAGAAAAATTGGCGAAAACAGGGGCTCCAATAAAGCCGATTAAAGCATAGATGATCATTGCTAAAGCTCCCAGTCTACGTCCGAGTAACAGCCCTGCTAGCAGACAAAAAAATGGCTGCATTGAAAGCGGAATTCCTCCGATTTGTAGAAAAGGGGCAAATGAAGTGATATTAGCACCAACACTCATCAAAGCAGCAAACATTCCAACAAGCGCCATATCACTTGCGCGAAGCTTGTTTTTCTTCATTTCAGTTCCTCCTTATCATCACATCATTATCGTAAGAGATGAAAATACTTTTGTCAACTTCATTTTAATATTGGTTAACAAATATTGAACGTATTACAGGAGCTGAGCTTTTATTTAAAATTTTTTTGTTTGCAATAGAAAAAAAGAAAACATGGAGCTGTCTAAAAAGTCCTTTTTCAAGATAAATCAGGGGGAATTGCGAGACTCCTGCGGAAACAGCGAGCCAGGCGAGACCCAAGAGGAGCAAGGAACGAGCTCCGAGGAGGCTCGCGGATCGCCCGCGGAAAGCGAGCAAATTCCCCAATTTTTATTCATCCACACGACTTTCAGGATAGCCGCATGTTACGTAGTTTGATTTCGAGGTAAATGGTAAACTTTTCATTAATATTCTTTAAATCAATCTCTGCAATTTTGTGAATCCGCTTTAGTCTATAATTAAGCGTATTGACATGAACATTCAGTTTTTTGGCAGCAATATTGACATTACTATCACATTCAATGAATTGTTCAAGCGTCTCTACGAGGTTGGAATGATGTTCTTGATCATATGATTCAAGCCTTACTAAGGCATAGTTTGAGTAGTTTGTGTTTTTTCTTTTCTCCGCTAACACATCAAGATATTGATAAATACCAAGTTCTGAAAAGCTAACAAGCTGTTTCGTTTCCGCTGCAAACCGCTCTTTTACCTTTAGGGCTGAGAGCGCTTCTTGATAGGATTGATGCACATGAGTAATCGAGTTATACATCCCGCCGATTGCGAGTATACAGTCCGTTAATTTATATCTTTCCGCAAGCTGTTTTTGTATGTTTCCTACAAACTGCTTTAAATCATGAAAAGGCTGTCCACTTTGTTCTGCTTTTGGTGAAGCAAGAATGATCATCTCATTATAATCAATTGTTGTTAACAAAATTTGGACTTGCTGAGTTGTTTCTAACAAATAATTGAGCTGTTTCTCTGTTTTCTCTTCAATTTCATCTAAGAGCCGGATCATAAAGACAGAATATGATGATGGGACACCGATTCCAAGCTGGTGAAAGCCATCTGCAATTTCTTGCTCTTCTGAAATATGACCTGTGAGTAGCTTCCAAAAAAACTCCTGACTGCGCTGCTCATTTTTTCTTTTACGGACTTGGTATGGCAAAAGCATGTTTTTGACAGCATCAGCTGCTAGTTTTAATCGTAATAAATCTTCTTCCGCCAATGTTTTTTGGCTTTCAAGTGCCCAAATAAATCCAATCACTTCACTGTTTTTCCAGATTGAAATGGCTACGCGATTGCTCAGTCCGACTTCATCAATTTGCTCAACTCTGACAGGTTGATCGTTTTTGAGAAGAGCCGGGATTGTTCCGTCTTTCCAGAGTTTGTTAATTACTTTTTCCGGGACGCGCCGTCCAATGATTGTTGAGGTTCTCGCTGGATCTGTGTAGTCAATGTGCGTGCTGTAAGCAAGCAGCCGGTGATGAACATCTTCAATTGTAATCGGACAGTTCAGGACCTCACTGATATGGTCAGCGATATCTTCCAAACGATCATAGCTATATTTAAATGGATTGTTTTGTTTCTTCATATAAAAAACCCCTACTTTAAGTTTGCATGAAAAAATATTTTGACATATACCCATCTTACTTTTATTATGGTTATAGTTGTTTGTTAAAATCAACAAAAAAGTTAGTGGCTTTTTATTATTTTTCATAAATAATAATCTTCCAATTCAACAATTTTATTATTCTGACATAAGAGGGAGAAAGAACCATTGGAAATCATTCAAAAAATCAATAGCATTTTGTGGGGAGTTCCGGCGATTATTTTGCTTGTCGGTACTGGAGTTTTTTTAACAGTGATATTGCGGGGACTTCAATTTAAAAGGTTAATTTATGCGTTTAAGCTTGCTTTCGGAAAAGAAAAAGAAACAGCGGGAGCTGATGGAGATGTCAGTAACTTTCAAGCGTTAATGACAACCTTGGCCGGAACAATCGGAAACGGAAATATCGCTGGAGTGGCAACGGCTATTACAGTAGGAGGACCTGGAGCTATCTTTTGGATGTGGCTTGTCGGTTTATTGGGGATGGCAACAAAATATAGTGAAGCGTTACTGGCAATGAAATACAGGGTCAAAAATGAGCGTGGTGAATATTCTGGTGGACCAATGTATTATGTTGAAAAGGGTTTGGGAAAAAAGTGGAAACCGCTGGCTCTTTTATTCGCGTTTTCTGGGGCATTTGCAGCTTTAGGAATCGGAAACTCTGTTCAATCCAATACAATTTCTGAAGTGGTTACACACACCTTCTCAATTCCAGGATGGATCATAGGTCTTGTTCTTGCTATCTTGACGACTGCGATTATTTTTGGAGGCTTTCAGCGTGTCAGTGCGGTTGCAAGCATTTTTGTTCCAGTCATGGCGATTTTTTATATCGGTGGTTCTCTTGCGATTATTTTTATTCATTATGATCAAATCATTCCGGCTTTCCAGCTGATTTTTTATCATGCTCTTCATCCAGTGTCAGCTGCTGGAGGTTTTGCAGGCGTTATGGTTTCAGAGGCGATTAGAAATGGTATGTCTAAAGGGATTTTTTCAAATGAAGCAGGTCTTGGTACGGCAGCTTTGATTGCGGGAAATGCGAAGTCTGATCATCCTGTTAAGTCGGCATTAGTTGCAATGACAGGAACATTTATCGTTACATTGATCGTTTGTACAATGACAGGTCTTGTCCTTATTATGACAGGTTTTTGGGATCCGTCAGGCGGTATATTATCTGGTGTTACACATGATGCATCACTTGACGCTGGTGCATTGACAAATGCTGCGTTTGCGTCTGCATTAGGAATAACCGGCAAATACATTGTGACGTTTTCCGTTATCTTTTTTGGTTATTCAACAATTGTTGGTTGGTATGTATATGGAGAAAAATGTCTCGAATACATGGTCGGTTTGAAATGGGTACCGGTTTACCGCATTGTGTATGTTGTTGCTACTTATTATGGAGCGATCGCAAGCCTTAACACCGTCTGGGCATTTGCCGACATGGCGAACGCTTTGATGATGATCCCGAACTTAGTAGCACTTATTTTATTATGGAAAGTCATTCGTGCAGAAACAGATGATTTCTTCTTACATCATTATAACCGACAAAAATCTGCTAAACTGAAAGCGAGTTAAAAAAAACAGCCTGACTTCACAGCATAAAGTCAGGCTGTTTTTTGTGTATCTATATAGAAGCAGTTCTTTAGACTCAATCTATTCAAACGCTAAAAAATGATATATATTTACTAGTTTTTTCGTATTTCAGCAGGTCGAGAATAGCTAGAAAATAAACCTTTAGACTCATTTTATTAAATAACAACATATTTATTTGACTGTGAATCAATCTTGTTTTTATAATAAGATCGTTCCAATAAAATAAGTTATTTTAGCCCATATTTCTGGGCAAATAGCGCAGGAGGTATAAGGAATATGTCAGGAATTATTCGCGTAACACCAGCTGAACTACGTTCAATGGCTGGCAGATACTCTAAGGAAAGTGAAGCTGTTCATAGCCAGGTTGAGCAACGACTTGATCAAATGATTAAACAGCTTGAAGATATGTGGGAAGGTGAATCAAGCCGTGCGTTCGCAACCCAATATCAAGAATTAAGACCTTCTTTTATTAAGATGGCTGACCTTCTTAGCGACGTTTCTAAACAGCTTTCACAAACTGCTACTACTCTTGAAAACACTGATAAAGACATCGCTAACCAAATTCGTGGTTAATAGACAGACTAGCTAGAAAAAGAGAAGCGCCTGATTCAAAAGAGGATGATGGCGCTTTTTCTATTGAGAGGTGATGAATTGATGTATGTTGACATTACCATCGATTTAAAAAACTATGATGGCGACGTTTTTGATTTAAGACTGTCAGACTATCATTCTGTTAAAAAAGTAATTGGTATCGCATGGCAGGCCCAAAACATCTCTTATCCTCCGCGAGAAGGTTATTGGGTAAGGGTGATCAATAAAAATTCCGTTTTTTCCGGCGAATACAGTTTGGCGGAATGCGGTATTACAACAGGAGATCGCCTAGAAATACTATGAAAGGATCTGGATGAATGGCAGATACAAAGAAAACGTACCTAGAAAACCAATTAGAAGCTGTCATGACAAAAGAAGAGGGCACTTATACATTCTGTTTTCAAAGAGAAAAGATTCATCTTGTCAATGGCTTGGAAGCTAATGCCATTAAAGAAGTCAATCCTTCCTTTAAAAAAGAAACCGTCATGACCGATGATGAAGTTCGAATTTCAATTCAGCCTCCTTCCGAATTCAAACCATTTCGTCAGCTGAAATTTAAAGATAAAAAAAGTAAATGGCTCTTTGCTTATCAGCTTGTTAAAGCAGTTAAGGAGCATTCAGTTAAAAGATTGCATTTAATGATAGCACCAGAAAACATTGTCTTTGATAAGGGCTTAATGCCTGCATTTTTACATTATGGAGTAAAAGAAAGCATTCCGCCATACGAACATGATGAAGAAAGACTTTTTGCAGAAGTAAAAGCGGCAGCTGCGCTTGCTGTTGATTGGGAATTTACGTTTGAAGACTATTTAAAATACAATGAAACAACAAAGCTTTCAGACAAAGCAAAGTCGATTATTTCGAGTAAGACATATGAAGATTTAAAAGATGTGATTCAACAAACATTGGATGAACTTGATGCAGAAGAAAAAACGCTTATCCATCTTCCAAAGAAAAAATGGAAGCTTCAAAGATACATAGGATTAGCACTTATTATATGTTTAATACCAGCCGTTTTATTTTCCATTTATTCATTGTTCTTCATCCAGCCTAAACAAACAGCATTTGTCGAAAGTAACCGTTATTTTTTAAATAAACAATACAGCAAAGTAATCGATACACTTGAAAAATATGATATCGACGAGATACCGGAATCTGTTCAATATCAACTTGCCTATTCATTTGTCATTGTTGATAACTCAGTCAAGATTACCAATTACGGAGAGGGACAGAAGCAAGTATTAAATACGCTGACGCTTCAGGCCGATCCAAAGTATTTTGCTTATTGGATTCAAATCGGTCGGGGTGAAAACAAAGAAGCTCTTGATACAGCACACTTGTTAGAGAACCCTGGTTATATAGCATTTGCCGACTATAAATATTCCGAAGAAATAAAAGCTGATGAAAGTCTGTCAAGTGATGAAAGAAAAAAACAGGTTGAACCGCTGCTAAAAGAAAAGGAACAAATGGAAGCCGAACTAAAGAAGCAAAGATCAAAAGAAGCGGCGGCAGAGAAAGCGAAGCAAGTAGAGGCGAGAAAACAGGACGAGCAGGTAAAGCTAGATAGAGAGAAAAAACAAAAGGAAGAAAAGAAAGAGGAAAAAGATAAAAAAGCGAAGGAAGACAAAAAGAAAAAAGATGATAAATAAAGTGAAAAAACCTGTTAATAACAGGAGGTGGAAAAATGAGTCTGTTATGGATTTTTTATCGTGAAAACTATCAAAAAATAAATTTGAGTCATCGCGCAAGCCGGAAACTGACAATCGGTCCTCATTTGAAAGATTCGGTCACGATCCGCCATTTTCCGTTTGAAAAAGGGTCTGTGATTTTGGAACAACAAAAGGATACGGATGCTTACAGTGTTGTTCAAGGAGAGGAACAGGCCTCTCTTTTAACAAAAGATGAGAAAGTTATTGTTCAGAACCAAATGGAACAACTCACTCTCTTTTTAACAGAAGAACCTGAGGAAGCCCCAATCTATTATCTTGGGGAAAGAAAAGAAATTAGCATTTCTGCCTTTGATCAAAAAGCAGATATTTATTTAACGGAGATCGATTCATTCTTTAATGATCAAGGCACATGTTCAATGATTCAGCTTGAAAACCAGTGGAACATCATACCGAATGATGCCGATATCTATTTGAATGGGAAAAAAATCTCAGCTCCATCAGCATTACAAATTGGAGATGAAATATTGTTCGGGCTTTATACTTTCCATATCATTGAAAATGATCTTTTGGAGATTAGCAGTCGGAGTGATTTTGAAACATCTTTAGTGAAAACAACCAGACCAAGTTCTGAAACGAAAAACAAATATCCGCAATATCGGAGACCACCGCGGATGATCTATGATTTACCTGATGAGAAAATTTCTTTCAGCTTTCCGTCACAAGAAAACGATCAGGATAACAGAGGGTTATGGCTGATGATTCTCCCTCCACTAGTTATGCTGATTGTGATGGGAATTGTCTCACTGGTTCAACCGCGGGGAATCTTTATCATTATTTCACTGGCTATGTTTATGATGACAATGATCACATCAACCGTCCAGTATTTCCGAGACAAAAAACAACGTAAACAACGTGAGGAAAAAAGAGAGCGAGTTTATACCCTTTACTTGGAAAATAAAAAGAAAGAACTGCATGAATTAGCAGAAAAACAAAAATTTGTGCTAACCTTTCACTTCCCACCTTTTGAAAGAATGAAATATTTAACGAAAGAAATTAGTGGTCGTATTTGGGAACGATCAATTGAAAGTGAAGACTTTTTAAAAATTCGCCTTGGAACAGGTACGGTTCATTCCTCCTACGATATCAGTATGAGTGGCGGAGATTTAGCAAACCGCGATACAGACCATTTGTTGGAGCAAACACAGAAGATGGAGGAAGTCTACAGAGAACTGAAGAACGCACCAATCACTGTCAACCTTGCCGATGGTCCTATGGGGGTTGTCGGAAAAGAGCTCGTTGTCAAAAACGAAATTCATCAACTTATCGGTCAGCTTGCTTTTTTCCATAGTTATCACGATTTGCGCTTTGTTTTTATTTTTGATGAAGCGGAATATAAGGATTGGGAATGGATGAAGTGGCTGCCGCACTTTCAACTGCCTCATACATATGCAAAAGGCTTTATATACAATGAACAGACGAGAGACCAGCTTCTCTCAAGCATATATGAGATTTTAAGAGAACGTGATCTAGATGAAAACAAAGAGAAAATGCTATTCAAACCGCATTTTGTGTTTATTATCACAAATCAGCAGTTAATTGCAGAACACGTCATTTTAGAGTATTTGGAAGGCAAGCAAAAACATCTTGGTGTATCAACAATTGTTGCTGCAGAAACGAAAGAAAGCTTGTCGGAAAACATCCATACGCTTGTTCGTTATATTACTGAACAAGAAGGCGACATTCTTATCCAACGGAAGAAAGCCGTTCAGATCCCTTTTCAATTGGATGATCATAAAAGAGAAGATAATGAAGTATTCTCTCGCACATTACGGACGCTTGATCACCAAATTGGGATGACCAATTCGATTCCTGAAACAGTGTCATTTCTTGAACTGTTCAATGCAAAAGAAGTCGATGACATTGGAATCGAACAAAAATGGTTGACAAGTGAATCTGCAAAATCTTTGGCGGTTCCGATCGGTTACAAAGGTAAAGACGATCTTGTTTATTTAAACCTTCATGAAAAAGCACACGGTCCCCATGGATTGTTGGCAGGTACAACAGGATCTGGGAAAAGTGAATTTTTGCAGACGTTCATTTTGTCATTAGCTGTGCACTTCCATCCTCATGAAGTCGCTTTCCTATTAATTGACTATAAGGGCGGCGGAATGGCACAGCCATTCAGAAATATTCCGCATCTTCTCGGGACGATTACGAATATTGAAGGTAGTAAAAACTTCAGTGCTCGTGCACTAGCATCTATCAAAAGTGAACTGAAAAAACGGCAGCGCCTGTTTGACCAGTATAGTGTTAATCACATTAATGATTATACAAAGCTGTATAAACAGAACAAAACACAAATTGCAATGCCACACCTCTTTTTAATATCGGATGAATTTGCCGAATTGAAAAGTGAAGAACCAGAATTTATCCGTGAACTTGTCAGTGCCGCGAGGATCGGTCGAAGCCTAGGGGTTCATTTAATTTTAGCAACCCAAAAACCGGGCGGTATTATCGATGATCAAATTTGGAGTAACTCCAGATTTAAAGTTGCCTTAAAGGTACAGGACGCAAGTGACAGTAAAGAAGTTCTTAAAAATGGTGATGCAGCAACGATTACGGTAACTGGCCGTGGCTATTTGCAGGTCGGTAATAATGAGGTTTATGAGCTATTCCAATCCGCATGGAGCGGAGCACCTTATATGGAGGATGCGTACGGAACAGAGGATGAAATCGCGATTGTCACAGATACAGGACTAGTTCCTTTATCAGAAGTTGATACTGATCAAGCGGCCAAAAAAGAGGCTGAACCTGAAATTGCAGCAGTTGTAGAGCGAATTGAGCAAATTCAAGCGGAAATGGGAATTGATCAACTACCAAGCCCATGGTTGCCACCGCTTGAAGAAAAAATACCTAAATCGCTTTATCCAGCAAATGAAGCAGATACCTTTAACTTCGCCTTTATTGATGAACCTGAAAAACAAAATCAGGAGCCGATCAGCTATCATATGATGGATGATGGAAGCATCTGTATTGTTGGCTCTAGCGGTTATGGAAAATCGATCACAATCGCGACTTTCCTTCTTAGCTTTGCGGCTGAATACACACCAGAAGAACTTCATAACTATATCTTTGATTTTGGAAATGGAACACTGTTGCCGCTGGCAAGGCTTCCGCATACGGCTGATTACTTCCTCATGGATCAGACAAGAAAAATTGAAAAATTTATGATTCGAATTAAAGAAGAAATCGAACATCGAAAAAATCTATTCCGTGCCAAAGAGATTAGTCATATTAAAATGTACAATGCGCTTAGTGAAGACAAACTGCCGTTTATTTTCATAACAGTGGACAACTTTGACATTATTAAAGATGAAATGTATGAACTTGAAACAGAATTCATTCAGCTTTCTCGCGATGGGCAATCATTGGGTATTTACTTGATTCTATCGGCGACAAGGGTGAATGCACTCAGACAGTCGCTGTTAAATAACTTGAAAACAAGGGTCGTACATTATTTGCTGGATCAATCAGAAGCCTATTCCATCATGGGAAGACCGAAGTTCAGTCTTGAACCGATTCCTGGACGAGTCATTATTAATAAAGAGGAACAATATTTTGCGCAAATGTTTATGCCTGTAGAGGCAGAAAATGATATTGAACTATTTGAAAAGATAAAAGCGGAAATCCAGGCCATTGCCGATCGCTATCAAGGTATAAGAAAACCAGCTCCGGTACCAATGCTGCCGCTAGAGCTTTCAGTGACACAGTTTATGAGAAATTATCCGCTTCAGTCTGAAAGAGGTCTAATTCCGCTCGGACTTGATGAAGAGTCTGTCGAACCTGTTTACTTTAACCTTGAGAAAATGAAACACTGTCTCGTTATGGGCCAGACACAACGCGGAAAAACAAATATCGTCAAAATGATGATCAATCATCTGCTTGATCATGAAATCGATATTGCTGTCTTTGATTCGATCGATCGAGGCTTATCTCAGTATGCGACAGAAGAGCTGATCGACTATCTTGAAACAAAAGACGACATTTTGCAGTGGCTGTCTGAGGCTGAAGAAACGTTCCAGACAAGAGAAGCCATGTATCTACAGGCTGTAAAACAAGGCGAACTGGAAGAACTTCATTTCACACCACTGGTCATTGTTGTTGATGGGATTTCTCGCTTCCAGCAAACTATTGACACAAATATTCAAGATCAGTTGGCCATGTTTATGAAATCATACGCACATCTCGGTTTCTGTTTTATCCCTGCCGGAAACCACAACGAGTTTACAAAAGGCTATGATTCTTTAACAAGTGAACTTAAGCTAGTGAGACATGCCATTCTGTTGATGAAAAAGTCGGATCAAAACTTAATCCAACTTTCATATGAACGGAACGAGCCGGATATCTTACCTGGATTTGGCTACATTGTTGAAAACGGAAAAGAAAGGAAGATCCAAATTCCTTTATGTTCTGTGGAAAGGAAGAAAGTGAAATGACGGAACAACAAAAAAGCGCGCTGAAACTGCTCAGCGCGATGGTCATTATTATATTGCTGCCCGTCTTATTTTTTCATTTTATCGGCGAAAATCCGACGAAAAAAGTCTCAAACGCTACCGGACAAATTGCCATCGTAAATGAAGATACAGGGAATAAAAAAAGCGATAAAGAATACTTTTTAGGTCGGGATGTCTCAGCAATATTAGCTGAACGACCTGATTATGAATGGACTGTCGTCGACCGAAGTGTTGCCGAGAATGGACTTGCCGACAGAAAATATGATGCTATCATCTATATTCCTTCGGATTTTTCCAGTAATATTTTAAGTTATGATGATGATCGACCGCAGAAAGCAGAGTTGAAGTTTAGGGTTCAAGATCGGCTTGATGCTGTCAACAAAGAAAAAGTACAACGTGAACTGCAAGATGCACAAAAAACGATGAGTAAGAAAATGTCTTCCATGTATTGGAATGTTGTTCAAGATGAAATCAAAGGAATCAGAAAAAAATTTAATGGCATTGTGAATAAAGAGTCAGAATTCCAAAATGCTATGTACAATTTTTATAAACCAAGTTCTAACGATTTAGCTGGTGAGGTTAAATCACAAAAAGACATGATTAACAATCTTGAAAAGTCAATCAATCAAACAAAAGAAACATCAAAAGATCGAAATTCAAGTGTTAAAAGTTCAAAAGAAGAGCTGGGCGAGTTTGTTAAAAACGTCGATCAGTTTAAAACATACCAACAGAAGCAGACCCAATTGCTTCAAGAAGCCCAGACACAAAATGAAAAACAACTTGTTATAGGTCTAAAATCGATTAATCAAAATCAGGAGACCGGTATTAACCTATTTAATACTGAAACACAGGGATTGACGAATTCCCTTGACCAGTTGCGACAAGGAGTTGGTAATTCATCTACTGCTTTTGAAAATTTGATGAAGGCTCGTACAACCCTTCCAGGCCAGCAACTTGAGTCAATTAATGGTTTGCAAAGTAGTCTGATTAAGGATTATCAAACTGATGCTAGAACACAAAACTTAAATACCATTCAGTCTTTTTTGATTGATGAGCGAGAAAAACTATCTGAAGATCCTGAAGATGACTCAGATCCTGAGCAGGATGATAAAGACAACCGTGAGGATGAAGAAGACCAAAAACATGATGAAGACAAAAAACATGATGAAGATCAAAAACATGATGAAGACAAAAAACATGATGAAGATCAAAAACATGATGAAAACGATGATGAAGACCAGCCAAAAATTGATCTAAAAGAACAACAAGATGAATTAACACGGATTTCTAATGAACTGAAAGCACTGTCAGATGGACTTCCAGAAAACACTGATCAAAACGATGGCAAAGATCAAAGTCAGTCACCTTCTCAACAAAGCGATCAGCAAGAGGGCAGCCAATCTGCCGATCCAGCTGAAAGTCAAGAGTCTAACCCTGATCAAAAGCAAGCTGATGAGGGTGTTGATTTAAAAAAACAATTGAAAGATGTGTCAGCTAAACTTAAAAAAGTGGAAGAAACACTTGGCACGAAACAGGATGAACATAATGAAAAGGTTAAAGTTCGCCTGGAAAAACTAAGTAAAAAAATTGATGATTTAAACAGCCAGATTGAAAAACTGGAAAAAGGATCACGAGAATCACAAGAATTTAAAAGTCAAATGAAAGATTATATTGAAAAGAAAGAACAGAACTTATTAAAGAGCGACAATATCACTGAAGAAAGAAAAGAAAAATTAGAAAAAGTTTTTGAATCTGATATTAAGATGGATAATGCTGAAAAATTACTATCATACTACTACTTTCTTTCACTTTTTGAAGCAACGGTATTCAATACTTTAAACCCGGATCCTTCAGATAGTCTTATTTCTAATCATCAAAGTGAAGTTAAAAAAGTTCTTGAAGTCGGTGAAGAAGAAAGTGGCAATTGGTCAGAACTTCACAACAATATGTTAACTTCCGAACAAGATGTTGATAAATATAAAAAAGGGATGAAAACATTCGTTCAAACGTATAGTGGGAAAGTTCAGGAAAAACATAAGGCTGTCAATGATGAGGTTAAAAAAGTGTCAGACAAAGCTAAAAATGTTTCTGACCTGTTGACGAATAAGCCAGCAAAAGCTGGAACCGCTATTGAGCCTGGAGATTCAACAGACGGTAAAATGGTTCTTAGTTTACAAGACACTGTTGGTAAGGAAGTATTCCAATTATCAGAAATGCTTGATTCATTATCAGATGATCAATCCGGGGTGATCAAGTATACAAACAATATTCACGACAGTGTCAATGATGTTCAGAATAAGGCAGATACATTGAATTCAAATTGGGGTAAAAACGTCAATACGACAAGACTTGTTCGCAAAGATGTTTATGGTATTCTCAAAAATGGATTTAATGGAAATGACAATTATGTACATGATTATTTGGCAAATCCTCTGAAAATCAGCGGAGATGTTCCAGAATCTAAAGCACAAAACGTACCGCCTGTTGTCATTCTAGTCATTATTATGATATCAAGCTTGTTAATCGGCTATTTCAGTCACTATTATCAAAAAGCGCCATTGCTAGTCAGAGGTGCACTATTTGGAATTCTGAATATCATTGTCGGATTAATGATCAGTTTGTTCGGCTTGAATATTTATTCACTTGCAGATGATCAGGCCATCATGTGGTCGATCTTTACGATTATGCTACTTGTCGCAAGTTCGGCTGTTATTCGTTCGACATTTATGCTAGGATCAATTGCCGGAGGTATTACAACAGCTGCAATGATATTATTCTATGTTGCACCACTGCTCGATTTAGCAATGCCTAATTTCAGTTTTGAAAATCCAGTATCAACTGTTTATATGTCCATTCAGTATAGTACCGGAGGTTTGTTTACACTTGGAACCGGAGCATTAGTATTGATCGCCATTGTTGCTATGGCTGTTCCTTTTGTTGTCAGTTTTGCAAAATCAAAAACTGAAGAAAGTGAGAGTGACCATGAGGCATAATGCGAAATGGGGAAAGAAGGGGATCATGGTTATCATGCTCTCCTTCTTTCTTATCACTACACCCGCAAAGGCGGAGAAAACAGATGATGTCAATGTAAAGCCAAACGAATATCAAAAACAGGATGTTGAAGTCAACACGAACTACTTTCAGGAAGATCCTGACGATGAGAAAAATGTTTCCGCACCAGACGAATTGAAAGATCTCTCATTCGATATTAAGCAAACAGACGATTCAAAAGAAAAGCTAAAAGAAATATCCTTGTCCACAAATGGAAGCAATCCAGCTGTTGAAAAGCTAAAAAATCTTAGTTTTGCAGGGACAGAGAAGGCATTATCATCGAAGGAAGAAAAAGATACCCCAACGAAAGGGCAGCAAACGATTTTTCTGCCGATCCTTTATGGAGTACTGATTCTTCTCGGCATCACAGTTCTCGTCTTTTTAATTCCGAGAGTTACCGGTCAACAAAAAGCCGGAAGCAAGTCATGAATAGAAGCAAGTCATGAATGGAGGGATTTGGGATGCATTTATCAATTGTTACAGGGGCTTCAAGGGGCCTTGGGGTGGCAATTATAAAAGGTCTTTTAGAAAAAGGGCATTTCGTTCATGCTTTAGCCCGTGGCCAATCCGACATCCAAGATGACAAGCTGATTCAGCATCAGCTCGATTTAACGCAACCAGATATAACAGAAAAGTGGTTTCAGTCATTTGTTCATTCTATCAAACATGATGATTTTCAATCGATTACGCTGATCAACAATGCTGGCATGGTTACACCGATCAAACGTGCAGGTGAAGCCACACAGAATGAACTACTTCAGCACTATAGCTTGAATTTAGTCACACCCATTCTACTCAGTCAACTGTTTACGAAATGGCTAAAATTTTACCAAGGTCAAAAGACAGTTGTTAACATTTCATCAGGTGCAGCCAAAACACCTTATAAAGGTTGGAGTGCTTATTGCAGTTCAAAAGCAGGGCTTGATATGTTTACGAGAACTTTTGGTTATGAACAGGAAGACGAGCATTTTCCAGTAAAGATGATGTCGTTTTCACCAGGTATTATGGATACACAAATGCAAAAGCAGATCCGTATGTCATCTAAAAACGACTTTTCTGAGATTGCTCGATTTAGACATTATCATACAGAAGGAAAGTTGAGAAATCCTTGTTTTGTTGCCAGTGTATTACTCAATCTTCTTGAGACTGAAATAGAAAATGGTAAAGTGTACGATATTAAAGAATTTTTATGAAAAATAGGCAGGCACAAAGTCAAATCTTTGTGCCTTTTTGAATCCAAACAAAAAGAGATTGGATATCATATACTAGAAAATCTTACTATTTTTAAAATGTGTCAGAATAATTGAGATTTACAGCAAAATGTGTTAGGATCTTAAAAATATCTCAAGGAGGGGTTTACATGAGAAAAGTGACATTAATGGATGTATTCACCCATCCAGTCGCTCAAAAATATTTAACACGTTCCGGTGTTGCCCATGCCGTAGCCTGTGCTTATCATGCATACCGCTTAGCAATAAAAGCGGGAATTGACCCTGATATGGCGACAAAAGCCGCATTATTGCATGATGTTGGTCATTATGAATGGTATACGGACGGAGAGTGGGACTATGACAAGTATAAACAATATGACATCCATGCCATCAAAGGGGCGGAACGTGCCCATAAATTGTTGATCCGTCTCGGTGAAGAACCGAAAGCCGCAAAAGAAATCGCTTTGGCCATATTGCTGCACACCGATTCATATTTACCAGAAGGCGATCTAGAGAAAAATAAACTACAGCGGATTGTTAAAAAGGCGGATGAGCTTGATGAAGAGCCTGGCGGCAACCATCACTACCGTAAAATCGATGAAAGACTTGCCATCCAAAAAATCAAGCAACTTGATCAAATGGTTGATGATGTCCGTTTACCCATGACAAAAACAGTTTAATTGTGCAAAGGGTTTTCAAACGTTTTCCCTTTGTCATCTACATATATAGAGCGAATCATTGTTCGATTAAATGGTGTTTGGTCAGCTGTTTTTCCAGAGAGATCAATTGTCACAGAGTACATACCTGGTTTCTTGAATGAAAGTTTATTTTGTAAAGCTTTAACTGAAGCGGATTTCACCTCTTTTTTCTCGATTTGTTTTCCATTTTGATAACGGATTGTACGGACAGTCGCTTTTACATTTGCCAAACTGGAGGTTTGTGTTTTCATGGTTTTGTCAATTTGCAGATCAAGCGGAGAGTCAAATGTTGTAACGAACAAATAGGCTTCTTTTTGTTTAACCGCAGAAGACATTTTCCATTTTCCCGGAAGTGGATTTTTTATTTTTGCAGAATGAACATAACCACCAGCAAAAACATCAACTGTCTCTGTCAGAGCAAAATCTTTCGTCACATGACCAGCGGGATCTGTCAATTTGATGTGCCGTTCGGGATGATCGCTGAGCCAATGAACCGTAAGCTCTTTCACCCCTTTTTCTACAGCAAATTCTTCTGTTTTATGACCTGTATTTTCTCCGCCCCTAACAAAAGGATAGGAACGCTTTTCTTTCAGATATGATTTTTTATATGAGTTGACATTAATATTTTTTGGCTCTTTTGTTAACAGAGCTTGAAAAGTTGAGAAAGTCTTGTTTCCAATTGGGATGCCAAAGTGGTTCCAGTTTCCTGTTATCAAATGGTCGGCATAAGGAAGCATCGCATTTGTTTCCGTGACCGCTCCATCATTGTTTCCGAACAGTTTTAAATAAACCCCGCCAAAAAATAAAACGCTTCCAAAATGACCGATTCTATGTCCAGCTAAGGTGAAATAATGGGTTTTTTTCAAATCGGGGTGAGCATCTGTCTTGTTGCGGAATGCAGCCATATAACCGGTTTGCAATGAATAGACACCATCATTTTTATGACCTAAAATTCCAGCAAGCCAACCGGCCCAATTGCTGTATGCAAGATCAGCCAGCTGTGAACCGTGATGAGGGGTACCAAGTGTAATGACATGCTCGACATATTGATGTGCATCATGGTAGGTAAGGGCTGCCTGGGTGTCAATTCCGCCCTTACTGTAGGAGACGACAATCATTTTCCGACCGAAATGTTCATACATCTCGCGCAATTTCTCAGCCAGTAGTGCCCCGTTAGTGTACATATCTTTGTCATGATGAAGATCAATATAAGCCGTTTCATAGCCGCTTTTCCATGCTTGTTCTGGCATATCATTCTTTTTAAACCATATTTTATTTGAGTTGTATAGGCCATGAACAAAGACAATTGGCGGTTTTCTAGGATCGATTTGTTCAACAGCTTTGCCTGTAAACCAATAGCCTGGTGTTCCGCTATCGTCTATAAAACCTCCTGCATTTGATACTTGCGGAAACAAAAACAACAGAGCCACAATCAATAGGGTCAGTTTTTTCATCCACTTTTCACCTCTTTTTAAAATTTTTGCAAGCGCTTACACAAGTTACTATAAATGAAACCCATGCCAAATTGCAATAAGTTTTTAGAAAATTTACATAATTGAAAGGAATATTTTACATAAACTAAGGTTGGATTTTTAAAATGTTGTTTTACATCTTCGATGAAAACAGTTGACATCCTAATGAGTGAATAGTAATTTTTAGAGTAATGAATGAACATGGAGGAAAAAAAGCTTGTTTAAATCAAAAAACTATTTTTGGACGATACAAATTTTATTAGTGCTTTTAATTGTATATGTTTTAACAAAAGTTTCCTTTCTTTTTGAGCCGATTATTTTATTTGTATCAACACTATTTTTACCAATATTGATTGCTGGAGTCCTGTACTTTATCTTTAACCCGATCGTCCAGTTTCTTGAGAAAAAACTGCCAAGAACATTAGCAATTTTGGTCATTTATTTGGCATTTATTGGGTTGATTGGGCTTGTCTTATCTGCAATTGGACCGATTTTTATGAAACAGGTCAGCGATTTATTCAACAATATTCCAGATTATGTTGAGCAAATTCAGATTTTTATTAAACATTTATCAAACTCTCAATGGTTCACTTGGATGATGCATCAGGAATTTGTTTCAGTTTCTCGAATTGAAAGTTCAATCGGTGACTTTTTAACAGCTTTGCCTGAAAATATTACGGCAAGCCTTTCATCTGTATTTGGTTTTGTCACCAATATTGCACTGACTGTGGTCACTGTTCCATTCATCCTGTTTTATATGTTAAAAGATGGTCAGCGTTTTCCAGATTTGGCTGTGAAGATTCTTCCTCATCAATACAAAAAAGAAGGACTGAAAATTTTTAAAGATTTATATGAAACACTTGCGGCTTATATCCAAGGACAGCTAATTATTTGCCTGTTCGTCGGGACATCGTGTTTTATCGGTTTTTGGATTGCTGGTGTGAAGTATGCCTTAATTCTCGGCTTAATCATTTCGGTAACGAATATTATTCCATATGTCGGTCCGTTTCTCGGTGCATCTCCAGCGATTGTGATTGCCTTTCTCGATTCACCGACTAAAGCGATTATTGCTCTGATCATTGTCGTCGTTGTTCAGCAAATAGATGGAAATGTATTATCACCGCTCATTATTGGTAAACGTCTGAATACGCACCCATTGACAATCATTCTTTTATTGATCGGTGCCGGCAGTTTCGGCGGAATTCTAGGGATGATTCTCGCCGTTCCAGTCTATGCTGTTTTAAAGGCTTTCACACTGAATATTGTCCAGCTTGTTCGGCTAAGACAAAGATCCAAAAAAGAACTGACAAAAGAATAAGAACATTTTCTTCGCTATCACGTATCATAAAACAAATAATTAGCGGAGGTGTGAAGATGCCTGCTATTGTAGGTCCAGTTTTGATTCGGGCAGTTGTTGATGATAGTGCCACGTCCTTTGGAGACGTATTTGCCATCTCTCCAAAATCAGTTGACAGTTCTTCACGAGGATCAGGCGCCTTTAATGTAGGTGACTTCGGTATCATTCAAAATGGGAAAAATAGAACAACCTTAATGGATACTGGTGTTATCGATCAAATGAAAACATTCAATCTTTGATAGCCTCTATAACAAGAGGCTGTTTGTTTTTTGTAGTATAATGAGGACCAAAAGATAGAGAAGGCAGGTGTTCAAATTGAAAATCAGAAAAGCGAATATAACAAATGAAGACAAGCTGATCACAGATGTTTATTTACATGAAAATAGACAGCAGTTCCATACACTTGTGGCGGTGCCGGAATTAGAATGGAGCATATTGATTTCTTATGAAGAAGAAAAGTCATTGCTTTATAAAAGGGTAAATGATTCATTAGCAAAAACGATGCAAAAACAAGCTGCAGAAGCACTTACCAAAAAGATCATTCAATGGGTAACTGAAATGTGACAGATGGTACACAAGTTTAGCCTTGATTACTGAAAGCCATACTGTGTAAAGGAAGACTAAAAAAATAGGAGGGTCTTAATTTGAGCGATCAATCAATAGATCAATATTTACAACAGGGAATGTATGGTGCTCGTGAAACAAAACCTGACGAGCGCCGGTTATTTTTGGGCTCTCTAAGAGAAAGAGTAGTGATTGCTCTAACAAAAGGACAAGTTCTTCGTCCTAAAAGTTACGAAGAAGTTATGACAGCAATGAACTCACAGAAAAATATGACATTGTTATTAAATGGTGAAATCGAATATGTGCGATTTTCGCCTTATATCAAAGCTGCGAATAAACAGGGGATTCCGTTTTCAATGGTATCAGATCAGCAGTCTGACTCACCGTTAGGGTTAGTCCTAGTAGCTAACAAGGCGATTGAAAAAGAATCCATATATATTCAAGATGACATATTTGAACAATCAATTTTGAAAAAATCAGAGTAAAGGTCATGGCTGTGGCTCCTACCATTCACTTGTTTGCTAAGATAAGTTATAATATGATCTATCATACAAAAGGTGGGGGGCGGCAATGGAAAAAGCTCTAATTTGCATAGATTATACAAATGATTTTGTTGCTTCAGACGGCAAACTAACATGTGGAGAGCCGGGTCAAAAAATTGAAGCTGCGGTGATTCAGCTGACAGAACAGTTTATTGCGAATCATGATTATGTTGTTTTTGCAGTCGATTCACACGAGATGAATGATTCTTTTCATCCGGAAACACGTTTGTTTCCGCCGCATAATCTGAAAGGCACTTCAGGAAAAGCTTTATATGGAAAACTTGAAATGCTTTTTAGAAAACACGAAAATGACAGCCATGTATATTACATGGAAAAAACGAGATATTCTGCTTTTGCAGGGACAAATCTTGAAATAAAGCTTCGTGAACGAAATATTAAAGAATTGCATCTCATAGGAGTATGCACAGATATTTGCGTGCTTCATACAGCAGTGGATGCATATAATAAAGGGTTTGATCTTGTCATTCACCAAAATGCAGTGGCCAGTTTTAACCTGGATGGACACAACTGGGCTCTTTCCCATTTTACAAACACCTTGGGGGCCTTAGTGTCAGATTGAGGAAGGAGAAATGAAGGTTGGAATACCGGTTTACAGATGACAGTTTATCACTACACACAGATCTTTATCAAATCAATATGGCAGAAACCTATTGGCGAGATGGCATCCATCAAAGCAAAGCCGTCTTTGAATTATTTTTTAGAAAACTTCCTTTTGACAGCGGTTTTGCCGTTTTTGCGGGACTGGAAAAAGCGATTGAATTTTTGCGTCATTTCCGATTTACTGACAGTGATTTAGCATATTTAAAAGAAGAAGTTGGTTACCACGATGATTTTCTTGCTTTCTTAAAAGATATGAGGTTCACTGGCTCACTGTATTCAATGCGGGAGGGTGAAATTGTGTTTGGCAACGAGCCGCTGATGCGGATCGAAGCACCGTTGGCTGAAGCGCAGTTGATTGAAACGGCTTTGCTCAACATTGTTAATTACCAAACGTTAATTGCAACAAAAGCCGCCAGAATGAAAAGCGTGATTGGAAATGAAGCAGCACTCGAATTTGGGACAAGACGTGCACATGAAATGGATGCTGCGATGTGGGGGGCAAGAGCCGCAATTATCGGCGGTTTTGATGCGACAAGTAATGTCCGTGCCGGTAAGCTGTTTGACATCCCTGTATCAGGTACTCATGCCCATGCATTAGTCCAAGCATACCGTGATGAATACACTGCATTTAAAAAATATGCTGAAACCCATAAAAATTGTGTGTTTTTGGTCGATACATATGATACAGTGCGTTCTGGTATTCCGAATGCGATAAAAGTAGCCAAGGAGTTTGGTGATCGCATTGATTTCGCAGGAGTGCGCCTGGACAGCGGTGATCTTGCTTACCTATCAAAGAAAGCCAGAGAGATGCTTGATGAAGCAGGCTTTACAGAAACAAAAGTAGTTGCTTCAAGTGATCTTGATGAGTATACGATCATGAACTTGAAAGCCCAAGGAGCGAAGATCGATGTTTGGGGTATTGGAACAAAACTGATAACGGCTTATGATCAGCCGGCACTGGGAGCGGTTTATAAGCTTGTCTCGATTGAAGAAAACGGTCAGATGACAGATACGATCAAAATTTCTTCTAATCCGGAAAAAGTAACAACTCCTGGTCAAAAAAAGGTTTACCGAATTATCAATCAGCTGAATCATCATTCAGAAGGTGATTATATCGCTTTAGCACATGAAAATGTGAATGAGCAGGAGCGGCTTAAAATGTTCCATCCTGTTCATACATTCATTAGCAAGTTCGTCACAAATTTTGATGCCAAAGATCTTCATCAACTGATCTTTGAAAATGGCAAACTTGTTTATGATAATCCAACTATCAAAGAAATTAAGCAGTATGTTCAAGAAAACCTTAGTTTGCTCTGGGAAGAATATAAACGAATCAGCAAACCGGAAGAATATCCAGTCGATTTAAGTGAAGCTTGTTGGAATAACAAAATGCAGAAGATTCATGAAGTGAAAAGTAAAGCAAAAAATGGCATTGATCAAGTGTAGCTGTATTTAAAAAAAATTAGATAAATTTTTAAATAATCGGCAAGATTCGCTCATTTATTTTGATATACTTAAGAGCAAATGAACCTCAGGAGGAAGAAGAATGAGGGTTTTTGTTGCCAGACAGCCAATATTTAATCAAAAAGAACAAGTTATTGCATATGAGCTGTTGTACAGGGAAAGTGAGAAAAATTTCTTTTCCGGAATAGACGGTGATAAAGCTACAACAGAAGTCATGTTTAACAGCTTTTTTAATATAGGAATTGATCGATTAACCGAAGGTAAAAAGTATTATGTTAATTTTACAGAAGGTCTCTTAAAAGCTGGGTTACCGACATATTTTGATCCGGAGCGTCTCGTTGTAGAAATTCTTGAAGATGTTCCAATCACACCAGAATTAATCGATCAGTGTAAACAATTAAAAAGCCTAGGTTATACGATTGCATTGGATGATTTCTGTCTCAACCATCGTGGAAATCAAGAATTGTTTTATCAGTTATTGGAGTCAATTGATGTTTTGAAGGTCGATTTCTTTAAAACATCACCTCAAGAAAGACAGAGCATTATCCAGTCCTACAAGGCTTACGGTCTGAAATTTCTTGCTGAAAAGGTGGAGACGAGGCAAGAATATGAGCAGGCTGTTGCGGATGGGTTTCATCTGTTCCAAGGTTATTTTTTCAGTGAACCAGTTGTAATTGCTGGGCATGAAATTAAATATCATTTTCATGCTTATTATGACTTGCTTCACGAACTGAGCGAAGAACAACCTGATATCGCAAGTATTACAAATATCATTGAGCGGGATCTGTCACTTTCTTATCAGTTGTTAAAACTGATAAATTCTCCTGCAAATCGACCGATACAAAAAATCAAGAGTATTCGTCAAGCGATCGTATTACTTGGATTTAAAGAGATTAAAAGATGGATCTTCATTCTTTCTTTTAAAGATTTAACAAGAAAACAAGATTCAAGTAAAAATGAATTGGTGAAAATATCACTGATCCGTGCGAAACTTTGCGAATTACTGGCCAAAAAGACCAATCGGAGTGAGCCTTCTTCCTATATGTTGACAGGAATGTTTTCTTTTATTGATACACTTTTGCACAAAGAATTAAAAGAAGTGATCAGTGAGCTGCCGTTATCAGACGAAGTAGGTCTAGCATTGCTTGGCGAAGAAAACGATTATCGCAAAATCTTAAAACTGGCAAAACTGATTGAACGAAATGAATGGGAAGACAATGTCCAGACAGAAGATATAACAAAAGAAGAAGCATATCAATGCTACCTTGAAGCCATTAATTGGTGTCAAATTCTTTTATAAAAAATCCGGCAGATGCCGGATTTTTTTGTTTAGGTCCAGCGTAAAATGAGAAAAAGCTTGCATTGGGAATTGCTGAGGATGATGCGGATGCCGTCAGGATTAAAGGAAGTATCAAGATGATTGTGAACACCGGTTTGTTTTAACAATGAAATGACCGTTTCCTTTTGAGCGCTCTGGGCAGCCGCCATGATTTTCCTTGCAATTTCAGGGGTAGCTAACAGTTTATTTAGGATGAGTTGACCGTCAGATAAAAGACCGTTCGCTTCTTTTGCAGAATCGAGAAATACTTTCGGATCAACTGCGGGATAGTCGGGCCGATAAGGAAAATGCTGATATGGACATGTCATGAAATATGGATGATAAAACAACTTATACACCTCATTTCGCATATATTTCATTAACAATTTGTCTGTGGAAAACTACGCAATGCGATTTGCGGTTTTTGCGGTGTTATTACTTTAAAAAAGTCTTAGATGTTTTTGGCGAACATAAACAATACTTTAGACTCATTAACATATAATAAACTAATTTTCTTCTTAACTTGTTGTGATGAAAGGGTTTTACCCATATAAAAGTATATAGTTTGAAAAATTACTAGGTATTTAGAATTTAATTTGTTATTATATAAAATGAGCTGTTTAGCCTATTGTTAAATTGCGGTTTCGCGCATAAATGGGCTGGGAAGTTTTCGGTGAAAAAGAGTTCAATTCCCAGTAAACTTGTATTAACAGATCAAATACCTACGACAAGTTCACTATACACAAATTGATTGGTCTTACAAAAGGAGTGTGAATATCGATGGAAAGGGAACAAATTGAAGAGCTAAAAGAATTGCTCTGGCGCCTTGAAAATGAAATCAGAGAAACAAAGGACTCCTTGCGAAAGATTAACAAAAGCATTGATCAATACAATAAATACACAATCTTAAAGACACCTTAGAAGACTTGTTTGAGGACAAGTCTTTTTTTGTGTGTTCAAACCAAATAAAGGATAGATTATTATATAACTGTTAAATTGAAAAAATGCTCTATTAATTGGGAATTCGATTTAGTAAAATATGAAGAGAGGGGGGGAGAAAATATTTCTAATTTGATTTGCCCAGATCGGGATCGAGTAAAACAGAACATGCATGATCTCTTAAACATTCATATTGCCAACCATGATTTAAACCAAGTTTTACACTGTTTTGTAGAGGGAAAGAATCATTTTTATTTTTGTGAACTTGCTTTTTATCATTACAAAAGTTTTGGGGGAACAGATATTCAGGCTATTGAAACTCTTGCTGTCGGAATCGAACTGCTGATTCTTTCTTTTGATATATTTGATGATTTAGAGGATGAAGACAGCCTTGAAGCACCTTGGATGAAAACCAATCATTCTGTTGCTCTCAATGCTGCGACAGCTCTTTATACGCTCAGCATCAAAATCATTAGTACTATCTCAAATGAGCCTTTGTTCTTCCAAAAATTAATGGAGTATACATTGCAATCAATGCAAGGACAACATGATGACATTACGAACCTGCCATCAACAGAAGACGAGTGCCTTGACATGATCAAACGCAAATCAGGTTCATTAACAGCATTGCCTTGTGTTCTGGGAACGATGCTGGCGACTGGTGAATTCAATCCAACGGTCGAAACCTATGCGTTCCAGCTAGGAATTGCATCACAAATTGAAAATGATTATAAAGCACTTTTTTCAGATTCAAATAGTGATATTAGCAAGAAGAAGCGCACCCTTGCATACTTATACTTAGCACGGCAGTTTAATCAAGCGTCAATCAATCTGTTAAAAAAATTCGAAACAGAGGATAAAATATCAAATCAGGAAATACAATGTTACAAAGCGGAACTTCAAGCAGCCGGCGTTACCCAATATATGCATGTCATGCACCAGCTTGCCATTCAAAAATTTAAAAAGGACATGGCGAAGTTGGGGGAGCGGAAGGAATTGGCTGACTTTATTTTAGGTAGACTCGAGGGAGAGTAAAATGCAGGAGATTGTGAGTTTTTTGGTTCAGCGCCCTGAAGTATTAGAGCAAGTTATTGATGGCAAAGCTAGTCTTCTAGGTGTTGATGAGGATGAGATTTTAAGTCTAATTGAAGGAATAAAAGAATTGGGAAAGTTCGGAGGTCGTCCAACTTATTGGTTTCCTGAAGATTAATTAGAAAGGTCTATATAAATGAAATTAAGCTTAAAGTTAATTACAGGTTTTTTAATATTTATTAGCTTTATTTATACAATTTATGTTTCTTTTCTTTTTTTTAATAATTTGTTTGTTGGTACAGAGTTGAAATATAACTCAAGTAACCAACTAGTAGTAACCGAAGTAATGAAAGATTCACCTGCTGATTATTTGGGTTTAAAAAAAGGAGATATTATTTATCGGATCAATGACAATAAAATATCTAAAGAGAATAGAGTTGATGAGAAAGAGGGTCTTTACCGCACTTATTCATTAATAGTTTTAAGAGGTAATGAGTATATAGATATCTTGACAAAAGATTATTTTATTGCCTACGATATCTTATTTGTTTACTTAATCCCATTGATCTTCTATCTTCTATGTTTGGTATGCATTTTTATTATTTTAAAAGCAAACAAATCTAAAAGGTCTTTATCTTCATTTTTATTAATCGTTTTTTTATTAGATATTTCTATCGCATATTTAAGTGGCGGCGGGGCATATAGAAGAGATTTATTAAGCAGGTACGTAAATATACTAACATTTATATCAGTTCCAATATGTTATTTACATTTTATAAGCCAGTATTTTAAAGAAATCGGGAATAGAATAATTAGTAATAAAGTATTTGTACTATATATTTTACCTGTTGCAAATATCGTGCTAGAGTTATTTTATCGAAGTACGCATATTTTTGAATATGATATATCACTAACAGCATTAATTAATTTGTTTTCTTTTTTGATTGGAATAGTCATTACTGTCGTTTTTGTTATTTTTAGATTGATCAGGTACAAGCATTCTGAGCAAACATACTATTTAAAAATGTTGTTGTTAACTAATTATCTTGCAATTTTACCTTTTCTCATTTTTTATGTTATACCACTATTTATAATAGGGGATTATATTTATTCTGCTCCATTAGTTACACCGTCTCTTTTGCTGATACCATTTTCTTTAGTGTACCAGTTTATGTCAAATAAGATGTATAATATAGAATTTTTAATAGGCAGATTAAAGTACTATGGAATATTAGCGATCATCCCAACGATTATTGTGATATCCACCATCACATTAATGAAGTATCAGGCTGGAGACTACTATACATTAAGACTTGCAATTTATATTTATTTAATTATGCTTGGTGTTTTCTACTTTAAAGAAATCCTTGATTTTCGCTTTCGTCTTAAAAGATTTTCAGAGAAGTTTAACTATCAAGACAGTATTTTTAAATTTACGCAAATGATCCGTGCATGTACATCTTTAAATCAAGTATTAATGGAACTTAAGCAAACAATTTTGGATGTATTAATTGTCAGCCAGGCATATGTTTTAGAAGTAGATATAGACGGAAACGTTGTTTTAGTAGAAGGCGACACCCATGAAGACCCATGGATCCCATATCAAAAAGAAGTCACAAAAGTTACTTCCTCCATCGGCAAAATCATTGAAGTCGATCGCGGGTTTTTGATTAAAATTGGTGAACGGGGTGGGACATCATATGTAATGCTTTGTCTGTCGGTATTAAATACGCCTAAGCTGACTCGTGATGAAATTTCTTGGCTTGAGACGCTGGCGTTTTATACGAGTGTCTCTTTGGAAAATGTTTTGAAAATCGGTGAGTTGCTGGAACATCTTGAAAATGTGAAAGAAGAGGGGACAAATCCAGCATGGCTGAATAAATTGATGTTTGGAATTGAAGAGAAGCAGAGATCTGACTTGGCACGGGATTTACATGATTCTGTGCTTCAGGATATGATTTCATTGAAGCACAAAAGTGAAATATTTCTTGCTGAACTTCAAAAAGACCAAGTTTGTATCAAGCAAATTCAGCAAAAACTGACAAGTTTTAATAAGCAAATGTCAAATGTCATTCAGACAACAAGGGAAACGTGTCAGGAGCTTAGGCCGCAAGTACTGTACGACCTTGGGCTTGTTAAAGCGCTTTCTAAACTTGCGTCCCAGCATCGAGAGTCTACATCTTTGCGGATTCGTTTAAATACAGAAAGATTTTCCACAGTTCTTGATCTTGATACACAGTTAAATTTGTATAGAATTGTACAAGAATTTTTGAGCAACACTGTCAAACATGCGAAGGCAAGCGAAGTGTTAATTATGCTTGTTTGTATCAAAGAAAAAGTCATCTTACATTATGAGGATGATGGCATCGGTTTTGATCAGGACAAGCTTTATCAAAATAACACAAATATGGGATTGTCAGGGATTCGTGAGCGTGTCCGTGCTCTGGATGGTCATCTCGATATTAAAACAGCAATCGGAAGAGGTTTCAAAGCTGATATTGAAATGGAATTATAATCTGAAAAAAAGGATTTTGCTTGGCATAGTGTAGGTTTTTTCTATAAAATGGTCTTAGGTGAACATACAAGGGAGGAAAATATGAGGAGATTACTTGTGATCGATGATCATCCGGCTGTCATGGAGGGAACCAAGGCAATTCTTGAAACAAATCAAGATTTTCTCGTAGATTGCCTCAGTCCAGAAGCCAGTGAACACTTTCTGATGAAGTACGATTTTTCTGCGTATGACCTGATCTTAATGGATTTGAATCTAGGTGAAATTAATGGGATGGATCTTGCCGAGAAAATTCTTAAAAAATGCTCAACATGCAAAATGATCGTCTATACAGGTTATGAGGTAGAAGATTATTTTGAGGAAGCGATTCGTGTAGGAATGCATGGAGCAATCAGCAAAACAGAGTCAAAAGAAACGATTATCGAGTACATTTATCAAATATTGGATGGGAAAATCGTTGTTGACTATGATTACTTAAAAGACCTCATCACAAAGCAAGATGCTGACGGTAAGAAGAGCAAGAAGGATATCTTAACTGAAAGAGAACGCCTGATCCTTCAAGAAGTTGAAAAAGGCTTTACGAATCAGGAGATTGCCGACACATTGCACTTAAGCAAGCGTTCAATAGAATACAGTTTGACTTCAGTGTTCAACAAGTTGAATGTGGGATCAAGAACAGAAGCCGTCTTAATTGCGAAATCTGAAAATGCAATGTGATGAAGGAGGGGTGCCAGGTGATAGAGACCAATCAGACGCTTCTTGAAGCATTGGGAATTGAAATAACAGAATGTAGCAAGCAGCGTTGTGTTGCTGTTATGCCTGTTGATGAAAGGACACGCCAGCCTTTTGGTTATCTTCATGGCGGTGCATCTGTAGCATTAGCGGAAACGGTAGCAAGTCTTGCTGCATACCAACATATTGATCCGAAAAGGCAGGCTTGTTTCGGTCTTGAAATTAATGCCAATCATATCAAATCTGTGAAAGAAGGAACGGTTCAAGCGGTTGCAACTCCTCTTCACATCGGACAGACAACGATGGTTTTCCAGATTGAAATTCGTGATCAACAGGACCGTCTCATTTGTATTTCGCGATGCACAATGGCGATTGTCAATCAATCGATATCTTAAGATTTAATCAAAAAGCTCGCCGAAATCGGCGAGCTTTCTTTATAAAGAAGTGTTTTTTCTTTTTTTAATCATAAACTTTTTATAGCCTTCATAGTCATCTTGAACACTTTTTTCTTCCATTTTTACCCCTGTATTGTAGGCAGCCCGAGCGATTAAATGAGCACCGACAGGAGAGGTTAGAAACACAAAGACGATACCGAGTAGCACCTTGGCTGTAATGATCCCGTGAAGGAACCAGAAGTAAAAGAAAACACCAAGTAAAACGCTAATAATCCCCAATGTCGCTCCTTTTGAAGCGGCATGAATTCTTGAATAGACATCTGGGAGCCGCAATGTACCAAATGAAGCGGCTAAAGAAATGAGCGCCCCCAAAAGAATAAAAAAGGCGATGAGTAATTTAGCGGCTGCGATCATTTTCAATAATCTCTCCTTTCTCAAGGAATTTTGAAAATGCGACAGTCCCGATAAATGCTAGAATCCCGATCAGTAAGATGACCTCTAAAAAAGCGGAGGTATTTAACAAAATAGAGACCAGTGCCGTAATTCCAATTAGATTGATACCTATCGCATCAAGAGCCACCACTCTGTCAGGAATACTTGGACCTTTAATGACCCTAATGACGTAAAGAAAAGTGGAGACCGCTAAAATACCAAGTGATATGTGAAGAATAATTTCAAACATTAGCGGCTTACCTCCTTAATTGCTTTTTCAAATGAATGGCGAATATCATTGATCGCTTGTTCGGCATCATCGATATCGACTGCATGAATATAAAGAGTGGAACGGTCCTCAGAAATATCGACAACCAATGTACCCGGTGTTAAAGTAATCAAGTTCGCCAAAGTCGTAATTTCCCAGTCAGCTGTAAGCTCTGTTTCGAAAGCGAAAATTCCCGGCTTATTTTTCAATGTTGGAGACAAGATCGTCTTCAAAACGGCAAGGTTTGCTAATAACAGCTCTTTAATAAAAATAAACAGCAGGACGATAATCGCCCAAATATTAATGAGATAAAAGCGCTGTTTAAAGAAACGTCTTAATAAAAATAGTGAGAACAATCCGATCGCGTAACCTGACAAAAAGCCGACAGCACTGTAATCATTAATGAGAAACATCCAGCATAGTGCAAGAATAAAATTGAATAATATTTGTAATGCCATGCGATCTACTCCTTCAAAACGGCTTCAATATATGTTTTCGGGTGGACCAATGTGTCAGCTGCTTGATGAAAGTATGGAGCGGCAAGCTCTGTGAAAATTCCGATAGCAAGTGACAGAGCGAGCAATATTGCAGCAGGAAAGATGTAACTCTTTATTGATCCTTTTACCTGAGTATCTTTCTGTACATCTCCCCAAAAACCGTAAATAAAAATTTTCGCAACGGAATATAATACGAGCAGACTTGATAACAGCATGAGCATGGTAATCACGAATTCTCCGCTTCTAAAACCACCTTCAGCAATTTTTAGCTTACCAATAAATCCGCTGAAAGGAGGAACTCCAGCTAAAGAAATGGCAGATAGGAAAAACATCCAGCCAAGCACGGGATGGCTTTTAATGAGACCACCCATTTTCTTTATGTTGCTTGTTCCGGTCAGTGCAAACAGCGCTCCGCCTAACATAAACAAAACACCTTTTATAATCATATCATGAATCAAATAATAGATAGACCCTTCAATAGAAGCAGGTGTGTTTGCAGCAATCCCGAACAGAATAACCCCGACCGCAGTTACGATGTTATAGATAATGATTTTCTGAACATCCCAGTAGGCGATAGAACCGATAACACCAAATATGATAGTAAGCGCCGCCAACCAGATCATTAATTGATGGGTAAAGGCAGCATCTTGCGTAAAAACTAATGTAAAGACACGAGCGATTGCGTACATTCCGACCTTTGTTAAGAGAGCACCAAACAATGTTGCAATTGGTGCAGGGGGTGCATAATATGAACCCGGCATCCAAAAATAGAGTGGGAAGATACCGCCTTTTAGTCCGAAGACGATTAAAAATAAGACGGCAATGACGGTGATCAGCCCAGTCTGTCCGGACTCACTAATGCGTACACTCAAATCAGCCATATTTAATGTGCCCGTTACAGCATATAAATAAGCTACACCGATCACAAATAAAGCGGAAGAAATAATATTAAAGACAATATATTTCAAAGACTCCCGAAGTTGCATCTTTGTACCGCCGATCACGATCAATACATATGAAGCCATTAAAAGAACTTCGAAAAACACAAACAAGTTGAATAAATCTCCAGTTAAAAACGCCCCGCTTACACCTGCTAACAGAAACTGAATGGCAGAATAATAGAAGAAGCGTTCCCGTTGTTTTCCGATTGAACGAAATGAATAAAGGACGGTTAAAAATCCAATGATTGCCGTCGTTAATGCAAGAAGACTTGCAAATTGATCGGCAACTAAAACAATGCCAAACGGCGGTTTCCAGCCGCCAAGATACAAGGTTTGGATACCGTCTGTAAACACCGTTTGAACGAGTACGGCAGCCACAACTACAGCTGTAAAGGAAGATATGGCACTGAACACACGCATAAGCATGATTGATTTATTCATAAATATAAGCAAAACTGCTGCTAATAAAGGAATCAATATTGGTAAGATTATTAGGTTATTCATGTTGATCATTTCCCCTCATTTGATCCATATCATCCACTTTCAGCTCTTGATAGGCACGGAAAGCCATGACCAGTAAAAAAGAGGTGACACCAAAGGCAATGACGATCGCTGTTAAAATCAGAGCCTGTGGAAGTGGATCAACATAAGATGCCGCTTCCTCATTTAAAATGGGAGGGGCTCCTTTTTTTAAGCCACCCATTGTTAATAACAGGAGGTGGACACCATGACTGAGAACAGCTGTTCCGATGATCACGCGCAAAAGACTTTTTGACAGCATTAAGTAAGTGGCTGCCATGAATAAAAAACCAACAATAAAAGCCATTAAAACTTCCATTATTCTCTCTCTCCAATCGTTTGAATAATGGTCATGGTCACACCGACCACTACTAGATAAACACCGATATCAAATAATACGGCTGTGGCAAGCTCTGTTTTCCCAAGCAAAGGAAGATCAAAATAACCAAACGTATGGGTAAGAAACTGAGCTCCGAACAAAAATGAGCCGGCCGACGTACAAATCGAAATAAGAAGTCCCGTTCCTGCGACATAAATAAAATTGACCGGCAGAATATTCTGAACTGTTTTCAAGTCATAAGCAAGCAGCAAGAGGACGAATGATGATGCAGTCATCAATCCTCCGATAAAACCACCGCCTGGATTATTATGACCTGCCAAAAAAATATGGAAAGAAAAGAGCAAAATAATAAAGCAAGCGATCTTTGTGACGGTTTGCAAGATCACGTCGTTTGTCTGATGTTTTTTCATTGCTCTTCTCCCCTCTTCTCTAATCTCAGTCTGATCATTCCGTATATTCCAAGCGCGGCAATCACAAGCACAGTAATTTCAAATAATGTATCAAATCCTCTGAAATCAACTAAGATGACATTGACGATATTATGACCGCCGCCAAGTTTATAGCTGTTTTCAATGAAATAAGATGAAATACTATTTAAAGTATGTTGGCTGTTTGCAGCTAATGCTACAAGTGTCACAACTGCTCCAACCCCAATGGAAACGACCACATTAGTGACCTTGAACTTGACCGTTCTTGGTTTAAATGAAAGTTTTGGTAAATGATAAAAGCATAGTAAAAATAGTGACACAGAAATTGTTTCGATAATGAGCTGAGTCAGTGCCAGATCAGGGGCTCTGAAAATGACGAAAAATAATGCAATCGTATAGCCGATCACACCCAGTCCAATAATCGCTGTCAACCTTGATTTTGCCACAATCGTTGTCAGTGTAGCAGCAATGATCACTGCAGATAGGACGAGCTCATAAGCACCGATTTCTGCATTCCCTTTCATATCAAATGAAAACCCGCCCGTTAACACGAGTGAACCACCAATCATCATAATAAAAAACAGAAAAACATAGACTAAATAATCGCGAAGAAAACCAGTCATATATGTTCGTGTCACTTTATTAGAGCTTTTTTCAAGACCGTACAAAGTGCGATCATATAATGTATTGAGTGTCAATTTTTCAGGGAATAAACGATAGATCTTTTTCCATTTGGTTAGTGTTAGGTAGGCAAGGATTCCGAGTACAACAACACCGATTGTCATATGTAGCTCTGGCGAAGAAAATCCGTGCCACCCTTCAAGTTTGACTTTGAATGTTTCATTTCCCGCTAACAAATGAGGCATGATCGATTCGGCCGCAGGCGCAATAATCCGATATGACAAAATATTCGGGAAAAAGAAAAAAATCACGACGAGCGAGCCGAGGATAACCGGTGAAATCAGCATGCCAAGTGGTGCTTCATGTGCTGGTTTTTCCAGTTTTTCCGGCTGATATTTCCCTGTAAATGTTTTAAATAATAACACCATACTATAAATAAACGTAAACACACTTCCAGTCCAACCCAATATCGGGAATAGAGGTCCCCATGTGCTCACATGAAACAAATTGAATTCTGAAATTCTGAGTACGCTTGTAAAAAACATCTCTTTACTAAGAAAGCCATTAAACGGCGGCAAGCCGGCCATTGAAAAAGCACCGATTAGTGTAATCGTAAAGGTAATCGGCATGATCGTCATCAGACCGCCAAGTTTACGAATATCTCTCGTTCCAGTTTCATGATCGATAATCCCGACTGCCATAAACAGACTGCCTTTAAATGTTGCATGGTTAATTAAGTGAAAAATAGCAGCAATAATTGAAACTAGATAATATTCAAAATGATTGTAATGTAAAGCTGCCGAACCAATGCCAAGCATTGACATGATCATCCCAAGCTGACTAACTGTCGAAAATGCTAGTATCGATTTCAAATCGGTTTGTTTGACAGCATTGAATGATCCCCAAAAAAGGGTGATAAGCCCTGTAATCGAAACGACCCAAAACCATACTTCAGAAAAAGCAAAGATAGGCGTAAATCTTGCAACTAGATATATTCCAGCTTTAACCATTGTCGCTGAATGCAAATAAGCACTGACTGGTGTTGGCGCCTCCATTGCATCTGGAAGCCAAATATAGAATGGGAATTGTGCTGATTTTGTAAACGCTCCAATTAAAATAAGCACAAGAGCCGGTATGAATAAGTCATGCGATAAAATGATGTCCGTCTGGCTAACCATGGACCTAATGCTGAACGATCCTGTCATGATATAAAGAAGAATGAATCCCCCAAGCAATGCAAGGCCGCCGAAAATTGTGATCAGCATAGATTTAGTCGCGCCATAACGTGATTTTTCCCGCTTATACCAATAGCCGATCAATAGAAAAGAAGAGATACTGGTCAATTCCCAAAATACATAAAGTACAATAACGTTATCAACAAGAACAACACCAAGCATTGCTCCCATAAACATTAGTAAATAAACATAAAACGATCCGAGCTGTTCTCTTTCTTTAGACAGATAATAAATGCTGTAGAGAACGACTAAAGACCCTATTCCGGTAATCAGTAGGGCAAAAAGTAATCCTAATCCATCAACATAGGCTGTAAAATTAATACCAAAGGATGGAATCCAAGCCAGTTCGGCTATTAATGTTTTGCCGTTTGCACTCATCCCGATCATACGCAAAAAATAAATAAATAATAAAGCAGGGAGAATCAGGACGAACCATCCAGTATGGATCCTTCGGACATATTTCGCCAGTAGCGGTATTAAAAAGGCGAACGCAAGCGGCGATAAAATAGCAATATGTAGAGCCGTCATTATAAACCTCCTTTAAGTATCTTGTATCAAATGAAAAACGTTTATGTACTTTTTTTAGAACTGGCGACCTAGACAAATTATAACTCAAATTTTAATCAGCTGCATGTTCTAGCATAAAACTATGTTTATGTGGTCGTTTGAACTTGAAAATAATTTTAACAAAAAATAAAGCATTTGTATAATGGAAAGTTTTTTAGAGCAAGCTAAGCCTGAGGTGATAAAAGATGAGAAAAAAAGCTTTTGTCAGCCTAAGTTTATTTTGTTCACTTTTCACTGGAGCATTCATGATGAATAGGGAAATGAATCGCGAAAACATATCTCAGACTGGAAATAGTGAGGTGCGTCAATACCCAGCGGGTTATGTTCAGCTAAAAAACCGCAGAAACAAACGTGAATCCTTTAAACCAAGAGAATATATTAAAGTTGAGCAACGCTAAAAATCAAAAAGGAATCCGTCTACAAAAACAGATTCCTTTTTCTAATTATTGTTTTCCTTTGATCAAACACCCTAAAACTTCTCCCATTTTGACTTTCAATGAAGGATAGATACGCTCATTTACAACGAACGTATCTTTTTCAAACAGCAATATAACAGTTGAACCAAATGAAAAATAAGCAATTTCTTCACCTTGCCGCCATTCGGTTTGATCCGTTAAAGTAACAATTGAATTAATGTACATGGCTCCGACTTTAACCAACAGTGCTGAACCATATTGATGCTTCAATTCAGAAATCATCCGATAGTTTTTTGTTAGTGGTGATTTTCCATAGGTTAAGCCCACTTTATTCACCGGATATGAAGTGCTTCCAAGTATGTATTGTTTTTCAAGCTTGCCATTGGCTGGGCTATGAATTCTATGATAGTCTTTTGGGCTTAAATAAATAATAATATATGTTCCGTCAATATAACGGTTAACAAGTTCGTCATTTCCAATCATTTCCTTTAAGGAGTATGGTTTATTTTTAACGATAAACTGTTTTTCAGCAGAGATTTTCCCGATTTCCTCAATCATTCCGTCAACAGGGCTTATCAAGCTGTCTAAACGAGAAGATAAAGGGCGTGCTTCATTCTTTAATTTTCTGATGAATAGCTCATGCAAACTATTAAACGAGTGAACGTCCTCAAGCATTTCTTCTGTATTGATATGAAAGGTTTTAATATAGGAGCGGATAAGGGGTTTGCTTAACTTTGATTGAGCAAACTTTTTTAACGCTAAAGAAATGATTCTTCTATTTGTGAGTTCGATTAAAAATCGATAAAGTTGCTTTTTCAAGGCTGTTCACTCCTTCTGTTAGATGACACCGATTGTATAGCCAATCGTGATAAAAACGAGACACCAAATGAATGCACCCGCACCAGCAAATATTAGAAACTTTTTCATCTTCATTTCGTTCATTCCAGAAAGATAGCATGTCACATGACGGACACCGGGAATAAAATAACCAAAAACAATTGTCCATGGACCGTATTTGTTAAACCAGCGATGAACGGTTTCAAGTCTTTTCGCTGTCAGTCCAATCCATTTCCCGTATTTATCTAAGAGTGGTTTGCCAATCTTATGTCCAAGAAAATAGCTGACCAGCATTCCAGAAAAGGCACCAAGAAAACTGATCAGTATTGATAACTGGTAGTTTAGAATATGGATAGAGGACATATACCCGACAAATGTCATCATGACTTCATCGGGGATAGGAAGGCCTATAATGCCCAGTACAAGAAGTCCGAAAATCGCGAAGTACCCATATAGAGAAATTAATTCTTTTGCAAAATCCATAAAACCTAGCTCACTTTCTTCAATATTTTTTTGCCTTTTAGACTGATCACTTTCAGTTTGCTGATCATGAGATAGGATAAGAATACAGTAATAAGAATGAACATCTTTTTGCTGATCACATCACTTAAAAAATTCAAGATGACTAAAATGACGCCTGCAGCAGTTATCGGAAGTCCCGTAAAGTATTCCTGTTCCGATTGAATGTTAAAACGGGCAAGCCGTAGAGCACCGCAAATTGGGAACAACATAGTGGAAGGAATACCTAATAGCGGAGCGTCCTGAAAAATTGTTGAATATGTAATAATGGTTGGAGCGACCCCGAAAGTGACAATATCAGCTAATGAATCTAGTTCTTTTCCGAACGCGCTTACAACGTTTAGCTTTCGTGCAAACATGCCATCAAGACTGTCGAAAATCGCACCAATCAGTACAAGGATGATGGCCAATGATAAGAATCCTTTACATGCCAAAAGAATAGAGGCTAAGCCAGAAGTTAAATTTCCAATTGTGATTAATGACGGTATTGTTTTTTTCAATTCATTTCGCATCCTTTAAATAAAACCCATAATAGAAAAGAATTTTAGCAATAAAATTCTATACGATTTTACTCGCATCTGCAAGAATATTCCTATGCAATTCCTGATTCATCCATCATATCATAAGAAACGAGTCTAATTACTAGTTTTAAAGAAAATAAATAAACTGTGAGATATTGTATGTTGAAAAAATAAATCATGTTTTCAGATGGAAAATATTCTTGTCAACAGGTACCAAAGTCGTACATAATAAATAATGGAACATATCAGAAAGGATCTTATTATGAAAAATACTTATGTGACAGGTTATTTTCCGTTTATTGCAATTTTACTTTTTAGTTCATCACTAGCGATGTCTGCTATTCCCTATGCGATAAAGCTGTTATCATCTTTTGGCATATACGAAGGAATGCTCGATTATTTCTCAACAAACGGTATTAGATTGGCTTTGTTTGCTGCCTTTGCGATTGTTTTCTTTATCGTGTTTTCAGCACTGAAATTAATCGCTGCTACAATAACAGAACTTTGTTTGCTATTCTTTTCGAAAGATCCTGAGGGTGTGAATCTGAAAAGAATCAGGATTTGCTCAAGCATTTATTTGGGAGCAGGCCTTTTGTCCTTTATATTTGTTCAATTTCCGGTGGGAATTGCTGGTCTATTCATGTTGGCAACACTTGCTTACTTTATTTTTGTTGTTTACGTTTTACAGAGTTCAATGTCATTTCCTTCATTAATCGGCTTCATTTTGTTTGAACTGCTATTTTGGTTTCTCCTTATTATTGGAACTATATATTTGGCTATGAAGCTTTATATCAGTGTTCAAACAAATATAAAGGTGTAAAAAACAGGCTACCGTACCTAAGGGATGTGGTAGCCTGTTTTTTTGAATGACTTGGAAAACCCTTGGCTATGCCGGGGGTTCGGAGAGAATTAAAACCCTCACTTCATCTCACTTTAGAAGAATTATGTCCTCAGAAGTATCACGTAGTTTTTGCCCCAACAAATAAGAGATTTATGTGAACGGAAAACGCTTGTCTAGATCACATCCATATGTTAGAAAGTATCCCGCCAAAATGAAGTGTATCTCAATTCATCGGTCAAGTCTTATGATATTTGCTCGACATGCCAACTTGAAATATCAATATGAGAATCTGAAATTCCGGTGTTGAGGGTTTCTACGTCGATACAGCAGGAAGAGAAAAATAGCTGATCAGTTAACATTGTTCGAGAAATATGACCCTTTTACGAGAGAAAAATTGGAAGAAGTAAAAAATTCTTTATAATGAGTGAATGTGGTGCAGAAGGGAAACCCTTTCAGCCGCAGAGCAAGGAGCTGTCTAAAAAGTCCTTTTCTAACAAAAATCAGCGGGCAAATTCCCCAATCTTTATTCATTCACACTACTTTCAGGCACCCGCTTTTGATTCTGCTTTTTACACGAATTTGACAGATTTGATCAGGAGAAACGCCATTTTTAACGTGCAAAAAACACCTCGAAATGAGCCTTTTTCGAGGTGTTTGATGTCTAGGTTTAGTGAAAGTATTTTTTTATGATAAGAATCTTTTTTTAATATCACGATCTGGAATTAAGCATTTGTCTTTTTTCCCAAACCATTTGTGACGGTATTTTGCTATCAGGCTGTATACACTATCTCTGAGCGGTCTTGGAATCACAAGAAATAAACTTAAGTACCGCCAAAGTCCTGGGAGGCTCTTGACAATATGCAAGACTGCAGTTGACTTCCTGTAAGTTTGACCAGCTTTAATCAGAATTAAACTATCAAAGTGTTCCACTGGCAAATGATATTTCTTTAGCAGTTTTTGTCCGATGTCAGATTGCAAAGAAGCGAATGAAAACAAACCTTCGGGATCATGCTTAATAACAAATTGGACAGACCTATCACACAAATTGCAGACACCATCAAAAAGGATGATACGTTCAGGCTCTTTGTCATGCTTAATATCCGTTTTGCATCGTTCCTTTCCAAATTAAAAGTTGTGGTCCAACATTATGAAGAAATTCGACATTTCCACTTGATTCTTTTCCAACCCATACACTCATTGTATAGTTTTCAGTTAATCCGACAAACCACAGATCCCTAAATCCGTTTGATGTCCCTGTTTTGCCTCCAATATAGGCACTTTTGAAATTCGCTTTTCGTCCAGTTCCTTCTTTAACAACTGCTTTTAAAAGTTTACGCAATTCATTGTTCGTTCGCACGCTATAAATTTGTTTTGGATTGTTTTTCCATTCAAATAGAGTCTTACCTTTAAGATTTGTGACTTTTGTAATGGCATGATTGGAAATGTAACTTCCATCATTGGCAAAAGTCGTATAGGCATCTGCCATCTCTAATGGTGAAAAACCGTCAGTAAATCCGCCGAGAGCAGCAGGGAGCCGATGGTCTTCCGGAACAATTTTTTTGAATCCGAATGGTTCTAAATACCCGAATCCTTTTTCAACTCCGATCTGGTCCAACATCCTGACAGCAGGTGTGTTATATGAGTGCTTAAAGGCTGTCTTAATTGAAACAGTTCCGTATGTTTTTTCATTGTAGTTGTTCGGACAGTAATTTTTGCTGCAAAATTTACTTGCATCAATCATACTGCTGGCAGTTGCACCTGTTTCTTCAAGGTAAGGTCCGTAATCAAGCAGCGGTTTAATTGATGAGCCAGGCTGCCTATAAGCTTGGTATGCTATATTAAAATCATATTTTTTATAATGTTTCCCGCCTGACATTGCGACGATTTGATGTGTCTGATGGTTGATAACGACTGCTCCGCCTTCTACTCCTTGATATGGTAGTTGGCCTGAGACTTGTTGGCTAAGTCTGTTTTGCATTGTCGTATCAAGTGCTGTATGAATTTTGACTCCTTTCGTTAGAAGAGCGCTTATTCGGTTAGACAACTCTTTTTCAATTTTTTTCTTTTCTTCCTTTGATTTTGCTTCTTTTAAGCGTTTGTCAAAGCCTTCTGAAGCGGAAACCAGTTCAGTAAACTCATCGTTCACATAAGTTGTGTAGTCGGGATATGCATCCTTCTTTTCTTGAACGTGAAGCTTAATTTTTTCTTTGATCGCTTTTTTATATTCTTTCTCAGAGATAACTTTCGCATCTTTTAGCCCTTTCAGGAGCCGCTCCTGACGGGTTTTTGTGTAGTCAAAATGTTTTAAAGGATCATATAATGTAGGGTTATTAGGAATCGCACAAATAAAAGCCATTTCCGCTAAGGTAAGAGACTTCAGTGGTTTACTATAATAAAATAAAGCAGCTGAGCCAATACCATATACCCCGTTATTAAAGTAAATCGTATTTAAATATTTCTCGAAAATCTCTTCTTTTGTCAGCTTTTTTTCTAGCTGATAAGAGTAGAGAAGCTCTGCTAGCTTGCGATTCAACGTACGTTCATGGCTTAAGTACAAGTTGCGCGCAAGCTGCTGTGTAATCGTACTGGCTCCTTGATTAATACCGCCTTTTTTGGCATTGGAAACGGCAGCACGGGCAATCCCGATAAAGTCAAAACCTTTATGTTGAAAAAAGTGGCGGTCTTCTGATGTTAGAAACAGTTGCTTAACATGTTCAGGAACATTCTGATAAGAAACAAACACCCGGTTTTGATGGTCTGAGACGATTTCAGAAATGAGAGCACCATCGGCATCATACATGTAACTATTTTGTACAAGGCCAATATCCTTTATGTCAATCTTCTCATCTAAAACTTGGTCCAAAGGTTTTAGTTTCGTTACTTCTTGTTGTGAAGACTTAACAGTTAAAAAACATATAGGAATTAATATAATAATTAAAATCCAACCGATAATAGCACGCAAATTTGTCACTCTCTTTTCAGTAAATTCTAGCCATATCGTATCATTATTTTTAGATATCGAGAAGACTAAAATATGAGATTTTGAAGTTTTTAGTTTTCAAATTTCGCTTTTTTTTCCTGAAACCTTTGAATAAACAACAGGCAAGCTCCGAAGAAAAATAGAAAAGCTGTTGTATAAAAGGTAGTGGAAATACCAAAATGACTGGAAAGTACCCCGCCTAGCACAGGACCGATGACATTGCCAAAAAATCTGAAACTGACATTATAGCCGAGCACTTCTCCTTGAATGGCCACGGGAGCCTGAATTCGAATGGAAGCTGTTATGCAGGGGATCATTCCGCCGAGAGCGATACCAAATAAAAAGCGAAATATGATGAGAACCTGATATGATGATGCCAAACCTTGTGGAATAAAAAAAACGGTTGCTAAAAGCGAAAGAATGATTAAAATTTTTCCATGACCAAACCTGTCACCCCAATGTCCCCACTTTCTCGCAGAAAGAAGGCTGCCAAGACCGGTT
Organism: Bacillus sp. WMMC1349; assembly: GCF_013155385.1. Lineage (GTDB taxonomy): Bacteria > Bacillota > Bacilli > Bacillales > Bacillaceae > Bacillus. The sequence goes on along the minus strand of NZ_JABJUQ010000007.1, from coordinate 2,928,716 downwards.
GCTGAAAAAGCTAATCCCGAAAAGAAAGCAAGATGTTGGGTGCCGTGCAATTCAGCAACATACAAGGCGAGTAAAGGCTGAATACTAAAATTTCCAATTTGAATGACTGCGGTTAAGATCATCATTGTGAGCAACGATTTTCTATTAAAAATCGCTTGTAATACTTGTTTTCTTGAATAAGTATCAGACTGGGTTCGCTTCGATTTCAAAGGTCGTTCATGAACTCCGAGAAACACAAGAAAAACAGACCCGTAAATCATGAAGGCTGTAATAAAAAAGGTATATGTAAAGCCGACATGATCAGCAAGTAACCCGCCAATCAATGGACCGAATAAACCTCCTGAGACTGTGCCCGTTTGGAGAGTGCCAAGCACTTTCCCAGCTAGTTTTTTAGGTGTCTGGGCTGAAATCATGGCCAGCGATGTTGGAATAAAGCCGGTAACAAGACCCATTACCATTCTCAGAAAAAACAGATCATATACAGAAGAAACAACGGACATGAGGAGAATACACGTCCCAATTCCGGACCCTGTAATCAGCAGTATTTTCTTATATCCGTATTGATCACCAAATCTTCCCCAAAAAGGGGAGACCAAAAAAGCCATCAAAAATGTAATCCCAAAAACATAGCCACTCCATTTCTCAGTAAATCCGTTCGAATGATGGCCAAAAGTATTAATATACAATGAAAGAAACGGCAAAACCATGGTAGCACTGGCGGAAACCAAAAAATTTGCAAACCACATGATGAATAGATTTTTTTTATAAACAGAGATGTGAATCACCTTCTTAAACATTTACATTCTGTTTCATTATAAAACAAATAGGTTAGCTACAATAAATAGTTAATGATTGATGAAATATTCACTATTTTTAGAAAATAAAATTAGGGTAGAGAAATATAATGATATAATAAAGGAAAAATGAAATAAACAATGATTTAAGAAAGGCAGGTGAGAAAAAAGTGAAGTCAAGCACCATACTAGTGATTGATTTTGAATTTACGATGCCTGAAGGAAAATATCGTCCGCAAAATTTTTTTCCGGAAATCATTGAAGCAGGGGTTGTTAAAGCGGCTAATCATCAGGTAATTGAGACATTTTCGAGCTATGTAAAGCCGAAAAAATTTCCTAAATTAACAAGACGCTGTAAAACATTTTTAAATATTACACAGAAACAGGTTGATCAAGGAATCACATTTGCTACTTTAATAGAAAAGCTCAAGGCGCTTGATTCCAAACAAGATAGCGTCATTATCACTTGGGGTAATACGGACATGAAAGTTTTAAAACAAAACTGCATATTTAACCATATATCCTTTCCATTTAAAGGAAAAATGAGGGATTTATCCATGGAATATAAAAATTTCTTTGGCGATAAAACATTAACGAACTTGTGGAAAGCAGCTGAAGAATATGGTGATTCCGGCACGGGTAAACAACATAAAGCACTTGATGATGCGATGACAACATATAAATTATTTCAACTGGTTGAACGTGACAAACAATATTTAGGGAAACCTAAACCAACAACAATCGGTGATCGGATCGACCTTTCTAAAGTATTTCCCCAGGCCACATAAATAACCCAATCAGCAATTGTTGATTGGGTTATTTGCTCTTCATTTGATATGATATTACTAATCTATTTCAGGGAGGAAGAATCATGCTGGTTCAGTTTATGTTATATTTTCCTGAAGATAAAAGGGAGTACATACCTTCTTTTATTACACTCGTTATTTTCTTCATTGTTGCGTTTATGGTTTTCAGGCTGATCGTAAAACGTTCTAGAAAAGAAGCAGAAGAAGCCGAAAAACTCATACAAAAAGTAAATGAAAATCAGAAAGATAGCTAACAGAAATCTGTTTATGAAAGGGCGATTTTTAATCGATTCAGACCATCTTTTACGACAGACAAAGGACAGGCAACATTCATTCTAACAAATCCGGCCCCTCCTGGACCGTATTTCGGTCCGGGTTCGAGGATAAGTTTTCCTTGATGAAGCAGCTTGCGCTTCATCTCCTGATCTGATAGATCGAGTGCTCGACAGTCAAGCCATAACAAATAAGAAGCATCAGGATTGAAGATTTTTATTTCAGGCAGTTCACTTTCTAAAAAGCGGCGGACTTCATTCATATTGTTTTTAATATAAGGAATTAACTGGTCTAACCATGATTCTCCTTTCGTATAGGCAGCTTCAATTGCCGTGACTGCAAACGCGTTTAAAGATGTAAGGCCGAGGCGCTCAAGCACTTTTGTAAAAGCCGTTCTTTTTGCCTGATCGGGAATCATGATTGCTGAAGCTTGCAAACCTGCCAAATTAAACGTTTTGCTTGGCGCTATACATGTGATTGACAGTTCACTTAATTCCTGAGATAGAGAAGCGAACGGTGTATGTTTTAACCCGTCTAACATAAGATCAGAGTGAATTTCATCAGAAATAACAGTTACCTGATGCTGAAGGCAGAGTTCACCAAGTTTTAATAGTTCCTCTTTTGTCCAAGACCGTCCAGACGGATTATGAGGGTTGCAAAGAATGAAAAGCTTGACATCATGATCGTTAAGTTTCTTCTCAAGATCGGCAAAATCCATCTCATAGCGACCGTCAGTTTCAATTAATGGGTTATGTAACAAAGATCGTCCGTTCTTTTTAACCATCTCAAAAAATGGAGGATAAACAGGCGGTTGGACGATCACTTGATCCCCTGGATCTGTAAATGCTTGAATGGCAACCGCGAGAGCTGTCACAACACCGGGGCTAAATGTAATAAATGATGGTTCGATCTCCCAGCCATGACGTTTACTAAGCCATTTGACAACAGCTTCTTTTGTTCTCATACTTGTTGAAGTATAACCAAAAACACCGTGTTCCAAGCGTTCGAGAAGAGCGTCAATCACTTCTTGAGGCGCACGAAAATCCATATCTGCTACCCACATTGGTAGCGCATCTTTTACACCGAATAATTCATTCGTCAAATCCCACTTTACAGATTGAGTACCAAGTCTCTTATGTGTTGTATTAAAATCCATGATATCACCTCATGTCTTGATCTATTGTTTACATTAACGGTGATTCCATTAGATTGCAATGATTTATGATACAATTGTGGAATTCTTTTTGGTTGCAATTTTATTTTAAAAAATTAGACGAAGTGGTGATTCATATGGAAGAAATGATCCAGTTGATAAAGAAATGGGACCCTTTTGAAATTGGGCCTGATGGTTATGAGACAGAGGCAGCAGAAATTGTTCAGTTTGTATATACAGAAGACAATACTGAACAACTTGGACAAGCGATTCAGACCATTTTTGATTTCTCATTTGACCAATCTTTAGCATTAAAAGAGTGTATCCAATTAGCGGAACAGCTTTTAATCATCAAAAATGCAAGTTCCTGTTAAAGAATGGGGGTGTCCTGAAAGTAGTATGGATTGGGGAATTTGCTCGCTTTCCGCGAGCTATTCCGGCAGGAGTCCCGCTATTCCCCTTGACTCATGTTGATAAAAGACTTTTTAGACACCCCTTTTCACATCAAACTGAAATTTGCAATTTTGTCAGAAACAAAATCAGGATTTTCTTCAGGGACAAGATGTCCAGTTTGTTTTAACACATAAAATGTAGAATTCGGCAAATCGTGATGAAGCCTTTCCCCGATTTGCAAGGGAACAATTCGGTCTTCTTCTCCCCAGATCAATAAGGATGGAACTTCTATTTCTTTTAAAACATCAGAAGATAAATCGCCTTCTCGATGGCGGATTAGGCGTGTGAGAGCCTTGAAAATTCGATCATCAAGAAACGGTTTTAAATAGCCATTCATCATTTCTTGATCAATTAAAGATGCGTTATAAACAACATTACGCAAATTTTCTAGGACGCCTTGTTTTGCGAGCCAGCGTTTAATATATAAATAAAAGTAAGGGATATGGCTCCCGAAAATAAGCGAAGGCGGCGATTTTTTTAAGTATGCAGAACTGCATAGCAAAACAACTTTCTTAAATAATTCAGGCTTTTCTTTAACAGCATAAAGTGATATTTGTCCGCCCATTGAATGACCAACTAAAATGGCCTCATCAATGTTCAATAATTCCGCTAACTTGATAATGATCTTAGCCATGTTTTGATAGCTATAGACAAAAGTCCGTGATTTTTCCGATTGTCCAAACGGCGGAAGGTCAATGGCGACTAAGTTAAATTCATCCTTTAAAAGAGGGATGATTTTTCGATAACAAAATGAAGAGGAAAGAAATCCATGTATCAAAATCAGTGTTGTTTTGCCAGGATTTTTGTAATACTCATAATATATTTCAACCCCTTGAATCGATTTTATAAACGGTTTTGTTGACATTTTAACATCACTCCGAATGGTTTTCTTTCATGTATGTGGTCAAGACATTTCGCGAATATTATTATCATATCCGAAAAAAATTTTAAAACGCTGTGATTCGTTGGAAAACATGCTATAATATTCAGAAGATTCCTTGAACAAGCGAAGGTGTGATAAATAAATGAAATTAACAGCAAAAGAAACAGAGATATTGGAAATTTTGGAAGAAAACAGCCGTCTTAAAGTAGAAACGATTGCAAAAATGGCTGATCTTTCTTTGGAAGAAACAAAAATGATGATCGAAAAACTTGAAAAAGAAAAGGTCATTATTGATTATTCAACGATGATTGATTGGCATAAAGTAGATGGTCATGAAGGTGTTACTGCAATGATTGATGTCAAAGTGACACCAAAGCGCGGAGTCGGTTTTGATGAAGTGGCTGAGCGCATTTACAGATTTCAGGAGGTTGAATCTGTTTACCTCATGTCAGGCGTTTATGACTTATCTGTTGTGATCCGCGGCAGAACAATGTCTGATATTTCTCATTTTGTATCTGAGAAGCTGTCAACGCTTGAATCTGTTATGTCAACAACCACTCACTTTATCTTAAAAAAATACAAGCATGATGGTAAAGTTTTTGAATCTGGTGATGATGACAAAAGAATCGTGGTGTCTCCGTAAATGAATTCAACGTATGTTTCAAAAGCAGCACAGCAAATCAAACCATCAGGCATTCGCAAGTTTTTTGATCTGGCATCAACAATGGAAGGCGTCATTTCCCTAGGTGTTGGGGAACCAGATTTTGTGACGGCATGGAATGTCAGAGAAGCGAGTATTCTTTCACTTGAACAAGGCTATACATCGTATACCGCGAATGCCGGGCTGCTTTCATTAAGAAAAGAAATAAGCCATTATTTAAAAAAACGCTTTCACCTTGACTATTGTCCTGATGAAGAATTGATTGTAACAGTAGGAGCGAGCCAGGCCCTTGATATCGCAGTCAGAGCCATTCTTAATCCGGGAGAAGAAGTCCTCATCCCAGAGCCTTGTTTTGTCGCTTATGAAGCGCTTGTTGCACTGGCTGGAGGTAAGCCTGTTCACATTCAAACGAGTGCTGAACAAGGATTTAAAGCAAGCCCAAAAGATTTTGAATCAGCTTTAACAAATCGGACAAAAGCGATCCTTTTATCAACACCATCAAACCCTACCGGCTCTGTTTATTCGAAAACAGAGCTTGAAGAGATCGCAGCTTTTGCTGAACAGCACGATTTACTTGTCATAGCGGATGAGATCTATGCTGAGCTTACATATGATGAACCATATGCAAGCTTTGCGAGTATTAACGGAATGAAACAACGGACAATTTTGATTTCTGGCTTTTCAAAGGGATTTGCAATGACAGGTTGGCGTCTTGGCTATGTCGCTGCTCCGGCTTTTTTAAGAGACCCGATGTTGAAAATTCACCAATATTCCATGATGTGTGCGCCAAGCATGGCTCAATTTGGTGCAGAAGAGGCTCTCAAAAACGGACTGGACGATGTAGATAAAATGAAAAAAAGCTATCGACGGAGACGAAATCTTTTTATTGATGCATTAAATGATATGGGGCTAGATTGTCATCGCCCAGGAGGCGCTTTTTATGCATTCCCATCCATTAAAAAAACAGGAATGAGTTCTGAAGCGTTTGCAGAATCGCTTCTGTTAAATGAAAAAATTGCCGTTGTCCCTGGCAGTGTATTTGGTCCTAGTGGTGAAGGCTATATTAGATGTTCTTATGCATCATCCATTGAGCAGCTCCAAGAAGCGCTAGTTAGAATGAAACGCTTTATCGAAAGTTCATAAAAAAAAGCGAACTTTATACAAGTTCGCATCCATAAAGGGGGGGAATACTAGAAAGCCTTTATTGTTTCTAGTATTCCCCTTTTCACTTGATTTTAAACATGAAATTGATTTTTTTGATTAATAACGTTTTATGTGATATAATTTTTTATTGCGTAAAAAGGAGAATAAATTCATAAGATTTAGGGAGTTGTTAGATATGTCAGCAAAAATTGAAGTGGGCAATGTTTACACTGGAAAAGTAACTGGACTACAGGCGTATGGAGCGTTCGTTGCTTTAGATGAAGAAACACAAGGACTCGTGCATATTTCTGAAGTAACGCATGGTTTCGTTAAAGATATTAAAGAGCACTTGGCAATTGGTGATGAAGTGCAGGTAAAAGTTCTATCTGTTGACGAGGGAAAAGGGAAGATTAGCCTTTCTATTCGTGCTACACAGGCTGCTCCTGAACGAAAAGAAAGCAAGCCTAAAAAACAACAAAAGCCTGTTCAAGCAGAAGCAACTCCTCAAGGATTCAATACTTTAAAAGATAAACTTGAAGAGTGGATCGAACAATCAAACAGAAAAGATTTAATTAGAAAGTAAAAAATAACTCCGGTGAAAATACCGGAGTTATTTTTTTTGAAGTTTACCGCATTTGTGGTTGTTTTTCTTCATTGCGAGCGGTCTCTTCCGCTGGTTTAAACAATAGTCCAAGGTTGATCAGACCTGCTATTCCAACAAGCCCATAAATGATGCGGGACATAGCTGTGTTAGGGCCTCCGAAAATAGAGGCCACTAAATCAAACTGAAAAAAACCGATGAGTCCCCAATTAACGGCACCAATGATGGTTAAAAGCAGTGCAAAACGTTGAATCGCACTCATGATATTTTCCTCCTTTTTCATAACTTCAACATTTATAGATTGTGACCAATTTGGAAAGCTTATACGTAGAGATAATAAATGCAGATTGCTTTACATGCCGTGTGGTCCTTCAGGTATAATAAGGAAAAAGGAGGCGGGCTGCATGGACAATTTTGTATATTGGAACCCGACAAAACTGATTTTTGGCCGTGATGAGGTTGAAAAGCTGTCAGAAGAAGTGCCGGGATATGGTCGGAATATTTTACTCGTTTATGGAGGCGGCAGTATTAAACGAAATGGTTTATATGACCGAGTGATGTCTGTTCTTCAAAAAGCGCAAGTAAAAGTTCATGAACTGTCAGGTGTTGAACCAAACCCTCGTGTAGAAACTGTCAACAAAGGTGTAGCTATTTGCAAAGAACAAAATATTGATTTTCTTCTGGCAGTTGGGGGAGGAAGTGTCATTGACTGTACAAAGGCAATCGCTGCAGGTGCAAAATATAATGGTGATGCTTGGGATATCGTAACAAAAAAACATATTCCGTCTGAGGCACTCCCATTTGGAACCGTTTTGACTTTAGCAGCGACAGGATCAGAAATGAATTCAGGATCGGTCATTACAAATTGGGAAACCCATGAGAAATATGGTTGGGGAAGCCCGCATGTTTTTCCGAAGTTCTCCATTCTTGATCCGGTAAACACGTTCACAGTGCCAAAAGATCATACGATTTATGGAATCGTTGATATGATGTCACATGTCTTTGAACAATATTTTCATCATACAGAAAATACACCATACCAAGATCGAATGTGTGAGTCCCTTTTAAAAACAGTCATTGAAACAGCACCTAGTCTCATTGATGACCTTGAAAATTATCAACTGCGGGAAACCATTCTCTATACAGGCACAATTGCACTAAATGGGATGCTTGCAATGGGAGCGCGTGGCGACTGGGCAACCCACAATATTGAACACGCGGTCTCAGCGGTTTATGATATTCCCCATGCTGGAGGGCTAGCTATTTTGTTCCCGAATTGGATGAGGCATACTTTATCTGAAAATGCCGCTCGCTTTAAACAGTTTGCCGTCCGGGTTTTTGATATTGATAAATCAGGTAAAACAGATGAGGAGATTGCATTAGCCGGTATTGATAAACTATCTGAATTTTGGAGCAGTCTTGGTGCACCAAACCGTCTAAGCGATTACAATATTAACGATGAAAAACTTGATCTCATAGCTGATAAAGCAATGGCTAACGGTGAATTTGGTCGCTTTAAAACATTAAATAAGGCAGATGTACTAGCGATATTAAAGGCTTCATTGTAAATATTGTTTTGTTATGAATTTGACAAAAATCGAAATTTGCCTGATAAAACTGGATTTTTAGCAAGGTCGTTCCCTTGAGTGAACATCTCTTGTGTTTATGATCACTTGATTTAGTGGTCTAGTTCATATAAAGTGAATAAGGAAAAGGTTTCGCCTATATTCGACATAAACAAACAAGCGCTAAGTAGAAATTCTGAAAACAGAAATACTGGAGGTTTATTAACATGACGCATGTCCGTTTTGACTACTCAAGAGCTTTGCCTTTCTTTAAAGAACATGAACTTACATATTTACGTGACTTTGTCAAAGTCACTCACCACACGATCCATGAAAAAACGGGTGCTGGAAGCGATTATTTAGGATGGGTGGATCTTCCGAAAAACTATGATAAGGAAGAGTTTAACCGTATTAAAAAATCGGCTGAAAAAATTCAAAATGATTCCGATGTTCTACTCGTTGTAGGAATCGGTGGTTCATATTTAGGGGCAAGAGCAGCAATTGAAATGCTGAACCATTCATTTTATAATATTTTGCCGAAAGCTAAACGGAAAACACCACAGGTGATTTTTATCGGCAATAATATTAGCTCATCTTACATGAGAGATGTAATGGATCTTCTTGAAAATGTTGATTTTTCAATAAATGTCATTTCAAAATCTGGGACAACAACTGAACCTGCAATCGCTTTCCGGATTTTCCGCAAACTACTTGAAGAAAAGTATGGGAAAGAGGAAGCGAAACAACGCATCTATGCAACAACAGATAAAGCACGCGGTGCATTAAAAACACTTGCAACTGAAGAAGGCTATGAATCATTCATCATCCCTGACGATGTCGGTGGACGCTTCTCTGTTTTGACAGCTGTAGGACTTCTCCCGATTGCAGTTAGCGGGGCCAATATTGATGAAATGATGAAGGGCGCAGCAGACGCTTGCGAAGATTTCTCAACTTCAGAGCTTGAAGAAAATCCAGCTTACCAATATGCCGTCGTTAGAAATGTTCTTTATAATAAAGGTAAAACAATTGAAATGCTGATTAACTATGAGCCTGGTCTTCAGTATTTCGCAGAATGGTGGAAACAGCTGTTTGGTGAAAGCGAAGGAAAAGATGAAAAAGGGATATACCCGTCTTCTGCCAATTTCTCAACAGATCTTCACTCTCTTGGACAATATGTACAAGAAGGCAGAAGAGATTTGTTTGAAACCGTCTTAAATGTTGAAAAACCAAGACATGAACTGAAAATTGAAGAAGCGGACAATGATCTTGACGGTTTGAATTATTTAGCCGGCAAAACGGTCGACTTCGTCAATAAAAAAGCATCCCAAGGTACAATGCTTGCTCATACAGACGGAAATGTACCAAACTTAATTGTCAATGTGCCAGAAATGAATGCTTACACATTTGGCTATCTTGTATACTTCTTTGAAAAAGCTTGTGCAATGAGCGGCTACCTTCTTGGCGTCAACCCGTTCGACCAACCAGGTGTTGAAGCTTATAAAGTTAACATGTTTGCCCTCCTCGGCAAACCGGGCTTTGAAGAGAAAAAAGCAGAGCTTGAAAAACGCTTGGGAGAGTAAGGCTTACAGCGTTTTTGATTTAAATTTCGTATGGCTGGCTGACCACATTTTATGGTTCAGTCAGCCATATTTTATATGAAGGAATGATATTTTCAGTTCTTATGATAACTCACCAATGCTTATATGAGTAAACAGTGTCAGTTCACCTTGATCCAAAAAACCCCGACCGAGCGAAATGCAAATTCACCTCAACCTGTCTTCCTGAAATCATTACATCTTTATGAAATTAATCCCACATATAAAAATTGTTTCATACACATATCGTCATTCTTTCTGATTCATAATAAACATAAAAAGATGTGGAGTGGCGGACAATGGATTTTACGTTTATCTTGAAAACATTACTATTAATTCTTACAGCCATTATTTTGTTGAGAATATCAGGGAGAAAATCGATTTCACAAATGACAATAGCAACAACAGTTGTGATGATTTCCATCGGAACAATCATCGTACAGCCTATTATTGAAACGAGCGTATTAAAAACAATTACCGCTGCGGCAATTTTTATTATCGTCTTACTCTCCATCGAATTTTTAAAATTAAAGTTCGATTTTTTTGAAAGCTTGATTTCAGGAAAGGCGATTTTATTAATTGAAAATGGTGAATTGCAAGTTCAAAACTTAAAGAAACATAGGCTAACCGTTGATGAAGTAGAAATGAGACTCAGAACGCAAGGTATATCAAAAATGTCCGATGTGAAACATGCCACTCTTGAATCAAACGGTCAAATTGGTTATGAATTAATTGATGATGCAAAGCCTTTTACACTTGGGGAATATAAAAAATTTTTGCAAGGGCAATTAGGGACTCAAGACAAATTACAAAACAACTTATTTCAAGAAATCAGCGAAGGGCATGTGAACATACCTGATGAACGGCTGAAATAAAAAAAAGGGGGTCTTTTTATGAAAATAATTCCTTTTGGAATGGAAAACCATCTATTCACTTTCGATGATCTTGAACAAAGATTAGAGCCACTTGGCTATTATTTGAATGGTGGATGGGAGTATGACCACGGTTTTTTTGATTATAAGATCGATGATGCAGCTGGCTATCTTTATTTGCGTTTACCTTTTACAGTAGAAGAGGGGCAGCTTGACTCAGAAAATGCGATAGTCAAGCTGGGACAGCCATTTTTGCTTCGCCATGTTTATCAAGAAGGACTTGATGACCATGTCGTTCAGGGGAACGTTCGGGCGGCTTTTGACCAATTTGCTGAGCCGGAGGACAAAGATGCAGCTATTCCAAATCACTACGTTGAACTAGGGCATTCTTCTGTTAAAGAACTTGAAAAAGCCTTAAAGGGATAGTAATTTATCGGACTTCTGAATTTTATATGAGAAAGAAGGTGATAGGATGATCCCTTCTTTTTGTTGAACACCAATGATGATCATATGATCATCCATGAAATGTCGAATGACATCTTTGAAGGATTTTCCTTGTAATTTCTGCGGAACCGATATGGTTTGAATGGTCATGTCAACCCTTGCTTCCTGACAGATAAAATCAGGGAGTTGCTTTTTGTGAAGAAAACTCTGGAACATAGCGGTTTTTAAAAGTTCTGCTGTACTAATGATTTGATTGGCGCCCGCCCGTTCAGCATTTTTTATTTGTGCTTCTGTTAAAATTTCCACCATACAATAAACAGAAGGATTCAGTCCTTTAATGGCGAGCAAAGTTAAAATAGATTGCATATCAGCATCTGTTTCATTTTTATTTTGATCAGCAGTGATAAATACAGCCTCAGCCTCTTCTATATTCGCCTTAGTTAAAGTGTGATCATCTGCTGGATGACCGCGGATAAAATGGATGTCTTCCAGCAAAGGTCCTTCTTTTAAAGTTTCATCAATTAAAACAATTGTTTGAGTTGAGTTTGAAGACTGTAAAATTTGCATCAGTTTATTTGTTTTCTCGTTCCAGCCGACGAGGATCATATGGCCGCTCCCTTTATAATTGACTTTCCCTTCTGCATAGCTTTGCTGCTTACTAAACACAGCTGTTGCCATTGTGGCAAAATAGGCTGTGACAAATGCCGCCCCTAATAAAATAAGAAGCATTCCGACCGTTTTCCCGAGAGCAGTTTTAGGGACAAAATCACCATATCCCACAGTTGAAACGGTAATTAATGCCCACCAAATCCCTTCAAAAATATTTGTAAATTGTTCCGGCTCAATTAATGTGATAAGTTCACCAAAAATGAAGATTAACAAAAGAATAATAATGGCGATACGGAAATAGATAGGCCATCTTAACCATGAAATAAAAACCCGGTTTGATTTCATGATTGATCACCATCTTTCAAAAGAGAAAACGATAAAATTTCCTTGATAATCGCATTTAACTTTTGATTGATGCTTTCTTTTCCATATTGTTCAATCGCATGGTTAATAATTGAAGCTGTCTCATCTTCATATTCGATCAACGGTTCATCTTTTTCAGATTCGTTATAAAGTAAAATAAATGCATCAAGCCCCTCATTCATTTTGTCAATTGCCATACTTAATTGCTGTTTTTCGTGATCTGTTACTTTCACAGTATCACCACCTAGTTTTTTTAATCAGTATGCCCTATTTTTGTAAAAATTTTTCAGTGGATAACATTCTGAATAAAACCGAAAATAAATAAAAGCATATTGGCTCTTGTTCATCCATACACTTTTATAAAATGGATGAGGGATGAAGGTGTATGTCCTGTTTATTAAGACTCATCATAATTTTTTTTGGTAGCCAACTGTTGGCAGGGGCGTCTACACAACTTTTATTTAATTTAAATGTCATTCCAACAGAAAAAGTTTTTTGGATCGAATTTTTTAAAGAGCTGACGACTAGACCACCTTTCTATGTCATGATTTTAGGAATGGTGTTTTTATTTATTGGGGTTTGTTATCCACTTAAAAAAAGATAGCATTTTTCTGTACAAAAGGCTTTTCTTCAAAATAAAATATGATTATGAAACCTAAGAAGGAAGATGATGACATGAGTATAATTTTTTATCTATTGACATTTGCTGCATTAGGTTTATCGATTTGGGCACAATTTAAAGTAAAGAACAACTTTGACAAATATTCAAAAGTAGAGGCATCAGGTCAAAGAACTGGTGCTGAAGTGGCTAGACATATTCTGGACCAAAACGGTCTTTACAATGTGCCGGTTGAACCGGTAAGAGGAACCTTAACAGACCATTATGACCCGACAACACGTGTTGTACGCTTATCTGAACCTGTATATTACGGCCGATCAATTGCCTCAATTTCTGTTGCTTCCCATGAAGTCGGACATGCCTTGCAACATCAGGAGTCATATGGCGCACTTGTTTTGAGGCATAAAATGTTCCCGATCGTCAATTTTTCTTCAGGTGTGGCACCGTTTTTATTTCTCGGTGGCCTGCTTTTAGGAAGCTTGAATCTAATCGGATTAGGTATCATTTTATTTTCGGCGGCTGTATTTTTTCAGCTTGTGACACTACCTGTCGAATTTAACGCAAGTTCCCGGGCAAAAAGAATCATTCTCTCAGAAGGGATGATTCGCAATAATGAAGAAAGAGGCGTCAGAAAAGTTCTTGATGCAGCAGCATTAACATATGTAGCTGCAGCTCTTGTCTCATTGTTTGAATTGCTCCGCTTTGTTGCTATTTTCTTGTCCGGTCGTGATGATTAACCTTTAGTAGAGGAGGTGGCCCCTTACCATATTTGGTAAGGGTTTTTTTTGAATATCTTAAATGTCATATTCGTCCTGCTTTTAATTGCAGCCACAGCTTTTTTTGTTGTTGCTGAGTTCGCCATTGTTAAAATTCGCGGTTCAAAGATTGATCAGTTGGTGGAAACGGGTGATGTGCGGGCAGTTGCAGCCAAAAGGGTGATCACTGATCTTGATGAATATTTATCAGCTTGTCAACTGGGTATTACAATTACTGCTTTGGGGCTCGGTTGGCTTGGAGAGTCAACTTTTGAGAAAATTATTCACCCTGTTTTTGAATACATTGGTCTACCCGAATCAGTGATGAGAATTGCTTCAATTGGGACAGCTTTTGTTATTATTACATTTCTTCATGTTGTTGTCGGTGAATTGGCGCCAAAAACGATTGCGATTCAAAAAGCGGAAGCTGTCAGTTTACGAGTTGCCAAACCGCTGATTATTTTTTACAAAGTGATGTATCCATTCATTAAATTATTAAATGGCTCAGCTCGACTATTAACTCGGCTGTTTGGTTTTCATTCAGTCAAAGAACATGAAGTAGCAATTAGTGAGGAAGAACTGCGGATCATGCTTTCAGAAAGCTATAAAAAAGGTGAAATTAACCTGACGGAGTACAAGTATGTCAACAAAATATTTGAATTTGACAACCGTCTTGCCCGGGAAATAATGGTGCCGAGAACAGAGATTGCAACGATTTTTTCGGATCAGCCGATCAAAGAAGCAATCGAAACCGTGATGAATGAACGTTATACGAGATACCCGATTATTAAGGATGATAAAGATCATATTATTGGAATTATTAATAGCAAGGATCTATTTAGAGCATATTTTCTTGAACAGTCGACTGATTTAAGTCAATTAATGAGACCCGTCATTAGAGTGATTGAAAGCATTCCCATACAGCAACTGTTGATTCGAATGCAAAAAGAGCGCATCCATATGGCAATCCTAGTTGATGAATATGGCGGAACAGCTGGTCTTGTCACAGTAGAAGATATTTTGGAAGAAATTGTCGGGGAAATTAGGGACGAATTTGATCAGGATGAAATGCCTCACATGATCAAAAAAGGCGAAAACCATTATATTATTGATGGCAAAGCTTTAATCGATGAGGTGAATGACCTGCTCCAAATCGAAATCGAAAATGATGAGGTTGACACCATTGCCGGGTGGATACTGACTCAAAGGATGGAATTGAAAAAAGGTGATGTTTTTCAAACAGAAGGATGTGAATTTAAAATTCTTGATTTCGAAGATCACCATATCCGTTTTGTTGAAGTTAAAAAAACGTAAGGGTTATCTTTGACTAGGGGAATTGTGAGACTTCCACGGGGAACAGCTCGTGAATCGCCCGCGGAAAGTGTGCAAGTTCCCCGATTTTTATTAATGCATACTATGTCAGGACGCCCCCTTCTTCTAGTCCTATAGCCATTGGTTATGTTTGATAAATAAGAATATGTATTCATCATTATTTATTACGATTTATGTATATACCTTTGTCGAAATCTCTTATATAATATTTTGTATCTAAAAGGGGAGGTTCGAAAACGTGAACAAACATTCAACTAGCAAATCTTTTCTACTTTTAGGCTTCGCAATCATTATTTTATTAGCGGGACCTCTGGCTGCATTTGGTGCAACCTTATCAACACCGTCAGCTAAAATGTATTTTAAAAATAATAAATATTACATATTCAACAATGTGTGGGGAAAGGACCAAGTTAGAGGTGGGTGGCAGACGATCTATCATAACAACAATTCTAACTTAGGTTGGGTATGGAATTGGCCGAGCAATACAAGCTCTGTAAAGGCTTATCCATCGATTGTGAGCGGATGGCATTGGACTGAAGGCTATACAGCGGGAAGTGGCTTCCCGACCCGTTTATTAGATGGTAAAGCGATCAAGACCAATGTAAGTTATTCAATCAGTGCGAGCGGAACATACAATGCAGCATATGATATTTGGCTCCACAACACAGATAAAGCGAGCTGGGATTCAACACCGACAGATGAAATTATGCTTTGGCTTAACAATACAAATGCCGGTCCATTAGGCGCATATGTCGAAACAGTGTCAATTAACGAGCACACTTGGAATGTTCACAAAGGCTATGTTGATGCAGGGAATGGAAAAGGCTGGAATGTTTTTTCTTTCGTCAGAACGTCCAATACTCAAAAGGCAAGTTTAGACCTACGTAACTTCACAAATTATCTTGCTGATTCAAAGAACTGGATCGATAAAACGAAGTATGTAAGCAGTGTTGAATTTGGTACTGAAATTTTCGGTGGTACCGGACAAATCAATATATCAAAATGGGATGTAACAGTCCGCTAAATATGCTTGAACACCGCTCCTTGGGCGGTGTTTTTAAATCGAACGGTAGATAGGAAATCAGCGTTTTTTGACGAATTAAGCATGGAGAAAGGAGCAGGAGTACATGTTGAAAAAAATAAATATTCAGACGAACCATCATGATGAAATGGTGGAGATCACAGATGAAGTCCAACAATTTGTCAGCAGGCAAAAAGTTTTAAACGGTGCGGTCATCATTTATTGTCCGCATACAACGGCTGGGATTACAATCAATGAAAACGCTGATCCTGATGTCAAACGAGATATGTTGAGAAGGTTTGATGAAGTGTATCCATGGGAGCATTCGCTTGATCGCCATCTGGAAGGAAATACAGCAGCCCATTTGAAAGCGAGTACAGTAGGAGTGTCACAACATATTATCATTGAAGATGGCAAGCTTGTCTTAGGAACGTGGCAAGGGGTTTATTTTTGTGAATTCGATGGTCCAAGACAGCGGACTTGTTACTTTAAAATCATTGCCTGAAGAAAGGAGAAATGGAGCATGAACATGCTAATGGAACGCCTCTCACTATCAAAACCTGTCGTACAGGCGCCAATGGCAGGCGGAATGGCTACACCTCAGCTTGCTGCCGCTGTTTCCAATCAGGGCGGTCTCGGCGGACTTGCTTCAGGATACTTAACACCAGAGGAGCTGAAAAAACAGATTGAGGAGACGAAAAAACGGACAGAAGCGCCATTCCAAGTCAATCTGTTTATTCCAGAAAAGCGAGAAACAGTTAGTGACGAACAACTTGCTGCTTGGCAGAAAAAACTTCCGCTCTCAGAGCCGCTTGCACCTATGTCGACTGAAAAAGAGGATTGGTCCGATTTTTATGAAAAAATTGATATCATCCTCACAGCCAATCTTAATGTTTGTTCATTTACATTTGGTCTCCCTCCTCTTGATGCAGTTAAGAAGCTGAAAGAACGGAATTGCTATTTAATTGGAACAGCAGTGTCGGTTGAAGAAGCGATATTATTAGAAGAAAGAGGAATGGATTTTATCGTTGTCCAAGGAAGTGAAGCCGGCGGCCATCGGGGGGCTTTTTTACCGACAAAGGGAGAGGGATCTGTCGGATTAATGGCATTGATTCCGCAAGTGACCGATCATGTAACCATTCCTGTTATTGCTGCCGGGGGGATTTTTGACAAAAGAGGTGTAAAAGCAGCTTTTGCGCTTGGAGCAGAAGGTGTTCAATTAGGCACGGCTTTTTTGACTTGTAAGGAAAGCGGTGCATCTCCTCTATATAAGCAAAAACTGCTGGAAGCAACTGAAACGGATACAAGGCTGACCAAACTGTTTTCTGGAAAACCAGCCAGAGGCATTGTCAACCAGTGGATGAAAGATAGGCAAAACGACGAACAAGACACACTGCCATATCCATATCAGAACACATTAACAAAATCGATGAGAAAAAAGGCCCAGCTTGAAAAAAAACCAGACAACCTGTCTCTGTGGTGTGGACAAGGAGTAAGAGCAGCGGTCCGTGAAACAACAGTAAAACAACTGTTTGAACAATTGATCCCTGAACAGTTATTTAACAAATTCGTATAAAGTCGGAAAATCGATTCGGGTGATTTGTGACAGTAGATAGGCAGACACTTGGGCATTCGCTTTTCTGTATCTATTCAAATCTTCAATAATCTCTTCTGCGCTTAGGATACCTAGACCGTGCCCAGCATATAAATTGTGACCTAAGTTAATGACATTTTCCCCGCGCCATTGCGGTTTTTCTGGATCAAACTCTGGATTTTTAAAATATAGACAGTCCCCAGGTAAAAAATCATTTCCGTGTTCCGTATAGATTGGGAGCTTTTCATAATGCCAATCATATAAAATAATGGTTTGGTAGAGTTTGTCGAACCTTTGCTCTCCAATCGTTTCAATCAAAGCTTTATAAAAAATAATGACAATCGCTGTTGCGCATTCAAATGCATAAAGAGAGCCGCTTCCAAAAATATCAAGAATCGCTTTGGAGGCGGGAGCTCTGTACTTCAATTCTAACGCTCCCTCAGGAGATACCCGCCAATATTCTTGATTCCCATATGTTTTTGAAAAAGGGGCAAACTTTGCTCTACTATGAATCAGCTCTTGAGCTGATTTGACGGTATTTTCCCTATAGTTAAGTTCAAATAACAGTTCAGAAACCGTGCTGTAGTCATATTTGGTAGGCATTGAAAGCATGAGTTTCACCATGTTTTTCTGTATCTGACTGATGTTTAGTTTCTCGGTGTCCTCAGGACGAAGCCAATATCCGGAAATATCAATCATAACAATCCTCCTTTTTAGCTAAGATATGCCTAAAGCTTGGGTGGGGAAAACAACAACTTGCAAATGAATTGGAAATGATTTTTTCCTTTTTTTTGTTTAGAAATAAATGAAGTTTCCGATATTAGCAGTGAGGCTAAGAGAAAAGAGGTTATAAAAAAATGAACAAATTGTTGGTTTGGTTTAGACGCTCCTCTATTTCGAAAAAATTACTAATATCATTTTTTCTTATTTTAATTGTTCCTATTTTAGTGCTTGCATTAAGCTCATATTATACAGCGAGCCAATCGCTTGAAGAAGAAATTATGAGGAGCGCAAAAAACAGTGTCAATCAATTGAATGAAATGATCGATCAAAGCATTGAAAAAAAATCGGAAACAGTAAATTATTTTAGTGAAGACGTTAACGAAAAAGCCTTTAAAGGTAAGGCACAGCAGGCTTTGGTCAAGAAATTTGAACAATATGCAAAACAAAATAAAGATGTTGAAGCCATTTATTCCGGGTCAAAAGACAGCGTGTTTGTCCAATACCCTTATGTAGAAATGCCTGATGATTATGATCCTGTTGAAAGAGATTGGTATAAAGAAGCCGTTGCGAAAAAAGGTCAAGTCATTGTGACAGAACCTTATGAGTCTGAGGGAACAGATTCTATGGTGATCACAGTTGCCAAAGCAAACCAAGATGGATCTGGTGTTGTGGCACTCGATGTTAATATTAAAGAACTGATTGAAGCATCAAATAAAGTCAAAATTGGAGAAAATGGATTTACGTTAATTGCAAGCTCTGGTAAGAAATACATCGCCCATCAGTCAAAGAAAGGCGGTACTGATGTAGAGGGTGAATTTGTCGATGAGATGTACAGCAAACAAAACGGTGAGATTAAGTACAATTTCGAAGGCAAGAACAAGCAAATGGAGTTTGCGACAAACAAATTGACCGGTTGGAAAATTGCTGGAACTATGTTTACCGACGAAATTGCCGATGCTGCCAAACCAGCTCTCCATATGGCCGTCTACGTATTCATTGGAGCGATGTTACTGGGCAGTATTCTGATCTACTTTATCATCCGAGGAATCAGCAAACCTTTAAATCAGCTTGTCATTTCAGCAAAACAAATCAGTAATGGTGATCTCACCCAAAAAATCGAAGTCCGTTCTAAAGATGAAATCGGTCAGCTCGCTACAAGCTTTAACGACATGGCTGAATCACTTCGGACATTGATCGGTACAATCCAGGAGTCAGTGGCGAATGTGGCGTCATCTTCTGAAGAACTGACAGCAAGCGCTGATCAGACAAGTAAGGCTACAGAACATATCACATTAGCAATTGAACAATTTTCAAATGGTGTTGAAGGTCAGGGCGAAAAAGTTGAAACAAGTTCGCAGCAACTCGGTCAAATGAATGGGATGTTACGGGAAATGAGTACTGTTTCAGAATCGATCACAGAATCGTCTGTTCAATCCACAAAAGTTGCCGAAACAGGTGGAGAGCTTGTCCAAAAAACGGTTGGTCAGATGAATTCAATTGATCAGTCAGTGAAACAAGCTGAAGGTGTTGTAAAAGGGCTTGAAGCTAAATCTAAAGATATTACAGCCATTTTGCGCGTCATTAACGGAATCGCCGATCAAACGAATTTGCTAGCATTAAATGCCGCGATCGAAGCAGCACGTGCCGGAGAATCTGGAAGAGGTTTCTCAGTTGTCGCTGAAGAGGTGCGGAAACTAGCTGCACAATCAGCAGATTCAGCTAAAGAAATCGAAACCTTGATTCAAGATATTGTAAAAGAAATTGAACATTCTCTCAATATGTTCCAATCAGTTAACCATGAGGTCCAATCAGGGCTGAAGATTACCGGAGAAACTGAAGCAAGCTTTAAACACATTCATGAAATGACAAATGAGATTGCTGGCAAACTGCAAACGATGAATGTCACTGTTGAACAGTTATCAGGCGGCTCCCAAGAAGTATCAGGAGCGATCGAAGAGATCTCTGACATCTCTAAAGAGAGTTCTGCCAGCATCCAGGACATTGCCGCTTCAGCAGAAGAACAGCTGGCTTCAATGGAAGAAATCAGTTCATCTGCTTCAACACTTGAACAAATGGCAGAAGAACTGCGAGACTTAACGAAAAAATTTAAGATAGACTAAACAGGTATCAGTTTGACCCATTTTTTAAAGGGGTGTCCAATCAGTCATTTTTTGACTAATGGATGCCCCTTTCTTTGTTGGATATGAAGAGGATAAAATGAAAAAGCAGGAAAATCGTATTTTAAAGTCAGACTATTTCAGATCGGCAGGGAAAACAAGACCGATTTGTTTTCGAACTTCATCCATAATTGCCAAGACTGTTAGAGAACATTCAAAAGTATTCAATTGAGATTCAATCCGGTTCTGTTTGATTAAGTTGATGAATTCTGTTATTTCATAAAACATAGCCGGCTTTTTGTCAGAAATCGTTATATCTTCAACACTCCCATCATGACCATGAATGACAACCTTTTCAGGACGATGAATTTTGTCAATGACGATAGAACCGTCTTCTCCTTGAATTTCAGCTGGTATGTAGGAATTTGAAATTTTTGAGTGCATCAAGACAACTTCATGATCTTGATATTGTAAAAGTACCGTCCCTGCTCCATCTGCACCAGAATCAAGAATGAGACCATTTCCTTTCACTTCAAGCGGTTTACCGAACAAGACAACCGCCGGATAAATGCAATAAACACCAATATCCATGAGAGAGCCATTTGAAAAAGCAGGGTTAAAAGCATTTAAAACAGTTCCATTTTTATAGGCATCATAGCGGGAAGAATATTGACAATAACTAGCAGTGAACTTGCGAATCTTTCCGATCTTCGGTAAATGATCCAGTATATTTCGGAAATTTGGAAGAAATGTCGTTTTCATTGCTTCCATCAATGTCACTTGATGAAGTTGAGCCGTTTTCACCATCTGTTTTACTTCTTTCACATTTGATGCCAGGGGTTTTTCACACAACACATGTTTTCCGTTTTCCATCATCATGATCGCATGCTCTTTGTGGAAAGCGTTAGGGCTTGCAATATAGACAGCGTCAATGACAGAGCTTTTTGCCATGTCTTCCAGACTAGTAAAAACAGATGTCACATGATATTTTTGTGCAAACGCTTGTCCACGTTCTTTTGTTCTTGAATAAATAGCAGTTAACTGAAAATCCTCGTTCATATTGGCAGCTTCTAAAAATCGATCTGTGATCCAATTGGTTCCAATTACGCCGAATCGTATCATCTTATCACTCCTTTTATATCGATTATATCGAATCAAAATATGATAAAAAGTGAAATATTTTTCAGCACACAAAGAATAGTGTACAATTTATTAAAAAGCTTATGGAGGATCGCGATGAACTCTTTACATATGTGGGGCGGGAGGTTTAAAAAGTTTTTTTTAGACAATAAATTTGTGTTGTTTTTGCTAATCCTGCTGCTTGTTGGACTTAACATTTTAGTTTTGATGCAAGCATCGTTTATTTTTACTCCGATTATTGTTCTAATCGAAACCATTGCCTTACCGCTTATATTAACAGGTGTTGTTTATTATTTGTTAAATCCTGTGGTGGATTTTTTAGAAAGAAAAAAAGTGAAAAGGATTTACTCCATTCTTTTACTTTATATCATCATTATCGGTTTGATCACCATTTCAATCGTCTCTGTTATTCCAGTATTGCGGCAACAGATTATGAGCCTTGTTGATAATTTTCCAATATATGTTCATATTGTCGAAGACCAAATTAAACAAATGATCGGTAGCAAGTTCTTTAACCAGGTTCAACAGACATTAAATATAAATTTAACAGATTTAGCGAGTAAATTATCAGATCAGGCAAGTACGATCTTAAATAGTACATTTACTGGTGTGGGAACTTTTATCGGAGCGGTGACAGAAGTTTTTATTTCGATTGTAACAGTTCCTTTTATTTTGTTTTATTTATTAAAAGATGGCAAAAAGCTGCCGTTATTTATTTTAAAGTATGTTCCGACACGTTTACGGGAGCCGACTTATGAGGTAATGGCGGAAATGAATCACCGTTTAAGTTCCTACATTAGGGGACAAATCATTGTCAGTTTTTGCATCGGCTGCCTTTTATTCATCGGCTATTTAATTATCGGTCTTAATTATGCCTCTCTTTTAGCACTTGTAGCTGCATGTACGAGCATTGTTCCTTATTTAGGACCGACAATCGCGATTACGCCAGCAATCATTATTGCTTTGGTTACATCTCCGTTTATGCTCATTAAACTGATTATTGTTTGGACCGTTGTTCAGCTAATTGAAGGAAAATTTATATCACCGCAAATTATGGGAAAAAATTTGCATATTCATCCGGTTACGATTATATTTGTTTTACTAACATCAGCTAAACTGTTCGGTGTAGTCGGTGTTATTGTTGCAATTCCCGGATACGCTGTCATCAAAGTTATCGTTACACATGTATTTGAAGCATTTAGACAACGCTCAACCCTTTATCAAAAAACAGATGAAGAACAGGTATGATGTTATTGACATAAACAACCTCTACAACCAATATACATGCTAATAGAGGACAAGTCATGAGAAGCACACAAAACATGTGCTGATAGAAAGGGAAGAACTTATGGATATTATTGTTGCAATTATTTTAGGGATTGTGGAAGGATTAACAGAATATGCACCTGTGTCTTCTACAGGGCATATGATCATTGTTGACGATCTTTTATTGAAATCGAAAGAGCTGCTCACACCTGAAGCGGCTAATACTTTTAAAGTAGTCATTCAGCTTGGCTCGATACTTGCTGTTGCCATTGTCTTCAAAGATCGAATTCTTAATTTACTTGGCATGAAGAAAAACATCACTGAAACTCAAAAACAAGGAAGTAGATTATCGCTTGCTCAAATTGCGGTTGGACTAGTACCGGCAGCGGTTTTAGGATTTTTATTCGAAGACTATATTGATGAACACCTATTTTCCGTTCATACAGTTGCGATCGGTTTGATTGCCGGAGCAATTCTCATGCTTGTTGCGGACTGGATCAATAAAAGAAAACAAACAACAGACTCAGTTGACAAGATCACATATAAACAGGCACTGGGAATGGGATTGTTCCAATGCCTTGCACTATGGCCTGGTTTCTCTCGTTCAGGATCGACGATTTCCGGTGGTGTCATGCTCGGCTTAAACCATAGAGCTTCTGCTGATTTTACTTTTATTATGGCAATACCGATTATGATGGGAGCAAGCTTTCTTTCACTGCTCAAAAACTGGGAATTCCTTAGCTCAGATCTTTTACCATTTTTCATTGCCGGGTTTATCAGTGCTTTCATTGTTGCCCTGTTTGTCGTTCGTTTCTTCCTTAAATTGATTAATAGAATCAAACTTGTACCGTTTGCTATTTATCGGATTATTTTAGGGATGATCTTAGTGATATTTTTTCTGTAAAATTAGGGTTTTATAGCCAATTAAACATAACAAAAGCCGATTTCAAAACGTGAAATCGGTTTTTTATATTATCTTCTATTATTTCCCACTATTAAACAATTGATCAGCTTACTATACTATAAAAGGGGAGGAGATATAAAATGTTTATGATATTAATTGGATTATTGATTGTAAGTTTAATCCCGATGATATATAAAGCGAATCACAATACAAAAGACGTAAAAGTAAACACAATTTCTGTTGCTCGCACAAATGCCAAAACATTCCCAAAGAAACTCAATATCCTTCATCTATCAGACCTTCATTTAGAGAATATTTCAATTTCACCAGAACAAATTCTGGAACTAGCAAATAAAAAACAAATTGATCTTATTGCCTTAACAGGAGATTTTCTGGATCGAAAAAGAAGTATTCCAAAGCTTATCAAGTATTTGAAGGCTTTGCAGGAGCTGAAGCCAACATATGGAATGTATGCTGTATTTGGAAACCATGACTATGTACTAAAAGGTGCCAACTTTCAAAAACTAAAAAATGTTTTAGAGGAAAACGGTTGTATTACACTTCAAAATCAACATGTTTCTATTCAAATGGAAAATGAGACCCTCAATATTATTGGAATTGATGATTATAGTACGAAACGAAGTCAAGTAGCTGAATCTTATCAAGGATTACAGGATGGCTATAATCTCGTCTTGACACATGACCCGAATGTCGTGCTTCATATGAAAGATTATCACTTTGATTACCTTCTGTCAGGACATTTTCATGGCGGACAAATTCATTGGCCGAAGCCTTATCACCTTGTGAAGATGGGAAAGCTTGTGCGAATGAATATGATTAAGGGTCTGCATTATCACCATGACAAACCTTTTTATATTAGTGAAGGTTTAGGTCAGACAGGCGCCAACATCCGTATAGGCAGCCGCCCTGAAGTAACATTCCATCATATTTCATAGTAGAACTGCACCGGGTGCAGTTCTTTTTTTAGTTTTTTTGGTGTAAATAAGAATCAAATAGCTTTTCTTTTGAAATAAATAAATATTGGGAGGGAGGAATGTTGCGAAAGGAAAATGGTCTTGTTGTTAAAAATAAAATGGGTAATTGTGTCATTTTTTTAAAACATTTGTAGAAGCGATTTGCGGGCTGAACTGCTTCGAAACCAAGTCTATCTATACCTTTATGAAGCGTCGTAATTCCGATTATTCCCTTAATTTGTTCCGCTTTCTGGTGGTTACTTACATACTCTGCCAATGTGGGCATTGAAGATAATACTTTTTGGTAAATAAGAACTCCTCTTCTTACGGCACTCTCAATATTTTGAAACTCTCTGATCAATTTAACATTGTGAAGATGAATTTTGATGAGAACATCATTCTTTTTAATGGTGGTTCCATCACTTAGCATGACATCGATACCTTTATACTTTGTTAACCGGACACGGAAGATACTTTTTCGACGACAATCAATAAATGTCAGTCTTGAAAAAAAATAATAAAATGGATCAATCAAATGCCAAATCGTTAGAAAAAATCTGTTCAAAATGTCACCTTCCTTT
Organism: Bacillus sp. WMMC1349; assembly: GCF_013155385.1. GTDB lineage: Bacteria > Bacillota > Bacilli > Bacillales > Bacillaceae > Bacillus. The sequence goes on along the minus strand of NZ_JABJUQ010000007.1, from coordinate 2,903,475 downwards.
TCTTTCGAAAATACACTCATATTTTGTCTTGGATATTTAAAAAATATAGTTGGTAATCAATTTCATTTTAGAGTGGGGGATGGAGATGGCGACGATTCTGATACTTCCTTTTCTAAGTATTTCAACCGGACATCATCATGTAGCTGATTCACTGCAAACAGAGTTGATTCAACAATCACATCACTGCGAAAAAATTGACATTTTTTCTCATCATTATCAACGGCTTGAACAATTATCTTCTGCCGCCTATTTAAAATGGATTCAATACTTACCTAAAGTTTACAGTTCTTTATATTCGTTTTTAGCTTGTGGTCATCATCACACGAAAAAACGTCATTTTATGTATGAGGTCATGTTTTTAAATGGGATGAAACAGATTTTAAAAGAGAAAAAACCAGATGCTGTCTTTTGCACACATGCATTGCCTTCTTATTTGCTTAATCAATTAAAAACCCAATTTCCAAAATTGAAAGTGGTGAATGTTTACACTGACTTTTTTGTTAATCGAATTTGGGGAAGAGAACATATTGATTATCATTTTGCACCAAGCCTAGAAATAAAGGAACAGTTGATCTCCGAGGGCGTTGCTGATCGAAGTATCTTTCTCACGGGAATTCCTGTCCATCGTTCTTACAAAATGGATGTCAGAACAGGAAGAAATAGCGGGAAGGTTTATAACATTTTAATCACTGGAGGAAGCATGGGGGTGGGGGGGATTTTTCAGCTGATTCAGGAACTTGCCCCCAAAGGACAAATACAATATCAAATATTGTGTGGAAAAAACGAAAAACTTTTTAACTATATCGACCGTTTAAATCATCCATTAATCAATGCCGTTCCCTACATTGAAAATAAGTCAGACATGAATCGATTATACGGAACAGCCTCAGGCATCATCACAAAGCCGGGTGGTGTCACAATCAGCGAAGCAATCGAGAAAAAACTCCCGGCTTTCATTTATCATGCACTGCCAGGCCAAGAAGAAATGAATTTAAGATTATTAAAGAAAAAAAACTTGATCATCGAACTGAAAAATCGAATAGAGCAACCGATAGAAGAGCAGTTGCTGCACTTTTTTCAATCTGAGGAAGCATTTAACGGCTACCACAGGCACGTTGAGCAATATGTGCAGGAAAAGTCTGAAGGCGACATAGCTAGCGTATTAGCAAATATTATTCATAACGACGGAAAATGAGGGAAAACTCATTGATAAGAAAGGAGAGGAAACAATGTCCGACATTAAAAAGAGATCTGTTATCATGCTGTTGGTTGATTCGCTTATGCATGAGCCCTTACAAGAAGCGATGAAAACAGGACAGGCTCCCGCCATGAAATATCTCCTTGATCATGGTCGTTATGAAGCAGAGGTCGTCAGCCCGTTTCCGACGATGTCAGTGAATGTAGATAGCACACTATTAACAGGCGTTTATTGTGATCGTCACAAAATTCCTGGATTAGTTTGGTTCAATACCGAGGAAAAACGGATCATTAATTATGGAAGCCATATTAGAGAATTGCTAAAACTAGGCATCAAGCAGTCATCACAAGATATTTTCTACCATTTGAATCAGACTCATTTAAGTAAACAAGTAAAAACGATTCATGAAGAGTTAGACGATAAAGGGATTGAAACATGTTCAATTAATGCGCTTTTGCATAGAGGCAATCAAGATGGCTATTTACATGTTCCCCTCCTGTTCTCATGGATAAGCGGACTGAATCAGATGGTCAAACTCAATGTTCCTAAGCTTTTTTCTTATGGAGGTTTTTCGAAAATCAATCCGCTCAACCGGTCACTGTGGAAGAAATTTGGCTTTAACGATCGCTTTTCTGTCAAAGAATTAGCCCACCTGATCGATTTGAATAAAATCCCTCCTCTTGCCCTAGTCTATTTTCCCGATCTTGACCAACATGTACATAAACATGGAAGACATGATGTAAAAGGAGTAGCAAAAGTTGATGGGCATCTACAAAAAATATTGGATCGTTTCTCTTCTTGGGAAGAAGCTGTAGCAAACCATATCTGGATCGTTTTAGGGGATAATGGACAGGCATGGATCAGCCAAAATAAATCAGAAGCATTAATTGATTTAAGAGGTCTTCTCGATAGATATCAAATTGTAAAATTAAAAGATGGTGTCACAGCCAATGATCAAATTGTTCTTGCTGTTAACGAAAGAATGGCATTTATTTATTCACTCGATCCTCAAACTTTACCGCTTATCAAAATTGCCGAAACTTTACAAAAAGATGAGCGAATAGACATCATCTCTTGGAAAAATGATCATAGTTCAATTGTTGTCATGTCAGGTAAGCAAGCTGGAGAACTCACATTTCAATCGGGGGGAAACATGGTTGATGAATATGAGCAATCATGGACACTAGAAGGGGATGTCAACCTGCTCGATTTGACAGTGAATGAGAACACCATCACATATGGTGAATACCCGGATGCACTCGCAAGGCTTCACAGTTCATGTTTTTCACATGAAGGGGATTTTTTGATTGTTTCAGCCAAGCCCGGTCACGAATTTATTGGTGAAGGTTCACCAACACATCTTGGCGGTGCAAGCCATGGAGCATTGCATAAACAAGATTCACTGATTCCGATGATCATCACTGGAACAACGTCAACTCCAAAACATAACCGATTGATTGATATGAAAGAGTGGATTTTAAATATAGTAGAAAGCGGGGGTTAAAGTGAACGGTCCCCGCTTTTTATACTGATTGTTTGCTTTTTTTAAAAATGGCTGTAACTACTGCTAAAACCATTATCATTAAAGAACCGATCTTAATGATTTCTTGAAGTAGAGGGCTTTCAACGATGATATTGGAATGAACACAGAGCGCTAAAATAAAGATCGCAATGTGCAAACCGTATTTGTCCATCATAAACAGATTCTCCTTTTCTGACGATCATATCATCCAAAGAACAAGTCAATCACATTGCCTGCCTTTGAAGATTGTTTATTGTACAGTTCTGAATAGCCACAGTTTTTACAATAAACAACTAAAAACCGGTTATGTTGAACATCAAACATTTTTGACAATCCAGTACCTGTCGTTGCGATTTCTTTCTGACCAGCCTCTGTACTTCCACATTTTATACAACCTTTCTGTTCGTTCACAGCCAAACATCTCCTCTCTTTAGAATAAATTAATTTGGGGAATTCGCCTGGCTTTCTGCAGGCGTTCTGCTGGATTATCGTTCCCGCAGGAGTCTCGGCATTTTTTTAAACTCATCATAATAAACAACGGCACTTGCTTGAATTACATACGTTTTTAATTGGGTCATTTAACAGGACCGGCTTCATTATGGTTTACTTTTTCCCGTATTTGATACCGATCCCTTGCCATTGTTCCTAGATCGACAACACTGTATGTGACATTGATTCTACACTCCGACTGTTTCGACACCTTTCACTTGCTTGAATGGCTTTGCATGTGTTTGCAGAAACAGACCAGATTGGAAACGAATTCTTTTTGGAGTTTTATGTTTTCCACTCCTTTATTTATTGTATTCAACTAATAAGTTCAACACAAGTAAATGATTCCCTGTGAGCATTTTGTGTCTAAAATGTTGAGACTAAATGGCTTATTAATAGATCGTGATTCTTTATACTCATTTGGTAGATCAATAGACCTGTTGACCTTTGTTTTTTTATGTATAAAACAATCCATTTCGCCTATTTATTCCTTTAGGACCTTTCTGTAACATAAATATGTTCATAAATATTAAACTAAATTTGCTAAATGGAAATCGTTTTCATTGATTTGAAAGGAGCCATTGCCATGGGATTTTGGGAGACACTGGATTCAATTGGAAATAATATTGGTATTTGTTATACGGATAATGAACGAAAGCGGGATGAGTACGAGGAATTATATGATGATTTAAAAGAACAAGAAGAAGGCTTCAAAAATAAGTTGGAAGTTTTGAAAACGAAAAAAATAAATTACGAGAGTTGTGATGGTGTATTATCCGAAGTGGATATTCCCTCTTGGATGTTTGAAGCTACACGTAGGAAAAAGGATGTTGAGCTGCAAATTTTAATTAATTACTATAATGGTAAGCTTGATGAACTTCAAAAAGCGAAAACTCAAGCTATGAGTAAATGGGAGCATTATAAAACTCAAGCTAAAGCTGAAAAAAAAGACGGCTAGAAGGAGGCGAGCTGCATCATGTATGGTAATGATGATTCCACTCCTAAGAGTGGCAATATGTATATGAGGTATGAGGAAGAATATAAAAACTCAAAACAAAATCCGAATGATCCAGTAATAGCCGGCAACAAGGTGATCATTATAGATACAAAATTATCTGATGCTATTAGATTCGCTAAGATTCTTGAAAAAGGAGTCACAGACTCTCTAAAACAGGCAAAAGATTTAAAAACAAAAATTGACGGTGGCAAATGGAGCGGGAAAACACGGGATGCATTTTTATGTTATTTGGAACTCATTCTTCAACTTCACGAAGATGTAGAACAGGCGATGAAAGATCATACATCTGCATTAAACCATTTACATCAAAGTATGATCGATATTTTATCAAATTCGGAAATTACTGCATTAAACCGATTATGAATTGGGAGGGATCGACTTGCAGGTGACAATAGATACTCTAACAGCCTCAGAGCTCTATGTTTTGGCAGGAGCAGTCGGGGTGACTTATTTATTCGGTCTTCCAGAACGAGAACAGCTTGCCTTAATTGATCCTGACTGTGCTGAAAAAGCGAAGGATAGTTTAATCAAAAAAGGTGTGCTCACTTCAGAAGGGAAGATGACCGATGCCGCATTTCAGTTAGCAGAAGCCCTAAAATGCTATCAGAAAAGCAGCGAGTATGCCCGGTTTAATAATGTGATGTGCGCTTTTCTTCCGAATGATGAAGAACACATCATTGTGATTACTGAAATTGAAGCAGATACAGCCTATACAGTTGATTTTTTAGAAAAACGAGAAGTATATTTAACGATCATTTCCACGGTTTCATTTTTATTGAGAGAGCCAAGGGAAAAAGATCAGACATTTTTGTTGAAAAATATGAATTTGGAAGAACGAGCGGAAGTGCTTGAGATGGATTTAGAAAAAGCAGAAGTTCTTGCTGTAGAGACTTTTAAACAGGCTCCCGAACATGATCATACAGATACCGGTTTGTACGAATCCGCTCTGTATTTCACAAAAGGAGAAGATTTTATTGCCATTGATCCATTGCGTGAACGGTATGAATGGATTAGTATTCATATGTTAAATAAGCGGCTTTTTGATGCATTGAAGATTGTGTATGGCAAAAGGGAGGCACTCAAATGAGTGGGAAAAAGGGAGCAAATGAAATCCAGGTTGAGTTTCAAGAATTGCTTGATATCTCCCGCATATTACAGGAGATATATGGTACATACCATCATGAAGTAGAACGGAACATTAAAACCATGAGTCAAATTAAATATTACCCAGATGGACAAGCTGCAGACATCATGAAATCATACAAAAAAATTCTCGAAAAAATACTAGAGGTTCAAGATAACTATCTTCAAGCCCAGCAAATTGTTAATTATGCATTGGCAGAAATGATCAAATCAGATAAAACACTAGCAGAACAAATCAGTTCAGGAAAGCAGAATTGAGGGAAACGATGGGTAAAAATGTAATTTATTATCCGAATGAATGGCAATATGTGAAAGAGAAGCTTGATCAGTTAACAGGTGCGAATAATTATGGCTTAGGCGGAGCAAAAACCAGTCTTTTAGTATTGGATCAGACCGTGGCAGACATTGCATCGAAAATTGAAGATTTAGATAGTGACAAATCCATCGCTTTTTTCCACTTCAGTAAAGAGGAAACCATTAATCAATTGTTTGATGATTATCAAACACTGGCCAATTTTTGTTTGAAAGCCGGCGATTTAGTGGCAGACAATATTGATACCCCTTTTTATACTGAGTTAGATGCTTTCGTGGAGAAATTAGAGGGACTGTCCCTACATAATTACAAGACGGAAAACCGAATCGGTGTCACACAAAAGACGACTATCGGTTATGGTATGCAAAGTGATACAATAGAAACGGAAAAAGAGGAAATCAACGTAAACGATATTTTCACTCATTCAAAAGCGTTTGATGCTGTGCTGAGTGAAGAATATAAACAATATAAGCAACAAAACCCTGATGCCGAGTTAAGCCAATCTGACTTTTCAAAAGCTATCGTATCTTCACGCGGCTTTGAGTACCAATCCATCAGTGACAAGCAAAAGGCAAAGGAAGTGTGGAGGGATATTCTAATCAGCGGCGGGATTATTGTTCTTTCATGCTTTTGCCCACCAGCAGGTTTTTATATCTCAATCGCATATGGTGGACTAACGGCCTCCAATGCAGTTAGAGGAAAAGACTGGTTGACCAATCGAGTGCTAAGTACACAAGAACGAATTGAATGTGGTGTATTCGCTGTTATTGATATGATCCCTTTGCTCCGTTTAGCCAAAGGAATTAAATTACTAGGTAATGCTGGGAAAATAGGCGGAAAATCAACTAAAGTGGGAAATGTGGTAGAATCAATTAAAGATAACAGTGAACTTGCAAAGTACAATCTGAAATTAAAACGATGGGAAGCCATTGATAAAATCAATGACATCAAATACGGTGTCGAAAAACGAGTCGGTAAATCCCTTGACAATGTCATGCAACAAGCGGAAGTCCAAGCAGACGGCACCGTCATCGGAAAAGGCACAAACTTCTCGAACAAATTCGAAGAAGCCTACAAAACATCAAAAGCCAAAATTGGAGAATCGCTTCAGCAAGCCCAAAACGATCTAGCAGCAGCCAAAACAGGCGCTGGTGCTGGTGCAGCAGCTGGAGCTGGAAAGCGCGGTCCAGCGATTGGAAGCAAAGGTTCAGCTATTGATGATGCAAAAGGCATCAATAAAGCATCAAAAGCCGAGACACCTGAATCCGTGCAAAAGGTTGATCAAGGAAGCGATGCGGCGAAAAACGCTGGGAAAGTTAATGAAACGCAAGGTGGTAAGAGTGTTGGGGAAGGTGTACATAGCGGGGATGTGAAGGATGCTCGGAAGGTTGAGGAGAAACCTCATGAGCCTGTTGAGAAGGTTGGGGAAGGTGCTGAGGGGGTTAGTAATCCTAATTTAACAGAACCATCATTATCTAAAGGTGGTGAGCTTACAGAGGATGAGATTGTGATGCTTACATCAAAAGAGACGTCAAAAGGTCATCAGGCAGAACTTGATACAGCAAAATTATTAAAAAAGGAAGGATATGATATAAAGCCATTAAAAGAAGGTGAAGGTGGAAAAGGAAATGGATACGGACTATCGGATACGTCAAATCCTGACTATTTAATAGAAGGTGAACCATTTGACTGTTATGCACCTGAATCTGATAATCCAAAGACTGTTATAAATGAAATAAGCAAAAAGAGTAAAAAACAGGCTGAAAGAATTACATTGAATGTAAATAATTATAAAGGTGATATTGGAGAACTAAAGCATATGATATTAAGAAAAACAAATGGTGATTTAAGACGGCTAAAAGAACTTTTGGTTATAAAAGATGGTCAAATTACAAGATGGTTTGGGAGAGGAGAATAATATAATGGAATTATCTTATTACTTTTATACACAATTAAAAAACAGAGAGGATATAGATGCACTTTTATTAGGCTTAATGAAAGAAATTATTGATGGAGAAAATGAACTTAATATTTGGAGGCGAGAAGAAAGCGAAGAAGGCGAAGGAGATACATTAGAATTTAGTTGCGAGTCTTTTTCTGTAAGTACTAATTTACATTTTGTTAAGGATATATCTAAAGAATATCATATGAAAGTTAATTTTTGTTTATGGATTTATATTAATAATGGCGGAAAAGTGAAATTTATGGAATTTATAGGTAAATTACTAAGTGCAACAAAGGGTGGGGCTATACTTATAGAAGAAAATGAATCAATAGTACTAGAAAGAAGGAAGGGTACATTAATTATCAATAACTATTTCTTTGACGGTGATTTTAGAGATTTGGGGATTGTACACTTAAATGGTATTTACAAAAAATTCTATTTAGATATAAATGTTAATTGCCATATAGAAGATTTAAAATTTAAAGTAACAGATATAGTAGAAAAATGTATTGGTGAACAAAGTGTTACTTTGGTAGATGATGAAGATACTCCTTATAGTTTTGAAATTAGTTCGGATTATTTCAAAGTTTTTATACAAATGAGCAAAAGAAGTGAAGGTAATGTTTGTCAAGTAATGCATCTAGGAATTGGTGTTATATATCCTGATAATGATTATGTTAGGTTGACAATAATGATGAATCTTATAAAAAAAATTTTGAAAGACTTTAAGGGAAATTGTCAATTAAAGATTAGTAAAGGATATCTTATTAAGGATTGTCAAGAGTATGTTTTAATGGAAAGAAAAGAGAATACCATAATCGTAAATGAAAACGCGGATGAAAAAACTCTGTTTTATGATATTGGAATTCCATATATAGAACGAACTATAGAAGTAGAATAAAGATATCTAACATACTATTAAATAGTGTTAAATGATTAGCTTCTTCAGCTTTAACTACCTTTCAACGTCAGCTCGTACTCTTTGATAATTTCTGCACGTTGCTTTCCAAACGCGTGTAATTGAACGATTTGTTCCTTAAATTCTTTAGTAAAACTTCTTCTCACTCGTTTGGAAATGGTTGATTCCTCCTTAGATTTATTTTGAATCAAGTTTATATGACCTTATCGAATCTGTCGTAAATCCGTATTCAAACAATGCATATAAAAAGGTAGCACCTCCTAGTATGATAAACTTATCAATTTAAGGAGGTGCTTTCTATGCCCCAACAAAAACTAACGATCGTCCCCGTAACTTTACACACCGAAAAAGAAAATACTTCCGTTACAAAGGTAGCAATACCTTCCTTAAATCCAACTTTTACGATTAAAACGTCAAACGCTGAAATTTCCTTCTTCAACGGTATAGATGAGCACATCATCCAAACAATTATGAAGGAGTTGAAAAGTCAATGAAACACGATTATACAAGTGTGAAAAACATTTATATTATTTGTGGTAAGACAGATATGGGAAAAGGAATTGATGGGCTGGCAACTTTGATTCAAGATTCCTTCGAACTTGATCCATACGGAGATTCCATTTTCCTATTTTCAGGGTGGAGTAAAGATCGATATAAGTGTTTGTATTTCGATGGTGATGGCTTCGCCATGCTTTATAAACGTTTGGATAACCGTAAATTACAATGACCTAAAGATGAAAATGAGGTACGAAATCTATCACAGCAGGAGCTTCGCAGGCTCCTAGAAGGCCTATCCATTCAGCAACCAAAGGCCATTCAACAATCACCAAAAGGTGTATTTTAAATTGAAATTATGATCTTCATTTTGTCGTTCAAATGGTATACTATGGTTAACTTATTTGAACGAATCGTGTTGAAAAATGTGGCGAAGATTTCCTCTACAAATGAAAATCATAACGAGAAATTAATACAACTTCTCGAAGCACAATTAGAACATTTGAAGCAGCAAAATAAAGAACAACTAGATTATATGAACCCAACAAAATAAAGAACTATCGAAGAAGTTAGATCAATCATTGAAGCAGAACCATGCTTTAAACGAACAACTTCGTCAATTAACCAAGCTTTTATATGGACCTAAAACGGAAAAATCGAAATATAATGTTCCCGATGGACAAGGATCATTATTTGAGGATGATCCGTCTTTTAGTAATTCTGAGCACACAGGAGAACAAAGCCAACGCCAACAGAAGATTTCTTATACTGTTGTTCGAAAAGTTCGCAAAAAAAGAAATGATTCATTGCACGATGGTATTGAAGTAGAAGCTATTCACCACCTTCCTGAAAATACAATCTGAGACTGTTGCCAAGGGCAAATGATTGAAATTGGCAGTACAATCGTACGTGAAGCAGCAAAATTTATTCCTGCAAAATGGACAGACTGAATTTGATTTTGTTATTGATTCTAATGGAAAATTAATCATAGGTAAGAAACATCAATTTTTAGCAAATAATCAAGATGTAAAAGCAGCAGGGACAATTAAAATAGATGGTCAAGGACAACTAAGGAGGATTTCCAATGACTCTGGTCACTATAGACCTACTGTGGAGGAAGCATCACAATTCGATAGTCTATTTAGAAATGTTCGTATTGATACCTCCAAGACTTGGATGGAAATGTACAAATTCACATTCAATGAGGAAGGTTTTATTACAAAAGTTTGGGTAGATAGAAGATGGCAGGTGAAACAGTAATCATGGAAAATAAAATTTCTCAAATGAATAAACAGCTTTTTAGGAACAATTTATTAAAGACCATTGAAAAAGTAACTTTAAAACAAAATATTCGATTGTGTGAGGAAATAAGGTTTACTTTGTGTGTAAATGATGAACAGGGGAAAAGTCACAATTCAAATGATGATTTTATGAGATTGGGAATATTGAGCGAAAAAAATATTGATAACAGAGTGTTGAGGTTAGACGAAGTGATTGATATGTTAGTTCATCCTCGACTTCTATTTCCTTTGTGGGTAAACGTTTCTATTAGTGAAGTTAGAGAAGACTGTTTAATATTCAAATTGGAATCTAGTTCACGATTTAGAAGACCAACCGAATTACAAAATAAAGGAACTAGTCATCCTCCTTTTAAAGCTATCCTTTAAATTGATGAGAATCTTCCGATGTAACGTGGGGGCTACCCAGTGCTGAATGAATTTATCATTCCAATAACACCTATAACCCATGTAATACCCGTGTAAAGATTTCGTCATTTCTGTTGTACTCACATTGTTGAATTTTATACCCTAAATAACGTAATAGCATTACAATGAACAGGTGATTATGGTCAGATACACCATGATTGACCTGTTTTTTGTTATCTTCGTTTTCTTACGATCAGTAAGAATCGCAATTATGTAAGTAACAGCAACGATAGTTACGGTGGAAGGAATTGATCGTATCTTATTGCTGGGTTAAGACGACTAATAATGAAAAAAAGCAGTCAACTTGCAAAGTACAATCTAAATTTAAAACGATGGAAAGCCATTGATAAATTCAATGACATCAAACACGGTATCAATAAACGAGTCGGCAAATCCCTTGACAATGTCATGCAACAAGCGGAAGTCCAACCAGACGGCACCATTATCGGAAAAGGTCCAAACTTCTACGACAACGCCGTAGAAGCCCACAAAACATCAAAAGCCAAAATCGGAGAATCAATTCAGCAAGCCCAAAACGATCTAGCAGCAGCCAAAGCAGGGGCAGCAGCTGGGGCTGGAAAGCGAGGCGCCTCGCTTGGAAGCAAAGGTTCAGCTATTGATGATGCGAAGGGTATCAACAAAGCACCTAAAGCCGAACCCAATGGACCGGTGCAAAAGGTTGATAAAGGAAGCGATGCGGCGAAAAATGCTGGGAAAGCAAATGAGCCGCATGGTGGTAAGAGTGTTGGGGAAGGGTGAAATAAATAAATCTGACATTTATGATGAGAACGGAAAATATACTGGAGGAAGAACCCAAGAAGAGTTAGACGACTTGGCTACAGATCCAGATAGAGGACATGTTTTAGATGATCAAGGGAAAAAGGAAAGAGAAGTAGGTATAGCTGTAGAAGAAAGAGGAGATCTAGGTAGGATAAAAAGAGATTCAGGTGGAGCTGAATTTTATGATGAATTATCACCTAATAAGCAACGTTGGGATGTCAAGAGTTATGAGTCTTACCCTAATGGTCACACCGATCCCAAAAAAGGTGCATTTAGCGTGAAAACTACACTGAAGAATATGTACAAAAAATTGAATAAAGACATCAATATAATAATTGATACCAGACAACTAGTTCCAGAGCATATCGAGCAACTAAAAGAGGCTATTGTTAAGGAAGGATTAGTTGATAGAGTAATTTGGTATCCTTAAATTAAGGAGGGATAGAATGGAAAATGAAAAAAATATAATCGAACAGTTAGAATCGCATCAAATATGGTTAGAGTCAGAAGGTGATAACGGAAAGAAGTTAATACTTGACGAAATTAATTTAGAGTATATTGATCTGTCGAAGTTTTCTTTAAAGGAAGCTAGATTGATCGGCTGTTCATTTGATAGCATGAACTTAGAAGCGGGTAATTTTATTTTAACATGGCTTTGTTCTTCAACGTTTAGAAATGCTTGGTTAAAGCATGCTAACTTCTATAAAGGAAATGTATCTTATGCTGATTTTAGTAATAGTAATCTTAAAAATGCTAGATTTACAGATTGTGAAAGTGAAGAGACGGTCTTTTTAGGAGCTGATCTATCAAATGCTGAATTAAATATTTGTTATTTTAGTAGTGTAGACTTTAGAGATTCAGTACTAGATAATGCTAATATTGAAGATTCTTTTTTTGAAGATGTTTTGGTTAAGGGAGCAAGTTTTAGAAATGTTAAGGGAATTGAGAATGCAAATATTATTAGTATAAATATTGGAACTCCCGAGAATCCTATAACCTTAGATAAAGAACAAGCCAAAAGATGGATTTTTGAAAATTGTATGTGATGCTCTATTCACACAATCCGTTAGCTAAGCCATTGTGGTTTATTCTGTCTCAACTCTCATCCATGGGTGGGGATGATTTTAAGACGACTTAACCCATGTAATACCCGTATAAAGATTTCGTCACTTCTGTTGTACTGACATTTTTGAATTTTATACCCTAAATAACGTAATAGCGTTACAATGAACAGGTGATTATGGTCAGATACACCATGATTAACCTGTTTTTTGTTATCTTCGTTTTCTTACGGTTTATCAGAAAGAATCGCAATTATGTAAGTAACAGCAACGATAGTTACAGTGGAAGGAATTGATCGTATCTTATTGCTGGGTTAAGACGACTAATAATGAAAGAAAGCAGACAACTTGCAAAGTACAATCTGAAATTAAAACGATGGGAAGCCATTGATAAAATCAATGACATCAAATACGGTGTCGAAAAACGAGTCGGTAAATCCCTTGACAATGTCATGCAACAAGCGGAAGTCCAAGCAGACGGCACCGTCATCGGAAAAGGCACAAACTTCTCGAACAAATTCGAAGAAGCCTACAAAACATCAAAAGCCAAAATTGGAGAATCGCTTCAGCAAGCCCAAAAAGACCTAGAACAAGCCAAAGCAGGGGCAGCAGCTGGAGCTGGAAAGCGAGGCGCCTCGCTTGGAAGCAAAGGTTCAGCTATTGATGATGCGAAGGGTATCAACCGAGCACCTAAAACCGAGACACCTGGATCCGTGCAAAAGGTTGAAAAAGGAAGCGATGCGGCGAAAAACGCTGGGAAAGTTAATGAAACGCAAGGTGGTAAGAGTGTTGGGGAAGGTGCTGAGGGGGCACCAAAAGCTACGAATGTTGGTAGCGTAGTTAAGGACGGAGGTAAAACGAAATACACAAATCCTGCTGGTAATGAACTCAGATGGGTTGATCAACATCCGAAAAATATTAATCGTGATATTGATAGCTTTTTAAAAAGTTCAGACGTTGGCAAAGCTACTGAAGCAAAGGTAGCGGATTTCTTAAGACAACAGAAGGAAGTAACTGGTTTTGGACAGAAGGTATTGAAGAAAGATGGTCAAGCCGCAGGGGACTTAGATGTGGTTACAAAAGATGAACTGATTGAAGTTAAGGCATCAATTAAAGCTGTCAAGGAAGGGCAACTGGAGAAAATGACAGATGCGACTGACGAGTTCTATTTCAATCCGGAACAAAAGAAAGTTATTCTGTATATCGATAAGCCCTTTGGTAATTTATCTCCAAGAGATATACAAAAATTAGAACAGATTAAAGAGTTGGGTGTGACTATCGTTAATTCATTAGACGAATTAGGAAAGGTGATAAAGTAGTATGGGAACGTCAGCATTTATTTTAATGAAGCAAGAAAAGTATACCCCTGAAAAATTGTTAAGCGACACGATAGTGGCTGCTTTTCATGCAGATGCTAGATTGTATTTTGATAACTATAAAAAATATAAGAATGAACAGTTCTTATATACAACCTTAAATGTTACTGATAAGCCTTTGGTTAATGAGAATAATCAGCAATTTATATTTTATGTTGATGGACTTGATAACTACGAGATCATTTATGATAATGACGAGGTCATTTTTGGCTTGGATTCGAGTCTTTCACTATATCAGGTGGGTGGAATTGAGGAGATTTATGGTGTCCAAGAATTGATATTTCGCTTTATATATGAATACCTGAAATTAAACCCCGATGATTACTTTTGGGTCGCGGACTATGATTGGGTCTACAGTTGGGAGGATATGCAAAAATTAAAATCGTTACCGTATGACCCAGATTGGTGCTATAAGAATCCTAAAAACTAACTTGTGAGGGTTTACAGCCCCAATAACAAGATCGTACAATACAACCAACAAACCAAACACTAGCTGACTCAAACACTTGATAAACCTCAAAAGCTCATTCCCACTTCAACGATGAGTAGGAATGAGCTTTTTTGCATGCAGAAAATAAATGAAGGAGCTGAATGACAGTGGCAATAAGCAGGTAAGATTGATTGCACATGCACCAAAAAACCAGTCGGTCTCCCTTGACAACGTCATGCGAAATCCGGAAATTCAACCGGACGCCACCATCATCAGAAAAGGCCCAAACTTCTCGGACCAACTGGAAGAAGCCCACAAAACATCAAAAGCCAAAATCGGAGAATCAATTCAGCAAGCCCAAAACGATCTAGCAGCAGCCAAAGCAGGGGCAGCAGCTGGAAAGCGCGGAGCGTCGCTTGGAAGCAAAGGTTCAGCTATTGATGATGCAAAGGGCATCAACAAAGCACCTAAAGCCGAATCAAATGGACCGGTGCAAAAGGTTGATAAAGGAAGCGATGCGGCGAAAAACGCTGGGAAAGTTAATGAAACGCAAGGTGGTAAGAGTGTTGGGAACGGTGATGAGGGGCGGGGAATCTTCATCCAAATGGGACGCCCAACCCAATCCATAATGCTAAAGGTGAACGGATTGATAATGTAGATGTACCTAAAGTGAAATTCACTTCTATAACTGAGTATATGAAACAGGAAGATATGGCAAAAAGTATATATGCAAGTTTTAAAACTATGAATAATGATATCAGTGATATTGCTAAGAATACTGGTTGGAAAGAAGCTGATATTCAGCAGATTAAGAATCATTTGTTCATAGAAAAACATAAATTTGATAATGGTCAAGTAAAGTCATTTGACCCAAATTATCAACAAGCTGTGGCTTGGGAACGGTTAATGCAAGGGAACTACAATAAAAATGACATTTTATTGTTAAATCACGAACTGTTTGAATCTAATTACATGAAAAAGCATGGGGCTACCTACGAGCAAGGACATGCAGAAGCCCAAAAGTATTATAATTGGTCAGATAACGTATTTGAAGAATGAGGAGGAGAGAAGTTTGGCTACGTATGTTTTGCTAGTGAAAGAAGAAGAAACTGAAGAATTTGTTATATATAAGTTTGGTCCTGATAAAGATAAATTGGGGAGGTTACGGCTAAACAAAATTAACGGTGAACCTGAGGAGATTGAAAAAGTTCCGAGCACGACTAGTAATTTCTATTATTTTACTGCGGCATCAAAACTAATTAGAATACTCAAAGAAGGAGATGGAGTTTTTCCTGATACAACAACATATGCTTCTTAAGTTAATTTTGATTAAACCTAGTATTAATGGGGCTACCTAGTAGCCGAATGAACCCATCATTCAACCAATAACTCATATAACCCATGTAATACCCGTATGAAGACTTCTCGATTTCGCATGTACGCACATCAAATGCTTTAATTTTATAACCTAAATATCACTATTCTGTTACATCAAACAGGCTGATCATGGTCAGCTACCACCATGATTGACCTGTTTTTTGTTATCTTTGTTTTCTTACGGTTTATCAAAGAAATCGCAACTATGTAAGTAACTGTAATGATAGTTACGGTGGAAGGAAATGATCGTATCTTATTGCAGGGATAAGACGACTAATAATAAAAGAAAGCAGTTAACTTGCAAAGTACAATCTGAATTTAAAACGCTGGAAAGCCATTGATAAATTCAATGACATCAAATACGGTGTCGAAAAACGAGTCGGTAAATCCCTTGACAATGTCATGCAACAAGCGGAAGTCCAAGCAGACGGCACCGTCATCGGAAAAGGCACAAACTTCTCGAACAAATTCGAAGAAGCCTACAAAACATCAAAAGCCAAAATTGGAGAATCGCTTCAGCAAGCCCAAAAAGACCTAGAACAAGCCAAAGCAGGGGTAGCAGCTGGAGCTGGAAAGCGAGGCGCCTCGCTTGGAAGCAAAGGTTCAGCTATTGATGATGCGAAGGGTATCAACCGAGCACCTAAAGCTGAACCCAATGGATCGGTGCGGAAAGTTGAAAAAGGAAGCGATGCGGCGAAAAACGCTGGGAAAGCAAATGAGCCGCATGGTGGTAAGAGTGTTGGGGAAGGTGCTGAGGGAGTAGGAGAAGCTATTGAGCCAACGATTGCAAAAAAAATTAATAAGGCTCTTAGGTCACAAAAACCTGATTTAAAACTAGAAGGAGAAGTTGCAAATTCAATAAGGGGGCATGTAATAGCGTTCAGGAAGAATATTGACACTCCCAATGGTAGAATAGGGGAAATTGACGTTGAAACAGAAAAGTATATTATAGATGCATTTAATGGAAAAAAGTCTAAAGAACCTTCTACATTTACAAAATATTTTGATGAAAGGGCACAATATATTAATCCAGAAGGCAAAGAAGTCATTCTTTATGCACCGAATATTTCAGCTACGAAAATACCAGGGATAGAGGCAACAGGAGTTAAAGTGATTCAAAGTCTCGATGAACTTAAAAAATTAGTTGGAGGTAAATAAATGAGCAGGAGTTATCAGATATTTTTAGAGGAATTCATAGAAAAGAAAGATTTAGCAGGTATAATTAAAAGTTTCTATGGATATAACAATGACATTGGAGATTTTACAATTCAGAATAAGGAAGCATCAGTATGGATAAATTATTCTGGCACCGAGGTAGATAAAGATTATTACCAAGAGGAAATTGAGGAAGTCTTATGCAAGTATAACATAAAAATTAGATATGTTATAAATCTAGAATTGAGTAGTCATGAAAAAAGTGAACTAATTGTAAATAAACTATATAGTGAATTGAAGAAAAAGTATATCAAAATAATACTAATGAATCAAGATGGTGAATATTTTGAAAAGTTATGAGTGAAATATTACGCTAACTGCAAAATTAAGTTTAACATAATATAAAAAACTACGCGAGTAACTGTTTATAACAGTTACAATAAAATTTATACTAAAATACACTGCATAATATTAATAATGCAGTGAAAAGATGAAATGAATCAGCTGAAATTAAGTAGGCTGGTTCATTATTTTTTTAGTAGAAACATACGTGAAAATGGAAAGCCTCGTAAAGATATCATTCGAGAATATGATTTAATCCCTTCTTCCCTTGATAAGTGGGTGAATCAAAGCAAAACATCTTGTTCCTTCAAAGAAAAGGAGAATCTCAGCCCCGAACAGAAAGAGTTGCGGGATCTTAGAAAGCGTACTAAGCAATTAGAGATGGAAAATGATATTTAAAGCAAGCTGCGCTGATACGAGGACGAAAGTAAATGTGACCAGCACAAATACTCGATATCAGCAATGTGCAGGGGCTTACAACTCCCTAGAAGTACGTATTATTACGAAGCAAAAGAACGAAAGAATGAAGATGATGTTACTCTGACATCGTTGAAATCTTTCATCAAAGCCGTCAAAATTACGGTGCAAGCATGAGCTAAAAAAGCGTGGGAAAATCGTTTCTCGTCGTCGCATCGGCAGAATAATGAATGAACAAGGGCTTATTTCAGCTTATACTGTGGCTCAGCTCAAGCCGCATAAAGAAAAACCAAATGACAGTACACAAGCAAATGAGTTGACCGTCGTGGTCAGTGATCTAACGTATGTAAGGGTGCAGAAAAAATGGCATTACATATGTGTATTTGTTGATCTCTATAATCGAGAAATGATTGGATTTAGTACAGGTGAGAATAAAGATGCGTTACTCGTTTATCGGGCTCTATCGTCCATAAAGGGGAACTTGCATCGTATTCAACTATTCCATACTGACAGAGGAAAAGAGTTTAAAAACATCAAGCGATCACTAAGTATGAAAGGCTGTCCGTATGATAACGCTGTAGCAGAAAGCCACATACAAGATTATTAAAACCGAGTTCGTAAAGAAACGTCATTTTGAGAGCTTAGAAGAGTTACAGAGAGAATTTACAGACTACGTGCATTGGTTCAACCACCTACGCATTCATGGGACTTTAGATGATTTAAGTCCAGTGGAATACAAACTTGCACACCTTAAGAAAACTGTCTAGTTTAGTGTTGAAAACCCAACCAATAAAATTCGAGCCGTTTATAAAACAAGAATTAATAGCACAAAAGACTTATGACAGGTTAAGGGCAACTGGATTAGATAAAAAGGAGCTTGAAGTATTCTCTAAAAACACAGGGCTTAGTATAGAGGAAACTACAGATTTGAAAAACCCCCTATTTTTAAAGGAACATATTAATTTGCCCGATACTATTAATGGGAAATATTATTACAAAGGCTACTTTCACCCAGATATGCACATAGCTTATGGATGGGAAAAAGCACTTAAGGCTGAGTTATCACCTGAAGAAAAAGCATGGTTTAGAAAATTAGCAGACCACGAGCTAGCAGAAAGTAAGATGATGCACAAAGGTATGCCATATCGAAAAATTGAATCATGGTACCCAGTAGTTGGTTTGAATGGAAGACCACCATATGAGGGTGCACATGATTTAGCTCCTTGTCCACCAAAAGACTATCCAGGTTTTGAGCCAGATGAAAGTCTTTTATGACTCAAGGATAGATACAGATTGTAAAATTACAAATGGAGGAATGATTAATTGAATCAGGCGTTTGAAGAGGCTAGATTTATTGTGAAAAATATTAATTGGGAATATGAAGAGCCAGATAGACCTTCACATTCTGTATTGTTATATGAGTTTTTAAGAAGAGGTGCTTTATTTTATGATTATATAAATAAAGATTCTAAAAGACCAGTAGTTTTTAGTGCAGCAGATATGTGCAGCTTAAAAATCCCTATAAATATTTTGGAGGTTTGCGATGAGTTAAATGAAATAAAAAACGAGTGGTTGGTCAAATCAACGTGTAAAAATTTTTTAGAGTGGGCTTATTTGATTGGAGAGAATGTACCAGTCGCTCTTAATTTTCAAGAGTTATATACCCCAATAATAAAATTATTTGTTAGGGGAGGAAGAATAAGATATCAGCATGGAGAATTGGTTTGTGGGAGGATAGGTCGTTCACGAAGTATTTCTATGGATATTAGTACAGCAAAACAAAAGGATATTAGTGATAAAACTTTGAATGAAATTGACGAATGTTGGGATAATTAAATATTTGATTGGTATTCTTAGATGTTAATGTGCTGATGTTGCTGATGACTCAAATTAAATTATTGCATTAATACACAAACAAAAGGACTCATAGGGATAAGCATTTCATCTACACCTATTTGTTCTTGTCTCTCATTTCCGTTGGAGGGTTGTTTGTTTTCAATTGGATTTGATTAAAACAAATTTGTTTCATTTTTTTAGCGTGTTTAGATTGAAGGAACGCATGGAAAAGTCATTTTCCTGCGTTCCTTGTTTTATAGATTAATTTTACCCAACTTGATTTAAAAGACGGCACCCTCTCTTAAAAAGCCCCAACTTTCAACAACGCCATAAGTAAAAGCCAAAATCGGAGAATCAATTCAGCAAGCCCAAAATGATCTAGCAGCAGCCAAAACAGGCGCTGGAGCTGGAAAGCGCGGAGCCGAGAAAAAATGAGTATAAAAGTAAAAAGAAAAACCGGTATGATGGGCAGAATGACAGGTGTATCATTACTAGTAAATAGTGAGGAAGTTGCCAAATGCCCAACTAGCTGCAACCTGTCTAACTTTTTGGGGTTACTTCAATATCTAAGTGGTTTTTATAGTTTGCTTTAACAATGATTTTTTGATTGTATATATTGCTGCACTAATATTCCGGTGTTAAATACAGATGCCAATGTAACGAAAATAAGAATATTTGCTAATAGGTTTCTAGTATAAGAATAATTGAAATTGAGAAAAGTATAAATGATAAAAAGTAGAGAAGTTATCACCGAAAGAATCATTTTACTCTTAACTGATTTAAACATATAATCCCACCTTTATTGTAAACTTATTACAAAAATGTTAACACATATAAACGAAGAAATATATGAAAATATTAAAAATGGCATATACAAAAGACTTCTTATAATTAGCATAATTGTTAGTAGTTCAAAATCTTATGGCTTATGGTAGTTTTTAAATAAATTAGAATTAAAAGAAATACTACAGTTACTACTGTTAAACTTTACAGATACTATATCATTTCGAACAAGATATCGAAAGCATGACTGGACACTTAGTTGAGCTAGTAAAAACATCTGTAGAATACGAGTGGCTATCAACGGTTCCAGGACTGGGAGATCCAACGATTGTGGATTTATTAGCTGAAATCAGAAGCTTTTCACACTACGAAGATCCACGCCAACTCATTAAACTAGCGGGATTCACGTTGCGAGAAAATTCCTCCGGCTTGCATAAAGGGCAAAAACGCATCTCCAAACAAGGAAGAAGGAAGCTGCGTACCCTTCTGTTCCGAGTGATGATGCCAATGATTCGCCATAATAAAGCTTTTAGAAAGCTACATGAGTATTACACCAAAATCCATTACGCAAGAAGCAATCCATCGTGATTCTATGCCGGTAAACTATTAAAAGTATTACACGGAATTAGCACTAAGCCCAGGGCGTTTGACGCACAGCGAATGACGAGGGATATTCCAAGTCTCGCAGAGATTGCATAAGGACCTATATTCCCTTAAATAGACCTAGACAACAGGATGACACGGAGAAGCTGGCATTATTTTTTCCATTCGACCTTGAGTCCCTATAGGAGCTTCGCTAGCCTCTGCCTTATGACTAGACCGAACGAAGGAATGTAGGCACTTAGATGCCCAGAGATATGGGAGGGGGTACGTCATCATAAGTTACGCAGAGATCCATTGTGCATCGCATAAATTCCTATCACCACTTTCCGTATTTATCCAGTAGATATATCAGATAAAAAATCAGAAGTTGAATTTGTGTTAGATAATAATGGTATATCACAATATCCGCATATTCATATAGAACCTGAAATGACTGATGGAGAATTCGGGGAAATATTCGGTAATGATGAAAAAAATTGAAAAGTAAGAAAATAAATATATTATAGTGGCAATAAAAATTATTATAAATGAGAAGCAGAAATAGAAACCTATAAGGAACTAGATGCAAAATTATATTCATAATAACTGTATAATACTAATTCTGTAGTAAGTTTGCAGTTGCCAGAGAGAAAAATACATTCTAAAAACAACAAACAACCATCAAAAAAGAGGTTAACTGGTATGTTACATGATATGGAGGTATTCGATATTGAAGTTATCGAGAGAAAGAGCGGAGCAATTGGCGCTTGAATATGTAAACAAAGATAAGAATGGAAACTACCAATTAGTACTAATCGGTGTGGAAGTATCTAAGGTTTCTTTAAAATATTGGGCTGCTACTTTTGAAGTTAGAACATTGGAAGGGCATAGTATAGAAGGTCCTTTGCTTATACTTGTTGATGATAATTTAGAAGAAGCAATGGGTTTAGAAGAGGCTATCGATGCGTACATAGCTAATGGAGATAAGTAATTAATAGTATTTCTAAAATCAGATTGCATAAAATCTTGACCGATCTGTTCAAGAAAAATATACGATAATTAGGTTTGATGAGAAGGTATTATTAGCAAGTAGGAAATTAAGATTTTAAATAAGATCGTTGGATTGTTTAAAAATCAATTGTAGATCATTTACTTTTAATAACTAACCAAGCAGTTGATGCATTTAAGGGATAATATGAATGATGCTTTGCATGTTTCAGAAGGTAGACATTAATGATTTTTCACTTGAATTTTGGAAGAAGTAGATAAAAAGATAAGATGATATTATACATGGCGAATTTAGTTATGACAGAGAAAGTAGCTAACAAATTAACGAGCATGATAAAGAAGGTTCAGTTATTGATGAAGCAAAGGGTATCAATAAATTACCTAAAACCAAACCGCATGGGCCAGTGCAGAAAGTTGAAAAGGCAAACGAGATAGCGAAAAACGCTAGGAAGTACATAAGCCTCAATGATGAAAGGCATGTTGGTAAAGGTGCTGATGGAACGGCAAAAGCGATTTGGGAAATCGCCAAATTACTGATTTGACAGACCAAGTAAAGGATTAGGAAAAATACCTTACTAGTTTCCAGAAAAGTATGGGAGTTTGGTGAAAAGAATTAGAAAAAACTTTTTTTAAAAAACGAAAAATCAAAATTGAGAGACTAGTAGGTTTAGAGTTAGAGGCAAAGGGACTTACCTGGTCCTATCGCAAACCTAACAAGTGTAGAATTTATTGATGCAAGTGTAAAGTGGTGCGTAAAAGGATGGTATTCAAAATCTGCACTAAAGGATTTTTACACTTGAAAAGGATATAGAAGAATCTCTTTCAAAAGGTGAGAATGTTATCATCGATTCATCAAAAATGTTCCCAGAACATATAAAGACGAATTACGTGAAGCAGTAAAAGAATTAGGTTTAAGTGCTTGAAAGGAAGTATTACATTGAATAAATGGGCAGAGTCGGATTACATTAGATAAAAATTCTATAAAAGCGTCTTTTGATGATACAGACTTTAGCTGTGCTATATTTCTGGATCTAACTTGAGGCGTTCATCATTTTGAAGAGCAAATCTAAGCAACGCAAAACTTACTAATAAATGTTCTACTTGAAAGGGCTATGGAGCTCGTTTTGAAGAAATAAACGGGATTGATGTAGTGTCTGCAAATATGTTTTTATTGGAACTGAAGAGAAACCAATAAGAAAGATATTAAAAAGTGGTTAAAGGGACAGTGTTTTTATCTCAACCATTGCTACGATCCTCTGTCCATCTACGGTGACTACCTTGATTACGACTAGCAGTACGGAGTAATATGATACTATACTAAAGTGTCTAGGCTTGGTGAAAATACAAGAGTTACAAGGGTATATGTGATAGTTGCAATGAACACCGCTAAATATATAAAGATTGAATTGGAAGACATCTATAATAATAGTAAGATAATAGAGTTGGTCCATAATATTTATATTGGAGGAAGAAAATTAATGAATCAATGGGGATATATTGAATTATTTTCTGCAATACAGGATACATATGAAGAGTTATTAAATGAAAGAAGGGGGCATAGGTATGCTATAGCGAAACTAGCGGATGAATTTAATAACTTAGGTAAGATAGAAGATATTATTGTCGATACTGCGATTGGAGAGATTGCAATTGGTCATGACAAAGTTTTTGTTGGTCATATTGAAGGTATAACAAAGAGGTTAAGTATGTTTAATCCACAAGAAGCAGAAGATGAATTATCACTAGAAGAAATAAAAGATTTATGTATAAAAATAAATAAAGTAATGAAAGGGTTAAAAAATGTAGAAGTTGATTATAGCTCTTCTGTTTAAGGCAAACTAAATATGTAGGTAAACGCAGTTAATTTATGCAGTGCCTCCGGTCAAGCAAACGCCATTTCTAATACCCTGGACAACTAAATTACAAGCTAGTTTTACGAAATAACTTTTTGCACCTGCAGTTTGAAAAGTAGTTTCTTTTTCTGTTGTTCTTTAGTAAGCTTTTTTGTAGTTTAAAGGTGAACTTTTTCAACTTTAATTTCGTTACTATACATCGCAGTAATTTCCGTATTTATCCGTAAAGAAGATGTTAATAGTAACACCGCAATACACTAAAATTCGGGGTGAAATTTTATGAGAAAAATTTATGAATATATGAATGATGATCAAAAAAAACAAGCTATTTCTTTATTTATTAACGATATTGAGTTACTTAAAAAAGAGCAGGAACAAGAAGAAGAAAAGGGGTTTTCTAGAGTTGTAAGAGATGCGATTGAAGAAACAATTCAACGCTATAAAAAGGATTTGGAATATCTTCAGAACGATATAAAACGAAGCAGGTTGTAAAGTCTGCTTCGTTTTTTTGAAGCAATTGCGAAGCGTGGAGTTTGTCAAATGGTCGTGGAATGCCGAAACAACCGAAGGGCAATTTCTCACAAAGCAAGAAACTGTCAACGATAAATATCTGACTGGAGCAGAAGCGGAAGGAATTTAAGGAGTTGATAGACTCACTACACCGACCCTCTTGGTAGTGATACTATGTCAATAAAATAGACACCGATTTTTCTACAGTGCAATCACTTGGCGAAGGTAAAAATCAAACTGTAAAATTTCTATAAATTCACTCAAATTCATTAGGCGAATAGTATCCGAAAATTGAATGAATCCACTTGGTAGAAAAAATAAATATAACTTATACTTGTCTGATAAACAAATTTGTATTTTAGAATGTCAATGAAAAGAATGACGTTATTTGGGAATCCAATTACAAGAAAATGATGAGCTTCATGTACGGGATAAAAGATAGAAAGGTAGGTTAAAATGAAAAAGTTAATGGAAATTGGTGATGTGTTTGAATCCAAAGAACATGGAAATATAATTATTGGTATTAACCCTGAACTCGATACATTGAGTCATACAAAAATTAGAGAAAAGATAGGAGACTGCATTCTAGTTCAGAAACCTGATAACAAAGAGATAGAGCTAAAAGTTATTTCAGTACAAATTGCAAATTCACTCATTGATAAAAAAACAATAGGTATCTGTATTGGCAAATCGGTAAAAGTATCAGAAATACCCAACAAATCATTCGTTTTTGTGAAGTAATATCCACTCCTCTGAGGAGTAATTATTCAAAACCTAGCCTATGGTTCAAAGAAGCTTTAATGATAAAAACTCTCTCATGAGGATTTTTGTCAAACCTAAAATTAAAGGAGGGTGATACGAATGGCAAGAGAAGTACAAGTTGCACAGGAACAAGCAGAGTATAAAGTGATTAGAGCAAAAATTGCTGGGCATTACCAGCAAGCCAAAGAGTTAACAAACCAGACAGACAAGCTGAAACAATCAGGAGGAACGGATGTACAGTAATAACAAAAAAAAGAGTGAATCCTATAAGTCATCTCCACAAACTGATGGCAACATCCATTATGTATGTTTATGCCACCACCAATTTTTAGACTTCCTTATTATCCCCCAAAATAGAAATCGATATAGAAGGGCCATAAGCAAAAATATAACTACAAATTCAAAAAGGGAGAAAGGTTCATAATTAATTAAGTATGAATTAATAAAAATTAATATTAAAGAAAACAGTTCCATCAAAGAGTCTAAAAATCTGTTTTCTTTGTACAAGTCCTTTGTCTTTTTGAAATTAAAAACATCTTTCATTTCTTTACTGGAAAGTCCTTTTATCAGACCTATACCTATCAAATAAATTCCACTAGAAAGCTCATAGGACACATTCAAAATCTGTGCCATTACACAGTAAATTACTGTGAATAAAAATAAATACATTTTAATATTCTCCTTACCTCTTAGTATTTATAAAATAAATCATAGAAGGAAATTCATGTATGCATTCCCAAAATGGTTCATATCTTAAAAAAATTCTTTACTGTATTATATGTTGTTGCTATTGCCTTTTGTTTTTCTTCTCCAACAATCCCAAGATAGTTATCATGATATAGATGTAGATAATGAACAGATTAAAACGGCAGAAAAACTATTTAATTACTTTGAGCAAAATACAGAAATAAATGTTCAGTTTACTTTGTCAAGAACCTCTTGTGACTGATAAACTAAAGTGAACAAGTTTTGATCAATAAAAGTGAACACTCACTTACCAGATATAGGGTTTATATTCACTAGCTGCCCATGGCTGGCTGTTGAATAACTTAGCTCTAAAAATTTAAGCCCATCACTGATATGATATGAATAGTTTTCTGAGAATGATAACAGTGATGGAGGAATGAAGGGTGGATAAGTGGGAAGTGTACATTTTATCCCCAGCCATTTCCACCAAATACAAAGGTATCATTCATTTTGCTCCTTGAGCCTCCCTTGTTTCCTTCTTCATTCAGAGGAAAACGATTGGATAGTCTTGATTTTTGGTTGTTGAGGCGGGTAAAGTATTCTCATTTATGCCAACTTCTCTGGGCTATCGGCTGATTGTTTTCCAGAATATATTTTGCAGTTTCAATTTTAAATTCTTCTTCTTATCGTTTACCCTTTGCCACACAGACACACTCCATTATAATTGATATATCAATTGTGTTTCCTTTTTACTTTAACATGTGGAAGAAAAATTGACTTTACTGATGGGGGAATGTTAAATGTTTCCTAATTTAGAAACAGAGAGGTTAAGTTTAAGAGAAATAACTTATGATGATGCAGAGGGGATTTTTGCTTGTTTTTCAAATCATAATGTCACACGTTTCTATGGGCAAAACTTGTTACAAACTATTGATCAAGCAAGAGACATGGTGGATTTTTTTGCGAAAAATTTCGAAGAGAAAAAAGGATTGCGTTGGGGTATTGAAAGAAAAGGCAAAAAAGGGTTGGTTGGAACAATCGGATTTAACGCATGGTCTCCTAAACACAAACGTGCAGAAATAGGTTATGAAATTCATCCAGATTACTGGAGAAAGGGATATATGTCTGAGGCAGTATCAAAAATCCTTTCATACGGTTCTAAAACTTTAGGTTTAACAAGAATAGGTGCGGTTGTGTTTGTTGAAAATGCAGCTTCAAACAACTTATTGATCAAGATGGGATTTCAAAAAGAGGGGATTTTAAAAAAATATATGTATCAAAACGGGAAGGCATATGATACATATGTTTATTCTTTTCTTCCACAAAGTAATTTAGAGTAGGCTAGTGGTTGCCAAGTATCTATTCCATAATTGTAGGTTCTGTGTTCCTTGTCTTCTATATCAATGAGTCTCGCCCAGGAGTCGATATCCAAGGGCGGAACTCTCATCTAAAAAGGCATCTACATCTTCAGCAAAAAAGCCTACCAAACGTTAAAGCAAGAATCATAGAATCGCTTTATCAAGCTAAAAAAATCTATCTATGTAAATACTTAAAGCATTTAAGAAATAAATAATTTGATGATAAATGAGGCTATCAATATGAGAAAATTTGTTAAGCTGGATGTTCCTCAAGTGAATATCCATCCTTTAAGAATAACTGACGGATGGAGTGTTCATTATAACAATTTTTGGGAAATTGACCCGAAAACTCTTGATTCGAATGATGATTGTTGGTTTATGTTTACTGATAGTTTATTGCAATTACATCATCAGAAATCATCGATAACATTAGACTTAGGTTGGAATCCTAATATTTCCCACAAAGGCACTTACCTAGTATTAGTTATAAAAGACTCGAACTGGGAAAACCCTATTCATGAGTTTACCTCAAATGATAATAAAGAAGTGATTGAATATATTGAATTAACTTTAAAACAGATCACTTCTAGTTGGTGGAAATAACAATATAGGTAGCATGAAAAAGAAAACTTCGGTTGATGTAGCAGTAAGATGCACCTGATGACGCTTTATTTATAAAGGATGATTAACTTATTATATAAATGAACAGTTTGACATTTATGATTAGATCTCACAAAACGATGCATGCCCCTATAAAGGGTCCAAAAATGATGAGGTGCAATTATTTAAAATGAATTTAATAGAAGAAATAAACCATGTATTTTTATTAAGCGATCGAATAGAGAAGGAAAATAGTATTGAAGGGATAGGAGACCTTTTTGAATATGAAAATTTCGATAAGAATGAAGTGATAGAAGGAGTGAATCTATTATTATCACATATAGTTCATGAAAAGAACGACTCAATCAAAGAGGCTATGCTTCACTCTGTTCAAAATGCTATAGTTTATAAGGATGTAGCAGCAGGTATATCACTGGATCTCTTATTACCCTATTGTTCTTCATTTAAAATAGAAGCTCTATCATATGTATTATCGTTTTTGGGGTTTTCAGGAAATCTAAAATACCTAACTGTTTTGAAATCTTATCTTGACCATACTAATCTAGAAATTCAAGAAACAGCACAGGAAGCAATCTCCGAGATAGAATTCAGATCTTCTAAAAAGAAGTAAGAAGAATTAAATTGTATAATTCACAGGGATAATCCAAAGTTTTGCTGTATACACAAGTGAATTTATAGCCCAAATTCATAAAATGACTATATACGATGAAAATCTGATTTCTAATCACCAAATAGATTAAAGTGATGGAAAATAACTTTTGGATAAATTAAATGTATTTATTTGGGATTTTTCATGTTGGAAAATAAACAGCCATTCATTCAAGATTTTTTTTCTTTTTTGAAGAATGATTTACTCGAAGTGCTAGAATGTTTATCCAATGAAGAGCCGTGGCAAGATCATATGATGGGTTATGAACTTCCAGTGCATTCTGAGGAGAGTGAATGTAAAGAATGGATAATAATATTTATGAACTCTTTTACATATTATGAGATTACTATAAAAAGTATAGATTTCTATGATTGTTTGAAAGAAACGTGCCTAGAATTTATTGAAGAAAATCCAGAGCAAAAAAAACAAGTGGATTTACTTATTGACACGATAGCAGTTGTTTTAAATCTGTAAAAATTCCATCCCCCCTACTATTAAATAAGCAGGGTTACATCCTCCGAGTAAGATTATCCAATACATTCAACAAGCTACACACTAAAAAAAGGAAGTTTCAAAAGTCTCTTGTCATCTTGCACGATGTGTAGGAATGAGCAATCAAAATAAAAAGAAGGAGAAATTGAATAAGGAGAGTAGCAGCTCAGAAGTATGGACTGCCGCGCTAACAATGAGAATGAGAAAATATCTGATCGGCAGCAGCTTGTGTAGAGCAATTCTAGCATGGGGATGCGAACCGATTAGAACATCTTGGAGCTGAAGCAGAAATTAACTGAAAATCCGCGGTAGATTGTTGGTACCGTATGTTGTATAAATAAGACACTCTGATACACTGTCGTTTTAGTAATGGAAGTCAATGATAGCAGTGCCTTCAAATGTTTTAGAATCTAGAAGTTAATGAATTGAATTTGAGGAAACGGTCTAAAATATGCCGAATTATTAGAAGAGTGAAGGTGATTTCATTGACAATAAAAGATGCTATGGACAAATATTTTAATTTAAGAAGAGCATATTTTGATAAAGGTTTAGATTTTTTATTTAAAACATCTTACAATGAAGAAGTTGACTCATTTATTTATCAAGGTGAGGTAGATGAAGAAGAAGAGGTTTTATGGAAAGTTGTTGAAAAAAATAATTATAAAGATTTGACACCGATTGAAGAAAAATTCAGTATTAAACTGCACACTTCCATTAGCTACTACTTCAATTCTTATTGGTTTGCTGATTTAGATGGTTTTATTGGTCATCACTATATTGCGTTAGAATCTGTATTACCAAATATAGAATTGATATCTTTCGAAAAGAACCTAGAAGGATATAAAAATAATCATCATAATAAAATGGATAAAATTCCTATTGGAATAGAAGGGAACGGTTTAATAGTTGTTTTAGACAATATAAATGGAAAGGTTGAATTGGAGGACTTTGAACGAGGCTCATTTAATGAAATTGCTACTACTTTAGATGAGCTAATTTCTAGTCTAAGTTTACAAAAATAATCACAATATGATTGTAAACTAAACTGTGTAAATAAGAATGCGATAGGTTCTTACTCATCCAGTTTTTTATTAATGACTTACAGTCAGTTGAGCTCTCAGAAAGTGTTCCTATAATAGAGGTTGTCCATGCATTAGTAGAGCCGAAGTAGGACTACAATTAAGACAGTAATCGGAAAGCGTGAATCATCGAGTCATGAAAAATGCTGGGAAAGTACATGATCTGTATGGTGACAAGCCTGTTGGAAAAAGATGTGCAGGGCAGTGCGTGAAGAATGCCCGGCAGAAAGTAAGTTGCGAGATAAGAGTGTGGGGTCACTCTATTTTATATAAACGATCTTTGAACCAAAATTGAGGAGCCCAATTTGAATACGAATTTTCAACTAGCTAGTGAAAGAATAAAAAATATTAACTGGGAAAATAAAGGTGTGGTTAAACCTTTTCATCCAGTTTTAGTAAGAGAGTTTATAAGAAGAGGAAATATTTTTTTGGATTTTAAATTCAAGGACAATAATAGACGTGCTGTATTTAATGCAGCAAAAGAAATCAATATGGAGATACCCGATCATATAAAAGAAAAATGTACCGAATTAGTTAATGTAAACATTGATTGGGTTACAGAGTATCTTTGCACTTTTTATCTAGAATGGGCATATGTAGTTGACAAACAATTACCTATTGCTCTGGATTTATATGATTTATATGACCCAATTATTAAGTTATTTGAGAGAGGTGGGAGAATCAGTTACCACCATAATGAGATAGTATGCGGGAAACATGCATGGTCACGCAATTCCTGGGGCTATAACTAGAGATATTCCTCTACAGGTATGAATTAATTCAAACAAAGTAGGTGAAATCAGTGACTTATAAAAGATTGATAGACAGATGGGAAGATGATAATAAAATGTTTCTTTGTGAAAGTATTAAGGACAGGTTGTTTCCTACATTGTATGGTGGAATTATAGGGGATTTAATGGGGGTGCCAGTTGAATTTAAGAAAAGAGGCACATTCAAAGTACAAGATGTAATGGGGTATGGCACATATAATCAACCTCCTGGTACTTGGTCTGATGATACTTCCTTAACTTTATGTATGGTTGAAAATATGATAGAAGAAGGAAACACAGAGCATTTGATGCGAAAATTTCTTAAATATGAGGAAGAAGGTTATTGGACTCCATTTGGCGAGATGTTTGATATTGGAAGAACGACCGATGAAGCTAATACTAGGTTTAAAAACGGTATTCAGGCTGAAAAATGCGGTGGTCAATCTGAATATGATAATGGCAATGGGGCTATTATGAGAATTTCACCTTTGATCTTTCGGTTATACAATGAGTTTGATTTTATGAAAAAAACGGAAATCATTAAACAATATACTGAAATTACCCATGCCCATGCGCGTGCAGTAGTAGGCTCAATTATCTACATTGAATTATTATTAAGGTTATACCACAATAATTCGCTTGAGGAATCATTACAAAGTGTATACAATCTTTTTGTTAAAACTTTTGAAGACGATCATATTTTCATAAAAGAGCTAAAACATTATGAAAGAATCTTTGATTATGATTTTTTAAGAACACCACAAGAAGACATTCAATCAGGTGGATATGTCGTTGATACTTTAGAAGCAGCAATATGGTGTTTAGGAAATACATCTTCATTTAGAGATGCTGTTTTAAAGGCAGTCAATTTAGGAGAAGATACAGACACTGTAGCTTCCATTACAGGAACATTGGCTGGCATGTATTATAAAATGGATGGAATTCCAGAAGAGTGGTTAGAGAAAATAGTTAGAAAACAGGATATTGATCAGTTAATAAAAAGGTTTTACGAGTTTTGTGCTAATCAAGCGCTAATAGAAGAATATGGCGGATTGTAAAATTAACTAGTTCTTTGCCGAATGTAATGGGAAGCATGAGTAGCAGCTACACATTTTAATTCATTTGTAACTAGGTTTACTAAAGATAATAACTGGAAATTACAAGGTTATTAAAAATTGTTGATGTATTCAATTTTAATGATCTGTAATAATTTGTTAAGTTCATGATGTTGGCCTCTATCCATTTCTTCAGATGCTAATCAATCCATGTATTGATTCTTCACGAACGTGTTAAAGGAGGTTTAAAAATAGGAACTTCAGCTTTTATATTAATGGACCGTAAAAAATACACAACTGAAAAATTATTGTCTGATTCTATTATAGCTGCATTTTAAGCCAATGCTATGCTTAACTTTCACAACAGTAAAAATTATTCGGCAGATGGACAATTCCTCTCCACTACAATAAACATAAGCCATAAACTAGTTAATGAAAATGGATGTTCGTTTATATACTATGTAGACGCAACAGATAATCCGAGTATAAAATTTTACTCTCATGAGGATGTTGGATTAGAACAAGGCGTAGATTTTTGTCGAGTTGGTTTCATAGAAGAAATATACGGTGTACAAGAACTTATCTTTAGCTTTATTTACGAGTACCTTAAATTAAATCGCGATGATTACTTTTGGATCACAGATTATGATTGGGTCTACAGTTGAAAAGATATGAAGAAATTAAAATCTTTACCTTATGATCGTAATTGGTGTTCTAAAAATCCAAAAATAATTTAAGCAATGATATGATCTGCGGATAAACGTAAGAATAGGTTAACAGTAAGCACTTAAAACTTCACAAACGCTTGTTGACTTATTCAAATAAGCTTTCTGCATGTCAAAAATGATTAAATCATGTCCATTTTGTAATTAAGTTTAGAAATAATGAAAATGCAAGTGGTTAAATTTTCAATTTAACAGTTTGAAAAAAATGAAATGGTAGAATAGCTTCAGAATTACGATGAATCAAAATATCAATGTAAAAACGTTTATTGAATATTTATTATAACCGTAATATATGGAGGTTCTTAACATAATGCTAAGTAGGAAAGATTTTAAAACTGAAGATGATTATATGCAATATACAAAAACAAGCGACTTCCTTCTGAAATATAATTGGGAAAACAAAAACGAAAAAACAATTATTCATGAAATGGCCTTACCAACTTTTGAACAGGAATATTTAGTTGAAGCTATGCAGTACCTTTCGAAGAAACAAGACTTTTCAGGAATGAGTTTGGATAGATACATTTTACACAAACTTGATGAAAGTGAAGACGACTCCATATTTGATATGGATGATGTGATTTTCCTTGAAAGGGATGAGTAACTAAAACTTGAAGATATTTGTTTTCAAAAGCTAACAATCGCTAATGCATGTGGTAGAGCAGTAAGTATCAAATATCGATGAGAATTTCTGAATCCACTCTCGGGATTATATGTTACCTTTAACCAGTACAAAACAGCTTAACAACTGCCGATAATAAAAGTAGTTTAAAATTGCTACATAGGATGCAGAGCACAAAAATAAAAGTGCTGAGTTCCGAATCTAAAAATAAAACAGAAGAAAGAGGAGTGTTCAAGATCATGTCAAAGATGAGAAAGACAACGATGCTATTCACATCCATTCTATTAATATTTAGCCTGTTGGGGATAGGGATGCCGCTTTCCGCAAAGGCAGCAAGTAAGCCAACTTACACGATTTCTCCAAACACGAAACCAACAAATAAAAAAATGCTGAAATTTACAACATACAACACCTATACGAAACATTACTATCTTGTTCGTTCTTATCTTGAGAAGCTAGAGAAAAAAGGTGGAGGAAAATTGGTGTTGAAAAAGGGAACCTACACAATTAGCAACGCTTTGTATGTTCCATCAAATGTAACAATTGAGATGCAAAATGGTGTAAAGATCGTAAAAGGGAAAAAAACAGGAACTCGTAAATTTGGTGCTTCAAAATCTATTTTTCAATTCATTCGTCCATCAAAAGCGGCGAAATCAGGTGTATATGGAAAATACAATGGAGAAAAGAATATAACGTTTCAAGGGAAAGGTACTGTCATCTTTGATATGAAGTATGACAAAGACTGTGTCGGAATTATCATTGGTCACAACCGAAATGTGAAGATCAGAAATATCCAATTTAAAAATCTATATTCTGGTCATTTTATCGAATTAGATGCTTCAAGGAATGTTGACATTCGAAATAATTCATTTGTTGGATCTAAGGCTTCTGCTAACGTCAATAAGGAAGCGATTAATCTTGATACGCCTGATAAAACGACAAAAGGCTGGAGTCAAAAGTGGAGCAAGTATGATAAAACGCCAAACCAAATTGTAACAATTGAGAATAATCGTTTTAAAGGTCTTGACCGTTCAATTGGGACCCATAAATATTCCGGTGGCAAATATCATGATAGGGTGGTTCTTCGCAATAATAAAATTAGCTCTATCCGCTCTGATGCTATTCGTGTCATGAACTGGTCCAACTCGACCATTGAAGGAAATGTGATTGATCATGTTGCAGGAGGTAACTCTGGCAAACGAGGAATTTTAGTAAGTGGAGCCAAAAACCCTACGATTCGAAACAATACATTTAATAAAGTAGGACGAGTCATTCAATTTATGCCATGGAAAAACAGTGGCCCAGGATCTAAATACGGGATCACCTACAATAAACTAAGCTCAGCTAACAAAAATGCCCTTTTAACAAACAAAGCAACAAACATTTCTGAACGTTTCATCCGAATCAACAACAAATACAATGAATTTACAAAATACACTCAAAAAATCAAACTGAGATAAGGGGATTGATCCCTTGTCTCTTTTTTTGGAGAAATTCAACTTGATGATACTCCCTCTTCATTGTTTGATTATTTTGGTAGATATATATGCTTACAAAATAAGGGGAAATTTGAGTTGGAAAAATGACTTTTGGCGATTATGACATTTACCTTACTATTTTCATTGGTAACGTGTAACTCAAATATTCATTTTTCGACTAATGAGAACACATGACAAGAAACGAACAGAATAGACACTAAGCGTGTTCCAGTCAAGCTTGTCCATGTAGTGGATGGAGATACAATTAAAGTAAAATATAAAGGGAACAACAAAACAGTCCGATATTTACTAGTTGACACACCACCAAAACAAAAAAAGACATTCTTGTGTGGTGTGCAGCCCTACGGAAATGATGTCTCTGCAAGAAATAAACAACTAGTAACAGAGCAGTAAATTAAAATTAGAATTCGATAGATGAGCGTACTGATGAATATGAAAGATTACTAGATTATGTTTATATGGATGGATAATCAGTTCAAGGAAGACCTTGCACGAGTAACCTATATATATTCTCCCAATATAAAATTTTAAAGAAGATAAAAAAGTGCTAAGCACAAGGAGACTGCCATCTGGAGTATACCGGGCTATGCTACAGCAGAGTGTAAAGGATGTGTGTCAAATCATTCTAAGACTTCATCTCAATCTGCCTCTTTGCTCGAAATGGACACAATTATAATGATAACAACATGATAGGAGCACAAAGCAAATTTCAGCTGATTTTATAGAATCATGTAAAATATGTGCATATACCATTTTTTAGAAAAGTTTTAAAAATGCATGAAAATATACATTCATGCGTTTTTATATCAAATAAAGATCTAACGTTTTATAATATCTACTAAATTCGCTGGTGTTTTGGTTTCGCGACGGTTGTTATAGTTTAACTTACATGTTTCGCAGCCTAAACCGAATGTATGTTCAGCCTGTACTCCCATACCGAAACGTTTGCTGTAGATGGGGTCAAAAAAATTACAATAAGGCTTCAATTCTTCAGCCCCTTCAGCTTCGTAATACTTTTGTACAGCACATTCTGTAAATTCCAATTCGACCTCTGTTTCATGAGCTTTTTGATTGATGCTGCATGTGTAGACAAAATCTTCCGTATATATTTTCTTCTGACTTCGTTTTGCTTGTTTTTGCATATAGTGTATTGATAATTTTGTAAATACCAATTGACCGATTATTTTGGCAACCCAAGGAGATAATGACTTAAAAAAATCATCAGATGCTTCATGAGAAATTTGGATGACGTCTTCAACGGTTCCTCCTTTGGCTTTTATGACTCGATATAAAGCGATAATCCATCCATTAATAATCATGACAGGAGTAAACATATTTTTTCTACCGCCAATATATGGAATTCTCGGAATTAGAGTTTCAAACTCATTTCGAACTTGGGCTGTTATATTGCGAGCCTCGGTTTTACCATATTTATTTTGGAGCCTTTGTTCAGCCAAATTAAAATACTTGTCAAATGATTTCATCAGTTTGGCTTTATCATAAGTTGCTTTTTTCATTCTTATCCCTCCGAACAATTTGCTTCATTTATTTTTGTATAATTCTTTAGGTTCATGTCCTTCCGATAGAAGAAAAATTTACAATGGACACAAGAAGTAACATGTATATAATTAACGAATTCCTTCATAATATAGTACTTAAACATTTTAAAGGTCTCAAACTGATCTTCAAATTTTCTTAACCTGATAATTAGTATAAATCCGGCATTTGATATTTAGCTCATTCCTGCATAAATTACGACTTCCGGGATTCTTTCATCTTTAATGTTTTCCATATTGATGATGCGTTTCTACTTCACTAAGGGGAGTGTATTTGTCATCTTTTATGCCTTCTTTTCTAGTAATATAGGCATAAGAATGTCTAACTTCACACAAAGATCTTTAAAAAATGTTTCAAACGTCATATCATCCTTTAGAACAAATTTACTAAACAAATACATGATTATTCCGTAAGAAAGATCTAAAAATTGATCAATTGATTCGTCTTTAGAGATGAGCTGTTGTGATTTTAGTTCGAGTAAATGGTACCTTAATTTTTGAATGATTATCCGATCAAATTCCAACAAACCTTCAAATATGACTTTACTTTCCGGTGTGTACTTAAATACAGCAGAAAACACTTCTCGTAGTAAAGACTTGTTTATATGTTTGGCTGGACTTAAATAGTGATCTAAAAATGCGAAGATTTCTGGTTTAATTTGATTTGGATCTGATTTCGAGGAAGAGAATTCATATTTTTCTACACAAAACATTTTACTAATAAGTGAAAAAAGGATCTCACTTTTATTTGAAAAATAATTAAAAACTGTACCTTCAGCAATACCGGCTTCTTTGGCAATTTCTGAAGTCTTTGTATGGGTATAACCTTTCACTAAAAAAATCTTTTCTGCTGCAAATAGAATTTTATTTCGAGTTTCTTCTTTCTTCTTTTTTCTTAATCCTGACATTTTTTAATCTCCCTATAAAAAAATGAGTTGAATCATTTATGAGTACACTCATATTTTAACTTATAATATTATGTAAATCAACTTATTGAAGGTGGCTTATGTGTGAAAGAAAAACAAAAAGGTAAAAAGCTCATTATCAAAGGTATGCCTCTCTCAACCAGCAAGTAAGCCAACTTACACGATTTTTCCAAACACGAAACCAATAAATAAAATGCTAAAAAAACATTACTATCTTGTTCATTCTTATCTTGAGAAGCTAGAGAAAAAAGGTGGAGGGAAATTAGTGTTGAAAAAGGTAACCTACATAATTACCAACGCTTTGTATGTTCCATCAAATCTAACAATTGAGGTGCAAAATGGCGTAAAGATCGTAAAAAAAAACATGAACTCAAAATCGATTTTTCAATTCATTCGTCCATCAAAAGCGGCAAAGTCAGGGGTATATGGAAAATACACTGGAGAAAAGAATATAACGTTTCAAGGGAAAGGTACTGTCACCTTTGATATGAAGTATGACAAGAATAGTGTCGGGTTATCATTGGTCACAACCGAAATATGAAGATCAAAATTCAAAAATCTAGTCATTTTATCGAATTAGATGCTTCAAGGAATGTGTCGGAAAGCAACCAAATTCCCGATTTTTATTTATCCATACGACTTTCAGGACACGCTTTCCCTGTATGAAAATGAGAATGAAGCTAAAATGAACTGTGGCGCATGTCTTGGTTCTATTGAATAAACCATGATAAGACACCAGCCAAGAATCATAAAAAGCACGTCATCTTTCTTTGATCTTTCATTTCTGAAGGATGTCTTTTTTACTTTGACGAGACCAAATCACAACAGGAATGAGTATGAAAGACAAAATCCCTCCAGCCAATGACAATATTTCATAACTTGAACCAGCAACAACCATTCCAGATAAAGCACCACCTGAAGCTCCTGCCAACGCAATTAAAACATCCACAGTACCTTGAGTTTTAGCCCGTGTTGAAGTGTTAGTTGAATCAACAATAAGTGCAGTGCCACTTATTAAACCAAAATTCCAACCTAAACCAAGTAAAGAAAGAGCAATTAATAAGAGAATCATAGAATCACTTGGAGCAACCGCTGCTATAAAACCTGCTAGAAGCAAAGTAGCTCCAGAAGCAATTGCCATCTTAGTACGACCAATCTTATCAACGAGGATTCCTGTCACTAGGGAAGGGAAATACATGAAACCAATATGAAATCCAATAACAAGACCGATTTCACCTAAAGCGTGTCCATGATGTCTCATATGAACTGGTGTCATTGTCATAATAGCAACCATTATGATTTGAGTAAGAAGCATAATCGTTGCACCAAAAATAACACCTCTTTTGTTTTCTGCTTGTTTTGTATGTAACGGAAATCTGTCGGGGTTGTGTGCATGATTGGACGCTTCTATTGTTCTAGCCATAACTAATGGATCTGGACGAAGCATGATGAAAAGTACTAGACCTGCTAAGATAAATGCTGCTGCCGATAAAATGAAAGGACCTGCAAGTGATGGTATGCCAATTGAAAGAGCGAAATTTCCCATTACATTCACTAAATTTGGACCTGCAACTGCACCGAATGTTGTTGATACCATTGCTATACTAATAGCAGTGGCCCGCTGCTTTTTATTTGCTAAATCTGTACCTGCATAACGAGCTTGTAAATTGGTTGCAGTGCCTGCACCATAAATAAGTAGGGCTGCAAATAAAAGAAAAACATTATTGATTAAAGCAGAAATCACAACACCAATTGCACCAAGACCACCGACTATAAAGCCAGTTGTGAGACCTATACGCCGCCCAAAACGTTGTGAAAGCCTTCCTACTAATAATGCCGCTCCTGCCGATCCTAAAGTAAATAATCCGGCTGGAAGTCCTGCAAACGCATCTGTTCCAAGCATTTTTTGTGCGAGAAGTGCTCCAACTGTTATTCCCGCAGCTAATCCTGCCCCACCAAACATTTGAGAAATAACGACAATGATTAATGTACGTTTATATAATTTTTTGTGTTTTTCTGGATGGTCGATATAACTTTGTGCCAACTCATTTGATTCATTCAACATTTTATCTTTAACACCATCTTCCTTCATATTTGATTTCAACCATTCTACACGCTAATCACTCTAATTTCTCATGGTCAATTCATATTCAACAGCTTTCCTGATAACCTTAATTGATGCCAATCTTGAACACTGCTCTTTAAACGATAGGCATTTATACCTTTAGTTTTTAAAAGTTCTACTGCTTCTGCCGCCATTAAACAATATGGTCCTCTACAACAGGCAACAACATCACAGTTGCTTGGTAAAGAAGACAGTTTATCCCGTAATTCCTCAATTGGTATAGAAATAGCACCCGGAATATGAGCTGTTTCATACTCTTCTTTTGGTCGAACATCTAACAATATTACTCATGAAGTTCTGAAAGTGAAACCCCATCCATACCAAGATTGGTATTTAAAGTTCTTGTTTGATTTGTTGAACCTGAACAAACTGTTTCTCTGATAATGTATGCAAGGAATTTAAAAAATTAGAAATTGCTTCATCTGCTAATTCGTAAAAACAATAGTTACCTTGCTTCTGAAACTTTACTAATCTGGAATGAGCAAGGGTTTGTAAATGCTGAGAAACATTCGCCACAGACATCGCAGTTGCTTTCGACAATGATTCCACTGATTTAGGACCTTGAGATAAAAGATCAAGAATCTCCAAACGTTTTGGACTAGAAAGACTTTTACCGATTCTTGCAACCTCATGATACAATAAATCTTTTAAGTTTCTTTCATTGAGCATTGAAATCACCAAACTATTCAAGTATTTTATTGAATGGGTGAATTATACTCATGAATTCAACTTTTTGTCAAAAAAACTTTTTGATAGCGATATAAAAAAAGAAAGAAAAATTGTGTACAACACAGATAGAAAGTTGCCTCCTGAAAACGAACATATTGATAGGTATGAACTGATTTTTAGGTCTAAAAACTAAACACTAAACGGTAGTAATGACCGAATGAGTATTTTTGAACACTAGTTGGATATTTCTTTCTTAATTCAGTACAATGATAATGAGGCGCTTTTGCTGGGATCGAAAAAAGCTTAACCAAATCGTTATAAACAGAAAGTTGCTAAGTTCATCATTTGGAAATCACTAAAATGAAACATGACAACATGATAGGAGAAAACAAAAATGACTAAACAAGTAAAAAAAGCAAAATGCCCATTCTGCGGCAGTGACAAACTAACAAAGAAAAAAAGAGGCTGGACACTTACAACAGGGATATATGGAATGAACGACATGAGATATAAGTGCCATGACTGTGGAAAAAAATTCATGGAGCACAAAGCGGATTTCAGCTAATGAGTGTTGTGTTATCGAGAAGCGACTAACAGAAGATTTTATATATGATAACGATGGGGATGGTTATGAAGAGAATTTTTTAAAGCTGCGTTTCAAGCTTGCCAGAAAGGGCGTGTACATCAAACATCATTCAAGACAAGCCGAACACTAAAGAAGGAGCAATGATGATGCTAAGAGGAGATAATTCTTCATTTAGATGCCCATAAAATATGGATTGAAACAATTGAAAACTTTGAAATGAATGATCTGTTGATGAAGTAGATTCAGAGACTGAACAACCTTTGATCAAGCATATTTGCAAAAAGAACTTTTGTTCATTTGTTCTATTTAAAAAATGCAAATTTTACAAAAACGAATCTTCAAGATTTGTTAAAAGCAGTTGCTTTGAAATAGTATTTCTTCAAGCGTGGACACTTCTCTTCATATTGTATGGGAGAACAGGGTGATTTTCTACAATTTTCTGGTGCTTTTCAATCCGCTTCTATACTTCTAAAATCCGACAGCATTCGGAGTGATGTGGTAAAAATTGGATCAATCAAAGGAAGCAGGCTCAGATGCAAATGACAACTTTCCAAGCAATCTATTTAATGATTGTTTTTGGCATGTTTATCCTTGCCTTGTTGTCGTATATAAAACAGAAATAAACTTCCCTTGAGACCTGCGAAAGTTCGAGAGAAGTTTATTTCAACAAGTTTCGTTGTTTGAGCCAGCTCTTTGAAGGACCAGTTTGTACAATGGACTCGACGTTGAGAGCAGTCGGGTCTTTTTTTATTTTATGCAATTACTTAGAAGATAAACCTAATTCTGTCCTTATGCAAAAAACGTTTTTTTGCAATGAGATAGCGCCCAAACCCACTATTTAAAGCGAAAGGTGGCCATGTTCAACGATGGGCTATGGCGATGATTCAGCTTTTAATTCATGACAACATAAAGCAGTTAATTTACACACTTTTCTTGATAAACCCTATTAAAAAATCATTCGGTTGATCAGTAAATAAAAACATAAAAATACAAAAACAAGAATTTTCTATTACAGTCCATAAAGAAAAAACAGAGCCTGAATGACTCTGTATAAAACTTATTTTTCAATTGCCAAATGATCGATTAGTCTGTATGAGATCTTGATCAAATTTTCGTCACAATGAATACATTCTGTGATATATTGTCTGATCAAGCCTTCATATTTCACTTTTATCCATTCCATTGAAAACTCATTTGTAGCATATATCACGTAATGAAGTTCATTTGTTTTGCCAATAATTAATCCCTGAATCCATGTTTCATAGGAAGGACGCGATAGATTGGTCATCATAAATTGTTGAAAGCTTTCATTTAGCTCTTTCGCAACAGG
Organism: Bacillus sp. WMMC1349; assembly: GCF_013155385.1. GTDB lineage: Bacteria > Bacillota > Bacilli > Bacillales > Bacillaceae > Bacillus. The sequence goes on along the minus strand of NZ_JABJUQ010000007.1, from coordinate 2,861,706 downwards.
GTATGATCTGTCGATCTCGTAATCTTTGTTTTCTCCTGATTTCGTGCTAGTTTCAGTTACTATTTGATTTCTGTTATCAATGCCATCTTCAGTCGTTTTTCTGTTAGTATTAAACATAGCCTCATCATCCAAGTAGTAGGACATAAAATCATCATGCAATTCTTTTAACTGAGGATGTAAGGAGTTGTATAAGTCATCTGTCAAAAGAGGAATATGTTTCCGGATTTTAAACAATCGAGCAGAGTCTATTTGCTCTTTTCTATGAAAAATGATGATAAACCCGAAATCTTCTAATGTCTTTAAATATTCATTGAGTTCAGTTTGGCTTTTCTTCATTTTTAGGCGAATCATTTCGGTATTAATATAACAATATTCTTTGTTTTTATCGGCCTCACGTTTAAGATGTAAATAGGCACTAACTGCACTATCTCCTATAATAGCACCCCAAAAATCGACAAAATAATTGTTTACAACACTAAAACCTTCTGTAGCTAATTTCAAACTCTTCACCCTCACACATTTGAATGATTTAAAAAAGCAATTCTGAGACTATGAAATTATAGCATAAATGTTGTTGTATTTAAAAAAGACTCATGATTATACTATAAAAAAGTATGAGAGAAGGCACGCTTACATTTCGTTGGGAAAAATCGCTTCGTACAACTTTAAGCTTGTATTGATCGGTCGATGCATCAGATGCTCTTCTTTTTTAAAATTTGAGGCGGGTCACGATACGAATCCGCATGCAAAGTCAACACAGATATCCTGTATATCATGGGTTTTTATCGTTTTCCGACAGAAGACTCCCACTTCAATCAAATCGCAAGGTCGATAAGTGGGGGTAGTTCAAGCTAGACTTTTCATGTGGTTAATTACTTCTACGATGTATGCTAATCGATAATCTGAATGATGAAGGTGTTGAAATGATGAATATAAAAACTTTAGAAGAAAGAATCGGATTTGATGGATTTAAGTATCCAAAATCATTTAGAAAAGCTATAGAACTAAATTTACTGGACTTTGACTTGTGGTATATCATGGATGAAGAAAGAGTGCTAGAAAGATTAAAAGGACTTAAAAACAGATATCCTAATAGAAACTTGATACCTTTTGCAAGAAGAGATGATCATGATGACATAGCATGCTTTGAAATAGGGAAAGGTGAAAAGGTTGAAATTATACATGATTTTGCATCAATCGGATATGAGCAAAGAACAGAATATAATGATTTCTGGGCTTGGTTAGTGGCGGCTACTAGAGAAATGGTTGAATACAATCGTGTCCATCAAAATAATCCATAAACAGGATTATAAGTGAAAACTAAAAACCCTATGAATAAAAAAATGGATATTAAAATAACAGTTAAAATGACAAAAATAAAATTTTTTTTATTATACAAATGGACAATTTTTTAATAGAAGGAGTAACTTTGAAAAACCATGAGATATGTGCGAGCGACCCTTGGATTTGAAGGTTTAGAGCTTACAGAAAAACAGAAAGAGCTTTTAGAAAGTCGGATTCGCGGAGAAATCACAGAAGTAGAATACATGCAAAAAAGGGCTGACTCATTCCTGCTTAAGGGGTTGTTACCGCCTTTCTATAGAGGATAAGCTAACTATTCTTGAGTGCCCTAGTAAGGATGTTTTCCTTTCTTGCTCAAACTACTGGTCATATTATACTTTTTTATTCATTTTTGATGCTCAGACGAGGTATATTGAACTGCGCGATAGAGTGATGAATGACGCTATTTCTCATCTTTTGACGCTTGTAAGTCATTTTGCGCAGATATCACTAATTCTTTTGTTATTGTTGTATATAGACCAGCCTACTATTTTATAATAATATAAATTGATTACACTTGCTAACCCTCATAGATCGGAATATATGTGATACTTGTTACCCATAATTGATTTGGTTTACTTCCTTTAACTGTCGATCTAATCCTTTCTAACTTATTGGGTGTTATGTTTTTATGAGTCGTTGCTTTGTATTGACGGTACAAAATCTCTAATGATTGTTTGTTATAATAAAGAGGCTGCTATTCAACGTTTTCGCGATTTTAACATTGTCATATCCATTGCTTGAATTCCAAGTGTGTCTGAAAAAATTTTTTTCTGCCGATTACTTTTTGGTCGATATGAAGTCAACCGCTTTGGAAACTCCGACGAGAATATTGCATCTTATTTACTGGTGGGGGAGCATTGAAAAGATGTTTGAGAATGGTGATGATATTCCGGACAGGAAAGCTCATTTGTATTATGAAACTATATCAGATAAACTGAACAATGAAGAAGTATATAAGAAGTTATTGCAGGTAATGGATTTCACAGAGCAGGAGAAAGCTATTTTATCACTCTGGAAAACTGAGCCTGACATTCCAACAAGAAAGCTGTCAGCCTCTCTGAATATATCACAGTTTACAGCAAGTAGAGCAATAAGGAAGTTAAAGATAAGTAGGCAGTTTTTGGGAGATTATATTATTATCAAGTCATAATGATAAGATAATACAATAAAGAAGATATTTTCTGAGCATGACATATTATGGTTAGGGGCTTAATGTGAAACTATTGGCAAATAACTTCAATACTCAGGATAGGGTTTTAATTAATTTAGGAGGAATTTTATGCAGTTATTTAATGCCAGTTCATTGTTTAATGAGAATGCCATAAAAGAAATATTAAGTGTTGCAAATAATCCAGAAAAATTAAAAAATAGATTAATTGAAGCAAAGAAAATGTTGTTAACAATATATAATTTTAAAGCTTATAATATACCGGAAGATTTCACTAATTCTTCTTATATAATAGCGGTTAATCATTTAACTGATTCTGATGCTCCGCTAATCATGAGTTATTATTATGAGATTATGCATCAAGTTATAGATACTTATCCAGAGTTATTTGTTTTCGCTAAAGAAAATTGCTTTAATGGTGTTTCCATTCCTAAAGAATTAATGCCAATATTAGAGTTCGAAAAAATTTTTGCAGTTGACCGTAAAAGTTTTGGTGGATCAATGGCGGCGATGAAAGCTGCAGGGAAGTGGTTTGCTGAAGGTAAAAAACCAAAGCATTTCCTGATATTCTCTCAAGGAACAATTTATGACATCAATAAAGATAGAGCAGAAGATATTGAGGCAGGAGCATTTTGGTTAGCTAGATTACTGGGTATTCCTGTTTTACCGGCTTTTATTGAGCAAGCTGTTGAAGGAGTCGAGAATCGTTTAGTATTTGGGAAGCCAATTTTTATACCAAAAGACTGCCGAAATTTTGATAGCCATAAACAACTATGGTTAGAAAGAGTAATTGAAGCACAGAATGCATTAGGGACACTCACAGGAATTCCAGCAAGAGAAGCCATGCTTGATGAAGATCATCAAACGAGAAAAAGATTTAACCAACTAACCAGGTAATTACATAATGTGAAGTTGAGTTGGTTCACTGTTTTTATATATAATGTTACAAAATTTACTTGTGAAGAATAATTTTACTTGAAGCAGTCGTAAATGCATTGAATGCAATGTCTTCTACGTAAAGAAATACAGTATATGACTTTTAATCATCTATTTTGGAGAAATGAGCCTTTGTATCATTTCATTATTGTATTGGTTTACATTTTGCTCATGGGGATTATTAGGAATACGCTAAAGAAAGCTAAAACAGATGAAGCAGGTCGACCGGGTCGCTTGTTAATATCTTTCCATCTTGGCCAGACTTTGTTTTTAAAAATCAGCTTGCCAATGGGGATAGATGTTGATGGAACTAATTTTCAGGGTATTTTATGCAAATACAAGCAGAACAGATCATTGGGAAGCTCTATTCGTACAAAAAGGTCAATTAAGTTTACTTATACAGTATTCTGAACTGACCTTTTTTCATGACTGGTCTTAGATAAAGGTAGCCGGGCAGAGCGAGGAGGTCTATGGCACCACAGATTCCGTCGAAAAACTGTTCACCTCCTACTTGTTGAAGCAAGTTTAAGTCTCGTATTACATGCGAAAATATGGGACAACAAGGTGACCGGGAGTTGCCGGTTAATACTAAAAAGAAGAGTGACCATGATGAATCCCGTTGTCGGATCCTTTGAGTTGAGCTAAAACTCTGCACATTCAATATTTGACCATACGACAACCTAGAACTTTTTCAAATATCGCTTATTTTATTGAGAAGATGCTTCACAAGTATGCTGTAATTTTTATGAAGCATCCTTCAATCATTTATCCTTCTAATTCCTTTACAGTTTCGCCTTCAATGATCTCCGGTTGATAATAAGTTTCATTCGGCAAACCCTTTTTTCCTTGCAATTTCTTTATGACCCAATCAGCTGCATCACGACCCATTTGTTCTTGTGGATGTGTCAATGTTGTTAGTTTGATATTTGCATTTTTGGCAATGTAAGAATTATCCTGTCCGATAATTGACAATTTTTCTGGAACAGATATATCAATTTGTCTGCATACATTTAGTACTTCAAGCCCGACCTCATCGTTATAGCAGACAATTGCAGTCATCACGTCTCTTTTTTTAGTTAAAAACTCTTTCAAGTTTGTGTATAGGTTAAGCTTCGTCTCTGTGTTATACGAAAGCACATGCTCTGGTTGGAATCGTAATTTAGCTTCTCCAAGCGCTTTAATATATCCCTTCATTCGGTACTTACCTTGTAAATCATCCATTTTTGAAATGAGTCCAATTTGTGTGTGTCCATTCGAAATCAGTTTTTTTGTTGCGAGGTAGCTGGACTGCACATCATCAAGACAAAAGAATGGAACATCTAACTCTTCATAATAAGCATTGATCATGATGAATGGAACATCCTGTTCTTTAAACGATAGGTAATAAGCAATATTGGGATTGTATAGATTACTTTTCGTAGGTTCCACAATCAAACCATCCACACCAAATGACAACATCATCTCCAAAGCTTTTTTTTCTTGTTCGACATCATTATTTGTACTAGCTAACAATAACGAATAATTCTCCTCATTCAATCTTCCTTCAATTCCACGAATAATGGATGGGAAAATATAATCAGAAATGTAGGTTGTGATGACACCGATTGTTTTATTATTAGGATTTCCGCCAGCTTTTAATTGATATTGGTTACTAACATAAGTACCGGACCCTTTTTCACTTCTTAAGAATCCCTCGTTGGATAGCTCTAAAATCGCCTTTCGAACAGTATGTCGGCTAACTTTGTACGTTTCTTGCATGGCAGATTCAGTAGGAACTTGTTCTCCTACACGGTAATCCCCTGAGAGAATTTTACTTTTAATATCATCAATAATGACCTGATATTTTGGTTTCATTTTATCACTTCTTTCATAAGTTCATATAATAATGTTTAGTCGGAATATTTGTATGGACATATTTTAGCATGGGTTTGTGTGAATGAAAAGGTTATGACCTATTTTGCATACAACTTGACAAACGATATTATTTTTACATAATTTTACCATAATCATTACGGTTTTATATAGGGAAATGTGAACGAAAAGGTAATTTGTAAGCATATATTATTTTTTATTTGACAAATGTACGCACAAAAAATATACTAAAGTTGTAAGTAAAGTTAAACGAAAAGGAAAGCGCCTCCTTTCAATTATAATTGAAACCGCTATCAGAAAGGGGGATTAACGTCAAAACAAGTTGATGAAATGCGTTAAGCAAAAAGGAAAGCGCCCCCTTTCGATTATAATTGTAACCGCTATCAGAGAGGTGATTATGTGAAGACGAATCGAAACATCAAACAAGTGATTGCTAATGGAGAAACTTCACTTGGAATCGAATTCGGTTCCACGCGAATTAAAGCAGTGTTGATTGATCATCATTTTGAAACAATTGCATCTGGAAGTTATGAGTGGGAAAACCTCTTAGAAGATGGATTTTGGACATACAACTTAGTAGATATTATTACTGGTCTGCAAGCAGCTTATCGTGAAATGAAGCAAGAAGTTGAACGACATTATGGAATGACTATTCGAACAGTTGGTTCTATTGGGTTTTCTGCAATGATGCATGGGTATATGGCTTTTGACAATACTGGTGAGTTACTTGTTCCGTTTCGGACTTGGCGTAATGCAACAACCAGTGTTGCTGCAAGCGAATTAACTGATCAATTCCAATTTAATATTCCTGAACGGTGGAGTATTGCTCACCTTTACCAAGCTATATTAAATGAAGAAAAACATTTACCTCGTATTGATTTTATCACTACTTTAGCTGGCTATATTCACTGGTTACTGACTGGTCAGAAAGCAATCGGAATTGGTGATGCTTCGGGCATGTTTCCAATTGACGAGTCTTTGCAAGATTATAATAAATCAATGGTGAAGCAGTTTGATGAACTTATTGCGCTCAAAGGTTATCCATGGAAGCTAAAAGATATTCTTCCTAAAGTCTATGTGTCAGGTGAGCAAGCAGGTGAATTAACCGAAATTGGAGCAAAAATTCTCGATCAATCACAAAATTTACAACCAGGCATTCCGCTTTGTCCACCAGAAGGTGATGCTGGAACAGGGATGGTGGCTACGAACAGTGTGAGGAAATGTACAGGAAACGTTTCAGTAGGAACTTCAGTTTTTGCCATGATTGTATTAGAGAATGAGCTTTCAAAAGTTTATCCAGAAATTGATTTGGTCACAACACCAAATGGTAGCCCAGTTGGAATGGTACATGCCAATAACTGTTCAAGTGATCTTAATGCGTGGTTAAGGTTGTTCAGAGAATTTTCGGAGGCAATGGGACAAAAGGTTGAAACGGATAAACTATTCAGCGTGATGTTGAATAAAGCGTTGGAAGCCGATCCGGATGGTGGTGGTTTGCTTAGCTACGGTTATTTTTCAGGTGAAAATATTACAGGATTAGAAGAAGGCCGACCACTTTTTGTCCGCTCACCTGAGAGTCATTTCAATTTAGCTAACTTTATGAGGACTCATCTCTTTACTGCTTTTGGTGCTTTGAAAATCGGTATGGATATTTTGATCAAGCAAGAAAAAGTCGCAATTGATAGCATTTTAGCACATGGTGGTTTATTTAAAACCCCTGTTGTTGGACAAAAAATTGTTGCAGCCGCAATGAATGCTCCAGTTTCAGTTATGGCAACAGCCGGAGAAGGTGGGGCGTGGGGAATGGCCATTCTTGCTTCTTACATGATTGATAAAGATAAATATAGTTTAGAAGACTTCCTCGACAAAAAAGTTTTTAAAGAGGTTGATAGGCAGGAAATTTACCCTGATCAATTTGATGTTAAAGGATTTGAAGCATTTATCGAACGTTACAAAAAAGGTTTAGTGATTGAGCAGGCCGCTGTAGATCATTTCAGTGGAAAACTGGAGGAATTTACGTGTTAGAACAATTAAAAGAAGAAGTATTGCAAGCAAATTTGGATTTACCTAAACATGGACTTGTGAAATATACATGGGGAAATGTAAGTGCTATCAATCGTGAAAGCGGTTTATTTGTGATCAAACCTAGCGGTGTTGATTATGAGACGATGAAAGCTAGTGATATGGTCGTTGTTGATTTAGATGGCAACGTTGTTGAAGGAGAGTTAAATCCTTCATCAGATACGGCGACTCACGCAGTACTATATCAGCATTACCCAGAAATCGGCGGCATTGTGCACACTCATTCAACTTGGGCAACAATCTGGGCTCAAGCAGGTCTTGATCTTCCAGCGATGGGGACCACTCATGCAGACACATTCTATGGTCCTGTACCATGCGCGCGCTTCTTGACACAAGAGGAGATTGATCGTGGTTACGAAGTAGAAACTGGTCGTGTCATCATTGAAACATTTGAAGAGCGAGGATTAGATATTTTAGCAGTACCCGGTGTTTTACTTCATGGGCATGGTCCATTTACTTGGGGCAAAGATGCAAAGTCAGCAGTCATGAATAGCGTAGTCTTAGAAGAAGTTTCGAAAATGAATTTATTTGCCCGAGAATTAAATCATTTTGCTGAAGAGTTACCACAGCGCATCTTAGATAAACACTATTTACGAAAACATGGGGAAAATGCCTATTATGGGCAAAAATAATATAAACTATTAAATGAAGAAAAGAGGATCCATGATGACAATAAAAAAACAATTTTGGTTTGTCGTAGGTTCACAACATCTTTATGGTGAGGAAGCATTAGCAGAAGTCAAAGCACATGCACAAACAATGACAGATGCACTAAATGAAAGCGGTGTCTTACCTTATCCAATTGTATTGCAAGATTTAGCTGTCAGTGCAGATAAAATCACAAGCATGATGAAAGAGGTCAACTATCGTGATGAAGTTGCTGGTGTGATCACTTGGATGCATACTTTCTCACCTGCAAAAATGTGGATTCGTGGAACAAAATTATTACAAAAACCGTTACTTCATTTAGCAACACAGTTTAATGAAAGTATTCCTTGGGAAACCATTGATATGGACTTCATGAACTTAAACCAATCAGCACATGGTGACCGTGAATACGGTTTTATCAATGCCCGTTTGAATAAACAAAATAAAGTTGTAGTAGGTTACTGGGAACGCGCTGAGGTTCAGCAGCAAATTGCAGATTGGATGGACGTAGCGGTTGCTTACAATGAAAGCTTTAACATTAAAGTTGCTCGTTTTGGTGACAACATGCGTAATGTTGGAGTTACCGAAGGGGATAAAATTGAAGCACAAATTCAATTTGGATGGACAGTTGACTATTTTGGCATTGGAGATCTTGTTCAATATGTCAATGCTGTTAAGGATGAAGAAATTGATGCTCTTTTTGCAGAATATGCAAAACTTTATGAATTTGAATATGGTACTTACAGTAAAGAAGATTGGGAAGCTAGTGTAAAAGTACAAGCAAGCTATGAAATTGCGATTAAACGTTTCCTTGATGATGGTGGTTACAATGCTTTTACATCTAACTTTGAAGATTTGCATGGAATGAAACAGCTTCCAGGTCTTGCGGTTCAACGTTTGATGGCACAAGGATATGGGTTTGCTGGTGAAGGAGATTGGAAGACTGCAGCGCTTGATCGCTTGCTTAAAGTGATGAGCCATCACAAATCAACAGGTTTTATGGAAGATTACACTTATGAATTAGCTGTTGGACAAGAATCAGTCCTTCAATCACATATGCTTGAAGTAGATCCAACTTTAGCAAGTAACAAGCCGAAAATTGTTGTATCTCCACTAGGTATTGGTGATCGGGAAGATCCAGCTCGCTTAGTGTTTGACGGTCAAGCAGGCGATGGTGTGGTTGTGTCAATGGCTGACTTTGGGACTCATTTCAAACTGTTAATCAATGAAGTTTCTGCATTTGAGCCAACTGTTTCAGCACCAAAACTTCCAGTGGCTCGTGTACTTTGGGACATTAAACCAAACTTCCAAGATGGGGTTAAAGCTTGGATTGAGAACGGTGGCGGTCACCATACAGTAGTTTCATTGAATTTAACAATAGATCAAATTGTAACTTATGCAAAACTTGTAGGCTTGGAATACGTAGTGATTAAGTAATGTCTTGATCCTCCAAGGAGGCCGTGCATCCTTGGAGGTGAATTTTCACGGTTGGATATTCATCCATCAGAGAGCGCAATTTTCAGGATGATATGAAAGCGCTTAAAATAGAGGTTACTTATGGGGAAATTCAGACAACGGAAAGGAGAAATACATCATGAGTAATGTATCAAGTAAGTTTATTTTCTTCTTCGGCTCATTTGCTGGAATCTTATTTGGTTATGATATAGGGATTATTGCAGGTGCGGAAGGACATATCAATCATGATTTTAATTTGAGTCCATTATGGTTAGGGATTGTTGTATCTTCATTAATGGGCGGAGCTATCATTGGATCAATTTTAAGCGGTTTACTAGGGGATAAGTTTGGCCGCAGAAAACTAATCTTAATTGCGTCTGTTATTTTCTTTGTTGGTGCAATAGGTTCTGCTGTTGCACCGGATGAAATCTTCTTGACAATTGCTCGTGTGTTCTTAGGAACAGCAGTCGGTACAGCTTCTTCTCTAGTTCCTGCATACATGTCCGAAATAGCACCAGCGAATATTCGGGGAAAACTATCAGGATTGAACCAGTTAATGATTGTCATCGGGCTCTTATTAAGTTATATCGTCGCTTTCATTTTTGAACCAATTCCAAACAGTTGGCGATTAATGCTTGGTAGTGCTGGTATTTTTGCCATCATATTATACATTGGTATGTTAAAACTTCCAGAATCACCTCGCTACTTAATTAAAAATGGTATGGCAGATAAAGCACGCGAAGTACTAGCATCTCTTCGCAATTCAAAAGCCGAAGTGGATGTTGAAATTTCAGAGATTCAAGATGTTGCTGAACATGAAGAATCAGGTATCGGACAATTATTCCATAAGAAATTTCGGATGGCTCTCATTATTGGAGTTGGGATGGCTACCTTCCAACAGATTCAAGGTGCAAACTCAATTGTTTATTATGCTACAAGTATTGCAAGGAAAGTTGGTTTAGCACCACAAGTAGCTGCTGGATTTACAGTGATTGTCGGTGTGATCTTCGTGGTGACAACTGTTATCTTCTTACAATTTGTAGATAAATATAATCGCCGCACAATCTTGACTATTGGCGGCGCCGGTATGGCTCTTTCATTCTTTACGCCAGCAATTCTCGAAGCATTAGGAACGAGTGAAGGTGTGCTTAACTGGGTTACATTAATTGCACTTTGCTTTTTCATCCTTTTCTATTCGTTTTCTTGGGCACCACTTACTTGGATTATCGTTGGGGAAATCTTCCCGTTAGCTGTACGTGGAATCGGTGCTGGTATTTCATCAGCCTTCAACTGGACAGGTTCACTTGCAGTTGGACTTGTATTCCCAGTCCTTGCTGCTAAGTTCAGTTTTGGTGTTATCTTCTCAGCTTTCGGTATCATCTGTGTTTTAGGGTTACTTTTCATCCGTTTCGTTGTTGTAGAAACGAAAGGTCGCAGCTTAGAACAAATTGAAACTGAAATGGCAGCTCGTTCGGCAAAAAAATCAGCTGAGGCAGCTAGAGTGTAATAAAGTTCGGTTATTTATTATATTTACTCCTTTCTTAAGGAGATGTCTAAAAAGTCCTTTTTCAACATAAATCAGGGGGAATTGCGAGACTCCTGCGGAAACAGCGAGCCAGGCGAGACCCAAGAGGAGCAAGGAACGAGCTCCGAGGAGGCTCGCGGATCGCCCGCGGAAAGCAAATTCCCCAATTTTTATTCATCCACACAACTTTCAGGACAGCCCCAATTTTTAAAACTGGTTTATTTTTCGAGATTGATATTCTTTCAGGTCGATTGCATAAGATGGAGTTTTTAAGATTTTCATGTAACGTATATAAATGTATGATATCTATGTAAGAATCTAACTATGACAATACACACACGAAACAAAATGTGCAACTAACTTTATAAAGAAAGTGTGATATCAAAATGAAATTCTTTTTAGACACAGCGAATGTAGAAGAAATTCAGCGTATTCATTGCCTTGGTTTAGTTGATGGTGTAACAACTAACCCTACGATTATCAGTCGTGAAGGTCGCAACTTTGAGGAAGTCATCAAAGACATTTGCTCAATTGTTTCTGGTCCAGTTTCAGCAGAAGTGATCAGTTTAGATGCTGAAGGAATGGTGAAAGAAGCACGTGAAATTTCAAAATGGGCAGATAACATTGTTGTGAAAATTCCGATGACAGAAGAAGGGTTAAAGGCTACACACATTTTAAGTCAAGAAGGTATTAAGACAAATGTGACACTTATTTTCTCTGTTGCACAAGGATTGATGGCAGCAAAAGCTGGCGCAACTTTTATTTCGCCATTTTTAGGACGTTTAGATGATATTGGTACACCCGGGATCAAACTAATTGAAGACTTACGTACAGTTTTGGATAACTACGGATTGAAAGCTGAAATTATTGCCGCAAGTATTCGTAGTCTTGAGCATGTTGAAGCGACTGCTAAAGTTGGTGCGCATATTGCGACCATTCCTGCTTCATTATTCCCTAAATTATGGAGCCATCCGTTAACAGATAACGGGATTGCACAATTCATGAAAGATTGGGAAAGCTTCAAGAAGGAGGAAGCCTAAGTGTTTGATAGAATTGACAACCTGGCAGTTAACGCAATCCGTACTTTGAGTATTGACACGATTCAAAAAGCAAAATCAGGACATCCAGGCTTACCGATGGGTGCGGCACCAATGGCTTATGTTCTTTGGTCAACATTTTTAAACGTGAATCCAAAAACTGGTCGTGATTGGACGAACCGTGATCGTTTCGTCTTATCAGCTGGACACGGTTCAGCCATGCTGTATAGCTTACTTCATTTGTCAGGCTACAACTTGTCGATTGATGAGTTGAAGAACTTCCGCCAATGGGATTCGCTTACACCAGGACATCCTGAAGTGGATCATACTGATGGAGTGGAAGCGACAACAGGTCCGCTCGGACAAGGATTTGCAAATGCAGTAGGGATGGCAATGGCAGAGGCTCATTTAGCCGCAACTTATAATAAAGACGAGTTCAAGATAGTGGACCACTTTACTTACACTCTATGTGGTGATGGAGATTTGATGGAGGGGGTTTCACAGGAAGCGGCATCACTTGCCGGGCATTTAAAACTAGGGAAATTAATTGCCTTCTATGATTCAAATGATATTTCTCTAGATGGACCAACTTCAAAAGCCTTTACTGAAAATGTAGGAAAACGTTTTGAAGCATATGGCTGGCAACATATTTTAGTGAAGGATGGAACTGACTTAGAAGAGATTGCAAAGGCCATTGAGGCAGCCCGAACAGAGACAATAAAACCAACATTAATCGAAGTCAAAACAGTAATTGGATATGGTGCGCCGAATGAAGGGACAAGCGGTGTTCACGGCGCACCATTAGGAGATGAAGGCATCAAGCACGCAAAAAGTGTTTATGAGTGGTCACATGATGCTTTTGAAATTCCAGAAGAAGTGTACAACCGTTTCTGTGAAACGATTCAAGCCCGTGGATGTCGTGCAGAAAGTGAATGGAATGTTTTGTTTACTAAATACGCTAAACAATTTCCAGACTTAGCTGAACAATATCAATCGGCATTTGCCGGGATTCTTCCCAATGGTTACGATAGTGAAATGCCAGTTTATGAAGAGGGAGCTAGTGCTGCAAGCCGCGTTACTTCTCAGGAAATGATTCAAGCCTTATCAAAAACAGTTCCTGCACTGTGGGGCGGATCAGCTGATCTTTCCAAATCAAACAATACAATGGTTGCGGCTGAAACAGATTTTTCTCCTGAAAATTATCGAGGGCGTAACATTTGGTTTGGTGTACGTGAATTCGCAATGGCTGCAGCTATGAATGGAATCGCACTCCACGGAGGTACACGAGTTTATGGAGGAACATTCTTTGTTTTCTCTAACTACTTACTTCCAGCGATTCGTATGGCAGCTATTCAACATTTACCGGTCACTTATGTGCTAACACATGACTCTATCGCAGTAGGGGAAGATGGTCCAACACATGAGCCAGTCGAACAATTAGCGAGTGTTCGTTCGATTCCAAATGCAATCGTAATTCGTCCAGCAGACGGAAATGAAGTACGTGCTGCTTGGAAGTTAGCTGTTTCAGCTACTGACAAGCCAACGGTCTTAGTTCTTAGTCGCCAAAACTTACCGGTTCTTCCTGGTACAGCAAGGGGTGCTGAAGAAAACGTGGTCAAAGGTGGATATGTTCTTTCTCCAGCACAAGCTGAAACACCTGAAGGGATTTTGATGGCTACTGGTGCAGAAGTCAAACTCGCAATAGATGCGCAAGCAAAACTACGTGAACAAGGGATCGATGTATCCGTTGTTTCTCTTCCAAGTTTCAATTTATTCGATCAACAATCTATTGAATATAAAGAAACGGTATTACCATCATGTGTTACAAAACGTGTAGCAATTGAAGCGGGTTCAAGCTTCGGTTGGGGCAAATACGTAGGACTAAATGGCGCGACTGTCACCATCGATCAATTCGGTGCTTCAGCTCCTGGACAGATTGTGTGCGAAAAATTTGGTTTCACAGTGGAAAATGTTATTGCAACATATAAAGCATTAGAAAAGTGAAGGGAGTCGGAAAGAATGAACATAACACAAAGACCATTTGGTGATGATCACTTGCTGTTTACGATTGAAAATGATCATGGGGTCATATTAGAAGTGTCAAACTTTGGCGCAAGAATTGTCAATCTCTTTGTCCCCACTGCTTCAGGTCGTAAAAATATCGTATTGGGATTTGATTCTATAAAGGATTATCAGCAAGAAACATACTTCGGAGCGACAATAGGAAGAGTTGCAGGAAGAATAAAAAATGGTGAATTCTCTCTTGATGAAACACTTTACAAAACATCTGTCAACCAATTAGGGAATACTTTACATGGTGGGAATCCTGGCTTCGATGAGAAAATTTGGGGTTATGAAGTGAAGGAAACGGAACAAAGTGGATCAATCGTCTTTTATACGCATTCACCCGATGGTGAGAATGGTTTTCCAGGGAATATAGAAGTAAGTGTGACTTATACATTAGACAACTTTAATATTTGGTCTGTGAGCTATCAAGCAAAAAGTGATAAAAATACAATTTTCAACCCGACAAATCACGTCTATTTTAACTTAACAGGACATCCAAGCCAGCCAATTGATGATCATTCTTTACAAATATGTTCTAAAGAGTTTGCACCAGTAGATAACGAAACCATGGTAACTGGCGAAAAGAAAAGTGTCATTGGAACGGCTTATGATTTTCGAACTCCGAAGAAATTAAAATCAACCTTTGAATCCAATGATACAGAAGTGAAAAAGGTGCAAGGGATTGATCACCCATTCTTTCTGGCGTGCTCAAATCTTGAGCAAATGGCAGCGGAATTAAGCAGTCCTGATGAAAAAATAAAAGTTGAGGTCTACACAGAAGAGCCAGCAATCGTTGTGTATACTACGAATTCTGTCGAAGGTGTGCCACTTATGCACGGAGAAAAATTAAGTCAACACGGTGGAATCACCTTTGAAACTCAAGTGGCTCCAGGAGCGATCGAATTCGAAGATTTTGGAGATATTATTCTTCATGCAGGCAAAAGTTACACTTCTCAAACCAAATACAAAATCATTTTTTAAGGTTGCAGTGAGAAAGTTTGTCTGGATGGAACTTTTCTTTCTAAAGAGGGAGGTTCCATCCGATTGAAAAATATTAGCTGTAAAAATCCACTTGATTTTAATCTGAATTCCATCTATAATAAACCATGTCTCAATGAAATGGGCATTAGCTCAGCTGGGAGAGCGCTACACTGGCAAGTTTTCTGTAAGTCAGTTTGCTTTGCTTTGGGGGTGTAGCTCAGTGGGAGAGCACTTGCATGGCATGCAAGGGGTCGTGGGTTCAATCCCCATCACCTCCACTTAAAGGCTCAATTTATGAGCTGAAAAAACCTTCTTGGAGGAACTCTGTACGAGTTTTCTAGGGAGGTTTTTTGTTTGTGAATGGAAATGGCATAAAAAGATGATTTAGCAGAAAAAACGAATGAAAGGTTTAACGTAGAATTCACTCCAGAGTTACATTAATTTGTTTAAGTTGTGGAATGATTGGCTGTCTCAACAAGGGATTGAAAGAATTGAGAAGTTTAATCCAAGAACAACTAAACAGTTTCTTCTCTGGTGTCAAGAAGATCGATGAAACAAACCAAAAACGGTCAACTCAAAAGTGAAACTCTTAAGAGTACTCTCAAAAGTGGATGATTGAGTAAAACATGATTGAAGAGCCATTTACTAAAACTAAAACTTCAACGAGAAGATGCAAAGATTTTCTCTGAGAAAGACCTTCAAGATGTTCTCCGCTACCTAAGAAGAGTCAAAAGAGACGAGAGGACAGCTTTACAGCCAAAAGGAACTACACTATGAGTCTTCCTTTTTGGATGGATTGTCAACACTAAACTAGACAATTTTTAAGGTGTTGGACTTACATAGCCAAGTGTACCATGATTCGTATGTGATTAAACCAGTGAACACAATCATGAAAGTTCCATGTTAACTCTTCTGAACTATCAAAATGACCCCCTTTCACAAACTCTGTTTTGATGATTTTAAATGTTGCTTCAGCTACCGTATTATCATATGGACAGCCTTTCAAACTCAAAGATCGCTGTCTGTAAGGCATCATCAATTAACTTATTCTTAAATTCGTTTCCACGGTCTGTATGGAACATTTTATTTTTCGGAGATCCACCTGGATCGAAGCTAAAGCACGATAAACGAGTAAAGCATCTTTGTTTGGTCCTGTACTAAGCCAACAATTTCACGATTGAAGAGGTCATCGACAAATACACATATATCATGCCATTTTTGATCGACTCTTACAGAGAAAAGGTCATGTTCCTGCATAATACGCCCGATTCTTCGCCTTGACACGATTTGATCTCGCTTTTTTAGTTCGACCTTGATTTTACGTGTACCATAATTTTGACGACTTGTATGAAATATTTCGATTACATTTGATGTTACGTCATCTTCTTTTACTCGTTTCTTCGTTTCATAGTAAAAGGTACTTCTCGGTAATTGTAAGACTTTGCACATTGCTGATATCGAGTATTTGTGCTGGTTATTCTTGATCACATTTACTTTCGTCCTAGTATCAGCGTGGCGTGCTTTAAAATATCATTATCCATTTCTAGTTGCTTATTTCGCTTTCGAAGTTCGATCAGTTCTTTTTGTTCTTCAGTTAAATTATCATTTTCTTTAAAGGAACCAGATTTATGATTTTGACTCACCCACTTATCCAAAGAAGATGGAGTTAGGTCATATTCTCGAATAATCTCCTGTTTCGGCTTACCCTTTTGATATAATTGCACGATTTGTTGTTTGAACTCATCAGTAAATGTTCGACGTTCTCTTCCAGTCATGTAAATTCTCTTCGCATGTAAATTCTCTTCGAATGTAGTATCTGTAGTCTGCTTGACCTTTTGACCTTGAAAAATCTGTCCAACTAAATGTAGCCTATCCACTTTAAAAGATTCTATAATGTATGGTATCTTTGAGAAAAAATTGATAGGGGTATGTTTATGAAAAAGACGTTACTAATGTTATTAGGATCTATAATTTTGACTTACTTTACTTTTATCTTACCTTTTTCTGAAGTATTTAATAGTGGTTTATTTGAAGTATTGTCTTTTTGGTTAATTTTGATTTTCATAATCTTTAATAATTATAAAAACAATAATACATAATAGATTTACAGGTTTTTTCTTTTATGTTAATGTGTGGGAAGGAGGTGATTTTAGTATGAAAAAATTCAATTTCATACTTTTTTTATTACTTTTATCATCATTAACGTTCTATGGAGGGACAGTAAGCGCAAAAGAAAAAGTGGTTGAAGATCCTGCTGCAAAACAAGGTCACTCTGTAGATCTTAAAGTTGAAAAGTCTACTGCATATTATAATTCACTTAGCGGTGAACGGATCGAATATACTCCAGAAAATGAACTACTTATTGCAAAAACAAAGTTAGAAGACATGGTGAAGTATAAAAAGCTTACCGGAAAAAGTATTTCATACGAAGAAGTAGGTCTGCGGGATACAGATAATTCTAAAAAAACAACTAAGTTTCACACTTTATCATCTTTATCACCAACAGAACCGGCAACTAATGATAAACTACTTATTGCTCAACAAGTTTTTTATAAAGGAACATCAGGAAGTAATTATAAATACCAATATCACTCTTATGCCGAATGGTTTAAAACGCCTATTAATCACAAGAAAGATGCATTTGCAACGGCTTGGGATACGTCTGCAGTGCCGTTATCAGGAACGTTTGAAGGGTATTGGCAACAACAAAAAGCTGTTGCGGATGGCAATGGCGGGATAAAATATGTAACAGAAGACAAAAAGCTATCAGCTGATCCTGACTCTTACAAAAATTATGGACATGGAGTTATTCTTGCACCTGGTTATGGGGATACTCAATTTATGACCATGGATAGAGATATTCTTGTTCCACAATCTAAAAAAGGAGATCCTGCAAATATCATTACAAAATATCATCACACTTATGCCACAATAAGTGGTGTTGCAATTAGTGTTGGACCTGCTGCAATAACTTTTAGCGGCAGCTGGGGAGATGATTTAGTTACAGAATATAGTTTTACATATGGAGATCGTTAAGGTGAAAAAGTAAGCCCTTCTTTTACCAGGAGGGTCTATTTCATTTCCCGTTCACAACATCCTCAAATTTAATGAAATTGGTGTCTCTTTGAGTCTAGTACATGTAAGATGTTGTGGATTTTTATGTAGTGGATTTTTCCTTCTACTTCATTAAAAAGACAGTGGCTTAAATACGTTGAACTGTTGGGGGTATTAAACTCCATCGCTTAACATATTACCCTTTCCACATCCAGTATTTGAGTCATGTCAAGTTCTAGCTTATTTTCACTCTATTGTGGTTGGTTTCTAATTCTTGAAGCAAACTGACGTGCTCTGCTAGTAGCATAGCTGTTCATTTTAAAAAAACCAACCTTTGATGAGTTTTTTTGATGTAATAAAAAGACCTTGAAATAAAAGGAATAGTCAGAATAAAATATACTTGTTCAGAAGACAATCATCTATACTGCCAGTGTAGAGGGGGCAGGGTTTGAGCCCGCTATGCTCCATACCGTTTTTTTTGTTTTGTTGACTTGTGCGAGGACAATCGCAGTGTAGCGCATCGATTATCGCGTCTTCGAAACGGTATAGGAGCCGATTTTTCAAGTGCGTTCAGATGGTACTGCTTGAAACTACTTCATCAACCGCCTCCATCTGCATTAGAAAATGAAGAGACCACAACATGGAGGGCATTGTATGCTATTGTTATTAATTGTTAATGTCAATACGCTTCCTGTCTACAAATCTTTCATACCACTCAGCTAAAGGGATGGATATGACATTTAATATTTCTAATTCATTGATTCTAAAGACAAACAATCCCCCTCTTTCAAAAATTCTTATTAATAGTTCATATATGCTTAGATATTTAATATATTCAGGATGTTTATCAGCATATTTTACTAATTGGATGTAGTATCCAAATATTTTATATACATATATATTAAACTTAATTAAAAAATCTGTAGCAACCGAACTGCAATAATCTGAAATATTTACCTGCTCAATATCACCAAGCAATTTTGCTATATTTGTAAACATTGGTTTTAATGGTCTTATCTCTTCCACCTTATAAAATTGAGCTAACCTTCTCAAAAACTCACGCCCTAATTCTGCATTTTCTTCTAATACAATTAACCTTGCTTGATCCCACTTAATATTGTTAATTCTTTCAACTGCCTTATTCAGATACATGTTTCTCACCTCGAAAATTAATATTTTATCCTAATATTTCGTATAATCAATTGAATGATCATCCTGGGAAATACCTGTAATTCGTTACTTATATTAATTTAGTCAATTCAAGCTTTTCTGCTGTAGCCTTCATTAAACTCTTAAATCCAAAATAGTGAACCCTTAACAGAATTAATCATTTTCGGGGGATATTTCATACTGCTCGATCGCAGTACTGACCATCTCACATGAGAAATCCAGAGTTATTGACTGAGCTCTTCGTCATTCTTAAACCTCGCGATTTTCAAACTTAAGCCATGTGGTCGTTCTCTCTCTTTACCTTCTTCAATTTCCCAAAGATAAATGCTAATTGTACGTTTGTGTTTTGTCTTTAAATTATTGTCATTTACTTTTTGGATATTTTCACTTCGTACTTGCTGTTTTACTTTTCTATTACTCCCCCTGATTAATTATGTATGATCTTTTCACGTTTAACGTCCTTATTATATAAATAATAATTTGGAGCGCAAAAATAGACATTTTAGATGATAAGGAACTTCCCTCTAAAACGTTTCTAAATCTTTGCTATTTGGGAATATAATTTGTGCTATCTCATGATCAGGACATATTTATCTTCCGCCCTTTCATTGAAACAACTCTCCATACTTATTATGAATATATGGAGGGTAGTTTTTACGATCCATTGTTAATATCTTTTCTAGATTCTTGCTTCTTAGGCTTAGAAACTATACGGATGGTTGCCAGAAACAGGTCCAACATCTATAGCTGTTTGTTTCCTTCTTTCCACTTTGTGAATGGGATCAGGTGTTTTTGACTTGTCGGATGCGGAGTTTTTTGACATTTTCTTAATAACTAGTTCATTTACGGAAAATCGTTTCATTCTTTCACATTTAAGTTGTTTTGCAACCATTTTCTAGCCTCTTCACCTTCAAGAATTATAGGTTGTTCAGTCGTTCCAATATTTATACTTTTAATAATAGCTTCATCTAATCCTATTAATCCCGAAAGATTTGCCTCACTCAGCAAAGTGTCTTCAAAGTAAGCTGAACTCACGTCTGCATTTTGAAGTTTAGCATGTTGAAAGTTAGTATAATAAAAAGAACAAGCCATTAAATTAGTATTTGTTAAGTCAGCATTATTAAACATAGCCTCAGAACAGTCAGCTTTAGCAAACCTTGCATTCCTAATATTAGCCATTGAAAAATTCGCATATGATAAATTTGTTTTATAGAAATCAGCCTTTGTGATATTTGTACACTCAAATATTGATGAACAAAGCACAGATGAATGAAAATCCTTTTCTTGCAAGTTCATATTACTAAATCTACATTCTGTGATGTACGCTTGATCCAATCGATATTTTGTTAAGTCAATGTTTCGTAAATCCACTTCATCAATCACTAGCTTCTTTCCCTTTTCACCAATAGTTTTTACATATATTTGATGTAAATCTAATTGTTCAACAATGTCTTTCATTTATTAAAAACCTCCTCATTCAGAATACCAAACCATTCGATTTAAGTAACCATTCCTCTAAAAAACGAGTTTGAATCTGAGTCAAAAAAGCCAGGCCAAACCAAGTGAAGTGACAAGAACTTAAGAATTCATCAATCTAATCCAGCATCTGTAATAGATGCAGCGGAAAATTGATGAAACCTTGTTCACCTGAAAAGAGTGGATATATTACAATAGTCGTAACATCGGAAACTGATCAATAGTGTTAAAACCAATCGTTTAACTCTTTTAGATTGCAAGATTATCGATTGAATATACGGGGGAAATCATGGAAAATAATTTATTTAATCATTTACAAAGTGAAGTAAAAGTAGGTTTTATTTTAACAGTTGCTGAAAGAATATTTTTGGTAATCAGTAAAGATGACCAGAGATATTTAGACGGGAGAAAAGCACTGGACAAATGTTGGTTATGGGTTGAATCAAAAGATGTTACAGGGGATGAACTGTATGAATTTATTGATAACGTAGATTATACAGGAATCTCAGAGTTCGCTGAGGAAGAAGAAGACTTGAATATTGCTAGACTATGGTCGGTATTAGTTGATGCTGTTGCTTATACATCTTGGGAAGCCTATAAAAAGGAAAAAGTAAAATACCTACCGCAATCATTGGAAGGTATAGATGATGATATCACTAACTTTCTAAACTGTGCAGTTGAAACCAGTTTTCTCACCATAAATGAACTGAACAGAATGAAATATGATTTTCATAATTATCATTGTATAGACAATAATAAAATTCCAGTAAAAAGACAGGAATTTATAAAATTAATTTAAAAATGTTAACTTCTAATCCGATAAATCGAATATCCCCCTTAATGTAATACATCATTCCTTTTATCGATATACAAGGTGCCGTCCTTTTGGACTTCGGCATAAAAGACATCGGAAACTGAATGGATTCCAGATGATTGTAATTGTTGTTGTAACCATTGTGTATTGAGGTTTAATTTTTCGAGATTCGACTTATTTATCGTACCGTCAGTTATAACTTGAGTGGAAGTAGGGGATACGTTGAATGTAGTCTGTAGCACACCCATATCGAATTTTGTTAGAGGTTGTTTAGGTTCCTTTTTCAAAACGGATAATTCTCCGTCTGTTTCCATTATGGCATAATCAACTTCAGAAATAGAAAAGGCATTTTTCTTTCTTAATAAAGTATTTAAGGCGTCAATATCTAATCGTACTTTTCGTAGTTCATCTTCCATAATCTTGCCTTTTTTTATAAGGATTCTTGGTTGCCCTTCCATTAGTACACGAGCTTTTTTAGATTTTATATCTAGAAATCCTAAAGCGATTGTAATGATACTCCAACCTACTAACGCTATTAAACCATTGCGAATACTGAGAGTTGAATCAATTGCAAGGGAAGCTCCAATCGTACCGATTGCAATACCAGAAACAAAATTAAAAAAAGTCATTTGTGTCAGTTCTTTTCTGCCCATAAGTCTTGTGAGAATTAATAAAGTTACAAAAGCAATCATAATTCTTAGCAATAACTCAAATATTGACATTGTTTCATACTCCTATTTTTTACATATTTTTAGTTTCCCTAGAAAAAAATAATTTAATTCATATTTATTTTCGTCACCTATGATAATTTCCGATTCGTTTTAGGTTAAGGAATAAGAAAGGTCTGTTAAAGTGAAAGTCCTTGCGACCAGTTGGAAAAAACATCGAGTTCAGACGATTTTTTTGAATCCAACGAGGCTTTTTATGTGGTATATTATAACAGACATACAGTCAATAACGAATGATTTATTTCGTTTTAGGTCAAATATTCATCATCCAGGATGTATTAAAAAATATATATGTTTGGAGGAAATTTGGGTGACAAAAAGTTGGAAAATTGTTTTATGGACTATTTTGGGGCTGTTTTTTGTTGGAATGATTTTAAGTATCATAGGGATTGTAACATTCTTTAGTATCTAGCCGAATGTGTACGCATAAAGCTTTGAACTGGTCAACTCACTATTAAAATGTTTTTACTTGACAAAAAAATCTTTTTATGCTATAATTTACATTTATTCATTGTGTGTATATAATAGGATTCTCCTGGCCAGGGGAATCCTATTTTTCGTGAATGAAGGAGTAGTGTAGTATGAAAAAAGGTGAATCCAGTTTAACTTCATTAATCTCTGCTTTTGCTAGAGCTTATCACAGCCAATTTGACCACCCTAAGATTTTTGCTGATCATGTAGCTCAAGATTTAATATCACAAAAAGAATTTGCTGAGATCAGAGCAAATTTGGTTCAAGGTATCAAGTTCTTCAACAAAGACATTGCACAAAAGTTAAAGGAAGATCAAGATGAAATGTTAAAGTGGATCACTCAAATTCAACTTTCTCCAATTACGATAGCACGTTCTGCTTATTGTGAAAAAGTTATCCTGCATGAAGTTTTGCTAGGTTTAAAACAATATGTCATACTGGGAGCCGGGTTAGATACTTTTTGTTTCAGGCATCCAGAACTAAGCAGTACTTTAGAGATCTTTGAGATTGATGATCCAGCTACACAGGAAAATAAAAAGACGCGGCTTGAACAAGTTCATGACCAAATTCCAGACCATCTTCATTTGGTACCAATGGACTTTACTAAAACGTTTTCCTATCAGAGTTTGCTCGCTAATGGATTTGATCTGAACAAAAAAACGTTTTTTAGCCTTTTAGGTGTTTCTTATTATTTAACTAAAGAGGAAAATCTCAGACTGATCAAGAGTGTCATGGCGAAAGTTCCTTCGGGAAGCTCGATCATTATCGACTATGCTGACGAAAACCTGTTTGCGGAAAAAGGTACTTTTAATAGAGTAGAAAATATGGTGAAAATGGCTGCGGCAAGCGGTGAACCTATGAAATCATGTTTTACTTATGATGAAATGGAGAAGTTGCTGGAAGAAGCCGGTTTGTTGATTTATGAACATTTAACACCGGCTAAAATGAATGATCTATATTTTTGGAATCGTCACGATTACTTATCAGCTTTTGAAACGATTCATTACATTCATGCTGTTGTACGCTAACAACAATACTAAAACCCGCTGTAAAATCAGGCAGCGGGTTTTAGTTTGAAGAAAAAAGGTAACTATTGTAAAATGGATGTTAAGTCAAAAAAGGAGCTGAGCTGAATGTGGCAAAGACATAAGGCAGTGGCTGAGAACGTTTACATAGCGGAAACATCATCATTTGTAACTGAAAGAAAGAAACAAATTGAGATTGATTACGGTGGGATACCCGGTGACTTACATTTTGGTCTAACAAAGACGGCCGGAGCTCGCGAGCCAATGTATAAAAAAGGAACTGAGATTTTTAACAGACGCCAGATTTCAATCGTCTCAGTTGAAGAATGTTTAGAAATTGCGGAAAAGTTAAAAATTCCTGCTGTTTTGCCGGAGTGGCTTGGAGCTAATCTTGCTCTAAGTGGATTGCCTCAGTTGACTTCCTTGAGGGAAGGAAGCAGATTGGTCTTTCCAAGTGGTGCGTCTCTTTTATCTGAAGGTGAAAATGAACCGTGCAGCCAGCCTGGTGAGGTCATTCAAAACCAGTTTCCAGATCAACCAAAGCTTGCTACCAGGTTTGTTCGCCATGCTTTCGGTAAAAGGGGAATCGTTTGTGTTGTTGAACGACCGGGTTTTATTTCTCAAGGAGATCAGGTAGAGGTCTGGTCATATACACCAAATGTTGTGAAAGATACTAAGTTCGGGGCTGTCTAAAAAAAGTCCTTATTACGATCAGGGGAAATGGCAAGACCCCGCAGGAGCAAGGAACGTGCTCTGAGGAGACTCGCGGATCGCCCGCGGAAAGCGAGCCAATTCCCAAATGTCTTCTTTAAGATAACTTTTCTTTAATTTCCCGGATCTGATGAAGATGGCGTATTTCATGGTGGCCGATAAAATCAATCCACTGGCTGACGGTTAGTTCTTCAAAAATGGGATGAGGCAGTACCTTTTGGACATCTTTTTTATCGAATGTTGAGATCACTGAGTTTAGCTGTGTTCTGACATAATCCAACTCATTTTTGATTGCCTGTGCATCAATCGTTTTTCTTTCAGGCTCAACGAAAGAAGGTGCTTTTCGTTTAGAGCGTCTATCTTCCGAGTCTTTAACTGGTTTTTCTTCAATTGGTTTGACCGGTGCATCAGGAACTTGCTCTTTAAACAGTTGAAGCGCTACTAAATCGATTTTTTTCAAGTGATCAAGCACTTCTTGAATACTCCATTCTTCCAGTGCTGGTCTTTTAGTCAAATCATGATCTGACAGACCTTGAACTTCGCTCCAAAGTTCTTTTCTTGCTTCATGAAAAATGCTGCTCATCAATATCCCCTCCTGTTTTCATTTTATCATAAAGCAGAGAAGGGTAAGGGAATAGCATTATCCGGTCAGAATGTCTTCGCTTGAATAGCGAAGCTTGTCCTGCTGCGGTTTTGCTAGTGAAAAGGCCAATGTTAAAGGTCCTAACTTACCTAAAAACATAATAAAAACAATCAAAATCTTTCCGATTGTCGAAAGATCGGCGGTCATTCCCATTGATAATCCAACTGTACCGAATGCAGAAATCACTTCAAATAAAATTTTTAAAAATCGTTCTGGTTCGGTTATGTTTAAAATGAAAACTGTTAATAAAATAAATAAAATACTAATGGTCGAGATCGCCAAAGAGCGGATGATCAATTTATCTTTAATCGTTCTACGGGCGATTGAAATATGACTTTGCCCTTTTAAGAACGAGCGAACGGAGAGAAGAATGACTAAAAATGTTGTCAGTTTGATTCCTCCACCAGTTGAACCGCTTCCAGCCCCGACAAACATTAATAATAACATGAGTGTAAGTGTACTATCATGTAAGCTTCCAATATCTAAAGTGTTAAATCCAGCTGTTCTTGGTGTTACAGCTTGAAAATAAGACCCCCACAACTTACCGCTTAATGGAAGTGACCCAATCGTCTTTTGATTATGGTATTCAAGCGAAAAGATGATCATCATCGCTATTATATTAATGACCACCGTTCCGATGATCATTAATTTTGAATGAAGGCTTAAGCTTTTGAAACGTCGCTTATGCCATAAATCAGATAATACCGTAAACCCCAGTCCACCGATGATAAACAATCCAGTAATCACAATATTGACAAGCGGGTCACTTTGATAGCGCATAAGATTATCGCGCCATAAAGAAAAACCAGCATTATTAAAAGCTGATATAGAATGGAATATGCTATGAAATAGACCAGCTCTAAAGCCGTATTCAGGAACCCATTTGAAGGCTAAAATCATCATGGCGATCATTTCAATTGTAAAAGAATATATAAATAAATTTTTGATTAATTTAATGACACCGCCTAAAGATGTCTGATTAAGCGATTGTTGGATAAGGATTCTTTCTTTCAAGCCAATTTTTTTCCCGAGCATCATAAAAATAAGTACAGCAAAAGACATAATTCCTAAGCCGCCGATCTGGATCAGAAAGAGAATGATGATCTGACCAAATAAAGTATAATCTGTTGCTGTATCAATAACAGTTAAACCTGTTACGGTCATGGCTGAAGTTGCCGTGAATAATGCATCTACCCAACTTACGCTTTCTGGTGTTGCAATCGGCACTTTCAACAAGAGAGTTCCTAACAAAATGAAAAATAAGAACACAAGTACAAGTAATTGAGATGGGTTTAATTGAATCAATTTAAACTTCATCTTTAATCTCCCTTTTTTTCAAACATTTCAATGTCCTTATTTCGCCCAATAACAATTAAAATATCGTTTTTATAAATGATGTCTTCTGCACTTGGTGCAACAGTAAAGTGATCCTGTCGTTTAATCCCCACGATATTGCACCCATAATTGGCACGTACATCTATTTCGCCGAGGCTTTTCCCATCTAGTTTGTCTGTAGCAACAATCTCAACAATACCGTAATTTGGTGAAAGCTCAACATAATCGATCATTTTTTCTGAAGTAATATGACTGGCAATTCGTTTCGCCATATCTTTTTCAGGATGGATGATTCTGTTGACACCAATTTTATGAAGGACTTTTTGATGATAATCATTTTGTGCTTTTGTCCACACTTGTGAGACCCCCATTTCAATTAGTAGCAGTGAGGTTAAAATGCTCGCCTCAATATCATCTCCTAACGAAACAAACGCATGGTCAATGTTTCGAATTCCGATTTGTTTTAACGTGTTTTCATCAACAGCATTGGCACAAACAGTATATGTAGCATAGGCTGAATACTCGTTTACTTTCTCTTCTGATTTATCGATTCCAATAACTTCTGTTCCTTTTTCATGAAATGCTTTTACAAGACTGCCGCCGAACTGACCGAGTCCGAAAACGGCATATGATTTCTGCATCCTGCTCATCCTTTAGGTGTTTTTTTGTTAGTGTAGACATTTTTTTCTGAAAAACACGTATGGATTTATTTTGAGGTGGGGAAAAAAGAAGGAAAGGCGGGGAGTCAGCAAAGTGAGCCGCCTGATTCACGTATGTCTATGTCATGACTGGCCGCCGTGACTGCAGCAATTCGCAATCCATTGATCATCATGTCGAGACTGAGGCTTGGTTCTTTTTTATCAGTCGTTTGTTCAGGTAGGAATGGAATATGGATAAATCCGCCCTTAATCATTGATTGAGATCGATCAATGAAATGCATTAACTGATAAAATAAATGGTTGCATACAAAAGTTCCGGCAGAATGAGAGATCGATGCCGGAATACCGTGTTCTCTCATCTGTTTTACAATTCGTTTAATGGGAAGGGATGACCAGTAAGCATTTGGCGCATGATCAGAAATTTGTTCATCAACTGGCTTCTGGCCTTCATTATCAGGGATACGGGCATCATCAATATTAATCGCGATACGCTCCGGTGTGATATGTGGTCTTCCGCCAGCTTGTCCCACACAAATCACAACGTCAGGACAATGCTTTTGGATCGCTTTTTCCAAGACAATGGCTGATTGGTGAAAAACGGTCGGAACTTGTTCAGCAATAATGAAAATCTCATTTATTGTCTCTCCGTGAAGTTGTTTAATGGTTTCCCATGATGGATTGATCGATTCTCCGCCAAAAGGATCAAAACCTGTTAGTAATACTTTCTTTTTCATAAGACCACTCCTTTCATTATTGAATTCGCCACATCTATTAACAATTCCTATATTGTCATCTTCCAAAAATAATGAGAGAAAAAAGCAAAAATGACACCGAGCGGAATAGAGGAGATCATTGTTGTCCCGTTAACCATTCCGTCAGCTTCACTGATTTTCAAAGCTTCCCTGTACCCTATTAAAAAATGGAAGATAGATAAAAGATAACATAAGAGCATCATATAGTAAGGGTTCACTTTTATACCTCCTCTTTTAAAGCTTTACTATATTACATTCAATAGAGATAAAGATTATGACTTTTAACAAAAAGAGAATGAAATATTATAGATGAAAAAAATTTCAAATACAATACATGTTTTTTGAAATAATTCCATTATAATCAAAAGATAAGGTTAACTTAGGGGGATATAAAATGAAAAAACTAATATCAATATTGATGTGTGTATTATTGTTAGTACCAGCTGGACAAGCTTTAGCTGCACCCAAACAGACAGATCTTAATCAATATCTTGAAGAAATTGGAATGACAGAAAAAGAACTTAATGACTATCTGCAAGACACATATGATGAAAGCATAAAAAGTTTTAAATCAACTGAAGATTTAAGAAGTTTTTTGGGTGAAAGACTGACTAAAAAACGACTTGCTTCATATTTAGAAGAATATGGGTTAAGTGAAAAAGAAGCGATTGAACTTTTCGTTGAAAATGGAATGATGGAACGGGAACAACAGATACTTGATGTGTTTATTTTTGAGAGTGAACTAGATCATGCTCTTTTAGCTGTAACACACGGAGATGATGATCTTGATATCGACAATCTTTTTCAAGAAATTGGGGTTGATGACCAAGAATGGGGGAGACTCGTCAACCATCTTCGCAATGTTCGCGATAAAAATCCGAATCTTGAACATGACCTCATGGCACTTGGAGAGCGGCTTGAAGCAGTTGCTGATTTTGAATCCGTATCAGAACTGTCAGCACATGATATTGCTGAAATGCTGTCTGTTTTGAACGATCTTCAGAAAACACTTGAAGTGAAAACAAAATATTATTTAGTCAAAAACGGTAAGAAAAAAGAAGTGTCTTTGACCACTTTAGTTCATCCACGCGATTTGAAGGGGAGCAGTCTGCTTGTTAAGGTGTATAACGTTCAAGGGAAATTCCTTGCGGATGTTCTGCTTACACCTCAAATGATTGGGTCAGATTTTATTCATGATACAGGAAAAAAAATAAAACAAGCGAAGACTGCTGTCAAACATCATGCAAATGTGAAAAAGACGGTAAAAGGTGCAAAGCTGCCTAAAACGGCGGGACATTATGCAGAATGGTCAATCATTGGCTTATTATTGATCATTGGCGGATATTTTCTCATCAGGAGACTTCGCAAAGCAGCATAGTATGGATGAGGAGTGAAATGAAATTAGAGCATCTCGAAAAAGCATCATATTGTTTGTAGCTGTTGCAATGATTATGGTTGGACTGTATTTTACCACTACCAATTTATTTAAGCTGTTACATGGTTATGTCCTTTTTTCACAAATGAAAGATGAAAAGACCTCCGTTCAAACTAAACATAAAGTGCAGCCAACAATTGACCAGACGTTTAAAAAAGGTGAAATGATCGGTGAGCTTGTGATTCCAAAAATGAAGGCAAAGCTTCCCATTTATCATGGAACTGATGAAAATGAACTGCAAAAAGGAGTCGGGCATTTTGCGGGTTCTGTTCTACCTGGTGAGGCTGATAATTCCGTGTTATCAGGTCACCGCGATACCATTTTCAGAAAGCTTGGTCAAGTGGGGAAGGGGGATCGGTTAATTGTGAAGGCGGCTTACGGAACTTTCACGTACAAAGTAAAAAAAGTTCGGATTGTTGAGGCGGATGATCGAACAGTTATTGTTCCAAAGCCGAGAGCAACGTTAACTGTTTCAACCTGTTATCCGTTTGATTTCATCGGTTCAGCACCAAAACGTTATGTATTGGTAGCTGACTTAATAGAATCATAAAAAGGGGTTATCCTGAAAGTCGTGTGGATGAATAAAAATTGGGGAATTTGCTCGCTTTCCGCGGGCGATCCGCGAGCCTCCTCGGAGCTCGTTCCTTGCTCCTCTTGGGTCTCGCCTGGCTCGCTGTTTCCGCAGGAGTCTCGCAATTCCCCCTGATTTATGTTGAAAAAGGACTTTTTAGACAGCTCCTTTTGCGTTATCGGTGTTGCAAAAGTCTCGGCGCTGTCAGTAGCAATAAGCCCAAGACAACTGCGCAAACAACAAAAGATGGAAGCATATATGTTCCATTATAAATAAATGAATAAAGCCATACAGGTGTCCCTTTAGGTGCATACTCTCCAAAAAAGACGACACCACTAATCAGGTGGGCAAGAAACTTTAAAAAGCTCCCGCAAAAGACCCCAATTGCTACATAAGTCATCACTTTTTTTGTCCGTTTTTCCAATGAAGCTTTTCGAATGAGTCCTGCGAACAGCCCGCTAATTCCTATGACAGTGCAGGCGATAAAATAATCAAGAAAAACTTGAATAGGTTGGTAAACATGCAGGTTTGCAGTAACAAACTGCATAATCCCAGTTAAAAATCCGGTTGTCAAGCCGGCCTTCACTCCTCGTCTAAAAGAAATCAAAAAAATTGGAATCATCATGATTGCAATCGAGCCGCCTTGGGGCATTTTTAAAAACATTCCAGAAATCGTATCCAAAATAATGGCGATTCCTGTCATCATTGCAATTTCAATCAGCTGTACAAGTTGTTTTGAATGATTCATAGTTCCCCTCACTTTTGATGAACAACAAGGGAAAACAAAAAGCAGTGCGGGGGAAGGTGCAGAAGTTTCCACGCACTGCTTTTTATGCAGAGGTATATATCACTTTGCCACATCCCTACGCTAGCGTTAACTAACAGGTTCAAAGGGTCAGAACAATGTTCACTCTCAGCCTGAAGGCTCCCCTTGTGGTCATCAGAATATTTAATTATATTTTACTATACTAGAAAAAAATACAGCCGACAAGTCATTTTGCAAAGTTTTAAAAGCTTACAAAAACATATAATTTAGAAGTTGGTTTTAGTGTGTTGTTATGCTTGAGAAAGTCATGATAAATCTGTTTCCATTTTCGACACCATCTGGCTGTTTTACCGGTATTCGAACAGGGGAGAAAGTCGACACGAAAAGAGAATTAAATTTACTGCCTCTATTCAGGGTCTGATTTAACGAACGAGAGGATATCCTTAAAAATTATATCTATAGCTTGTCCAAAACGTTGAACTTAGTTTTGTGAGTTTTTCTGCAATCAATTTGTTTGTCGGCGTCGAACAGAATACACTAATCTACTAGGAGAAACAGCTCAAGGCAGTACAAGAGTGTAGTTTTCCACATCCGCTCAGACTATTAAGGGATATCATAATTCTGGGCATGAAACGAACGGCCCACCGTCAAACACGGACCGCTCGCCAATTGAAACGCCTTAGGCTTGAATCATCATCTCTATCCACCAATCAAATTCGGCGTCTACTGACGCTATTGAAACACCAACGTGTGGCAAACAGATGGCTCAGTGGCACAACAAGTAACCCATACACCGCCGCCACAACTACAGCCCAAATCTCATCAGGCCTTTGGAGCAAGACAACGACGCCCACGAGACCAACCCCAGCAAGCAATTCCTTGGCAACGCGGCTTTGGAGAATCTGCACCCATGATTGGCCTGCCACCCGTAGCGGGAAGTCACGCTTAGCCTGTAGCATTGCGGTAATCATCGCACTGATCGCAGCAGCGACAGTGAAAGCAATAACCAATGCAATTAGCGCAAGATTCAGCAACCACACAATGTATGCTGCGAATTGCGCCTGAAGAATCCCATCTTCGGCAACATAGACAACATTTAGTTCACCTTTAATACCACGATCGCGCAACGCCTTCACGTCGAGACCATGTTTCTTTAGCAATTGTTGTGTAGGAGTCACACCGGTGAACATGATATTGCTACCCGAGACCATGGATGTCAAGGTAGAATCGTTATAGGTATCGTAGAGCGAGGGCACGACAACGACCAGAACATCGTCCGCAAAGTGAAGCCTTTCGCCCCCTCCTCCTTGGGCCACCGGCAGCTGGAACCCGCCGGTCGGCCGCAAGAACTTGAACTTTGCGAACCGATCATCGGAAAGCTTTTTCCTCGACAAAAGCTCAGCCTCTTCTCGAATCATTTTGACAAGCTCATCTGAAATGCTGTGGTTAGGTACAGATGTAACAGCTTTTTGTGGTGCACCTGTGGTTACTAGATCAAGCCAACGCTGATTTACGAAAGAGATAGCCGAGTACTCTCCAAAATCGACCGGCATTTGCATTTCTTTAGTGTATGTGTAGGAAAGAGCAACCTTATCAAGCGATTCAGCATCCTTCACCAGTTTGCCAATCCGAGGCTCCATGTGGTCCATCTCGTTAACGTCTGTCGCGAACACAATGGCGACCTGATCTGAGAGTTTCTTCCACTGAGCCATCTCAGCAGCCATAGCGGATGAGTGTTTGTATGCGGACCAAGCAGGCCCAGCCGCAGCCACCACCAGAAGGAACGTTAGCGCCTGGATCACGATCGCCGCCGAACGCAGGCTCTTTATTGCCGGTTGTCTGGTAGCAAGCATAGTAGCGCTCGGCCAAGCAGAGGCTGACATGATAAGCGCAGCGAGCAGGGATACAGCGATGACGGCGACCTGCAGGCTTACCAACACCTTGAGAAAGGTACCAACGTACACCCAGCCATGAAACAAACCTACATACCCCGCTGCAGCCAATGCTACGACACCCGCTGAAAACAGCAGCGCACCCCCGAACCCAGCCAGATCCTGCATCTGGATACGCACGGTCGGGCATCCGCCAAGAACCCGGAGGGCTCGCCCTCTCGCCTTCAGTGACAACCAGAACAACGCCAGCGTTGCAATCAGCGCAAACGCAGCAAGAATGGCGGCAGTAAATCCTCTTTCCCGCACCACGAATTCAAGGCTGTTAAAAATTGAAGCTTCCCCGCGGTCAACCTTTACGCCTGCCCTTTTTAGCGTGTCTTCGAATTCACTCAAGTGAGCACTTTTGCCGGTTACGAGATAGAATCCATCTGGATAGGAGGTGGTTAGTCGTTCTTTGCCGACAATTTTCCCTACACCTTCGCCACCAAACCAAGTAAATTCGGCGGGAAGATTTCCATCGTTAAGTGCTACGAATATCTGACCATCGCCGTCGTTGGCCAGGTCCGGCGCGACTTTTACCAGACCAAGATCCCAGCGTGCATCAAGCTTCTCCAGCTTCTCAAACGCTTCAGTGATAGAAAACCCTGATTCGCTGAAGTTGAGGCTAACCCTGTTCTCGACACCAATGGCCTGCGGATAGTCTCGATCATATAGGTCGGTGATGATCGCCGCCAGTAGCGCGAGTAAAGCAAACAACGCGCCCGCGACAGCTGCTACAATACGTTTATACACGACTAGGTCCTCCAGAACTATTTGAAACTCGCCATACTAGACCCCAGGTATCGCGACGGGTATCGCCGGGGCCTAGCGTAATTTCCTTCATTAGAGAATCATGTTTTCCCATTTTGTTCCTCCTCATTCATGCGACGATTTTCGGTCAACATTTTTAATCTTCAACTAATATGTCACCGCTATCTACCATTACAAAGGCTCCATGATGTACAGCCGGCCAACGTGATCAGCGTCAGGTTCGCTTGACGATATAAGTGAACTAGCCTTGCGCACAAGCGGTAGACAGCGCTGCAACGAACTAGCTGTGCAGAAATCCGCACTAGCGCTTCACCAGATGCACAGGAACCCCAAAGCCGTTGCGGCGGCTGAGTAGGTCGGAGATGGTGTCACGCTCGGATTTCGAACCATATCTGACCATGATCAGCCCTCGATTCTGGTCATCAGGACACGGCTTGCCTACTTCGATATCAATGCTATCACCAAGCGATTTGATCTCCTCGGCAAGGTCTTGATGTCTGGTGAGTGCCGCATTGGCCTCTGCTACAGTCGGCAGCTTGTCACACGATGGATGCGTGTCTCTTGATAATGGGATCCAACCGTTTAGGAGCGCAGCTGCCCCTACTATCAGCAGTAAGCCAACAACGACACCGATCATGATTTTAGAGGATGATTTCATGAGGATCCTCCTAAACTAGTAGGATCGCTAGTCGATGAATGGTGTGACGCACTGTTGGAACCGACCTTATGCTCGGCTCCACACGCATTGATCATTTCAGAATCGTGCGTCGATACAATGACGGTACGGCCACGCGCAGCGAAATTCGCAAATAAATCGATGACCATACGCCTATTAGCTGTGTCGAGTGAGGCGGTGGGCTCATCGACGAATAGGAATGCAGCGTCCTTATAGATGGCACGAGCCAGTGCGAGTCGCTGCTTCTCACCCCCACTCAGGTGACTGGCCAACTCACCTTCTCGACCCTGGAGACCTGTCTGCTCGAGTACCTGTGCCAACCGTTCCTGGTTTCCCGTGACACGTCGTCCTAGGACGCTCGCCTGCATGGTCACATTGAAGGCAACTGTCTCCTCATCCATGATGCCGTAATCCTGAAGTATGAACGCCGCGTGATCACGCCAGAATCTGCGCCGTGCCGCAGTGCCGTAGCTTGTGACATCGTCTCCGTTGATCAAAATGCGTCCCTGATCCACAGGCAACAACAGCCCGAGGCAGTGCAAGAGGGTGGTCTTCCCACATCCGCTTGGACCAACAAGGGCTGTCATGATTCCGGGCGTACAACGAACGGTCTCATTGTCAAGCACGGACCGCCCACCAATTGCTACTGAAATGCCTTGGGCTTCAATCACATCTGCACCTCCAATCAAATTTGATGTCTACTGAGGACATCGCCAACACAGCAAATGTCGCCTTTATTGTTTGGCTTAAGTTTTTCCTCATTTGCCTATAAAAAACGGGGGTCATTTATTTGATTCCTCCTTAATTGATTTGACTATTTTTACTCTTTTCGCTAATTTATCACCGCCACCTTCCATATTAGTACATAAGCGGTTTTTTCTTGTCCTTGTTGGTAGTGCCGTGACATCTTATTTCTTCCTTGTCACAAGCATCAAATCCTTTATTTATCAATACAATATATCCTTACCCCTTTTCAGTTGTTCTTATAAGGAAATGGGGCGCAAGGGGAACTTTGCTCCTTGTCGAACCGATTGATTAAAAGTACCAATTATAAGCTGGACGCGGTGTGTTGTTTTTTTCTTCCCTCTTGTTCAGACTTTTACATCCTAGTCGTCCCTGTTATTTATCTTAAAGAAGGGGGTATTTTAACCAAAGTCGAAGCCCACAGAGTACATGCATTGAGTCACATAAACTACGAACTAGATCTTGCGAAAGAATTCCTCCTCAAAAAGGAATGTTCCTGAGGTCACATTTAGTCACCTTTTTATAAATAATGTTCTTTCGTAGGGTAGCAAAAAGTATCTCCTTCCCATGCGATATATAGGAAGGAGAAATCAAAATAGGGTATTAACTCATGAAACTGTGATTCCGATAAAAACGACCAGATAGTAAATGCTTCTGGGAAAAAATATTCTCGCACCGACATGGCAGGTGGGCAGTAAGAGCAAGCTCATTTGATCTGTATGTTTTTATCTTTAAATTAAAGTAAAGAATATAGATTTAACTCTCTTGACAAATGGCCTGCGGAAAGTCTCACTTATATAGGTCAGTGATGATCGCATGCTAACAGCGTAAGTAGAGTGAAAAAACGCCCCACGCAACCCACTATAATATGCTTATACAAAAGCGGGACTCCAAGAGCTATCTGAACTCGCCCTATCAGACAATGGCAACAATCGGTATCTCCTTAATTAGTTGGTACGGTAATAGTAACGGCCCTTCAGACCAGGCGAATTTATGGTTCCGACATAGGCATTAGAGTAGCGCCCCGGAGCCGTGTCTATGCTCCTGTTGGTTTTTTCCACTTTGCCGTCGATAAGCTTTTGCACTGTTGAGCCGTGGATCTTCGTTGGATGGTTGTACTCGGAACGGAGCCCAGCGTTCACGAATCCGTACTTCCAAGTTCCCCCTTCAGATGGATACTGGTAGTGGTAACCCGGATTCACCCAGGCATATGCGGGCAACGTGGCAGCCCCTATCAAAGCGATAGACATCCCCAACACAGCGAACGTAGCTTTGACTTTTCGAGTTAAGGGTTTTCTATTTTTCTTATATGAAAGATTTTTCATTATTTCATTCCTCCTCTTTTACTCTATAAGCAAATTTGTCACTGTCCACCTACCATGTCAATGCGGGAAGGTTTTATTCTTGCCATTGTTAGTGGTACCATGGCATTCTAGCTTTTCTTTCATGAGTCTCAATTCCTTTTTATACCATTGATAATTTTTTTGGCTTGACCATGAACACGACTTGCTCACTTCGACCGCAAAATGCTTTTCACCATTTTGATCTCCTCGCGAGGCCTTGATGTTTGGCAAGTATCGCTGGACAGGTGCTTGTCCCTTACTGTAATTAAGCCAATATAAGCAGTCCCACTACCAGCAGTGAGAACAACAGAACTTATAACCTAGAGGCTGACTTCACGAGAACCCTCCTGGGAGATTTGATTCTAAACAGTACAAACGAAAAAAGTAAAAGGAGAACAACAATTCAAACCTTATGATAAAAGCAACTTTTATGTAGAACTGAGGGATCCTAACAAATTTCCCTAACCTCCTCGCTTTTAACTGAATTTATAATAATTGTAAAACGAAATAAGACAAATTCAAGAGGATTTGGAACACAATAAAAAATAGTAATATTTTCCTATTTTTTTAAAAAACATAAAATTCTTTGTGGAATACGTTTTGATGATATGAAAATTTGCAAGTTTACATTCACTTCGTCTATCATCTGATAATGAAACTCCGCGATTTCTATTTCGTCAGGTATTTTTATGTAACAGGGATTCAGCAATCTTGTAATAGTTGATATCTGGATTCAATGTGAAAGGAAAATTGTTTGACCTATACCATTTATTCAAATTATTCGCTATTTATTGATGAGCAATTTGATCAAGCAAAAGATACCTAATCTTTGCATTGTTCCTTATTTTTAATAGAGAAGAAAGGATGAGAAGATATTAAGGGGGGAATACGAATTTAGTTAAAATTTAAGTGTTTGAATCTACGACGCATCTGTAATTGGGGATTGATATAGATAAGTGGATGGATTGTAGATCAACTAAACATTCCAAAGTTTATTAATCGAGAGGGCGATTTTAAAGAATGCTTTAAAGGTATAATAAATGAGCCATTTTGTCGTAGAACTAAGAAAAAACATTTGACTTGGATTAAATTTGGAGAGACTTTCTTGTAGTAAAGGACTTGTACAATATGTACATTAGCCAAGTTCAAAACAGCCTTTTTTTATTAGGAAAAAGTTTCTTTTACTTTGATTATTATTTTTTTTAAAAAACTATTGTACAAATCAAAAATAGGTGGTATATTAATATTCGTCCTTAACAAGACGGCTTTATAAATAAGATTCACAAAAAACAATTAAAAAAGTATTGACATTGAATCTAATAGAATGTTATACTAATAAAGTCGCCTCTTCGAGAGGTGAAAATGATCTTTGAAAACTAAACAAGACAAAACGTACCTGTTAATTCAAGAAATAAGAAATACAAAGCACATTTAGTGCAAGTCAGGGCAGATATCGTCACAAGTGACGAACTTAATCTGCACTCCATTTTATGGAGAGTTTGATCCTGGCTCAGGACGAACGCTGGCGGCGTGCCTAATACATGCAAGTCGAGCGGACCATAGGGAGCTTGCTCCCGAAAGGTTAGCGGCGGACGGGTGAGTAACACGTGGGTAACCTGCCTGTAAGACTGGGATAACTCCGGGAAACCGGGGCTAATACCGGATGCTTGATTGAACCGCATGGTTCAATCATAAAAGGTGGCTTCGGCTACCACTTACAGATGGACCCGCGGCGCATTAGCTAGTTGGTGAGGTAACGGCTCACCAAGGCAACGATGCGTAGCCGACCTGAGAGGGTGATCGGCCACACTGGGACTGAGACACGGCCCAGACTCCTACGGGAGGCAGCAGTAGGGAATCTTCCGCAATGGACGAAAGTCTGACGGAGCAACGCCGCGTGAGTGATGAAGGTTTTCGGATCGTAAAACTCTGTTGTTAGGGAAGAACAAGTACCGTTCGAATAGGGCGGTACCTTGACGGTACCTAACCAGAAAGCCACGGCTAACTACGTGCCAGCAGCCGCGGTAATACGTAGGTGGCAAGCGTTGTCCGGAATTATTGGGCGTAAAGCGCGCGCAGGCGGTTCTTTAAGTCTGATGTGAAAGCCCCCGGCTCAACCGGGGAGGGTCATTGGAAACTGGGGAACTTGAGTGCAGAAGAGGAGAGTGGAATTCCACGTGTAGCGGTGAAATGCGTAGAGATGTGGAGGAACACCAGTGGCGAAGGCGACTCTCTGGTCTGTAACTGACGCTGAGGCGCGAAAGCGTGGGGAGCGAACAGGATTAGATACCCTGGTAGTCCACGCCGTAAACGATGAGTGCTAAGTGTTAGAGGGTTTCCGCCCT
The DNA here is from genome assembly GCF_013155385.1 of Bacillus sp. WMMC1349. Classification (GTDB taxonomy): domain Bacteria; phylum Bacillota; class Bacilli; order Bacillales; family Bacillaceae; genus Bacillus. The sequence goes on along the minus strand of NZ_JABJUQ010000007.1, from coordinate 2,823,171 downwards.
TTAGTGCTGCAGCAAACGCATTAAGCACTCCGCCTGGGGAGTACGGTCGCAAGACTGAAACTCAAAGGAATTGACGGGGGCCCGCACAAGCGGTGGAGCATGTGGTTTAATTCGAAGCAACGCGAAGAACCTTACCAGGTCTTGACATCCTCTGACAACCCTAGAGATAGGGCGTCCCCTTCGGGGGCAGAGTGACAGGTGGTGCATGGTTGTCGTCAGCTCGTGTCGTGAGATGTTGGGTTAAGTCCCGCAACGAGCGCAACCCTTGATCTTAGTTGCCAGCATTCAGTTGGGCACTCTAAGGTGACTGCCGGTGACAAACCGGAGGAAGGTGGGGATGACGTCAAATCATCATGCCCCTTATGACCTGGGCTACACACGTGCTACAATGGGCAGAACAAAGGGCTGCGAAGCCGCAAGGCTAAGCCAATCCCACAAATCTGTTCTCAGTTCGGATCGCAGTCTGCAACTCGACTGCGTGAAGCTGGAATCGCTAGTAATCGCGGATCAGCATGCCGCGGTGAATACGTTCCCGGGCCTTGTACACACCGCCCGTCACACCACGAGAGTTTGTAACACCCGAAGTCGGTGAGGTAACCTTTTGGAGCCAGCCGCCGAAGGTGGGACAGATGATTGGGGTGAAGTCGTAACAAGGTAGCCGTATCGGAAGG